>JBPXJQ010000030.1:0-106512 GCA_051715345.1 Candidatus Blackallbacteria bacterium
CAGATTGGCATTCAACTCCTGGATGTCTTGGCCTATCTCCACGGTTTTTCGCCCCCGATCATTCACCGCGATATTAAACCGGGCAATCTTTTGTTAACGGCAGATCAGCGGGCTTTTTTAATCGATTTTGGTGCAGTCAAAGAGACCTTGATGCGAAAAGAAGGCACCCCCACAGTGGTGGGTACCTTTGGCTATATGCCAATAGAGCAAATGGAAGGCCATGCGGTTCCTGCTTCTGACATCTACGCTCTGGGCATGAGTCTGATCTTTTTGCTCTCCCACCGCGAGCCCGACGAATTTGAAAAAAAAGGCCTCAAGATTCAGTTTCGCCCCCATGTCAATATTTCTGGCGAATTTGCCAAATTGCTGGATCGCATGGTGGATCCCGACGTAAATAAACGCCCCACTTCGGCGCAAGAACTCAAACAGGCCTTTGAAAAACTGGTTTCGCGCCAAAGTATCAACCAGACAGCCAAATCCACCCCGCTGCCGAAAAGCCGCATGCCGATCTTTGTTGTCGCAGGGTTGGCTCTGACTCTGATCGGCTTTTTGGGTCTGAAAGAAATGCGCCAACCCCCTGCAGCGGTGGCTGTCAGCCCCTCACCCCCGCTCACCCCAACAGCCCGCCCCGGCTCGGCCCAAGATGCCCGCAGCCAAGCCAATAGTTATTACGACGCTGAGCAATATGCCCTGGCGGAGGTCTATTTCGACAAGGCCCTGCAAACCCTGCCCAACGATGCGGAGATGCTGTTTCGCAGGGGTTTTTGCCGGGGCAAAAGTGCCAAACACGCCCAGGCCATCGCTGATTATAAACGGGTCTTGGAATTGCAACCCAGCACTTACCCCCTCAGCCATTACAATATCGCCTGGAATTACGCCCAAATGAACTACCACCAAGCGGCGATCAAGGCCTTTGGCCAAATGCTGGCCCTGCAACCCAAACATGTCGACTCGCTCAACAACCGCGGGCTCTCGTATATCCAAGTCAAAGCTTACGACAAGGCCCTGGCAGATTTTAATGCCACGATCGCACTCAAACCCGATTATAAATACCCCTATAATAATCTCGGCGAAGTCTACCGCTTGCAAGGCAAAAACGAAGAGGCTCTGGCAGCCTTTGACCGAGCCATGCGGCTCTTCCCCACGTATGCTTTGCCCGCCTACAACAAAGCTGAGATTCTCAGCGAACAGAAAAATTACCCGGCGGCGATTGAGGCGCTGAATCAGGCAATTCAAAGCTCACCCGAATATGCCTCAGCGTACAATTTGCGGGGCCTGTGCCAATACAACCAAAAAAATTATGACCTGGCCATCGTTGACTATTTAGAGGCGATTCGGCTTTCACCCAAATACGCCACGGCTTGGTACAATTTGGGCCTGGCCTACGACGACAAAGGCGATGGTGCCAAAGCAGAAGAATACTACAACAAGGCCCTGGAATTCTCCCCCCAATACGCCTCTCCCCATAACAATCTGGGCTATCTCTACGAGCGTCGCAAAGACTACAACAAAGCCCTGAGCTATTATACCCAGGCGATTGCCAACGAACCCACCAAAGGGCTCTATTTCCGCAATCGCGGGGATATATTTAAAGCCCTCAAACAATGCGCTTCGGCCCAAACGGATTGGCAAAAAGCCTGCGGATTGGGCCTGAATAGCGCCTGTAAAAAAAGCTGTCCTTAATTGGGCAGATCAGTGGGCAGATCAGCGCCGCTGTTGCGTGCTGGCAATTAAGTTATTCAGAGCCGATTGCTGGGTTTGCAAACGCGACAAAACCTTTTCCATATTGGCAAATTGCTGTTCGAGCATCTTCTGACGCGTGGCCAAGCGGCTGGTCAGGCGTTCAATCCGATCGTCGATGCGCTCAATTTGGCCTGTGACCACTTTTTCTTTTTGGCTGAAGACGCCGGTGGCGTTGCTCAGACCATCGAGATAGCTCTTGAACTTCGCCATCACACCCGTGTTTCCCACCGAGGTCTCACTGGCTCCCAAAATCTGAGCCACCCGAGAGGGTGTATTCTCGAGCGCGGCTTTAAATTTGCCGCTGTCGAATTGCAATTCGGAGGTCGTACCGGGGGTACTGCCCAAAGCCCCGGTACTCACACCCAATTCAGACAGAGAACCATTATCTGAGCCTTGGGTCAGGCCTGTAACGGTTGAAAAAGCCAATTTAAACAGGCGATCTTTGACATTGTTGACGGTAAAGTCCGAAAGTAAAATGCCTTTTTCTTTGGTGGCCGAGTTATAAGCGGTCAATTCGTTGATGCGTTTGACCACATTGTTAAATTGATCGACGAAGCCCTGCATGGAACTGGCAGCACCGTCAGCATCAGCCGTAATCGTGACGGTAAAGGGATTGCCTGGATTGGCTTCACGCAGATCCAGAGTCACACCGGTCAGACCATCAGCCTGAATACCAGAATTGCGGTTAAAAAACTGCACAGCCCCGCCATCGACTTTGATCTGAGCCGAAGCGCCCAAGACCTGCGAATTGGCAGCAGAAAAACCCAAAGCGGCAGATAAATTGCCACTATCGCTAAAATTGAGGGCCTGGGTACCTGTGGATTTGCTCGTCAGAACCACTTTGCCCGCACCCAGATTTGAAATCGAGGCACTGACTCCAGCACTGGATTGGTTGATGCGCTGAACCAGATCATTGAGGCTGTCACTGGCCCCGTTATAAGCAATATTGACACCATTCAGGGTCAGGGTACCCGAACCCACTGCTTGCGACAAATTGGTAAGACCTTCGGAGCCATCGAGGTTGAGACCGGCTTGTAAGCCATTGACTGCATCGGTGCTGCTCAGATTACCCGCAGCATAAGAGGCGCTGTCGAGTTTAAAGGCCTCTAAAAAATTGCTGGTGCCTGTGCTGACAGAAATCAGCGAACCACTGCTGAGCTGCAAGACCTGACCGCCTTTGGCAGGGTCAAAGCTCAGGGCACCTGTCACGCCTGTAGCGGTCTGAATATCTGTCAGAATGGTGTTGAGGGTCGAGGCGTTGGTGACTGTAATTTGCTGGCCGTTGACAAAGAAGGAACCCTCTGTGATATCTGCTTTGAGGCGGTTATTGCTGTTGAGCAAGCTAACGGCTTCATTTGAGAAATCGGTGCTCACATCCACCAATCCACCTTGGCCATTGCCCTGGCCTACCCCAGTGCCGGTTTGCAGGCGGGTAGCTGTGGCCAATTGCAAAACCTCTATTTGGTAAGCCCCGGTCACGGCATCGGCATTGGCCGTCGCCACCAGGGACTCACTTTTGGAAGAAGTGGCTTTGCGCGAAATCAGGGAGCTGATCTGGGTCAGCGAAAAGGCCTTGCTCTCCAAGGCACTCAAACGGGTGTTGAGATCTTTATAAGCCGAGGCTTGAGATTGGTAAGCCGTGCGCTGGGTAGACAAAAGCCCCAGGGGCCGGCTTTCAATTGAAATCAATTGCTGAATAATCGAATCGGTATTGAGCCCAGAAGCCAGGCCACCAAATGAAATAGAAGACATGAATCAACCTCCTGTTGTCTGCTCCCGACAGGAAAAGCCAAGGAAACAAAGTCAAAAGACCAAGTCAAAAGGCCAGGGGAGCATAGATCCCTCTGGCCTCTATCATAAACGAATCAGGCTAAAATTTCTAGCGCACGTGCAAAAAATCAGGGTTTGAGTGCCGTTTCGAGTGGCAAACTCAAGAGCAGGGGCTTTTCCATTTCACTCAGGCTCAAACGGGCCAGGGTTTTGTGGCTGAGCCCCACTGCCAGTTTTTCACCGGGGGCCACTGCGGCAAAGTGCAATTGCATGCGAAAGTGGCCCTGGGCATCGGTGCGGGTGGCTTCGAGTTGCCCCGTCGGCAGGTGCTCGACAAAGACATCGCGGTAGGCCAAGGGCTGTTGGCGGGCATCCACCAGACGGCCATCAATGGCCTGCGAAATGCGTTTGAGCGCTTCGGGTGGCCCCTGAACAATCGGATAACCCATTTGCTTCCAACCCCAATAGCCTTCGTTGATCACCTTGACCCGGCTATAGCCCTGTTTTTTCAGGATTTCCGCGCTCATGCCCGAAAGGTGATGCGGGCAGCCACAGTACATGATCAGCTCTTTGTCTTTGGGAAAGGGAAAGCGGTTGGTCATGGAAATGGCTTTGTAGGGAAAGCTGATCGCATTTTGGATATGCTCCGCATTGTATTCAAAGCGGCTGCGCACATCAACAAAGATGCCCTCTTTGCTTTTTAACATTTCCAGGGCATCTTTGGCGGCCAGCAACAATTGGGGATCGATTTCTGCACTGTGATTCTGCTGCTCTGGCGCGGTGCGCAAAGGCGCCTGGGCCGAGAGGGTCAACACAGCAAAAGCGGCAGCAGTCGTTAAAAGCAGTGGCTTGAAAAACGGTTTCATAGGCACTCCCAATCTCAATCTTTATTCGAAAGCAGCAATGCCCGTGATATCGCGGCCAATGGTCAGGCAGTGAATATCGTGGGTGCCTTCGTAAGTAAACACAGATTCCAGATTATTCATGTGGCGCATGATCGGATACTCATCGGCAATGCCGTTGGCACCCAAAATATCGCGGGCCACGCGGGAAATATCCAGAGCGATTTTGACATTGTTCATTTTGGCCATGGAAATCTGCGGATGGCGAATTTTGCCTTGGTCTTTGAGCTGCCCCAAACGATAGGCCAAAAGCTGACCTTTGGTAATTTCGGTGACCATCGTGACGAGTTTTTGCTGAACCAATTGGAAACTGGCAATCGGTTTGTCGAATTGAATCCGGTTTTTGGCATAACTCAGAGCCGTGTCATAACAGGCCATGGCCGCACCCAACGCACCCCAAGCAATGCCATAACGGGCTTGGCTCAAACAGCCCAGGGGGGCTTTGAGACCCACAGCCAGAGGCAGGGCGTTTTCGAGGGGAATTTCACAATTTTCGAGTACGAGTTCAGAGGTCACTGAAGCCCGCAGCGAGAATTTGCCTTCGATATCGATGGCTTTGAAACCGGGCCGGTCGCACTCCACCAAGAAACCCCGAATTTCGTCGTCGTCGTCTTTGGCCCAGATCACGGCAATATCTGCCACAGAGCCATTGGTGATCCACATTTTGGCGCCGTTGAGAACATAGCCATCCCCTTTGCGGCGGGCGCGGGTGATCATCCCACCCGGATTGGAGCCAAAATCGGGCTCAGTCAAACCAAAGCAACCAATTTTGGTGCCTTTGGCCAATTGGGGCAGCCATTTTTGTTTTTGCTCTTCGCTGCCATAGGCATAGATCGGGTACATGACCAGCGAGCTTTGCACAGAAGCAAAGCTGCGCAGGCCGCTGTCGCCGCGTTCCAGTTCTTGGCAGATCAGACCGTAGGCAACGGCATTCAGTCCCGCACAGCCATAGCCCTCAATCGAGGGGCCGAGCAGGCCAAGCTCACCCAATTGGGGGATAATTTCTTGGGGAAAGGTGCCATTGCGAAAATGTTCGGTGACAAGGGGATTAAATTTTTCTTCGACAAAATCCCGAACGGTGTTGCGCACCATGATTTCGTCTTCGGTAAGCAGGTCATCCAGCAGAAAAAAGTCTGCGCCTTTAAATTGAGACATGGGAGAAGTTCCTTAATATAGGCTTTATATACCCTTATTGTAACATGATCACAGGTTTGCTTATGTTTGGGTTTTTGCTTTTCAGCAAAAGGGCTTCAAGAGAACGGCATCAGCAGTTTTCAGAATACCCACTGCTTCAAATTTAAACCGTGAATAAGCTCTTGCGCAACTGTGTCAAGGCCAATGCGCGCATACTGAACCGGGATTTTTCCTCGGCATCCATCTCGGCAAAGGTCTTGTCGCTGCCCTCGGGCAGAAAGATCGCGTCCCAGCCAAAGCCTTTTTCGCCCCGTGGAGCCACAATTTGGCCCGATATAGAGCCGGTATAATAGGCAATCTTGAGACCACTTGCCTGTTTTTCGAGATAGCCAATCACCGTAATCGCCTCTGCTTTTGTCTCTCCCAAAGCTTGAGCGATCTGCCAAAGCCCATTTAAACCGGGTTTGCCTGGTGCCAAAAACCACTTGATCAGCGGGCCGGGCAAACCGTTGAGAGCGGCCAAATAGAGACCGGTGTCTTCGACCAAGAGCCGTGTGCGATCACCCGCCAGAGCGAGCGCGGCCAGGAGTTTGGCCTCGATCACAGGCATGGGCTCTGAGTGCTGGATTTCGGGCAGGTCAATCTCCCAGCCCGAGATTTCAGGCATCAGGGCCTGGGCTTCGCGCAGTTTGTGGGCATTGCCGGTAATCAGGCAGAGGGGGAGTGTCACAAATTTGGCCTCAAAAAAGGAAAAAAGCCCCAAAAGGGCAGACAAGACAGACCGGCCAGCGGTGGGGAAGACATTCCCCACCCGCCAGTCTGTGAACCGGGGTCAGACTGAGATTGGTGCTGCATTGAAAGCTGCGTTTGCTTGTGCGATTACAAGAATCAGGGTTCAGATTCAGATTGACCTTAAGCTCTAGAATAAACCAATTTCGGCGAAAAAACCGTGATCAATGCCCCAAAATCACCTTATAATTTTCTTTGGCAAGAGGGCTGTTTGGGCAGCAATTCCGTCGAACGGGTCAGGCAAATCTGGGTGAAACGCGGCTCGGTGGTTTGAATCAATTGGTTAATGATCTCTTGGGCCTCTTTGCGCAGGGCATTGTCACTCGTATTGTCGACAATACATTGCAGCGCAACAAAACAGGGAGGGTCGGTGTCTTCGCTGGGCTTGGCCGAGGCCGTGGGACTGGTCGGGGCCTGAGGAACTTGGCAAGCACCCAGAAGGCCCAAAAGTGCCAGGGAAACCAGCAAAGCGGGCTTGAAAAACGGTTTCATAAATTAAACTCCTGTCGAAGGCTGGGCTTATTATAACAGCTTGAAAAAGAGAGCTGGGCAAAGTACGAAAATTTTGCGGTGGCTTGAAGGAGAGTTAAAATAGCTGTGCACAGGCCCAATTTCAAGTACAGGAAAAAAACATGACACATCCCCAGCAAACCCTCGAAACATGGCGAACCCACTACCGCAGCCTTGGCCTCAGTGAAAGTGACCTGCCCTTTATGCACTACCAGCCCGATTTATCCACCGGCCTGTTGCTGCTGCACGGTTCAGCGGCCACCCCTTGCAACCACCGAGCCCTGGGACAACTCCTGCTGGGACAGGGTTTTACCGTCTTGGCACCTTTGCTGGCTGGCCACGAAGATCTGCCCAAATTGCAATCGGGGGCCATCAGTTGGCAAGACTGCTATCACTCCGCTGAACAGGCCCTGGATTTTCTCAGCCAATGGGTTGAGCGGGTCTTTGTGGTCGGTTCTTCTTTTGGCGGTTCTTTGGCCTATTTGCTCGGCATTCACCGCCGTGACACCATCGCTGGCGTGGTGGCGTTGAGTGCGCCCGCCCTCAACAGCGAGCGCTACCGTCCATCAAGCCCCTGGATGTATCAGGTTGCCGCCTGCACCGCCGAGGTCGAACACACCTTGCACCGCCTGCAGGTGCCCAGTTTGGTCTTACACGGGGCCGACGACCCCTCGGTCAAAGTCAAAAACGCCCTCTATGCCTTTGAGCAAATCTCTGCCCCCTGCAAAAAACTGATGCTCTATGATGGCATGGGTCACTCCCTCGGCTTCGGCTTTAATACCCCCGAAGTCGCTGGCGACATTGCCCGCTTTGCGCACACCTGCTGGCAGCCCCTGCCAGTGCAATTTGAATTGGCAGATCAGGGCTACGAAAGTGTGGCGCTGGCGGGTGAGTTTAATGGCTGGGCCGCCCACAGCCTGCCCCTGAGCCGCAGCAAGGGAGCATGGCACTTGAGCCTGGATTTGCCACCGGGGGTACATCAATACAAATTTGTGGTCAACGGTCAAAATTGGATTCTCAACCCCCAAGGCGACTCGGTCCTCACCCCCCATGGCGAACGCAATTCTGTGATCCGAGTTGGCTATTAAAGCGCGGATTAAACCCGCTTCAGCTGTGCATTGGCAAGGAAAAAGCGTAGGCGTAAATTAAAAAGAGCACGCCCGCCACGATCCGGTACCAACCAAACCAGCGAAAGCCAAAACGCACCACGCCCTCAATAAAGAGCTTAATCGCCAGCAAGGCCGAGACAAACGCCACCACGCCGCCAATGGCGAGCGTGGTCAGTTCTTGCCCCGAAAAGGCATGGGCGGTTTTGAGCAGGTCGTAGCCTGTGGCGGCCATCATGGTGGGAATCGCCAGCAAAAACGAAAATTCGGTGGCCTGCTTTTTGTCCAAACCATGTAAGAGCCCACCCAAAATGGTGGCACCGGCGCGTGAAACGCCGGGAATCATGGCCAAACATTGAATCAAACCGACCCAGAGCGCCTGTTTGATCGGCATTTCTTCGGGCTCGTATAAAGAGGGGCGGGTTTCAATCCATTTGTCGCAAACAACCAAGACAATGCCGCCCAGAATCAGCGAAATACTGACCACCCAGGGGTTGAACAAATAGCCTTTGATCAGTTTATACAGCACAAAACCAATTGTGGCCGTGGGCAGAAAAGCCACCAAGAGCCTTTTATAAAGGGCTGCGCCCTGCAAAAAGCGCCGAAAATAGAGCAGTGCCACTGCCACAATAGCCCCCAATTGGATCGCCACCTCAAAACTTTTCAAAAACTCTGTGTTTTCAAGCTTAAGCAGGGCAGAGGCCAGAATCATATGTCCGGTTGAAGAAACTGGTAAGAACTCAGTCAATCCTTCGACCGTGCCAAGAATTAATGCGTCAAGTGGTGTCATTCAAATGAGTCCGTTTCGTGCTATCATAATCGGCCAGGATGGCCATGTTATAATTTTACCGTGAACGCCAAAGAAAAACCCCCCTCCAATCTTTCCGCCAGTGAATATGAGCGGATGAAGTCCTCCCTGGTCTCGCTGATCAGTCATGAGCTGCGCACGCCCCTGACCTACGTCTCGGCCTCGCTGGAGATGATTGAGATAGCCCTCGAAACCCCCGAAATGAAGGGGGACATTCACCGTTTTTTGACGATTATTGATCAGGGAGTCAAACAACTGCACAGCACCATCGATGAATTGCTGCTGTTCAGCAATCTCGAAGCCAACCCACCCGAAAAGGTCCCCTCGGCGATCCACGAAGCGGTGGATCCCCAGGAATTAATTTGCGAAATTGTGAATATTCTCAAACCGACTTTTCAGGGCAAAAAACAGGTGGTCGAGGTCTCGATCCAAGAAAACCTGCCCCCGCTGACCACCGACCTGGGCAAACTCTCAGAGGTCTTGCTGCAATTGCTCAGCAATGCGATCAAATTTACCCCCCAAGAAGGCCATATCCGCGTGATGGTGATTGGCTCAGAAAAATTGCTCACGGTGATGATCTCCGACAATGGCCCTGGTATTCCCGAAAAGATCCGTGAAGCCATTTTTAACCCTTTTTACCAGCAAGAGGACCACCTCACCCGTGAACACGGGGGCCTGGGTTTGGGACTTACCCTGGTTCAGCGCCTTTCGAACCTGCTTGGCGGACGCTTGAGTTTAGAAGTCGAAGAGGGCAAACAGACCGGCTCAACCTTTATTTTGGAATTGCCCAGGGTCAATCCGATCTACGTCAAACACCAACAAATGACCCAGATGCTGTCCGATGTCAAAGCCCTCTCCCATTCCAACGCCGAAAAAGAGGCCCAATTGCAGGGACTCAAAGCCCAATTGCTGGAATACACCGAAGCCCTGGATCAGGCCTCGCAGTCCAACCGGGCCCAGCAAAATGAGATCGAGAAAATGAACGTGGACATGATCAACGGTCTGGCTTCTGCTTTAGAGGCGCGGGATCCGTTTATCCGGGGCCGCTCCCAGCGCATTGGGGCCTATGCCCATTTGCTGGCGGAAGCCCTCCAACTGGATGCCAACCAATGTGACATTCTCGCCAAAGGCTGTCTGCTCAGCGATATCGGATATATTGGTATCGCCGATGCCGTGCTCAAAAAAGACCATTTGCAAAGCCTGAGTGAAGAGGAAGTGCGCCTGATTCAGTCCCATCCCCGGATTGGCGTGCAGATGCTCAAACACATCAAAGCCTTCGAGCCGATTGTGCCACTGGTGATGCACCACCACGAAAATTGGGACGGCAGCGGCTACCCAGAAGGGCTCAAAGGTCAAGAAATCCCACTTTTGGCGCGGATCATTCGCGTTGCCGATGCCTTTGACGCCATGTTAAGTGATCGGGCCTACCGCCAGCGCTTTGCTCCTGATTACGCAGTTGCCGAGATAGATAAGTGTTCAGGCACACAATTTGATCCGGAACTTGCTAAACTATTTACTAGGCTGTGGCATACTGGCGTATTAGAACCCGTGGTATCCTCCTTCGCTTCAAACCTGTTAGAGAAAGGGACTGCTTTATGAATGATGACATCCTCAGACATTTGGTTGACGCGCGCAAGCGCAAAGGACTGGAATTAGATGAATTGGCGCGTGTTGCCCAATTGACCGTGGCTGAGCTCCAAGACCTGGAAAGCGGCAATACCGGTCAACTCTTCGAATGGCCTGTCTTAAAAGTCAAACATTTGGCAGAAGCCCTCGATCTCAATCTCTCCAATTTGCTCGGTGAAACCATTCTCAGCTACGGCGAATGGGCCCTGATTTGGTCTGCCCTGATTGAATATTCAGCCAACCGTCCCGGCCTGAATATGAAAATGGACATGAAAGAGCTGATTGAAAAAGTGCGTTCGTTTATTCCAGAACAGCAATCAAGCGAAGCCAATGGTTAATATTCAACCCTTTCGGGCCACTTATTATAACCCTGAACGTTTAAATAATTTGGCAGAGGTTCTCACTCCGCCTTATGATGTCATTTCTCCCCAGCAACAGGAAGCCTTTTACGCCGCCCACCCAAACAATTTTATTCGCATCGACTTTGGCCAAAAACAGGCCGAAGACAATGAGAGCCACAACGTCTATACCCGCGCTGCTGAGACCTTTCAAAGTTGGTTGAACGAAGGTGTATTTACCCACAGCCCCCAGCCCGGCTTTTATTTACACACTCTGCACTACCAACACGGCTCCCGCGAGCTGAGCCGCACAGATTTATTCGTGCTCTGCGAAGCCCTGCCCTTTGAGGCCCAGGCCGTTTTGCCCCACGAAAAAACCTTGGCGGGCCCCAAAGCCGACCGCCTCAAGTTGATGGAGGCCACCCACAGTCACCTCAGCCCTGTGTTTGCGCTTTACTCCGATCACGAAGGCTTTCTCAACGGCTATTTCGAGACCGTTCAGGCCCGTGACCCCTTGTTTGAATTCAAAGACCGCGACGGCATTGGCCACAGCATTTGGTACGATGCCGATCCGGAGGCCCTGGCGAAGGTGCAGCACTGGTTTCAAGAGCGCCAACTGTATATCGCAGACGGCCACCACCGCTACGAAACCACCCTCAATTACAAGCGCCAACATGCAGACGAAGCGGCTCAGTATCCCGCCCAAAATTCGGTCTGTATGTATCTGAGCAATATCTACGATCCCGGACTGCTCGTATTGCCCACCCACCGCCTGCTCAAGCCGAGTGTGCCCTTGCCCCCCCAAGAAGTCTTATTGGAACGCCTGGGTGCGTATTTCTCGATTGAAAGCGTCGAGCCTGCCGCCTTGCCCGCCCGACTCGCAGAGATCCCCGCCGAAGAAACCGGTATTGGCATGGAGCGCGATGGCCAAGGCTGGCTGATGCGCCGCCCAAAAGGCTTGCCCGATGGCCTCTTGCCCGAACGCTCGGTCAGCTATCGTGGCATGGATGTCTCGGTCTTACACGATTTGGTCCTGTATAAATTACTGGAGTTCTCCAAAGACTGGGCCAAAGACCCCGATTATATCCTCTTCTCTCCCGATTGGGCCCAGGTGCGTACTTGGCTGCAAGACCAGACCGGCCAGATTGGTTTTTGTCTCAACGGCACTGCCGTGCAGGAACTCTGTGGTGTGGCTTTGGCCGGAGAAACCATGCCCCCCAAATCGACGTATTTTTACCCCAAAATGCCCAGCGGTTTGCTTTTGGCCCGGTTTGAAAATGCCCTCTGAAATCCAGCCCGAATGGCGGGCCAAATTTGAGGCTTTTTACCAGGCTCTGATGAAAGCCAATCAGATGCTCAATCTGACCCGTGTGACCGATGCGGCAGAGTTTGAGAGCAAACATCTGCAAGACTCCGTCACCTTGCTGGATGTCCTGCCCGCTGATCCGGGTCTGAAGATTTTGGATTTGGGCACCGGCGGCGGTGTACCGGGCATCCCGCTCTGGCTGATACGACCCGATTGGCAGCTCACGTTGCTCGATTCAGTCGGCAAGAAGGTGCGAGCGGTAGAGCAGATCTGCAAAGAGCTGCAGGCTGAGTTTCCCGAAGAATTAAAACAAATTCCCACCTGTTTGCAAGGCCGGGCCGAAGTGCTCGGGCGCGACAAGGCCCACCGCGAAAGCTATGATGTGGTCGTCTGTCGGGCTGTGGCCACCCTGCCTGTGTTAATTGAATATGCCTTGCCCCTGCTCAAACGGGGTGGCAAGTTTATTGCCATGAAAGGTCCTTCTTACCAGGACGAAATGGCAGATATAACCGTGGCAGCTGGCATCTTGGGGGGCCGTTTGGTAGAGCCCTATCTTTATACCCTGCCACCCGATTTGCAGCGGGTGCTGGTGATCTTCGAAAAACGCAGCCTCACCCCCCATGTTTTTCCGCGCAAAGACAGCAATTTGCGCAAGAAGCCGATTACCCAAATGGGCAAAGAACCCGCATAGTCGTTTAAGCCCTAACCCAGCATCTTCATGCCATATTGCTTGCGCAGATCTGAAGACAGACCATTGGCGGGCAAGCTGCGCAATTCAACGCTGTAGCGAGGCTTTTGCATCTCAGCTGTGGCATAGGTGCGGTGCAAGACATAGCTGTCCATGATCAAGACATCTCCCGGCCAAACCATAGGATGCCAGAGCCGCTCCGGGCTGCCCACGGCGGCCAAGACTTTTTCTGTCTTGAGCGCATAACTGGCATAAAGGGGATTTTCGGCTTCCGCTTCGGCGGGAATCACAGGCCAAAGTTCACTTAATCCGATCGGAGCCACTTCCAGGCCGGGAGCATCTTGCCCGGCAGCCCCCAGCGGCAACCAACAATTGAGCTGGGGATACTCTGGCATGCGCAAAAACGGTCCGTCTTGGTGAAAAGGAATTTGCAGCTCGGGCAAACCCGGATGCTGCAGACGCATATTGCTCTCCAATTGGTTCCACCACACAGTGCTGCCATAGTAGCTGCGCAAGAAAGGAATCAGCAGAGATTTGGCGACGAGATCGACAAAGCGAAAGGGCACTTCGTGGGGCAAATCCAATTCGCGTAGGCTCAGGTAGGTCATGCGACCATAATCGTAATTTTTGTGATATCCCTGGGGCAGGGTTCCCGCTGTGTATTCGGCTTGGCGCAGGGCGAAGACCCGCTCAGCGCGGCGCAGATAGCTGCCGATCAGGGTGGGGTTAAACAGCGAGCGGATCAAGATGCAGCCGCTTTGGTGCAGGGCCTTGAGGGCCGTTTCGGAGTTGAAGCGAGCAGCTTGAAAGGTCAGGCTTTCGGGGGATAACGGGGAAAAGGGGGTCACAAAGGAGACTACTCCACTGTTTTTTACATCGGCTCAATCGAGCTTGGAGAGCGTTTTCAGCATAACATATTCACTCCCCTCAAAATGGAAAAGGAGTGGGGCCCAGACTGAGTTCCACTCCAAAACAAAGCGAGACATCCAAGCTGAATTACATGAGAATGCGGTGGTTTTTCAGCAAATCACAGAGATCCCGGATGGTGGTGGTGCGTTGCATATCAATGACTCCTTTGGGCGGTAAATCCGCCGGAAAACATCCTCTGAGCGGGACTACCCACTCAGAAACTTGGGTCAGTTATTTTCCTGACAACTTCAAATTAACACACACAATAAGAATATGTAAGTATAAATTAGAAATTATTTAACTAATAAGCCATAATACAACACTTTCATCAGACAAGTTTTTTTTGTCTTGGACTATAATTAAAAAATATGCATTTAATAATCTATGCCTGTGCTTTCATTTAACCCAAGGAGCGCCTCAATGCCGAGACTTGATTATTCCAAACCGTCTCCCCTGCTTGAACAGTTGAACAAAACCCTCACCCCTTTTTCCCAGAAGCCCACCTCTCAAGTCACTCCCCCGCTCCTTCCCAATCCCACCCCCAACCTGGATGCAAAAGATGCCTTCAATATCGGGGTCCAAGGCAGTGCAACAGCGTCTGTCTCACTTGAGCCAGAAGAGCCTCAATTCGTTTTGCACAAAGTCAAACGCGGCGAAAACCTGGGTGATCTTGCCAAAAAATACCTCGGCAATCGCAATCTGCATATGGAAATCTACAATGCCAACCGCGACGATCTGATGAACCCCAACGATCTGCGCATTGGCATGACCCTCAAAATCCCTGTGCCCGCAGCCCCCGCACAGCCAGAAAAACCAGTCACACCCGCACCCGTCAAACCAGAAGCCCCCGTTGCCCCCACAACGCCCCCCGAAGCACCGGCCTACAGCGAATACACGGTTAAGCGCGGCGAATCCCTGAGCAGCATTGCCCTGGATACCCTTGGCGACTCTGAGCGCTATATGGAAATATATAACGCCAACCGGGATATTATGAAAAACCCCGACGCCCTGCACAAAGGCATGGTGCTCAAAATCCCCCAAAAGAATGGGGCCACACCGCCTCCCAAACCAGACAATGGCAACAGCACAGCCCCCGTCAATGCTCCCAGCGAAACCGGAGCCGTAGATGCCACGGGCTTGACAACAGGTGCCCAAGAATTATTGGCAGCCATGCAGCGCTACCAGAAGCACCACCGCGAACTGGGCAATACAGGGCGTACCAAAACCACCCCAGCACAAATGCGTGAAATCGCGAAAGAACTCGATGCGGCCTCCAAAGCCTTTGGCGTCGACCCCAAAATGATGCTGGCCCTTTATGCCCATGAGAGCGGAGGGATCAATCCGAGTGCCCGCAGCCACACAGGTGCGGGCGGTCTCGGGCAAATGACAAGTATAGCGATCCGCCAGGTGCATTTTATGGCCGGTATTGGCAAAGGCAACCGAGGCACAGCCCCTTACACCGAACACAAAGACAATTTTATCCAAAGCACCCGCTCGATCAACCAACGGTATAATATCAAAGCCAATGTCTGGAGTTCTGTGGCATATATGAGCTACGAACTCAACGACCGCGCCCGGCTCGGTCGTGGGGTCGAAAAAGCCCTCAAGCGCTACGGCGATCCCAATGTTCCGACCTACGCCAATAAAGTGAATGCCGAGTACAGAACCCTCTTTGGTGGAAAACTGTTCTAAGCCCTATTTCCCTTGCCAGAAAAAGCCACCTTTTTTTTCTGGTTTCTGCTCCAAGGGGCTGAGTAAGTCGGCTTCTTCGGGGCTGAGCGGTTCGTCCTGCATGGCCGCTGGCTGGTACCCCAGCTCAAACGAGGCGGGTATCGGAATCCCGGCTGTGACAAAGCGGTCGAGCACATAGGGCCGAATCTCAGCCTGTTTAAAGCGTCCAATCACATGGCCATTGGCATCCACGGTCATCTGCTCGTATTTAAAGATATCCTGGGTGGAGATCACATCCCCTTCCATGCCACAGACCTCCACCACATGGGTCACCTTGCGGGTGCCGTCCCGCAGACGCGACTGATGCACGATCAAATCTACAGCAGAGGCAATCTGATCGCGAATCGCCCGGATCGGCAGATCGATCCCCGACATCAAGACCATGGTCTCAAGGCGCGAGAGCGCCTCACGGGGGGCATTGGCGTGACAGGTTGTCAGCGAACCATCGTGGCCGGTATTCATGGCCTGCAACATATCCAAAGCCTCGCCGCCACGCACTTCGCCCACCACAATCCGATCGGGACGCATACGCAGGGAGTTGCGCACCAGATCGCGAATTGCCACCTGGCCTTTGCCCTCCAAATTGGCGGGGCGCGATTCCAAACGAATCACATGTTCTTGGTGCAATTGCAGCTCTGCCGCGTCTTCAATGGTGACAATACGGGCCCCATGGGGAATAAACGAAGACATAATATTCAGCAAAGTGGTTTTGCCCGAACCCGTGCCACCACAGATCAGAATATTCAGGCGGGCTTCGACTGCGCTGCGCAAGAATTCAATCATTTCACGGGTCACAGAGCCGATCCCCACCAGGTTTTCGGCCTTGAGACGATCGGAGGGAAATTTACGAATGCTGATCGCCGCGCCATCGAGGGCCAAGGGGGGAATCACGATATTCACACGCGAGCCATCCGCCAGACGGGCATCGACCATCGGCGAAGACTCGTCAATCCGGCGACCAATCGGGGCCACGATCCGGTCAATCACCACACGCAATTGGCGTTCATCGAGAAATTGGCGATTCGAAAGCTCCAATTTGCCTTTGCGCTCAATAAAGATATGGTTGGGCCCATTGACCATGACCTCGGTAATCTGCTCGTCTTTGAGCAAGGCCTCCAGGGGCCCAAGCCCCAAGGCTTCGTCGAGCAATTCTTCGATCAGCAGCAATTGCTCTTTGCGCGAGGCAATTTCAATTTTGTCGGTGAGCATGATCTCTGCGAGTTTGTCACGCAATTGGCTGCGCACTTCTTCGCGTTTGGCAGGGTTGTCCAGCTCCATTTCACCCAATTTGACCTCTTGTAAAAGGCGTTTGTGCAATTGCTGTTTGACCTGCCGTGTCTGCTCGGCACTCCAGCCCGCCACGGCACGCTGCTGCACCTTGGTCAAGGCCTTGGTTTGCGGTGCAGCTTCACCAGGTGTGGAAACAGGCAGAGCCTCATCGACCACAGGTGCATCGGTGGTTAGTGAGATGTGGATCTGGGAGACATCGACGGGCGAGACCTTGAGCAGGGCTTTGACCGTCTGCACAAAGGCCTGTACCAGATTTTCGTTTTTGGATTTTTGCATCACCGGCACCCCCCGGTTGATCGCTTTGATCACCGCCACCGGGTCAAAGGGCAAGCTGAGTTCGAGCGGCCGTTTGAGCAATTCCTGAAAATAACCGCCAATTTCTTCGGCACTGAGATCGGGGGAGAGATCGGCCATATTCACCAAGAGCTGAAATTTATTCAAAGGGTAGTGACGGCTCTCGGCCTCGTGCAAGAACTGGGAGGTGGATTGCAGGGAGAGAATATCTGGAATCACGATCGGCAGCACCGTACTGGAGCAGTCGATACAGACCCCCAAAAGGCTGTTGAGCGCAGGCTGAGAGGCGTCAATCACAATATTGGGATAGAGGGCATTGGCCATCACCAACAGATCGTAGAGTTGTTGGCCGCCAATGGGCTGTCGGCCTTTGCCCGAAGGGGCTGCCAAGACATGCACAGGCAAACGGGCATGGGCCACCCGCAGCGATTCCAGCACCGTAATATCTGGCTGACGGTGCCCAAAGAACTTGCCCAAATGGCGCTCTTCGACTTCTCGTTCCAAAGAGAGCAAACTGGCCTGGCTGCCGCCTTGCAGCAGATCCAAGTCGATCAAAAGCGTCGGGGTTTTGCTGGCAAGACCAAGACCAATCGCGAGGTTATTGGCGACAAAACTAGCGCCGACACCGCCTTTGGCGGCACAAACAGTGACAATACGGGAGGCTTTAACCATGGTTCAACTAGCTTTCTTGATGATAGGCTTGTTTTAAGGCATCGAGCTGGGCTTCCAGCTCTTGGGGCGAATAATCGGGCATAAGTAACGCGTCATCGGGACTGCTGCTGCTGACCAAGTCATCCCATTGACGCTTTAAGTCATCGTCTTTCAGGCCTTCGGCACTGCGCCGGGGATCCAAATGGACAATTTGATTGGAGGCCTCTGCAAAGGTCAAAACATCCCCTTCTCCAGCAGCCAGATCGCGCAGGGCCTCCCAAGCAGGCAACATGTCGGGTTTAAGTTGGGTCAGCAATTTGGCAAAAAAACGGGCCCGCTGCCAGTTTTGCTGACCGACCAAAATTTGGGCCAGCCCAAGCAAGGTCTCGGGGTGATCGGGCGCGATCTCATAGGCTTTCTCCAGCAGAGGCAAGGCTCGCAAAGGCGCATGTTGTAAACGATACAGCTCAGCGAGCAGCAAAAGTGCGGGCAAATACTGGGGATCAACTTTGAGTGCGTATTCCACCTGTTGCATGGCTTCGCGGATTTTTCCGCGTTTTTGGGCAATCCGGGACAGCCCCAATAAAACCCGCAAATGGGTGGGGTCTTCGCGACTGGCTTTGCGAAAATACTTTTCAGCCAGCTTGAGCTGATCCAGCAGCAAATGAGATTCTGCCAATTGCAGCCAGTGCTGAAGAGGATCATTTACAGACATCAACGTCCCTCACACCTGATTCCAACTTTCTCTAGTATAGCCCTTAGTATAGCCAGGAGGCGATTTTGAGAGCAACTGTCTTCAGCGCGCCCGCAACAGGGTCAAAATGCGCATAAAGTCGGCTGGCAAAGGCGCTTCAAATGACAAAGCCTCTCCACTGAGGGGATGAAAAAACCTTAAAAAGCGGGCGTGCAAAAGCGGCCTTTCGACTTTAAAAGGCTGTTTGCGGCTGCTCCCATAGACAGCGTCTCCCACCAAAGGGTGCTGGATATGTTTGAGATGGACACGAATCTGATGGGTACGCCCCGTGTCCAATTGCAGCTCTAAAAGGGTATAACCTTTTAAGCTTTCCAAGACCTGCCAATGGGTTCGAGCAAAACGCCCCCCATCCACCACGGCCATGCGCTGCCGATCGACTGGATGACGGTCAATCGGCGCTTCAACCTCGCCTTGGGTCTCGGAAAAACCCAATTCGGCAATCGCCCAATAAATCCGCTTCATGTCCCGCGACTGCAATTGCGCCGACAAATGCCGGTGGGCCTGATCTGTTTTGGCCACCACCAAGAGGCCGCTGGTCTCTTTGTCGAGGCGGTGGACAATCCCCGGACGCTCGACGCCCCCAATGCCAGAGAGATCGCTGCAATGGTGCAAAAGTGCATTGACCAAGGTGCCCGAAGTATGCCCCGCCCCCGGATGCACCACCAATCCCACGGGCTTGTTGATCACCAAGAGAGAGGCATCTTCATAGACAATATCCAAGTCGATCGCTTCCGCGATCACGTCCAGGGGCTCGGCGTCCGGCACTTCCCAAGCCAAAACATCTCCCATTTTGAGCGCTTGCCCGGCTTTGCTGACGGGCTCACCGTTGATCTGAATGTGACCCTGGGTGATCAGTTTTTTGCAATAGGCCCGCGAAAGTTCGGGCAAAAGTGAGCTGAGCAAATGATCCAAGCGCTCTTTGTGCCATTCAGCTGTTACAGTAATTTCGGGCATGAAAGCTCCTTATTCAAGGTCATTGCCAGTGTATCACAGCCCCAGTTCAAACACAGGTAAACACCAGAAAACAAGCGGAGGAGGATCCCCCCGCTTGTCCTGACTCAGTTCAAAACTTAATCGAGTTCGTCAGCTTCCACATCGGGCTCAAGATTGAGATTGCCATCGGGGCCAATCATCAAGCCTTGCCCTTCACCGGCCCAACCTTCAAAGTCGATATCATCGCTCTCATCGGCGCCCATCTCAACATCGTCTTTGGAAAAGTCTTCTTCACTACCATCGTCATTGAGGCGATTGACTTTGACATCGTAGTTTTCCACGTCGTTGCCCGTATCGCTGACCCGGATTTTGCCATCTTCCAAATCCACGCCCAGTTCTTCATCATCATCGGCTTCCAGGCTATCGACTTCAAATTCATAGTCTTTGCCATTGGGGTTGTCAAAGCCATAGCTGAACTTGGGAGATTCTTTGTCGGGGGAGTTGCCGGGTTTGTATTTGATGCTGTCGCCATCGGCGGGCAAAGAGAGAGTGTCTTCTTGATTGGGGTCGAGATCAATGTCAGAAACCTTCATCGATTTGCCTTGGCCAAAGATACTCACACTGACATTTTCTGCCTGGCTCAGATTTTTTCCATCGACTTTGATCTGAAACTCTTTGCCCGCAGGCACTTCAATCACAGGTGCAGAAGGCGTATCTCCGACTTTGACCACAGATTTGTCTTGTTTTAAATTGGCACCGGGCAGGTTGTTAACCCAACGTCCCGTCTTTTCGTCCCAGCCAATGAATTTGCTCGGATCGTTTTTGTCGATCACTCTGATATGTGCATTGCCTGAATTGCCTGCATTGAGCCAGATTTGTTTGTTTTTCTCGGGAGCTGTTTCGGCCTGGGCACAATAGGGGCAGGAGGCTTTGGCCAAGCGGCCCGATAAATGAGTGAATTCCAGGGTTTTGGTATTGGCATCCCCTTGCCAGGCATCGGCTTTTTCAGAGGGGTTGGTGGCCGCAAAATTGTAGATCCAGGTATTGGCCTTGGTATCTATTTCGATATAGCGCTCTTGACCGGGCCAATTATTGTCATACATCAGCAGATGTACAATGCCGTTGCCTTTGTCGGACAGGCCATAAGGGGTGGTAGCGTGGCCGCCGGAGCTGCCATAAAATCCCAAAGTCACGGGATCTTTGACGCCTTTGGCCAAATAGGGTCTGATTTTTTCTATAATTTCGTTGGGAGTGCCTTTGACTGTGGCTTTTTGGGCTGTTTCGGTGGTGTATTGATAGGCAAAATAATGACCGACTTTTTCGCGCACGGCACTGTTATAACTTAAATCAAAGGTGACGCTTTTGCCTGCTTCGAGGGTATCAAGTGGCTCAATGCCCTGATACACAGCCAAAGCCAAAACTGCCATGCCCTCACATTGGCCGCCATTCATGCCGGTATTGATTTGATCTTGCCATTTTTTGGCTGCAGGCGTGGGTTTGCAATTGGCCCCAGAGGTGGTGCCGGTGCAGACATTTTGATCGCCAAAGATTTTTTGCATGCTGCTCAGGGTTAAATAGACGGTGCTGGGGTTGGCTGGGTCGTATTTATCGCCAGAGCCGTTGGCAAAGCCAAAACCGTGGGGCTTGGAGACAAAGCCAAAATCCCCTGCAGGAACCACTTCGGGAGCAGGCGTAGGAACACCCTCTGCGGCGGGAGTCTCAGGGGTGGGGGTTGCATCAGGACTGGGCAAAACAGTATTCACGCTTGAGGGTGAAGCACTGGGGGGGGTTACCGTGGGGGCCGTGGCTTGGCAACCTGCAAAAAGGGTCAGAGATACGGCGCTGGCAAGCAAAAAACGGTGTTTGATAAAACGCTGTTTCATTTGAGAATAATGATCTTTCTATATTAAAATTCTAAATATTAAAATTCTAAAAAACCCAAAATTAGAAGCAAAAAAAAAGTCTCTGTGTTGTCAGCGTTTAGGAATGAGATAGGCTCTGTGCCTGCAAAGTCCTTCATTATACACACTTTCAAAAGCAGATTAAATGCTCTCACTTTTGAGCTACAACCCGAAAGTTTCAACGCCCTTTTCCCGATAGCTAAAAATATGTCAGAAGCCCTCTCTCTCACATCAGCACAGTTGCTCTGTGCAGCAGCCTGTATCCAAGATACACAGGGGCGCTACCTCTTGGTGCGTACCCCTCTGCGTGGTTGGGAGTTTCCGGGTGGCGTGGTCGAACCCGGAGAGTCACTGACCACGGGTCTGCTGCGGGAGGTCGTAGAAGAGAGCGGTTACACAGTCAAACCCTTGCGACTGCTGGCTTTAATGAGCAATATTTCCAGCCATCCGCCCAAATTGATTGCCCTGTATAGCGCTCAGGTGATCGGGGGCGACTTAAAAACCAGCGAAGAAACCCCCGAAGTGGGCTGGTTTTTGCCCGAAGTGGCTGAGGCCCTGATTCAGCATCCCGCCAATGGCCTGCGCTGGCAAATTGGCAGGGCTGCCACAGAAGCCGCTCAGGCCGGTATTTATCATGCGGTATACAGACTCTCCCCCTTTGAATTAATCGAGGGTAAATACTATTAAAAGCAAGAAAAGTCACTCAGACCAAGCCTGATCTGTATAGTTTTATCAAGTTTGGGGTATAAAATAGGGAATCGCGTTCATTTCTCGAAAGGGTCTTTATTCATGAGTTACATCCCTGATCGCAAAGTCACAGCCTCCCCAATCCCCCTCCCCGTTGTCAAGCCCACCAGTAACACAGGGGAGACCCCCGCCGTCAAACCCGCTGCAGAAGCAACCGCAGAAGCAGCCGCAGCCGTTGTCGCAACTGACTTGGCCCCCCAAGACAGCTCAGGAGTCAAAGCGGCCGTCGATACGCCAATAGATCCTGTCGTGGATGAGCGGGCCCAATTCCCACCAAAAACGGCGACAGCCAAGCCCGAAGGAGACCCCACAGCAACAGCTGTCGAAACCATCGCCCCGAAGACCTTGCCCACCCCCCTGCAAGAATCGTATGCAGATCTGAGCAAACGCCTGAACTCCAATCCCCAGGTCAACTATATTGAGATCGACAAACCCGAACTCAACAAAGGCCTCAGCCAGTTTTTAAATCAGTTTAAAGCCCAACTCGACAACACCCCAGGCCTGCGCGAAAAATTGGCCCAGACCAAAGCGGGCAAAGAATTACTCGAAGTGCTCGAAAACGCCGCCAAAGGCGCATTGAACTCTCAAGATATTCTCAAACTGCAAACCTTTATTGTCTCTGCCGGAGAAGATATTTCCCACCCCAATAGCCCCAATGGCATTGACGGTGCCTTTGGGCCGCGCACCCACCAGGGTTTGCAAAACGCCTTTGACAAACTGCTCAACAAACCCGATGAGACGATTCAGAATTTTGATACCGCTTACGCAGAGGCCTCACAAAAAGCCGCTGCCCGGCAGGCTGATTATGAAAATATGGGGGGTGATGTCCCCTCAGGTGGCTATGCACCCGATCCTGCTGGCGGAACAACCCGCTCAGCAGGTGGCTCGCAGACCTCGCCCACAGCCGGTGCAGACACAGCCGCAACCACCGGACCACTACCGCCCGCAGGCAGCGCTACCGGGCTGGGCCGTGAAATTCTCACTGCGGTGAATGAAACCCGCGGGCCCATGGCCAATCGTTTGGCCGAGTTACGTAGGCAACGGGGATTGAGCAAAAATGACACAAAACCCTTTCGCTGTTACGAAGGGGTCAAACAGGTTTTGAACAGACTCAAGCCCCCCGTTTCTCTGACCGGAGGTTCAGCTTATATGGCCGCTGATCAGCTGAAAGGCAATCCCCGTTTCCAAGAGGTCAAATTGCGTTACCCACCCGATCAGGCCACCCGCGATTATTTAAAATCCCTGCCCGCTGGGGCTGTCGTGGTTTGGGGGCCCAGCAATAACCCAGCCAAGCGTGCCGCTGGAGAAAAGGCCGGAAATGGCTACGGCCATGGCCATATTTCTGTCGCATTGGGAAATGGCTATGAATTCAGCGATCGCGATCGCCCCCAAATTATGGGCTCGGGCAGTGATCCCGAACGTTATGGTTCTGTCACCGTCTTTTTGCCCAAAGACGCAGCAGCCCAACCGGCTCAATAAATACCCCCATCGGGTTCAGCTTCGAATCAAGAAAAACGCCTGTTTTCACAGGCGTTTTTACTTGGGTGCTTAAAGCAATCCCTGTTCGATAAAAGCCACGGCTTCTGCCACGCCATTTTGGCGCATTAAAATTCGGCCGAGCCCCTGGGCCCGCATTTGGAACGCGGGGCGGAGCAGGCGCTGCAAACCCCGCTCTAAAGTGTCAGCACTGAGTTGGCCTTTGGGCAGGCCCGGTGGACCCAAGCCACGAGAAGAAATAGCATGGGCCCAATAATTCTGATCGAGCAAATGGGGAATCACCATTTGTGGCACCCCGGCCCGTGCCGCAGCAGAGGTGGTGCCTGCGCCGCCATGGTGAATAACCGCCCGCAGACGGGGAAACAAGAGGCTGTGTTCAACAGCATCAATCAAAAAAATGTTTTCGGGCAGAGCGGCCTGTCCCAACCCACCCCACCCTTTGCTCAACACAAAACGCGCTTGGCTGCGCCGCGCCAATTTGACCAAGGCCTCGGTCGTGGCTGCTGCTTTGCCATCGTTCATGCTGCCAAAGCCCAGATAGATCGGCGCCTCTCCGGCCTGAAGAAAATCTTCAAGCTCTGCCGTTAAAGCCGTTTCTCGGTTAGGCAAATGCAAAGCAGGCACTTGAAAAAGAGACTGATCGGGTGCGGCTGGAGCCAGTTCTTTATACGCTGCCAACAGGGGCTGTTCAGATAAAAAAGCCCTGAAGAGCCCCCGTGCGGGAGGCATGTCAAAGTCTTTGCGAATGCGGTTAATCACAGAGCCCAAAGCAAACTCCCAACCACGCACCTCAAAGAACCAGGCCAATTGGTGCAGCTCTTTGTTTAAGACGGGCCAGGGCCAGATCATCGGCATATGGGCCTGAGAAGGCACCAAACTGGGACAATAGACCAAATAGCGGTAAGGAATTTTCCAATACTCTGCGGCCGAAAAAGCCGAGAGTTGGAGCGAAGAGGCCACAATCATGTCAAAGCCCTCAGCCAAGGGAATCAGAGCCGCATGCAGGCGAATCATATTATCCTGAATCAGTGCCAACATCTTCCGCAAAACAGAAAGACGGCTTTTCATGATCTCTCCCCCTTGGGTTTCAATCAACTCACGCATATTGTGGCCTACAGGATGAGCCAAAAGGCCCAGTTCCGCGATCCAAGCGCAGAAATCGGGGGGGGCCGCCATTTCCACATCATGCCCCGCCGCTTTCAGTCCCAGCGCCAAAGCCAACAAGGGCTGGATATCTCCCCGAGAACCATGGCCGGCAACCAAAATACGTGCCATCTAGGTCTCTACAAAATCGAGGTCGCGCCCGTAGGTCTCTTCGAGGCGCGAGAGTGAAAAACCGGCAATCAAGAGGGTCATTGCTCCCAATGCAAGTGCACTGCCGGTCATACCCAGGCTGCCTTTGCTGGCACCAAAGATCAAGCTGAGTGGAACAACCGAACCCCGGATAAAATTGGGGGCGGTGGTGGTGACGGTGGCACGGATATTGGTGCCGAAGTTTTCGGCCGCCATGGTCACAAAGACAGCCCAAAAGCCGACCGAAAAACCCAAACAGCCACAGATCAGATAAAAGTGAAAGAGCGATTGGCCCCCAAAGAGAAAATAGGCGACCACAGAAACGGCTGTCAACCCCAAGAATAGCAACACAACCTTGCGGCGGCTGCGCAAGCGTTGACTGAGCAGACCACTGCAAAGATCGCCCAGGGAGAGACCAATATACGAATATTTGACGGCATTGCCTGCCGTGGGCAATTCTTTCATCCCCAGGGCTGCGCCAAATTCAGGCGCAAGCGTAATTAAAATGCCGATTACATACCAAATCGGCAGACCAATCAAAATACAATTCAGGTATTTAAACGTGCGTTCCCGGTGGGTAAACAGCATCCAAAAATTGCCCCGAGAGACCGTGCTCTCTTTGAGCTTGGCGAACATGCCCGACTCAAACAGGCTCACGCGCAAAACCAAGAGGGCCAAACCGAGTCCACCACCAATAAAATACGAGGTACGCCAATCGAAGAGATTGGCCACAAAAGCGGCGACAACAGCACCCAAAATGCCCACTGCGGCGATAATGGTGGTGCCGTACCCTCGGCTGTGGCGGGGCATGAGTTCACTCACCAGGGTAATCCCGGCACCCAGTTCACCGGCCAAGCCAATGCCTGCAATCAGGCGTAAAAGTGCGTATTGTTCAACATTTTGAACCAGGCCATTGAGTAAATTGGCGATTGAATAGAGAAAAATAGAGCCAAAGAGCACTGAGAGTCTGCCCCGTTTGTCCCCCAGAATCCCCCAAAAGACGCCCCCCAACAACATGCCAAACATCTGCATATTGAGCAGCATCAGACCTGTGGAAAGCACCTCATCTCCTTGCAGACCCAGCGATTTAAGACTGCTGACCCTGACAATGCTAAACAAAAGCAGATCGTAAATATCGACAAAATAGCCCAAGGCGGCCACCAGAATCGACAAGACAACCAAACGGCTATAGGTTTTGGTCGGAGCCGCTGGGGAATCAGAAGGCAAAACGGGAGCGTCCATGAAATAGTCTACCTCATCAAAATACAATCTCTTTCAGGATAGGCTGGAAACAAGTGAATGGCAACGGGGGAGAGGGAAAAGCCTGTTTTTTGTGGCCCAAAAATACTTAAAAAGAGACCTCTGTCAGACAAAAAAAACATGGTAGGATACCTTATCACATTGCGGCAAGGATCACACTCCCGTGTACGAAGAACCCCATCTTGAAATCTGTTATGGCCCCATGAAAAGCGGTAAATCCCGCTACCTCGTGCAAAAAGCCGAGGCCCTGTTTGCCGCTGGCATTCCCTTTCTGGCTTTTAAGCCCCGTCAAGATACCCGTGACGGCTGTTTTATTCGTTCAAGAGACAGCTTATGCCGGGATATCCAGGCCCTGGGCATCGACACCGCAGCCGAAATTCTGCCCCTCTTACAGGCCCCTGGTCTTGGTAAAGAGTGTGATTCAGAGCAAGAAGCCCTGCATTTGCGTCAATATTTGCCGCTCGGCAGTCAGCCTCAGGCCTGCCTGATTGACGAGGTTTTTCTCTTGGATTCAGGTCTGCTGGCTGTGATCCGCGAATTGAGTGAACGGGGTATTTCGGTCTATCTCTCGGGCCTCGATCGCGATTTTCGCCGAGAATACTTCCCTCTGCGTGATTATGCCCAAACAGGTGTGACCATGCAAGCCGTGATTGAGATCTGCAAAACCCATCAGCCTTTACATGCCAATTGTGAGGCCTGTGGTGCCGACGCCCCGTTTACCCAACGTCTGGTCAATGGGCAACCTGCCCATTACACCAGCCCGACGGTCTTGATTGGCGACGAAGAGTACCAGCCGCGCTGCAAGGCCCACCATGAAGTGGTGGGACATCCTCAGCTCAGTCTGGCCTCTTAAACCCGCACCACCCGCTTTTGTCTAGACCCGCACCACCCGCCCCAGGGTCGTACGCAAAATGAACGAAAGCGATAAAAGAATGAGTGCGGGCAAAGCCAGCCAGATCATCTGCTCCAGGTAGAGTGTGGTGCGTTTGGTTTCAAATTCACTTTTTTCCATCTGACCAATGCGTTCATAAATGGCTGTCAGTTTTTCAGCGTTGTCGGCCTGAAAATACAGCCCCCCTGTCAGATTGGCCATTTCGGTCAGTTCTTTGGCATTGATCCGCGTAAGAAAGAGATTGCCCTGGCGATCACGCATATATGAAAGCTGACCTGTCTGGGGGTTGATCATGGGCACGGGAGCCCCTTCGGCTTTGCCCATCCCAATGGTGTAAATTTTGATGTTTTTCTGGCGGGCCACTTGGGCAGCCACCAAAGGCTGAATATTGCCCATGGTATTCTCACCATCGGTCAGCAAAACAATCACCCGGCTTTTGGCGTTTTCCGACTTAAAGCGATAGACCGAATTGGCAATGCCATCGCCAATTGCGGTGCCATCAATTTTAACCGTGCCTTTGTGAATATCTTTGATCGCGTCCAGCACCAAGGCATAATCGGTGGTCAGGGGCAAAAGTGTAAACGAGCGACCGGCAAAGACGACCACCCCAATCCGGTTGCTCTTTTGATTGGCCACAAATTCAGATATCACTTTTTTTGCGGCTTCCAGGCGATTGGGCTGAAAATCTTGGGCCTGCATACTGCCTGAGGTGTCCAAAGCCAGGATGATATCCACCCCTTTTTCTTTGCTGCTGGTGATTTCCCGCCCAAACTGAGGGCGGGCCAAAGCGCCAATCAAACATAAAACCCCCAGCAGATAGAAAAAACGGGGCAGCCAGAGTTTCCAATGACCTGAGCGCGGCAATTCCATCAGCCGAGAATAGGTCGGCAAGGGCAATGCCGCTTGCCGATCGGGCCTGTATTTGCGCCGCAAGAAGGCGAAAACAGGCAGGAGCAAGAGCAGTAAAAAGGCTTCTGGATTGGCAAAACGCATACTTAAGTATAAGTCAAAGCTCACTGCACTGGGACAATCAAAAACAATCAGAAAAAAAGGCGCATTTTGCCATGCCCCTTGATCTCTCTTGCCCACCCCCGATAGAATTCAGTGTATGAGAATATCTTCAAGCAGGCGTCAAAGTCGGCCTTTTCTGATGGCAGCCGCAGTCTGGACCAGTTTACAGGGCTGCGCGGTTTTTCAGCAGCCCAGCCCCCCCGAGGCGGTTGAAAAAGTCAGCCACGATCTGCGCGTCTTTCCCCTGCCTGGCGGCCTGAATGATACCTGGATGTTACACAGCAACAGCCCCGAAAGGGTTGAGCAAAGTGGGATTCTGGTCTCCAGCCTGCCACCCAGCAAACTCGAAGACAAACGCAAATTGGGTGTGGCCCTGCAGGGCGAATTTGGCCTGTTTTTGCACCATGTGGCCCGCACCCCCCCGCTCTCCTCATCACGGCTCTATCTGGCCGTGGTGGCAAGCAATTCCGCTGAAAGTGAGGCTCTGCTGCAACTCAAGCAGGGGGCATTTTTTCGCACCTGGCCCGAAGCCCCTTTTTATGCCCTCAGTGGCATTCAAAACAACGACAGTGGCCAGATCTTTGCGGGCGCGGGAGATCGGCTTTCACTGGCCTGGCTGCGCGGCGAGAACACGGTGCCACCCCGTGAGGTCAAACTGCCCCCCCACACGCATCGTTTGCTCTTTTTAGAGGCGGTCCCCACCAATCCACTTTGGGTTTTGCAACAGGACAACGCCCTTTCGGGTCTGTTTAAATTTCAAAGTGAAGCGCCTGTCCATCTCTCCACCCTGGCCTGGGTCTCACAAACCGGCGAGCCGCCCACAGAAAAAGACCTGATTCAAATGCTCGAATCAGGTCTGGCGGCAGGTCCCGAAGAAGCGCCTGCAACGGCCTATCTATCAGATCAGCCCCCGCCCCGAGGCGTCTTTCGCTATGGCCGTGTGGCTGGTATTGGCCATGGTACAGAATGGCTAGGACAGCTCAATCCTCTGCCCGTCGAAGTGGGCGAGCGGGTCGGATTTCCAATCGCCAGTCTCTTTCTCAAACGCCTGGGAACCAAACAAAACCAAAGCGCCCCCCTGCACAAACGGGTCTCCGACACCGCTGTCGAGTCCCATGGCAATTACGGCTTAAAATACAGCTTAAGGGCCCAATTGCACAATCCCGATGATCGGCCCAGGCGCTATGCCATCTATCTGCATAATCCCTTGGAAGTCAGGCTCCAACCAGATTTGCCCTACCAGGCTGAAGCCATTTTTCAGGTCTCCCGCTCTGCAGCCGTGCGTTTTCGCGGCTCTGTCTTGCTCAGCTGGAAAGTGGATTCTGCTGACAAAGGCGAAGAGAGCCTGATGCACCAGATCTTACACGAAGGCGAAGAGGCCGGCGCCCTCAAAATCTTTGAATTGCCCGCTCAAAGCAGCAGTGAGTTCAAAATAGAATTGGTCTATCCACCCGATTCTACGCCGCCACAATTATTGGAATTACAACGGCTGTCGTAATTTCACTGAGCTTTTGACAACAAATTGCTGCAGCACTTTTGAAAAGCAAAATCTGGGCGTATTCAAGATCTGGGCGTATGATGATGTTAGGTAGAATCAAAATACCAAAGGAAGAGAATAGACCATGAAACTCACTCAACTCTTACTCCTGACTGGATTGGCCCTGGCCCTGACAGGTTGTCCTTCAGGAGGCGAACAAGCCAACACCGATAGCCACAGTTCCAGCGCCCCGACAGAAGCCCCCGCCTCCGTCGCCAGTGAAGCCCCCGCCAAAACCGAAACGGCCAGTCTCAAAGGCAATGCCGAAGCGGGCAAAAAAGTCTTTGTGGCAAAAACCTGCACAGTCTGCCATGCGATTGCCAGCCTGCCCGAAGCCAAAGGTGCGATTGGCCCCAAACTTGATGGTCTGAGCAAAGTTGCAGCCACCCGCGTAGCGGGCCAAGACGCCGAAACATACATCAAGACCTCGATTGAAAAACCCGAGTCGTTTTTAAGCCCAGGCTACCAGAATCTGATGACCCAAGGTCTGCGCCAGCAGATGAATGATCAGGAATATGCTGATTTGGTGAGCTATTTGCTGACCCTTTAAAAGCAGGCACCACAAAGGGATGGGTTTTTAGGGGTTGGTTTTAGGCAAGACATTGAACCTAAGCTGGTTATGGACAAATCGGCGGTCTCCTAACCCCTAAAACCTTCCCTCCGAATGCCGACGCCTCTACCCCAGGGCCTCTAGAATAATTCCCTCCAAGTCTTGGGGAGAAAAGTCCTGTTCATGGGTCAAGCTGAATTTGAGCTTGTGCTCGTCGAGGTCCATCTCGTCGGCAATCCAGCCGCCCATGCCGTGGTTGCGGCGGTCTATTTCCATCACCACCTCGGCATGTTCAAAGTCAGCAGAAATCAACATTTCGAGTTCTTCGACCCGGCTTGCCAATTTGCCCCGGCCATGAAAGACAAACTCTTGGACATAAGGTGCGCCATAGGGATTGGGCATTTGATAACAGCGACCACTCTCGTTGGCATGTTCAAAACCCAGAGCCTCAGCAGCAGCCAAAACCCGCTCCGAAGCAGGATCAGCCAGCACACAGACCGCGTCATTGTCTTTGGGATCCCAGGCCCAGGAGACATCCAGACCCGTTCTCAGCCAGACATTGGGATAATCCATGGTAATGGGCGTATACGGAGGTACTTCTATTTCAAAGTCCCAGATGGCCTCTTCCCCAGCTTCGAGGGTAAAGGCCTCGGCAATATTCAGGCGATGCAAAACAAAGCTGGAAGTGCTTTCATGTTCATCACCGTAGTCGTTTTCATATTCAACTTTAAAATTGGTATAGAGTTCAAGATAAACCTGATTGATTTTTTGGGCTGTTTTACCGCCCACCATGCGAATTTCACCGGTTAAAAACTCCCCACGCATGACTTCGGGATTGCTCAGCACGGTATCCAGTTTGGCTGCACCAATGCCCACTTTTGAAAGAAATTTATCAAACATAATCTGATACCTCAGCCCTCTTGATTAAAAACGTGATTTCAGATTAACATACCCCTTGATTTTGCCAAGGGGCCTGCCCTCTTAATGGGCCAAGAGGCAGGCGCTTTAATAGGCTTTCTTTTCAATAAAATCCTGCAAGATCACCCAAAAACTGCAAAAGATAATTTTAAAATCGAGGGCCAAAGACCAGTTTTCGATATAAAAAAGATCGTGTTCAACCCGTTTTTCAATCGAGGTATCCCCGCGCAAGCCCTTGATTTGAGCCAGTCCAGTCATGCCTGCTTTAACTTGGTGACGGTCATCGTAATGGAGAATCTGCTGCTGAAATTGGTTGACAAAATAGGGGCGCTCTGGACGTGGGCCGATAAAACTCATGCTGCCCTCAAGCACATTCAGCAATTGGGGCAATTCATCCAAGCTTGAGCGCCGCAGAAAGCGACCCAGCGGTGTTGAGCGCTGATCGTCAGAGGTGGCCCAGACAGGCCCCGTGTTTTTTTCGGTATCGACGGGCATGGTTCTGAATTTATACATTTTAAAGATCTTGCCATCTCGGCTGACCCGCTCCTGTTTGTAAAGAGCTGGGCCAGGGGAGTTGAGGCGAATGGCCAGGGCAATCAAAAGAAAGAGCGGCCAGAGCAAGAGTAGCCCTGTCGAAGCGATGACAAGATCCGAGAGGCGTTTGAGCACGCGATTTTCCCTGGATTGCAAGGGGCTGATTAATTTTAATGGTCGGATCAATGTGGGTGGGTACGAATTCATCACTGAAATTTGCCGAAACTGGGTATAAAATACGTATCAAGCATACCTGAGAAAAGGTATGTCTGTGAAGGAGCAGATGGACACTTAATTGCCATGGAAGAAATAAACCAAGACAATCTCGAAGCCCAGATCAATGCCTGCGAAGACCCGGAGATGCTCAAAGAGTTCATTGCCTATGCCATGCAATTCGAACGTGAAGATCTGGTTGAAATGATCGTGGAAAAGTCAATACGCCTCAATCGCCTCGTGGAAAAACTTCAGGACTTTCAAATCAACCCACCCCTGCTGCGTTTTGACCAGCCGGAATAGAACCTGTGCACTTCGCTTTGCGTAAGTAACTTCTAAGCTTCGACTGCGTCTCAGCAAGAATGCACTTAGCTCTGCATTAGTGCCTTCTAAGCTTCGACTTTGTCTCAGCAAGAATGCACTTAGTTTAAGCTGGCGCAGACTCTTACGTAGGCCTGCCAAGCGGGCAGATAAGCGGGGTCTGCCTCCATGGCCCGGCTATAACAATTGCGGGCCAAATGCTGATCGTATTTGAGTTCTGCCACCTTGCCCAAATTAAACCATGCAAAAACCCGTGATTCATAGCGGGGGGCTTCGATCGCGCGCTGAAACCAAGCGATCGCCTCTTCGGGCTGATTGAGTTGGATCAGATAAGAGCCAATATCGTTATAGGGATTGCCATAGTCAGGGTCAAGCACAATTGCACGCAAACATTCGTCAATGGCCTCTTGATAACGCTCCTGGTAGCTGTAGGTCCAGCCCAAAAAAGTATGGGCCTCTGCGGTGGGAAAGAGATCAATTGAACGCTGGTAGAAGCGAATGGCCTTCTCTAACTCGCCTTTCATTTGGCAGGCATAGGCTTTTTGGAACAGGGTGTGGCTCTGTTCCTGGTGGGACTCCTGACTAAACAAGGGCATAAGACAAACACCCCTCCAAAATACGCTTTCGAGGCCTATTATACCCAATAAAAGCAACCAGAGTCGTTATCTTTTTTTGAGCAAGCGCTTAAAAATAGTTTAAATTCTAAAGCTATCAAGTCAGCTGACTTGCGCTGTTCATTGCGCCTCTTGGGCCCGCTTCAGAGGTCTGTTAAGATAGACTTATCAAACTTCTGCATTGAGGAAGTACATCTTGCCAGTCATGATCGAGCGACTCATTGCCCTGCTGACAGGAGCGAAAAGCGGCGAACGGGCCAAAACCCTGTTCAGTTTTGCCTCGGTTTTTCTCTTATTGACCTCTTATTATTTGGTCAAACCGATGCGAAACTCCCAGTTTCTCAAAGACTTTGATGCCAATTTGATGCCCTTTTTTTTCCTTTTGATCCCTGTTCTTTCGCTGCTACTCACACAAATCTATAGTTTTTTGTATGATTACATCAAAACCTATCGTCTGATTAGCTATACCTATTTCTTTATGATTGCCTGCAAGCTCTTTTTTCTGTTTGGTCTTTCTCTGGGGGGCAAGTGGGCAACAGCCTTTTTTTATCTTTGGGCCGCCACTTATTTTTTACTGTGTAACGCTGTCCTGTGGGGCTGTATTAACTCACTTTATTATTCCGAAAGTGCCGAGCGCTGTTTTGGCTTTATTTCGATTGGCGCGACATGCGGCGGTATTGTGGGGGCAATTTTGTCAGAATATTTGGCATCAGGTCCTTTCCGTGCTTGGACACTTTTGGTTTCTGCACTCTTAATGGGGTTGGCCTTGTTATTCATGTTTCTGGCGATCAAAACATCTGATGTGGTCAAAGGCAATACAGGCGCCTCAACAAAGGCAGACAAAAAGCCAATTTGGAGTGATTTTAGCTATCTCTGGCAGCACCGCTACGTTCGCGGAATCGCAGCCATGGTCTTTGCTCTGGCGCTACTCAATACAGTGATGGAGTTTCAATGGAATAAAACCATTGACCTTCAGGCCGCTCAAAAACAATACCTACAGGACATGAAACCCCTCAATTTGGCTCTCAATCAACAGCAAAATAAACCCACTCAAAGCTTAAATCCCGCTGGTTTTGCCCTGGTACGTGAACTCAAACAAATCGAAAAAGAAGCCTATGCGACCAAAATTGAAGCCTTTCTCAAAGCCCAGCAAATCCAACTGTCAACCCCCGACCTGATCAGCGCTTATACCCGCTACCGCGACAATCTCGAAGCAGAAACCCGCCGTTTGATGTCGAGCATCAATAAATACCAGGGAATTGTCGGGGTGCTCTTGCTGATCTTTGCCGCGCGCCCCCTTTACCGTTGGGTAGGGGTGCGTTGGGTGTTGGTTTCGCTGCCCCTGCTCTTTGCCTTGGTCACACTTGGGATGTTTTTCCCGGTTGAGTTAATGACTGTCGTTTGGATGCAAACGGGCACCTATGCCCTGAATTATTCGCTCTACCGCACCTCCAAAGAATTATTGTATACCCAAGCAGACAACGAAACCCGTTTTAAACTCAAACCCCTGATCGAAGGGCCGATCATGCGTTTCGGGGATGTCACCGCCTCAATTCTCAAATTGAGCTTAATGGGCGTGATGGTCCTCCTGCTCGGAATGGCCGAAAGCCAAATGGATCAGGTCTATCTGGTTTTTGCCTTGGTGATTATTGGTTTCTGGCTTTACGAGGCCTGGGGTGTGGGCAGCCGCTACGAAGCCCTGCGGCACGAAGAGGGCAAGGGTTCAAAATAAGTCACCCCCCTGAAAGGGATTCAGAGGGGTGATTAGAACGAGGGGCTCAACAAAATGGGTTCAAAGCACTACCATTTGCGCACGAGCAAGCGAATGCTCTGATCGGAGTCCTGTTTTTCCTCAGCAATCATGAAGCCACGCTGTTTGACCTCTTTGAGGACCTTGTTGTAGGCGTAGCGCTGGTTGATCTGGTTGATCAAAAAGTCGTCTTCGAGGCCGAGGTGTTCATGAATGGCCCACCAATCAGCTTCCATGGCAAAGGCCCCTGTTTGGGCATCTTGAATGAAACCAATATCATAGGGGCAAGAATTTTTAAATTGGGCCAGTAAAGTCACTTCTTTACGCTGGTTTTGCCAGCCCCGCATCCGGGCTTTGTGAATGACCTTATAATCGAGCTGATTGAGAGAGAGTTCTAAACACTCTAGATCCAGGATCCGGGTCTGAACAGAAGTGAAATGGGACATAATTTTCCCCACCTTTGCGGCATTGTTTTTATTGTAAACCACAGCCCAAAGAGATTTCAATCAAACCCAAATCTATTTGATCAGGCTATTTGATCGACGAGGCAAAATCCATATACCATTTGCCATCGGGCAATTTTTTAAAATAGAGGATCACTTCTGGCTTGCGCAACTCACTGCTGTTTAAAAACTTGACATCGGCTTGCATGCGCAGCCGGGCCCGATCGCCAGAGGTATCAAAATCATGGGAGAGCACCTGAATATTGTTCATATCCATCATTTCGGGCTTGACCTGAAAGAGCCGCTCTATCAAAGCCGGGATATCCAAAGTCGCCTTTTGCTCGGGCAAGCTGAACTGAGCTGCCGATTTAAAGTCTTTGTATTGAATGCTCTCCATAAAGGTTTGGCCCATTTTGACAATGGCCTGGGCATCATTGCTGAGCAAGGCGCCCAAGGGAGCTTGCCCCATGGGGGACGACTGCAAATAAAAGACCACCCCACCCGCCAAGGCCAATAAAAGCGCCACAACAACAAAAATACGCATCAGAAACTTTCTTTCATTTTTAAAATCATCGCGCTGAGTAAAATCAAGACCGCACTCATCGCCAGCAAGATACTCCACCCCTGCAGCACCGTGCCCCATTGCACCGAACTGGCCACCAATTGCTCCATACTCAGATAACTCCATTTTACCAGAGTGAGCTTTTCTAACCAGGCCGCAGCCCCGGTCAGGCTTTTGTTGGGCATGACCACTTTCGAAAACAAGAGCTGGGGAATCAGAGCCACAGGCACCAGGGTCATGGCCATGACGTCGGCGCTGACAAAAGCAGAAATACAGAGCCCCAAGGCCGTGCCCGCCAATGTCGAAAAATAGAGCGTGAGCAGTACCAAAACAGGATTGCCTTCGAGCACCAAAAAATAGCGCACCCCCAGATAAAAAAGCAAGGCCTGGCCCAAGCCCAAAATGCCCAAGACCCAAAACTTCGAGGCAATATAAGCCGGAATTTGTAATCCCACCAAACGCTCGCGGCCAAAGATCACTTTCTCTTTGACAATCTCGCGGCAGGCATTGACACAGCCAAAGAAAACCGCAGAAAAAACCAAGACAAAATAGAGCGTGGCAGAGCCAGAAGTGCCTTTCCAGACCAAGCCCGTACAGATCGCCACAGCCAAGGGCTGAAAGACCAGCAAAAACAGGCTGGGAAAATCGCTGAGAAAGACATCCAAATAGCGTTCAGACAGCACTCCGGCCTGGTGCATAAATCCCGGCGAGGCAGATTTTGCAACTGTTTTTGAACTGACAGCCATCTTAAATCCCTCTCAAATGGGAAGCATATTTGCTGCTGCGAAAGCGCTGAGCCCACTGCACCGGATTGTCTTTGGCCAAGATTCTGAAAATACCCTCATAAGAGCGAGAGTCAAAAAATCCCAACAGATCCTGCGGCGGCCCCATATAGACCAACCAGCCCCCCTGCAAAAGCAGGACAGTGTCCAAGAGCTCAATGCTGGCCATGGCATGGGTGGTAACCACCACCGTCGCCCCCTCGCGGCTGAGACCGCGAAAGAGGCGCATCATGTCTTCTTCGAGTTTGGGATCTTGGCCCGAGGTCGGTTCATCCAGAAAGAGCAGGCCGGGTCGGCTGAGCAATTCCACCGCCACACTGGCGCGCTTGCGCTGGCCCCCGGACAATTTGCGAATGCGCACCTTGAGACGCTCCTGCAAACCGACCTCGGCAATCACACGCGAAACCAGGGCCTTGCGCCGCTCAGGGCTAAGATCTACAGGTAAACGCAGCCGGGCCGCATAGTCCACGGCTTTTTCTACGGTTAATTCCTGGTGGATGATATCGTCCTGGGGCACATACCCCAATTGGCTGCGCCAGGGTGCTGGATTCTTGTAAAAGTCTTCGCCATTGAGCAAAATTTTGCCCTTTGTCGGTTTTTGCAGACCACAGCAGGCCTTGAGCAGGGTCGATTTGCCCGAGCCAGAAGGGCCAAGCAGGCCCACAAAGGCCCCAGCGGGAATCGAAAAACCCATGCCCCCAGCCAAGAGCACACGGCTGCCCACTTTTTGCTCCAGACCCTGCACATCCAAACGCAAAGCACTCTGTTTGAGGGGGGCTGGCGACATCATGGCAATTGCTCCAAACGCACAGGCAAGACAGCCACCCCTTCGACCTCCACAATCGCCGAAAGGTCTTCGACCACCTGTTCAGGGGCCTCTGCTGTCAGCAGTGCAAAAACCACCTCGTGGCCGATTTTTTCTGCGAGGATGTCTTCGGGGCTGGGTGCCGTTTTGATCAGCGTGCCCAATTTATCCAAAACATGGGCAATCAGGGCCACTCGGGCCGCTTTCATGCGGGTCGTGCGGCTGAGAGTCACAATTAATTCAAGGCAAGTCAGTTTTTCACTTTCGGCCAAAGCGATCAAACGGGTTTCAATCTCGGTGTATTGCAGACGATGGGCCTGTTTCTCGCCTTTGGCCATATTGCGCTGGGGCCCGCTTGAAGTATGTAAACTGGCCTGGGCCCGCTGCTTGTGCTCGGCAATCAGGCTTTGCAAGCGCGACGCCGCCCCTGCGCTGGAAGGTGTTTTTTTGAGTTTGGCCACCACCAGGCGTTCCTGAGCCAGCGACTGTCGATGTTTGGCCAGTGCGGGATAGTGTTCAAGCAAAACGTCCAAATCTTTTTTCTCAAGCTCACAGACCGTACAGGCCGTGCGGGCCCGCACTGTGGATTTACGGGGTTCAGTAAAAATAATCCCCATATAGCCAAAGCTATCACCCGCTTCCAACATCATGGTTGGGCCCGCTTCGGTACTGCTGATCAGTTCAACCTGTCCATTGAGAATAAAAAACATTGAACGGCCCAATTTACCCTCTTGCAAAATCAGCTCTCCGGGCCGGAAATGGTGCATGTGCAAGATTTTTTCGAGTTTGTCGTAAAACTCCCAAGGGGCATTGGCAAAGAGCGGCACGGCTTTGAGCATCGCCTGCAGGGTGATCACCTCAGCACTGGGCTGCTCTTGGTATTGTTCAAAGGCCTTGGCCGTATCCATATGATAAGGGGCCTCTGTCGGCATTTCTGAAGCTGCAATATCCAAATGCAATTGGTGTAAAAAGCTGAACCAGACAATCTTTTTGGCGATCGGATTGATCTCCATCACGCGGTTGCGATCGATCAAGACCACATTCTGGTTTTCCCGGCGCACCATGTGCAAGGGTTCATCCATGCGAAAGCGTTCATCCAGACCGGGGCGGAAATAGGTGCATTCGTGCCGAATATCCCCTTCGTCATCCACAATCAACAGGCGGTAATGGCCCGCATCGGCGATCAGGGTATCGCCATTAAACAGACGCTGGGCCGCGACAGGTCGGCTCAATTCGAGATTGTCGCCAAAGGTGCGAAAAACTTTGTCTGCGCGAATTTCCAAGATGCGGTCATTGCCTGTATCTGTCAGCAAATAGGTCATTTCGTGGGTGTATTGAATATCCGAAGGCTGGTTCAAGCGCAGGGGATGGTTGCCTTTTTTGCCCTTTTCACCCCATTGCCAGCTGATTTTTTGCTCGCTGTCGACTTCGAAAACCCGGTGATGGCCTTTATCGACAATCAAATAGCGATTTCCGCCGATCTCACGGCTGTAGCGCGTGGCTTTGACGGGTTCAAACAGGTGCAGTTGCGGATCGCTGTCACTGGCCAAACGCCAAACCTCACGACCACCGGGGTCGCATTCAAACACGGCATTGGCCAGCCGATCGGTCACCAAAACATGAAAGTCCGAGAGCCAGAGCATATCCCAAGGCTGCCGCACACCGGGCAGGACCTTGAGATTCATCTGCCAGGTAACATAATTGAAACGGTGGGTATTGACCAACAACAGACGGCCTTCATTGACATCGGGCACGGCAAAATAGCCCGAAGGCAGCCAAGTTTGGGGATGAGCCGAAGCAATCTTGCGTTTTAATGCCCGTTCAGGGTCAAGCAATTCCAGGCCACAGGTATGGCAATCCCAGGAGCCCAAGAGCGGGGTATGACAATCCGGGCAATGGGTGGGCGGCGTGTTGTAAGGTTGGCGGGCCGGAGCCGCTTGCAATTCCAGCATGGTCAGAATGGATTCGCGCAAAACCACCGTTTGCAGAGCCTTCCCACGTAAAAGGTCGGGCACAAAGACCCGCGCAGCATCGTAATCCTGCAGACGCACACGGACATAGTTTGCCTGTTCACGCAATTTTTCCAGGGCATCGACTTGGCCATCGAGATCTTGGCCGGTCTGAGAATAAAAAGAAGCGGTTAAAATTTGCAGAATGACCTCTTCTGCAGATTCTGGCAGAGGCAGATTGTCCATACGATGGGGCTTGGCCAAATGGCTGACCGACTCAATCGGCGAGAGCTGCAAGAGTGCTGTGCTTGGCAGGACAACAGATTTGGGCAAAGGGTGCAGATGGGGGGGAGCGGGTGAATCTTGGGGCGGTGGCAAGGTCTCTTCGCTGTGTGAAAGCAACGCTCCGCCCTCATCAAAGGCTTCAACGGTCAAGGTTTCGGCTGAGACAATCTCCAAGACGGTCTGTTTTTCAGGTGGCAGCGGCGGTGGAAAGAGTTCCAAGAGCTTTTCGGCATCCACCAATCCCTGTTCGAGCAGAAGATCGGTTAATTTGCGCACCTGCTGACGCAGCGGATTGGGACCAGCCATGGCCAACTGGCTGGGCGGCAAGCTGGTATTGAGAATTTCAGCCCCCATCAGCGACAAATCCTGGGGATTTAAAAAAACCAGACGGGGCAAACCAATCACAGGCTGGCGCAAGAGCACAGCCAGGTAATGGGGGGTGAGATAGAGCAAATCGGTCGGGGCCAGGCCCACCTGGCTCCAAAGCTCGCCATCCAAAGGGACCTCTTGGAGGGTGGCGAGGGTATTGAGATCCAAAAGACGCAAAAGCGGCTTGGGAGACAGAATTAACAAGTAAAGCTTTTGTTTGGCCACATTTAAAAGCAAATTGCCGGGAATTTCGGGATCGAGGGTGTATTGTTCCAAAGAACCCGCTTGGATATCCAAGACAGACAAGTAGGGAGCTTCGTTGTCGGTGAAATAGATCAGGCCTTTGTTGTCATCGAAGGCCAAATTAAGGCAGAGTCGCGAGCCGGGCTCGCGCAGAGAGTAAACTTCGCTGGGAGTGTGATTGAGATTCGAGAGCAAGGTCAGATCGCCCGCTGCGCGATCGACCACACAGACCCGTTTGCCTTGGGGAGAAATATACAGATCATAGGGGCCTGAACTGGGCGTGATTTCGCGAGATAGGGAGGGGTCGATCAGCTCCTGGCTCAGGCCCAGATAGGGTTGATGCACCAATTCAGGCGTATAAATATAACTGGTGGATGGGCTTAGCACCAAGCCGCGCACAGGCAGTTCATGTTCTTGAATCGCCCCCGCCAAAACAGGTTTTTGCGGATCCAAGAGTAAAATACCTTGGCCCCAATTTCGCCAATGTTCAGGATCAAAAGCGGTTTTTTCATTTGGAGATAACTCGACTTCAGCCAGAGAAGACAGGCTAATAGACTCTTTGACCCTCAGACAGCGTTCGCGCAGCAACAGCTCATAGAGCAAACCTTTGAGTTCGTTGGTGGCTGCCTGAAAGCCCCGATTTTGTTGGCTTAAAACCCCTTGAAGCACTTCCCGCGAAAGCAGACCACGGTCAATCAAGGCCGTCATCAGGGCCTGATCTTTGATATGGGCAAATGAAGTATTTGGCATGCAGTCTTAACTCCCTTTGATACAGAATACATCAAATCCGGGAGGCAGGCTTTGGCTTTTCGCGCTTAGGCTTCGGGATCGTCTTCATCGGGATGATAGTCGATCTCCAAAAGGCGCTCCAGACGCTCAGCTTGGGTTTGGTGATCTTCTTCGGATGTCAAAAAAACCTTGCCCAAAGCGGCCTCACAAAATTCCTGCAATTCGTTAAAAAAGCGCAAGAACAAACGCTGGCGGTAAAAGTCGCCAAACCAGACCGTTTCAATCGCAATTTCTTCACGGTCAGCATCGTAAAAGATCTTGGGGGCACCGCGAAAGGAATCATTGAGCAAATTAAAGGTTTCAAACAAACGCTCATCGTCGAGCGGGCTTTTGTCGCGATCCATATTCACACGAAAAACAATTTTTTGGGTTTTTTTGAAGACCAAAATCATGATCTCAGAGGGTGTGCCATCGGCCTGCTCCGCCAGATAGACTTCTTGTTCTTCGGCCACACCTTCGTCTTCGAGCAACTCAATCTCAACGTCTTCGCCCAATTCAGCAGCCTGGGCCTCAATTTCTTCGCGCAACAAGGCCAAATAATCATGGGTTTCGTAGCCCAGATATTCGAGATGGGTAAAGATCTTATTCAGGCATTGCACGACAGATACCTCATTGGCAAAAATAAACCGCGGGTTTCGCTCAGGTTTATCTGAGCTTTCGCTCAGTTTAATCATAACCGAGGTGTACCACCCAGAGATACGAAGTCTGTCACAGAGCGTGATTTTAAGCCAGCAGCAACCGCTCCAAAGAGGCTGTATACTGCTCCAACAGCCCAATATCCAGATATTCATGGGCCTGATGGGCCTGGGCTGTCAGACCTGGGCCATAATTAAACGCCGGAATCCCCCGCGCTGAAAGTTGGGCCACGTCCGTCCAGGCCTGTTTGGCTTGCACAGGCTGCGCCAGGGTTTGAACGACCTCTGTAAACAGCGGCGATTCAATCACGATGCCAGCGTCCACACTGTCCAGCAATTGAATACCGGATTCGGGCACGCCCGCCAATTTTAAATGCTGAAGCAACGCCATTTCAGCTTCGGCCAAACTGCGCACTGGGGCAAAGCGGTAATTGACATTGGCCTTCCACCAGCCTGGCAATGAGGTGCGACCGGGTTCGCTCTGGCTTTCGGTAATTTGCAAAACATCGAAAAAATCCACGCCAAAAACGCGCTGGGGAACAGGCTTGAGCTGAGCCAAAGCTTGAATCACAGGCAAGGCATTGTAAAGTGCATTGCTGCCATTCCAGGGCCGGGCCGAGTGACAGGCTTGGCCCGGAATCGTGATTTGGGCATGAATACTGCCCACACAGCCAATTTGCAGGGTATTGTCGGTGGGCTCGCCAACCAGGGCCAAATCGAGGGAGTCAAAATAGTCAGGAAAGGCCTGAATCAGATGATAGAGGCCATTTTCGACCAAAGGCGTCATCTCTTCGCGGGCATAAACCAGCAACGAGAGATTAAAACGGGAGGTCAAAGCACGGCCCCAGCGCTCACAGAGATAAAAAAAACTGGCCAACGCCCCTTTCATATCCGAAGCCCCAGCCCCATAAAAGCGCAGGTCTTCGCGGTAGGGCTCAAACCAAGCAGGCACGACATCGGAATGGCCAACCAGGGCCAAATGGGGTTTGTTTTCTACGTGTGGCCACTGCAGTATCAGCGAGTCTTTGGCTTCGCGAATCTGTATTTCGGGCATTATACGAGCCAGTTCTTGGCGCAGAAAGCCGTTAAATGCAGCCTCTTGATAGGTGGGCGAAGGGCACTTGAGCAGGGCCTCCAGCCATTCGAGCAGATTCATAATTTGACTTGGGCCGCACGCCGGGCGACTTCTTCCGCCATTGTTTGGGTCACACAATAGATCAGGCGGGCATAGCCCTCCCCGTCGGAACCAAAGGCTGTACCTGGGGTAATCAAGAGACCCGCTTCGATAAAGCCCTGCAAAAGCTGTTCCGAAGTGCTGCAATGGGGGTGGCTGAACCAGAGATAAAATCCGGCCTGGGCCCCAAAGACTTCACAGCCCGCCTCTTTTAAGGCGGCGCTGATCAGATCCCGTTTGCGGCGATAACCGGCGGCAAAATCACGCGGGTGTTGATCGTCATTCCAGGCGGTGACAGCCCCCTGTTGAATAAAGCTGGGAGTGCCCACACCAATCGGCTCACGCAATTTGCCCAAAAGGCGAATTACTTCATGGTTGCGGCTGATCAGCGCCCCCATGCGGTAACCGGTCATGTGACTGCGTTTGGAGAGCGAGCGGAAGACCAGCCAACGCTGGCTGTCGATCTCCAGGCAGGAGGCCGGACGCTGCTCGGTATAATACAGCTCGTTGTAACACTCATCCGAGCAGACGAGAAAATCGTAGCGCTCAGCCAAGGCCAATAATTTCTCAAAATAGGCGCGATCGGCCAGGGCGGTGGTGGGATTGTGGGGAGAGTTGATCCAAAAGAGCTGACAGCGTTGCCACTCTTCGGCTGAAAAACTGTCCAGATCGGGCAAAAATCCAGTTTCAGCGCTGAGTGGCAAATATTTAATCGGAATGCCCAAGGTGCGTGCAGAGGCCTCGTAGACCGGGTAAGAGAGAGAGGGAATCCACATCTCTTGCCCTTGCGACCAGTCAAACAGGAGGGGTACATGAAAAATGGCCTCTTTGGTGCCGTTGCAAGAGAGAATCTCTTTGGCAGGGTCAAAGGTCTGGCCATAATAGCGCACAGCCCAATTGGCCACCGCTTCGAGATAAAAGCCTTCGCCGCGATTTTTGGGATATTGCGAGATCTCCGTGGCCTGCAAGGCTGCCACGACCGCATCTCTGACGGGGGGATAAGTAGGTTCAATCGGGTCCCCCATGATCAAGCTGATGACATCTCGGCCCTGGGCCCGCAAGGCGTTGAGGCGCTCATTGAGGGCGGCAATAAAATAAGTTTGACCTTCAAGCAGGTAATGATTGAAGTGCATAATAGAGCTTCCTTAAAATCACAGGCTGCCCTCAGTGTGACACGAGCCCGGCTCCAAGATAAAGGAGATAGACCCCCAGAGATTTAAAGGTGGCGCTGCAAAAGGCCGGGGGGGGCCGTTGTCAAAGAACCACTTACCACAAACAGATCTTCGGCCAGAGTTTGGACCACTTCGGCCATTTTGAGCCGTTTGAGCCAATCTTCGGGCAGAGCCTGCAGCCCATTGATCAGACCGACGATTTGGCCCGTAATGGTGCCCGTACTGTCGGAGTCCCCGGAATGATTGACCGCCACACGTACGCTCCTGCGAAAATCGTCGGGGTAAGACAGGGCACAAAACAAGGACATCGCCAGGGCCTCTTCACCCACTGCGCCGGGCCAGCCCACCCCCATTTTGGCCAAACGCTCAGGGGTGGGTTCCAAACCCGCCGCCTGCATTTCCAAGGCCCGATCGACATGGAAGAGCGTTTCATCATGACCGGGATAGGTTTTAAGAATATCCAATACTTTGATTGCCGCTGGTTCCAAGGGCTCACCATCGACCAGCAGGGCGATTAAAGCAGCATAATAACCCGCAGAGAGATACCCACTGACATGACTATGGGTAATCGCAGCTGAATCGGCCCCGATCCGAAAAGCCTTTTCGGGATCTTGCCAAAAATAGAGGCCCACAGGGGCCACGCGCATGACGCCGCCACAGCCTTTGCTCTCGTTGAGGGCGTAATCACGGCTGCCCATTTTACCGCTTTGCAAGGCCTTGAGACAGGTTTGGCCAGGCGCTTTCTGCTGGTAAAGCCCCTTTTGCTGCAATAAAAAACCGCTGCGCAAAGAGGGGGGAATGGGATAGTCTTGGGTGTGGAGCCAGCGCAAATAGGCCTGGTGGATCAGGGTCTGCAAATGAAGATCGCGCTGATCGGCTTGCAAAGAAAAGCGGACCAGGGCCTCAGCCGTAAACAGAGTCATCTGGGTGTCGTCGGTAAAATCCGGGTCCACCAGGGCATCAATGCCGCCTTCGCCATATTGCTGGCGAATGGCGCGGATATCCTGAAATTCAATCGGGTTGCCCAAGGCATCCCCCAAAGCCCCTCCCAAAAGACAGGCCGCATAATTTTCAAGGCTGTGATAATTTTTCATCTTTGCTCCCCCTTTGCTGCGACAAGCGCATCTGATAAACAGTATAGCTTGAAGAAAAAAACACAGTCACACACCAAACACAGCAACACCAGAATCAAGACTCCTGGAATTGCTGCATTGAAGTGTTTCCGTCTGGCGTTAAGCTGTTTTGGGATTAAACAGCTTGAGCCAACGTGGGGGCAAGCCGATCCAACTCAGGCAAACTGCTCACGGGCACAATCTGGGCCCGCGAAAAGCCATTAAATTGAGAGGCTGCAACCATGCTATAAGCGCCAATATCCGGCGTAAAGAGTGAGTCACCCAATTCCAAATTGTCAGGCAAGGGCGTACCCTGGCTCATAATATCGACCCCATCACAGGTCGGTCCACAGACCACAGCATCAGGCCATTCGAATTGTGCTTCCAGCGATTGGTCCAAGGGTAAAAACAGATAGGGCTGATGATCATAGAGGATGCCGTTATAAGCCCCGTAGACCCCATCACTGAGATAATACCAGACCCGCTGATTGCGGTGGGTTTTGCCAATCACGGTGCTGACCAGGGTAAAAGCCCCCGCACAGATCACCCGGCCAGGCTGGGCCTGCAGGGTATAGCCTTCGGCCTGGGCCGCATCCGTGAGTTGACCAATCTGGCCCAAAAGCGGCTCAACCGCCAAAGAACCACTGCCATCGGCCGAGCCCCAGGGAAAACCACCCCCAATATCTATCAGGCGAAGATCGACACCTGTTTCACGCTTAAATTCTTTTAAGACCCAGACAGAGGCTTCCAGGCAACGCTCATAATTGCCCAAATTCCAAGACTGGGTGCCCACATGAAAGCTAATGCCTCCGGGTTTGAGACCGAGTTTGAGACAGTTTTTAAGCAATTGCAAAGCTTGCAGCGGCGGGCAGCCAAATTTGACGCCCAAATCAGTCTGAACGCCTTCGGCAGGCAAACTGATGCGAATCAAGACCAAAGGTTGGTCTTCTGGGGCTACCGCCTGATAGGCCTGCTGCAATTTGACCAATTCTTCGGGCGAATCGGCAGTGGTCATGGCCACCCTGTGTTCCACCATGGTTTCGAGCGTGCGCCGATCTTTAAAAGGATTGGCCAGAATGATCCGGTCGCCCGAAACGCCTAAAGCGATCAATTTTTCAACCTCCGCCGCAGAAGCGGCATCAAACGACCAGCCAGCCTGGGCCAAAGGCCTGAGAATTTCATCCCGGTCATTGGCTTTCATGGCGTAAAAGGGCGTCACGCCTTTCAGATTCTTTTCAAAGAGGGCAACAGCATCAGCCAAGGCGGCTTCGTCAAAGAGATAAAAGCTATTGCCAAAATAGTGGGAGGGAATCAGGCGGAGTCGTTTTTGTAATTCTTGGAGACGTTGAGAAATCAAAAGCGGTGTGTTTTTTTGGGGGGGCATTCAGTCATCCTTTTTATAGATTAAAATAGTGATCAAAAGGTCATAAAACAGTGATAAAACGGTGATAAAACGGCGTTAATCCCTGAATCCTGCAAGCAGGTTAAGGCCTATTATTATCCCTCAGCTCTCCCACGTCAATATGAATCGGGTGATTATATTTTTATCTTGATTTTTTGTGCCAGAAAGCGGAACATCTGAAGATTCATTTACGTCGTTTAAGGTGAATTCCCGTTTGTTTTTGCTGGAGTGCCATGCGCCTGATTTGTCTTATTTCCTTGATTATTTCCCTGGCCACTGTTTTACCCGTTCAGGCCCAGGTCTCCTCGCGCACGGCCGAATTTCAGGTCTTAAACCTGCTCAATCAATACCGCCAACGCATGAAGCTCAGCCCACTCAAGCTCGATCGCTCCGCCAGTGATGTCGCCCGCCTGCACAGCGAAGAAATGGCCGAAAGAAATTTCTTTGATCTGCGCTCACCCTCGCGGGGTTCACTCGAATACCAACTCAGTTATCACCGCGTCAGTGGGCGTATTGTCAACTCACTGATTGTCTTGGATTATTCGATTCCCGAAGTTTTTTCTCAGCTCCAAAAAAATCCCCAATTGCTTGATGATTCTGTTACCCATGCCGGTGTAGGCGTGCATATGGATGATCAGTCCCATCCCGAAAAAGGAATCTGGCTGACCTTGGTCTACCTGGAGTACCTGGCCGAAATCAAACCCGTGCCCCGTACGGTTTCCCCCGGAGAGATTCTGCGCCTGCGTGGAGAAATCTATGCACCCTACCAACGCGCCCGCATGCCCGTCACCCTGCCCAATGGTCAAGTCAAAACCTATCCCAATTTGCTTGGCAATCGCAGGGGATTTTTATTTGAAATCCCCTTTAGCCAAGGCAAAGGCCGCTATACCCTGGAATTATTGGTCGATGATCCCCAACAAGGCCCTCGGGTAGCCGCTATTTTACCGGTCTATGCCGGGCAGGCCTATCCCAGCGCAGAACCGTCTCCAAGCCCCTCTCAGGAACAGTTTGCCAGCACCACAGAAGCCGCCCAACGTCTGTTTTGGTTGATCAATCAAGAGCGGCAGCGCCACCGTTTGCCTGTCTTACAAGAAGATCAATTGCTCGAACAGGTTTCCTGGCAGCACAGCGAAGACATGGGCAAAAACAAGTATTTTGCCCATATTTCTCCCAAGGGAGAAGATCCCAACGAGCGCTTTCACAGAGCCGGTGGCAAAGGCCAAGTCGGTGAAAATATCGCCTTTGATATCTCGATCGAAGGTGCCCACCGCCGCCTGATGAACAGCCCCGGCCACCGCGCCAATATTCTCGATCCACGTTTTACCCATCTGGGTGTGGGCGTCTATTTTAATGGCAGCCACTATTACATCACCCAGCTCTTTCGGCGCAAAAATCTCCCTTTGGACAGTCATGCTGTAAGCCAAAGCTTTATGCGCTGGCTCAATCAGCAGCGTACCCGCTATCGGCTACCAGCGTTGCAAAACGATGAACGGATTCACGACGCAGCCCTGCAACACAGCCAAGCAATGGCACGGGAAAACCGCTTGAGTTATCAGGTTGGGGGGCTGAGTTTTAATGAACGGCTGCAACGGCTGCGGGCCCAGACGGGAGAGGTCAACACCATTTTGGTTTTGGCTGACTCGGTTGAAAATGCGCTTGAAAAACTGGCCAAACACAAAACAATTATTGCGCAAAAAAAGTTCAAAAAAACGGGAATTGGCGTTTTTCAAGCAGTTAGTTCAGATTATGGAGATAACTCTCTCTGGATAACCATCGCTGTGGGCACAAAACCTGCATCTTAATCATTTTCAAAGCGTGCATTGGGTCACAATTAAATTCTTTAAAATAGATTAATATTTAAGAATATCCCGAAATACAATAAAAATACCGAACTTTCCCTGCTTAACATATAGCAAAACGGATAGCCCAAGGCCTAAAATCAAAACAGGTATGCATATGCATCATGGAGGGTTAACACATGGACGGTATCGAAGAAGTCGAAGAACCTGAGCCGCTCTCGGGTTTGTATAAGATCATCATGGGGACCTTTGGGGTCGGCATGGCGGGCATGTTAATTCTCGGATTCGGTCTGGCCATTCATTGGGTCGACAAACACGATCGCAAGGTACAAACCGCCGCCAAAATTCGGCAGGTGACCCACAAGCCTTTTAAAGATCCGCTCTTGTCTGCACAGACCGTTAAATTCGAAATCCCCTATTTACATGGTGGCGATCCCCAAAGCCAGCGTCTGATGGCTGAATGGTCAAAAGCCAAAACAGGAAGCGTCTCAGGAGGCTTTAAAATCCCAGCAACCTATGTCACCCCCAATACGCAGGTTCAGACAGAATTGACCTTGAGCTGCCAGACCCTCTGTCAACTCAGTTTCGAGTTGCCTGCCAACCGGGTCCTTTTGCCCTGGTTCAATAACAAAAAAGTGCATTACCCTGAACGCGAATTCAAACTGGAAAGCTTTGGGTTTCGCTTGGAGGTCGCAGAATCACGCCTGCAGGGCATTGGTGTAGAAGAAAGACCCTTGGCACCCTTTGATCTCAGTCTCAACTTAAAAAAGCATTACAAAGAAACCTATCTGGGTTCAGACGGCAAGGTGATTCGCTTTTAAAGTCAGGGAAAAAGCCTTGTGACACGCCAATTTTGGCCCTCCATCTGATACAAGAGGCGGTCGTGTAAACGACTGGGTCTCCCCTGCCAAAACTCGACGGCATTCGGTACAACCCGGTATCCGCCCCAATGGGGGGGGCGAGGAATGGCTTTTTCGGCATATTCTTGCTCCAGGGCCTGCAGGGTCTGCTCCAAGACCTCGCGACTGTCTAAACATTCGCTCTGCATCGAAGCCCAGGCACCCAATTGGCTGCCCCGCGGGCGCGAAGCAAAGTAGGCATCAGAATCGGCACCCGAAATTTTTTCAATCTGCCCCTCGATGCGAACCTGTCTTTCGAGTTCGGCCCAGTAAAACAAGAGGCAGACCTGTTGATTGGCTGCGATTTCACGGCCCTTGCGGCTGGCGTAATTGCTAAAAAAGACAAAACCCTGACTGGCCAATTCTTTGAGCAAGACCGTGCGGCTGCTGGGAGCGCCACTGGCGGAGACCGTGCTCAGGATCATGGCATTCGGCTCAGGCAATTGGGCCGAGATCGCCTGCTCAAACCAGTATTTAAATTGCAAAAAAGGATCCGCCTGAAGATCGGATTCGTCGAGACTGGCCTGACGGTATTCTTTGCGCAACCCCTGAATCTCTGAAAACATTATGTTAAACCCTCTCCCCGCTCATCGAGCAGATCTTGACACGTTTCCACAGCCCCAATCAATTGCTGGTAGAAATCTTCCACCGGGGAGATATCAAAGCCCCGATTGGAGATCCCATCAAGGGCATCAGCAATCCGGTCACATTCGTCGAGCAGGGGCTCGATGGCGGCTTCGACTTGGGCCTGTGCAGCTTTGGAATTGATCGCCAAAATCTGGCGATAGAGTTGCTGACTCTGGGTCTGGGCCTTCTGACAGCGGTCACGAATCGCCTGATAATCCGCAGAGGTATTTAAAACCATTTCCAGACGCCGTTTCATCACGTCCAAAGGCCGCAGACGCACCCGCAATTCGGAGGTATCGATCTCCTGGTCGAGAATTTTGAGCTGGTGGTCGATATGGCCGTAGATCCGATTGAGTTCCTGGCTGCGCTCCCGCACGGGCGCCAGTTCAAAATTGTCAAAACTGGGCTGCGCCACGAGGGACTCGTTCATGAGTGCTTTGGACTGCTCCATTAACAAAGATTCAAGTTCATCATAAAGCTTGTCGTAATCGCGATCCCGACCCAGCACAGGCAATTCACTGGCAAAGGCCTTTTCTTCGGGCAGCCCCTGCGGCATCTCTGCCGCATCTTGGGCGTCTTCTTTTTCAATCTCCTGCTGTTCCAAAATCGATTCCAGCAGCAAACGGGCCTTTTCATGACTGGGTGCCACGCGCCGGGCTTCGTTGAGATAACGAATCGCTTTGGGGGTTTTGCCCAAGAGCAAAAAGAGATAAGCCACGCCGACATAGGGGTCGGGATTGCGGCGGTTGTGTTGAATGGCATCCATAAACGCATCAGAGGCTTCAAGCAAAAGCGCTTTGTTTTTAAATTGCCCAGCATAGGCCTTTTCCATCAAAGACATACCGCGCAAATGGCTGAGATCCGACTCTTTGTGACGTTTAGAAGAAAGAGAGCCAATTTCTTCCCGCATGGTCATGAGTTGTTTAAAGTCCATAGCTCTCTCCTTGGCGTTTACAAGAAACAGGATAACACAAAATCCAGCTCAGTCTGACTCCGAATCCAGCCAGATATACGGTCGCGTATAAAAGCCCGGCTGGCAACGCAGTTCGTCAATATTTTTAATCAGCCTGGCTGGATTGCCAACAACCACTGCATTGTCGGGCAAATCCGTGGTGACCACAGAACCAGCCCCGATCAGGCAATTTTTGCCAATTTTCAGCCCCGGAAGCAGGGTGGTATTGGCCCCAATGCGGGTACGAAAACCAATCAGGGTCGGTGGTTTACAGTCTTGGTAACGGGGACAAATTGGGTGCGGGTCATCGGTAAAAACGACATGGGGGCCCAAAAAGACCTCGTCTTCGAGAATCACCCGCTCCAAAAAGCAATGGCTGTGTATCCGCACCCGATCGCCGATGCGGTTGCCATATTCCAGCACCGCATGGGTGCCCACGCTGACGCCATCGCCCAAAATATTGTCTTCGCGGATCATCACCCCATGCCCAGTTTGCAAATGGCTGCCAATCGTACTGCCGGCATAGAGGGTGGAGAAACTGCGAATTGTGGCATGGGAGCCCAAATACAGGGCTTTTTCGCCCGGAGCAGCCTGACGGGGCGGCTTGCCCAAAATCACAAAGGGATCGAGCAAAGAGGTCGCTGGGTCCCAGTGAACATTTTCAAAAATCTGCAGCGAATCAGACACGCTGAGAGGCCTCCGGAGTTTAAAGTTTGGCCTCACTGATCGGCTTTAAGATCAGCTTGGCAGCAGGGTATAAAAAAAGCAATAAAAGCAGATGGTAAAACAACAAAGGGGGGAGAATATGTAAAAAATGCCCCCAGACCCAGCTGCCTTTGCTCAGGAACCAAAACGCCCCCAGACATTCAGCCGAGAAGGTGACCCAAAGTGTGGCCAGTAAAGCCTGGGGCCAGCTTAAGCTGTTTTCAGAACGACGGGCATATCCCCAAACAGGTCCCAGACTGAGAAAGGCCATGCTCAATTGAAAAATTCCGCTATTGGCCCAGAGATCGAGCAAGGCAGCAAAACAGAGCGCCATCCACAAACTGGCCCCCCGAGGCAAAATCAGGCAGAGCAAAAGCCCACCCATTAAGAGAAATTGCGGGGGCGCATTGAGAAATGGCAAAAGTTCTCCCACCTGAAGCTGCAAAAGGCTCAAAAGCCCCAGTAAAAAACCGGGAAAGAGCAGATACAAGCCAATCATGGCCCTGGCACCGGCTCAGACACGGAATCAGAAACAGGCTCAGGCACCGGCTCAGAGGCCGAATCAGACGCTGAATCCGGCACCAACACGACCACTTCGCGCAGAATTTCGGCAAAAGCAGCCAACTTAATCTTGACCTCGGGTACCGGATGCCCCGGCTGTTGAATCACCTCTTGAACCGTTCCAAGTAACAAATCTGGGGGAAAAGTGCCCCCCAAGCCCGAGGTCAGGATTTTTTCGCCCGCGACCACACGGGTATAGTTTTCAAGGTATTTCAACTGAGAGACTTCACCGGGCCCACCCCCACTCAAAATCGCGGGTTTGCGCATGCGCTCGGTCAGACACGAAACCGAGCTATCGGGATCGGTTAATAATTGCACCATCGCTGTATTTGCCGACAATTCAACCACCTTGCCCACCACCCCGTGGCGGTTCATGACCACGCGGTTGAGCGAAAGTCCGTCTTCAAAGCCTTTGTCAATTTGCAAACGACTGGACCACTGACTGGGAGAGCGGGCAATCACCAGGGCCCCGATTTTTTCATACGCTTTGGGAGGGGTCAGCTTGAGTAAATCACGCAGACGTTGGTTTTCATCTGCAACAATTTCCATCGCTTTGAGCTTGCGGCGCAATTGCGAGAGTTCTTCGTAAATGGCTTTTTGCTTGAGCGCCTGCTGACGATAGAGTTCCCACTCCTGTTTCATGGCAGGCAAACCCGAGAGCAGGTATTGCATTTGGTTTAAAAACGGGCGGCTGAAATCCTGCATCAAAGGGGCCCAGGCACTGCGCAAAAAAATCAAGACCACCACCCCCACACTCAGTCCGCCGACCACAATCCAACTTGCGCGCGAGCGGCGGGGGCGGCTGATCATGAATATTTAATGCCCAGCAGACGCGTCCAATTTGATGGACGGGAGCGGGAGGTCTCTTCAAGAATTTTACCGGCCCCCAAAGCCACACACATCAGCGGGTTCTCAGCAATATGCACGGGCACTTGGGTGGTTTGGCGCAACATTTCATCCAGACCTGCGAGCATGGCTCCGCCACCGGCCAAGACAATCCCCCGGTCGATAATATCCGAGGCCATTTCGGGCGGGGATTTTTCCAGGGTGCGGCGCACACATTCCCAAATCGCTTTGAGCGGTTCTTGCAGCGCTTCACGCACCTCGCTGGAGGTAATCTGAATCGCACTGGGCAAACCGGTGTTGAGATGAATGCCTTTGATCACCATGGCCTTTTCTTCGGGGCCCCGCCAAGCTGAGCCAATCTGGATTTTGATCTGCTCGGCCGTGCGTTCGCCAATCATCAGACTGTGAACCTTGCGCATATAGACCGCAATGGCATCGTTCATTTCGTCACCGGCCACGCCGAGCGACTCACTGACCACAATCCGGCCCAGGGAGATGACCGCCACTTCGGTGGTTCCCCCGCCAATATCCACAATCATGCTGCCCGTGGGGTCGAGCACGGGCAGACCTGCACCAACCGCAGCAGCCAGGGGCTCTTTGGCCAGGATTACATCGGGTTTAAAACCGGTGGTGGCTTTTTCGGCCGCTTCGAGCACAATTCGCTCTTCGACCTGGGTCATGCCCGAAGGCACCCCAATCACCATGCGGGTACGCATCACCAATTGGTGGCGCGGCTGGGCTTTGGTGAGAAAATACGAGATCATCATGTGGGCGGCGTCGAGATCGGCGATCACCCCTTTTTTGAGCGGACGAATGGCTTGAATGCTTTCGGGGGTGCGCCCCAGCATCGCTTTGGCCTCTTCACCCACACTCATGGGTTTGCGGGTCTGTTGATCAATCGCCACAACTGAAGGCTCGTTGAGCACAATGCCCTTGCCTTTGAGATAGACAAGGGTATTGGCGGTGCCCAAATCCATGGCGATATTTAAATAGACGGGATTCAATAAATTGGTTAAGAAAGACATGGCTGCCTCCAGAGGCGGCTGTGGGTTTCACGCAGGCTGGTAAAGCCGTTGTGCCCCAGAATAATATGGTCAAGCAGTTCGATCTGCAGCAGTTCGCCCGCTTCGATCAGGCGTTGGGTGAGCTGCAAATCTTCGGGACTGGGCGATGTTTCTCCGCTGGGATGATTGTGAGCCACTATCATGGCATGCGCATGGTGCATAATCGCGGTTTTAAACATTTCACGGGGGTGGGCCAAAGTGCCGTTGAGAATCCCCGATGTGACCGTTTTTTGGGCGATCAGACGGTGGCGGGTATCGAGACAGAGGGCCACCAGATGCTCTTCGCGGGCATCACGCAGGCGCGGCAGCAGCAAGGCCGCCACTGCTTCGGGCCGATTGAGCTGGGGCCGATCGGGCATTTCACTCAAACTGACCCGTTTGCCCATTTCAAAGGCCGCCATTAAACGGGCGGCTTTGGCCAGCCCCAAGCCGTTAAGCTTACAGAGCTGGGGCAATTCAAGTGCCGCCAACCCCCGCAAATTGGGAGGATTGGCTTGCAAGAGCAATTGCTGGGCCAGGTCCAGGGCCGTTTGCCCCTGGGTACCGGTGCTCAATAAAAGCGCCAATAGATCCACGTCACTCAGGCTCCGGGGGCCTTCTTTTTGCAGGCGCTCGCGGGGCTTAAGCTCGTTGGGATAGGCTTTTAAAGACAGATGCACGGTACTCATAGCTTGAGCATTGTAGCAGATCCTGGGAGCGGGGGGCGGGGAAAGGGCGAGAGCGTCAAAGACGACAGCCTGAACTTTAAGGTGATAGCCGAAACCAGCGAGCCCTACACGGTGACACTCAAGCCCTCACCCAAATAATGCCCAGCTATCGCCCCATTCAAAACCGCCAAAGCCTGGGCAGAGGCTTGGCAGCGCACGGTATAAGGCATGGTCGGGTGGGGCCGAAAAGTATAGACCTTGCTCCGCTCGCTCTCAGGCAAAGTGTGAAAGGGTTCGTTCTGGGCATGGTGCTGGTGTTCGGCCCAGGCATCGACCAAAAAATGAACTTCGCGCCCGGTATGAACGGCCCGCTCAGCAAAGTCCAAATCCTCGCCGCCCCAGCCCACAAAACCCTCGTCGAAGCCGCCCAAACGGTGATAAGTCTCGCGGTAAATCGCAAAATTCCCGGCCCAGGCAAATTCATACGCCGAGTGAAAGAGCTTGGGGTCGGGCAACAAGCGCCCGTCTTGCCAGAGATAGCGGGTGTCCCACCAATTGACAGCGGTCTCAGGGGCCCAGAGCGAAGCGGCCAAACGGGTTTTGTCGTAGCCCACATAGCCATAGAGCAGATCCTGGTGGCGAAAGCCCAAATAGGCAGCATACGCCGACAGGCCTTCGGGATTGAGCAAGACATCGGCATCGAGAAAGACCAGAATCTCGCCCTGCGCGTTGGCAGCACCCAGATTGCGCGAACGGCTCACACAGCCATCGTTGGTGCGCCAGAAATAGCGCAATTGGAGCGCGGACGTAAATTCCGCTGCGCAGGCCCTGCCATGCTCAGAGCCATCATCGACCACCAGAACCTCGAAGGGTGCGTGATTTTGGGCCTGCAATTGGCACAGACAGTGGGCCAAGGGGCCCTCGCGCCCCGGTGACATGCAGACCACAACGCTGAGAAAAATCACGGCCTCTGCCCCGCCCTCACTCGGCTCTCAAGCAGGATTAAACAGCTTGAGCAGGGCAAAGATCAAAACACCTGTGACCGAGACATAGAGCCAAATTGGATAGGTCCATTTGGCAATTTTGCGGTGAATTTCGCTTTTGCGGGTCAATGCGAAATAAAAGGTCAGCAGCACCAGCGGCAGGGCCACGATTGAGAGGCCAATATGGCTAATCAAGGTAAAGAAATACACCGGGCGAATCAGGCCCTGGGCCAGAAATTTGGTATCGCCGTGCAGGCTGTGGTAGACGATATAACTGACTAAAAACAGGCTCGAAGAGGCGAAAGCCCCCAGCATCAAGCGCATATGCACCAGCGGCTGTTTGCGTTTGATCGCGACCAAGCCCAGCAAGATCAAGCTCGCGCTGCTGCCATTCAAAAAGGCATTGAGGGCGGGCAAAGCACTCACCCAGCCACTCTGGCTGGGTGTGTTTTCGCGGAAATAAATCAGCCAAAACAAAAACAAAATGGCCAGTAAACTGACGCCCAGAATACCAGGCAGAGCCACTTTGCGGTCAAAACGAGAGTCCAATGTTGTTTGCATAATTAGCGCCCAGGGGCTGTAACAGGGCCAGTAAATTGTTTTAAGACCCCGGTTGATCTGAATTTGAGCCATTGTCCGTAATAAAAAGTCAATTCTTCGTAGAGCTTCACCATGCCGACATCGGGGGCATACCAATAGTTGAGGAAATCCTCTTTGCCATTGTCATAGCGCAGGTGGTGTTCCATTTTCAGGGCCTGAAAGGTACCCGCCGGCACAGTCACAGTCTCAAAACCCACCACACGGATGGTTTCAGAACCGCCTTGAAAGAGACGGCCTTCCCAGGCTTTGCCACTTTCAAAGGGCAATTGCAGGGCGATAATAAAATTCTTGCCCCGCAGGGCAGGCTCTTGCAGCGCAAAGCTCTCGCGCAGTACCTGTTCGTGGTAGCGCGACAGTTCGACCCGATCGCCAAAGCGTTTGGCCAAGGTGGGGGTGGGTTTGATATCCGAATCGGGATACGAGCGGCGCAAAACAGCAGTCTGGGCTTCGCCTTCGGTGCCATTGGATTCGACACGCATAAGCATGGTCTTAAATTTGGTATTGGGCTGATCATTCTGGCTCTGCTCGAGCAAATAGGTCCAGGAGCGGCCCATTTCAAGTGGATAATAGCGCTGCATTTGGGCGGCATTGACGGGTGCCTTTTGGGCCAAAAGGGGAGCATTGGCACTTTGGGGCGCACGCGCAGGCAAAACAGCAGATTGACAAGCGCTCAGAAGCAAGAGCAGGGCGAGGGAAAGCTTGCGCATGGAAAAACCTCTGAAAGAGAGTTAGAGAGTAAAGACAGTCTGAAGTATACCATGAAGCGCTTTGAGGCCAGATAACCGCTCCCCAAACCCCCCCCCAAAAAACGCCATACCTAAGACCTGACTCCTGTTATATACTGTAAAAGTAAACATCCCAATAACCAGCCAAAATTATTACCCGGAGGCCCTATGACAACCCCACTCACCACCCTTTCAGAAGACGAAACCCTGTTTAAACAGATGGTCAGCGAATTTGCCCAAGAAAAAATCAAACCCCTGCGTTCGCAGATGGACCACGATGCCCAATTTGATAAAGGCCTGATCAAAGCCTTCTTCGACCTGGATATCATGGGCATCGAAATCCCCGAAGCCCATGGCGGCGTGGGCGCCAATTTCTTTATGTCGATTCTGGCCGTAGAAGCCCTGTCCGAAGTGGATGCCTCCGCTGGGGTTTTGGTCGATGTGCAAAACACCTTGGTCAACAATGCCCTGATCCGCTGGGGCAACGACGATCAGAAATCGCGCTATTTGCCCAAAATGGCAAGTGAATGGATTGGGGCTTATGCCCTTTCCGAAGCGGGCTCTGGCTCTGATGCCTTTGCCTTGCAAACCCAGGCCCAAGACCAAGGCGATCATTTTGTTTTAAACGGCAATAAACTCTGGATCACCAATGCTGGAGAAGCCAATTTATTCATTGTTTTCGCAACCACCGACAAGGGTCTGGGCTACAAAGGCATCACTGCTTTTATTGTGGAACGCGGCTTTGACGGTTTTACCATTGGCAAAAAAGAAGACAAGCTGGGCATTCGCGCCAGCAGCACCTGCGAATTGCAGCTCAATAATTGCCGTGTGCCCAAAGCCAATGTGCTCGGTGAAGTGGGCAAAGGCTATAAAGTGGCGATAGAAACGCTCAACGAAGGCCGGATTGGCATCGGCGCACAAATGATTGGCCTGGCCCAAGGGGCTTTAAATTGTGGCCTGCAATATATCAAAGAGCGGGAGCAATTTGGCAAATCCATTGCCTCTTTTCAGGGCGTCCAGTTTCAGATCGCTGAACTCGCCACCCAAATCGAAGCGGCCCGGCTTTTGGTATATAATGCGGCCCGGCTCAAAGATGCGGGCTTGCCCTTTTTAAAAGAAGCGGCCATGGCCAAACTCTTCTCGTCCCAGGTGGCTGAAAAAGTGGCATCCCAAGTGGTGGAACTGCACGGCGGCTATGGTTATACCAAAGAATACCCTGCCGAAAAATACTTCCGCGACTGCAAAATAGGCAAGATCTACGAAGGCACTTCCAATATGCAATTGCAGACCATCGCCAAAATTATCCTGGGTTAAACACCCCTCAAACCGGTTCCAAATATAACAGCACCTCAGATTTTGGGGTTGCTGTTATTGGTTGGACATTACCAAATCTACGCCCTTATTGCGAATACGCAAGGCGTTTTGGTCGTAGCCATAAATGGCATAAGAGCCCAGAGCAAACTGCTCATAGGTCAAAAGCCCTTTGATTTTGGGTTGAGCTTCGTCATCGAAGGCTCTTGATTTGCCCTGCAGGCCCGAATAGGGATTCTGCAATTCTTTGAATAATTGACTGTTCACCATCTCGGGCTCTGTACTCAGAGCCGTAACATCAACAGGATAAATCCCCCCATACAGCGCACTGTAGATTTCAACCATGGTTCGAAATGCTGACATATTGGCTTTGGTACTGGCATCTTTGGCCCTGGACTGGGCAGCATTAAACTGAGGCAAGGCAATGGCCACCAAAATACCAATGATCACAATCACGACCATCAACTCTATCAATGTGAACCCGCGTTGTCGGGCCCGGTGCTTCAAATCTCGCAACATTAAAAATACCCCTCATACCTGAACAGCACTGATTTTGCCTCTCTTCAAAACTCGCAAACAAAAAATAGAAGAAGTCAAATAATAGTTCTTAAGTGTCTATTCCCATAATTAAAAATTCACAAACCTTTGTCTGTGATCAATCTTTAAAACGATGGGTAAAAATGCGGGCAAAATCCGTACGAAAGCGGGTAGCTGTCCAAATGGGGGGATTTGTAGCAAAAAGGGTTAAAAGGGCTTGAGTCGCATCTGACTTAAAGGCATCCGCTGAAAACCAACGAAAGCCAATCCCAATTGAATGGGTCAGATTTGAAACATGGTGCCACCACGAGGGGGGATTAAACAAAATATCACCCGGTTGGAGCGTGCACTCATAGCGGTCGAGATATTGCATCGCCGGGTAGGTTTCAAAATCAGGGGCCTCGGGATTAAACTCACTGTGAAAATAAGGCGTGCCCGTGACAGGGGGTGTCAACACACAATCATAACCCGGCGGATAGATAATCCAGTGTTTTTCGCCATAGACCTGTACAAAGAGGTTGTGTTCACTCGCGCTGTGCAAATGGGTTTTGCTGCCTTTGCCGCCAATAAAAACCTGAAAGGTACGGCCAGAACAAAAGGTATTGCGGCGGCTTAAAAGCCAATTCAGATCCAGATCTGCTTGCAGTTCAGGGTGTTCATGTAAAATCCGGTTGAAGCGGCTGTACTTTTTGAGCGCATCCCCATCCATGCTGGCAATGACGTCTGCCAAGGTGGTCACTTCCGGCTTGCGGCTGATATTCTGGAGATTGGCGGGAGAGGCGTCAATCAACATAATTGGATCCTGCCCATAGTGTTCAGCCAAAAATGCAGGGCTCCATTTGCCCACAGCTGGCCAATCTTTCGCTGCCCCCTGCATAACAACGGGGATACCTTTGCTCAAATAGACCCGCTTGTACTCTGCCAGCGAAAGATTTTTTCGGCGTTCAATCGGCAACACCCGCCCAGGAGTGCGTTTAAGCTGATTCAAAATCCGCGTATCTAACTGTTTTCGCTGTTGAGCTGACCAGGTTTGAATTTTCTGACCGAGTGCATGCTCCAAAAGCCAGAGCCGACCATATTCCTGACGTTCTTTTTCAGTTCCTGGCAGCTTGGGCAATTCCATTTTTTTTTCCTTTGGTACAGACTGTCTGTATTTTAAAGTTTTGCATGAAAGCTGTACAGACCAAAGAATCTTGTGAAGAAAATTTAAGTTATCCGAATCCGCATCCGATAGCCTCAAAAGAGGTTAAAAAATGCAAACGCTTTTCACCCCCGCTGTGCAAACGGCAGACATGGGGCCGTTAAAACCACTTACACCCGGCAATTCGGTTTCTACCGAGAGCCCTGATAGCTTTGCATGTGTCTTTGAAGCGACCCAAAAGGAAGCAACCCCCAAACAACCTTTAGAAACACCTATAACAAGTTCGGATACCCCAGTCATTCCGACACCCGAGCAAACGATTTCAAGCGCCGAAGCCCCCCCAGCTCCCCTCTTTATTCAAGCGTCGATCCAAAGCCTTCTGCTCAATTTGCCAGAGCCTGAAAATGGGGAGCAGAGCGAAACAGTGCCCCCTGTTGAGCCCGTTCAGGAACCGCAAATGACAGACCTTTTGCTCAAGGGCCTCAGCAAAGACCAGGAAACGCCTCTACCAACAGAAGAAGTTCAAGTGTCAGCACCCAGTACAATACAAGAGCCTTTGTCCAGCACAACAGACACAACAGACACAACAAAAAATACGGCCTCCCCGGCACCAGAACAAAGCCCTCCCACAACAGAGCAAACAAGACAAGTTCAACCTGCTGTGGCTCCATCCCCAGCAGCGGAAATGGCTCATGTGCCCGTCACAGCAGAAATCCCCCCTGCAACGCCCATCCCCGCAACCGAGCAAACAGAAGCCGTTACACAGGTCAGACAAACCGACGCGCAAACACAGCCCCAAACCGTTTCACAGGCAGTGCTACCTGCCCCTGTCCCAACAACTGTAGCAGAGCCCGAACGCGAACAAGGACGGGAGTTCAAGTCGGAGCAAGGGTTGGAAATAGAACACGAAACAGAACACGAAACAGATTCAGAAGTCAGGACTTTTTTGGCCTCTCCCACATCCTCAACACAACAGACGTCCAGCACTTTACCTGTCTTAAAACAAACAGCGCAAATGGTTCAGTTGTCAGCAGAACCAACCCAGACCCAGCCAATTCAGCCAAAAGATCCCTCGCTGGGGTCGGCTTCGTTCACCAGCCAGGACAATTTATGGCCCAAGAGTTCCCCCTTAGATCAGGGATTGGAACCACTCCAACCCAGTGGAGGACAGACAGGCACGGCACAAACACCTGAACAAGCCACCTCTCTTCACGGGGGCCCGCCGCTGATTCCCGTCACCCCCGAAAGCCCAAATACCCCAAAAGAATTGGCTGCGCCGTCCGAGACACCTCCCAGACCCGCCACGGAGTCTGAGAACCTGCGTTTTGCCCCACTTGGAGAGCGCATCCGTTTGCTGCGCCAAGCAGGTCAAAACCAGATGCGCCTAAATTTGCAACCGGCAGAATTGGGCCGGGTGTCGCTGCAAATCCTACAAAAAGAGCAGGAATTGCATTTGCATATTTTTACCGATACGGTGATGGCCAAAGAACTTTTGGAAAGCCAAATCGGCCAACTCAAACAATCACTCATGCAACAGGGATTGCATTTACAGCAATGTCAAATTGAAGTCAATCCCGAACACAACGAACACAGCGGCCAGGGTTTTTCTCAGGAACGCCCGCCCCAACAAAGTGCCCAAGCGCGCTCACACAATCTGTCCCTTGATTGGGATGAAGCAGAATTTGAGTTAGATCTCAGCGCGCTGCCCCTGCCCCAACCAGACGCCAACCACGTCAATTATTTGGCTTAAAGGAGTTTTTATGCCCATCCTCGACCCCCTGATCTTTGGCTCCCCCCCGAAAGCGGCAGATGCCTTGCCCAGCCAGCAAATGGGGAAAAATGACTTTCTCAATTTACTGATGGTGCAATTGCGCAATCAAGATCCGCTCAATGTGCAGGATGATCGCGAGTTTATTGCCCAAATGGCCCAGTTCAGCTCGCTGGAACAAACGACCAATCTGGCTCTGGCACTTGAAAACCTGGTGGGTTTTCAACAATTAACTCAGGGCAGCTCACTTTTGGGCAAAGAAGTCGAAGCCCTCAACACCTCAGAGGGTGAAAATGCGGAGGTCTTACAGGGAGTGGTGACCGAGACGCGCATGATTAGTGGAGAAGCCTTTGTCGTGGTCGATGAAAAAGTCATCCCCATGAAAAACATCACCCGTGTGAGCGAAAAGAAATAGAGATTTTAAACCTATGAACAATTTTAGTTTAAGCAATGACCAATCAGGGAGGCAGATATAATGTATCGCGCATTTAGTACGGCAGTAACTGGCCTGCAGGCCAATCAAACACGCATGGAAGTGATTGGCAACAATATTGCCAATGTCAACACCACCGCTTTTAAAGCCAATCGTGCCACCTTCGAAGAACTTTTTGCCCAAACCCTGAGAGGCGCGGGAGAACCCACCGGCAATAAAGGGGGCACCAACCCCATGCAAATTGGTCTGGGAACCCGTGTGAATTCGATCGACACGATCCACTCTCAAGGCGCCTTGCTGACAACTGGAAAAAACACCGATGTGGCGATTCAAGGCAAAGGCTTTTTGGTCATGCGCGATTCGCAGGGAGCCAAACTCTACAGCCGCGATGGCAATCTCGGCCTCGACGCGGATCGCCGTTTGGTTAATGCCACAGGTTTATTGGTCCAGGGCTACTCAGCTGACAAACAGGGAGTCATTCGCGAGAATGGCCCAATTTCAGACATTGTGATCGAAGCCAATCGCACCTACCCGCCCAAATCCACCACCAAAGTCGATGTTGCAGGCAATATTTACCGACCTTCGGTTTTGTCTGCCAGCGAAGCCTATGCCCATGCCCAGCAAGCCCGTGTCACCTCTGGCGTTGCCGTGACGGGTTTTGGCGGAGCCGGGGGCCAATTGCAATTGGGGGCCGCCAATCCCAATACCTTGGATGCAGGTGAATTGACGATTAACAATGTCTCAATTGTGGGCGGCATTCCGTTGGTCATCCCCGGAGATACCACCACCACCGTGATGCAAAAAGTCGCAGATCTGATCAATTTTCACAAAGACAAAACCAATGTGGTCGCAACGGTCAAACAAGCAGCCAGCACGGGTGCTGGACAAGATCAGATTGTATTAACCCAACTCCAACCCGGTCCCGACAAACAGATTGTGGTCGCGGGGACAGGTTTGGCCGGTGTCAGTTTAAACGGCACCCAACTCTTTACTGCTGGAACCACCACGATTGAGACCACTTCCAGCAATACCCTGGGTCAAACCGCAGCCGCCTCGATCAGCCTGATCAGTGGAGATATTTTGGTCAATGGGGTGGATATCGGCTCCTTGTCGGCAACACCTGCCACCAGTACCTCTGAGCAAAATGCCCAGGCAATTATTTCGCTGATCAACACCAAAACAGACATCACAGGGGTGACGGCTTTTTCAGACGGGAATGGCCGTATCTCCATGCGCGCCACGGCCCGCGATATTATTCTCAGTGGCCAGACAGTCGCTGCAGGCAACATTCCCACGGCGGCCACCCCTGGCGGGGGAGCCAACGTTTCGGGACTGTATACAGGTCTCAATCGTGCCAAGACGGCCTCAGTGATAGCAGGAACCAGCACCGATGTCTTTGACGCACTGGGCGCCAAACACGCAGTCGGTTTGGATTTTGTCTCAGACTATGACGTGGTCACCGATGCGGCAGGCATTGTGCAAGGTACCCGCGATGCCGGTATTTGGAATTGGGCAGCCACCTCTGGAGAGCCAAATGTGGCCGTCTTGAGCAGCGACGGCAACGCCGCTGGCAGCAATGTCCCGCTGCGCTCGGTTCGCTTTAACGACAAAGGCATTCTGAGTAACTTTTCAGGCCGCTTTACCCTGAATTTTTTGAACAGCGATGCCATTACCTCCACCTCAATTTTCTCGTTTAACACCAATTTGAGCCCCAATGTGGCCCAGCCCCAGCCCATGACAGTTGATGTCGGCACGGTGGGAGACACCAACGGCCTGACCCAATTCAGCGCTCCCCGGACCCTGACCGTCGCCACCCAAGACGGCTATTCAGCTGGAGACCTGAATTCATTTACGATCGCGCCTGATGGCACCATTCGCGGCTTGTTTTCCAATGGGCAGTTATTGGCCCTGGGCAAATTGGCCATAGCCAGCTTTGTCAACGAAGGCGGCCTGATTCGCGGCCATCAAAGTTCCAGCCAGGGTGGCAACGTCTATCAAGAGACCCCCAATTCTGGCAATGCCCGGATTGGCGCAGCCCAAACGGCGGGCAATGGCACCATTGTGGGCGGAACCCTGGAAGGTTCCAACGTCGACCTGGCAGAGCAATTCACCGATATGATTGTGACCCAACGCGCTTTCCAAGCAAATTCCCGAACAATCACCACCGCAGATGAAATGCTTCAGGAAGTGCTATCCTTGAGAAGGTAAGCTAAATGATTAAACTGACCCGCCTCAATGGTCAAGCCATTGTGGTCAACGCAGATCTGATTAAATTTCTAGAGGCCACGCCAGACACGCTTTTGACCCTTTCTAATGGTGAAAAGTTGATGGTCAAGGAATCGATTGAAACAGTGATGGAAAGTTTCATCCTGTTTCGTCGCCAGACCTTGGAACCCGTGGTAAGACCGCTGGAAATCGAAGCTGAAGCGGGACTGTGATACAATATGTTGGGATTTTGTAAAACATGGATTTAACTGCACCCATTGGACTCTTAATTGCCCTGATTGGGATTATTGGGGGCCGCATCTTAGAAGGCGGCAGCCCACTTTTTCTCTTGCAGCACACTGCTTTTGTGATTGTTGCTGGTGGCACAGTTGGGGCCATGATCTATGGCTCACGCAGCCTGGACATTTTGGCTTTTCCGAATCATCTGCGCAAAACCTTTGTCAAAAGTGAAACCCGCGCCGAAGAAATCATCCCCCAATTGGTGCGTTTTGCCGAGAAAGCCCGCCGCGAAGGATTGCTCTCTTTGGAGCGCGAAGTGCCCAATGTCGAAGACGAATTCCTCAAACAGGGCCTGCAATTGGTGGCCGACGGCACCGACCCTGAAATTGTCAAATCGATTCTGAGCATTCAATTGGAACAACAAGAAGTCCGCCACGAGCGGGTGATCAAAATGTACGAATCGGGCGCGGGCTATGCACCCACGATCGGAATCATCGGCGCAGTTTTGGGCCTGATTCACGTCATGGAGCATTTACACGAAGGCATTGAAAAAGTGGGGCCGGGCATCGCTGTGGCTTTTGTGGCCACCATTTATGGTCTGGTACTGGCCAATGTTTTGCTCTTTCCAATGGCAGGTAAACTGCGAATCAACAGCCAATCTGAATTATTGGTTCGTGAACTGATACTGGAAGGCATTCTGTCGATTCAGGCAGGAGACAATCCCCGCATTATTGAAGAGCGTCTCAAGGCCTTTTTATCTGCCACTGAACGCAAAACCTATGAAGCCAATCGGGAAAGCCGAAAGGGCAATGCGTGAGCCGCCGTCGCAAAGTTGCCGCTACACATGTCAACCATGAGCGCTGGATGGTCTCGTTCGCAGATTTCATGACCCTGCTCTTTGCGCTTTTTGTGGTGCTCTTTGCCGTATCTTCGGTAGATCAACAAAAATACCAGCAGATGACCGAATCGATGGAAAAAGCCTTTGGGGTCGTACCCCGGCAGGGAGATGGCTTGCTCGAAAGCAAGCCCGGCATCCCAGCTCAGATCAGTATTGTGCCGCCTGTGGTGCAATACCCGCCCATGAATCCGGTCGAAAGCCGGCCCGCCAAAACCACCGAACAAATGCAAAAACTGCTCAAACAAACGCCAGAATTGGCCAAGATCATGAGTTTGCGTCAGGAAGAACGGGGATTAATCCTGCAATTACAAGAGAGTCTCTTCTTTGAAAGCGGCAGTGCCGAACTCAAACCAGGTGCCCTGCCAGCCTTAAAAAAACTCGTAGCGGTACTTGAGAAAATGCCTCTCTCTCTGCGGGTGGAGGGCCACACCGACAATATTCCTGTCAAAGGCAATTTTGGTTCAAATTGGGATCTATCTGCAGCCCGAGCAACCCAAGTCTTACAGGTTTTGTTACATCACAGCAAAATAGAGCCCCAACGTCTTTCGATGGCGGGCTATGGTGAATACCATCCGATCGCAGCCAATAACACCGAAAGCGGCAGGCGCAAAAACCGCCGTGTGGATATTGTGCTCTTAAGTCCCCGAGCAGATCTTCAAGAACCCCAGAATCAGGGGTATACTACCCAAACGCCTGACAGTCTGAATCAGGAACTTGAATCCAAACTTTCGACCAGGAGGAATTGAGGAATGGCAGCACGATTGAGTGGTCGTCCCACTCCACGACGAAAGGGCCAGGAAAACAACGAAGAGACCACGCCACCGATTGCAAGCAAACAACCCAGACAAAACACGCTCTTGATCGTCGCTTTGACGGTAGCGCTGCTGATCGCAGGACTATCCACCGCAGCTTTGGTCTGGATGACTCTGAATCCGGGTGGATTAAAAACCAGCAACACCAGCGAGAGCCACTCTGAGTTTGCCGCAGGCCCGATGATTGAGCTCGGCCAATTTACCGTCAATCTGGGAGATATCAACCAACGGCGGTTTTTAAGAGCCTCTCTGACATTGGCCTTTACCACTTCCGATCCAGCTTTCCTATCTGGCAATGAGCAACGCAAAGAGAGTTGGTTGACGGAACTCAAAGATCAGATCAAAGAAAAACGTCCGATCTTTCAAGATATTGTGGTCACCACCCTGAGTGCCAAATCAGCCCAGGCCCTGGGCACGCCCCAAGGCAAAACCGAGTTAAAGGCCGAGCTTTCAACCCGCCTGAATCAATATCTGAGCAAAGAAACCCATATCCAAGACGTATTTTTAACCGAGTTTATCATTCAATAATTGCGCCGCATCTTCCTTTTGGGTGTGGACGTGGGTTTTCGGAGCCGTTATAATACAAGTCATGGTAAATATTGCTAATTGCAACAAAATATTGCTTTCTGTAAAGGCCCTGCTGTGTTTTCAGCTGCTCTGGCCGCTTTCAGCCTACTCCCAGGTCAGCCCCAGCAACCGTATTTATGCACCACCTCACATTTCAGCGGGTATTTACCAAGAGTTTTTGGCCTTTATGGGCCAACATTCGCTCTTAAAGACAACTTTGCCAAGTGATAGCTATTATGTGTTGCGCTTGTTAAATTATCAGCGTCAACCCGCTGAACATGGCTATTGGGCCCAACTCCATCTGGATGAACAACAGGAAGTATTAAGTGTTCAGGTGCGCTTGGAAATTTGGAACAAAGACACCTTGCTTTGGCAACGCACCGTCAGTCCCAAGCGCAGTTTAAAATACCTGGCTGATGAGGTAAAAAGCACGGGGCAGCCGATATTGCCTTCGTATATGTCACTCGAAACAGGCCTCTTACACTTTCCGGCCCTGTCCGCTGATCAAGAAACACGGTTGCGTACCGAATTGCTCTTTCAAGCCGCCACTTTGCTTGAAAAAGATCTGCACAGCCATTTGCACCGACTGAAAACCGAAAATCCGGGGGGATAAAAATGAGGCATGTTTAAAGGCAAGGTTCTGGTTGCCGACGATGAAGCCAGTATTCGTCAAATTGTAGAAGCCCGCCTTAAAATGGCTGGCTTTGAGGTCGTCACAGCTGGAAATGGGGAAGAAGCCTTAGAGCGTTATTATGAAGTCCATCCCGATCTGGTTGTCTTGGATATTATGATGCCCCATATGGACGGACTACAGGTCTGTAAACAAATCCGCAAACGCGACACCACCCCGATTATCATGCTCACTGCCAAAGGCGATATCGCAGACCGCATCAACGCCTTGGAGATGGGGGCCGATGACTACATCATCAAACCATTCAGCCCCCGTGAACTCGAAGCCCGCATCAAAGCAGTCTTGCGCCGCACCTATGTACAGCCCGTCAAACCTGCCCTGATTGAAGTGGATGATATCAGCATCGATTTAAGCCGTCGCCATGTTTTAAAGGCCAACCAACGGGTCAAATTGACCGAAATGGAATTCAGTCTGCTCGAATTATTGGCTCTCAACCCAGGCAAACCCTTTTCTCGCAACGATATTTTGCAGCAGGTCTGGGGCTACCGCCTGAATCAGTATTCAGACACCCGTGTGGTTGATGTGCACGTTAGCCGCTTACGCAGCAAACTCGAAAAAGATGTCAGCGATCCTGAACTGATTCTCACAGCCCGTGGTACAGGTTATATGTTCCAAAATTACCATCTCAATCACCCAGCTGTCGAAGAAGCCTAAACGGCTCCGGATCAGAGCAGGGCAAATTCCCCAGCCACTAAAAAACAGCACCGCCAAAAGCGGTGCTGTTTTTTTAATCTGTTCAGGCTCTGAGAGAGCCAGAGGGGCAGGGGAAGCCGAGAAGCCTCTCCCGAGGAATCTAGTTGTCGAGAACCTCGATATTGATCCGCTGCTGAGACTTGATGGCGGCAGCTTTGACCACAGTGCGCAAGGCATTGATGGTTTTGCCACGGCGACCAATCACACGGCCACGGTCATCGGGATGAACCTGTAAACTGATATCCAATTGGACCAAGTCTTCTTCGTCTTCGGGCTCAAAAGTGCTGGTCTGAATCGAAACCTCTTCAGGGTTCTTGACCAGCATTTTGACAATCAATTCTACGGCATCGGTTACGGGCATGGAGGTGCTCCTTAAGCGGATTGGGCTTGTTTGATCAGGCGCTGAACCACTTCAGTGGGTTGTGCGCCGCACTCCAGCCATTTTTTGAGAGATTCCTGTTCAAAGCGAATCAAAGAAGGCTCATGACGGGGATCATAAAAACCGATTTCTTCAATCGGACGCCCATCACGGCGGTTGCGGGAATCAATCACCACAATCCGGTATACGGGTCTTTTTTTAGTACCAAAACGTTTCAGTCGAATCTTGACCATTTGAAAAAACTACCTCTGGAAGTTTAGCTTGCATTTTTGTTTTTTTTACACGTCTGAATGAGATAAACGGGCGTCATCAGCGTGGCTTTCGCACCTGCTCAGAGGTGGAACCCAGTCATTATACGATACATCTCAAGGTGTGTACACTGTATCTGGAGGACGAGCATGACTGAGATCTATTTAATTCTGCACAATATCCGCTCTCTACACAATGTGGGGAGTTTGTTTCGCACCGCTGACGGCGCCGGTGTCAAGAAGATTTTTCTAACCGGGTTCACGGGTTGCCCACCCCGCAAAGAAATTCACAAAACAGCGCTGGGAGCCGAAGAACACGTGGAATGGTCGCACCATTGGGAACTGGAAGAGGTCTTAAAAAAACTCAAAAGGGAGGGGGTGCAAATTGTCGGTGTAGAGTCAGACGCCCAAAGCCAACACTATTTACAGATTGCCTACGCCCCAGCTGTGGCCTTTATCCTGGGCAACGAGGTCTGGGGCGTGGAACCCGAAATCAGGGAACAGGTGGATCAATTGGTTCAGATTCCGATGTATGGCATCAAAGAATCGCTGAATGTGGCGGTGTGTGGGGGGATTCTACTCTATGGGGTTCGAGAGGTATTGGTTCATCGAGCGCAATGGCCGCGACAGGTTCCGACTTCGCCGTAATCTTGGTTTCTGTTCCCTCTTGCTCTACGCAAAAGGTGATGGGGCCCTTTAATAGGGACGTAAACGTCGCTTGATAAGGCCCCATCGACAGTACCAATTCTGGCCAGAGCGCTTTACCCAAACACAAATTTTGACCACAAGGCCAGGCAAAGAGGGTCTGCTCTAAAAAAGAGAGTTCATCCCTGAACTGCTCAACCTGTTGCTCCAGATGGAGCAATTTGCGCTGGAGTAATTCTGGATTGACCAAAGGCACCTCTTGGGCACGGACCTGAATCAGTTTTTTCAGGGTGCTATCCAATTCTTGGCGCAACTCTGCCAAAGCATGGTTTTTGGCCTCAAACTGATCACAGGCATAATCATCTTGGCCCAAATGGATATGGGCCACGGACTTGCGTTCATTGCCAATTTGTCCGACCCGCAATTGCTGCAGTGCTATCAGCCGCCCCCCCAGTAATAAACCTGTGTCAGGGGTTTCGCCAATCACAATACTGCCCCCCGCGCGCAAATGACTTTGAAACACCCCTTCTCGAACGCAAATATCCCGACCGCATTCAATCAAGACCTGGCTCAAACGGGTGGCCACAATCTTTCCTGCCGCCCGAATCAGGCATTGTCCCTGGCCATTGACCGCTCCATGAATCAAAATATCGCCACCGGCTTCCAGCCGAGCACCCCCCACATCGCCCAATACCTCAATATGTCCTTTGGCCTGTACCAGATACCCCGATTGCACAGAACCCAAAATGAGGATACTGCCAGAATAGTTCAGATCTCCACTCTCTTCATCCACCTTCTCAACGGTCAGAATCGGATCCAAGCGCACCGAATTAAAGCGCAGAATCGGGCAGCCACTCTGGGTTGAAACCAAAATCTGGGGATCTACAGGCGAAAAATCACTGCCAGCGGAGGGAACCAATTGCAGATTTTTGCCCGACTTGGCGGGCAAAATCTGACCTGTCACCGTTGTGCCCGATTGTCCAGGCGTGGCTGGATGAATCTGAGCCAAAGGCACCCCTTGCTCCACTTGCACCACCAAAGTACTGGGAATTTCGGCTCCTGCTGGCTGAAAAAGGGGCTCCAGCCAGGCATTTGTGCCATGCTCAGGCAGGCTGCCCCTTGCTACCAATAAGTTCTCGGCCTGAGAGGTATTCATGATTTCTTTGAGTGCGTCGTAAAGATAGCCCTGTTTGACCCCGGCATAAGCCAATTTTTCCAAGAGCCGCTCCAAAGGTATTTCTTCACCGCTAAAAGCCGGTTGCACACTGGCCCAGGCTTGCATCTGGTCTTCAGAAATCTGCACCTGCATTTCAAACTCAACCCGACGGGCCAAACATTTGACAATTTCGCGGTTGAGCTGGTCCCAACGCAATTGGGTTAAATCGTCAAAGGCATGTTGATCCAATTCAAATTGAAACGAAGAATACCCCATTTCCAACAGGGCTTCTAAAAGCGCTTCGGCTTCGAGCCGACCATTTTTAACATCCTGGGGACGAATCACCGCAAAGAGCAGGGTTTTATCCTCGGAAAAACGCAAGCGAACAGGATTTGTCATCGCAGATTAACGCGCAGTGTACGGCGACCAAACAACGTCAAGCCCATTCGACGTCTCCCGCAAACGCAGTCGTGAAGGGCCCATATCCTCTTTGACGACAAAGGGAATTTCGGCAAAGAAAAGTTTGACCCCTGCATGTAATTGTTCACTCACAAAGGTTTCGCACTGAGATCGCGAGAGACGCAAACTCTCATGTAAATTGCTGATTTGCTCCGACAGCGTGTTGACGGTTTCGAGCAATTCTCCGCGTTTTTCTTCCAGCCCCGTCAACTCATCGGCTTTTTCGCGGGCCCGTGTGCGGATATAGATAATCGATTTGATCACCTGTTCGAGTTCACTTTTATAATGCCTTAAATTGTGGTCAATATCTTTGAGTTTTTGGCGCAGATAGGGGTCTTCCCCCAGAGAAACGCGGGTGGCAGAAGAGGCCATTGAACCCAAAATTTTGACCCGCAGGGAATTGGCTCCCCAAATATTGCCGCCATTAATTTGGCCCTTGCCTCCATTCATGCCCACAAAGATATTCCCCATAATCCGCACCTCGCAATGAAAAAGCCCCTCGGAAATATGCAAGTCGCCAAAACACTCGACACTGGCATTTTGAATAAAGCTGGCGTGAATATCCCCTTTGGCTGTGAGTGAAGCCTGATCACGGCCAAAGATACTCCCACGGACTTCAATACTGCCACCAGCGTCCAAAATGGCATCTTCAACCGAGCCATGCACAATAATATCGCCGCCAGCCTTGATCTGAAAACCACTGCGCACAGAGCCCATCACTGAGACAGAGCCTTTAAACTGAATATTTCCTGTTTCCAGTCCCACCTCCTCTAGGGTGATCATATCGTCTACTTTGACCGAGCGGCTGAGGCGCACAGGGCGGCCGGCCCGCGCTGCGACCAGCAGGTTTTTGTCCTGCTCTGAAATTTTAGAACCGACACTTTCAATCAGATGGTAATCCCTGCCCATTTCTGGGGAAATTTCTTCTCCTGTGACTTTGCGCCCAGGTTGCCCCGTTTCGGGCGGGTGTTTGCGCATCAAAGGCGTATCCAGGTCGACATTTTGCACCAGATTGAGATCACGGTAATCAACAGAACCATCCGCTCTCTCGCGGGGGCCCCGTTGCAAATTGGTCTCCAATAAATACTCAAACCAGGCACTTTTGCCCTGTTGGGCCGGCAGACCTTCGGCGACCAGTGATTTTTTTAAATGGCCTTGTTCGACAGCCAGCTGAAGCACGGCCTCGTTTAGCCCAAAGATCACTTTCTCTTTTTTCAAACGCGCAATCAACTCTTCCCGCGAAGGTGGAAACGCATCCGTGGCAGGCAAAAGAGTCATCCAAGCCTTGAGCTGGTCATCGGAAATATGCACAATCAGATCCGTTTGAATTCGGGAGGCAATCACGCGACTAAACGGCTGTTCCAGTCCATTCCAATCAAGGCTGCAAAGCTCATGCAAGATGGCCGTATGCAGGTGATAACCTGGAAAGCCTTTTTTTTCAAAAGCCTGTTCCAAAAGCAAAAGTGAGGGAGGGGATTCAAGTTCAGATGGATTGACAATCAACAGGACTTCCGATTGATCGGGACTCAGGTGAAAGATCAATCCCTCCTGCTTTTGATTTTCAGAGGATAAATCCGATACATGATAGGTAAATTGACTCATAGTAGCAGATTCAGATCCTTCTGATGCTCTTCCTTGTCGTAGCGCATTGCAAAAATACATCCACTCTCCGCACAATCAGCAACTCAATCCCTATTTAAAACAGGATGCATTTTCTGGCACTTAACATTATTAAACAACAAATAATCCATAAATTGAAGGGCAGAAGGCGATTTAACTCTGCTTCAGCCCTTCAACTTGAAACTGACTATTTACTTCAGTCCCCCATAAAGACCACGTTTGAGAAATTTTCCATCGCCTTTTTTGCCGATATAATTGTTTTTCTCAACCACAACCTTGCCACGCGAAATGACGGTTTCAGCCACACCTTGAACTTCAAATCCCTCGTAGAGGCTGTAATCCACATTCATGTGGTGCATATGCGGGTTGTTGATACTGATCGTCTCTTTGCGTTCGGGGTCAAAGATCACGAGGTCGGCATCACTGCCCACAGCCACTGTGCCCTTTTTGGGAAAGAGGCCAAAGGTTTTGGCAGCGGCTGTCGAGGTCAAATCGACAAATTTATTCACAGAGATGCGGCCGCCAACGACCCCACCGTTATAGACCAGGCTCATGCGGTTTTCTACGCCGGGACCGCCGTTGGGGATTTTGGTAAAATCGTGTAATCCCAAGTGTTTTTGGTCTTTAAAACAGAAGGGACAATGATCGGTGGCAATGGATTGCAAATCGCCAAAACGCAGACCACGCCAGAGTTTGTCTTGATTCCACTTCTCACGCAGCGCAGGAGTCATGACATATTTTGCGCCTTCGAAGCCCTCTTGGAAATAATAACTTTCGTCTAAAAAGAGGTATTGCGGGCAGGTTTCAGCAAAGGCCGGCACACCGCGCTGACGGGCCATCGAGACCTGATCCAAGGCGTCAGACGAGGAGAGATGCACGATGTACACGGGTACGCCTGCCACTTCTGCGATTGAAATCGCCCGGTGTACACCTTCGGCCTCCATGCGGGTGGGGCGCGTTAAGCCATGCCATTTGGGGTCGGTTTTGCCCTCGCGCAGGGCCTCTTTGATAATTTCGTCAATGACAATCCCATTTTCGGCGTGCATACAAATCACGGTGCCATCTTGGCCGGCTTTGCGCATGGCGCGAAAAATCGTACCATCGTCGGTATAAAGTACACCCGGATAGGCCATAAACAGCTTGTAAGAGGTAATGCCCTCACTGGCCAATTTGGTCATTTCGGGAATCCGCTCTTCGGGCATATCGGTGATAATCATGTGAAAACCGTAATCAATTGCCGCTTTGCCTTCGGCTTTGGCGTGCCAACTGTCCAGTGCTTCAAAGGTCGATTTGCCTTTGGTCTGAATCGCAAAGTCAATGATCGTGGTCGTACCGCCACAGGCTGCAGCACGGGTACCGGTTTCAAAATCGTCGGCAGAAACAGTGCCGCCGAAAGGCATGTCCATATGGGTATGGGGGTCAATGCCACCGGGAATCACCAAGCGCCCCGCCGCATCGATCAATTGATCCGCGGGCATATCCAGGTTTTTACCAATCACTGAGATGGTTTCACCCTCGACAAAGATATCGGCAAAATAATCATCCACAGCGGTGACAATGCGGCCATTTTTAATCAGCAATGACATAGACAAGGCATCCTTTCCAACGTTAAGAAATGAAAGAAATGGGCAGAGTGAACGTCAGCAAAGGAGGCCTAAATAAGGTTTGAATCGCAGAGCTGGACAGGTATTCAGGCTTATTGCTAACAGGATTATGGTAGCACAGAAGCCTTTTTTTTCCAAACCGGCTGGGATTGCAAAAGCCCATCGAGATCGTGAATCTGTTTCACGGTAAAATCGGGCTGTTCCTGTTCAGATTGGGGCAAAATATGCGCGCATTCTCCCTGGCAAATCCAGACAGTGGTCATGCCCAAGGCATTGCCTGCCACGATTTCGTTGGTGATGCGATCGCCGATCACCCACATTTCACGGGGATCTCCGCCCAAAGCCTGATGAATTTCAGCAAAGACCTCGCGTTTGCCTTGCAAACGGGCAATATCCACATAAAAAATCTGTTGAAAGAGCGCTTCGATACCCAAGAGTTCGACCTTGCGGCGTTGGGCCTGCTCATAGCCCGAAGTGACCAAGTATAAAGGCAATGATTGGGCCCATTTTTGCAGCAGGGGGAGAGTCTCGGGGAAGAGGTCCAATTCGCTGAAAACGGGATTAAAATAGGCATCAAACCCCGCTTTGATAATCGTCTGACAGGTAAAGCCAAAGTGATTGGCCAACAGGGCATTGATTTCTTCGCGGGGCTGAGTCACAAGCAAATGCTGGCGGGTCTGCATCAATTCGTCGGGGTGAACTGAGAGACCCGCCGCGTTCATCGCGAGACAAGCCTGCCAATGCGCCTCTTGTACCAATTGACCATGGGTATCGATCAGGGTATCGTCCAGGTCAAAGATCAGGGCGCGAACAGGCATGGCTCAGAACTTAAAAAGGTGGCAATTCGTCGTCATCGACAAATTCATCGGGGCCAAAATCGTCCTGAGCGGCGGCTCGGGCCGGGGCGGCAGCTCTGACCGGGGCGGCCGATTCATGACGGGGAGCGGGGGCTCCACCGCCAAAATCACCTGTGCGCTCTTCACGAGAGCGGCGGGATTCGAGCATTTGAAAGTTTTCACCGTGGACATAATATTTTTGGCGTTTTTCGCCTTGGGGGGTTTCCCAATTGTCGACGCGCAGGGCACCCGTCACACTGATCAAATCGCCTTTTTTGACAAACTCACCCAGGCGCTCGGCCTGTTTGTCCCAGAATTTACAAGAAATCCAGTCGGTGATGGGGTTGCCTGAAGCGTCTTTGGTGGTGCGATTGACAGCCAAACGGACCTCAGCAATAGCAGTCCCACTTTGGGTGTGACGCATATCGTCGGACACGTTGTTTCCTGCCCGACCAATCACAACAATCTGATTATTAGCGGCCATAAGTATATTCTCCTTTAGAGAGCATTCAAAGTTATATGTGTTCTAGCATAACATACGCAGACATACATGACAAGTCTGTCATTTAGCTGGTAAAGTCGTCGTCTTCTTCCTCGCTGACCGAGGCCCCTTTGTTCTTGCGAAAAGCACGAAAATCGGTAATTTGAGCAACTTCGACCGCGGCCTCTTTTTTGGCTGCGGGCGGTGCAGGCGGGGCCTGCGGGGCTTTGGCCTCTTGAAAGCCTCTTCCGGTCAAGGTAACAACTGACTCTTCGACCATTTTGGCAAAGTGAAGAAAATCTTCGCGCGAAAAATAGAGGGCCGCCTGATAGGCATTGACCACCACTTTGTTTTCGCTTTGCACTTCCCAAATGGTGCCAAATTCGCATTCACCGAGTGTTTTAAAATCTTCTGCATCCATAGAGTGTTTAATCCTGGTTGTTTAAGCTTGCGGCCTGGGCACTGTTTGGGCACAACTGGTTGGTTCTGGCAAGATCTGACAAGATCTGGCTGGAATCCGCAACAGGTGTGCGCTGGGGCTCATTTTAACACAGCTTTTTGGCCTGCGGTAGGTCCCCATGTTAGAGTGAGTCCCAGAGGATTTTAACCATGCGTATTCTGCTCCTGGCCGTACAAAATCGGCCTGAAAGTGTTGAACTGCCCAGTTCTGAACTCAGCAGCTTTCCCGGCATTTTGCTCGAAGACCCCATCTCAACCCAACAAAAACTGGTCAAAGATCTGCCTGCCGCCGCCCAGGAAATCACAGCCTATCAGCCCGATCTGGTGGTCTTGCGCGGCGATCCCAGCTTGACACTTGTATGGCAAAACCAGCTTGAAAAAGTCTTTCCCCGCCTGTTTAGCTTTGTCTCCGAGCAGGTTGAACTTTTCGCCATTCTGGCCGAACTCAATCCCCGGCTCTGGGTCCTGCGCCGCAAGCGTCTGCAAGACAAAAGTGCAGCTTATCGGCCCAGAGAGAAAACAGACACATCTGCCCTCTTTGAGTCGTTTGCAGAACCTGAAAAAAAACAGGCCCAGGAAAAACTCAGAGACTGGCTGGAAATCTATCCCAGACTGTCGCCATTTTTAAACCAGGTCGAGAGCGCCGACTTTGAGCGCATCCTCTATTGCATGGCCCTCTTGGAAAAGGCCTTGGCCGAGTGGAAATGTCCCGCCAGTGTGCGGGCCCTGGATGTGGGCACCCATGCATGGAATTACGCCCCCGCTTTGGCCGTGGTCCTGCGCGAAAAAGCCTCACTGGTGGAATTAACCGGCCTCGAACTCGACCCCTGGTATTTACATCAAGACTGCACCCGTGGTGATGTGGCCCGCTATTATGCACAACTTTGCCAAGCCCGCTTTGTGGAAGGGGATTTTTTGCAGTTTCGCGAACGCCAGGATCTGATCTGCCATTTTCTGCCTCTGATTCTGCCGCAAAATGCCCTGCTCTGGCGCATTCCTTTGCAATACCACCATCCAGTGCAATGGCTCAAACACACCTGGGATCGTTTGCGGCCCGGAGGACGCGCCGTCTTTTATATCGGCAAAGAGGTGGAATACAAAGCCTTTCTTCAGACCGTCAAAAACGCCGGGCTGGAGCTGAGTTATTCAGAACCTTGGTTTTGCCCTTGGCGCCAAAAGGAACAGGGTTTTTTGAATCTGCTGAATCGGTTACAATGAGAGTTAAATTTCCCCAACCAGGATAGCCTTAATATGTTGACGCGTCCCCCTTCGTCTGGATCTCCGATACAAAGCCCGTTCTCCATCGCCCCGACAAGCACTCCAGCTCCACCCGAGCAGCGTGAACAGACCGAAAATCCGGCTCACAATCAAGCCCAAAATCAAGCCCAAAATCAAGCTTTGGCCCAGGGAGAAAATCTGCAGGTGAGCGAGCCCGAGAAAGGCCCTGTGCCCATTACGGGTGCAGCACCCGCGCTGCGCTTTGCCGCCGGAGCCCCTGCTGAGGCAGGCACAAAGAAACCAAAACCCCAACCCAATAAACCCCAACCCAATAAAAAAAATCCCCCTGTGCCCCCGCTAAAAAAACCGGCTCCGCTCAAATCAGAACCCCTCCCCGCGCCCACTCCCCAACCTGAACCCGTGGATCCCGATTTGGGCCTGGACAAACCCCCTCGCATCAAAGGTTCCAACCGCCCCCCCGAAAAGGCCGATGAAGAGATTTACGAAGCCTATCTCGGATTGCAGCGGGAAGTACGAGACGACCCCAGCCAAGCCAATCTCAGCCCCGAATCCCGGCGCAGCCTGATTCAAGAAAAACTGCTCTTGCGCCTCGGACGTGAAACGTATAAAAATTTGCCGCCAGCACAGCAAACAGCCTTGAACCAATTTCTGACCCATTTTGAAATCAAAGATCTGGTGCTGAGTGAAGTTCAATCAGAAGGGGGCGCCGACGCTGTGGACGGGATTGTGACCGGTACCGGCGTGGATGGGCACTATACCAACTCACTTTTAAATTCAATCAAAGGTCTGCTCGAAAGCAAACGGCTCAGCCCAGAATTGCTCTCGGCTTTGGAAAACTTTCAACAGGCGCCTTTGCACCCCGAATTGGAAAACATGCGCCAGACCTTGCTGCGCAGCGCTCTGCAGGAATTGGCCTTTCCCGAACGGATTGAGCAGCATTCCAAAGGAACCTGCGCGCCAACAACGGTTCAAATTTTGCTGGCCTTAAAAAACCCGGTCAAATACCTGGAGATTCTACAGGGTTTGGCCAGTCCCGAGGGAAAGGTGCCGCCAGCGCATTTAAGTGGCTCCGATCTGATGGAGCGCGAAGCAGATACGCTCAAAGACGATAAAAGTGGCCGCAGTCTCTCCAGCCGTCTGCTGCAACCGGCGTTTATGGAATATGCCAATGGTGCAGAAAACTACGACAATGCCCGCGACCGCAATATCAACGGCGACAAAGAATACCCCGGCTTGGATGAAAAAGGCGCGGTCAGACTCAACGCCGCTCTCTTTGGCGAAAATGCCTACCAATTGCGCTATTTGCATGCCGATCCCGACCCTGCTTGGAAGGGTTTTGTCAGGCCGAGCCAACTTAAACAGGAGCTGGCGCAGGCCCTGGAGCAAGGCGAACCCGTGCCTGTGGGGTTGCGCTGGGGCGAAAGCGCCCACAAAATTTTGCTGACCGCCATCGACCCAGAACAAGAAAAGGCCTTTTTTATGAACCCCTGGGGGGAGTTGCAGCATATGCATCTGGAGGTCTTTTATGCCCGTCTGGAATCCGCCTCTTTGCCCCAATTGCCAACAAAACCACCAAGTGAAAACAAAGCCCCACTTGAGACGCTGCCTGGCAAAGCCAGTCAAAAAAGTGCGTATAACGCCATCAGCAATTGGCGCTATTATAAAGTAACCGACTATTTGGTCGAAGACCCGGTGCTCAAAAAACTGCCCGAGGAACACAAAACCCTGCTGCGCGAAAAATTCCGCAGCCTGCGTTTGAGCCCCGAATACGGCTCCCGCCAATTGGATCTTTTATTGCATCTGAGCAAATCGGGTTTGGCGGACGCGCAAATGTTCAATCGCATTCAGGCCGTGCGCGACAAAGACGAATTGGCAGCTCTGGTGCGCCTTTACGGCCTGTCTGAAAAGCTCTCACCCGAACAGCTCAAGCCCTTGCTGGAGGCTGCCCCCGATCAAAACCTGGATGCCGTTTATTACGAAATGCTGCTCAATCATCTCGACCAGCCCGAAATGAGTGGGATCTTGATCGCCAAAGCCCAAGCTCAAAAATTGGCCAAAGAGACGGGGCAAATCGAAGCCCAAAACAGCGCCCAGGCCAAAATAAAAGAGGATTTTATTGCTTTGGAAAGTGGCGGCAGTCTGGAGAGCTTAAAAGATCTCAGCCAAGGCGCCAACGAGCAAACCCGCCTGTTTATGCTGCGCAAAGTCGCGGAAAAATGGCCCTATGCCCAGGCCGAACAGGCAGCCCAGATCTTGACCGCCGATCTCAATCTGATCGAGCTGAAATACCTGTTGCAGGGGCTCGAACCCAATACCCACTTTGTCGGTGTTGACAGCCCCGATCAGGTGCGCAGGTTTTTGCGTGTGAGTGTAAGAAACGCTGCCCTGACACGCAAAGCCGCTGGTACATGAACGCCCAGATGAACGCCCACATGAACGCCCAAGAATGGCTGAAAGCCTGCCACGCGGATCTCGACCGGCTCTTGCCTTATTGGCTGGGACTGCCTGAATCTGAACGCGAATGGCATCTTCAACGCTGGATGGATCAATTGGAAAAACAACCCGACTGCCTGCCCCATTTCAGTGGCGCGCTGATGCAGCGGGTGGTGGCCTGCGAAAGTGATTCTCCCCCCACCACAGAGACAGAAACGTACCATCTCTGCCGGGCTCTCTTACACGCCCTGGCCCAGATTGCAGAACAGACCCAGAAATTAAGCTTGAATTAAGCAAATTCAGGCAAGATGATCCAGATTTTACATATAACTCAGTTTAGGTGCTTTACCTAAACTTAATCTCAAAAGGCCCGCCCTTGCTTTGGCGTCTTGCTTTGGCAGGAGAAACAAGGGGCCTGTTTAACAAAAGGAGTGACTCCATGACTGACGGCGGAATCAAGGTTGGTTCTCATGACAAGGGATTTTGGGATCCCAATAATCCGATCAAAGCGGATAAAAAGCCACTGGCTTCGGGACTGAGTGTAGAACAGGCCCTCGAAACAGCCAAAAAGCACGAAGGTGCCGAATTGGTGGTGGTCAATGCCGACGGCAAAGCCAGCGTTCACAGCCTGTCTGTTGAAGATGGCTTCTGGTCCGAGAACAAACAGGTGCTGATCTCCGAATTGGATCGCGACCCCAATGTTAAACAGAACAACGCCAAAACCCCTTTGGCGATCGACAACAATATCTCCCAGGCCTTTTCGGGCAAAGGCACGTTTTTGGTCGATGCCAAGAACCAGACCACCTATCTCGGCGATGATGTCGACCAGACCACCGCTGCCGTCAAACTCAAAGACGCTGAATCTTATCTCAGCAATCCCACCCAGGCCAAAGTGGATGCCGCTTATGCCATAGCCAAAGATGGCGGCAATGAGCGCCATGTAGATAAAAAGCTCTCAAGCCTGGTCTTGGACGATCTGCAGCGCGACTACCGCCAAAGTGCGCCCGCAGAACAAAAAGTGGCACTGCTCAAACCGGGCGAAGCCAAAACCAAAATGCAGGGTCTGATTGGCGAACTCAGAACGGTTGCAGGCCATGAATCGACCCGTGTGGGCGAATTGCGAAGCCAATTACAGACCCGTACCGACAAATGGCAAGCGGATCTGCAAGAGCCCACCAAAAAACGCGATGTGGCCCTCGACGCTTGGAATACCCATAACAACCGTGAAACGAAATTGGTGACCACCGCTGCGTATAATCTGCGTGAGGCCCGTTTCCCCAACGTACACAGCCTCGAAGACACCATCGATCAGGCCAGAAGCCACCGCGGTCAAATGAAGTCACAACTCGAAAATGCCACCTCCAACCGCATTCAGGCCCAAAACAAGGTCAACGAATTGGAGCGCCTGCCCGGTGAAGCCGAAGGCCATTTGCAACAGGCCCGCCAACTCGAATCCGACAATCGTGGCATGTATGTGCATATCCAAACCTACACCACATTGACCCTCTCCCAGGTCTCATCGGAACGCCGCAGCTCTGAGCGGGAATACAACCGTGCCAGCACCGATCTCGATATGGAACGCAATAAACCCAGCAAACCCAGTTCTCCCCCCCCCTCCAGTGGCAATGGCAGCCCCAACGGGGTTGACCCGTTTAAACCCGGTGGTGGCAGTGGCAGCCCCTACGGCACGGATCCCTTTGCCGACTCCAATAAATACCGCGATTCATACAAAATTGACCAGCTCGAAACCCAGGTTTCGCGCTTGGGCCGGGAAGTGCGCGAGTTAAAAGACCGTGAATCAAGCCTGGAGTCGATCAATCTGCGTCTGGCCTTTACCAAAGACATTGACCAGCTCAGCTTGCTCTTTTACAACCTCGACCCGATTGACCGCATGGCCCTGAGCCAGTACAAAGAGCGCAAAGACAGCAATGAGCGCTCGATTGCCAGCCATCAGCGCACGGCCAACGATTTGCAGTCTCGCTATAATTACGAGATCAATGGCGCCAACCGCAACCTCTCGGAGGCCACCAGCAGCGAAGAGGGTGCCCGTGGACGTTACAGCCAGGCCGAAGGCCGTGTGGCAGGCCTGGAACAAAACCACCGCGATCTCATGGCAAATCCCCGCCCAGACACGCACGCTGAGGTCAAACCGTTTTTCACGGCCCACCAAAAAGCCGTGGAACACAAAGAAGCCACCGTCGGTGCCAAAGCACCGCTGACTGTGACCCGCGACAAGACCCAGGGCGTGGTGGATCAGATCAACCAGAGTTACTGGGGCGATAAGAGCAGTCTCGATAGCCAAATCAACAATGTCCAGCAGACCCTCTTGGATGAAGCCCACAGCAAAATTAGGGCCACACGTAATCAAGTGGCGAAATAGAGCCGCTGAAATTAAATTCAGCCCCGGATGCTTGCAATGAGTAAGATCTGGGGCTGATTGCTTTTTTTGTAAGACGAGACAGGTGATTGGCGCTTATCGGGAAGTATTGAGATGGGTCAGTGGGTGTTTTGGAGGAAAGGGTTAGTGGCTCCAGTTGGCACAAGTCTCTGACATTCGGGCCGCCCGTTGCCCTCATCGTTCAGAGCCTTGGCCAACACTTGTAACTATTCCTGGTGGCCTTAAAACCCGAGATTTAAGCGGCCACTGTCGTTTTTTTGCCCCAAGGGTTCTGGTACAGGTTCTTGATGGGCTATCAAGACTTGATAACATCTCGCAAAAGCAATTTGAGTTCTTGTAAAGCGGATTCCAAGCTCTCTCCATGGGCTGCCACAGAAGGAAATTCAGCCACATGGGAGATATAGACCTGCTCTTCGTGGGACCAGCCCACCGAAAAAAGATAATGGCTCACATCAAATGCATCTGCGATCTGAAGCATAGCGGTTTCTTTGTTTTTTTTCATTTATCTTCCTCCCAACTGGCTTCTAAACAGCTGACTCCCGTTGGCCAAGGCCCTGAAAAGTGAGGGTATTAGGAGCCCTGCCGTGTCAGGAGGACGAAAGGCGGGGCGACTGGCAGTGAGCGCGCACACGACGTGCGCAGCGAGCGGCCCGAACGTCAGGGGCTTGCGCCAACCGGAGCCGATTGCCCTATATTACTCCCGGTTTGTCGTTGCTAATTTCGCCTTCAAATCCAAAGCATTAGCGCACAACGCCTGCCGCCACACCCACAGACACGTCTCTTGCAGTGGCTCCCTGAGCGATGCGATGCAGTGAGTTTGTCGGGGCCGCGAAGGAAGCCACCCGTCCCCCCAAACTGGTCTGGCGCATATGCCGCAATTCACGCTGCAAATAGCGCTCGGCCAGGGGCGCAAAGGTCGAAGGACAGGCCGTGGTATAGCCATGAAAAATCGGCTTGGGATCGCGATTGAGCAGGCGTCGCTGGGTGAGTTCTCCCGCCACTTGAACAGCCAAACGTTCAGCCGGATCGAGCAATTGTACCTCGGCCCCCAAAGCCGCTTGAATCGCTGTGTGCAAATAGGGAAAATGGGAGCAACCCAGTATCACCGCATCCAAGTCACGCTGTTTTAAAGGGGCCAAACGGGCGGCTACCAGCTCAAAGGCCTCAGCACTCTCCCACTTGCCACTTTCCACCAAAGGCACAAAATCCGGGCAGGCCACTTCCACCAGCTCCACGAGCGGGTGATGCAATTGCAAAAGCCGCTTGTATTGCCCACTGCGCACCGTCGCTTCGGTGGCCAAAAGCGCCACACGCCTGAGTCCGGCAGGCAAATGTGCGCCGGCCTGGGCCAAGCCAAACACGGGTACATTGCGGTGTTTCTTGCTGGCAGGCAGAACCAAGACGGAAGAGGTATTGCAGGCCACGGCAATCATTTTCACGCCTTGCTCCACCAAAAAATCGAGAATTTCGTAGCTAAAGCTGCGGATTTCCTCGGGGCTGCGGTTGCCATAAGGCACACGGGCGGTGTCTGCGACATAGAGCAGCGATTCTTGGGGCAGGGCCATCATGACCTGGCGCACCACCGAAAGCCCCCCCAAACCAGAATCATAAATACCAATTGGGGCTTGGGGGTGGTGCATGATTATCTCCTTGTGGTCGCCCTGGGCTAGAAAGAAAGTGGAAAAAGGGCTGAAACTATTATGCACCGTTCCAAAGGGCTTTAATCAGCGACCCCAATCACAAATTCCACTTCGACGGAGGCATTCAGGGGCAGCTCATTGACCCCCACGGCAGCGCGGGCATGGCGACCCTTTTCGCCGAAGATCTCACCGAGCAATTCCGAGGCGCCATTGATCACCTTGGGCTGGTCGCTGAAGCCATCGGCGCTCTGGACAAAGCCCCCCACACGGACAATGCGGTCGATGCGGTCGAGGTCCCCCAATACGTCTTGGGCCACGCTCAGGGCATTGAGCGTGCATTGGCGGGCAGCGGCATAAGCGTCTTCAATGCTGACAACTTCGCCAACTTTGCCAACATTGCCGACTTTGCCAGTAGAGAGCAATTGGCCGTCTTTGAGTGGCAATTGGCCAGAGACAAAGAGTAAATTACCGTAATGCACGGCGGGGATATATGCAGCAACGGGTTTGGGGGCGGTGGGCAAGGTCAGCCCCAATTCATTCAGGCGATCAGTTATTTTTCCCATAATTTTTCACTTTCAATATTCACAATTGCCTTCAGACTAATGTATTCTGGTGTATGCCAGCAAGAACTAGACCAAGAACTACAACAAAAAGCACATCAAACAGAATCCTGTCAAACAGAAAGTCCCTCACATGCGCATTTTAGGAATAGACCCCGGCAGCCACCGGGTCGGTTATGGTTTACTCGATTGCCAACACGGCAGTTTTAGCGTGGCGGGCTTTGGCGTGATTGAGGCCCCGCCCAAATCCCCTGCGGCGGTTTGTCTGAGTACCATTTACAGCGATTTGCAGGAATTGCTCGCCATGTACCAACCCGAAGTGGTGGCGATTGAACAATTGTTTTTCTTTCGCAATGTCACCACGGTCATGCCCGTGGCCCAGGCCCGCGGGGTGATGCTTTTGGCTTTGGCCCAGGCCGAGCTTGAAGTGACCGAATACACGCCGCTGCAGGTCAAAATGGGCCTGACCGGCTATGGCCGTGCCAGCAAACGCGAGGTGCAAGAGGCCGTGGCCCAGTGGCTGGGGCTGGAAAAAATCCCCAAACCCGACGATGCCGCAGATGGCCTGGCGATTGCTCTCTGCCACGCCCACCAGATTGGGTTTTAGCTCACATCAAGACGCCGGGAGGAGAAGGCCCTGGAATTTCGGGCAAATCTGACCGGCCCAAAGACTGTAGCAAATTGACCTCAATCGTGCGCGAAAGCACCATCAAAGGCAAACCGTTAAATGAGAGCGTAAAGGGATCTTCCAAGACCCGCCCCAATTCGTTGACCATGGTAAAGGCGATACACAGAAAAACATTGATGGGGATGATCCGCCAGCCAATTTCATGCACCAGCGAGAGCGGCAACAAAACCCCAAAAACCTGGATCAAACGGGTGGCCAAGAGACCGTAAGCAGGCGGCATGGGGGTGCGTTTGATGCGTTCACAGCCGCCTTGAACCTCCAAGATCTGTCGCAGGGTGAGATCAAAATCTTGCATTTGCCAGGCATCCAATTGGCCTGCCTGTTTGAGTTCTGCCAGGCTTTGAAAATTCCAGGCCAAAAGGGCTTGACAGGGATTTTGATGGCCTTTTAAACCGATCAGCTCTTCGCCCAAATGACGGCTGACATCAGCATCGGCAAAGGGATCTTGATCACGCAAAACGCAGCGCAGGGTATGCACATAGCCGATCTGTCGCCGCAGCAGCTCTTCGCGCAATGACTCTGGGGCCTGAGGCAAATAGCCCATGACCTGTGTGGCAAAATGCCGAGAGCCATTGACCAGTCCGCCCCAGAGTTGGCGGGCTTCCCACCAGCGCTGGTAGGCTGAATTGGTGCGAAACGAGACAAAGATACCCAGCGCGCTGCCCAACACAGACAGCGAGAGGGAGGGCAAAAGCAAATCCAGATTTTCGAAATAATAAAACAGCCAGGCTGCTGTTGCAACCACTGCAAAAAAGAGCACCGACTTCCACTGCCAGAGCAGCATATTAAAAAAGGCAAAATTGCGTTGGGTGGGTAATAACATGTGTTTTTTCTTGACTACAAAGTGGGACTAAACGACGCCTTGCGGCTTAAAAAGGAACCCGCAGACCCGCCTGTACCTGCACATTGGCCGCTTTATCGGGCGTAAAGCTGTCGGTGGCGGCCTGGATCGTGAAGATATCCCCTTTGCCAATCCCCACGCCCACCATATACATATTGGGCGCGCCATTGCGCAGATCGGTATTGAGCACCCCTGTCGAGAAGCTCACAGGCCCCGTCTGTTGGCGTACAATCGCTGAACCGCGCAGGGTATCGCTGCTCAGACTGTGTTCGGCGCGAATTTTGAGATCTGTGCGAAAGGGGCTGTCGGCATTGGCTGTTACACCCACACCGGCATAGACGGCCGGGTCGTAGAAATCATGAAAGACATTGCGCTGCTTGGTGGAGGTCTGGTTGAGGTGGTATTTGCCCTCTCCCGATTTATCCAGCTGGTATTGGCTTTCTTCGCCCTGCAAATAGCCCACGGGGTTCATCACCCCGGCTTCGATATTGGCATGAACCTTTTCCGTGATCGGCCCGTAGAGATCGACCCCGATATCGCGAATGCCAAAGCCCACAGGTGCCGTGGGGGTGATCGTGGTCAGTCCCAGCGAGGTCTTCATACTCGCTTTGCCGATATCGTCAGCAAGGCCATCGAGATTGCTATTGAGTTGCTGCCCGGCGCTGCTGGCCTGGGTGGCAGCCTGGTTAAGCGAGGAAATCGACTGCTGGATCTGATTGAGCTGGCTCAGGGCAGCCAAAGGGTTGCTGGGCGTGCCTTGGTTGGCGGCTGCTGCGGCAGAGTCCACGGCTGAAGAGGTCGAACTCAGGGCGTTTTGCAGCCCACTCAGATTGGACTGGAGCTGGCCCAGCCGGTTTTGGATATCTCCCAGGCCCTGGGTCGTGATCTGGGCTGTGGCCGCCACTTTGGCCATGGCATATTTAAATTTGGGCAGGCCCATGTCGTTGTCGGGCTGAGCCGGAGCAGGCAGTGGCACAATTGCCGAAGCTTCTACGCCAAAGCGGGCCTTCCAGCGCGAATCGCCGAGTTGAATTCCCGGTGTGCGGTAGCCGCCATAAATTTCAGCGGCCCCACGCACGGCGGCTTCGCCGCTGACCTGGCGTTTGCCGTCACCCAGGGCGCCGAGCGCTCCGCTGGCATCACCCAAAAGGCCGTTGATCTCACCCAGGCTTTGGTTCATATCGCCCAAAAGCCCTTGAATTTCACCACTGTTGAGAATCCCGCGCAGTTCATTCAACATAGCTGGGTTGGCCGAGGCTGGATTGCTGGAGATTTGGCCTGCCAATTGCTCCATGCGCTGGTAACCAGGGCTGTTTTGTAATTTGGTGGCGAGGCCATTCATGCGGTCCTGCAAGCCCGACATGCGGCTTTGCAGGGCATCGGCCCGGCTGGCCAAATCCGAACCCGTGCGGGCGGCATCCGTCACGCCTTGGGTGCTGCCCATGGCGCTGAGGTCGCCCCGCAGTCCGAGATAAAAGCCGCTGCCATTGGTTTTTTCGCGACTGGTAAAACGCAGGTCGATTTGTCCACCGCCGTTTAAAGACACGTCGGGCACATTGGCGAGGTCGCTGCCAATGTTGGGGGCGTCCAGAAAGGGCAAGTTGGCAGAAGCACTGCCATTCACGGTTAAACTGACGCCACTCTGTTTGCTGGAGGCCACACCGCCCTGTTGGGCCCGGTTTAAAAAGCCGACCGAATCAAGTTGAGCCGCGCTGCCGGGTTTGGGCATGCTGCTGGGAGCTTCGGGAGTCAAGGCTCCGTCGGCAAAGGTTTCTGCGTTTTGTTTGAGTTTGTCAGCGGTGGTCTGCAGCCCCGAAGCCGTCTGGCTCAGACTGGAAAGGCCGGCGGTGTTGGGCAGAGACGAACCGGGGATGGATTGCATGGATTCACTCCAAAGGCGACAAGGTGATTGTAAAAAGCGGATCTCAATAAAGACCTAACCATTCTAAGTATAGCCGAGAGGAATGCGAAAATTGCCTGAGATTTTTAAAAACCTGGAAATTCAGTCAGCTAACCAACGATCAAAGCCGTAAACATCGCTGTAATTCGGCAAACACTGCGCTTGCTGGGCGATAATCGCCCGCCACCAAGTGGGGTTGTCGCGGTACCAAGCCACGGTTTCTTCAATGCCTTGCTCAAAAGCCACAAGCGGCTGCCAACCCAATTCGGTTTGAATCTTGGCACTGTTGACCGCGTGGCGGCGTACATGGCCAGGCCGATCGGGCACAAATTGCAAGAGTTCGGGCTCTGAACCGAGGCTGCTGAGAATCAGGCGACTGATCTCCAATACATTTTTTTCGCAATCGGCCCCGATATTAAATACCTCGCCCAAATGGCGCTCAGAAGCGTGTAAAACAGCATCCAGGGCCCGACAATGATCGCTGACATGAATCCAATCGCGGGTATTTTGCCCATGCCCATACACCGGCAAAGCCTGTTTGTGCAGGGCCTGCAAGACAAAACGGGGAATCAGCTTGGTCGGATCTTGGCGCGGGCCATAATTATTTGAGCAGCGCGTGCGCAGAATGGGCAGATCGTGGGTGGCAAAATAGCCATAGGCCAGCAAATCTTGGCCCGCTTTGCTGGCCGCATAAGGGCTGCAAGGCAAAAGCGGATCTGTTTCGAGTGAGGGTCGGTCCTGCCAGGCATTGCCGTAGACCTCGTCGGTGCTGACAATTAAGATCCGGCGTCCGCTGTTGGCATAATGGTGTTTGCGACAGGCATCCAAAAGCACACGGGTGCCTTCAACATTGGTGCGCACAAATTCGCCGCTGGCAAGCACTGAGAGATCGACATTGCTTTCAGCAGCAAAGTGAATCACCAAATCGTGCTCTGCGACGAGGGGCTCGACCATCCAGGGATTGCAGATATCGCCCCAAACAAAGCGATAGCGATCGGGAAAGGTCTGTTCAAAGGGTTGAATATTGACGCGAAAACCTGCGTAGGTCAAGCGGTCGAGATTGGTAATAGACCAATCAGGATGCGCGTGCAGAGCGTACTCCACAAAATTGGATCCGATAAAACCGGCTGCGCCGGTGATAAGTACACGCGTCATCATTGAAAACTGTCTTAAACGTTTCCGGCAGGAGGTGGGGACGGAGGGAGTTGAACCCTCATGCGCTTTCGCGCGCTACCCCCTCAAGATAGTGTGTCTGCCATTTCACCACGTCCCCGGGGAGGTTCAGAAGATCCCTGCTGTATAGAAAGTAGGTTTAGGATCTTCTGAGGTCCATGAAGAGTGCCCAGAGGCGGAATCGAACCGTCGACACGCGGATTTTCAGTCCACTGCTCTACCGACTGAGCTATCTGGGCCCTTCGTGACAAGAATTATAGCACAGGCCTTTTAGAGGACAATAGGATATCTTCACCTTTGCTTAATTTTTTCTTTCCTCATAAGCTTAATCCCTGATGAAACCTGGGTTTTAAACTTCTTGTAAATGACGCAAAATATCAAAGGTGCTGATCACACCGATCAAAACGCCCATTTCATCAACCACAAAAAGGCGGTGTACATGTTTGTCGAGCATTTTTTGAACGACATCACCGACAAGCGCGTTGGGCTGAACGGCATAGACCACGGGTGTCATAATATCGACCACGGGGATGGTGTCGACGTTTTCGGGATGCAGTTCTCCCAGCATGGGATCGCTGCTATCGAGTACAACACGTTCATAAAACGCCGAAACGGAGAAGGGATAATCGGTTTTTTCGCGGTCGTAGCGGATAATATCGGTCTGGCTTAATACACCCACAGGGTGGTTTTCCCCATCGACAATGGCGACGGCACTGATATTCATCTCCGTCATCAGCACCACAGCCTCTTTGACCGTGGCAAAGCCACGCAGGGTAATTGGGGCAGGGGTCATTAGGTCTTTTGCGGTTTTGGTTTTTAATTGAATTGTCATGGTCTTTACCTCGTTTGGCCCCTTAATTAAACAGGGGAAATCTTGTCTACATCTCTATTCTGGCGATTTCTCAGGGCAAAAGCCATGATTCACAACAAGGGTAAATTTGACCAAGATCAATACCAAGTTCAAGACAAGACTCCGTCAGGTCTGAGAATCTGAGCTCTCGGAGGAAAGTGGGGGACGTGTTCCGGCCAAACGGCTGAGGCCTTTTTCAAAACCATAGAGCAGGCGTTTCAAGGCCTTGGGTTGGGTCGTGACAGGAGCGACAAGACAGGTTTGCATACCCAACCAGGCCCCACCCAAAATATCTGTAAGCAGACGATCGCCGATCACCACCACCTGTTCAGGTGGCAATTGCATAGCGTCCAAGGCCTGTAAAAATCCCGGTGAAAAAGGCTTGCGGGCCTGAGCCAACCCCTCCATATCGAGGATCTCTGCGACCCGGGCAATGTGCCGGGGATAGCGGTTGTTTGAGACAATGTAACAGTGAAAACCCATCTGGCGGGCCTGTTTAAGCCAGGCCTGCACAGGGGGAGCCACCAAAGCGCTGTTTTTGAGGGTCAGGGTATCGTCCACATCAAGAATCATGCCGCGCAGACCTGCTGCCCACCAGCCCTCTAAATCGATCACTTCGACCCGATCAAAGGTATAGGTGGGTGCCAATAGATGTTTGATAGCAGGGGGCATTATTCTTTCCTTTCTCGGCGTGGGGGTTTGCGAAAGGCACTTTGACGCGCCGATTTAACCTGTTTGTGATGCCGGATCAGCGCTTCGGGGGAGCTGTCGGGCCGCTGTGAAAACAGCAAATAATACAATTGACTCAAGCCAGGAATCACCGTGTAATTCCCTTTTGAGGCATTCCAGGCGCAATAGGCCATAAACGTTGCTGTGACCAAGAGAGAGAGGGCGATCAAACTGCCAGTGAGCAAGGTCAGCAAAAAATTATAACCAGAAAAAGCAGCAATCACAATTGTGAGACCACCCGTTAAAATCAAAATCAAGAGATTGGCCAGATTGAGCAAAGCGGCATGAATCAGGTGGTAACGTGTAAAATAATTCAGGCGCCAACGTTTGAAGAGCAGCAGCACAGCCCAAAAAGGCGGCAAGTAGCCCGATGCTGCGACTGTCAGTTCTTCGTGGGAGAGAAACTCATCTTTGCTCATGCTTCACTCTTATTGGTTTACAGGCTGTCCGGCATCGGCCCAGCTGCGATAGCCCCCCACCAGTTCGTAGACCTTTTCAAACCCAGCCTCTTGCATCATTGCCAGGGTTTTGGCACTGCGTACCCCCGATTGGCAATAGATCAAATAGGGGCTTTTTTTATCCAGGGCCCGCAGCCGGGTTTGAAAGTCGGAGGCGTAAAAATCGAGCATTTGCGCCTGATTGAGGTGTCCACCCTGAAATTCTGAAGGGGTGCGCAGATCGAGAATCACCAGACCAGGTGTTTTCAAAATCGGGCCGCTTTGGGCCACTGTGAGAGTCTGAAAAACGCCTTGGGCCTGACTTGTAACTTTCTCGGGCGTTTCGGCCTGTTTTTGCTGGGGTGCGCAGGCGCCCAGGCCGATTCCCCCAACCATCAGCAACGACAGAAACAAACGCGATTTTTTCATGCTATTTTCCTCAGTGTTTTCCTCACGATGTCTTCATGTCCAGTGTAACCGATCAGAATCAGAAAAAGACATGGCTATTTTTTTGCCTTTTTAGGGTACGATAAGAAATGGAAGCTGACAAAAGTGTGAGAGGGAGAACCCCATGAGCCACCCTTGCAAAAAGGTATTGCTGATTGACGACAGCCCTGAATTTCAGGACTATATGCAGGATCTTTTTTCTGAGTCGAGCTGCGATTTTATAGGTGCCCAGGAGTCCAAATTGGGCTTTTTGATGGCCCAGAATTACCAAGCCGACCTCATTTTACTGGATGTCTTCATGCCCGCCCCCAACGGTCTGAAACTTTTGGAATCCCTGAAAAAGAACCCCTTGACCCAAAACACCCCTGTAATCATGCTTTCGGGCTGCAGCGAAGCACATGCGGTCAAACAGAGCTTGGCCCAGGGCGCAGCTGGGTACATTCTCAAACCCTTTGAATTGCCATTTTTGATCTCAGAATTGGAAAAACATCTGGGCGTCTCCATTTTTCCACAAGTCGGCCATTAAAGTCGCACCACATCAGAACCGGGTTGGCTTGGTTAGCGAACAGCTTTAAGGCTCTCGGTAAAATTCCAGGTCTGCACATTTTTCTGGGTATTTTGGGTCGATACCGCGTGACCGACCCCTTTAAAGGGTGCAACGGCCAGACCTGCGACGCCCCCCAAGAAACCACCGACAACCATGCCAACAGCCATGCCCGCCCGAGGTGCAAAAGGAACCCGGCTGCCATAGGCCATGCCATACATCGCTCCCACCTCAGTGCCTCCGCCGATTGTGCGGCCAGCCACATCAAGGCCTTGGCCCCAAGCGGCACCCGCGGTGTGTTTGGTCTCTGCTTCGACCAGAAAACCATCTTTGTTTTCGTCCATATTTTGCAGGGGTTTGAGGTCGGCATTGTAATAGGGGCCCATTTTAAAATCGGGGTCAGCTTTGCCCATGCGGGTTGCGTATTCTTGGATGTCGATTTTTTCACCCGAGATGATGTGGGTTTGGTGGGTCTCTTTGTCTTCAACAACAATATCCACTTGGCCGTTGTTCTCCAGGGCTTTGAGCTGCTCGGGATTGAGCTTGCCTTCGACGGTTTTAACCTGAAAAGACTGGGCTCCCTGAAGTTGTGAGACGTTCATGCCATACCTGCCTGTACCTTTGTGCTTGCCCTTATTATACCCAAAATAGTGCAAATTAACGGTTAATTTTTGTTTCTTTTCCGTGTTATGATCGGCAATATGTTGCAATCACCCCCGATCGATACAGCTTTTCAGACTTGGCTGCTACAATTGTTGCCCACCCAAGCTGAATTGGCCCTGCTCAGCCCAAATCCCGCTCCGCTCCAGTGCTTACTCAAAGAGCAGCGCCCGGATCTGCTCCTGCGTGAGCCCGGCCCCGGCTTGGACTGGCTCTTGGTCGAAGCCCATTTGGAATCTCAGCCAGACCCGGAAGTCAGCCTCAACACTTGGAAGCACTGGCTTCAGCCCACCGGGCGCTTGGTGCTGAGTGTGCCCAATCTGCGCTATTTGCCGCGCTTGCTGACGCTTTTACAGGGGCGCTGGCCCTTTGGCTGGGATCAACCCGTGGTGCAGGCCCTGACCAGTGAATGGCTTTTGCAATTGCTCAGCGATGGCGGTTGGGATCTGCTTGAACTGGCCTCGCAAAACCATGATTTGCCACAGCAATCCGTGCTACGGCCCGCACTGGAAAGTACGGGCTGGGATTTAAGCGGTTTTGACGCTGACAGCCAGGTTTCACAATGGTACCTGCTGGCCACACCCCAAAGCCATTGGCAAGCAGCCCCTTTGCCCCTGGAAGGTCTGCGCGAGCACAATTTGCTTTTGGCCTTAGACAGCCAAGAGCAGCACTGGCAAGCCTTGGAAGATTATCTGCGCCAGTTTCAGTCTCAGGACTCGGTCTGTTGTGTGCTGTTTCCACTGGAGCCCGCTTTTGATCCCGAAGTCTGGCAGGAGCGGCTTTTAGATTGGCTGGTGGCCAAAGGTTTTGATCCCGAAGCGATTCCCGATCTCATTCTGCCCGAAGCGCCTTTAACGGCAGCTGAAATACCCCGTTTATTGGCCACTGTCGACACCCTGATTGGCGAAAACGCACCCGCTCCCTGGCTGGAATGGGCCCGCCGCCTCAACAAAAACCTACTTTGGCTCGGCCCAGGGCCTGTGCCAAGAGGCTTTGAGGCAGCCCCTTGTTTGCGAGATTGGTCTGAGCTATGCATCCAACCGCGCTGATGCTAGGTATCTGGCTGATTTGGGGGAGCCTTGGCTTGCCTCTCGCCCCGAATATAGACCAAAATACAGACCCGAATTTGGGCCAGAGTTTAGACGGGAGCGCAGGGGTCTGCCCCCCCTCTTGCTTGAGCAATAAACAGGGCAAACCCCTTATTCTTAAGCCCTTGCAATTCCATTACGAGATCGATGGCCATTTTGACAAAGACGAACAGGGCTGGTGTGCCAGCCACATTTCGATTCAGATCTGGCCCAGTGGCAAAGTGCTGCTGCGGGATTGGTATGATGCCAATGGGCCTATTTTGTCTGATTTGCATTACCGGGGCCATGTCATTGCTCAATACGGTCAAACACTCACGATTCAGCTTGAAGGGCGGGGTTTTCTGGCCCATCTGGGGGCAGACCCGTGGGGGCGGGTGCGGCTGGATTTGCAAACGGGTCGCTTAAAAGCCGCTCCCACTCCCGATTAAACTTTAATAGCGGTGCAGGCGTCCGACGGGTGGACGGGCATAATTGCGGGTCCACACGGTCTCGAGATCGGGTGAGTCCATAAAGTCTTCGACCGTGACCATTTCCCAACCATATTTAACGGCATGGGGCAAAACACGGGGTGGGCGGGCCAATTTGCGCAAGGCCGACCAGACCAACTCGGTGCAGTACAGGCGCTCATCGTTTTGCAGCAGAAACAAGCTGTCGTATTGTTTGCCGACCTGGGCCACGGCGTAATTAAAAGCGGGGGTAAAATTCACGCTGCTCTGGCCTTTGGCGCGCAGAATCACAAAGGTATCGCGTTCGCTGCGGGAGATATAGGTGCTCAGACTCTCTTTGACAACCCCCCGAAAGCGGTCGTGCATATCTGGCTGCGTTGCGAGAGCATGGACAATTTCACCGCGCCCCAAATACAAGGCACCGTGTACAAAAGATTTGTCGTTGCCACAGAGAATCACATCACCGGGCTGCAAACGGGGCAAGAGGGCCTGAATATCTTGGGGTGTTACGGCAGGTACATTGTCGCTGGGTGAGGGTTTGTTAAATTCACTGATCACTTTTTGATCGGCATAGGGGTAAAGGCTGCGGCGGGCGGCGGCGTCTTGGCCGAGCAATTTAAAGGCCATGGGGCCTTTTTGCTCAAGCACCAAGTTGATATCTGGTGCGGGCTGACCAGGCTGAAGGCCATCGGCCAATTCATTTTTAAAAATTTCACGCAGCAGCGGCAATAATTCTTGCAGATTGGGTTGAGGAGCTGCGGCGGCAGCGCGCAGGGTGTTGATCGGCATGCGATTGGCGGCGGGCAACAAAGCGGGAGCGTTGGAACAGGCGGTTAAACTCAATGCGGTCAGGGCCAAAGCCAATAATTTTTTCATGGGAAAATCCTCTACGCAGAATATTTATACTCTCTCTATCGCAACGTTCAGCGTGGATCTGGCGCAAAGAAATTAAAGCTTGGATTAAATTCAGAGTAATTTTTAGCTATTTGGCGCAGGGTTCTGGTTCTCGGTATCATGAACAAAACACCCACTCAGGAGTCTCACCCATGCACGTCCCCTTTTCGTATCTCGACCGCCAATTTGCCGAAGTCGATAGTTATTTGGCAGATATTCGCAAATTGGTTCTCAGCGGTGATTTTACCCTGGGCAAAGACGTTCAAGCCTTTGAGAATGCTTTTGCTGAACTCTGTGGCATGCCTTATGCCGTGGGTGTGGGCAGTGGCACTGATGCCCTGGGACTTTCGCTTAGGATGCTCGGCGTCGGCCCCGGCGATGAAGTGATCACCACCCCGATGACCTTCTTTGCCACTGTGGGCGCCATTGTCATGACCGGAGCAACTCCCGTTTTTGTCGACAGCGAAAGCGGTTTTGTGATCGACCCCGAAAAAATCGAGGCGGCGATCACCCCCCGTACCAAGGCGCTTTTGCCCGTTCACTATACTGGCAATTTGGCAAATATGCCGCGGATTGCTGAGATTGCCGAAAAACACGGTCTCAAGGTGGTCGAAGACGCCTGTCAGTCGATTGCGGGCCAAATCGAAGGTTTACCCGCAGGGACCTGGAGTGATGCCGCTGGGTACAGCCTGCACCCGCTCAAAAACCTCAATGTTTGGGGGGATGCGGGGGTGATCACCACCCGTTCAGCAGAATTGGCCGAGACGCTGCGGCGCTACCGCAACCACGGCATGCTCAACCGCGATCAGATTGCGTTCTGGGGCGTCAATTCGCGCCTTGATTCGCTGCAGGCCGTGGTGGGCCGCCGCCTGATTGGGGATACCGCTTGGATTACTGAAAAACGTATTTCCCACGCCCAATTTTACGATCAGGCCCTGGCGGCGCTGGCCCCCCTGGTGCAAATTCCCCCGCGTCGGGCTGGGGTGCGCCACGTTTTTCACCTCTATTTGCTGCGCGTCGAGCGCCGCGATGAATTGTTGGCTTTTCTCAACCAGCGCGGCATTGAAGCCAAGATTCACTACCCGATTCCGCTGCATCTTCAACCTGCGGCAGCTTCCCTGGGCTACAAAGCAGGGGATTTTCCGGTCTGCGAAGCCGATTGCAAACAGATTATCACCCTACCGGCACATCAACACCTGAGCCAAGCAGAGCTCGACTATACGGTTGAGCAGGTTCAGGCTTTTTACGCATGCTAAAATTGCATTTGCGCACGATCCCCCACTTCTTTGATCCAGCCAAAGCGAGCCGCCCCAATGCCATCAGGCCCTTCTTGGTCTGCTTGCTCAGTGCCGCGCAATGGCCCAGTGAATGGGCTCGGCTGCTGGCTCTGGCCCAGAGCTGCAGCGATCTGGCCGTTCCCCGTGTTTGGAAAATCTTGGTAATGGATCTGTCTGAAGAAGAGAGACAGGCCCCGCAAAACCAATTGCAAGCAGTCTTGCCAGCGGGCCCCCATTTGGAATTGGAAAATGCCCCCCTGCGCCAATGGCCTGCCCTCTTTGCTCAGAGCCGGGGTTGTCTCTGTCTGAGTGAATCAGCAGAAGCGGCATTGCCTCAGGTGATTCAGGCCCTGGCGATGGAATTGCCTGTTTTATCTGCTTGCAGGGTCTTTCCAGCCCCCTATCAGGCCTTGCCTGTACACCCTTGGCCCAACAGCCCTGCAGAGATTCCCTCAGCTCTGGAACACCTCGCGGTGGCTCCGCTGCCATCTTTGCGCGCAGCCCTCTTGTCCTGCCTCAAGCTAGAGCAGATCTGCTCTCGGCAAAGCCTGCAAGCGACAGAAGTGGTGGCGCTTTTATTCTGGGGACGCAGTGGTTCTGTTTTTTTGCAAAGCCTCTTAGATAGCCACCCCGAAGTGCTTTCGACCCCAGCGACGGTCTTGATGCGCTTTTACGAAGTCTGGCCCGAATTGCTGCGGGTGTTGATGCAATCCCGGCGCAACTTTGAACTGGGAGACTTACTCGGTATTTTTGCAGAGGCTTTTCCCTCTCTTTTTGAGGCTTCCCCCGATACCAGCAATTGCCGTCTGGACCAATTGGGTCCCGAACGCGATCAGATCTTAAAGGTCGGCTACGACGACTTTAAAGAGGCCTTTTTGTGGTTGGCCCAGAGCTTTTACACAGGCAGCCTGGAGATGACCAGCAAAACATTTTTTGTCTTGCTGCACTATGCCTATGAATTGGCGCAAGGAATAGATATTTCTGACAAACACCTGATTGCTTACCAACTTCATCGCCCCAGTCTCAACCCTTCCACAACCGGTTTTTTTCGTGATTTTCCCGAGGCCCGCGTTCTGGGAATGGTGCGTGAACCCCTGCGTGGGCTGCATTCCCATTTGCGCATGTATCTCGAAGACACCCGTGCGGGCCAATACGAAGCACCCCGGCCCGATTATTCTTACGAAGAGATGGTCCGTGACGGAACCTATCTGGGCTATTACCAGCACCAATTGGGGGGCTGGAAAGCCCTGCAAAGTCTTTACCATCCCCCGCTCTATGAAATGCAATTGGAGGCCTTACACGCCGCTCCCGAAACTGAAATGAAAAAACTCGCCCACTGGCTGGGCATTGCTTGGGCACCCAGTCTCTTGGTGAGCAGCTTTAACGGGTTGGCCTATTGGGGCGATGGCCGGGCTCATCAACCCATGCAGGGGTTTTCAAGTTCGCATCCACTGTCTCAGGCCTGGGAGGGGCAGTTCAGTTGGCTCGACAGAGAGGTTCTCTTGGCTTTGCTGGCCGACGATTTGGCCCGTCAGGGCTATGGGGGCCCTTTTCCCTTTGTCAAAATGCTGCTCCCTTTGTTGATCTTTTGGCCCACGTTCTTGGAGCGCCAAGCCTTTGAAAATGCCCTGCGGGCACGCGATCAAGCGGCCTGTGAAGATATTTTCTTGACGCTCTTGGACCGCTGGAAAATCTCATTTATGGCTCTATTTGGCCGACAGATTTAAGCACCGGATGCATCCACGTAGCATTCCCCATTTTTTTAATCCCGCACGATTGCCAGCCCTGACCTTCGCCCAAGAGCCAGGCAAAGCGGCCACATTGGTCTGTTTTTTGGACCCTTTGCAATGGGAAAGCGAATTGGCAGCGCTTTTGGACTTGGCCCGAGCGGCCCCCCCGTTTGCCCAGGCCTGGCACTGGAAAATTGTGTGTTTGCCCCAACCTACCGCTCTTTTGCAAGGGATCTGCGCCCGGCTGGAAGCAGCCCCCCAACCCCTGCCTGCGCTGGAATTACATGTTCAACCTCTGCGCCATTGGCCTGGTTTTTTGCAGACCGCTCAAGGTTGTCTCTGTTTGACGGGCGCCCCTGAATTGGGTCTGAAACAGGCAATCATGGCCCTGGCCATGGATCTGCCGGTTTGGAGCGCTGCACAGGGGCCGGTTTCTGAATCTTCCCTCGGGGCTGAATTGCCTGTGGCTGCGTTGCCTGCCACGGCCCAAGACTGGCAAGCCATGGCAGATACACTGGCTTCAGCAAAACAATCCCACGGCTTGCGAGAGGCCCTCTTAAAGGCCCTCCAACTTCAACAGGTGCTGTCGTTTTCAGCCCTGATGGAAACAGAAATGGCGATTTTTGTCTATTGGGGGCGCAGCGGTTCGGTTTTTTTGCAAAGCCTCTTGGACAGACACCCCGAAGTACTTTCGACCCCCGCGACGGTCTTGATGCGCTTTTACGAGTTTTGGACAGAATTCTTGCGGGTTTTGGTAGAAAAACAGATTCCCTTTGACCTCAATGACTTTTTGAATATGTTCTGCACGTATTTCTCCAGCTTGTTTTATGCCATGCCCGACTCCAGTACCTGCTGTCTCGATCAATTGGGGCCCGAACAAAATACGGTTCTCCAGGTCGATATTGCCAACTTTAAAGAGGCTTTTGTCTGGCTGATTCAGACCTTTTTTTCAGGAGGGGTGGAAATCAACAGCAAGATCTTTTTTATTCTTTTGCACTATGCCTATGAAATGGCCCAGGGGCTGGATATTTCCGAGAAACACCTGATCGCCTACCAATTGCATCGGCCCTCGCTCAATCCCAGTACCACAGGGCTTTTTCAGGACTTTCCCCAGACCCGCGTCTTGGGGATGGCCCGCGAACCGATGCGGGCTTTTTTTTCGCATTTGCGCATGTGCCGCGATGACCGGCGGGTAGGCCACCAAGCAGAAATTCAACCTGATTATGCTTACCCGGATATGGTCTTGGATGGCGCTTTTGCCAGCTATTATGAACACCAATTGGTCGGCTGGAAAAAACTGCAAGCTCACTACCAGCCCCCCCTTTACGAAATTTGCTTGGAAAAACTGCACAGTGCCCCTGAACAGGAATTGAAAAAACTGGCCCAATGGCTGAAGATTGAATGGCATCCTTGCCTTTTGCAAAGCAGTTTTAATGGGCTCGAATACTGGGGCGATCGGCGGGCCCACCAGAAAATTCAGGGATTTTCAGCGACACATCCCCTCAGACAAGATTGGCTGAGCTGTTTTAGCCTCCTCGACAAACAGGTGCTTTATGCCCTTTTGGATCAAGATGTGCAACGGCAGGGTTATGGGCAGGCATTGAGGTGGGTAAAATGGTTTTTGCCTTTGCTGATCTGGCTGCCCACCCGCTTGGAGTGGCAGGCCCTCCCAAAAGCCTTGGGCAAAGCCCTGCAAGCGCGCAAGCCCGAAGCCTTAAAAAATATGGCCTTGCGTCTGCGCCAACGCAGGCAGGTCTGTTTTGATGTGCTCAAGCAAGGGAAATTGAAGTCCAAAAAATAAAAATGAGGGAAGCAATGCGCTTCCCCCAAGACCAAATTCCCAGAGAGTCAGGAGACCAAAGGTGCGTTCAGAGGTGGAAGATCCACCGGAGAGCCGCTCAGCGCAGGCAAAGGCTGACGCCGGGCTATTGCCAAAATCAAATTATCTGAAAGATAGTGGGCATTTTCTTGGGCCACTTCGGCCCAGTCATCGCGGTCGCCATTCACAAACGCCACGTCCACACGGGTACTGCCTTCGCATTCCACTGTCCACAAAAGGATCCCAAAACGATCATTCCGATCACAAAAATGCAGCGTGCCACAGAAACTATAGTCAGGATTGCTGCGCTCGATCTCAATTGCCAGGATATGCATGATTCTTCCTTTTTTCAGAGAAATGACAGGCTTCGGCTTTGCCCTATACTCGACTATACTGCCTGTCGCCATTTTCTGCTGTGACTGCACTCACGCCCGAGCCACGGTATAATGACCGATATGTCAGAACGTGTTATCGACAACCGCTACCAGGATTTGGGATTGTTGGGTGAAGGGGGCATGGGCCAAGTCTTTCGGGTCCGTGACACGCTCACCCAGCGAGAATCTGCCCTGAAAATTCTTTCGCGCAAAATTGCCTCCGAAGAGGCTTTTTTGCAGTTCAAACAAGAATTCTGGTATATGAGCCGCCTGCGCCACCCGCATATTATTCATGTCTACGAATACGGTGTACTCGACGATCAGGCCCCTTATTTTACGATGGAGTTGGTGCCCGGCCAAGAGCTCTCGGAGCTGAGCCGGATCGATGCCACCACGGCCTACCGGGTCTTGATTCAAGCCACCAAAGCCCTGGGCTTTATTCACTCGCGTTTGCTCGTACACAGCGATATCAAGCCCGAAAACCTGCGCATCCGCGAAGATGGCACGCTCAAACTGATGGACTTTGGTCTGATGCAGCCGCTGGGCAACCGCAGCAATGGCCAGCTGACGGGCACGGTGGCATATATGCCGCCGGAGGTTCCCCAGCGCGGGGTGATCAACGAAAGCTCGGATATCTACTCTCTGGGTGTGGTCGCTTATGAACTGTTGGCGGGTGTTCAGCCCTTTATTGGCACCACCATTTTAGAGGTACTCAAGGCCCACATTCACTCCGAACCGGCCCCTTTAAAAACCTTCCGCAGCGATTTGCCCGAGGCCCTGCTGCAAATTGTTGCCAAAATGATGGCCCGCGACCAGGCCGACCGCTACCCCAATGCAGCCGAACTCTTGATCGACCTGGCTGCCGCCAGTGGGCTCAAAGAGGCGCTCGAAAGTGACGAAGAGCGCAGCAGTTATCTGAGTAGCCATGTGCTGGTTGGCCGCGACAGCGAACTCAAGGCCCTCAAAGACCTGCAGGCCGAGGTCAATGCCGGTCAAAGCCGCGCGATCTTTGTCTCAGCCCCAGCCGGTGTCGGTAAATCGCGCCTGATCGAAGAGTTTAAGATCCACTCCCAGCTCTCAGAGATTCCCTTTGCCCAGGGCATTTGTAACGAACAGGGCATGAGTGCCTACGAGCCTGTGGTCAATGCCTTGACCCAGCTGATTCCAATCACACCGCCGCTGGCCTTGGTCAAATACGCGCCCATCTTGGCGCATTTATTACCCAGGCTGGTTGACCAGGGCTTTGAGCCCAAAGCCGACTTTGACCCCCGTAACCAAAAAATAGCCCTGTTCGAAACCGTGGTTGAATGGCTGCGCGACATCGCGGCCCAGAAAAAATTCAAATCGCTGGTGCTCTTTGTCGACGATTTGCACTGGTCAGATTTGGCCTCGATCGACCTGCTCAACTTCTTGATCCGCGAATTGGGTGAAGCCCGTGTCTTGGTCATGGGCTCGTTCCGTGATGATGAATTGCCCGCCAATAGCCCGCTTTGGCAAACCATCGAAGAGCAAGCCAGTACCCAGCTCACGATTCAGCCTTTTACACCGGGGCATGTGGCTGAACTGATCGAAAAAATGCTCAGGCATGTCGATTACAAGCCCGACTTTATCCCGTATTTTTATGGGGCCACTTCAGGGAATGCCTTCTTCATTCGCGAAATGATGCGCTATTTGATGGAAGAGCAATTGATCTACCGCGAAAAAGCGCAGTGGATCATTCCCGACAGCTATACCGAATGGCAATTGCCGACCTCGATTGGCGACACGATCCAGCACCGCCTCAAACGCCTCAGCCCCGAAGCCGTGGCACTGATTGAAATGATCGCCGTGGTGGGCAAACGGATTGAATTGCCCCTGCTCGAACACCTCTGTGGCAGCGAAAGTGACAATCTCTTTGCCCTGGTCGAAGAGCTGATCGAACGCCAATTCTTGCTGCGCGAAGGGGATGTCTTTCTCTTTCCCCACGACCGTGTGCGCGAAACGCTGTACAGCTCGCTCGAAGACAGCCGCAAACGTCCAGTGCACCAAAAGATCGGTCAATGGCTCGAAGAGCGCGGCGAAGCCGTCTCGGTACTGGCTTACCACTTCAAAAATGGCCAAGACAAAGTCAAGGCCTCGCGCTATTTGATCGAAGCGGGTGAAGCCGCCCCCGTGCGCATGGAAGCCACCTTGCTGATGCACGAAGGCATTGCCCTTTTAGAAAAACTCTTTGGCCTGCCCGAACAGACGGAATTGCTCGAAAAACACCGCCGCAAACTGGCCTGGGTCAGTTATATGATTCAGCCTTTTATCTGCGCCGAGACCTGCGAAAAACTGATCGAAAGTCTGCAAGATCGCGAAGTGCCGCTGGAAAAGCAAATTGAATTTGAGAGCATTTTGATCTCAAGTTATACCATGATAGGCCAAAACACCAAGGCTTTGGCCAAAGCGGAAGCCCTGCTGCCTCAACTGACCCCCGGCAGCGTGCCTTATGGCCTGGTGCTCTTTGGCTGTCTCAATGCCCGCCTGACGCGGGGTGAGTTTCGCCAGCTGGTGCAAGAGATGGAAGAAGCGGCCACGATTCTCAAACAGAATTTTGAAAGCCTGCACCGCCAATTGATCTGGGCCTATGCCTTTTGTAGCTTTATCCGCGAAGACGCGATTGCTTGGCTCGGTGAGCCAGTGGGCAAAGACGACTATGCGGCCATTCCTCTGGAAATTGGGCAGCGTTATGACTTTCTCGATCTGGTCTTTTGGTCGTATTATCCCGAGGTCGTGCGCAACAGCTTAACCGGACGCTATCCCGCGATTCGGGCTGTCTCCGATGAGATCTTTGCCCTGATCAAAAAAATGGGCCGACCGATCCAACACGAAAACCGCTTTCAGGTCTGTTTGGCCTTTGCCGCGATCGAATACGGAGATATTGCTGAAGGTGAGCGCTATGCCCACAAAGTGGTGGCCCTGGGCGAGCGCATGAAAAACCCCCACCAGCAGGCCAGTGGCAAGATTCTGGCAGGCATGATCGCTGAGCAGCGCTTGCATCTCGATGATGCCGCGGCCTGTTTTGCCGCGGCCGTCGAACTCAGCCGCCAAAGTGAAACCGATCAATTATTGCCTGCACTTTACCGTTTGGCCGAAGTGCAAATCAAACAAAAATCTTTTGATGCCGCTGAAGCCCTGCTCACAGAGGCCCATGAACTGGCCTGCAGCAAACGCCTCGAAAATCCCTACCACCAGATCCAGACCTGGCGTATCAAAGCCCGCTTAGAGAGCGAAAAAGACCCGACCTCGGCACGGATTCCCGAGTGGTATGGCCAGAGTATTGCCCTGGCTGAAAGCACCGACAATCCCTACCAAAGTGCCCTGGGCCACGGTGCTTTGGGTTCGTGGTATGTCGAACGTGAAGATCTCGAAAAAGCCGAAACCCATCTCGAAGCCGCTGCCAAAGCCTGGCGCAGCTTGCAGATTCCCCGCCGCCAAGTCGAAGAACAGCTGCGCTGGGTCAAACAGCAGCGCCAGCAGATGCAAAAACCAGCGGCCTTTGTTCCGCCGGATCCCCTCAAGGCGCTGATGCAGCCCGAAACCGCTCAGGAATTGGGCTATCGCTTGGTTGACTTGCTCAAGACCCTGCAATTGCCCTCGTTTAATCTCAGTGCCGGTGGCGACAGTGTCAGCAATCTCTCCGAGCGCCTGGAAAAAATGGAGCGGGTCAACCAGTTCAGCCAGATTATTATGAGCAGCTTGAGCCTGAAAAACGTCTTACACGATATCATCGACTATGTGGTAGATATCTCCCAGGCCGACCGTGGCCTGCTCATGCTCAAAGACGACAGCGGCAATATGCTGCCCCAGGTGGTGCGGGCCCGCGAAGAGAGCGCCAGTGAAAGACAGAATGAAAAAAGTGTCGACAAAAGCCGCCTGCTGGGTTTTAGCCGCTCGTTTACCAAAAAAGTGATGGAAACCGGCGAGCCGCTTTGGATTCAAGACGCCCAGTCCGACAGCGAGTTCTCACAACAGGCCAGCATCATGGCCCTGGATTTGCGTACGATTATCTGCGTGCCGCTCAAACGCGAAGAAGAGATCATTGGCTTGCTCTATTTGGATCGGCAGGCGATCAACCAGACCTTCAGCCAACAGGATTTGGAGCTGGTGAAGTCGATGTCGACTTTTGCCACGATTTCACTGATCAACGCCCACTTACACAAACAATTGCAGGAGCGCACCGAGCGCCTCTCGATGTTGAACGAATTGAGCCGGGCCCTGGCCACAACCATGGACTTTGAAGAATTGCTGGTGATGGTGCTGGAGTTTTGTCTCAAGATCTCCAAAGCCGAGATCGGTTATATGTTTATTTCGCGCGACTTTAACCAGGTGCCCGCCAGTTTTGCCGAACTCGAATGCCTGGCCAGTCGCGACGACAAAGGCAAGCCCCTCGATGCCGTCAAGGTCAGCCAGAGCATTATCCAAAAGGTCTTGAGCGAAAAACAGGGCCTGGATATTGTGGATATGCAAGAAGACTCGCTGATGGCCTCGCAAAAGAGCATTATGGCGCTGGACCTCAAAAGTGTGATCTGCGTGCCGATCTTTGGCAAAGAAGAGAGCCTGCGCGGGGTGGTCTATGTTAGCAGCCAGGCCGTGAATCACACTTTCAGTCCGCGTGACCGCGAATTGATTGAGTCGATAGTCTTGCAGGTCGGCCTGGATATTGAAAACCGCCACCTGATGGAGATCCGCAAAAAGCAGGAATTATTAGACCAAGAGCTGTCGTTTGCCCGCAGCATTCAAAGCTCGATGCTGCCGGACTATATCCCGGATATCCCCAGCTTGGATATCATTGGCTTTTCGCAGTCTGCCGCCGCTGTGGGCGGGGACTATTACGATTATTTTAAGATCAGCGATTTTGAATTTGGCATGGCGATTGGCGATGTCAATGGCCACGGGGTTTCCGCCGGTCTGTTGATGTCGATGGCCAAAAGCTGCCTGTTTGTGCAGGGCAAAGTCGACCCCAGCGTTTTGGCGATGATGGAAGCCCTCAACGGCATGATCTTTGGCGGCACCAAAGAGCGCCTGTTTATGACCTTTATCTATTCGATCTTCCACCTGCAAAACCAGACTGTCACTCTTTCCAGCGCTGGGCATCATTTGCCTTATCTTTACCGGGCCGCCACCGGCGAGATGGAGCCGATTCAGGTCAAACCGACTTACCCGCTGGGTGTGCGCGAAAAGGTCAAATTCAACGAAGTGACGGTGCAATTGGCCCCCCATGATATTCTCGTCTATTATACCGACGGGATTATCGAGGCCCACAATCCCGACGGCGAAGAGTTTGGCTTTGAGCGGCTCGAAGAACTGATCATCGCCAACCGCAACCTGGGTTCGGCGGGCATTCAAGACGTGTTAATCGCCGCTTATGAAGACTGGATCGCTGGCCAAGAGCCCGAAGACGATATGAGCATGGTGGTCGTCAAAGCCCGCCCCGTCGAGGCCCCCGGCCCAGCTGAGCCTGCCAAGAAGCAAAAACTCAAGACCGGATTCTTGACGCTGATTAACCGCTGATTTTTCAACAGCGCACAAATCCCGATAAACCCCGATAAAACCCTTGTCAAATCAGGGGTTTCGTTTTTTTGAAAAAAATAATCTAAAATATTATTATTTTTTTTCGGGCCATTCAATTTTTTCAAAGAAGCCTTTTTTCGAAATGCTTTAATTAAATTATGAAGAGCAAAACAAAAGAGGAGTTTCCCATGAAAAACAAAAAAGCATTTTTATCTTCGGTTACGGCATTATCTTTCTCATTTATGATTCTTTTGCAGGGATGTGGCCAAATTTCATCAGCCAACAATCTGGCCACAACCCCCACCACCCAAATGTATAACGCCATCTCTCTCAAGGGCAAAGCAGACGTGAAGCAAACCGGCCAGCTCGACCTGCGTTGGCAGTCAGCCAAAGCCGGCTTCTCGACCCAGGCCGTTGCTGCAGATATTCACAGTTTGCGTGTCACGCTCTCAGGGGATCCCATCAATCAGATCAACAACGGTCAGCCGATGACTTTGAATCTGGCTTTTGGCCAAGGCGGCCAGACGATTCGCAATATCCCCCGTGGTAAAATTCAGGTTCGGGCCCAGGCCCTGAACGCATCAGCCCAGGAAATTGGGGCTGCTGAAGCCAATGATGTCAGTATCAGTCCCGAGGCTGTGGCCCAGGTCAATCTGGCCATGCAGCTCACGGATACGGTTGTCACCCAAGAAGTCACAAATACCGGCAATTTGGGTCTGAACGTGGCGGTTCAAGATGGCAATCAAGTGGTGGTCACCCAGCAGGTCACCCCCCAAGGCGGTTATGCTGTGCTTGAACCTGCCGGTGGTCAACCTCCTGCCGGTGGTCAACCCGAAGGACCGCCTCCGCCTCCTCCTGCTGGTGGTCAGCCTCCTGCCGGTGGTCAGCCCGAAGGACCGCCTCCGCCTCCTCCTGCTGGTGGCCAGCCTCCTGCCGGTGGCGATTTTGCCTCCTGCCCCAAACCTCCCCTGCCTCCTGCTGAAGTGATGGCCGAAATTGAAGCCGCGGATGCAGCCCTGGCCCAAGAAGTCAAAGACCTGTTTAACCTGAGCTTCTTGGAAATTCATGGCGGTATGGTTGCGTTGGCGGCAGAATACCCCCAGTATTTTAAAGCCCCTCCTGTTTTGCCGGCTGATGGCTCTTGCCCGCCTCCCCCGCCCGCTCCCCCCGCAGGTGA
>JBPXJQ010000031.1:0-250614 GCA_051715345.1 Candidatus Blackallbacteria bacterium
GATTCAGGTGGTTTGGACAGTGCCTTGGATGACCTCTTTGGTGATTCTGGCCCCGCCCCTGCACCCGCTCCAGTTGCTGCCGCTCCTGCCGCTGCGCCTGCTGGCGGAGGCATGTTTGATGCCGGTGGTTTGGACAGTGCCTTGGATGACCTGTTTGGCGATTCCAGTGCCGCCCCTGCACCCGCTCCAGTTGCTGCAGCCCCTGTGGCTGCTCCCGCGGCCGCCCCTGCTGGTGGTGGCTTGTTTGATGCCGGTGGTTTAGACAGTGCCTTGGATGACCTCTTTGGCGATGGTCCTGCTCCCGCTCCTGTTGCTGCTGCTCCTGCCGCAGCTCCCGCTGCAGCCCCTGCTGGCGGAGGCATGTTTGACGCCGGTGGTTTAGACAGTGCCTTGGATGACCTCTTTGGCGATGGTCGCTCTCCTGGTTCTGCCGCTGCGGCAGCTCCCGCTGCTGCGCCTGCTGGTGGTGGCATGTTTGATTCAGGTGGTTTGGACAGTGCCTTGGATGACCTCTTTGGTGATTCTGGCCCCGCCCCTGCACCCGCTCCAGTTGCTGCCGCTCCTGCCGCTGCGCCTGCTGGCGGAGGCATGTTTGACGCCGGTGGTTTGGACAACGCTCTGGATGATCTCTTTGGTGGTCCCAGCCCTGCCCCTGCTTCAGCTCCACCCTCACAAGGTTTGGACCTGAACAATCTCAATTTTGACGATTTGGCTCCCGCTGAACCTGCTACTTTTAGTACCGACAGCATTGGTTCCGACTTCCTCTCCTCCTTTAACCAGGGCAATCGTCTCGATGACTCCAAGTCTTCGATTGATGTCAACCAAAAACCCGCTGGTGCAAAACCCCAAAAAGAGGGGCTGGCTCCGATGGGCAAAATGCTCGTAGATCAAAGTACCCTTGAAGACATCATCCGCAGAGCTGAAAAGCTCGGCTCCAAAGGTCTGACAACCACTCAGGTTATTTTGGCTGCTCAAGGCCAAACCTTTGACGAACTCTTAAGAGAAGTCAACGAAGTTCCTGGTGTTGTGGGCACCTTGATTGTGGGCAACGATGGTTTGGTGATTGCCAATACCATGCCCAATGACATTGATAAAGAAATTGTCGGGGCTTTGACCTCTTCGATTTACCTGAATATTGATGTTCAAGTCAAACAAATGAAACGCGGCGGTATTCGCCGTGTGGTGATTGAAACAGATATTGGATATACCGTGCTTTCATCGCTGGAAATGGGAACCTTGGTGGCCTTCAGCCAAAACACCCCTGATTTCAGCATGAATAAACTGATTGCTGCAGTGATTGCTATGAGCGGGAGACAGTAAAATATGTCAAATTATCAGACCCAAATATCCACCATGCAAGAATTGCCCGGAGTTACCGCTGTGGGTGTTGCCAGCAGCGCCGGTCAAATGATTACCACCTCTTCCCCTTTGATTGAGGCGGAGTTGGCGAGTGTTGCAACCTCTATGTATGCCAATCTGGGTGTGCAGATCAAACGTATGCAAAGAGGGGTGCTCAAACGCCTTCTACTTGAAACAGATCAAGGTATTACTTTAATATCAGGATTGTCAGACGGCAATTTAATGATTGTCTTTGTCAACAGTGCCGAAGGGTTTAATCTGTCTAAACTTTTGGAAACGGCCTCTCGTTTATAGGTTTGAGATCACTGGCATTCCGTCTTAAAAACGGTATGATAGATCTATAGGCGTTTAAAACTAATAATTCAGAGGGTGAAGTTCATCGGGTATGGCTCTAGTACGCAAGCGACTGGGAGAGATTCTGCTTGAAGCTGGCATGATCAGCGAAGATCAATTGGAAGAAGCGCTGGTTCAGCAAAAAAACACCAGCAAGTCGCTTGGTCAGATCCTGATTGAGTCGAATTATGTCACCGAAAGCAATATCAAAGATGCTTTGGAATTGCAGTTTGGGATCAGCTATGTCAATGTCAAAACGATCAAGCTGAATGCTGATTTGCTCAATATGATTCCTGAGAATCTGATGCGTCAGCGTCAGATTATCCCCGTCAATTTTGTCAACAACAATTTGACAATTGCCATGGTCAATCCCCAGGACTTGCCCGCAATTGATGATGTCCGTCTTTCGGTCAGCAAGAAAATTGGCAAAAGCGTAACCGTAAGGGCTGTCGTTATCACCGAAGATGACTTTTATTCATTTTTGAATGAACAATTGGATTCTGCCAAAACCGTGACGGGCTCTGACCCTAAAAAGGGACCTGTGGGGATTGCGCTCGATCAGGAGCACGATACAGGCGATATTGTCAGCGAAATGGAGGTTGTCGAGGCCGATGATGACCTCGACGAAGGTGACGAAACTGACAGTGAAGCGGCTCCAATTATCCGTCTGGCCAATGCGATCTTGGCCAATGCGCTTAAAAAGAAAGCCTCTGATATTCACATTGAGCCCCAAGAGCATGAACTGCGCTTGCGCTACCGCATCGATGGGGTTTTGCACACCGAGCCCCATTTGCCCAAACGCATCGCCAATGCGTTGGCTTCGCGTTTTAAAATTATTACCAATTTGAATATTGCCGAAAAACGTCTGCCGCAAGATGGCCGTCTTCGCCGCCGCATTGGCGGGCGCAATATCGACTTCCGCGTTTCGACTTTGCCCTCCAAACATGGTGAGAAAATCGTTATGCGTATTTTGGATAATTCCAATACCCAATTGGGTTTGGAAAAGCTGATGATCTACCCCGAATTGCTCAAAGCGATTCGCGAGTATGTCCAGCGCCCCTATGGGATTATCTTTGTGACAGGGCCCACCGGCTCAGGCAAAACCACTTCCCTCTATTCGATTCTGGCCGAGCGCAATACCCCTGATGTGAATATCTCGACCGCAGAAGACCCGATTGAATACGACTTGGCGGGGATTACCCAGTCTCAGGCCCAGCCTGACATTGGTTTGACCTTTGCGCGCATTCTCAAGGCCTTCTTGCGCCAGGATCCCGACATTATGTTGATTGGGGAAACCCGCGACAAAGAACTGGCGCATATTGCGATTGAGTCAGCGCTCACCGGCCACTTGGTGTTTACCAGCTTACATACCAATGATGCCCCTGGTGCGATTACCCGTTTGCAAGAAATGGGGATTGATGGCTTCTTGATTTCGTCTTCGACCATTTGTGTTTTGGCTCAACGTCTTGTTCGCCGCATGTGCCCCGAGTGTAAGGTTTTATATGAACCCGATGATGCCTTGCTCTATTTTGTCGGCTATCCGTTTTGGACGCCTGGCGGTGAGCGTATCAAAATTTATAAACACAACGAAGAGGGCTGTGATGCCTGTAGCAGTGGTTATAAAGGCCGCATGGGTGTTTATGAACTCATGGCCGTCAACGATGAAATGCGTGAAGCAATCAACAAAGATGCTGTCAAATCCGTGATTCGTCAAGCCGCCAAACGGGGGGGCATGGTTCCACTTAAAGAGTATTCCCTTATGTTGGTGCGCGATGGATACACAGATTTGGATGAGGTCTTGCGCGTGACCATGACTGATGAAGGTTCTGAAGACGGGGAAATTCCGATTGGCTTTTTCCCGCCCGCAGATGTACCAGAACCCCGTGAACCCATGATGATTGTGCCCCCGCGCAAGCCCGATTACCGCGCTCAACGCAAAGCAGAACAGGCCGCACAATCTGGTGCTGCTCAAACCGCAGCCCAATCGGCTGCTCAGGCTGCTGCTGGTTCTGCTTTTCCGGCAGGGACAGCCGCCTCCTCCTCCCTTGACGCGCCTGCCAGTGATGCCGTTGCGATTGCGGCTGCTTCAGGAGAGAAAAAGAAAGGGCCGCCACAGCCCAAAGTGCGTGGCGCCTTGCCCGCTGCAGGTCAATCCAGTGCATCTGCGGGGGATCGTTGCCCATCCTGCTTGGCCACTGTCGAGGCAGAATGGGAAACCTGTCCCTATTGCTTTACAACCTTAAAACAAAAAGTTTAAAATCAGCTTGAATAAAGAGGAGCGCTATTAAGCCATGACCCAGATCTTCATGGAAGAATTGCTGCAAATGGTCTTTGATAAAGACGGAAGCGATCTGCATATTTCTGCAGGTGTTCCACCGATGATTCGTGTCAATGGAAAATTGGCACCCACCGATTTTGAACCCCTATCCCCCGATGATACACAAAAGCTGATTTTTAGCATTTTAACCAACGAGCAGCGCAAGACCCTTGAGCAGACCTGGGAATTGGACTGCTCTTATGGGGTGGTGGGGCTGGGCCGTTTTCGTGTCAATGTTTACAAAGACAAAGGCGCTTATGCGGCAGCTTTGCGAACCATTGCTTCAAAAATTCCCCGCTTTGATGAATTGGGTTTGCCGCCGGTGGTCAAAGAGTTGATTAAAAAACCCAGGGGTCTTGTCTTGGTGACCGGTCCTACCGGGAGTGGTAAGTCCACAACTTTGGCCTCTATGATTGACCTGATCAATACCGAACGGGCAGAGCATATCCTCACGATTGAGGACCCGATTGAATATGTCCACGTCTCCAAAAAAAGCCTTGTCAATTCAAGGGAATTGGGTGAAGATACCCGCTCGTTTGACAATGCTCTCAGAGCTGCTTTGCGCGAAGATCCCGATGTGATTCTCGTGGGGGAAATGCGTGACCTTGAGACCATTCGCTTGGCGCTGACAGCAGCGGAAACCGGTCACTTGGTCTTTGGAACCCTTCATACCAGCTCCGCCAGTCAAACCGTTGACCGTGTGGTCGACGTTTTCCCTCCGCACCAACAAACCCAGATCCGTATTCAATTGGCGAGCAGTTTGGTGGCTGTTTTGTCGCAAACACTCCTGACTCGTAACAGCACTGGAATGGAGTCCCGCGGCAAAGGCCGCGTGATGGCGATGGAGATCATGTTGGTCACCCCCGCCATTTCCAATTTGATTCGGGAAGGCAAAACCCCTCAAATTTATTCTGCGATTCAAACCGGTGGTAAATATGGCATGACCACCTTGGAAATGACCATGCGCGATCTCTATCTGGGTCGTCAGATCACTTTTGAAGAAGCCATTTCCAAAACCAGCCGCCCGGATGATTTCCAGCGCCTGATCAATGAGAGCGGCCCCGTTGGCGGGCGCCGCTAAGTTTCATATTCGCATAGGAGGAAAATATGGCCGTTTACGCATGTACAGTAAGAGACGCCCGCGGGCAGCAGGTGTCTAAAACGATTGAGGCTCCCAATCTGGCCCAGGCCAGAGCCAAATTGCGTGAGCAAGGGCTTTTTCCTTTGGATATTACCGAGGCCAAAAAAAGTTCTGCTGGCGTTGGGGGGTCGATCAATGGCTTTCTGATGAAGCTCCAGAAGGTCAAGCTCAAAGAAATGGTGGTCTTTACCCGTCAGTTTGCCACCATGATCAATTCTGGGGTGGCCCTGTTGCGCGCCTTGAACATCATGGCAGAACAAGCCACAAGTCCACTTTTTAAACGGATTTTGGCTGAGGTGAGAGATGGGGTTGAAGAGGGCCGCTCTCTTTCTGAGGTTTTGGCGGATCACCCCAAAACCTTTAACAAACTCTATGTCAGCATGGTCTCCGCCGGAGAAATGGGCGGGGTCTTGGACGAGGTCTTGAATCGTCTGGCTGTCTTTATGGAAAACAACGCCAAATTGATTGGCCAGTTAAAAGCGGCCATGACCTATCCTTCGGTGGTTTGTTTTATTGCCACCAGTATTTTTATCTTCCTCTTGAGCTTTGTCATTCCCATTTTTAAAGAGATGTTTGATTCCATGGGAGTGCCTTTGCCAGCCTTTACACAATTGCTCCTGAACATGAGTGGACTGGTTCGTGGTTATTGGTTTATTATCTTTCCCTCATTTGGTGGCGCCGTTTGGGGACTTGTGATGTATATTAAGACGCCAATGGGGCGCTCTCAATTTGACCATTTGGCACTCAAAGCGCCGATTTTCGGCGATATTGTTCGCAAGGTTGCGATTGCCCGTTTTACCCGTACCTTGGGTACCTTGCTGCGCAGCGGCGTTCCCTTGATGAGTGCTTTGGAAATTGTGCAGGATACCGCTGGCAATATTCATATCGCAGCCGGGATTGCCAAGGTGCGTGAGGCGGTGAGCGAAGGGGAAGGCATGACCAAACCTTTGGAGCAGACCAAACTCTTTCCGCCGATGGTCACCCAAATGATCGCAATTGGCGAAGAATCCGGGAATGTAGACACAATGCTGTCAAAAGTTGCGGATTTCTACGATGAAGAGGTGGAGCAAGCCGTTAAGGCCTTGACTTCTTTGCTTGAGCCCCTTATGATGGTGCTTATCGGAGGCATGGTGGGCAGTATTATTATTGGGATGTATTTGCCCATGTTCAGCGTTATCAGCGCGATTCAATAGCGATAGCCTGAGACTGTCTGTCTAGAATAGGTATGGCAAAGGATGCAACTGTGCCAACAGTGATAGAGCTTGAACTGGATGAAGTTCGTGATGCGACTTTGAGACAGAATATGGATCTGGTCTACAAAATTGCACGCAACTACAGCCAGCGTGTGCAGAATCACTATGATGATTTGGTTCAGGTAGGTTCGATTGGATTGCTGAACGCAATTGAACGCTACGATCCTGAGCGCAAGGCCAATTTTCGCACCTATGCTTCCCATTTAATTTCCAGTGAAATCAAACACTATTTGCGCGATCAATTGCCTTTGGTGCGCCCGCCCCGTGAATTGCAAGAACTTTTACCCAAAGTGCGTCAAGCTGAAAACAGTTTGCTCTACGCTTTGGGGCGCGATCCCTCGTCTGAAGAATTGAGCGATCATCTGGGTATTTCTGGCGAAAAGCTCGATGAAGTGCGGCACATGGAAAAAAACCATTTTCCTGTTTCGCTGGACCAGGAGTTGACTTCTTTCCAGGACAGCCATACCTCTGTTTTGGAGCAATTGGAAGACAAACGCTATAAGAGCTTTCAATTGGCCCAAGAGGATCGGATTCTATTGCAGGATGCCATGGGCAAGGTGCGTTTTCAATCTCGTCAGATTTTGGAGTTTGCCTTTTATCAGGATTTAACCCAAACGGAGATTGCCAAAAATTTGGGCATTTCGCAAATGCAGGTTTCGCGTCGCTTGAAAAAAGCGATGGGCGAGTTGTGGGACACCCTCAATACCCGTGTCACTCCCTGGTAAGTTGCCCCAGGCCTTCGACCCTGCTTAGACCAGGAAATTGCGACCTTCGTCCATCAATTGTTGGCAGCTGGTAAATGTGCGTGTGGTGTAGATTTTGCTCACGTCATAAATTTGCAGGGCTTTAAACGCCGGTTTCTCTGCGATTTTTTCCACGTATAAATGCAGCATTTCGAGTTTGGGTGCCCCTTGATTAAACTCAATAAACTGTCTCCCTACCTGCATGATCAGTTCTCCCGAGGGCTTTTCGACCGCGATGCCGACAATTTTATCGTACATGGTACGCAAATAGCGAAAGCGATAGACTGACATTATTGGCCTCCTTCAGCGGGAATGGCACTCTTTTCTTTTTCCAGTTTGGCAATCAGTGCCTCTACATCTGCCCGGTCTTTTTCTTTGAGTTGCTCTGGCGGTACCGCTTTTAAATAAGTTTGCAAAGAGGCAATGGCCTCTGTGAATTTGCCTTGATCGCGAAAAATCAAGCCTTTGACTTTGTGGGGCATCGTGGCTTTGGGATTGATTTTGAGCACGGTATCAAGTTGAACCAGAGCTTTGGGATATTCTTTTTTCAGGCTGTAAATCAAGGCCAGTGAAATATAGGCTTTTTCAAATTTGGGATCGACAGCCAAGGCCTGTAAATAGGCGTCTTGGGCTTTTGCGTACGATTTTTGACCTGCAAAAATTTGGCCTTGCTGAAAAAAGTCTTCAGCACTGGTCTCTGCCCATGCAGGGGAAATCATCAGATTCAGGCCGGCCAATGCCGCCAAAAGTGTGAGCGAAAGGGCTTTCATTAATACATACCTCTGTTAATGGTCTCCGAGCAGGAAGAGATCGCCCATAAAGCGCATTTCTTCATGTTCAATCGGTTCGGGGTTGGCCACTTCGGCCATGATAAACTGTGAGCCGTTCGGATCTTTTTTGCGGAACCAGCCCAAAGAGCGGGACATCGAGCGAATCTTGTGTTTGACTTCCTGCGGGATCGAACAGGAGAGCATTTCCGCCGCGAGGCGATCGCAGAAGTCCAATTGGCTGTTCATATAATGGGAAACCAGATTGACATAGTGGCGGTAAGCGACGCGGAAGTCGAGATGGAAATAATAATACATGGCGTCAACCAGTAAATTGAGGTTTTGTGGCTGCTGTTTGACCAATTCAGCCATATAGGTATAAGCGCCACGCATGATCTCATCGAAGAGATCTTCCATTTCCTGTTTAAAATAACCGCGCAAAGTGCGCTTCATAAACTCCATCATCTCCCCTTCGGGGCTGACAAAAGAATAGCGCTGGCTGAGGGTTTCCAAGGTACGTTGAACATTCATGACGCCAGACAGATGCTGGAAAAGCTCTGGATAAAAGCGATTCATCAGAGCCAGTACAGCCAGCAGATTTTGGTCTGCTTTGGGGATTTCGTCGAGCATGATATAGGCGATGTACTTGTTGATTTTATCGCCATAATCGTCTCCGGGCCATTCCAGAAATTTGAGTGTGGGTGACGGTGCCGCTTGACTCTGGGCCGCGGGCAGGCCCTGTTGCAGGGCAAAGAGACGGGCTTGGCGGGTGGGGCCGGGATCTGCGGCTATTTGCGCCGGCTCTTTGCTTGCGATATGTTGCAAAGCGGAGGCGATCATGGCCACACAGAGTGGATTGCCGCCCGAGAGGCGGTGGGCAGAGACCACGACCTTGGGGTCGCTGATCTGGGTCTGGTGGGCGAGTAAATGACCGGTTTCAAAGACGGAGAAGGGATGCAATGCCACACAGGAGGCCACATTGCCAAATTCTTGCAAATAGGTGGTGTGTAAATCGGTTTCTCCGGCTATCACAAAGATCAGTTCTTTTTGAAAGCTCTTTAAAAAACTGTGTCGGAACCACTCTTCGGAGCGTTCAAAGGTTTCAAAATTATCCAAATACAAAATGACACGAAAATGGCTTGCCATTTGGTCGACGGCCTGGGCAAAGCGTTTGACAATTTCTCCCTTGGTATTGACCGTCGGAGGAGCTATTGGGGTTCTCTGAGCGGCCTCCATGGCTTGCATATTGCGGTTGACACTGCGGGCAATGTCTTTGACGTTTTGTTTGCCTCCCGCACTTTTTTTAATATCGATGCTGGAGATCGAGCCATATGCCGCTTTGACAGGGTTGACCCGAACGGGCCCTGAGGGCGCGGGGGTCGGAGCTGCTGTCGCAGGCAAATTACCACCAGGAACGCCCAGCGGGGATGCCTCTTTGATTAAATTATCCCAAAAATCAAAGACGGGTTGAAAATGGGTTTTGAGTTGGGGTTCGGTGGTGACCACGGCCCGTGTCAATTCAACCACAAAACTCTCTTCAGCTGTGGCCTCAGATTGCGCAATTTTAGAGCAGTCAAACCAAATGTCTAAAGGCTGAAAGCCCAGTTCTCCCCGCTCGCAATCTTCATATATGGTGCGCAACAAGGTACTTTTGCCTGAACCGACTGGGCCGTAAAAATAAAATAAATTGGGATAATCTCTGACTTTGAGCCCTGAGCTGACACGGTTCTCCATCTGGCGGATGGCATATTTTACTGCGGCTATTTCAGCTCTTCTGCCAATCAGTCCTGAATAGAGTTTGAGAATCCCCGCTTTTTTTCGCTCAATAAAACTCACGCTGTCCGCCCTGGTTATAGAGTAAGATATCTAGCCCATTTTAACATGCTTGCTCTGATCGCTCAGAAGAAACTCGCTTCACTGGCATTGCCACCCAGAGGAGCAATTGAAGCGCAATGAATGAGGGCTTATTTGTCTTATACCCACTGAGGGATAAAATTTAAAAAACGGCAAACAGGGCATCTGTTACAATGACACAACTTCTTTGAAAACAGGCCGAATTTGAGTAAAAGTATTCCGGTTCAATCGATTATGCATTCTGGTTTGGAGTGTGCCCCTGCTGACTTAAGTGTGGCAGAAGTGGTGGCTTTGATGCATCAACATCGCATTGGAGCGATGATCATTGGCACACCTGCTGAGATGGTGGGTATTTTTTCGGAACGGGATTTGCTCAATAAGGTGGTGGGACCTGGACTGGATATTCACGCCACCCCGGTCAAAACCGTGATGACTGCTTCGCTTTTGACTTTGCCCGGCGAGGCAGATATCAATCAAGCGCTGAAATTGATGGAAAGCCACAATATTCGGCATTTGCCGATCGTTGATGCCGCAGGCTGTGGGATTGGTATGTTGGGCATGCGCGACCTCATGAAGACCATGGTTCAGCATTTGGAACGAGAAAACGAGGCTTTGAGCCAATTGGACCGGCTCAAAGATGAGTTTTTGGCCAACACCTCACACGAATTGCGCACGCCGCTCAATGGCATTATTGGCATTGCAGAGTCCATGCTCGATGGGGCGACAGGTGAACTGAGTGCCTCTCAGCTGTATAATCTCTCATTGGTGGTGGCCAGTGGTCGCCGCCTGGCCAATTTGGTCAATGATATTCTGGATTTCTCGAAACTCAAGCACCGCACCCTGGAACTCAATCTGCGTCCGGTCAGTTTGCGCTCATTGGCCGATGTGGTTTTAACTGTTTTGATGCATCTCACCCACAACAAACCCCTCAACTTACACAATGCCATTCCGACAGAAATGGTGGCTGTCATGGCCGATGAAAATCGCTTGCAGCAGATTCTCTACAATTTGGTGGGCAATGCAATCAAGTTTACCGATTTGGGGTTGATCGAAATTTCGGCCCGCCAAGTGGGATCGCAAGTCCATGTCTCTGTCTGCGATACGGGCCGGGGAATTCCCCAAGACCAAATCACACGTATCTTTGAGTCCTTTGAGCAGGGGGAGGGCGTGATTGAACGGGAATTTGGCGGCACGGGCATTGGGCTGGCCATTACCCGTCAATTGGTGGAACTGCACGGGGGGCAGATTTGGGTTGAATCTCACCCTGGAGAAGGCTCTGTGTTTACCTTTGGTTTGCCAGCCTCAGTGGACTTGGCGGAACCCCTCTACCAACCCATGGCCAACGAGGAACTCTCACAGCTTCAGTTTTATCACGATGAGGCCCCGCTCTTTGCGGAATCCGATGGCGTTCCCGTTGAAGGGGCCCGTGGGGATGGTTTCCGGATTTTGATTGTCGATGATGAGCCGATCAATGGTCAGGTTTTGGCCAATTTACTGTCTCTGGAGCATTACCAGATTTTTCAGGCCCGTGATGGAGATGAGGCCTTGCAGGCCTTGGACTCAGATACCCATTTTGATTTGGTCTTATTGGATATTATGATGCCCCGCATGTCGGGCTATGAGGTCTGTCGCCAGATTCGCCAGCGCTACCCGGCCACAGAGCTGCCTGTGGTGATGTTGACGGCCAAGAATCAGGTCTCGGATCTGGTCGAGGGCTTTCAGATGGGGGCCAATGACTATCTCACCAAACCCTTTTCGAAAAATGAGCTGCGGGCACGGATCAAGACCCATATTGAATTGGCCAAGATCAATATGGCTTACAGCCGGTTTGTGCCCCGTGAATTTTTGGGCTATTTGGGCCATGAGAGCATTGTGCAGGTGCGCTTGGGCGATCAGGTACAAAAACAAATGACGATTTTCTTTACGGATATCCGTTCGTTTACAACCCTGTCTGAGACCATGAGTCCCAAAGAGAATTTTGACTTTCTCAACTCCTACCTCAGCCGCGTCAGTCCTGTGATTCGCCAAAACCGGGGCTTTATTGATAAATACATTGGCGATGCAATTATGGCGCTTTTTCCCGAGAGCCCGGCTGATGCGATTGAAGCTGCCTTGGAAATGCTCGATGTGGTCTATGCTTATAACCCCAGTCGAATTGCGCGGGGCTTTGAACCGATTGAAATAGGCTTTGGTGTACACACAGGTTCGTTGATGCTGGGCACAATTGGTGAAAACGAGCGCATGGAGGGCACGGTCATCTCCGATGCGGTCAATTTGGCCTCACGCATGGAGGGGCTGACCAAAATTTATGGGGCTGCAATTATTCTCAGCGAGCAGGTTTTGGCTCATTTGCCCGAACCAGAGAAGTACCCCTTGCGCCCCTTGGGGCAGGTGCGGGTCAAAGGCAAAAATAAATCTGTGCGTATTTTTGAATTGATTGACCGCCGAGATACGCCCGGTAATCGGCTTAAACGTGCGACCAGCGAGCGCTTTACTCAGGGTTTAGAGGCCTATGAACAGGGGCTTTATGACGCGGCCTTGCTGGCGTTTGGCGAAGTCAAAGCTGCGAACCCTGGGGATTTAGCGGCTGAATTGTATTTGGACTTTTGCCAGCAGGCCCAGGCGTTCGGCCAAGAACACGGGCCCAGCAAATTATACTCAGATATCAAAGGTCACTGAAATTCAGCTTTTCAGGTTCCCAAAAGAAAGCCCCCGCATGCGGGGGCTTTCTGGTTTCTACGCTATTGGGACAGGGTCTTCTACGCTATTGGGACGGTTCTCTCTACATCAACGGTCAGATTTTTGGCTTATCTTCTGGCAGGAAAGGTGTTGATCATGTTCAGCATGGTCATCCACAGTGGACGGTGCTGGACCCACATTCTTTCCACATCAGAGTAAGCAGGTCGGAAGCTGCTTCCGACTTCCATGCCCATTGAGAAGGCACGGTGTTTGACATAGCCATAATCATCGGTTGTACCCGTGGTGGGGTAAAGCAATGTGAGGCTGGTGCCGCCGTCATAGCCAATTTTGCTAAAAGTGGCATTGTACAGGTTCTTGTAAATATTGACCTCGGGGATCGGTTTTTCGGTGGAACCAATCGGCCAGAAAAACATATCGCCGTAGGCGTGGATATCTACAGAAGCGGTGATTTTTTTGCGGGTATACATATTCTGGACAGCCTGGGTTTCGGGCTCAGAAGCGGCACTGGGACCACTGTAAGTTTCGCTGCCGGGGCTGAGCAGACCGTTTTTCCAACTGCTGGGTACGTTCATGCCTTGATAATTCCAGTAGGCATCAAAATTGCGGTTGATGTCGACACCTGAACCATTGAGGTTTTTCCGTTGCCAGCTATTTCCCTGTTCAACTTGAATACGTCCGTCGACGTTGACCATGGGCAGGACAACCAACTCGCGGGTATTGACCAATTCGGTGACTTGGGGATCTTTGCCATATTGACTTAGCAATTCTTCAACCAAACGCATGGTGAGCTCAACCGGTGCCAATTCACGGGCGTGAACACCAGAGGTGAGCATCAGGGTTGGTTTGGCGGTGCGGTTCTGTTTGTTGGTGACTGAAATGGACCAAATATCATTCTGAGGGGCTTTGCCTTGGGTTTTGAGCCAGCTATCACCGACGTCTTCCAGGGTGACCAGATTGGGGTACTGAGCGGCAAAGGCTTTGAGCTTTTCGGTCATTTGGGCGTAGGTCATGTAGCCGCCGGGCAGGCCACCGCGCACGTCCATGCTGGGCTCACGGCTTTGAGTGACTTGTATGCCTTGGGCTTGCATGGCTTGGATTTCTGCTTGGGTGACGCGGGCTTTGGCTGTTTTCTGGGCTGGCTGTAAACCAAAGAGATCGACACCGGCAGTGCCCATATTAATAATTTGGTTGCGGTTTTGCCAACGTACTTCCACCACTTGCTTCGGCTGACCAGCAGCAAAAGAACCCACGGTGGCAGGATTGTTGCCAGGCAAGAGACCCTGTGGCAGGGACTGAAAGCCACTGCAAGAGGCCAGGAATACACTTGATAAAAGACCCAATCCGACGATACTGCGTTTTTTCATAATTACCTCAGTTAATTTCAGTACACCAATCACAGTTTACAACTTAAAGATAGTCGCGGGAATATCCTGCTTGATCTCAAAGCTTTTTAATAGATAGCGCAGATAAGGTTCTGTGCCAGTACCTTCAAAGGCTTCCCAGTAGCGGATGGCATAGGTTTTGGGGTCGTAGGCCATGTGTTCGTACTGGATACGGCTGTCCAGCGTGTTGGGGGCGCTGGACGTAATTTTGGCGACGTAGGTTTCCTGTCCGTCGACCGTGGTTTTGCCAATCAATTGGGCAGAATAAATCGGCTCAGCCAAGCGTTTGGCCATGCCAATAAAATCGGTTTGGTAAAGGGCGTAATTATTGACCGACGCGATTTGGTCATCTTTTTGATCCAGTTCGGTGGTAATAAAACTCAATGCGCCACCGGGTCTGACTTTGACCCGTTTGGAGCCCACGTTATAGAGCAATTTGGTGCCTGCGTTGCGGGGAGAGCTTGCCATGACTTCGATTTTGACTTGGCTGCCCATTTTGTAAAAATGCAGGTGGTTTTCGGTTTTTTTACCGCTCTCCAAACCACGCTCACTTTGGTGGGCGACTGCTTCGAGGGCGTTGGCATTGAGAATCCGGCTCGAAATTTCTTGCAATATGTTGGTTTTGCTGGGGGGAGTAACGGTCTCTTCGGCTGAAGCCTTGGGGGTTGTGGGCTTTGTGGTCGTTTTGCGGGGTGCAGGCCCTGTGATATCACCGGGCAAGGCTCCTTCGTCTGAGCTTGCGACAGAATCAGACCCGCTGGGGCTTGACCCCTTTTGCAGGGCATCAATTCGCCCTTTGATCGATTGAATAGAGCTGAGAATGCTTTGCATGTCTTGCGCGGCTTTGGCGCTGGGAGCAGGGGGCTTTGCGTATTGGCGGACATAGCTGGCCTGTTCTTCGGTGAGTGGCAAGGTCTCTAGCGATGCTGTGCTACGACCGCAGGCTGCTAAGAAGAGCAGGCTGACGCTCAATAAACCAATCACACGTTGTCGGTACATGGAAAACCTCTGGAACAGGATAGGGATTATATAGATTAAATTTAGATAAACTTGCGTTTAAGTCGCAAGTTAACCAATCTTGATGCGAATGGTGTGGCGCAGGGGTTCGTGGCTGTTTTTGTGAAGGGGGCCGTAGAGGGAGTCGGCATGGACTTTGTCACAGGCTTTGCGAACTGTATCCAATAAGTCATCAGAACCGCGGCGTTCGCTGAGTTTGCGCAAGATATCCAGATTGATTTGTTTGCCTGCTGCGCCCGTCATGGCCGGAGCGAGGTGCTCGCGGGAGCGGTATTTGCCAGGAATGGAAATCAACTCGCTGGCTTCGAGCAGGGCCGTGGCCTGAACTTTGCTCGTGGGGCGCGCTTTGCGGGGTTTGCGGCACTTTGCAGGGTCGATTTCGTCTGAGGTGCTGCCGTGGCTGATGGCCGTGCGCAAAGTAGCCAAACGGGTCTCTTTGTGGGTCTCGATTTCTTCGAAACAGTGGGGATCCGTCAGGCTGCGGGAGGAAATACATTCACCGGTGCGGCCCAAGCTGCCAGAAAAGTTCTCAGACACCCATTCTGCGTTCTCGGCTTCGGCCTGCTCTTCGACAAAGTCAAAGCTCAACATACAGGGCTGACCTGATGGCAACGTCAAAGGACCCGTGCGACTGTGGCGGGGTTGGGGTTTGCCGAATTGTTCAATCAGGTGGAGAACGCGGTTCATTTTGCCTCGAAAAGGTGTTTCTTGATTATCATATAGTTAAGCTGGGTTAAAACTTGCTTAACCATGTCATAAATTTATCACAAGATTACTTAACTTTGCAATTTGAATTCCAGGTGTTTTTGCTGAGAATTTCCTGAGAGGTGAGTAAAAGGTTTAGAATGAAGATCATGAACAAATATCTTTTCTCTCTTGGCCTGTCTTTTTCTCTCTTGGCCTGCACACCTTTAAATGCCGTTAAGATGGATTACCAGACCGTTACAGTGCAATCCTCAACCGCAACGCCACGGATGTTGGTCGAAAAAGGCCGCACCCAAATCGACTTTGGCTCAGGAGAGCGCCGCCTGACCTTCCAATTTTCACCGGAGGCCGTGAAAAGGGTCTTTGGCCTCAAAGCTTTGGTCGATTTTCAGTTGGCAGAAGGTATGCTGCAGGTGGGAGAGACTGTTTTGCAGCTCAGAGTCAAGCCAGAAAGTCTCAAAGAAGATCTCTCTTACGCACTCGAATTGATTGGATTGGCTGAAAATACCCGGATTGTTCTGCAGGGCAAAGCCTATGACCCATCTGGCAAAGTACTGGGTGAACTGAATTACAATCGGCTGATCACCCAGCCTGTAGATAGGGTCACTCTGGATCAAATGTTAAACACCCTTCAGACGGATATCAACGCCAAACGCTGATTTCTGTACCGAAGGGTGTTTAAGGGATTAAATCTTAAAAGCCGTAATTGAGGAAAGCCTGGATAAGGGGCCCGTTACTGTTGAGGCCAGGATAAGCCACCCGGCTGCGGGCAGAGCCTGCGCCTGGGGTGTCTACCATATATTCAGAGCCTGTAAAATAGCGCCAGCCAAGGTTTAAACCGAGAATCATATCGGCGCTGGCCTGGTAGTGAACGCCCGCAAAGGCGCCCCCGCCCAAGGCCATGGCTGTGGGTGTGTTTTCCAGCCCGCTGCCCATCAAGCTACTGGCCAAGAGACCGCCGCGCAGGCCCAAGCTTAAAATCAGCTGACGCATGTACCAGCGTTTCATCAGACCGACTTCCAGATCGATCGGCAATACCGAGGCGCCGGCATCCACACTCAGCCCACTGGGCACGCTGGCTTGGCTCAGATTGGCCTGTTGAGGCATGGCCAAACCGCCTAAAAAGGTGAAATACAGTTCTGAAACACCCGTGGCTTCGGCCAGGCTGAATTCAATATCCAGTGAGCCCTGGGGTACAAAGTCGTTTTTGTCTGTTTGGCCCTCAAAGCCCAGGGGTACCGTTCCTAAACTGAAACCAATGCCCCAGCCCGATTTGGGATGCTCAATCATCTGATCACCCGCTTCATAATCGCGGCCCACAATAATCGGCTGCAAGCGAAATTTGGATGCATCCAGTTCACGCACCTTGGCAAAACCCACTTCGACAGGCACTTCTTGGCCATTTTGCAAGCGATATTCGATCACTTTAAAGCCGTGATCCATGCCAATGCCCAGGGTCTCGACGGTTTCGCTGCCTGGAAGTTTGACATGAACCTTATCGCTGGCCATATCTGCCGTTTCGATCTGGTTTTTGAGGATAAAATCGTTCAGGCGTTTGATATCCGTGGCCAGACCGGTTGAGCCGTCTTTGGCCAATTTGGTCTCCGCTTCGGCACGCAAGACATCTTCGGCATCTTGATCGAGCAGTTCTGCATAAAAAGGCAATTGTTTGAGTACTTCCACGATCATGCCCTGAATGACAATATTCTCAGGGTCGGCGACACCGCCTGTGGCGTCGCTGAGGGCATCCAGAATGTCACTCATATTGCTGATTTCATAGGTTTTGCTGATCTTCCAGCTGGTGTTCATGTTTCTGTAGAGTGTGGGCTCAGATCCACTCAACTTAAAAATATCCAATTCCAGTTTGAGATCGGCTTCTAAATCGATCAGCCAGGTGCTGCTATTTTTGCTTTGGCGGCGCAGGTTGCCCAGATCCAGATCGCCCCAGACCCAGTCTGTGGAAAAGACATAAGCCGATTCCATGATGCGTTTGGTGTCGCTCCAGGTGATCACCTTGTCGCCGATTTTAATATTGTCACTGGCTTGATTGGAGGCCAAATTTCCAGCATTTTCCTGTTGGTAGATTTTAACCAAACGCAGGAAATCCAGCAGATTATTGGCTCCGCCGGTGCCCAATAATTGATAGTCAAAACGGGGCAACTCGCGCTGAAAGCCCTGAATAATATATTTATCGTAAGGGACGGGACGGTTCTGATAAAAAGAAATAAACTTGCGCTGGTACTCTTCCAGATCGGCGGCTCGGGCAGGGGGGGCGCTTACAAACGCACCAGCACCTGTTAGGGCTCCGGCGATCAGGGTCAAGGCCATCAGCGAACGAATACCGCGTTTCATGTGTCTACCTCTTTGTTTTCACTTTGCGTGGGCTGTTTTCGGGGTTCATTATACGGTGCTTATACTGCAAAAGCAAAAATCCATGCCCTGAGATTAAAGGGGGAAATTGACCAGTTTTAATTCTTTTAGCTTTAAGCGAATTAAGAGCCAGGCCTTTAGTCTTTTTTCTTGATCTGCCGTTGGCTTGTTTTGCCAAGAACAAAAAAAAGTAGGTACAGTCTGTGTTTTGAGTGTTGCCAAATCTGTGCGATTGAGTTGGCTGAAAGCGATTTTGTTTAACGTGGGGTATTGGGTTTTTATCTCTGCGGCCAGCTGCGCTAAATTCTGTGTGTCGGCTTGGTATTTTAAGAGGGATTGTTCAAGGCCTTTGATCGTGTCTTGCTGTTTTTGAATCTGCGCATCTTTCTCTTTCAATTGGGCTTCATTTTTTGTGTAAAGATCTTCAACAATGCCCACCCGCAAATCTTGATTCAGTTTTGTAAATTGTTTCTCGATTTCCAGAGAGCCTGTTCGGGGTTGGTGTAGCTTCAATTCAGCCTTGCTTAAGCGGGGGTTATTTCTGAGTTTTTGTTTTAGATTAAGGATTTCTTTCTTGGGAAGGGGTTCGCCGATCAAGGTGATTTCGATCGTTGAGCCCTGACGTTGATAACCCAATTTGGTATTGATAATTTCACTGTCTGAAAATTGAATTTGCTCTTGAATGAATTTGTTGGCTTCACGTTGGAAAAGGGTTTCCTGCACTACTTCCCAGGCTGCGTAGATACTGGGCAAGATCGTCACTAAAGCAAAGGTGCTGATCCAGATTCTGACGCGCTGTTCTCGTTTCTGATCGAGAAAGCTGACCCGCTTGAAATGCAGGTAACGCACAACCAAAAAAGTCGAAAGACAGATGAAGACAGAGTTGATCAGAAAAAGGTAAAAGGCGCCCCAAAAAAAAGTCAAATTCCATGTGGCCAAGCCAAAACCTGCGGTGCACAAAGGGGGCATTAAAGCGGTTGCAATGGCCACACCGGGAATTGCATTGCTTTTCTCTTTGCGCGAACTGGCAACAATGCCGGTGAGCCCTCCAAAAAAAGCGATTAACACGTCAAAAACAGTCGGTTTTGTGCGTGCCAGGAGTTCCGATTGAACCAAATCAAGAGGGGTCAGCAAAAAATACAAAGCTGAAGTGAGAATACTGGCCAGAACAGCAATGCCCAAATTGCGCAGCGAGCGTTTGAGTAAATCTATATCATTGGTCCCCAAGGCCAAGCCTGCACCCATAATGGGTCCCATTAAGGGAGAGATGAGCATGGCCCCGATAATGACCGCTGTGGAATTGGTATTGAGACCTATTGAGGCAATCAAAATAGCACAGACCAAGGTCCAAAAATTGGCCCCTTTGAATTCGATGTTTTTGCGGATATCGTTGATGGTTCCTTCTTCATCAACTTCGTTGCGCAGGTGAATGATTTCTCTCAACCAGAGACGTATTTTGACTGTTGTTTTGATGTCTGTCTGAGACTCATTATTTAGGGGCATTTGTTTGGCTCTTTTGGCTCAATTTTGTAAAAGTCTAACAGGACTGTTGGCCTGATGAGAAATTACGCAGACAGGCAAAATATTTTTAAGCGGGTTTAAGTTCGCTTTCTGCCCGGCCGATAAACCAAGAGAATACCTCTGCCAACCCACGTGGGACGGCAGAATGAAACGGGTAAACCACCGTGAAAATTGATGATAACAATGCCTTTGAGCTGGCGCGAGTCAGCGGTTCTCAGCCGGTCCAACGGGTGGGGCCTGCCTTTGATCTTTTTGCCGCCTACGGGGTTTCTCCGGCGCGGGGAGCAGATCAGGCGAGTTTATCCACCCAGGGCCTGGAAATTCAGCGCTTGGTCAAACAGGTGCAGGAATTGCCCGAAGTCAGGGAAGACAAAGTTCAGGCTTTGGAACAGCGGCTGCAAGACGGATCTTACCAGGTGCCGGTGACGGACCTCGCCGAAGCCATGTTTCGGCTGGCAGAACTGGACCAGGGCTAGCTCAATGGGAGCAGTGTTACCGCTTTCCGCAGGTTCGGCAGGGCGTTTTTCTCCCTGCTGGGCTTGTGGCTTTTCAGTGGTTTTAATGAAAGAGGAGAGAACGTGATGGCTGCACCCACTTTGGCTCCAGAACAGATTTTCTTGGCAGATCTGATCCGCGAAGAACAGTATTATCAGTGTTTACTGCAATTGCAAGAGCAGATGCAAGACCACCTGATTCACAACCGTCAGGCCGAGTTGGAGCAGGTGATTCAGCAGCAGGAGCAATGTCTGGGCCTGATGCAGGCGCGTGAAAAAGAGCGCCAAACACACTTGAAACCCTGGAATGGTCAACTCTCTGTCTTTATTGCTCAGCTCTCGGATTTGCGTCTGCGCACCCAGTTTAAGGTCTTACAAGAAAAAATCAATGCCCATGTGGCCACTCTGCGCTCTTTGCGTGCCAAAAATCAAGTGTTGTTAGAACAGGGCCTGATGTATATCCAACACACCACCGAACTCTACCGCAGCTTGGCCTGTGCCAACGCGCCTGCGGTCTATTCTCCCTATGGCCAAGTCGAGACCCGTGCCGAATCCCATGCCAGTTTTTGTGAGTACAACGCTTAATTATGGTCAGACCTGCTTTTCTCGGTTTTAATATTGCCCGCAGCGCGCTCTTTACCCAGCAGCAGAATTTGGATTTAACCGGCCACAATATTGCCAATGCCGGGGTTGAGGGCTACAGCCGTCAGCGTTTGCATCTCCAGGCCGCCCCAGATATTTATGGTTTGGGCGCCATTTATCCAGGCAGTGTGGGCCAAGGCGTACAGGCCGATCGGCTGCAGCGCCTGCGCGATGAGTTTTTGGACAAAGAATACCGACTCAAAACCCAGGAGCAGAGCTATTACCAGACCCGTTTGAACTATACCGAACGGATGGAAACCTCGCTCGGTGAACTCGGTGAAAGTGCGCTGGGTCTGACGATTGAAAAATTCTTTAATAGCTTTCAAGAGGCCAGTTTGCGTCCCGATGACCGCGCTTTGCGCCAGACTGTGGTGGCCGCAGGCAACGATCTGAGCTACGGCCTGCGCAGCTTTTTTGAAGATGTCTACCGCCTGCAAGAAGATGCGGATCGCGATTTGACCCAATCGGTGGACCGTGCCAATCAGATTTCGATGCAATTGGCCCAGCTCAACGAGCAGATTTCGCTGCGTGTGAATCTGGGGGAGACCCCTGGCGATTTGATGGATCAGCGCGATCGCCTCTTGGATGAAATCGGCAGCCTCTTAAAAATCCAGATTCAGACCTTTGAAAATGGCACAGTACAGGTCCAAAGTGATGGCAAAGCGCTGGTCAGCCAAAATGTCTGGCACGCGATTGAATTGCGCCGCGAGCCAGATTTGCTGCGCGGCCAAAACCCGGTGGGCTTTCCCGCCACCCTCAACCGCGGGGATCTGGTGATCAACGGCGTGGATATTTTGGGCAGTGACCCGCCTTTGAATATAGCCGCAGCGGCCAATGCGGGTTTGCTCGTCAATCAGATCAACCTGCGCACAGGCCAAACCGGTGTGACAGCCGCCCTCGACCCTTCGGGTCGGCTGATCTTAACGGGCACCGGCAATGGCAGCAATTTGATCAATCTCGAAGTGACCGGCACAGGTTTGACCCTGACTGGCCTTGCCGGGGGCGATTATACCCTGACCAACTCGACCTCTCTGCAGGTTGGAGACAGCATCTACATGAACCAACCCGGTGGCAAAATTGAGAGCCTGCTCGACACCAAAACCCGGATTTTACCGGATACCCTCAACCGTGTCCATCAATTGGCGGCAAGCCTGATTCGGCGCGTAAACACCATTCATTCCCAGGCCTTTGACCTGAATGGCCAGAGCAACCGGCCTTTTTTTACCGGCACCAACCCCTCCAATCTGGCGGTCAGTGGCACAATTCAAGCCGATCCGGCGCTGCTGGCCTTGGCGGCAGATGCCTCTTTCCCGCCGGGTGATGGCAGCCAGGCCCGCGCGATTTACCAATTGCGCTTTCAGGCCACGATTGGTGGTGAGAGTCTCGAAGACTATTACCGCACACTTGTGACCACCATGGGCAATACCATTGGCCAGGCCCGTGAGCGTAGCGAGACCTTGGACTTGGTCAAAGCCAGCGTAGACAATCAACGCCAGTCGGTCTCGGGTGTGAACTTGGACGAAGAACTGGCCAATATGCTGCAGTTTCAGCGCTCTTTTTCAGCGGCAGCGCGGGTGATGACCACCATGGATGAAATGCTGAATCAGATTGTGAACGGACTCGGAGCCTAACGATGATCAGAATTACCCAACAAATGTTGCAGCGCAACTCCCTGAGCCAGATTCAGGCCCGCCAGAATGACCTCTTTGTCGGGCAAAAACAGATCAGCAGCGGCTTTCGCTTTGACAAACCCTCCGAAGACCCCACGGCCACAGGCATTTCTCTGGATTTGCGCAAGGCCATTGCCTTTCAGGAGCGAATTGGCAGCAATGCCAATACAGCCCACGATTTTAACCTGCAGGCCGACAATGAATTGTCGTTTGCCGGTGAGGTGCTGCAGCGGGTGCGCGAATTGGCGATTCGCTCGGCTGATGAAACCCTGAACCAACAACAGTTGGATGGCATTTCTGCTGAACTCGAAGGCCTACTGGAAAGGCTCTCGGATATTGGCAACGCCACCCACGAGGGCAATTTTATCTTTGGTGGCTATCAATCGGCCAAAGCCCCGTTTAAACCCGAAAAAAACCTGGTGCTCGAAGGCACCGCTTTGACCGAACTCAACCTCAACCGCGGCAATTTTAGCACCCGCTTGGAAACCCGTTCGATGACCACGGTACAGGCCGGATCGTTTTCGCTCAATGGCGGCGATCTGTTGATCAACGGTGTGGATATCGGCTCTTTTTCGGTGATTGAACCGACCCGCAGCGCCGCAGACAATACCCAAGCCCTGGTCGAGCGCATCAATGCCAAAACAGTTGAAACCGGCGTAACTGCCCGTGCGGTCAATTTTCCCAATGGCACCTTTGCCGCACCGGGCGCAGCCCCTTTGACCGGGATTGTCTTGGTCAATCTCGACAAAAATGGCACTCCCTCCAACAAGCCGATTCAGGTCTCGGGCCAGGGCATTCCCGGTGTGGGGGGCCTGAATGTCTTTCGCAACGAAAACCTGGCTCTCAGCGATACCCGTTTTACCTCTCAGCGCCTGGCTGCCGGCGCTTTGGCCAACGTGCCTGCCGGCACCCTGACGATCAATGGCGTGACGTTAACTGCCGCCATGACCTTTAATGCTGCCAATACGGCAGAACAAAACGCCCAGGTGATTGCCACTGCGATCAACACGATCTCCAATCAGACCGCACTCTACGCCAAGACCGATGGCAATGGCTTTGTCACGCTGCAATCCCAGCAGCCCTTTGAAATTGCCGGGGCCCCTGCCCAGATCAATCTGCCCAACCAGGTCTACGAACAGACCCGCAGTGCCACGGCTGTCAATGGCGCGGTGGCTGCGGCAGGTGCCTTGACCTTGAGCAAAGGCAGCTTGGTCTTAAATGGTGTGGATATTTTCAGCACCCCGCTGACCTTTGATGCCACTTTAACGGCGCCCCAGCGTGCACGCCAAATCGTCACGGCGATCAACAACCGCTCCACCGACACGGGTATCCGCGCCAGCACCGATGCCACGGGCCGCCTGTATTTTAGCAATGGCGACCAGCGCATTACTGATGTGGTCTACCAGGGAGACAGCGGCGAAAACCTGGCCCAGATTGGTCGCCAGGAATTGCTGCCGCTGAATATGAGCGGCGACGAGGCCTTTTCGGGCCAACGCGAGCAAACCCGTTTGCTCAGTGGCCGGGATATTCCCGCCGCTGGCCTGGGCAGTGCCGTCTCTGGCGCGCCTGTGACCTTTCTTGCTGGCGACAGCTTGGCCGCCGGTGAACTGGTGCTCAACGGCACCAATATCCTCGTGCCGGGCCCGCTCACTGGGGTGCCCGCCGCTGATGCCGCCACCGTGATTGCCGCTATCAATGCCCAAAGTGGCACCACCGGCGTCTCTGCTCTGGCCTCGGGGCCTTCGGGCATTCGCCTCAACTCCTTGACCGGCTCGCCGTTTTTGTTGCAAACCAATGGCGATGGCCCCAAAATTCAGATTCCCGCCACCCCCGCTGGGGTGAGTTATCTCAATCCAATCAATGCCGGAGATTTGCTGATCAATGGCGTGGACATTGGCCCAATTGCCCCTGTGGCCGCAAATCCCCTCAACCCGCCCCAGAATATGATCGACGTGGCCGATGCCCTTGTCAACGCAATCAATGCCCAGGCCGCGACCACGGGCGTGCGGGGTGAGCGCATCACCGATCCCACCACAGGTGGCACACGCGTGCTGCTCTCTGCCAATGGCCAAGATATTCGCGTCGATACCAATAACCCTGTGGCCAACGCGATCTTTAACGCCATTGGCCTGCAAACCGGCACTGTGATTCGCCAAAAAATCGACGCCTTTGATGCGGTGATTCGCCTGCGTGATCAGGTGATCAACGGCAAAACTGGGCGCGATGCGGCGCTGACCATTTCGATTCAAAACCTGCGCGAGGTCGATGATGCCTTTACAGCTCTGACTGGCCGCCGGGTCGAATTGGGCGTGCGCGGCCAACGGGCCGAATTGGTCGAAAACCGTGTGGCCCAAACCAAAGAGGTGCTCAGCAGCCAATTGGCTGATCAGCGCGAAACCGACCTGACCGAAGCGATCTCACGGCTGACCCTGAACGAAACCGCCCTGCAAGCGGCGTATAACGTGACCCAACGTCTGGCCAATCTCTCGCTGCTGAATTTTATTTAAAATTTGTTTGGAGAGCGCATAACAATGGGCAAACATTTCTTATGGATCCTACTTCTGATGCTGGGAGCGGGCTCTTTCTCAGCGAAAGCTGCCGAGTTGCTGGTTTATTCTGTGGGCGAGCCAGAGCGCTTCGTCTCTCCCACAGTATCTGCTTCAGGCCAGGATTGGCAGACGTATTTTACGCCCCCGCACGGGGTCTCGAAAATTGTGATGAGCAATCGGGGGCAGATTTTATACCAAATGCACGGGCCGGATGATAACTGGGATTGGTACGCTCTGGATCGCCGCAGCCGCAAAGCTCAGCGCATTGCCCAGTCGCGTTGGTTTAACGGGTTTTTGAATGTTATGCCTTTTCAACGCTCAGACGGCAGTTATTACGCCAAAGTGATTCTGCCTCAAGGTGTGCAGGTGTATCGTGTGGGTAGCAAAGGTCCTCAGCTCTTTTTGAACAAGCCAGGTCTTTACGATTTTGTGCCTTTGCCCGATGGCTCTTATGCCTACGTGCTTTGGACCGGACAGGGCAAGGAGTCCCCGGATTTTGCTGATTTTATCCCTGGCCAAACCATGCAGCTCTGGCATGTGCCACTCAAAGGCAAAGCCCGTCTCTTGGGCCGCTTTGATACGGTCCTTGAATTGCAGAACAGCGGCCAACAGCTCTTGTTTTTTAGCCCAGGCAAAACCAAAGGGGCCCTCACTTGGAAGTTGATGGCTCAACCCCTGCAAGGTCCTGCCAAACAGGTGGCTGAAATCCCCAAATCCAATTCTCGGGGGGCCCCGACACTGATCAGCTGGCCCCAGTCGGATTGGGTGGTTTATCCGGCAGCCATGACCAAACAGCACGAAAATCCAGTCTTGGACGAAAACCCGCTCTTGATTCGGCATCATTTGCGCAGCGGCAGCAAAGCGGTTTTGCCTCACCGCTCTGAATTTATCATGGCCAAAGGGCAGGGGGCGCCGGGTTATCTGACTGGTCTGCTGCCTGCATTAGCGGGGGAAGCGTTCCCCTCTTTGGTGACTTATGCGCTGGAATCCGGAGCTGAAGTTCAACGCATTCCCTATTCTGTGCCTGAAAGTTATCCCGATCGGGCGATGTTTTTGCCTTGAGGCATTGAGCGGGGCCCTGTTTCGGGTATCTCAAAGAGAGGGTAAATCCTCAACGTCACTTTTTGAGTGCTGACGATGTGGGTGAAATTCAGGTTGGCTTGGGGTGGGTGGCTCCGGTTGGCGCAAGCCCCTGCCGTTCGGGCCGTTCGTTGCGCACGTCGTGTGCGCACTCACTACCAGTCGCCCCGCCTTTCGTCCTCCTGACACGTCGGGGCTCCTCAGCAACCTGCGGTGCTAAGTAAGAGCCTTCTAAGCATCGCCGCTGGCTCTGCAAGAAGCTCATAAATGCCCTCACTTACCAGGGGCTTGACCAACGGAGAGAGACATCCCCAGAGTAAGCAGGACAAAGGTCTTGCCTATCACTTTGACAACAGAGAAGTTTTGAGGCTTTTGAGTTATATCCCTTGATTGAATTTAGATCTTGTCTTCCCACATCCGCTCAACAAAATACTGATCAAAAATGCGATCTTTGCCTATCATGCTCAATCTATCTATCAATGGTGGGCTTCAGAATTCATTGATCCAGCAAGCATTCCCGGTGTTTCACAATTCTTGATACGGGCCGCATCCAATTGAAGCAGAAAGGGAACCCCTTTGATGAATTCTCCATTTTTAAGCTTAGTTTCAGTAAATAACTCTATATTTGCTTGATGTGTAAACCCATACAATGCACAGTAAGAAGGTTGACTTTTGGTATTCACATATTTTGGATCAGGTTGTGTTTCCTTAGAAATCACATATATGGCTCCATTGTACGAAAAGGAGAATATATGTTCAGCAATATCTTCAATTTTGAAAGGGCGGCAATTTTTGAAGATGGTTTTTAAGGGCATAATATAGTTGGCTCCACCTGTCTCAAAACCGATGTAATGGCCACTTTCTTTATCAACTTCAATGAGAATATGGCAATTTCCATCATCGGTATTTACAGGACTTGGCGTTGGGAGTGGCTCTGCTGTCGCTGCTGAAGAAGGTTTTGAAGAAATCTCGGACACAGGCAAATTTTTATTGCAGCCGATACAGGCCAACAAGACCAAGACAGATTTGGTTGTGGGGCCCAAGACCATACCCGTTTAAACCTTTTGCCGTATTTTTCATTCCCAGTTGTATTTACCCTCTGTTTAATCATTGTAAACAGCTCATCTCAGGTGTCCACTTTTTAAAGAACGCTCAGGAGTCTCTCCCTGTTGGCCAAGCCCCTGGTAAGTGAGGGCATTAGGAGCCCCGCCGCGCCAGGAGGGCAAAAGGCGGGGCGACTGAAAGTGAGCGCGCACACGACGTGCGCAGCGAACGGCCCGAACGTCAGGGGCTTGTGCCAACCGGAGCTGCTCACCGGCAACAAAAACCGAAAAACAACGCAATTTGGGGAGTCAAATTTTAAACAAATGGTCTTGAGGCCAGAAACCTACTCTCCAACGGGCCGCTCTTCCCGCCCATCCGCATACCGTGCAAAGCGCCCCTTCTGTCCATGCACCGGCTCAGGACTCGGCCAAGGCCAGCCCCCAAACTGATCGCGCTGGTAGTCTTCAAAGGCTTGCATAATCTCCGCCTTGCTGTTCATCACAAAGGGCCCATACTGCACCACCGGCTCGGCAATTCGCCGCCCCTGCAAAAGCAAGAGACGGGCTGTCTGCGCTCCATTTTGCAGCGGCAAGCCCACGCTGGAGTCCAGCTCCAAACCCACACCGGGTTGAAATTCTGTTCCAGCGGCTTTGAGGCTCTCTCCTTCAAAGAAATACAGCCGCCGCGAAAGCCCGTGGGCCTCTGCGGGCAATTCCCACTCAGCGCCCGCTTCGAGCTGAATCACCCAAATCGCCACATCATGGCTGGGGTCAGCCGCCCACGAATCCGGCGGGGGAGCAGGGGGCGTGTGTTCGCCGTATTTGCCAGCCACCACCTTGACGCGGATGTTTTTGCCCTGGGCATCTTGGCTGTTCACCACAGGAATATCTTCGGACCACAACATGCGAAAATGGGGGGCGACCATTTTTTTGCTGCGGGGCAAATTGAGCCAAATCTGAAAGAGTTCAGCCGGGTTGTCTTCGTTTTCGTTGAGCAGCGGAAACATCTCGGCATGTTGCAGACCTTTGCCCGCTGTCATCCACTGCACGTCGCCTTGGCCATAGCGGCCTGCGGCCCCTTGGGAATCGGCATGGTCGATCAGGCCTTTTTCGACCACGGTGACCGTTTCAAAGCCCCGATGAGGGTGGCCCGGAAAACCTGGCACCGCTTGGCCGTGGTACATGCGCCAACCATCTTTGATGGTAAAATCCTGGCCGATATCCCGGCCCGCCAACGACGCTGCTGGGCCAAACTGGCCATTGCTTTTGGGATAAAAATCCTGGTGATAGACACAGAATAAAAACGGATCAGCGGTTTGCCAGGGAAAACCGAGTTGAAAGCTATTTAAAATTGCGGATGGAGCCATTTTTTGTCACTCCTTGTGCACGTTGTGCAGGTGTTTTGGTTATTATGGCATGTGTACGGGGGCTTCAGACAAGTCGATTGCCGCTGCGGGGTCGGCCCCAAAGAGCACCTGCAAGCGCTCTCCCAGACGTGTATTGCGGTGTTTGAGCCGTTCGTTTTGCGCGGCCCGTTCGATTGCCCAGGGGTCTCCCATCAGCACCAGTAATTTCTGGGCGCGGGTCATGCCGGTATAGAGCAGATTGCGCTGCAACATAATATGGTGTTGGCGGGTCAGCAGCAGAATCACCACCGGGAATTCCGCCCCCTGGGATTTGTGAATGGTGAGAGCATAGGCCAAATCCAGTTCCTGCAATTGATCGTCTGCGATTTCCACAGTTTTATCCACAAAGGCCACCTTCAGCCGCCGTTCGCCGGGATACACTTCAACCACCTGGCCGAGATCGCCGTTAAAAATCTCCAATTCGTAATTGTTTTTGAGCTGGATGACCCGATCCCCCAAGCGCAAGCGCTGATGACTGACCTGTACCTCGGACTCGGGCGTCAGGCTGGCCGGGGCGGGATTGAGGACGGCCTGCAATGCGCGGTTGAGGGCTTGGGTGCCAATTTGGCCTTTGCGCATTGGGCAGAGCACCTGAATATCTGTCGGCGCATAACCGGCGGCGGGCAGGCGGCGCGACACCAAATCCAGCAATTGGGTGGTGGTGTCGTCGGGCTGGGTGCTTGCGATAAAAAAAGCATCTTCGCTGCGGTTGCGGCCCGTGGGGGGCAAAAGCACCGGCGGCTCGCCTTGATTGACCCGGTGGGCATTGCGCACAATGCGGCTGGCCTGGGCCTGGCGGTAGATTTCGGTTAACTTTACCGCGGGAATCACCTTACTCTGCAGCAGTTCTGCCAGCACCGCGCCGGGGCCGACTGAGGGCAATTGATCGCTGTCGCCGATCAGAATCAGGCGGCAGGCGTCGGGCAGGGCCTTGAGCAGGTCGTTAAACAGGGTCATTTCCACCATTGAGATCTCATCGAGCAGCACCAGATCACTTTTGAGGGGCTCGTCGGCACCGCGAATAAAACACTTGAGCTGGGGATCAAATTCCAGCAGGCGGTGCAGGGTCAGGGCCTCATCACCAGTTACCTCTGAGAGCCGCCGGGCTGCCCGGCCCGTGGGCGAGGCCAGTTTGTAGCGCAGCTTTTGATCTTTAAACCAGGCCAAAATGGCTTTGCTGACCGTTGTTTTGCCTGTGCCCGGCCCGCCTGTTAAGATCATGACCTTGTGGCGCACAGCCGCTTCGATCGCCTGGCGTTGGCCCTCTGAAAAATCCATTTTTTGCTCAGCTTGGTAATTCTCCAGCCAAGCAGCAAAGCGATCTGAATCCAAAGGGGGCAAATCGCTCAAGAGTTCTTTTAAGCGCTCGGCGGCTTCTTGTTCGGCTTTGCCGTAGCGGTAGAGGTAGATATCATAAAGGGGCGGTGTGTTGGGGACGGTGGGGGTGAGACGCAATTCGGGCCAGAGTTCGCGCTCGCTGAGCAACTTTTCCAGGGCTGCGGCGATCTCACTTTGGGGCAGGCCCAACAACTGGCTGGCCTGTGTCAGCAATTCAGGCAGGGGCAGCGAGAGGTGTCCATCGCGCAGGGCCTGTTGTAAAACATGTTTGATGCCCACCTGTAGGCGGTCGGGGTGGTTGGCCTGCCAAGGCAAATCCTGGCTCTCGGCCAGCAGGCGCGCAAAGCGATCGGCACTGGCAAAGCCCTGGCCCCAGAGCCGGGCCAAATCATAGGGCTGGTTCTGCAAGGCCTGAGCGGCTTGGGTGCCGTATTCTTTGAACAGCCTGGGTGCCAGTTGTGGGGAGAGGCCGAAGCGGTTTAAAAATTGCAGCAGGGGTTGCAGGCCGCGCTGCTCACGCCAACTGGCAAGAATCTGAACCACTTTGCGCTCGCCCAGGCCGGGGACTTCCTCCAGGCGTTCGGGGGCTTGATCGAGAATCTGCAAAGTGGCTTCGCCAAAATGTTCGACCAGACGCTTGGCTGTCACAGGCCCCACCCCTCTGAGCTGACCCGAAGCCAAAAAACTCTCAATCCCCTCGGGACTGGTAGGCATGATGCTTTCGTAGCTTTGGACCCGGAATTGTTTGCCAAAGCGGGGATGATTGACCCATTTGCCTTGAAAGGTTAAACGTTCGCCCTCTTTGACCAAGGGCATATCTCCCACCATCACGATCACTTTTTGGCTGGCGAGATCTTTGCAATGCAGCACCGTATAGCCGCTCTCTTCGGATTGAAAGCTGATCTCGCGAACCCGTCCCTCTACGCTGATCAGCGTAGAGGACGAGGGGGCTGAATCGGGGCCAGACATGGGATACGCCTCACGGGAAAGTATTCAGGGATGGAAGCACAAAAATAGACAGCTGAAACAGCTAGATTAAATACACAAGTATACAATTTGAGTGAGGGGGCGGTCAATTGGATATAGAATACCGTCTATGGTATATTGGTGGTATATTTTTGAGATCAGGAGTATCTATATGCAAATCGTGATTATTGGTGGTGATGCGGCAGGCATGAGTGCGGCCATGCAGATTCGCAGGCGGCAACCTGATTGGCCTGTGATCGTGTTTGAAAAAGGTGAAAACACCTCTTATGGGGCCTGTGGCATTCCCTATTTTTTCAGCGGCGACGTGGCCCAGCTCGACGATTTGGTGGTGGTTTCTCCCGAGAGCTTTCGCAAAAAAGGGCTGGATCTGCACATGGGCCACACCGTTGAAGCGGTTTTGCCCGCGCAAAAACAAATTCAAGTCCGCAATGCCCAAGGCGAAACCTTTCTGCAGTCTTATGATCGGCTTTTGATTGCCACGGGCGCGGCCCCGATTGTGCCACCCTGGCCGGGACTCGATTTGGAAGGGGTGATGACAATCAAAACCCTGGCCGACTCGCGCCGTCTCGACGCCCTGATTCAGGCCGGTCGCCGCAAAGTTGTGATTGTCGGAGCTGGGTATATTGGCCTGGAAATGGCTGAAGGACTCAAAAAACGTGGTTTGGATGTGACCGTGGTCGAAAAGCTGGCGGGGGTGATGGGCCAATTGCACGCCCAGGTGACTGAACAGGTCAGTGCGGAACTGGCCCGCCACGAAGTCACGCTTAAACTGGGTGTCACTGTGCAGGGCTTTGGGGGCCAAGCGGGTTCTGTCACAGAGGTTCAAACCGATCAAGGCAGCTTGCCTGCGGATTTGGTTTTGGTGTGCCTGGGGGTTCGCCCCAATGTGCCCTTTCTTAAAGAGGCTGGGCTGGTTGTGGGGGCAAGCGGCGCGCTGGCCGTGAATGAGAAGCAGCAAACCTCCGATCCGGATATTTACGCCGCAGGCGACTGTGCGGAGTCCTTTCACCGCGTTTTGGAAAAACCCGTGTTTATTCCCCTGGCGCTAACAGCCAATCGCCAGGGCCGTGTCGCAGGCACCGTGCTTTCTGGCGGCGAAGATCGCTTTCCAGGGGTGGTCGGCAGTGCTGTGACCAAGGTCTTTGAACAGGTGATTGCCCGCACTGGAGCGGATCTCCTCAGCTTGGAAAAAGCCGGCATTCCCTACCGTTTGGCCGAAGCTCAAGCACCGGCTCAGGCCCATTATTACCAGGGGCATGGTCAGGTTTGGGTGCAATTGGTGTACCATGCCGAAAATTTGCGGCTCTTGGGTGCGCTGATGGTGGGCAACGACCCCAGTTTGGCCAAACGCTGTGATATTATCGCCACGGCCATCAGTGCCAAGCTGACCATACTCGAATTGTCGGACTTGGATTTGAGTTATGCGCCGCCCTTTGCGCCGGTTTGGGATCCCATTTTACAGGCAGCCAACAAGGCCCGTTTTCAGCTTTTGAGCTGAGTCAGAACTTAAGTGTGTTGCAGGGGTTGTAAAGCCGTTATTATTTTGTTATAATCAGGGCATTCTTAATGATTGGCAGCGCTCCATAAACACACTTATCCTTTCTTCCCCGGAGCCGAAAGGACATGCCCATGCAGATTGAGTCCCGTCCTCTGAATTGGTCACAGGCTTCAGGGCCTGGTGGACGGTTGTCTTCTGCTCCCCCTCTCCCCAAACCCTCGCTTTTAAAACAGTTTTCAAGCGATCAGGTTCAGGTTTCCCAGATGCCAGGCAAAGCTTTGCCACAACTGGAATTTCCGCTTGCGCTTGCGCTTGAAGTTGAACGCGATGCCGCAGGCCTGATCCGTGTCGGAGGTTTTCCGCCCGGCTGCCCCCCAGACATTCAAACGGTGATTGCCCGTGTTTTTCCTGGCGCACAAGACGTCCAGATTTTGGCTGAAACCCATGACCGTCCCTTTGATACCTACACCTTCTCGGTGGACGGGGCACTGTATAAATCGAGCTTTCTCTCCGGGGGCTTTGCCCCAAGTAAAAAGCTCAGTATTGAACCGTTTTAATACGGATAATCGTTGAGGGCCTGAAATTTCAGGCCCTCTTTTTGTTTTATATGCTGCTCTCCCAGAAAGGAGTGGGTGGGTTTTCTGTTTGGAACAGGGTATCCCATTCTGTTTGTATCCCTGCTAATAGGGTCAAGATTTTTTCGACCAGCGGCAGCAATTGATGGGCTTGTATGCCGGGTGCTGCTAGGCCTTGCTGCAGTTCCAGCAATTCCCGCCGCAGCAGGCGCTGAAGTTGGGGCAAACGATCGGCCAAGCTGCTTTGGGTCAAAGCTTTGAGCAGGTTGTCTCTGTTTTCTTGCAAGGCTTGTGCCTGGGGCAAATCACCTGCTTGGATAGCTTGGCAGAGTGCTTGGCAGTGTTTGCGCAATTCACGGTAGGCTTCACTCAAACCATTCTCGGGTCTGATTATCGCTGAGGATGGCCTTTCTTGCTTGGCCTCTGCAAGCGGCGGCGGTGGTGCTGCCGCTCTTTTGGCAAAGGGATTAGTCAGGCCCTTAAAGCCTTTTTTGGCTGGGGGGGCTGACCGCGTCCGGGGTGCAGAAGACCCCAGATCTTCCATCATCATGATTTCTGCTTCATACGGTGGCGGGGCCGAGGGATAAGCGGCGGGCATCGGTGAGGGCATAGGAGCTGCACACATCATCGCTGCCTGTGGAGGCAGGGCTCCGGTAAAGCCCAGACTGAACGTTCCCTCTTCCCATTGATCTGGCATTTCGACGGGTTGTACCACCGTTTTGACTTGGCCGCTGGGATTGCTGATCGTGTCTTGATCAATCGCGATCAACGCGGTGAGCCGCGAGAGCACGCCGTGTTCACAGGAGAGGGAGATCATCTCCTGGCGCAAGCTGGGATCGCTGGGGTTGAGACGAAAGCGGTCTTCTAACTCACTCAGCCGGCGGCGGGCCCAGAGATGGCGTAGGGCATCCAGCTCCATTGCGGGTGCCATTTTGGTGGGAAAGGTTTCGAAATACTGGGTTTCTCCTTGGGCATCTTTGCCCGTGAGCGTGAGCGGCATCGGCGCTTTGCTGCGAAAGCAGAGGCTGAGTCCCCGGCCCACAAACAGATCGGGAATCCGGGCGGGACTGAGATCCTCCACCCCCGTTGTGGTTATTTCCAGGCCGGTTAAAACGGGATCGCCCATTTCTTGGGCGACGCCCCGCAGGGCTTCGTTGAGCTTCTCGCCAGGCACGACAAAATGGGCGCTGCCACCGCCGAGGGCAGCCAGACGGTTGAGCAGGGCTTCGTTGACAGCTGTGTCGATGCCCACTGCAAAAACCCGACAATCGCCCAGATTTTGCTGCAAGCGTTTGAGAACGGCTGACTCGTCCCCAATTTGGCCGTCGGTCAGCAAGACCACCACCCGCTGCTTCAGGCTTGTGTCTTTTTGCTGCAAGACTTGCAATGAGACCCGCAGGGCGCCTTCCAATTCCGTGCCCCCTCGGGCGTTTAAACCGCTTAAAAATTGCTGTCCGGCGGCTTGTCCGGCTGGGTCGGCAGGCAAGAAATAATTTTCTTGGGCGTTGCCAGCAGGTTCAAACCAGTCCAATTGATCGTCAAAAGCCAAGATCGCAAAGCGATCTTCGGGGCCAAGTGCTTCGAGCAGCAGGCCACAGGCTTGGCTGGCAGAGACCATTTTTTCGCCCTCCATCGAGCCTGAACGATCGACCACAAAAACCACCTCGCGCGGGACGCCGGCCCAAGTGCGGGCGGGCCCAGTTAGTTGCAGGAGTCCGAAATAGCCCTCTTTCCAGCGGGTATAAAGCACCTGTGGCCTGACTTTGTCCTGGGCCAAACGCCAGCGCAGCACAAAGTCGCGGTTGAGGCGCTCGTGTTCGCGGCTCAATTCAATTTCGAATCCTTCAGGGCCGATTGCCAATTGCAGGGCATGTTGGCTGCAACTCAGACCTGCGAGCTGGCTTTCGAGAATCTGCACCTTGATTGAGAAGTCCAAGCGGGGATCAAAACCGGGGGCCAGCAGGGGAGGGCTGATGCGGGAGGCATCGGGCACGCGGTCTGTATCCAGGGCTGTGCCTTGGCCGCTGGCAGGGCGTTCCAGCGCTTCGCCGGGCAGGTAGCGCGGCGCCACAACCGTGGGCAGGCGCAATTCACAGAGCCCCAATTGGCTCAGCGGCAAAATCTGTGAATAGACCAGTTTCACACTCAGGCTTTCGCCAGGCATCAGATTGCCCAGACTGACCGTAAACACGCCTTCGCGCTCTTGTTCGAGCAAAGCGGCTCTGTGACCCTTTTCCAAGGCTGCTTGGTAATCTTGGCGGGCTTGGCCGCGCTCTTGAATCTGAGCAACAATCGTCCGCTCCCCGGCTCGCAGCTCAAAATGGCTGACCGCTGCTGCGCCAGGCAGAGGAAAAATATACACAGCTTCGATGGGCGAGCTGAGGTTGTTTTCAAAGCGCTGTTCGAGGCTGACTTCCGCCACTTGGGCTGCCACCCGAGCCCTGATTTGAACCCCCGCCAAAGGCAAGCGGCGCGTGCCACTGTCTGCCGCTATTTGCAGGCCTCCCCATTCCCATTTGGGGGCAGCTTCGAGAATCTCAGGTGCAGGTAAAAGTGGGGTCATGGCAATTTTTCTCCTTGGGGGGGTAACCCCGTTTTTTCGAGCTGATCGAGCACGGCTTCGAGGGTCTGTATGAGGCTGGCCCGGTCGCGCAGTTTCCAGTCGGAACTCAATTTGAGACTCAGGCCCGGCTCCAGCGCGATCTCAAGCCAGTGCAGGGCCTTTAATTTTTGCTGGGGCAATTTGGGAACCTGCTCCAGCAGGGTTTGCAGTTCAGCTGCCGTCAATCCAAACAGGCGTTGCTGAATCTGGGCCAAAGAATACCCCTGATTTTGTAAGGCTTTGACCAGCGTGGCCTGTAAGACATGCTGTGGGCCATAGCGGGCTTGGCGCTTTTCAATTTGGGGTGAATCAAGCAGACCCAAACTGGTGTAATAGCGCAATGTTCGCCCATCGGGGCGGGCTGAAATGCGGCGATCAGCCCCACCCGCCAAGAGGCCATAGTGCTCAAGTGCAGCAACCACGGCTTCTGCCAGTTCATCGAGGGTCAAGTTTGTGTGATTCATAACAGTATAATAATAAAATTACTGTAATACTGTCAAGTTAAAATTTGCGCGGGGCAGGATGGGCTGGGTTACAATGCATTTGAACGCTGGATTTGAACACTCTGGATAGGAAACGCGATCATGGCCACCCATTTGCCTTCACTGCTCACCCCCTTTTTGGCCCTGGCGGGAACGCTGCTGTTTCTCTCTGCGTCTGTTGCCGCTCGGCCCTTTCTGAGCGCTGCCCCGTATAGCATGCCCCTGGTCATTGCCCACCGGGGCGCCTGTGGGCTCTTGCCAGAACATACCCTGGCGGCTTACCAACAGGCGATCAGCGACGGCGCGGATTTTATCGAACCCGATGTGGTCTCAAGCAAAGACGGTGTGCTGGTGGTGCGCCATGAAAACAATCTGGCCGAGACCACCGACGTGGCGCAAAAGTTTGCCGCCCGCAAACGCAGCAAGACCATTGATGGCCAGCGTGTGAGTGGTTGGTTCAGTGAAGACTTTACGCTCAAAGAGCTCAAAACCCTTAGGGCCAAACAGCGTTTTGCCTTTCGGCCCCAAGAGCACAACGGTCAGCACACGATTCCGACCCTCGAAGAGGTTTTGCAATTATTGCTCAAACACCATCAAACCACGGGCAAACGGATTGGCATTTACCCCGAAACCAAACATCCCAGCTATTCGCGCAGTTTGGGTCTGCCCCTGGAAGAAAAATTATTGGCGCTGCTCAGGGGCTATGGTTATGCTTCTGCGGCTGACCCGGTGTTTATCCAGTCCTTTGAAGTGGGCAATTTGCAAAAATTGAATCAAGAGACCTCGATTCGCCTGGTTCAATTGGTCGATGGTGAGGGGCAGCCCGCCGACTTTGCCCTGCGCAAAGACCGCCGGACCTATCGCGATCTGGTCAGTCCGGCTGGATTGCTCTTTGTCTCAACCTATGCCGATGGCGTGGGCCCCCCCAAACAGATGCTGGTCAAAACCAATGCTTCCAAGCAATTGCTGAGTACGGGCTTGGTGGAGTCGGCTCACCAACACGGTTTGGCTGTCCATCCCTGGACCTTTCGCGACGAGGCGGCGTTTCTGGATCCTTTCTTTGGCAAAGATCCTGCCGCAGAATACCGCTTTTTTTACCAATTGGGAGTTGATGGCGTCTTCAGCGAATTTCCGGCCAAAGCCCGCTGGGTGCGGGAGCAACTTGAGCTTCAGCAAGGGGCGTCTGCGCGCTGATGTCTCTGGCCCTTCGCGGTTTTTGGACCCGTTTACTTTGGACCCGTTTATTTTGGGTCGGAAGCTTGGGGCTGGCTGTCTCGGCCTGTGCCACGGAAACCCTGGAATCCCGCTTGGCTTATGGCTCGTCCCGCGACGGCAATTGGGAAATATATACCTGCCGTCTCGATGGCTCAGATCAGGTGAATTTAACCCGCTATCCGGCCTTGGACCATTTTCCCAGTTGGTCGCCCGATGGTCGACGCCTGGTCTTTGCTTCGACCCGCACCAATAACAGCGAACTCTATCTGATCGACCGCGATGGCAGCAATTTGACCCGCTTGACCCAGCAGCGTGAGATCGACCGCCAACCGGCTTGGTCTCCCAATGGAAAGCGGATTGCCTTTACCTCGGATATGCAAGATAAAAATGATGAAATCTACAGCTTTACGCCCGAGGGCAAAGACCTCAAGCGTTTGACCCAGCACGATGCCCTCGATAACCAACCGGCTTGGTCGCCAGACAGCCAAAAATTGGCTTTTGTCTCCAATCGCGATGGCAATTTGGAAATCTATCTGATGAAGGCCAATGGCCAAAATCCCCAACGTCTGACCCAGCACCCCGCCGCAGACAGTTCACCGGCTTGGTCTCCCGATGGTCTGTCTTTGGCTTTTGTCTCGGAGCGCGCCGGCAATGCCGAACTTTTTCTTTTGACACTGGCCAGTGGGGAAATTCGCCGTTTGACCCAGGAGCCCGCTTGGGATGGGGAGCCTGCCTGGCTGGATGGACAGACCCTTTTGTTTAGCTCTCTGCGTTCGGGAGAAAAAGCCATTTGGCAGCTCTCACTGGGGGATCTTCAAGTTAAGCTGCGCAAAGAACTGGGTTCTTCGGTGGGCCCTGCCGTTGTCTGGAAAGGCAAATAGGTTAAACTGAAAGATATGTCAGATTTTGACCCTTTTTCTCAACACGAAACAGACACGGATCCAGAGGATGCAACGGTGGTCTTGAGTGGCCCGGCGGCCATGGAATCGACCTATGCTTTGCAGTCCGAATCCACGGCGTTTTTGGCCGAGAGCGACGAAACCTATTCCATTGCGGTCCAGTCTCGGCCCCGCTACGACATGGTGCTGATGGTCGGCGAAGGGGCCATGGGCCAGGTTTTTTTGGCCCGTGACGTCGATTTATTGCGCAAAGTCGCTTATAAAAAGCTGCACGACAAGGTGGCTGTGGATCGCGGCGTGCTCTCGCGCTTTTTAAAAGAAGTGCAGATCACCGCGCAATTGGAACATCCCAATGTGGTGCCGGTCTATACCCTCGAAAAAACCGCAGATCAGGGCTTGGCTTATGCCATGAAGCTCGTGATGGGCAAGACCCTGAAAGAATTGCTCGAAGCTGCTCGCAAGGCCCATGACGCAGGGCAGCAGCCCGATGAAGAGTGTTCCCCAACGACTTTGTTAGAGCACTTTCTCAATGTCTTGGACGCCTTGCACTATGCCCACAATAAATGTGTCATTCACCGCGATCTCAAGCCCGCCAATATCATGGTCGGGCGCTACCGCGAGGTCTACGTGATGGACTGGGGCATTGCGCGGGTCTTTGGGGCCGCTCCCGAAAGCAGCGAAGAAGAGCTGTCTGAACGGGTGGTGCTCGACAGTTTAAGCGAAGAGGGTGAAGGTTTTGAAGAGACCCGTGCCGGTCAGATTTTGGGCACGCCCCGCTATCTCTCGCCCGAACAGGGCGCAGGCCGCAACCAAACCCTGGATGGCCGCAGTGACCAGTTTACGCTCGGGCTGATTCTGTTTGAATTGGTCACACTCAAACCCGCTTATACTGGCAAAAATATCACCGACCTGCTCAAACGTGTGCTCAAGGCTGAAAAAGAGCCCTTTCTGCATTACAATCCCAAAATCAAGATCCCACGGGAATTGCAGGCGATTATCAACAAGGCCACTGCCCGCAAGGCAGCCCATCGCTACGCCGATGTCGGGGCCATGGCCGAAGACCTGCGCCGCTATTTGCAGGGCAAAGCCGTTTTGGCACAACCCGATACGTTCTTGCAGTCGGCAGGCCGCTGGATGCAACACCACCCCGTGCTCAGCGCCAGTTTGGTTTTGCTGCTCTTGCTCAGCAGCGCCAGTGTCGCGACCTGGAGCATGGTCCAGCAGCAGCAGAGCATTTTGCGTTTGCAGGCCCGCGAAAAGCAGATCAGCCAGTTTCAAACGGCGGTTTCAACCCAGGCCCAGCAGGTCAATAACCGCTTTTTGGCCTTTGAGATTTTGCTGCGGGGTCTGGCCTCAGCCAGTGAGACCCTGCTCGAACGCGGCACGCTTGAAAAGGCCCCCCTCTATTTTGAGGGCCAGTTTGCAACCCCTGGCCAGGCCCCCGCAGATTTCCACTATTCGGCCCACTATGGCAAATTGATCAGCTTGGACTCCCCGGTGGTCAAATTGGCGCCGGGTGTCTCTGCTGAAACTGTTTCACCTTTGGTGCGCCGCCTGTGGCCGTTGGGGGACTATTTCCGGCAGATGTTTCTCAGCAGCGCGGGGCAACCCCAATTGCGCGATCCGGCTGAGATCCGCAAATTGCTCTCCGAAAAAGGCACGCCCTTGATTTGGAGCTATGTGGGTTTGGAACAAGGTGCCCATTTGGCCTATCCCGGCAAATCGGGTTATCCTGTCGATTATGATCCGCGCAAACGGCCCTGGTACACCCTTTCTGCCGGTAAACGTGGCCTCAATTGGGGCAATCCCTATGTGGACGTGCAGGGCCAGGGCCTGCTCTTGCCTTGCTCGACCTCGCTCTTTGATGCCCAAGGCCAATTTCTGGGCGTGGCCGGGGTGGAGTTGACCTTTCAATACCTCGTAGATCATCTCTTGAATCTGCCCGGTTATGCGGTCTTGCAGACCTATTTGCTCGACAGCCAGGGCCAGATTATGGTGCGCTCCAGCGACCGCAAGCGCAAATACGGCCTGCGTTTTGGCGAAGACAGTCTCGGTCAGGCTTTGGATTTGCCCCTGTTTAATCAGCCCGAAGTGGTCGAAAAGATCCGGGCCAAACGCTCGGGCCAGCTCAGCTACCGCGAAGACGGGCGGCGGATTTTATTGGCCTTTTACCGCTTGGATGCGCTCAATTGGTATTATGCGGTGGCGGTGGATGAAGAGCAGTTGTTGGGGCTGCGTTAATTCAGCCCTCTCGCGCCAGCCCTGCCTGCCAGAGCCCTGCCCCCGTGGGTTGGTAGGCCCTGTCGAGCCAGCCCGCGGCAATCAATTGGCGGCTCAAGGCACCCGCTTCGGCCTCTGAACATTCCAGCAGGTGGCTCACAACCGGCTCCCAGCTCTCACTTTCGGGCCAGATCGTGTCGTAGAGCTCACGAATCAGCATGACCAACATGCGCCAGGATTCTTCCAAAAGGGTTTGGGCAATTTCTTCGGCGTTTTGCCCCTGGGCGCGGGCGGCTTCTTCACTGCGCCAGACCTGATCGGCCACCAAGGCGTTGAGCAAATTGTCGACGGCATCAGCGCCTGAACTGATCTCTTGCTCGGCGGGGTTCTCATCTGGGGGCTGCGACATGGCTGACTCATTTCTTTTAAAGCAGGAATAGCCCCATTCTAACAAGATTTTAAGCGCTTGGCAGCAGGTGCTTTTGCGCCAGGCTCAGCAAGTGTTGCTCCAACTCTCTGAGCAAGAGATCGGCCTGCGTGAAAGGCGCAGCCTCACAGGCCCGGCGCAGGCTTTTGCGGTCTTCAAGTCCCCAGGGGGTCTGCAGCAATTCAGCTGCTTGGGCCTCAAAATCTGCCGCAGAAGTGGCACTCCATTCGGGGTGCCCCACCTGGCTCAACAAGCTCAGTCCCCCTTGCATGGGGCCCTGCAAATTGAGCAGGGGAACGCCCATCCAAAGCGCTTCTGCGCTGGTCAGGCCGCCGTGATAGGGAAAGGGATCCAAGGCCAAACTGAGCTGATTGTAAAAAGCCAGATAGTCCAAATAACCTGAGGCCCCCTCAAATATTAATCTGTCGGGATTGATGCCCCATTGCGCAAAGCGTTGGCGAAACCGTGCTTGGGTGTCTGGGCTGGCAAAACAGCGGTGTTTGAGCCACAATTGTGTGTTTGGGTGCTTGTTTAAGAGCTGGGCCCAGAGCCTGCAAATTTCAATCGAAAGCCGCCCTGGGTGGTGGGCGCAGCCCAGTTTGGGTGTGTGCTGGGATGTGTGCTGGTGCGTATCGGGGGGAGCTCTCAATGGTACGGCTTCTTGTGGGGGGAACCAAAACAGCCAAGAACTCAGCAGCAGGGGCTTTTCGCCCTGAGCTAAATCTAAAGACAGATCGGTGCCCATTTTGGCTGGGCTGCAAATCGCGTCGGTCAATTGGTAGTCACATTCAGGCAGACCTGTGCTGCCATTAAAACACAGGCCGCTGATCTGAATGGGGGCCGCACGGTAATAAAAAACGGGCAGCAGGTGCAAAGAGGTATGCCCACTGGCATCGATCAAAATATCTATCTGGTCGTTTTGAATCCCTGCTGCGATTTGGCGTGGTGTCTGCCCCTGCACATCGCGCCAGTGAACGCCACTGATCTGTAAACGGGTGGTGGCCGCGTCGCTGCGGGTTTGACCGGCATAGGCATAAACTTCAAATTGGGCCCGATCATGCCCTGCAAACAGGCGCGTGATCAGTGGGTAAATCGAATGGCTGCCAAAATCCGGGGCGAGATACCCCAGCCGCAGGCGGGACTGGGTGCTGCGGGCGATTGGTAAGGGACCCAGCGGGGCTAAAGGTGCGTCAGAGGGGCGGTATTTGTTTGCCCAGAGCGTTTTTTCGGCCGCTAAGTGCGGGTCCCCCAAGCTGGTCAAACAGAGCAGATATTGCGAGTGCAAACGTGCCCAGATACCGTTTTCGCTGCCGTCTGGCGGATATGTTGGGGCTTGCGCCAGCAGGGATTTGAGCAGTGCTGCCGCTTCAGCCGTTTGGCCCAGATTTTTGAGTACTTCAGCTTGGCGCTGGGCGATTTCTGGTTGGTTTGTGTGGGGGTGGTAGAGTGTGAGGGCTTTGAGATAATCTCCCGCTTGCTCGTACAGGCCGCCCAATAATTGGACTTTAAGCAAACTCGGCGGCTGTGAGTGGGAGATGCTTTTTTCGAGCAGACCTGTTGCCGCCGAGCTGTGTTGGGCCGCCAAAAGCGCGTGAACCCACGCTTGCAACCAGACATCTGGCATCGATGCGGCCTGGTCGGATTGCAGCCAAGTTGGGGGCGATATTTGGCGGCTGTTCTCCCAGCGGGCCAAGTTTATCCAGGCCTGAGCCGCGAGCGGATACCTGGTTTTTTGGGCTTTTTGCTCAGCTTCTAAGGCGACTGGGTACTGCCCCTGTTGCAGGGCCCAGGCTGCTGCCCCTGCCCAGAGCAAACCGCGATCCAGGCCCTGAAAATCTTGGGCCAAACAGGCATCCAAAGCTGTTAAAGCCAAAGGAGAGGGCAATTGGGCCAGAATTGCCTGGCAGAGTGCCGCGCGCTGATGGCGGTCGGGCTCCCTGGCCAGGGCCTGTAGTTGGGCTTTCCAGGGCGGAAGCATCTGCTCAGAATCTGCGTTCAGGGCTCAGATCGCAATCGTCTGCAGCACATTGAGCTGAAAGTCGGGCCCCACTTCGGTATACGAGATCACCGGCACCCGAGGGAAGCGCTTTTCGATCAGGCGGTGCAAATGGCGGCGAATGCGGCCATCGACCAGCAGGGCTGTGCGGTGATAGCCCTCTTGCCAGCAGTATTGCACGGCCTGTTCGAGTTGGTCCAAAAAGAGCTGCTGCAACTGGGGGGCGAGTTTGAGTTCGACCCCCAGCGGGGTTTCCACCAGGGCAGATCCCAATTGGCTTTCCAGACCCGCCTCAAGCACAATCACATTGAGGGGCTGTTTTTCAGAAAAGGGATCTCCCTGCATAGCTGATTAAAGGGTCAGGTTTTCGATGATGATCGCATCACCCTGGGCCGAGCCGCTGCAAATGCCAGCAGCACCGTAACGCAGGCCTTTTGCGATCAGCTCATAAGCCAAGGTCGTGATCAAACGTCCCCCACTGGCTCCAATCGGATGACCCAGCGCAATCGCGCCGCCGTTGACATTGACCTTGTCGGGATCGATTCCCAAAATCTGGGTGCTGAGCAGGGCCACCGAAGCAAAGGCCTCGTTGATCTCGACCCGGTCGAGTTGGCCCACTTCCAGTCCGGCTTTTTTCAGGGCGACCTGAATCGCATGGCCGGGCACGGTGGCCAGATAGGGATAGTCTTCGGCCACTTCGCCATAGGCCACAATCCGGGCCAAGGGTTTGAGACCCAGAGCATCGGCTTTGGCGCGCGACATCACCAGCAGGGCGGAGGCACCGTCGTTGATACCCGGCGCGTTGCCCGCTGTCACAGTACCACTGGCGTCAAACACAGGTTTGAGTTTGGCCAGTTTCTCCAAGGTGGTATCTGGGCGAATTGATTCATCTTGGGCAATGTTCAGGGGCTCGCCTTTTTTCTGGGGAATGACCACAGGAACAATCTCTTGAGAGAAACGGCCTGCAGTGGTGGCGGCGTGGGCCCGTTCGTGGCTGCGCAGCGACCACTCATCTTGGGCCTCGCGGGAGATATTGTATTCGGCTGCCACGGTTGAGCCGTGGATGCCCATATGCACATTGTGAAAAGCACACCACAGGCCATCGTGAATCATCGAATCCACCAATTGGGCATCGCCCATGCGGGCGCCCCAGCGGGCTTTGGGCATCAGATAGGGGGTATTGCTCATGCTCTCCATGCCCCCAGCGATCACAATTTCGCTGTCTCCAGCGCGAATCGCTTGGGCTGCCAGGCCCACAGCTTTCATGCCTGAGGCACAGACCTTGTTGACGGTCAGGGATTTAACCTGCACACCCAGCCCGGCTTTGGCTGCGGCTTGGCGTGAGGGGATCTGGCCCACGCCAGCATTGACAACAATGCCCATAATCACTTCGTCGATATTTTCACTGCTGATTTCGGGGGTTTCACTGAGCAGGGCCTTGATCACGTGAGCACCGAGTTCTACGGCACTGAATCCGGCCAACCCGCCGCCAAATTTGCCAAAAGGGCTGCGTTTGGCTTTGACAATCACCACTTCTTGGGGCATGGTGTATTCCTCTCTCGAATATAGTCTTTTGCTCTCAGTGTACTCGATTATGCCACTTTGCCGTCAGGGCATTGATCCGACTTAGCCCTGCAAGAAGCGGCGAAACAGGTCTTGCGGATCTCTGTTGTAATCAAAGAGGACATCGTAAAGATCGCGGGTATTTGCCGCGTTATCTGCCAAAAGTGCGGCTCCCACTTGGACATTGATTTGGGCCTTGGTCAAATTGCCAATTTCGGCTTCAATATTGGCATCCTGAATATCTGAGAGGCTTTGGCTGAGAATCAGGTTTTGTTCTTCGTTTTGGTTGAGTTGGGTGTCCAAAATACTGATCCCCACGCCAATCTGGCCGAGGGTCTGTTGGCTTCTTTCCAAGGCCTGATCGACAATTTGTAAGGCATTGTTGGCCCTCAGACGCGCCAAGCTATTTGAGTCGCCATTTTTGAACAGGCTTAACCCTTCCAAATTGAGCAATTCGGCGCTCAGGCCGCTGATATTGAGGTTGAGCGTATTGCCTTCGTTGGGGCCGACTTGAAAAGTAAGACCCTGGCCTGGTTTCGTGGTGATGGTCGGTGAAAGGGCCACTTCGGCCACAATGCCGTTTGTGGGTACGCCGCTGAGATTGGGCAGGGTGGTTTTGATGCCAAAGGCCTGGGTGCTGGTACTGACCTCGCTGTCTGAATAGACCTGCCGCTTTTCGCCAAGCAGGGCATAGGTAATGGCATCGGATTGGGTATATGTTCCCCGGTATTCGGGGCTGCCCAGGGCTGTCGCGCTGCCGCTGCTGACATTGTTTAGCTCTAAAATCGTGAAAAGATTGCTGCTGCCACTGAAACTGATGCTGCTGATACCGCTGGGCGCAACCGGATCGGTAAATTGGTAAGGCGCAGGCGGTTGGCTGGTACTAAAGGTGGGATAAGAATTGGGCGGGGGCCCGCCGACCAAATAGCTGGCCGTGTCGAGCGTGATTTGGTTTCCATTGACCTGAGGTGTGGCCCCATTGGGATCGAGGGGGGCGGCACTGCCCGGAGCACTCAGGGTTTCGCTGTCATTGACCCGGATTTGCAGGGCACCCCCTGCGCTCAAACTGGCGCTGTAGGTTTTATTGGAGGGGCCAGCAAAGCCATTGATGGCGGTGATGACGTCGTTGAGGGTGTGCAGCGTAGGGTCAATGGTGAAAACGGTGTTACCATCCAGTACCAAGGGCCCCGAAACGGGCCCCAATTTGGGGGTATAGAGGCTGGTCAGGGAGCGCGTCAGATCGCTGACCTGAATTTGCAAGGAGCTGTCTACAGAGCGATTGTCAATTTCTGGAGCACTTAAAAGGCTCTGTGTGCCAGAGCCAGTACTGGGATTGCTGGGATTGAGATTAAAGAAGTCTGCAATATTTGCGCCGAGCGCGCCCCCAAAATTGATGGTATTGGCGGGGGTGCCTATGGGAATATTGTTTTGCACCAAGGTGTTGAGCGCTGTTCCGCTGATATCCGTTCCATTGACATCAAGGGGATCTGATTGGGGGCCGTTGTCAATGGCCGCCGAACTGCCTGTGGATTGGATATAAGCTTGATTGAGTGCGCCTACATTGCTGTTACTATTTGAGAGTTTAAACAGATTGAATAGGCCACTGGTATCGCTGAAAATAATTTGGTTATTGCCAGCGGCTGTCGCTCCTGTGGTGATTTGTTGGGTTGTCAAGGTTTGCAGAGAAGTGCTGGTAAAGTCCGCTGAATCGATATCCAATACGTGGCCTGTAAAGGGACCGTTATCAATATCTCCAGCGCTGACAGCTGATTGTAGGGTTCCAGACCCGGTATTCCCTACACTGGAAAGCCGGAAGAAGCTTGCCAAGCCCGTTCCTCCATCGCCGACCAGAATCTGATTGCTGCCGGGGGTGGTGGTTGTGGTGGCAAAGATATCCCCCAACGCAGTCGTGGTATTTGAGCCAACACCAACATTTGCAGTGCTTTCGACTTGATACATCGTGTCGAAGGGCATTCTTGGGGAACCAGGAACAATTGCGTTACCACTCAAATTAAAAAGAGAGCCAAACGATGTGCCCACTGTGCCATAGTCTTCCACGGAGATGTAGGCATCGGTATAAATATTTCCTCCGCCAAAACGACCACGAATATACAGTTTGTCACCAGAAAAATCGGCCTCTAAGTCGATTGCTGAGGTGCCGAACATATTGCCCAGAGGGACATCGGTTTGTGCATTGATTGTTGCAACAATTTGGTCGATAGATTGGTTTTTTACCAGTCCCAGGTCAATCACAAAAGAGGTGGATGTCATCGGGCCGACCAAGGCTGCAACGCCTTCGATATCACCACTGATACGCAGTTGCAGCCCTTGGGTATCACTGAATTGAGAGACCGAAGTGACCACAGCAGGTGCCGCATTGGTAATCGTAAATTGATCTGTATTAGAATCATAGCCACTGCTCACCCCCCGGCTTGTCCCCCAGCTGTTGAGTGCGGTTTGAAAGCTGTCGATGGTGGTGGTATTTGGGTCAAAATTATAATTAAATACGCGCCCATCGCCAAAATCGAGGCTAAACGTCCCTGCTTGCAGCGGAGGATTGTTAACCTTTGTATCGCTGGTTGGTATGGGGCCATTGGCGGTATTTGTAAAGTTGAGGGTGTCAGCGGTTTCATTATAAGTGACTGTCACCCCTGAGCTTGAGAGGGAATTGATGACATCTTGAATGGTTGTGGCATTGGTGAGCACAATATTTGCATTGCCATTGCTGCCGTAATCTACGGCAAGTGTACCGCCGATATTTAAGCCTGGATTGGTAATCTTGGCGGCAGTAACAGGTGCAGGAGTATTGGATATACTCAGCTCTCCTTGGGCGCTGTCAAAACTGGCTGTTACGAAGCCCGGTTTAAAATTATTGATGGCTGTCAAAATGTCTTGAATGCTGTTGGTATTGGGATCAAAGGCTGCGCCAGTGGCACTTTGGTAATCAAAAATTCCGTTGCTGCCAAAATCAATTGTGAAGTTGCCCGCGGCAAAAGTGCTGCTGGAGACAATCGCTGTATTTAAGACTTCAAAGGTGGTGTTCAGGTCACTGGCTGTTAAACCCGTATTGCTGCCACTCAAGTCTTGGCTGGCTGAGACATTTTGAATGCTGACTTGGGTGCGATTGACGTATTCTCCCGGATTGCCTGTGGCCAGGGCCTCGCCATAAAAACGTGAGGTATACCCGCTGACTAGGCCATTGTTGCTGCTGTCGCTCAAACCAAAAATGTTCAAAAAGCTGCTGTCGCTGCCGCTGAAACTCAGGGCTGTGTTTAAACTGCCTGGCAGGCTGGGAAAACCACTCTGCGGGCTGTTGAGATTAAACCCGGTGGCGGGCAAAAAGGCAGTTGGGTCGCGATAAGCGGGCCCTTGGGGAGCAGAAGGCAAGAGCGCAAAACTGTTATAAGGGCCTCCCACCCCAGTGGTGGTACCGGCTGAAATATAAGGGGTGGTCAGTGAGGTCGTTTCCGTCACTTGTTCGCTATAATTGACCGAAATTAGGCCTGTGCTGGTATTGTAGCTTGCAGAAAGTCCTGGGCTGAGGCTGTTCACACTGTTGAGCAAAGATTGAATACTGGAAGTGCCCGTGACATTGTAAAAACTGCCAAAACTCTGAGAGCCCACATTCAGGCTGAGTGAGCCAAAGCTGACAGGTGAAAGACGCCCTGCGCTGACCAGATTGTCCAGGGTATCGTTTAACTCGGTGTTTGTCAGGGCCTCGCGGCTGTAGATCGGTGTGTTTACATAGGCAGCCCGTTCAAAGTTGACCGTGCTGCCGCCGACGGGCACATTCAAGCTGGTTGGGGCGCTGAGCACATCGTTATAACTCAAGACAACTCCCCCAGAAGCTGTGCTGATATTCAGACCATAGCCCCCACTGCCATTGTCGAAAAGTTGAAATTGAACCAGATCATAATTTTCAATTTGATTGGAGACGGTGGGATTGCCCGTCAAAAAGGACAAGCTATTTCCAGCTGAGTCGGTCAGGGTTTTGTTTTGGCTTAAAACACTGTTGGCATTTTGGGTCAGGCGAAAATTGCCCAAAGAACCATCTAAAAGTTGGCGGGTATTAAACAGGGTACTGCGGGCAATTTGATCCGTGTCTTGAACCAATTTGTCGATCTCTTTTTGAATCTGGGTCCGATCTGAATCGGTGGCGGTGTCATTCAGGGATTGCAGAATCAGTTCCCGCATGCGGTTTAAATTGTTTTGAATGCCTTTTGCCCCGGTTTCGGCTGTGGCAAATAAGTTAATCGCTTGGGCGGTATTTGAACTCGCCTGACGGTTGCTGATCTGTTGGGTTTGGACCCGTTTGGCTTGGGTGATGCCAAAGGGATCATCCGCTGCGCGATTGACCCTCAGGCCTGTATTCAGTCTTTCGATTGTGCGATCGAGCAGATTTTGGTTTTGGTTGATATTGCGCTGCAACCCCAGGGTTTGATAATAAAAAGTAGCCAAAGGGCTGACCGATGCCATAAAACCCACTCTCCCCTGTTTGTTTCTATCGCCAGATGCTCTTTCTCAATCAAACTACTTTTTTTAAGTCCAGTCAAGATTTGGCGCTGAGGTGGTTTTGCGCTTTGCTTTTGTGCCTCAGGGTTTTTCGTAGGCCCCTGTATCAATGGCGGCTCCCTGGGGGCGGGCTGTTCCCAGCACATCGACTGTTGGCACGGTTACGCCTGCAAAGCTGGCGATACCCAGGTTTGTTGAATTAGCGAGTTGTAAACCATCGTCACTGGTAAACCAGGTATTGTCGATCCCATCTGGATCTGCAATGCCCACAAAGGGATCTGCTCCTGCTTGCAGGTTGCCCTGGCTGCCGGGCAGGGCGATATTGCCAAAGACATTGTTCCAGAGCAGCACATTCACAAAGACCGGACTGCCGGTACTGTTGTAAAAGGCGCTGCCGCCACTGACCGCAGTATTGCTGTTAAAGGTCACATTGACCAATTTGGGGTTGCTGTTGGAATTATTGAAATAACCGCCTCCCTGGTTTGTGGCAGAATTGCCTGTGAAGATCACGTTGGTCAGGGTGGGGTTGCTGGTGAAGGTATACATTCCGCCGCCATTGGGAGCCGTGTTGCCGCTGAACACGACTTTATTCAGAACCGCGTTGGCACCGCCATTGCTGACATACATTCCAGCTCCGCCGAGGGGGCCTGTCGCGGTATTGCCACTGAAGACAGCATTGTTGACGGTAACTGTGCCGCTATTGACATAGATTCCGCCGCCATTGCCGCAAGTATTGTTCGTGAAGTTGACGTTGCTCAGAGTAGGAGTGGCGGAACCCATACTGAAGAGGCCCGCTCCCGAAGAAGTGGAAGCATTGTTGGTAAAAGTGACATTGGTGACAGTGGGATTGCCCGCGTTGATAAACAGGGCCCCACCGTTGATAGCGGTATTGGCCCTGAAAATCATATTGCTGATGGTCGAACTGGTCCCGTTGGCGATATTGAAGCCGCCGCCATCGCTCGAAAGGCCAAGCGTATTTCCGCCCTGAATCGTAAAACCGTCAATCGTGGTGTTGGCCGTGGTGGACGTGACGACCCGCTCGTTGTTCTCGTTGCGATTGGCATCGCCGGTGGTCACGACCGGATTGTCATTGCCGAGCACATCCCCATCCAGAATGCTCAGATGGGTGGTAAAATTGCGGGCAGCCAAGTTGCTCTCATTGCCGGCAAAACCGCCATAGAGAGGCACATTGCTTTTGAGGGTGAAGGTATTCGCGCGGGCTGCCCCCGGCTTGTAAGTGCCTGCGGCGACCCAGATTTGATCGCCTGCCACGGCAGCGCCCAATGCGGCCTGTAAATTGATGGCTTTGGCCCAGCCTTGGCCATTGGTGGTCAGGGGGTTATAAGCGGCACCAGTAGGAGTGACAGCCAGAACATTGATTACCACATCGCCGAGGGGAGTAAAGGGGCCGGTATTGACGGCCGTACTGAGGGTATAGGCTCCTGCCTGGGTGACAGGCGGAACCGTCACCACCAATTCGGTGGCGGTTGCGGAATTGACCGTGGCATTTAAGGTTGTGCCGCCCTGAACAAACCGGACCTTATTGGCGGTAGTCACCCCCGGATAAAAACCCTTGCCCGTGATCGTCAACTGCTGGCCACTGCGGGTAAAAATCCCTGCAGCTGTGGTGATTTGGGGCGCAGCAGGCACCAAATCGTAATTGGCAGGATTGGCCGTTTGACCCGAAGCAAAGCTCTGGGAGGAGATCAGCAACCGTGCGGGGGCTGTTTGGTTGGGGAGTGACGGCGGAATGACCGTGGCCCCGAGGGTGGTATTGGGATAGCTAAAGTTATTGCTGGTGTTGAGCTTGACATACACAGGCCAATTGCCCGGTGCAATATTGGTGATGGTGATCGTGCCATTGCCCTGGGTGACGGCTGTGCTGGTGGGGTCATCCACACGCACAGTGAGGGTATCGCTGCCCAGCAAGCCGCTCACAGGCAAGCTAAAACTGGCCGTGTTGAGGATATATGTGGGTTGATTCAAATTCAGATTGGCGACCTGGGTGGGGGCTGCGAGCAAATCCGAGACGATCTGGGTGGTATTGACCAGCACAGGATCCACAACAAAGGGGCCGGGTGTGCCATTCCCGCCATAGAGCAGTTTGTCTATTTGGGTTTGCAGGGCCTGTATATTAAACTCGCGGATAAAGTTTCGCTGGCTGCTGAGCAGGCTATTGATAATTCGGCCCGCGATCAGAAAGCGGCGCCGCACATCGACAGTAGACGTGCCAGAACTGTAGATCCCCATGGCCACAGCGTTGGGCACAGCTATTTTGTCGGCATCGTAGAACTGAGCGGTGATCACATGGTTAAAGCCGATCGGCACATTGGGAATGACGATATTCTCATTCACGACACCCGTGATCGGGATATGCCCGCCGCTGTTCTGAATCGGCACGGGAATATCTGGTCCACTGACCGTGAGTGTAAGATAGCGCAATTGAGAAATATCGCTGGCCTGAGTGCGGAAGCGCTGACTCAGGTTCGACCCGAGCTTAAACACAATCCGTTCATGTTTGCCCTGGGCTTCGATCTGGCCGCTCAGGGCTTGGGAATCGGTATTGCCGGGTTTATAAGCAAATGCAGTGGGTGTAGCTGTTTCTGTTTTAACTTCGCTCTTTGTTATCGGCGCTGTGGTTGAGAGCGGTTGGCAGGCCGCCAAACAAGCACCCAAAACCAGGTGTTTGAGAGGACGGGGACTTAATTGCAGGTGCTTTAATTTCATCGGTTTTAACTCAGTCCTTCGAGATCGATCTTCGGATTGATACTTTCACTGCCTGGAGAGGAGGTGCCGCCACCAGATCCGCCGCCAGATGATCCACCGCTACTGGTGGTGCCAGTAGCGTCTGCTGGAGTGCTGTCGCTCTCGGGGGCCCATTCGGGGTGAGCGGGCAATAAAGTGCTGATCTTGCTAGCAGCAGCGACAACCGCTGCTTTGACTTCGGGCAGATTGGCGAGCAAGTCAAACGGTAGCGCTCCCAGCACATTGGCGATTACGCGCGCCAGGTTGGCGACTTGTTCAGCCAGCACGGGATCGTTTTTGAGCAGTTCCAGGGGGATTTGCGCTGCGGGCCCATTTAATTGGCTGAGTTCCTTCGCCAGCATGGCCTGGGCGGTTGTCGTGACGCTGATATCCAAGGCGACCGTCTCTCCGGGTTTGATCTTTGCGAGATCTACCAGGGCAATCACCCCCAATTTATTGATCGGGCTTTGCGTCAGGCCGTCGATCCCTTTGGCGACCAGGGTGCACATGCCTGTGTTCACCCCTGGCGGTAAGGTCAAGCTGTAATTGCCCGAGGCATCTGAGCGACCTCGGGCGATAATGATCCCCTCACTGTTAATCAGGCTCAACTCGTATTCAACACCTTCATAGCGGGTGTCAACCCGTGGGCTGAGCGTGGTGGTTTGCAAAAGGACAAACCGCGTCAGCGGTGTGGCTCGTTCCAAAGACAGGGATTCAGCACTGCGCAGGCCGCTGGGGAGCAAAACGCCAGAGGGCAATAAAACGCCGCTGGGCAAGAGCAAGCGCCCACCCTGCACGATGCCCGAAGGGAGCAGCACTTGGCCTTTGAGGGTAATGCCTGCGGCCTGAATGCCAGAGGGCAACAAGACCTGACTCGCTGGGGGAACCGCTGCCGGGGGCAAGGCCTGCGGAGGCAGCGCTGAGGCGGGCAAGGGATTGAGTGGCAAGGCAGCAGAAGGCTTACCGATTGAGGCGTTTGCCGCTGGATTGGGGGGTGTTTGAACTGGGGAAGTAAGTTGCGTGGTTGGGGTGCAGGCAGTGAGCAAGAGGCACGCGCTTAACAGACGTTTCATGGTTTCTCCCCGGATGGTGACTCAGATTGCATTTGAAATGGTGTTTGAATAGCTATTTTTGTATCAACGAAAGTATACCATCAAAGTTTTGAGGAGCGCGGCCTGTCATTTCTGCCCCTCCCGATTCTGCGGTACAATGACATATCCTTGTCTGGAGGCCGATTGCCATGCTGAAACTCTATGACCTCAACATTTCTCCCAATGCCCTGAAAGTCCGGGCTGTGCTTCATGAATTGGAGTTGCCTTTTGAGACAGTGCCTGTGAATATCATGGGCGGCGAAGGCCAGCAACTGGAATACCTGGCTAAAAACCCCAATGGCAAGGTGCCCGTACTCGAAGATGGCGATTTTGTGCTCTGGGAATCCAATGCAATTATCAAATACCTGGCCAGTCTCAGACCGGATAAACATTTGCTGCCCACTGAGCCCCGGCCTGTGGCCCGGCTCGATCAGTGGCTTTTTTGGCAAGTGGCCCATTATTATCAGCCCGTGGTCAATTTGGCCGTGGAAAAAATCTTTAAACCCATGGCGGGCCAAACACCTGACCCCAGCTTGGTCGCCACTTTAACACAGGATTTTATACGCTTGAGCGCGATCTTGGAAAAGGGTTTGAACGATCGGGATTATTTGCTGGGTAAGCTCTCTGTGGCGGATTTTGCCTTGGCAGCCAATCTCTTTATGCGTGGCCAATTGGGGCTGGATATTTCCGCTTTTCCTGCGATTCAGGCCTGGCTTGGTCGGGTTGAGGCCCGCGAGAGTTGGCAAAAAGCCTCGGCCCAGGCCCGTATTCAATTATGAGCGAGGGGGCCGCACAGCCGACCCTGCGGATTGGCGATCTGCTGGTTCAAGAGGGCTATCTCAAACCGGCTCAGCTCAAAAAAGCCCTGCAGGTACAGACGGAGCAGGAACAGTACCGTCCGCTGGGGCGAATTTGTGTAGAATTGGGACTGGTTTCAGCCAAAGAGCTGCAGCGCCTTTTGCGCAAGCACCACAAGCGCATGTATTTGGGCGAGTTGCTTCAGAATTTAGGCCTGTTGACCCAAGCCGAATTGGAGCATTTGTTGCAATTGCAAAAAATTGAGCAAAAGCGCCTGGGCCACCTCTTGATTGAACACCACATTATCACCGAATCCCAGCTGACCGATGCCTTGAGTTTGCAATTGGACATTCCCCGTATTTTGCCTTCGCTGGAGCTGATCGATCCGCGCCTCTTAAAGGGGCTCAATGGCGAAGAATTGCTGGACTTGGTCTATTTACCCGTGCATCGCAGCGAAGACCAGCTGACGGTCATCATGGCTGATCCCCTCAATCAAGAACTGATCAGCAGTCTCGAAGCCCGCTATAATTGCCGTTTGCAACCCGCCATTGCGCCAGCATCAGAGATCAAAGCCACCCTCCAGGCCTTTTTTCAAACGGCGTCCGGTGAGAGCCCTGAGTTGGTGATCGACAATCAGAATCCCTTTATTCTCAATGAGAATCCCTTGGAGCAAGATCCCACCGCCACGGCTGTGAATTTTATTATTTCCAGCGCTGTGCTCGACCGCGCCTCGGATATCCATATCGAGCCCCAAGAGCGCTATTTGCGTGTGCGTTTTCGCATCGATGGTCTTTTACACCACAAAACAGATTTGCCTTTTGACGTTGCCAAAGCGATGATCCGCCATTTTAAACAGCTGGCCCGGCTCCAGACCGAAGAGTCCTATTTGCCCCAGAGCAGCCATATTCAAGCGCATATCTCAGGCAAAGAGATCGACCTGCGGGTCGCGACCTTTCCAGGCCAATGGGGCGAAAAATTGGTGGTCTCTCTTTTAGAAAAACACAGCACCCTGCTCAATTTGGAGCGGATTGGCTTTTCGCCCATTTATCTCAAATCGACCCAGCGCATTTTGGATATTTCAGGTGGGATAGTGGTTGTGACGGGCCCGGCCCGCTCGGGCAAATCCACCACACTCTACGCGGCCATGAATTACCTCAACGATCTCGACAAAGCCCTGGTTACGTTGGAGCACCCGATTGTCTACCAATTACCAGGGGTGGTTCAAACCTCGCTGCGTCCGGGCCAGAGTCCGGCGGGCCTGATCGATGCCCTGGTCAGCCAAGACCCGGATATTCTGATGGTTCAGGATATTCCAGATACGGCCACAGCTCAGGCCCTGACCCGTGCCGCTGTGATGGGCTATAAAGTTTTGACCTCGTTGCATACCCGCGATTTGGCCAGTGCACTTTTTCACTTGATGCATTTGGGGGTGGAGCCCTTTGTGATTGCTTCGACAGTGACCTGTGTGATCGCCCAGCGACTCGTGCGCCGTCTTTGTGAACACTGCAAAACCCCCTCCCAGCCGGATCCCTCCCAGCTCAGCTCGTTCCCGTTTAAATCGATCGATCTGCAACTCTTTAGTTTCTATGATCCGGTGGGTTGCAACGAATGCCAATTGCAGGGGTATTCGGGGCGTACGGCGCTGCACGAAATGCTGATCATGACCGATACCCTCCGCGATGCCCTGACCTCGGGCCAAACCCTTTCGCTGATTCGCACCCTGGCCCGGCGCGAGAATCACCTGATCTCCTTTGCCGAAGACGGTTTTTACAAAGCCTCTCAGGGGGTGACCAGTCTGCAAGAAGTGCTGCGGGTCGCCCCTCTCAATGAAAGTGACCGCTTGACCGGGCGCAGCTCGGAAGAGGTCTTTGCACTCTGTTCTAGCCGTTTGCCTGATCCGCTCTTGGAGGCCAATTCTGTTTTCTAAAGCGCTCGTTCAAGAGCCTGACAACCGTCTGCATGTCTTAATTGCCGTTGTTTTGCTGGCTCTGGCCTTTCTGCATGGGGTCTTTTCGAGCGGCTTTGTCTCGATTCTCAATCTGGCCTTGGGGCCCCAGGCCCCGCTGGCTTTTTCGCTTTATTTTGTTGGGCTCTTGCTCGGTCAGTTGGGCATCTATCTCTTTGCTGGTTTAAACGCCCGGCACTGGAATTACCCCCTTTACGAAATCGGTTTTGGTGCTTCACTGGTGTTTATGGCGCTCATGAACAATACCGAAGGTTTTATTTTGGGGCGATTGATCGAAGGCCTCATGGGGGGCCTGGCCACTCCCCCGCTGTTTAATTATTTGGTTACCCTCAAGGCCTTTGGCCATGTGGGCAAGCGCATTGCTCTGTTTAACTCGATTTTTGTCCTGGGTTATGTCTTGGGCCCGGTGGTGATGGATGGCCTGCGTCTGCTCATGCCCTATCCCCGTGTGCTCTTTCTCAGTGGGATTGTCTTTGGGGTGGTCTCGCTGTTTCTGATGCTGATGCCTGTGCCCGATCCGCCTCCCCCCGATCTGGATGTTTCGCTGAAAAAGCTTTTGCGCAGCTATGATTGGTTTGAAAAATTTTCGACCTTGGTTTTGGCCAAAGGCCTCTATGGCTATTTGATTTCGTTTACAGCCGGGTATATCACCCAATTTTTGCCGGGATTTCCCCTGGCCCAGGTGATGCTGGGCTTTTCGGTGGTCTTTGTCTGCGGCCAGATCTTGACCGGACGCGTGCTGAGGTACTTTCCCAAGTCGCATCTGGAGGTCTATCTGCCGCTTTTGCTCTGTGTTTTGTTGGGAGCCTTTCTCGGTACCCACTGGGCTGGATTTATCTTTATCCTGGCGCTTTTTCACTCCAGTTTGGTCTTTATTGGTACCCTCAATTTTGGTCTCAAAGCCACTTCTGCCCGCGAATACGCCCTGTTTAGCTGCCTGAGTGATCCGGCCATGATCCTGGGCGCTGGCTTGGCCAGTTTTGGTCTCAACGGGGTGTGGGGGATTGTCCTGCTTTTGTTGGTGCCTGCCGTGCGGGCGCTGTTTTTGCCTCCCCAGCGCACCCGTGCCGAGGCGTTTATTCCCTGGATCGGCCCGCTGACCTTGGTCAATATTTTTCGCAAACAAAAATCCCCGCTGCTGGAACCTGCCAACGATGCCGTGCCCTGCTCGGATTTGCAGTTGAGCTATTATGAGCCAAATGGACCCAATCTGGAAACTGAAACAACGACTGAACCCGAAACAGAACCACCTACACTGAAATTGCTCTTGAGTGGCGATCTCTGCCCGCCTCCCCAGTCAGCCCAATCCCCTCTCTTTGGCTGGCATCCTGAACTGCGCAGCCTGATTGAAAACCACGATCTGGCGGCCCTCAATCTCGAAAGCCCACTCGAATTGGCCAAAAAAGCCACTGCCAGCGAACATCTACACGCGCTATCGCTGCAGCAGTTTGAAGCCCTGGCAGGTAGCGATCATCCCCTTTTTGGCCTGATCAATTTGGTCAATAACCACAGCCTTGATCAAGGTTTGAAGGGCTTTGAGCAGACCCGGCAGTATCTCCAAGCCAAACCGGGCTTTTATCCCCTCGATTCGCGCCTGCAGATTGTCGAGCGGGCCGGGCTGCGCCTGGGCTTTTTCGCGCTCAGTTTTGGTTCCAATTGTTTCTGGCGCAAGCACCCGGATTTGTCTCTGCTCAAACCCGAAGAATTGTTGCATTCCCCGTCCTTGCAAAAGCGCTTGCTTGAACAGATTCAGGCCTATCGCCAAGAGGTGGATTTGCTTGTGCTTTCCTGGCATTGGGGCTATGAATCAGAGCAGTATCCAAGCCAGACCCTGCAGGCATCTTTTCACTGGTTGGCCGATGCGGGGGTCGATTTGCTCTGGGGGCATCACAGCCATTTGGTTCAACCCTTTGAACTGTCTCAAGATGCGCTTTGCCTGTACAGCTGTGGCAATTTGCTCTCCAATCTGGAAGGCGAAGGGTATCATCAAGGGGTCTTGTGGAGCGTGACCCTGGAAAAAAGCCCTGATGGCCTGCGCATTCAAACCGTAAAGCCGCACTTTTTCAGAGCCGATCAGAACCATCTCCTGAGCCCATTAGAGCAGGGGCAGAGCCTGTTGGAGCGGTCCTTCAGGGAGCAGATCCATGCGCCCACTCGCTGAAGGGCTGCTGCGTTTTAAATACCCGCTTTTGGCGCTTTGGCTGCTTTTGCTCGGAACGGCCCTGGGGCTTTTGCTGCTGCGGGGGCAGCCGCTGGTGCAATCGCCTATCAGTGGCGCACGCGGCACCGAGGCCTGGCAGGTGGAGGCCATTCTTGAAAAAGACTTTGGTTTTGATCCCGATCTCTCTGCTGGGGTGGTCTTAAGTGGTCCAGCCCAGGCCCGTACAGGCCCCCAGGCCGAGGCCTTTGCCACCAAGATGCAGGCGGCTTTCCCCGAATCAATTGGGCGAATTTTTCAGGTGCCGGGCCGAGGAGAGCACAGGCAGACCCTGTTTTTTCTGCAATACCACCCCCATTTAAATCTGGTCAAGGCCCAGCAAAAAGTGCCCGAAATGCGCACATTTTTGCAGCAATGGGCGCAAAAACACCAGTCTCAGGCCTGGTTGACCGGCCATGTGGGCTTTATCCACGATATGAACAAAGCTGTCTACAAAGAGTCTTCGGCCAATGAAAAAATTGCGATTGGGTTGGCTTTTCTGATCCTGGTATTAAACTTTGGCGGGATCTTTGCGGCGCTTTTGCCCATTCTGATGGGGGCCGCCACCTTGGTTTTTCTCAACGCGCTCACACCTTTGCTGGGCATGCAACTCAGCCCGATTTCGTTTGTGATGAACAGCATGGTGGGGCTGGCCCTGGCTTTGGACTATTCGCTGTTTATGGTCAGTCGTTTTCGCGAAGAAATTCGCAAGGGCCACTCAGATACCGACGCCCTGCAGCAGACCTTAAAACACTCAGGGGAGACCATCCTGTTCTCGGCCTTGATCATGCTGGTGAGTATTGGGGTTTTGCTGCTGCCAGATGTCTCAGCCAACCGCTTGGTGGTGCAGGGCCTGAGCTTGGTGATCTGCCTATCGCTGCTCAATTCTCTGGTTTTTTTGCCGGTTTTATTGCTCACGGCCCGGCCTGTATTGGAGTTTCCCCGTTTTTTGAGCCAAGCGGTGGCGCGGATCGACAGCTATCCTTTTTGGCGGCGTTTTTCGGGCCATGTGGTCAAATACCCCCTGCGCTATTTTTTGCTTTCGCTGGGCCTGATGGGTGCATTGGCCCTCCCCGCACTGCAAATCCGGCTCTGGGAGCCCTTGCAGGCTGTGGTGCCGACCCAGAGTGAGTCGGTACAAGGTTATGAAGCCCTGCGCAAAGACGGCTGGGGGGGCGAACTCTTGCCCATCGATGTGGTGCTGAGCGCCCCCGCAGGCAAAACCGTGTTTGACCCCATTTTTCAGGCCGAAATGGAAACGGCTTTAAAACAATTGGAAACCCTGCCAGGGGTGGCTTCACTGGCGGCGCTCACGCGTTGGAACCCCGATTATTCTCCGGCTGAGTACCAGTCCTTTTTTCAATCGCTGGATGCCCTCACTGGACTGGGCCTGCTGCCTGCTGATCATCCCGTTTTTCGGCTTTTAAATCCCGCCCGTACGCGCACCTTGGTGCAGGTCTACCCCAGCAAAGATCTGGATATTCAACAGATTTACACGGTTTTGGCAGGCATTCGCGCTCAGGCGAGCCATTATACCGGCTTAAAAATACAGGCGGGCGGGGTGGTGGCGCGCTCCCAGGATTTCAGCCACGAACTCTATCGCCATGCCCCGCTGATGACTTTAGGGGTGGTCTTGGGCATTTTGCTGATTCTCGGCTTGTATATGAAAACGCCAGTCTTGCCACTCAAAGCCGCCCTGATGAATTTTATGCCCATTCTGGGGGCCTTTGGGGTCTTGGTTTTGGTCTTTCAACACGGTTGGTTTTCGGGACTGTTACACACGCCCACCCCCGGCGCGGTCACCGCACTTGTACCGATCATTCTCTTTTGTATTACCTTTGGCCTGAGCATGGACTACGAGGTGTTGATCCTCAGCCGCATTTCCGAGGGCTACCACGCCCATGGCGATGTCTCTGAGGCGGTGGTGGAGGGCCTGGCCCGTTCAGGGGCAGTGATCACAGGGGCTGCCCTGATTCTGCTGGGGGTGTTTTTGCCCGGTATTTTTTCGGCCTCGCCGCTGGTGCAAGAGCTCTCGATTGGTATTTCCGCTGCTTTGATTCTCGATGCCACAGTCCTGCGCCTGTTTTTGGTGCCGAGTTTTATGCTGCTACTTGGGAAGTACAATTGGTGGAATCCCTGGGCAAGAGGGAAGTAGGTGTTGGCTGATGGGTGTTGGCTGATGGGTTTTAGGTGTTAGGATAAAAGTATGAAACGCGTTCTGAAAATGGTGTCTTTGGCGCTTGGGCTGAGTCTGAGTGGCTCATGGGTGCGTGTTTGGACGCCCTGTGTTTGGGCTGCACCGCCAGTCAAGCCTGTCAAGCCCGCAAAACCCGTGAAAACCCCCAGCCCGAATGAATTATTGCTGCAAGGGATGCAGAGCGGCAAAAGTACACTGGTGCGCGCGGCTTTGCTCAAAGGGGCGGATCCCAATTTTCATTTTCAGGGCAAATTTGTCTTACATTGGGCTGTGGAATTTAAACAGACCGAGCTGATTGAACTCTTGCTGAAACTCAAGGCCGACCTCGATGCGCCAGGGCTGGATCGCTTTACCCCGCTGATGCGTATGGCTCAGCAAAAAAGCCTGTCTTCGCCCGAACATCTGGCCCTGATTCGCCGCTTGATCGATGCGGGCATGGATCCGCTGCATTCTCCCGGTGGGACCAGCCCTCATTATTTGGCGGCTTGGTTTGGCAATACTCCTTTGCTGGCTTTGCTATTGGAAAAAGGCGCAGATCCCAAATTTGTAGCAAATGAAGAATCTGTTTTGATGATGGCAGCCCATGGCGGGCATCTGGATGCCGTAGAAATTCTGTTAAAAGCGGGGGCCGATTTGGCTTTTCACAGCCGCGATGGGGAGTCTGCTCTGACCTATGCCATCAAAGGGCAAAACTTGGAAATAGTCAGGTTTTTAATTAAACAGGGGGCTCCCGTCAAAAGTCAGGATACAGGCGGGTTTTCGCCACTCTTTGCAGCCTTGGAAAGCCTTCAGCCTGAATTTGTGCGTTTGCTGCTCGATGCGGGTGCTGAAGCTGAAGTGCGCGACTCAGACCAAGAGACGCCTTTGCTTTGGGCCGCACGAACCGGTTTTGTGGCGGGGGCCGGGCTTCTATTGGAAAAAGGCGCAAACGCCAATTCCCAGGACCGCGAAGGCAATAGCCCGCTTTTGTTGGGGGTCAAAGCGGGCAATGAGCGGGTGGCAACCCAAATGACCCGCTTGCTTTTGGACTTTAAAGCCAATCCCAATCTGGCCAATAAAACCGGGGAGACGCCGCTGGGTTTTGTGCTGGAGTATGACTACCCTGAGGTGGCCCAGATGTTGGAAGTCGCTGGCGCGACGCCTCCGCCGCGTGAGCCGATTGAGTGAAAAAACAAAGCCCTGCCGTTCCCCGAGATGCCTGTCGAGCGGAGTCGAGACAGGCGATGGGAAGGCAGGGCTTCTGAGCTGTAATTAGGCTCTAAGCTGTGGCTCTCTTGCGGCTGCTGGGATTGGCGATTTCGCGCCAGGTTACCATCAATGGGCTGGCCACGAAGATGCTGGAATAGGTGCCGATAATAATCCCCAAGAGCATGGCCAGGGAGAAATATTTGATCGTGCTGCCCCCAAAAACCGTCAGGCAAAAGAGCGGGAACATGGTGGTCAGCGAGGTGTTTAAGCTGCGCACAATGGTCTGGTTGATGGAATCGTTGGCCACATCGGCAAAGGTCTTGCCCCGGCCCATATCGCCCGCATTTTCGCGGATGCGGTCGAAGGTCACGATTGTGTCGTGGACTGAGAAACCCGCCACCGTCAGAATTGCGGTAACAAACAGGCTGTCCACCTCGACATGTAAGAAATGCCCCAGGATGGCAAATATACCCAACACCGTGAAGACGTCATGTAAGAGACAGATCACAGCGCAAATGGCATAATCCAAGCTGAAGCGAAAACTCAGGTAGAGCACGATCATGGCAGACACAATCAGGGTCGACATAATCGCCTTGGACTGCAGTTCATTCCCGACCGTGGGCCCCACAACCTCAACACGAATCTGTTCAAACTCGCCAAACTTGCTCTTGAAGTCTTTGAAAATTTTGACCTGTTCTTTGTTGTCGACAGGCTTGGAGCGAATGGTGGTAATGGTTTTACCACTGGCATCTTTGAGTTCGCTGACCTGCGCATCACTGAAGGTTTCTTTGTCGATTTTGCTGAGTTCGGTGCGCAATTCGCTGATCTTCGGGGGGGATTTAAACGCCAGTTCGAACATCGAGCCGCCTGTGAAATCGATACCGAGTTTGAGTCCTCCCATAAACAGGAAGATCAAACCGGGGATCATGATCACGACGGAGATCATGTACCAGAGTCTGCGTTTAGAGATAATTTGATAGTTTGTTGTTTGTGGTATTCCAGCCAAGGGAGGCACTCTCCTTTATTCGCTTACAAAGGGGCATTATACCAGTTAAAGCAAAACTAATCCAGGCTTAATCTTGCCAAATCTCTTCCAGGGTTTGATGTGCCACAGCCCGTTGCAGGCGCAGGCTCTCCTGGTGGGTTTGTTGAAATTTACCCAGGGCAATCCAATACTTCATACTCAGCAGGCGCAAATGTTCGGAACGCGGTAATTGTTCGGGCTCTTTGAGCTCCAATTCGCGAAAGGGGGTGCCGAGTACCCCTGTGCGGGTCGGGTAACCATAGCGTTTAAACACGGGCACCAAGGTCAGCAGACAATTTTGAATGGCCTCCCAAACCTTGGTGTTTTGGCGCAAGCTCTCTTTGGGACGGCGGCTGGGCGTCTCTTCGACCCAATAATCTTCGTCGGCCAATTGACCCATTAAACGGGCTGTATTCTCTTTGGCACAGGCCAGCACATCGCGTTTGAATTGCAGCACACGGGTTTTGTCGAATTGCGAAGAGACTTCGGGAAAGGCCTTAAAAATCTTTTCTGCCCCCTGCTCACAGTACTCGATCAGGCGGGGTTCCAATTCGTCCAAAATCTGGCTGACCAACTCCAGCAACTGATCTTCAAGATCGGTGCGGCGTTCGTTGAGCTGTGCCAATTTTAACGATTCCATTGCGTGTTGCCAGAACTCCAGGAAAAAGATAAGAATATCCCCATTATAACAGCCCGAAGCGGGAATTCTGCGCACTTTTTTTAAACTCAACATTTTCCTCTGAGCCCCTGAATACTACTAGGAGTATAATGATCAGTGGTAAATTGAGCGATTAACATTCAGGAGCTTTTGTATGAGTACACATTCTGGAGCCACACCCGCCCCCTTTGGAAAAGGAGCCGCTACCACAAGTTTAAAATTGGGAGACTTGATGGTGCGTGAAGGCCTTTTAACCATGGATGGCTTGCAAAAAGCCCTGACGATCCAAAAACAGGCTTCAGAATACAAACCTTTGGGTCGGGTCTGTGTCGATCTCAAGCTGATCAGCAAGCAGGAATTGCAGCGCTTTCTGAGCAAATACCAAAAGCATATCCAAATTGGTGAATTATTGGTCAATATGGGCCTGATCACCGATGCCCAGGTGCACAAGATTCTGGAGCAGCAGCGTGTTTCCTCTAAACGCTTTGGGGCCTTGTTGATTCAGGGGGGCTTTATTTCAGAGTCCCAGTTGACCAATGCCTTGAGTCTGCAATTGGATATTCCCCGCATTGTTCCTTCGCTCGAACTGATGGATTTGACTTTGATGGAAGGGCTCGACGAAGAAAATCTGCGCTACAACGAATATTTGCCAATCAGCCGCAGCGGTAATCAACTGACGGTGTTGATGTCCGACCCGCTCAATTCCATGCTTTTGCAGCAATTGGTTGATCGCTTTAAATGCAAAGTGGTGCCCGCGATTGCCACACCCTCAGAAATTCTTTCGACGATCGCCGAGTTTTATGGGCCCCGGCGTAAACCTCCGGTAGAGACCGCCCTCGACAATGATCTGATGCTCAAAGCCGAAGAGGACAAGACCAAAGAAGAAGTCTCCTCGATGGCGCGTTACCTCGTGCGCAGTGCCGTCGAAGAGGGGGCCTCAGGTCTGCATGTTGAGTGCCAGGAAAACTATGTGCGTGTGCGTCTGCGCAAAGATGGCGTGATGCAGCACAAAACCGATTTGCCTGCGCGGGTCGGCCCCTCGCTGATTGATATGCTTAAGACGGCCTTTCGGCTCAAAGGTGGCAAATACTGGGAAGAGACGATTACTACCAATGTTGCCAATCGCAAAGTGGATCTCTCGATCTCCTCGTTTAATGGCCTGTGGGGCGAAAACCTGGTTGTGCATATTCTCTATGCCCCCTCGCGCATGCTCTTGTTTGATAATCTGGGTTTTTCAGCCGTGAATTTGGGGCGCTTGATGCATTCTCTGGAGCGTTCAGGGGGGATTTTGATCACCGGCAGTCCGATTCGCTCAGGCAAATCGACCCTGATGTATTCTTCGCTTTTGCATTTGAATCAGCTTCAACGCTCGGTGCTCTCGCTCGAAAATTTTGTCCACCACACCATGCCAGGTGTGATTCAGAATCACTTTAAAAGTGATGGACCTGAGAGCTTTGCTGGGCTGGTAGAACATATGGCTGAATACGACTCCGACATTTTAATGGTTGAAGAAGTATACAACCCAGCTGTGGCAGATGCGATCAACCGGGCTGCTTTGATGGGCAAAAAGGTCGTGACTTCGTTGCATGCTGCGGATACCACTTCTCTGATTTATTCCCTGATGCAAAGTGGCAAGGATTGTCTTTTGACCACTCCTGTCCCGGTCACATTGGTGACCCAGCGCCTGGTGCGCAAGCTCTGTGAAAAATGCCGGGTGCCTTATTCCCCCACTGAAGCTGAATTGGTGGCAATGAAGGTTTTGGCGGGTGATCGTGGGGCTTACCAATTTTATGCCCCCAAAGGCTGCCCGGACTGTCACAATCATGGCTATAACGGCTTAACCGGCTTACATGAAACCCTGGAGATCAACGACGAGGTGCGCAATGCGGTGATGCAAAAACGCACGGCCACAGCCCTTCGTGATATTTCTCGGCGTGAGGCTGGCATGCTTTCGATGGTCGAAGACGGGGTTTTTAAAGCCTCGGCAGGCATTACCAGCCTCGAAGAGGTCCGCCGTGTGGCGCTGATTCACGATATCGACAGCAAGACAGCGCATTCGATCAAACAGATTCACACCTTCTGTTCTGGCCTTGCCTCGATCAAATAAAACGGAGCCAATTTTTAGCCAAATTTTAGCTCTGAACCGACAAATGAGACTCAGAGACTTCCTGGTTCCACCAACCGGGTTTGCTCTCGAACTCATCGGGACGCACCTTCGACAGGGCCTCTTCCAAAGTAGTGATGCCCTGTCTGACTTTGTCCATGGCATCCCAGTAGAGGGTGCTCATGCCGTGGTTGACCGCCAATTTTTTCAGATCATCGGCATTCATACCGGGGGTATTGAGCGCTGTGCGGATATCATCGGTGGGAATCATTAATTCGTGGATGCCTGTTCGGCCACGATAGCCGTGACCCTGGCATTTTTCACAGCCTCCGGGCCGGTAGAGGGTTTGAGACTGGTTTTGGGGCAGTCCCAATTGCTGTAATTCAAGCGCAGAGGCCTGGTAAGGCTCTTTGCAATGGATACAGAGGGTGCGTACCAGACGTTGGGCACAGATCATGACAATCGAGGAGCTGATCATAAACGGTTCCATGCCCATTTCGACAAAGCGGGTCAGGGTCGATGCCGCATCATTGGTGTGCAGGGTCGATAGCAGCAAATGCCCTGTCAGCGCTGCTTCAACTGCGATATGGGCCGTTTCTTTGTCACGGATTTCGCCCACCAGAATCACGTCGGGGTCTTGACGCAAATACGAGCGCAGGGCCCGCGCAAAGGTCAGCCCTATTTCGGGGTGAACCTGCAATTGGTTGATGCGTGGCAAGGTATATTCAATCGGGTCTTCTGCCGTTTGGATATTGATCTCGGGGCGGTTGATTTCCCCCAGGGCCGAATAGAGTGTCATGGATTTGCCTGAGCCCGTGGGCCCCACGTGTAAAATCATGCCATAGGGGCTGCCTATGAGCGTGCGGTAGAGATCCAGATTGCGCTTGGAAAAACCCAATTGATCCAGCGGCAGCGTGCTCTTCTGTTTGTCGATAATACGCATGACAATTTTTTCGCCAAAGTTCATCGGGGAGGTGGCTACACGCAGATCAAAGTCCTGACGGTTGCGGCTGTGCTCTTTGAACACGATGCGGCCATCCTGGGGCAAGCGGCGTTCAGCCAGATTCATGCTGGCCATGACCTTGATGCGGGCCGCAATCGGCAGGGCCAGGGAAAGGGGTTTGAGCCGGTGAATATCTCTTAAATCACCATCCACGCGGTAGCGCACCATGACAAACTCTTCCCAGGGCTCGATGTGGATGTCCGAGGCGCGCATTTCGTAAGCATCTTCGATCAGGCGATTGACCAAACGGACCAAGGGGGCATCATTGGCTACATTGGGCAGGTAGATTTCGTCAGCTTCATCTTCATCGGGATCCAAGGGCGAATGCTGTTTATTGTAGCGGGTTTTGACTTCCTGCATCAGCTCGCCCATATCTGCATCGTTTGCGGTATTTACGGCTTTTGCGCTTTGATTGCCTTTGATTCCGCTTTCTAAAAGACCCGACAGGGTTTCGGGGGTGGCAATGTACAAGGGGGCTGCCCGAAAACGCCGCAAAGCGTCAGATACTTCGATTTCAAAGGGGTGAGTGAGCAAAAATGAGAGTTGGTTTTTTTCATTTTGAAAGGCCACCAATTGGTATCTGCGGCAAAAAGGCATGGGCAAAATTCCCATTTTGAGCTGTTCGGGCAGGATCTCGCGCAAATAAGAGAGGCCGGTATAATTGCCGATCAACTGGGCCATTTGGCTGCTTTCAAGCCCCTTTTGCAGGGCTTGGGTATAGAGGGCATCGGGGGTCAAGGCCAAATCAGGGGCTTGTTTGAGGGTTTGCCAAAAATACTGAACAAAACCGTTAAATCCAGAAGGTGAGGCCTCACTTTGGTTGGCTGTGCGGCTCAAATCGCTGGTTTGAGATTTGTGGGCTGGCACAGGAACGAGCCCCTGATTGCTGCTGCTTTTGGCCGCTTCAGGCTGTACAGAACCGCTGGTTTCACTCTGAGAGGCGGCGGAAGTCGTGGTTGACGTAACTGCGGCGGTGGAAAGCGGGGCTGTGCCTGCTGGGCGCTCTGGTTGACGCTCTTTCTGTGGCTCTTGTGGCGCAGAGCTTATGTTTGATCGGGTGGCGGTGGTGGTGCTTTTGGCATCGGGCACAAAACTTTCGAGCCATTGGTTACCGACCTGCAGCGCTTTGCGCAATTGGGCCATGAGCTCGTCTTGAGGAACGGGTTTGCTTAAAAACCCCATGCCTCCGGCCTGAAAGGCCATCAGGCGGCTATCACTGCCCTCTTTGCCAGACAAGAAGATCACGGGTACCAATGACCAGCGCTCGTTTTCCTGAATGCTTTCACAGACCTCGTAACCACTGATATCTGGCATATCAATATCCAATAAGATCGCGTCAGGCAATTGGGTATTCGATTGCATATAACGCAGAGCAGCTTGGCCTGTGGCCAAGTGTGTAACCTTATAACCCACTTGTTTGAGGGTGTATTGAATCAATTTGGCGTAGTCCAGGTCATCATCAACATAGAGAATATGGGGGACAAAGCTCATTCGGGTAAAGCCTTTCTAAAAAAGTCCAAAACTTGGGTTTTGCGGTGTTGCCAGGTATAGCTTGAAAGCATTTTTGCGCGGGCGTTTTGGCCCAAACGGGCTCTCTCTTCTGGGTGTTGCAGTAAGTATTCCAGGGCCGCAGTGAGGGCCCTGTTCTCTTCTGGAGCATAGAGCCAGCCTGTTTCTTGGTGGGTTAAAATTTCGCGCACGACAGGCAAATCCGGGGCAATAATCGCTTTGCCTGCCGCCATATATTCATAAATTTTAATCGGGTTGCAGCCCTGGATTTGATTCCGCTCATTGTTGCTCAATGGCGCCACCGCAATATCTGCGGGAGCCAACACTTGCGGCATATAGCTGTGGGGCAGGGGATCGACAATTTCAACCGAGGCAGTCAGACCCAATTGATACGTTTTGGCCAAGAGGTTTTGTTGCCAGCGGGCATTGCCTTTGCCAATCAAGCGCAATTGAAAGGGGGAGAGCAGATGTTGGCAAGCCTCCAAGAGGTTTTCCAATCCTTGCCAAGGAGCCAGGGTGCCAAGATAGAGGATCAGGGGTTTGTCGTCCGGGAGAGAATGGGGGAGGGCGGTGAGAGCCGGGGAAAAGAGATCGGGATCCGCCCCATTGCCAACCACGCCAATTTTACCTGTGGGAATGCCCTGCTGAATCAGATAGGCCTGATGAACGTGGCTGGGACAGAGCCAAAAATCCGCCTGAGGTAAAAGCATGGCCTGTTGTTTGCGAATTTTTTCATGGACTTGGGCTGGTAAATCGGGAAAATGGTGTTCCAATTCTATCTCGGGCAGGCCGTGTAACTCATAAACCAATTGCCAGGGCTGTGGAAATTGTTGACGGTATTGGCTGAGCACAAAACCGTCCCAAAGGGAGCGAAATTGAATCACTTCGGGCTGCCAAGCCAGTGCCTCTTGTAGCACCCATTCGGCGAAGTGAATGGTCTTTTCCAAAAAGGCGCTCTCGGGAGCGATCAGTTTCTCGACTTGCACCTTTCCCCATTTTTCTTGGTTGGCCTGACCGGGCTCTCCCAAAAGCAGGGCTTTGACTTCAAAACGTTCAGACAGCGCTGCCAGCATATTTTGGATGCGCAGACTGGCTCCTTTGGGAGCGGGCACGACGTCAAAGGCTGTGTAAAGCAGGCGGGGGAGTGGCGCCATGGCTTAGGTTTTGGGCCGTTGAGCGGGAGCCAATTTTTTTCCTTGGGGTGGCGTGCTTTTTTTGGGGGGGCCGGGTTGTTTCGCGGGCGGAGCAGGGGGTTTTTGCAAGGGTTTTTGCATTTTTTGCTGATCGCCTTGGAGCCAATAATTGACCACGGCTGGACCCACGGTCGTTTGCAGGCCTTTGATCAGCGGATTGATCACAGGCAGACAGATGGATTTGGCCAGGGTCTGTTTGACGGGGGGCATATCGCGCAAGAGCGGAATCGCCTGTACAGCAGCCAGCGGCAGCAGAATCAAGATGCCCGAAATAAACAGACCGAAGGCCGCCCCGCCGATCCGATCCACCACTTGCAGTGGGGTTTTGTTGACCATTTTGCCAATATAAGCGCCGGTGAGACTGATCGCCAAATAAATCACCGTCCAGGTCAGGCCCAGGCCAATGGGTACAGCCAGCATTTCTTCCAAGCCAAAGACATTCCCAATCAGGGCAATCATAACGGGCTTCAAGAGGGGTGTGAGTAAATACGCACCAATCAGGGCCGCCAGATTGACCAGGGAGCGCAGGAGGCCGTTCATCAGGCCACCAATGAGATTATAGGCGAGGATCGCCAAGATCAACCAATCAAGCCAAATCATGCAGGCATATTAGCATAAAACAGGTGGCTAAAACAGGGTATCAGCGGGGTCAGTGGCGATCTGCGAGTAATTCTTCGTGATGGATACCGGCTGTGTGCATCAGGGCTTGGTAAAAATGGTTGAGACTGCCCACGATGCCCCCCAAAACGAGCAGGAACAGACCCGCCTGCAAACTTGTATTGCCCTGGGGAGCCACCAAAGGCAACCAGCAGAGCGAGAGAATCAACAGCGTGAGGGTTTGGTAACGGAGCAGACCCAGTGATTGTAAGGGTTTGCGGCCAGCACTATAGGCAATGGCCAAAGCCAGACTCACAGCGCCACACGCCAGGGCCGCTGTGCCCTGGGGCAGACAGAGATAGAGAAAAAGGCCGCCAAAGAGCATCGGATAGGCCCCTGAGCCAACAAAGGCATTGTGACTGTGACGCAACTGCAATTGGTGGTTGCGAAAGGCGCGCCAGGCCTGAAAACTGAAAAAGAAGGCAATGGCAGCGACGCCCTGAAAGGCAAAGAGCAGATTTTCTTCTGCTTGCCAGGGCCTGCCCGCCAGATATGAAGAGAGGACCATCAGCAGCGAAACCACCAGACCCAAAGGCAGGTGAACGTATTGCCTGAAAACCGTGTTGAGCAAGCTTTTGTTGTTCAGCAGGGGTGCCAGCGAAGTATCTTGAATCTGTTTACTTTCAACGGCCGTGCGAAATTTTTTCATTGTTTCTGGTTTAACTGTTTAAGGGTTTGGCTGCGGGGGCATGCCCTGTGTCGGGCGTGCGGTCTCTGGGTATTGGGCCTGCATATTTAACAATTGTTCTTTGTGCACGACAAAGTCTTCGCGTTTGCTGGCAAAAATGGTGTAGACACCCGAGTCCATGCGAATCGCGTCACAGGGGCAGGCCTCGACGCAATAGCCACAATAGACACAGCGCAGCAGGTCAATATCAAAGACCTGTGGGAATTTTTCAATCGCGGGATTTTCGTGTTCGGCCGCTTCGATATGGATACACAGGGCCGGGCAGACAGTGGCGCACATCATGCAGGCCACACATTTGACTGTGCCATCGTCGCGCTGGGTCAGGCGGTGTTTGCCCCGGTAGCCCGGCGGCATGGTCTTTTTCTCAAGCGGGTAATCCAAGACAGGCATTTGCTCGGTATTGGAGATATTTTTGAGCAAATGTTTCAGCGTCAGCGACATGCCCTGAAAGATCGGCAGGAGATAGGTTTCTTCCCAGAAATTGAGCTTCTCACGGGGGATTTTTTTAACTTGGACTTCTTTCATTTTAGCCTCCAGACAGACCGCCGGTCAGCGCCACGGCCAGCCCGGTCAGGAAAATATTTACCAAAGCCAAGGGCAAGAGGGACTTCCAGCCCAAAAACATCAATTGGTCATAGCGGAAGCGCGGCAAGGTCCAGCGCACCCAGATAAACATCAGCAAAATCGCCATTAACTTGCCAATGAACATGCCCATTTGGGCAAACGCCGCAAAAATGGGCCCGCCGAATTCTTGGGGAAAGCCCATCAGCACGATCAAGGCCAACAGTCCCAAGGAGCCGAGGGCGCCGAGGACCAGCAGACCCGCATAAATAATTGCCTCTTTGTCGCGCAGATCGCCAAAGCGGTGGGTGTGTTTTTTGTGGTAGCGGAAGCAGAGATAGGCAATGCCCAACATGGCTAACGCAGCACCCACCAGCGAAACCTGGGTCAGCAGAGCGGCTTTTTCAATCAAAAAGGCGGTGGACATAAACGGAATCTGCCAGCCACCCAAAAACAGGGTAACGATCATCGCACCCGCAACCACCATGGCGATATACTCTGCCATGAAAAAGGTGCCGAACAACATGCCCGCATATTCGGTATGAAACCCGCCCACCAATTCTGACTCGCCTTCGGCCAAGTCAAAAGGGGCACGGTTGGTCTCCGCAAAGGCACAGACCACGAAGATAATTGCAGCCAAAGGCTGGAGTAAAATACCCCATTTGGGGATAAAACCAAAGAGCAGGTCACCCTGCTGGCGCACAATCTCATTCAAGTGAACGGTGCCCGTGAGCATAATAATCCCCACCACCGAAAGGCCCAGGGGCAATTCGTAGCTGATCAACTGGGCACTTGAACGCATGCCGCCCAAGAGCGAAAATTTATTGTTTGAGGCCCAGCCTGCCAGCACCACGCCATAGACCATCAATGAGGTCATGGCAAAATACCAAAGCAATCCGGCGTCGATCGTGAGCACCTGCATCGGGATTTCGCGCCCGCCGATTTTAAGCACATCGGCAAAAGGCACAATCGGCAAGATCACCAGGGCCACCGCGGCAATAATAATCGGAGCCAACATATAGTGGAAAAAATGCACGTGGCGCGGTATCAGCGGCTCTTTGGAGAGCATCTTCAGCGAGTCAGCAATCAAGTGAATCAAACCACCCAAGCGCACAAAGCCAATCGCAGCCCGATTCGGACCAATGCGATCCTGCATCAGGGCTGAGACTTTGCGCTCGAGCCAGACCAGCAGGGGCACCATTGAAAGGCCAAAAAAGAGCACAAACAGGGCTTTGATGATCACCACCACAGCCATAATTGGATCAAACATTGGTCACCTCCTCAGCGACAATGGCTTCGGCCTCTGTCTCAACAGGCAGCAAAGAAAATCCATCTTCGGGTAATTCGTAAAAGCTCAGGCCTTTGAGGGCTGGGATTTTTTCGCGCAATTGTCCCCAAACGTCTTCGACGTCGGAATAGCTGGGAACCGTTGTTAATTGGGGCTTAAGCAGTGACAAAATCGCCTGCCAACCCGGTTGGGCATCTCCTGAAGGCAAGAGGGCCCTGTAGACTTTTTGTAAGCGCTGCTCGCTGTTGACATAGCTGCCGTATTGCTCGGCGTGATTGGTAATCGGGAGTGTGTAATCGGCTTTTTGAGCCAAGCGGTTTTGTTTTGAACCCAGGTAAATCAAGGTCGGGCGGTGGGTTTGCAAAAGCTGATCAAAAGCAGCTTCTTCGCAGTTGTTTTCTAAGATAATCAATAATTTGAGTTCGGGGTTGGCCAGCTGTTTTTGTGTGGCTTCGGTATCGGTGGAAATACCCAAAAAGCTCAACCCAGCACGGTTGGGGCTTTTGTCGGCCTGGCGCAGAAAGTCATCGCTGCTGCCGAGTTCTTGGTGGGCGGGGCCCCACACCTGCCCTGTTTGATGCTCGGGGCCCAGAACTTGGCTGAGCAGGTCTTGCAAGACAAAATTGTCTTCGAGGCTGGCATGGGGGCTGGCCAGGGCGCCGATCGCGGCTTTGCCATATTTTTGCAAGGTATGGGCAATGGCTGCTTGGGCCCGTTCCAACACAGTGGAGAGTGGGTGAGCCTCGCCATGAATCAGGGCCTCTTGGAGGCGATTTTCGTTTAAAACTTTGTAACTCAGGCGGCCTTCGTCGCAGATCCAATAATCGTTGACGGCTGCATTGTGGCGGGGGCGGTAGCGGTAGACCTCGCCCTTTTCGTGGTCGAGGTAAATATTGCAGCCTTTGGAGCAGCCCGTGCAAACGGACTTGGCCGTCGAGAGAAACCAGACCCGTTTTTTAAAGCGGAAGTCTTTGCTGGTGAGGGCCCCTACAGGGCAAATATCCACCACGTTGGCGGAGTAAGGGTTATCGAGCTGTTTGCCTGGAAAGGTCTGAATCCGGCATTTTTCGCCACGGCCCGCGATCACCAATTCATTGGTATGGGTCACTTCGTCGCAGAAGCGCACACAGCGCGAGCAGAGGATGCAGCGCTCTTGGTCCAACATCACCAATGGGCCGACATCGACCACTTTGTTCTTTTTGACCTTGGGCACGGTGGAGCGGTTGGTGTAGAGGCCATAGTCCATATAATAGTCCTGCAGGCCACACTCCCCTGCTTGGTCACAAATCGGGCAGTCGATCGGGTGGTTGAGCAATAAAAACTCCATCACACCCTGGCGCATTTTTTTGACGGTGTCGGTATTGACCATGACTTCGAGCCCCTCCGTCGCGGGGGTGCTGCAGGCGATCTGTGCCATCACGCCACGGGGGCCTTTGACTTCGACCAAACACATGCGGCAATTGCCCGAAACACTCAGACCGGGATGGTAACAATAATGGGGAATCGTGATTCCCACCGAGGCAGCGGCCTGGATCAGGTTTTGACCGGCTTCGACTTCGTATTCAACTGCGTCGATGATGATTTTGGGCATGGTTTACGCAGGGCCTCTTGACTTTGCAGATATCGTGTAAATGGTATTTTTAAGACTTACCCATTTTAGCACAGGGCTTAGGTGGGCAAGAGGGGTTCCGTATTCAGCAAAAAAACCCCGCGTGAGCGGGGGCATCAGCATGGAGGCTGATTGTGTCGGGGACTTTTACTTAGCGCTGCTGGTCGCAGAAGCTGCTTTGGCTTTGTGCCCGGCGCCATTGTCTTTGCTCAGCTCTTTGCTGATCAAGTCACGGCGGGATTTGAGTTCATCAATGTGGCGTTCGAGTTCGTCGATGCGCTCATCGAGATTGTCTTTTTCAACTTTGGCGATACCCAAAGTGGTGCCAATTTGCTGAACGCTGTTGACAACCTGTTCCCAACGCTCGGTGAATTCTTTTTCACGGCCTTCGAGGGTGGAACGCACTTCGGAAACGAATTTCTTGGCTTCGTTGTCGTGCAGGGTGCCTTTTTTGACAAATTCATCGGCAACTTCTTGTACTTTATCTGCAGAGAGGGAAATGAATTCAGCGGTGAGCAGAGAAGCTTTTTTTAAAATATCCATGGTTAAATCTCCTTTATGGAACGGACGAGTGGTTGTTAATCTATCTGACTGATCTTAGTTTATAACACACCGCGTAAAAGATCAAGCTTTTTATTGCACACCGCGTAAAAAACTTTTTAAAACTGAATTCCAGAGACATTGCTTGAGCGGCTATTTGGCCAATTCTAGCCTTAAGATCAACCCTTCATTGTGGTAAATGCGCACCCATTTCCCTTCATGGAGGGGCCCGCCCCAGTATTTGGTCTGGTGAAAACCACAGCGCTGATTGGGCCCATTTCCAAGCTGGTAAGTAAAGGTCTGGCCCTTTAAATCAAAAGATTCCCATTTGTGGGATTGCGAAGGATCTTCTCTGAAATTGACAATCTTGCCTTCGCTGATTTGGTAAACACCTTCTTTGCGCCAGGAACGGCATTCGTTTTCTTGTTGGGTCTCGCTCCACAGGGCTGAAATTTCAATGCAGCAGATTCCAACGAGCAACACAATGAACATGAATTTTTGGTTTTTGTAAGTGGCATCTTCGCTGATCACCGTATAGGCATAGAGCAGGGCACCCAAAGCCAAAGCAAACAGAATGATCAGGACTGTGCGCCAGGGGAAGCCAGGGCCGAGTTGGTTGAGCAGATCGTAATAGACCACTGTTGGCATATATAATTCCCCATCTTTCTCCGGTGCTTCAATTATTCCCGAAAATTGCCAAGAAAAAACCCCCTCAGTTTTTGAGGGGGTTGGGGGCAGAAAAGGGCTTCAGCCCATCATGCCCGCCATAATGCCTTTAAATTGCTCTTCACTCACCCGCAATTCGCTCTCCCCGAGACCATAAATGGCAGTCTCAGGCAGGTTCAAGACCTGTTCAAACGAAGGCTTGTCGGGGTTGTGGTAGATCAAACCGGTCAAGAGCAACTGCTCACCCCGGGATTCCTGTACCAGACGCATGGCTTCGACCCGGTTGGTGGGATCGTAGTTATTGTCGAGCTTTTTCAGGGAGAGGTGCGAGCCGTCGTGCAGTTTGACATCCACTCTGTTTCCCGCTTCGTAATCCACGTCGATTTCTTCGTAATAGGGAATAAAGTCGATCTCTTGCAGGGGCTTGTCGTGGTCTTTGACAAAGTCATAACTTTTGGTCGAGCCCTCGTGATCGTTGAAGGTCACACAGGGGCTGATCACGTCAATCACAGCGGTGCCTTTGTGTGAAAAGGCCGCTTGAATCAGGGGCACAAGTTGCTTTTTGTCGCCCGAAAACGAGCGGGCCACAAAGCCGCAGCCGAGTTCGACAGCCAGACCGCAGAGGTCGATGGCTTCAAAGGGATTTTCGACGCCTTTTTTCAGCACAGAACCGATGTCCGCAGTAGCCGAAAACTGGCCCTTGGTCAGACCATAGACGCCATTGTTCTCGATGATATACACCATATCCACGTTGCGGCGGATCAAATGTACAAACTGGCCCATGCCGATACTGGCGGTGTCGCCATCGCCGCTCACGGCCAAACCGACCAAATTGTGGTTGGCAATCAAAGCGCCGGTGGCAATGGAGGGCATGCGACCGTGAACCGTGTTAACGGCGTGGGCCTTGGAAATAAAATAAGCGGGGGTCTTGCTGGAGCAGCCAATGCCACTGAATTTACCCAGGGTAACGGGATCAATTCCCGCATCGTAGGCGGCCTGGATAATGTGGTTGGAAATGGCGTTGTGGCCGCAACCCGCACAAAGGGTCGTGGGGCCGCCTTTGTAATCCTCGCGGGTCAGACCAATGCGGTTGGTCTTGGGAGCGGGTTTGGCAGGTTTTGCTTCGGTTACTGTATCAGACATGGGCCAGTTCACTTCCTTTTTCCAGTTTCAGCACTGCAGAGACAATGGTGTTGGCATCTAAAAAGCTGCCGTTAAAATGGCAAATCGAACGCAGACGGGGCGCCAGATCCGGGAAGGTGGCAGCCAGAATGCTCCGCATCTGACCATCGCGGTTTTGCTCAACCACATAACAATGGGTGTGTTTGGCAATAAATTCTTCAACTTCAGCGTGGGCAGGCAAGGAGCGAATGCGCAAAGAATCGGGCTGGAAGCCTTGCTCTGCAAATAAATCCAGCGCTTCTTCCATCGGCCAACGGGTCGAGCCAAAGTGGATCAGACCAATCTCAGAGGGTTTTTCGGCCAGGGTCAAAACAGGGGCGGGCAGCCATTGCTGAGCTCCTTCGAACTTGCGTGCAATGCGCTCCATACCTGCTTCCCAATCGCCAGCATCTTCACTGTATTTGGCCTGGGCATTGTGGCCCGAGCCGCGGGTGAAATAAGGGGCTTTTTCATTGCGGGTGCCTGGCAGGGTCCGATAGGGAATCCCGTCGCCATCGACATCGGCATAGCGGCCAAAGCTCTCTACTTTTTCCAGGGCTTCGGCGTTGAGAACCTTGCCACGGGCATAAGGCTGGTCGGGGTATTTAAACGGTTTTGTCATCCAGGTATTCATGCCCAGATCCAGCTCGCTCATCACAAACACAGGGGTTTGCATTTGTTCTGCCAGATCAAAGGCCTGCTGGCCCATTTCGTAACACTCATCCATCGAGCTGGGGAACAACAGCGGGTGTTGGGTATCGCCGTGGGAGAGGTAATAGGTCGAAAGCAGGTCACCCTGAGAGTTGCGGGTGGGCAAGCCGGTACTGGGGCCCATGCGTTGAACGTTGACGATCACTGCGGGAATTTCGGTGAAATAGCCGTAGCCGGTCAGCTCAGCCATCAGCGAAATGCCAGGACCCGAGGTGGCGGTCATGGCGCGGGCACCGGCCCAACCGGCACCGATCACCATGCCCAGGGCGGCGATTTCGTCTTCTGCTTGAATGGCGGCATAGCGGTTGTGGCCAGTCACCGGGTCGTGACGGAATTTTTCAAAATAGCCAATCAGGCTCTCACAGACGCTGCTGGAGGGGGTGATCGGATACCAGGAGAGGAAGGTACAACCGCCCATCAGGGCACCCAATGCGGAGGCGGTATTGCCTTCGATCAGGATCTTGTCGGCGGTGGCGTTCATGGTTTGCAATTGGAAAGGATCTTTTTTCTCCAGGTTTTCAGCGGCCCAGGCGCGGCCGACTTCAATGGCGTTGGCATTGAGCTCAACCACTTTTTCTTTTTTGCCAAACTGTTTGCGCACGGCTTTGTCGATTGCCGCAGCGTCGAGATTGAGCAAATGGGCAAGCACGCCCACATAGATCATGTTCACGACTTTTTTCTTGAGTTTGACGTTGTCGGTGGCTTTGTTGACCAGAGCCGTGAAGGGAACACCATAGTTGATATGGTCTTCGCGCAGGGCATGATCGAGTTTCATGCCCGTATCGTGGATGACCACAGCACCGGGGCGCAGGCCACGGATATCGCTGTAGACGGTATCGGTGTTCATCAGCACCACGATATCGTTTTCTTTTTTGCTGGCTTGGTAGCCTTTGTGGTGCGCCCGAATGGTGTACCAAGTAGGCAGGCCTGCAATATTTGAGGGAAAAAGGTTTTTGGCTGCAACCGGGATGCCCATATTGAATATGGAACGCATCAGAATCAGGTTGGCAGACTGACTGCCTGTGCCGTTGACGGTGGCAATCTGGATGTTTACGTCGTTGATTTGTGGATTCATGGAAACTCCAAAAAGGGGGAAGAATGTCTAATACACAGTTGACCACAGGCCTTATCCATGCGTCCAGTTCTTAGATCTGGTTCGACATTAAATAATATTAAGCGCTTCTTGCCTCAGCAGGGCTGAGGCTTAGAAGGCGCTTACGCGAAGCCGAAGGCGAAGCTAGCCAGGAAAGCCTTGTAGCGCAGGTCAGCACCAGCAGAGCCGCAGCTTAGAGAGCGCTTACGCGAAGCCGAAGGCGAAGCTAGCCAGGAAAGTCTTGCTGCGCAGGTCAGCACCAGCAGGGCTGAGGCTTAGAAGGCGCTTGCCTCAGGCCTTGGCGAAGAATGAGCCTTGCTCCAGTTGTTGGCGACAAAGGAGCCTTACAACTGGGGACAGCATTGCTAGGGCTGAGGACAGCTTGATACGCGAAGCCGAAGGCGAAGCTAGCCAGGAAAGCCTTGCCGCGCAGGTCAGAACCGGTGGAGCCGCAGCTTAGAGAGTGTTCTGGCTGTTCTTTATATATGTAAAAACTGAGGTGATCAGATGGCTCAGGCCTGGGCTGGGCATTCGGGCCACTCACTGCGCACATCCATGTGCTCCATTCGTTAAAAGTCACCCCACCTTTCGCCATCGTGGCGCGGCGGGGTTCCTCAGCACCTACGGTGCTATGTAAGCGCCTTCTAAGCATCGCCGTTGGCTCTGCTAGAAGCGCTTAGTTGCCCTCATTGCTCCAGCCCAGGCTGACTATTTTCTTGCTCGCTTTTTTTTAAGAAGAATACTAAAGAGCTGATTTTGCATTGCCTTTTTAGCCTTGTTATTTAAGGCTTACGGTTCTTTGATTGGGCGGCTGCTTAAAGAACCCTCTGGCTGTAGGGGCTCCGGGCGGTTATTGAGCCAAGAAATTTGCGCGATAAATGACAAAGAAAGTTTGATAGGGCTTGTATCCCTTTTCTCCTTCCCTGTAGGCGGCATTTTCATCATATTGAGTCATGACACAATAGACAAAGTGTTTGCCCTGAAAAAACGTTTCCTGCGTTTCATATTCCCCCCCCTTTTCCTCTTTGACCAAAACGGCCTGCTTAAAATCGTCTGCCAATGTCTGCCCCAAAGCAGAAGCTAAAAACTGCTGAGCTTGTGTCGAATCTTGTTGCCAAATATTGGGCAGCAAAAAGCGTTGCTCTTTGAGAGGGTAATGGGGGTTGTTTTGGACAAGCCAGAGTTGAATAAAATGAGGGGTCTTAGCGGTTTTGTTTTGATAAGAAATCTGCAAATTGAGGGATTGGCCTGTAGCCATCTCCTGGCTGCTAAAAATAGAGGGCTGCATGCGGGTTTCTACTTTTGGCGGGGCCTTAAAAAAGGGATGTTTTGCAAACCAGGCCTGGGCTTGTTCCAAATCCCAAGCCGTATATAAATCAGGGGTTGTGGGGGTCCTGGCTTCAGCCAATTGAAAACTTGCCCCAGGTGTAGAAATAACCTGCTTGGCTGGTATGGCAAGAGCTGCTGAGCCAGCGAATAAAATACTGATAGCCATGGCCAATATTTGCCAATCTCTTATTTTGTTTCTTTTTCTGGAGATCATTTGCAGGGCTCCTTAACCAAAAACGTTGTTGGAAATTATATTCTAATTTATTTGCTAAAATAATGTCAAAAAAGGCGTAAACAGCACTTAATTTATCCGAAAGGTTGGAAATGTTGCTGCAAAATAAGTGGTTTGCCTGACTGGCCCGAAAAAAAACAAGACGAAGCAAGCGCATGGCGATCAGCCTCATCTTTGCCCCAAGCCCAGCTCGGCATCCAGGGCGTTGGGCTGTTGGGGCAAATAGTGGTTGTGGATGTGCAGGTGCAGAAGGGCGCACTCTTTTTCAAATTGCACAATTACCAAGTCGTGCAGCGGGGTTTGGCGTTGTCGCAAGGCGTTTTCGAGCGTCAGGATTTTTTTGACTTTGTATTCCAGGGCGGCAGTGGCGCGGGTGTGAAAGAGCTCTCCATAGGGGTGGGCCATGTGTTCGGCCCAGGCCTCGCCCAAAAAGACCATCGGAAGGCCTGCGACCAGGCCGCGCAGGGCGTATTCAACATCTTCTTCGCCCCAGTATTCAAAGGCCGTGTCGAGGGGGCCGAGTTGCTCCCAGGTGGCGCGGCTGAGGGCAAAGTGGTGGCCTCCCGCCAGGGTGTGGGGGGCGTGGGCCAAGCTGGGATTGAGAAAGAGTTCTGTTTCGCTGCGGGGAAAAAAGCGAAAGTCGAGCCAATTGACCTGGATATCTGGAAACCAGAGTGAAGTGGCTTTCACGCTTTTGCGGCAGCCGACATAGCCCCAGAAGGTGGCGTTTGGATGTGTGTTGAGGGCCTGGGCATAATGTGCCAAAGCGCGGGGATTCAACAGCACATCGCCATTGGCAAAGACCAAACCCGCTGTTTGGGCTTGGTCTGCGCCCAAATTGCGTGAGCGCGAGAGATTGTAATCAACGGGGCGCCAGTGGTATTCGAGTCGCGGCCAGTAGCCTTCAAATTCAGCCAATACCGGCTGCATGCCTTCGGAACCATCGTCGATCACCAGCACTTCGGCGGGTGGATGGGTCTGGGCCTGCAGGGCCAAGAGACAATGGCGCAGGTGGCTCTGGCGACCGGCAGAGGTGGAGATAATCAGGCTGAGGGGTGTCATGTTTTTAGCTTAACATTTCACCCCTCGGGCCCAAAACCCGGCTGACCTGAATCGGATCAATTCAGGTCTTGAACCTCAAACTTGCTGACCTCCATCGAACAGGCATAGGTCATCAGGCCCACACGTCCACCTGGAAATCCGGGTTCACTGACGTTGAAGCGCTGGCTCCCATTGACACTGACCGTGATTTGGCCATTGCTGACACTGAGTTGCAATTCAAGTGGCACAGTCACCTCGTCGTGCAGGGGAATGGCATCTTCAGCCAGGGTGGTATAGGTGCCATTTCGCTTGACCTGCAAGCGCGTGAAAGGCCCTTTATTGCCTGTATCTTTGACACTAATGACGCGGTAGAGATTTTTTTCATCCTGGTAGCCAAAAACGACGCCAAAACCATCGTCATCGGTGGGTTTGATTTTGGTGCTCAGGCGAAAATTCTGAAAAGTGCGGCCCTTTAAGATGGCATGGGTGCCTTCAAAATAGGTGTACTCTTCACCAACACGGTAAGTATTGCTGTACTGGCTCAAAACGCCACTATCGGCAACCCAATTGGAGGCCCCTGCCTCGGGCGCGTCAATGATCTCCCATTGGCCTAAAAAGCGGGTATTGTCCGTAAAGTCGCCAGAGGCATTGCTTGGGCTGGGCTTGGGAATGGGCGTACCCAGCGCCGTGGGCAGAGGCATTGGGGTACTGCTTGGCTGGGCTGTTGCCACGGGGGTACTTGTGGCTGCGGGGGTACTTGTGGCTCTGGGGGCAGTGCTGGGCAGGAGACCCGCGACCTCGCCGGGCGGAACGATAATACAGCTGCTGAGACTCAGGGCCGTAAACAGTGAAAAGGGAAGTACCGATATGCGTTTCATAAACAAACTCTCTTTTCTGGAGGCTGTTTATCTGTGTTTATTCAACTTGAATAAGTCTGGCTTCAGCCTCTCCTGCTTCTAGCATATTCCTGTGCCTGATACTTGGCGAAGAACGAGGACAATTCTCTCTTTGATCTCCATCAAGAAAAAGGGTGTGTTATGATACCCGCAAATCTGTCGGGGTCGCCGCTTAAGGCCCTGTGAATCAAGGTCAAAGAAGGTAAAAAAGATGAGCCTGGAGCATACCCCGTTTGTCTATCCTGATGCCCTGCGCGAAGAAGTGGTCGAAGACTATCACGGAACGCCAGTCGCCGATCCCTATCGCTGGCTCGAAAATCCTGCCTCACCTGAGAGCCGGGCCTGGACCGATGCCCAGAATCAGCTCACCCGTCAATTTGTGGATGGCCCTGAACGTGAGCACATTTTGGAGCGTTTTCGCGAAGTTTGCAATTATGATCGCTGGTCGGCGCCGCTGAAAGCCGGCGATCGCTATTTTTTCTGGAAACATGAGGGCCTGAAAAACCAGCCGGTTTTGTATAGCTCCACCCGTTTTACGGCTGAGCCTGATGTTTTGCTCAACCCCAATGCCTTGAGCAAAGAGGGCACGGTTTCGGTGATGAGTATCAACCCCAGTTGGGACGGCAATTTGCTCGCTTATAGCCTTTCGCACCGGGGCTCCGATTGGCAGGAGATTCGCATTCGCGACGTAAAAACCGGCCACGACCATTATGAGGTCTTGCTGCACAGCAAATTTGCAGGCATTGCCTGGAACCACGATAATACCGGTTTTTATTATAACCGCTACCCCGATCCGGGCACGGTCCAAGACGCGGCGCTGAGCTATTACAACGCCGTCTATTGGCATGAATTGGGTACGATCCAAGACGACGATAAACTCGTCTACGAGCGCCCCGACGAAAAGGATTTTGATTTTTGGCCGGTGATGACCGAAGACGGCAAATACCTCTTGCTGCAAATACACCTGGGCACAGACCGGCGCAACCGGGTGTATTACCGCGAGGAGAATTCACGCGGTGGCTTTGTGCGACTGCTCGACAGGGCCGATGCCCATTTCCAATTTGTCGGCAACGAAGGGGATACCTTCTTTTTCTTTACCGATCACAGTGCCCCCCATGGCCGGCTGATTGGCATTTCCTTGAAAAAGCCCGACCCCGAACATTGGCTCGAAATTATTCCCGAACACGAAGATATTTTGGTCAATGTCACCCTTTCGGGCAATCGTTTTGTGGCGGTTTACCAGCACCATGCCCATCACAAGCTCTCGATTTACGATTTAGCTGGTACCTACAAAGACGATATCCCTTTGCCCACTTTGGGGGCCATCAGTGAACTCAACGGGCGCCGCTACCAAGATGAGCTCTTCTTTGGTTTTACCTCGTTCCTCTTTCCCACCCGCACCTACAGTTACCAAATGGCGGCCCACGACCTGATTGATTTACATGAACACACCCGCATTCCCGGCTTTAACCCCGACGATTATGTGCTCAAGCAAGAGTTTGCCACCAGCAAAGATGGCACACGGGTGCCGATGTTTATTGTGCATCACCGCGATTATTCGCCCCAGGGCGACACCCCGACGCTGATGTATGGCTATGGCGGTTTTCGCCAATCGCTGACCCCCCAATTTACGGCCACCCTGTTGCCCTGGCTCGAAAAGGGCGGCATCTATTGCCAGGTCAATTTGCGCGGGGGCTTTGAATATGGGGTGGACTGGTACCAAGCCGGGACACTTGAGCGCAAACAAAATGTCTTCGACGATTTTATTGCCGCAGGAGAATATCTCTGCAGCCAAAACTACACCTCGCCCAAACACCTTGCGATTCGCGGAGGCAGCAATGGCGGCCTTTTGGTGGGGGCCTGTATGTTGCAGCGGCCCGATCTCTTTGGGGCTGTGGTCTGCCAGGTGCCAGTGCTCGATATGTTGCGATACCACCGTTTTACGATTGGCCGCTATTGGGTCTCAGACTATGGCAATGCCGAGGCTTCAGCCACGGATTTTGAATACCTCTATGCCTATTCGCCGCTGCACAATGTCAAAGGCGGTGTGGTCTATCCCCCCGTTTTGATCACCAGTGCCGACCATGATGATCGGGTGGTTCCCTCGCATGCCAAAAAATTTGCGGCCACCTTGCAATATGCCTCCCATGGCCAAAATCTGGTGCTGCTGCGCGTGGATACCGATGCCGGGCACGGGCGGGGCAAACCCCTCAACAAAAGCCTCGAAGAAATGGCAGATATTTACGCCTTTTTATTAAAGCTGGTGGGCCCGGCCTCGGTCTGAGCAGAAATGACAAAGGCTGAAATCAGGCCACTGTGGTAGAGCCAGCCAAAGAAAGCGCTGACTTCTTCCGGGGGCAGCGAGGTCTCCTCTGCAAACACCTGCCCCAAAGAGGAACCTGCTTGTAAAGCCAAAAAGAGGGAGGTTTGTTCAGTGCTTAAACGGTGTCCTTGGATCCCCGCTTGGTTTTTAAACAGCAAGAGGTTTTCGGGGCGCTGAAGGATGGCTTTTTCTGGTGCAAATCGCTGCCGCCAGAGCGAGAAGAGGGGATATTCGCTGACAAAAATCTGGCAGTGAGAAACAAAACGCAGCCTGATCTCTGAGCTCTCATCCAGGTCTGTCAGGCAGCTTTGGTCTGGCAGGGGAGTGGCCTGTTGAAAAAAAAACTGCTCAGAGCAGAGATCCACCTCGGCCAGCTCAGCCAAAAAAGGCCAAGTTTGCAAGCAAGCAGACTGTTTGAGAAAATCTGGGAAGGTATCGCCAAAATCCTGCAAATCTGTGCTCTGAGAGCGTTCGATTGCCAGGTAATCTTGGCAGAGTGCTCCAAAGTCCGAACCGAGGACCTCGGCCACACTCAGGTAGGTATCTGCCAATGCTTCTGTCAGACGGGCGCGATAATCATTTTGGTAAACGGCCAAGGCTTCTGCTGTGCTGAGGCTTCCCACGGGCTGAATCTGGCTCAGTTCAAAAGGCGAATGGCTGATGATACTTTCAACCAAAGCCGCTTGCTGTTTCAGTCGTTCAAGCGAAGCTGAGTCTTTGCCAGATTGCACGGGCAGTCAGGGCCTCCGCTTCTAAGACTTCAAAGGGGGGAATGTCTGTGTCCCACTCTATTAGGGTGGGGCGGGGGCCAATCCAGTGTAAGGCCTGGCGGTAGAGTTCCCAGACCTCTGGATAGACTGGATTGGCATGGGTATCGAAGAGAAAACCGGGCCTGGCTGTATAACCCGCCAAATGGTATTGGGCAACGCGCTCTGCCGGCAGGGCCTGTAAATAATCAGCTGGCGCAAACCCTTGGTTACAGGCATTGACATAGAGATTGTTGAGATCCAAGAGTATCAGACAATCGGCGGCTTCAGCCAACTCGGCCAAAAATTTCCATTCGGGCAGCTCAGATGCCTGCCAATTGAAATAGGCCGACACATTTTCAAAGGCCATCTGCCGGCCCAAATAGTCTTGCAGGCGTTGGATCCGTTCGGTTAAGAAACCCAGATTTTCGGCTGTATAAGGCAGTGGCAGGAGATTGTGCAGCTGTGCGCCCGGCAACCCCGTCCAACAGAGGTGCTCGGAAACCAAAAAGGGCTGGTAGCGATCAAAGCAGGTTTTGATCCGCTGCCAATAGTCCAAGTCCGGCTCCGAAGCCGCACCAATATTGAGTCCTACCCCGTGAAAACTCAGGGGATAGGCCATGGCGATTTGATCCAGGATCGTCTCTGGGCGGCCACCGCGCAGATGGTTTTCGAGCAGAATCTCAAAGAAATCCAATTGGGTCTCCAACTGCATTTCGATCCGTGAAAAATGTTCTTTGCGGAGACCAACGCCAAAGAGGGCCTGTTTATTTACTGGGTGCGACGTATTGGCCGCCTTTTGTAGTGCATTCTTCAGCTGTGCTTTTGACCCAGCCCTGACCTTTGCAGGCATTTTTTCCACCGCAATCGTGGTCTTTGCCACCGCAAGCACCTTGGCCTTTGCAGCCATTGACGCCGTGGCACTGACCCGAAGCCTGTGCTTCAGGTGTGGGGCAGGCAGTCAGGGTGCTCAGACTTAACCCAGCCAAGGCAGCACCGATTAATAGTTTGTTTGTTTTCATGGAAACACCTCGTTATTGATTAAATATGAAAAGCGTTGGAAAATCTAAGTGGCTCTGCTTAAAGCTTACTCTCAGCAGCTTTGAGACGATTGCGGGCAACGCGCCCCAACAAGGTGAGCAGGCCCAAAACCAAGACCAGAACCCCCAGCAGTGGCCAGGGGATTTTTCCCTGAGTGAGCGCACTTTTGACAGCATCACTGCCGACCACATAGAGAATTGTTCCTGGCAGCATACAGAGCCAGGAGGTGAGTAAATAGCTGAGAAACGAGACCTTGGTCAAGCCAAAACCATAATTGAGCAGGTTAAAGGGAAACAAAGGCACCAAACGGGTCAAGGCGACAATGAGCACGCCATTCTTTTCAGTCAAGGCGTCCAGCTTTTGAAAAGCGGGATTGTTGCGCATGCTGTTTTCCAAATCTTTGCGGGCAAAATACCGGGCAATCAGAAAACAAGTGCCGGCAGCCAGCGTGGAGGCCAAACTGACCCAGAATGTGCCCCAAAAGGCACCAAAGATCACACCTCCGGCCAGGGTTAAAACGGAACCTGGCAAGGCCAGAACCGAAGCGCCCACATACAGAGCCACAAAAACCAGCGGCCCCCAAGGTCCGAGAGATTCCAACCAGGGTTGTAATTGTTTTAAGGCCTGATCCCAGCCCAGGGTTTTGGCCAGAACCAGCACAGCTACAATGGCAGCCAATAAGGCCAAGGGCTTCCAAAGTTTGGCGGAAGCAGGTTTTTTGTCAGGAGAATTTAAAGGCTCAGACATAGTTGGTTCTTTCTCTTGCTTAGCTTGTGTTTCATCATAGCGCTTTCGGGAATTTTTGTTTGTCTGCCAGCCGACAAATTGAGGCAGATGTTAGTATATTAAAAAATGGTTGTAAAAATAGGCCGGAGCAGTCGCATGATAGAGCAAAAAATCCCCTTGAAATTACAGGAGATGGGGGAAGCCGCTTTTAAATACTGGTATCTTTCCAATACGTCACTCTTGTTTAAGGTGGCGCTCGACGACATTGATTGGCTTTCCAAAGTGACGCATTTGGAGAAGCTGGATAAGGGCGATGTGGTCTATTTACCGGGTGAGCAGGCCGAGCGAATTTTTATTCTCAAACAGGGCCGTGTCCGTATTTCACGGCTTTCGCCTGAAGGCAAACAACTGACCTTGGCCATTTTGGAACCAGGGACTCTTTTTGGTGAAATGGCCCTTTTGGAAGAACCTGCTTATGAGAATATTGCCGAAGCGCTGGATGAAACCTGGCTTTGCTGGATACAAAAAGCAGATTTTTTGTATTTTATGCAGAAGCACCCCCAAATCAATTACCGGATTATGAAATTGGTGGGGCGCCGCATGTGCCAGATTGAAAGCCGCTTGGAAGATCTTGTTTTTCTCTCTGTCGAGCAGCGGCTGTCAAAATTGATTTACTCTTTGGCTGAAGAATATGGCCAAAATACGGCCCAAGGCACCTTGATCGGCATCAAGCTGACCCATGAAGAAATTGGCCAGATGATCAACGCAACCCGTCCGACAGTGTCTGAATTGCTTCAAAAAATGCAAAGTCAAAACAAGATTCGCATTGTCAAACGGCAGATAGTGGTCTTGCCCAACCCTATTCTGGCTGCTTAGCTGGGCTTTCCCCATAGATTCAAAGATGCAGAAAGATTAACTTTTGTTAAAATTCAGTTCATCTTTTGTTTAGGTGTGGCGATAATAAGAACAACAAGCCCAAGTCCAAGGAGCATGATTCATGCAAATTTCTGCCCAGAGCCTGCAGCGGACTCCCTTAAACCAAGGGAAACTCCAAACCACGCCGCCTCCTGTCAAAGCTGCTGCCCCTGACGCACAGCCCCCTTTGGGTCAAGACGAGGCCTTTTTATCGGGGGTTGTCATTCAGGTCAAACACCACCCCCTGATTGCCAGTACGATTACCGGACTGGCTGTGGGTGCTTCCTCTGGAGCCGCTTTGGGCGCCTTATTGCCTTTGCCAACAGCCAAAGGTTTAGGTCTGGGCGCCGCTTTTGGCGGCGGAGCCGGATTGGCTGCGGGTGTGGGCGCGGGCCTGATGGTGAATAAATGGCTCGATGGCAAAGTTTCTGCGGGCACCGCAGGGGCACTGGCAGGCGCTGCAGCCGGGGCTGCCAGTGGTGTGCTACTCGGCGTAAGCCTCGGTGGCAATAAGCTCATGGGGGCTGCTGTAATGGCCATTCCCGGTGCGCTGGCCGGTTTCGCTGGCGGTATGGCCGCCAACGCCTATAAAGTACAGCACCCCACCCCCCAACCCTGACTTTGTTTTAAAATCCCGCTGCTGGCAGGGTATAGCGCCAGACGACAACCTGTTCTGAGGTGATTTCTAGCCAGCGGAAGCGGTTGCTGTATTCGATCAGGGTATTGCCTTGGGGCAATCTGAAAACATTGGAAGGACGAGGGAGACCCAGATCTTCACCTGAGACCAGGGCCCAGACAATTTTACCCTCCATATCCACTTCCAGAACGCGGTTATTGCCTGTATCTGCGATCAGGGTATGCCCATTGTCTAGGCGTTTGGCGCTTTCTGGGGCAAAGAGTTGGTTCTCTTCGCGACCACAGCGGCGTGGGGTGCCGTATTGCCAGCAGAGTTCCCCAGCGGTTGTGATTTCCGAGACAGTGTGCATGCGGCTGTCTGCAACCAAGAGATGTCCGTTGGACAAAACATCTATACTAACGGGCAGACGTCCAAACTCTAGATTCTGGAGCAGATTGCCCGCGGAATCGAGTTGCAGTAATTGGGCCTTGCCACTATTGGCGAGCCACATGCTTGGTTCTTGGTCTGTGTTCGGAGCCAATACCAAACTGAGCGGCTGTTCCAGCCGGGTTTCACCCCAATGTTGTAATTGGGTCTGTACCTGATTGTCCGAAGGGTCCAATAAAAGCAAGCTGTTCAGTGCGGTATCCAAGACCCAGCGTTTTTCGGGGGTATCGAGTACCACCACTGGTTGCAGCAAATTTTGGGGGCTGCCCAAAAGGGTTTGGACTTCTGTTTTTCGATTGATCCGGGCCATTTGGCCAAAACGTGTGTGGCGTACCCAGAGATCCAGGGGGGAGAGACCCTCTATTTGGAGGGCTGAATGAGTGGGCGCTGGGCGTGCCGTGGTTTTCATTCCTGCTCTTAAATTCTGGAGACGCTCTTGCATTTTGAGCTTGTCTGATTCTGAGCGCAACTCTTCTTGAATGCGCCGATCCTGGGCCAGCAAAAAGAGCCGATCGCGCACGTCTGGATAATCCAGTAAGAGGGCGTCCAGAGCTGTTTGTTTGAGACAAAAGACCTCACAATAAGAACCTGCACGCACCGTCGCATTGCGTGGCAAACCCAGCATCAGAGCCACCTCACCAAAGATATCACCGGGGCCCATTTGGGCAACAACCTGGCGTTGATCTTTGTTCAAAACTTCGACTTTGCCCTGACGAATTAAAAAGAGTTCGTCGCCGGCTTCGCCCTGTTTGACAATATTGTCCCCGCGATTGAAAAGACGGGTGCTGACTTGGCTGCGCAGGGCCAACAAAAATGCTTCAGGGGCCTGCTGAAAGAGGGGCACACGGCTCAACATTTCATGCAAAGAGGCTTTTTGACCTCCGCGCAAATTGAGATTGCGTTCGGCCTGGGCTTCAAAAACAGCACTGGGGGCTTTGTTTTGTTGGGTCGGCACAGATTTTAAGTCTTGTAAGAGCAGGGCCTGCTCCACTTTTAACTGCTCGGCATTGAGGACGAGAATTCGAAATGCGTCGTAAAGCACGATTTCTTGCTGGTTGCGCCATTGCAAGTCCAGGGGTTGGCTAATGCGAAAACGCTCTGCTTGGCGTGCAATTTCAATGCATTGCGGTTCGCGATTGTCCATCCGTACGAACCAGAGTTTTTGCTGCTGATTGTCAAAAACGGCCAAAATCTGGCCGTTGGGAGAGGCCGCAATCATACTGGGTTGACCAGACACCTCTAAAAAGCGCACCGGTCCCCCTTCTTGCGAAAACAGGGTCAAACCGCCTTTTCCTTCGAGCAGCCAAAAATAACCCGCAGGGCCAGGGACCACATCCAGAACTTCTTCGGGGCACCAATCTTGCTCCCGCAGAGACCAAAGGATATTGCCTTCGGCATTGAACTGCAGCAATTCCCCCTGTTTTTTGTCGTGTAAAAGCAGTTGCACAGTCTCCCCGGCATCTAATACCCATGCCCGGTTCCAGTTGTAATCCTCATTTTGCAGCACCCACTCCTGGCGTCCGCTGGGACTCCAACAGCTGACATCGTTGCTTTCTCCATCGAGAATGACAAAGCGTTCGTTGGGCAGCCAAGCCACAGAGAGGGGGCGATAAACACCGAGTAAGTGGGTATCCAGCTGCCAAGAAAGTTGGAGTTGGGAATCCAATTGGGCAATCCGGTTGTTTAAAGGATCCGCCAAAGCCGTAAAGTTTTCGGGCAATGTATTCAGGGGCAGATGCGCCAATGCATTGGGTTTTGGTGCATTTGCGGCCGCTTCAGCAGCATCGCGCGCAGCAATAAAATCCCCAATTCCTCTGGCCTCGTGTGTGGGAAGATAGTCGGCCTGCAAGAGATCTAATTGCAGGGTGGCTTTGCCCAACAAGCCATAGAGCGATGCGACAACCCGGTGGTTCTCTTTGAGCAAATCCGCGAGTCGTTCAGCGTGAACCAGAATTTCTTGTTCTTCTGGTCGCATTAGCTTTTCTGGCAATTTCAACTGGTACATTTTAAGCAGTCGCTTTTGAATCTCTGTGCAGATGCTGCGGGCCGTACCGGGCAATAATTGCTGTGTTTTACCCTCTTCGGTTTTGGCGATGATCAGCTGGCTTTGAAATTTGCTGAGATCGAGTCCACAGCTCAGAATCAAGGCCTGAACAGCGGGCGGCATTTTTTCAAACGGCAGGTTATTCAGCGGGTGCTGTGTAGACAGACTGGCGACATAGGGGTTGGGCATGGACCAGGCGATTAAAACCGGCCATATGCGTTGCAGCGCTTCTGTTTTGATTTGTAGCGGAGAGGTCCCGATCTCGACACGACAAAGTTGGGCTGAGTGGGGGTCAACACGGTCGCTGCGGTTTAAGAGGGTTAGCCAACTGCCATCAGGGCTGCCCACGAGTAGATCGCCGGGGGCATCTGTGCTGCTGGCATAGCTATAACCTGGGAGTTCGCTTACCTGCTCTGGGGTGAGGGTATCCAGAGCGAGTGCGTGGAGTTGCATGGGAGCTCCCGATTCTAACACCCAGAGCCGGTGATTTTGTAAGAGCAAAGCGCTGGGCTGTTTCCAGGGGCCAGGTATGGTCTTGGGTTGTTCTTGTAAGGGCCAAACCCAGAGTTCTTTTTGATCCAGCCCAGTGACAAAGACCCGTTGCCGGGCGCGATCCAAGGCTACGGAGATCAGCTTGGGGCCGGCCAGGGAGGCAAAATGATGTTCAGCCAAACAAGTGCCTGTAACAACCTCAATGATCATGACCCGTCCTTCGAGACGGTGAACCACGGCCAGCCAAGATTGATCGGGTGAAGCAAAGAGATCAAACGGGCCTGGACCATTTTTAAAGGGGTAGTTACCAGGATAAACAAACTGATGGCTTTGAATCAGGTTGCTCTGAAGTGGAATTTCCGGAAAAAAGACCAGCGGACCGTCAGCACCCAGAACCAAGCCATAGCGACTGGGCGGAGTCCAATTCTCCAGGCGTTGAAAGCTGCCGTTGTCGGGCTGTAATAAAGCAATACCTTGGCCCCAGGTCTGTAGTTTCCCTTCTTTCCCTCGGTGAGTGCCGGGTAAGTTCAATGTTTTCACCCGGCCCTCGTCTCCTTCGGAGATGAGGTTCAACAGGCATCCCTTGAGATCAATTTCACAGTAGATACCTTTTAATTTTTTGAGTTCTTGGCTGATTTGAAAAGAATAGGTTTGTTCAGGCATCTTTTGGGCTCCTTAATGTAATTGTGATGGGAGAGATTTTTCCGTTGCGAGCAAATCTTTGAGTGCCTGTTGCCAATAGCTGACTTCGCCTAATCCCAATGTTTCATGCAAGCTGATTAGATTTTCATAGAGTGCCCGGCACTCTCCCTGATGACCGGATTGTTCTAAAAGAGAAAGGGCTTCGTTTAAATGCGTGCGAGCGGCTTCGGGTTGGCCTGTGAGTAAAAAATAGCGCCCTTTTAAGCGGGCCCTGCGGCCTTTTTGGATCGGATCTCCATGTTGATTAATCACCTCTGCTTGCTTGGCTTCTACCGCTTCAGCTGCCAGAAAATTTTCTTGTTCAAGGTAGATTTCACTGCGGTAATTGTAAAGTTCAGGTAAAAGAACCTGCATGCCTTGCTGTTCCAAGGTTAGAATCCCTGGTTCCAGCAGTTCAAGCGCCTCCACCCACTGCTCTCGGCGCATATACACCAAACCCAGATTGCATTGGGCCACAGCAGCCCCAACAGTTTGTTTGAGTTGGCTAAACAGGCTGCGCGCCCGTTGCAGGTATTTTTCAGCCTGATCCAATTTACCCAATTCGAGACAGGCGTGTCCAAGATTATTGCAAGAGGTCGAAATTCCCTCTAGATCACTGAGCTGTTCGCGAATTTTTAAACTCTCGCGAAAGACGCCCACGGCTTCTTGCCAGCGATTGGTTAAAAAATAGACATTGCCCATATTGCTCAAACTATTGGCATGGCCCCACAAATCCTGAATTTGTTCCTGGATTTCGAGTCCCTGGCGGTAATGTTCGAGCGAAGCTTCCCATTCGTGCCGGTAATAATGCACAACGCCCATTACATTGTGGGCATAGGCGATCTGTTCCATGTCTGGTTGTGTTTCCAGCAGTTTGAGGGCTGTTTGACAGGCCTCCAAAGCGGCCTCGTAATCTCCCAGCCAACGATTGACCCAGCCACAGGCATTCCAAAAACGGGCCTGCTCACGCGGCTCTGCCTGGTTTTCGAGCTGTTTCAGGGCGTTGTCAAAACATTCGCGTGCCAGGGCAAATTCCGAGCCTTTTTCGCGGCAGCGGCCTTGCCAATACATGAGCCGGGCCTGTTCTAAAACGGGCAAATCTGCCTGTAGATGCTTTTCAACCAACTCCATGAGACGGTCATAGGCACCTGTTCTAAAGAGAATCTCTGCTTTTTTTTGCAAAATCTCGTGTTCCAATTGAGCTGGACGCCTCCACTCTTTGCTTTGTAAGTCGATCGCAATCAGAGCGTTGCGCTCTAGCGGGGCCAGAGTTTTAAGAATATGTGAGTAAGACTCAAGGGCTTGGGCATTGGCAAAAAGGCGAGAAGCCCGATCTGCTGAGAGATAGAGGTATTTGATCGCTTTGAGGGTTTCGTCGCTGCGGGCATAGTGATAGGCCAAGAGATCGAGTTGGGGGTAGGGGTCGGCACTTGAGACCCGTTCCAGAGTTTCACCAATGCGTTTGTGTAAAACCCGCCGCCGCCGTTTGACCATCGTATTGTAGATGACCTCTTGAGTCAGGGCCTGAAAAAAGCTGTATTCCAGTCCGTAAATACCTGTCTCAGCTTTGATCCAGCCGGCTTGGCTGAGGTTTGTGAGGTCCTGTTCTTGGGGTAAATCGTTAAACAGCATTTCCAGCAGATGTAGCGAAACTGGGGCACCCATTGCAGACACTGTTTGTAATAATTGGCGTTGATGGGGATCCAAACGGTCAAAACGCGCCATGATCAGGCGTTGAATAGAGTTCGGTAAAGGCAACTCTTCTAAAGAGCAGGTCAAACTCCATTTATCCATTTGTTTGTGTAAAATCTGGTCTTCGAGCAGGTTTTTTAAAACCTCTTCAATATAATAGGGTTTGCCTGCGGCTCTGTTGAGGATGGCCTGTCCCAATGCTTGCAATTCTGTCGGCAAAGGACTTTGGGGATCGAGCTTTAAAATCTTGCAAAAAAGGGTCTGACATTCGGATTCTGGCAAAGGGGCTAAATGGAGGTTGTAGTCGGTTTCGATAGGATTGGCCAAGACCAGACCTGAACGGGTTTCTTCTGCGCGTTGGGTCAAGCAGACCACGCCTTGAAACGGTTCTAAGCGGATATTCTCTTGAAATTCGCTCAGCCATTTGAGCGAAAGTGGATCACACCACTGCAAATCATCAATTTGAATAAAGAGTGTTGTTTTGAGAGACAGGCGTCTGATCACGTCTGCCACGGCCCTATAAATTTGTTTTTGCAGGCGCTCAGGGGGGATCACTTTGAGTTGGGGAAATTCCAAATGGGGAAAGAGCAATGATTCGAACAGGGTCATGACCATTTCTTGGTTGGGCAATTGCAGGGATTGTAAAAATTGCTCCAGATGTCCGTGTAGTTCAAAATGGGGGTTGTTGTCTTCTTGCTCGAGCATTGAGCGAATCAGACCCTGCAGCATAAAATAAGGGAAATTGGTGCTGTAAGAAGTGGAGCAGGCCCGAATTAGGCGCAGTTCGATGCAGGAGAGGGACAAACGCTGATACAGTTCTTGAGCCAGGCGTGTTTTGCCAATACCACTTTCACCTTGCAGTTGCAGAAAGGTGCACGTCTGCGTTTTCAGACGTCCTTCGGCCAAGTGGAATAAATCATTCAGTTCTTGTTGGCGGCCGACCCAAACATCGGTGTTTTCTGCTTGGCCGCGCCGGGATTGTTGTAAGCGGCGAATTCCCAGCAGTTCATAGGCCTGCAGAGGTTGGGCTTTTCCTTTGGCCTGAATCAGGGTATCTGCTTGCAGTTCAAAACTTCCCTGTAACAGGCGGTACATATCTTCGGTTACCAGGATATGGCCTGGTTTGGCGTTTTGCTCCATGCGGGCAGCCGTGTTGATCACGTCTCCCATAACCTGGTAATTGCGTCCTTCTAAGGCCTCGACACTGCCTGCGACCACCGTTCCCAAATGCAGGCCCATGCGCATATTGATGCTGCGGCCATATTCTTTTTCGAGTTGACTGCCAAACTCGCGTACCAAGATCCGCATTTCTAATGCTGCCAGGGCTGCGCGTTCAGGGTCGTCTTCGTGGGCAAAGGGAACCCCAAAAAGGGCCATGATCGCATCGCCGATAAATTTTTCAACCACGCCTTCGTATTTGCCAATGATCGCGTTGCACTGTTGAAACAGGGGCTGGATAATATTTGAAACCTCTTCAGGATCGAGGGTTTCCGACAAGGCAGTAAAGCCACAGATATCACAAAAGAGCACCGCCACCTGCCGACGTTCAGAGACCCTTGCTACGGCTGAATGAGCGACAGCTGTTTGTTCTGCCGCTTTGGGGGCCTGTGCTGGCCTTTGCGTTGGCAGTTGCGTTGGCTGTTGCGTTGGCTGTTGCGTTGGCAGTTGTGTTGGCAGTTGTGTTGGCAGCTGCGCTGAGACGGGTTGTGGCTGTGTACTTTGGTTCAGGGTTTCCCCACAAAACCCACAAAATCTAAAGTCCAAGGGCAGGGCTTGTTTACAGCGCTGGCAATGGTGCCAGGCCGCGGTGCCACAGTTCCCACAATAGTGATACTGTGCATTTTGTTCAAAATGACAGCTCCGACAAATGGTGGATGAAGATGGGGATTGCATGGTTCGTATTTTAATATAAAATCGTCGGAAACAACAGACCAGCTCTTAAGGGTCGTTTGATTCTGCAGAGAATCCATTGGTATAATTCCTGCATTTGTTGTGGAGAGGCTTTCCCTTGTCAGATACCGATTCTTTACCCCAAGCCAAAATTTTAGCAGATCAGGCCGTGGCCTATCAGAATAGGCGCCAATGGCAAAAAGCCGCAGAGACCTACCTGCAGGCGCTGCATTTGGCGCCCCTGGAGCCCGAGCTCTTTTTTAATTTGGCTGATGTGCTGGTGCAACTGAATAAACAGTCAGAGGCGATGGAGGCCTATCAGCAGGCACTTGAACTGGATCCCCATTATCTGGAGGCCTATCAGAATTTGGGCCAATTGCTGAGTGATGCAGGCCGTCTGACTGCGGCTTTAAAGACCTTTGAAAGGGCCCTGGCGATCCTGCCTGATTCTGCTCCGCTTTATGTTTCAGTCGCCCATGCTTTTTTTGATCACCAGGACGCGGCCCGGGCTTTTAAAGCATGTCAGGAAGCCCTGCGCTGTGACCCGACTTATGCACCTGCTTATGCCCAATTGGCCCAGGTGCTGACCCAGGCCGACGAACTCGAAGCTGCCCGGCAATGCCTTGACGAGGCCCTGCGATTGGCGCCTGAAAATGCGATGTATTGGGGGCTCAAGGGCCATGTCTGTTTCTCTCAGGGCGACGGGGAAACAGCCTGGCAGGCGCTGGAGACGGCCCTTTTATATCCCCCCCAAGCGGTCTATGCCGAAATTATGATGAATCGCTTCTTTTGCCTGCGCAATCAGCAGGGCCTGTCTTTAAACACGCGTCTGCAGGTCTTTCAGGGCTGGGCAGAAAAAGCGGGGATTGAAATCTCGCCGCCCCGCGCGTGGCCCGCAGCAATCAAAGTCGCTGAGCGCCGTCTGCGCGTGGGTTATGTCTCGGGGGATCTCAATCAACACTCTGCTGCGATCACCTCCGAGTTGCTCTTTCTGCACCATCAGCGCAGCGAGTTTGAAATTTTTGTCTATGCCAATTCGCGTCAGCGCGATGGCGATACGACCCGTATCAAGGACTTGGTGCTGAACGCTGCCAGCCCGGGGCATTGGCGAGAGATTGCCGATTGCCCCGCCCAACAGGTTTTTCAACAGATTGAAGCCGATCAGATTGATCTCTTGGTGGATATGAACGGCTATAGCAAGAACAATGCCCTCGGGGTCTTTGCTTTGCGTCCTGCCCCCGTGCAGATCACGGGGTTGGGTTATGGCGACAGCACAGGCCTGAGCTGCATGGATTATCTCTTTAGCGACAGCGAGATTTTTCCGCCCGAAGCCGCTGAGTTTTTGGCCGAAAACCTGCTCTATCTGCCTGAATATATGCACTGGGAGCCCCCCCTGGGCGATGAAGCGGTCATTGCTGCTTTGGCAGAACGCCCAGAGGGCCCGCTTGTAATGGGTTCGGGCAACAGTCTCTTCAAGCTCAATCCCGATCTGCTGGCTTGCTGGCAAGCGATTTTGGCGGCCTTGCCTGAGGCCGAGCTGCAGCTCAAAAACCCCCAATTCGAAGACGCGGGCACCCGCGAGCGCTTCCGTGCTCGCCTCGAACGACTGGGGTTTGACCTCCCGCGGGTCAAACTCTTGGGCCGCAGCAGTCAGGCCGAACATCAGCGCTTTTATGCCGGGCTGGATCTGGTGCTGGACCCCTTTCCCTACAATGGTGGGGTCTCCAATTTTGAGGCCTTGTGGATGTCGCGGCCTTTTATTGCTTTGCGTGGGCCGGTGGGTTCTGGGGCGGGCATGCTCAAAGCCCTGGGTTGCCCCGAGCTGATTGCCGAAAGCCCCGAAGAATATATTGCCAAAGCTGTGGCCCTGGGCCAAGATCGGTCCCGTCTCAAGGCCTATCACAGCAGCTTGCGTGCACGCCTCAAAGCCTCGCCCCTGTGCGATGGCCCGCGTTTTGTCAAACTGGTTGAGCAGGGCTATCGCCAGGCTTGGCGGGCCTTTTGCCAGGGCCAAAAACTGCCTTCACCCACCCACTTAACCTTGCCATCATGAGTGCTGCTGCTCCGCCCTTTTCAGCCCCGCTTTGGCTCAAGACGGGCCATTTGCAGACCGCTTATACCGGGCTGTTTTGGACGCCCCCGCCTTTGCCCGCTTTGCAACGCTGCGACATCCCCGTGGATGCTGAGAATCAAAACCAAGTGCGCTGCCTGCTGAATCGCTCCCACGACAGACCTGCTGCGGTGCTGGTGATTCTGGTACATGGCCTTGAGGGCCACGCCGAGGTGCCGTATATGCTTTCTACCGCGCGCAAATTGCTCAGCCAGGGTCTCGATGTGCTGCGCATGAATCTGCGCGGCTGCGGGCAAACCCAGCACCTGAGCCGCACCTCTTATCACGCCGGGCTCTCTGGGGACGTGCGTGCCGTGGCCGAATACGCAGCAGCCCAGCTTGGCTACACACAAATTGTGCTCGCAGGTTATTCGCTGGGTGGGCATCAGGTGCTTAAGCTGGCGACAGAGTGGACCTCGCCACCCGCTTGGCTCAAAGGTATTTGCGCGGTCAGCCCGCCCCTGGATCTGGGGCGCACCTCGCACAATTTGCTGCGTTTGGAAAACCGGGGCTACGAGCGCTATTTCTTTCGCCAGATGCTGGCCACCTACCGTGCCCGCCGCCGGCTCTGGCCGGAGCTGACACCTTTGGAGCCCCTGGCGCGTGTGCACAGTCTGCTGGACTATGATCAATTTATCACCGGGCCGCAATTTGGCTACCGCGATGCGCAGGATTATTATACCCAGAATTCGGTCGGGCCCCATTTGGGCAAAATCACCTTGCCTGTGCAAATTATTCTGGCCCAAGACGACCCGATTGTCCCGTTTTCCTGCCACCAAGCCGTCATGGGCCAAGCTGCGCCGAGCGTGAGTTGGCTTGTGAGCCGCGAAGGGGGCCATGTGGCGTTTGTCAACAGCCCCCTGGCGGCCAAGCAGGACCGCGATGCCATGTGGAGCGAGAACCGCCTGCTGGATTTTGTGGCTGGGGTGTGTGAGACCGCTTAAGGGCACTTGCCTTTGCGGCCATGCGCGTGTCAATTCAGCTGTTGCCAGGCAAGGTTATTTGAGTGACATTGTAAAATCTTTGTAAAAAATAAACTGTTTTTGCGAAAAAGTCCGCCAAATAACTTCGCTCGACCTATTCTTGTTTACACTTTTTATGGGCATTTATTGCCTTAAACCAAGATAAACAACATGAAATATAGGTGTTCTTGAAGCTGCAACGATGAAAGTTATCCATGATTTTTAACCACACCCCGACGATCTATGCCCTGCAATTGGGCGGATATGGCCTGCGCTGGTATGCCCTGATGTATTTTCTCGGTTTTGTGATCAGCGGTCTGATCTTGACCCGTAGCCAGCGCTTCAGGCAATTGGGGCAGGGCACGGGTGATGCCCTGGAAATGATCACCTGGATGATGGTTGGCATTTTGGTCGGGGGCAGGCTGGGCTACGTGCTGCTCTACAATCTGCCTTATTATCTGGGGCACCCGGCAGAAATTGTGGCTCTGAATCTGGGCGGGCGCTCTTTTCATGGCGGCTTTCTGGGCGGGATCCTGGCCCTTTGGGTCTTGCTCAAAGGGCGCAAACAGCCCTTTTGGCCCTTGGCGGATCAAGTCACCTTCACGATTCCCTGGGGCCTGTGCCTGGGGCGAATTGGCAATTTTTTACTGGGTGAGCTCTGGGGCAAACCCACCGGAGCCAACTGGGGCGTGATCTTTGCGGCCACAGGTGGGGGAGAGCTGCCGCGCCACCCGACCCAGCTCTACGAAGCGGGACTCGAAGGCCCGGTGTTGTTTGCCTTTTTATGGCTGATCGGGCGTTGGCAAGGCTATCGCCCGGGCATGATTCTGGGGGGATTTTTAATCGGGTATGCCCTGCTGCGCTCGCTGGTGGAATTCTGGCGTATGCCCGATGCCCATTTGGGCTATTTGCTGGGGGGCAGGCTGACCCTGGGGCAGCTTTTGTGCCTGCCGATGTTGGTGCTGGGGGCGATTCTGTTTGAACGGGCCCGGCAAGAAAAACTGAAAATAAACATTAACCCATTGATGACGTGAAAGTGAGTGACAAGATGTATCAGAAATTTGGGCATTTTTACCGCAAAAACAAAGGCTCAATCTGGCTTTTAAGCTGGAGCTTGGGATTGTTTTACTTTGGCTGTGGCCAGGTGACACCGACGGGTTCTGATGGGTTTGGGATTAAACAGGCGAACAATGCTGGCGGGTGTAATAATGGGGTAAACCCAGATTCAGTCCCCGCTGCAAGCTCATCTCCTGCGGCTATTGCTTCTGCGAGTTCTCCCCAAGGCACGTCCTCTCAAGGTACCACCTCTTCCAGCACCTCTTCTGGCACCTCTTCTGGCACCTCTTCTGGCACTGCCAAATCTTTTTCCGTAGCGAAGCCCGGTTATCCCACAGAAATGAAAGACATTCATCCGTTGTTAGACCAGAGTATCAATGGCAGCCGTCACGCTTTTAAATCCGTAAATGGGGAGGCCTCGGATCATGGTGTATATGTTTTTGATTACCCCAGCAGCGATTTGTTCCGTGTCTCTGACCAGGTTATTTTAAAAGATTTTGTACGCTTTGTGACCTGGCAGAAGCCACAAACTCAGGCCAGTGGCAGCACACAAGCAAAACATTATCAGGTCAAAATCACCGGCAAAGTCTATGCCGCAAAACTTAAAAAGGTGACAGAGAATTACACCTTGACCAAGGAACATCCTGTCAATCAACGCACAGATTACGAGATGCCTTTTTATGTCTATAAACCCGCGACACTGGCACTGGGAGAAGATTTATTATTGTCAGGAGAGCCCTATACGATAGAGATAAGCGCTTGGTCGGGTTCAGATATGAAAAATCCCGGCCAAAAATTGGAAACCATCAGCACCAAGGTCACGGAAAGAGGTGAACATGGTTGGGTTGGTGAACCACAGGAGGGTGATGATTCTGCCAAAGGGTGGCGATTTGAATATATCCCCTACCAACCGACTATCGATCAATATCCGCCGCTGGATTTTCGCTTTTTGACCGACCATGCCATTCGCTGTAAAGAGGGAAAGGTATATTTCAAAAATAATAGTACCATTCTACTTTTGCCACATACGCAAGACCCCAACCGCTTCAGGGCGACAACAACACCCCATCAGAATATACAAAAAGACTCCGATATCGTCAATGTGGAATGTACCAAGTCAGAATCAACCCTGACGGACAAACCACTTGCTCTTCAAAAGCTATTTGTGAATCAATGTCCTCTTTACGATCTCTTTTGTAAGGTTCCAGAGAATGTTACACTCACCCCACTAAAATATGTTCCCTTTTCGTGGTCAGCTTCTCTTTCCGATACTCCGCGTGATTCTAATATTACGGGTATTGGGTTAACTTTTTTTTATAAGAATTTTAAGCGTCCGCCTGGACAGGTTCCCATGCTTCCCGAGGATTTTAACCGAGTGAAGTTCAAAATTTCTGGTGATCCCACGCTGTATTCCCTCAAAGATCATCTGATCGGTTCTGTCTCTGGAACTGGGGCGAGAAACGATTTTAATAATTTTAACGAGGATCGTTTTAGATTCAAACTGCCTGAAAAACATCTGCGCTGGCACCTGATTGAAAATTCAGACTCCTTCATTGAGTTGAGTTTGGATCAAAAAAACTTGGGAAAACATAGCTCTAAATCTTCACCCAAAAAAGTTGGTATTAAATATCAGGGCGGGAAAGGAGCAGAAGCACGCTATTCAAATCAAATTTTCTTTTTGGGCACCTTGAATCAAGAACCCGATAAACCCGAGTTTTTGATGGGTGATCCGTATTCTCAGCAAAAAATAACAAAGATTCAATTCAAAAATGGCTTTGAGAACCCCGTAAATGAGATAGATAGGATCAATTATCCTTACAATTTATCTTATCCAAAAGATACTTATACAGCGGAGACGCAAATTGACATCAATACGCTAAATTTATCAAAGAAGGATTTTCGTGTTGGGCGTTTTTCAATGCTCAATGGGAATTGGGTTATTCCTGTCTTTGATGGTCCTACAACCCTGTTTTTTAAAGGCACGGGGGGTGGTTTTTTTTCAGGCACGGGGCTCTACAGTCACGCGTTTATTGATGAATACTTAAAATCCAATAACTGGAGCCCCACGGGTGCTTTTCTGGTCTCCAATTCAGAGATATTGGTGACGGTTGAAAAACGTTGGGCCCCCCTTGCCTCGGATGTGCTGGTATTTAAGTCAGGCAGCAAAGTGGTGGAATCTTTGAGCAAAACCTATGCCACCAGTTTTAAAAACCCCGCCAAAGTGATAAAACTGGGCAATGATATTTATATCGCCGATACCGATCGCCACCGCATTCTTAAAAATGGCAAGGTCATTGCTGGCACCACAGATCAGGCCGGCTCAGATGCCAAAAAACTAAATTACCCTCGCAGTTTTACCATTTCCAAAAAAGGTGAGCTTATCATCGTTGATTCTTCCAATTATCGTATTCGTCTGCTTGAACAAACAGGCAATTTGAGTTCTTTCGACTGGGGTGATCACTATGTTGCCGCAGACAAAGACGATCCCATCGATATTACCATGGGCAGGTCAGATGATGAGTTTTATGTATTAACCCTGAATAATCTGTATCGGTTCAGAAAGTAAAGGATTTTGAAAATGAAAAATACATTTTGCATGACTCCCACTCTTTTGACGTCAGGACTGTCCCTGAGTCTGTGTTTGTCGCTGGTGGCCTGTGCGCCCCCAACGCCTCTGTCAAACACCCCCAATTCCCCCTCCGTTTCAGCCTCAGCAACCCCTGCAGTTTTGCCCTCCCTGACCCAGCGCAGCCTAAAGGAGCTGGAGCAAGCCCTGGCCCAGGCAGAGAAAAATCAAGTTGCGCCGGTGCCTGTCCCCTCGGGGCTGCCGGCCAGTGAACAGGCCTTGTATCGCTTTGGCCCCCAATTGCCCCAGGCCGAGCGGGAGCAAATCGCCAGGGCCCTGGATCAAGACGTGCGCGCCCTCGAAGCCAAAGGGCGCAAAGAACTCAAAGGCAGCCTGGAGATGGGCAATGGCCTGTCTTTAAAAAACTGGACCGTCTTGGCCTTGGCCCCTGGGGGGCGCGTTCTGGATCGCACCCTCAGCGATGAAACGGGCAACTTTACCTTCAAGAATATTCCCGACGGGATCCGTTTGGAGGTGATTGCTTCTGAAATGTCCAACAATACCCAATTGCGGGCCTTTTATGATGTCTATGCTGAAAACACGTCTAAACTGTTGCTTACACCCGAAACCACGGCCACCGCGCAAATTTTAAACCACGCCCTGCAGCAGGGAGATACCCCTGTGCATATTCTCTCGATCGATGTTTTAAATCGTTTAACAGATTCTGCCCGGCGGGAACTGGGCCAGAACTACCGCGAGCAGGCAGCGCTGCAGGCTGAAAAAAGCGCAGAAATTGGCCCCAATTCGTTTCAGCGGCCCACAGATCAGAATTTCAGTATTTTAAATATCACCACTGCCACTTATCAGAGTCTGGCAAAAAAAACCGTTGAGGAATTTAAAACAGGCCTGAAAGCCACAGAAGTCAGTGCCCTTGAAGCGTTGATTCAGGGGGAATTATTTGCCGCGTATACAAAGTCGCCTGAAGCCACAAAATCGCTTGAAAAATTGAAAAGCAGCGCGACTCACAAAAACCTCTTAACCCGAACCTATCGCAATCCATCACAACAAAGCGTTGCTTATGCGGTGATTGTCAGTAATGGCTTAAGCCTGATGAAGGCTGACCCTCGTTTTACCACCTTAATCTCGCCAGTCACCACTGCCACGGGCAAGATCACCCAGAACACCATCAATACGGCGATCAGCCAACAGACCAATAATAACCAGACCTTGCTGAATTCTCAGCTGAGCAAAGCGACGACCATTAACAAGATCCAGACGCAAACCACGGTTGTGGAGGCAAAAAGTGCCCAGAGCCTGCGTTATGAGAGCCAACTTTTGATGGATACGCTCATACAGCCCCGTGGGAATACGACAATTAATAATAATTTTGAGATTAATCCGACTATAAATAAGATTAGCCAAATTAAGCCGCTTTCTGAGACGCAGAAAAACAGCCTGACTTCAGTCCAAAACATTCTTATAAGTGGGACGATAAGTGGGGCCGGTCCTTCTACCGATACCAATACCACCATTATTAAACTTCCCCAGTCCAGCGGTCCATTTAACCTTGGCAAATCAGAACCTATCACAAATAACATTTTACCTATCGGCATTCAAAAAAATATTAATTCAGTCAGCCTGAGCTCGATTACAGCAAATACGCAATTCGACGCAAGTTTAAACTGGATCATCACACCTGTGAGTGTTGCACCCATCGTGACTTCAAGCATGGCTAGTGTGAAAAGTTTTAAACAACCCACTTCAAATCTCAATTCATTTAAGGAGTTGAGTTTTCACTTGGCCCAGGCCAGCCCGCCTCCCCAACCGGCCCCCCAACTGCTGGTGGCGGGCCAGACCGTAACCCAGGTGATCAAAGCCAGCTTATTGCAAACAGAGTTGCAGGCCCGGCTGCTTTGGAGTGCCCAAAATGTGCCCGGCTTTACCGGGGTGGAACTGTTTATCTCCGACACAACGGGCAAAGATCGGCGGGTGATCAGCCTTGATTTAGAAAAACTGGCCCAGCTCAAAGAGGCCAAATCCATCACCTTGGACAGCCTCACGATTTATCCGCTTGGGGATCAGGCCCTGGAGTTGACCCTCAACGATTTATGGCCTTCGTCCACCTATCAGGTCTTTGTGCGCGATGTCTTTGATGCGCAGTTTACCCAGCCTCCCGCGGGTCTGGCGAAGGTGTCTGACTTGAAGGGCAATCCCCCTGAAGATGCCTTTCTCTTGCCACCGGATCACCCCTCCCTGATTGGCCGGCTCAATACCACAGACTTGCAGCCTCCCCGCGTGGGGCTGGCTGTTCCCTTTGACAACGACACCCTTTTGGCCCTGCCCGCTTCGGATGCGGATTTACAGGCCTGGCTGGATGAGCAGGTCCTGATTACACAGGCGCGGATTGCAGAAATCCCTGTGGGCACCTTTGTGGTGCCCAGCCGCAAATGGCAATTGGCGGATATTGGCGGCTACCGTGTGTTTTATGACCAGAAAGTGGTGGCCGAAGTGCCCCGCCGGGATTTTGATACATACCGGCCCGATCCCGCATCGCCTATTACCTTAACGCTCAAAGACACGGCCAGTCCGCTGGGGACGCTCAGTTTTGAATTGCTCTACCGCGATACCGGTTTGCCCCTGAGTGCGCGGGCCTTTGTGCCTTTGGGTGCGGGCTTTGCCGCAGAAGATGTGCCTGAATTAGAAGTAAAAGCCTTCCCAGTTCCCAATAACGAATACACCCAGATCCAACTGGCGTTTGCGGGTATTCCTGGCGCGACCCAATACCGGGTGTATGTCGACAATCGCCTTTTGGGAAGCACACAGGGAGAGGCCGGGCAAGCGCTTTCTTTTAAAGCTGAAGGCCTCAGCCCCGATACCCGTTATGAATTTCGGGTTGAAGCGGACCGCAGTGAGGACCCTGTCTCAGGCCTGGTCTCGGCGACAACCTGGCGGCCTACTTCTAGCAGCGGCAGCGGGGGGGGCGGAAATACCGCTGTGATTACGCCTCCGGTGGTCCCCGCAGCCCCCACAATTACCAACCTGAGTGCCAGCAATGGCACGATTGGCAGCGCCGTGACGATCACCGGCACCGGCTTTGATACCACCCCCGGAAACAATACCGTGCGCTTTGGAACCACGACGGCCACAGTCAATACCGCTTCAGCCACCAGTCTCAACGTGACCGTGCCTGCCGGGATTTTTGGCAGCCAGAATGTCACGGTCACGGTGGCAGGCCAGGCCAATACCGGCACGAATAATTATGCCGTGACCCCTGCGATTACCGGTTTTACAGCTGCCGGTACCAGCAGTGATGTGGCGGGAGCCAGTATCACGATCAATGGCACCGGCTTTCACACCACATTGGGCAGCAATACCGTCAGTTTTGGCGGCACAAACGCCACCGTCACAGGTGCGACAGCCACGGCTCTGACTGTGACTGTGCCTGCTCTGACTTCCAATGCTGCGCCTTATGCCACCACTGTTCAGGTGGGGGCCCAAACCAGTGCCGGAAGCAATTTTACAGTCATGCCCAGAATCACCACCTTTGCCGGTTCGACCCAGGGCTTCAGTGGTGACAATGGCGCTGCCGCCAGTGCGCAATTAAATTCCCCTTGGGGTGTCTCGATCAATGCCTCCAACCATGTGGCCATTGCCGATAGCAGCAATCACCGCATCCGCTTTGTGCCGGCCAGCAATGGTGACTTTTTTGGCGTGACCGGCATGGCCGCAGGCAATATCTATACCCTGGCAGGCAATGGCACCGGTACATTTTCGGGTGACAATGGGGCGGGCACCTCCGCTCAGGTCAACGATCCCCACGGGATTGCCCTGATTGGCAATATTTTGCTGACCTTTGCCGATACTGCCAATCAGCGGGTGCGCACGCTCAGCAATACCACTGCCACTTTTTACAATATCGCCATGACGGCTGGCAGTGTTTATACCGTCAATGGCAGTGGCACCAATGGCGCTGCGACCGATGGTGCTGCGCGTTTCAGTGCTGATATGGCCAGTCCCGAAGGGGTTGCAGATCAGGGCAATGGCACCTTGATTGCCGATACGGGCAATAACGTGGCCTATTTCTCCAATCTCCTGACCGGACCCGCCACCCGCTTCGGCAGAACGGTCGCTGGCAGCAATATCTATTTTGTGGCTGGCGGTGGCTTTGGTGGCAGTGCGCTGAACAGTCCGAGTGGTATCCATCGGGTGGCCAACGCCACCAATGGTGGGCATGTGTACATTGCCGATGCAGGCAGCCACCGCATCTTCTTCAGGCCCGACACCGCGGGTAATTATTTTGGCCAAGCCATGGCCGCAGATACTCTCTATGTCATCGCTGGTGATGGCAATACCGGTGCCACAGGGGATGGTGGTAGCGCGACCTCAGCGCGTCTGAGCAGCCCACGCGGGGTCTTTGCCAATGCCACAGGGGTGTTTATTGCCGACACTGGCAATCACAAGATTCGTTTTATTCCCATCACCACGGGGCATTATTATGGCCAAGCCATGACAGCCAACTTTATTTATACCCTTGCTGGAACGGGGGCCGCAGCTCTGGCTGGAGACAACAGCATTGCAGGTTTGGCTCAGCTGAACAATCCGACTGGTGTGAGCGTAGACAGTACAGGTCAGGTCTATGTGGCCGACCGGCTCAACCACCGTGTTCGCAGAATCAGCCCTTGATGGGCGGTCTTGGAGACAGAAGCCGAACAGCTCCAGGTCGGGTATTCAAAAGGGCCCAAGCTGGTTTAAACTGGATTGCCTGAAAGACAGGCAAGATCTTGGGGTTTGCCTGGGGGTGTGGGTATTTTTATGGCTCTGCAAAAGCCCTTTTTTCTGATTCTGGGGTATATCCTTTGGCTGTGGATCTGTGTTCCCCTGTCTGGACCGGCTCTCTCCTCACCGTCTCTTTCTGCGCAGTCTCTTTCTGTGCAGCCTCTTTCTGTTCCTGGGCGGCCCCCCCAAGCCCAAGCCGGGGTATTGGATCTGCGCACATGGTCGCTGAGGCAACAAGCGCCGCTTAAACTCACTGGGGAATGGCGCTTTCGGTTTGGGCAAAGTACCCAACAGGTACCCATTCGTGTGCCTGGGCGCTGGGAACAACTGGAAAAATTGCCGCTTTGGCGCACACAATTGGGGCAGGGCAGTTATGCCCTGCACGTGAATTTTGCCCCAGCGGATGTGGGCCAGGTCCTGCGTTTGCGCACCCGTTTTCAAGGCAGTGCCTATGCCTGTTATTTTGAGGGGCAATTGGTGGCCCACAGTGGTACGCATTGGAGCGGAGAACTGAACGCCTCTCGCCGCAATCGTTTTCTGCCTTTTTTTTTGCGCCAAGACAAGGGCCTTTTTCGCTGTGACGTGTCCAATTTGGCCTTTCACCGTTCGGGCCTGATTGAGCCGCTTTGGCTGGGTCTGGACAGTGAGATCTCACTGGCAGAAAGCCAAAAACAAACAGTGATAGCCCTGGCCTTGGGCTTTGTCTTCTTTTTGGCGCTTTACCACTTGCTGCTTTGGGGCATATTGCCGCGCAACCGCTTGGCGCTGTGGTTTGGCCTGACGATTTTGAGCGCCACACTCTATTATGATTTGATGCAGACCCATCTCTTTGAGAGCTTGCTGGGCCTGGATAGCTTTGAGCTGAGTTTGCGCCTGACCCGCCTGATGCTTTACGGGGCGACTTTTTTAATGTTTAAGTATCTGCAGGCCCTTTTTCCTGAGGAAACCTCGCCGACCTTCATTCGCGCTTTGACTTGGCCCGTTTGGGGCTTGCTTTTGGCGACTCTGGTCTTGCCCTCACCCCTACACAGTTTGAGCCTTTTGCCCTTTTGGGGACTGCACCTGGCTCAATTGCTTTATGCCGTTTGGGTCACCTATCAGGCGGTGAGGCATAAACGGGAAGGCGCCTATTTCTTTTTGGGCGGTTTTGCCGCTTACCTGCTCCTGGCCGTACACGATATCCTGCACAATATGGAGTTGATTCGCAGCCAAGATTTGGTGCTTTTGGGCTATGTGATCTTTAGCTTTTGTCAGGCGATTTTGCTGGCCCGGCGATTTTCCCAGGCCTTTGTCATGCGCGAGTCTCTGACCCAGGAATTGCAAAGCCTCAACTTGGAACTCGAAGCCAAAGTTTTGGCGCGCACAGAAGATTTGAATCAAGCCAAAGCCCGCGTCGAGGCCCTGAGCGAAGCCCGTGAAACCCTGACCGAGATGATTATTCACGATCTCAAAACCCCGCTGGGGGTGATTCTGGCACAAGACAACAGTCAAGTCGGTGCTTGGCAACAGATTCGTGAAGCGGGGCGGCAGATGCAATTGCTGATTCAAAACCTGCTCGATCTGAGCCAAGCCCGCAATACTGCGCTGCAGCTCAAATGGGAAGAGTATGAACTGTTGGCCTTGGTGCAAGAAGCGCTGCAAGAACTGCACTTTTATGCCGAACGCCGCAATATTTTCTTAAAAACCGAATTGCCGGAAGGGGTTTTGCTCAACTGTGATGTGCTTTTGCTGCGCCGGGTCTTGGTCAATTTGCTCAGCAATGCGATCAAATACGCTCCACCGGGCTCCGCCGTGGCGTTGACGGGGCAATTTGCGCAGGCAGAAGTCACTCTCACGATCCGGGATCAGGGCAAAGGGATTTCAGAGCAACAAAAACAGCGGCTGTTTGAAAAATTTCAAACGGGCCACCACGAATCTGAACTGTTTTTGTCTTCGACCGGGTTGGGCTTGGCCTTTTGCAAACTGGCAACCGAGGCGCTGGGTGGAAAGATCTCTTTAAACAGCCAAGTGGAAAAGGGCACCGAGGTCAAGTTGACATTGCCCCAAGCTCGGCAGCAAATCACAGAGCGTGCGCCTGCTGGAGCCGGTGTCAGCCGATCATCAGAAGAACAGATCGATCGCGCAGGGCTCAGCAAAGAACTGGCCCCTCTGCTGACAGATCTGAGGGGGTTGCAGGTCTACCAATTCAGCCGGATCGAGGCTGTTTTGGCTAGCAGCAGCAAGACCCTGTCACCCCAAGCCCAAGCCTGGCTCTCAGGCCTGCGTCAAGCCATCAACGCCTTTGATCAAGAAAGTTACAGCCGCTTGCTGGCAGGCTTAAACGAAGATCCTCTGACAGAAAGCCCCAACAGCCGATTATAATAAGAATGGATAAATTAAACGCTGTTGGATAGATTTGGGAGCGTCAATGACGGAGTCTTATGCTTTGCCCGCCTGTTTTGGGCCCCGTTCCCCGGCCCGAATTTTATTGGTCGATGACGAACTCAGCGCTTTGGAAACCCTGCAGGGATTTTTGCGCGCCAGTGGCTGGCCTTTCGAAATTTTAAGGGCCAATCATGGTCTGTTGGCCCTGGAAATTGCCCGTCAAGAGCCGCTGGATCTGCTGATCAGCGATTGGGAAATGCCCCATATGAACGGCTTAACCCTGCTGCAACAATTAAAACAAAAGGCCCTGCTTGCGGATTTGCCCGTGATTATTTGTACAGGCATCATGACCCGCAGTTATGACCTGTCACGGGCCTTGGGGTTGGGCGCTGTCGATTTTGTGCGCAAACCTGTGGATAAACTGGAGTTTTTGGCACGGGTTCGCAATAGCCTGATTTTACACAGCCGGGAAAACGAACTCAAACGCTTTAACCAAGCCAAAGATGAGATGTTTCAGCTGCTCTCTTGCGAACTGAACGAAGGCCTGGGGCAAATGGATTTGCGGCTGGAAAATCTGCAAAAATCCTGGCCAGATATTCCAAGCCTGCCTGAAAAATACCTCAGAGAGGCTCTCTTTGCCGCAAAGCGGGGACAAAAACATTTGCACCAGCTTCTGCGTCAGGCCCATTACCGCTTTATGCCCTTTCCCGCGCTGCAAAAGGTCAATGTCAGGGACATTTTGGACGAAATCCAGGCCCAGTATATGGAGCCCTGCTCTGCTCGGCAAATTGAACTCCGCCTGCGCTGCAATCCAGACCATGAGGTATTGGCCGAACCCCAATTACTGCGGGAATTGTCTCATGGTTGGATGCACTTTGCCTTACAGCATTTGCCACCTGCCAGTACCCTTTCCTTGCGCCTGCACCAGGAAGGCCGTGAGTCTGTGTTGAGCCAAGAGGACAATGGCCCTGGTTTTGTGGCTGAAGCCCTGGAGGAACTGCGCCGGGAAAGCGATCTCTTCGAAGGCATGGACTTGCGTATTTGCGACGAAATTGCCCGTTTGTTGCGCTCCAGCGTTGAGATTCAGAGCAAAGTTGGGCAGGGCACCAAGCTCAGTTTAAAACTCGAAAGTTTCAAAGATTTGTCAGGGCTTCCTTCAGAAAAATAATCAAAGCCTGCGACCCGGTCGGGTTGTCAAAAAGCACGCCTGAAACCCCAAATCACAGGCTTATTATACCGGGCTCGCGAGCAAGTGTTTGGCCATGGCCACGCTTCGTTCTACCAGCTCAGCTGCACCGGTGTGCAAATCTTCGGATTCGCGCACATAGCGCATATTGTTTTCCATGTCTTCGGCGCTCCAGCCCCGGGAGTGAGCCAGATACGGATATTGGGGAAACTGGCAGCCGATTTCGGCAAAGAAGCCCAGCATCTGGCCTGCTACAGCCTGAATATTGTCCTGCCCGCCGGTGATAATAAACCCGGCCACTTTATTGTGTAATAAATGTTTATTGGCAATGGTTTCCTGGTTTTGGATGCAGTTCATGCGCTCCACCATTTTAAAATAGAGGCTGCTGGCCGCTCCCCAGCGAATCGGGGTCGAAATCAGCACCACATCGGCCCAATGCACCAGCCCCTCGTAAATCCGCTCCATTTCGTCAGTGGGATCCATTTGGGTGATCGAGCAGGGCCAGGTACAGGCCCGCGCCGCTTTTGAATAAAAGCCTTCACAGGCCCGAAAATTCAGCTCGCGCACCCGCTGCAATTGCGTCTCACAGCCCAGTTCTGTTTGGGCATGTTTCAAGGCCGTTTCGAGCAGATCGTCAGAGGTGCTGTAGCGGGGATGTTCCGACGTCATGGCTGTGGTCGAAATACCCAAGACCCGAATCGGACCTGCTTGCCGCTGTATGGGCCGGGCCAGAGGATGGGGGTCGCGCTGGGGGCGGCGGCGTTCACTGCGGGCCTGTTGCAAAACCAGCACACGGCCATTTTCGACTTTGACCTCAAACGCGGCCACGGCAAAATCCCCGTCTTCCCGCTTCTGGCCGGTTTCGCGGTGAAAGGCCCAATAATGCCAAGGGCAGACCACATAGTCCCCGTCCAATTTGCCTTCTCCCAAAGGCCCGCCCACATGCAGACAGGCCGAAGAAATAGCTGCAAATTTGCCGTCTTGAAAGCTCAATGCCAATTTCAGATCCCCAACCACCAGGCGTTGCAGGGGGTGTTGGGCGAGTTCAAGCGCATCGCCGAGATCGATCCAGTTATTTTCTGTCATGAAGGGTTCCTTTCGTGATTCAAAACAGTAAATCCCAATTAATTAAGTAGATAATCTGCCAATACTTTGACATCAAGTTCCTTTACAGATTTCAAACGCAGATCGTTGGTTAAAAAAATGTCTGCCTTTGACACAATTCCCGCAGCTATTTGTAAAGCGTCAGGGGTGCGTAAGGCATACTTCGAACGTAATTGCGCAGCGGCTTTGGCCAATTCTGCGGTAATGGGAATCAGCTCTGCGATTTCATTGTTCTCTAAAATATTTTCATAGGCCTAAATCAAGTCTTCACGTCTTTGTCGATAAGGAAGTACCCATACTTCATGTAATGTGATAACCGATGTGCAAATCGTCAAATGCTGTTGTTCTGCCGCTAAAAACACAGGCCTTACAAGGGGTAAATAGTCGGGATGTTCTTCTAAAAAATAGATAAATACGGAAGTATCGAGTGCAACTTTGAGACCCTTGAGTTCTTGGCTCAACTCCATGTGTTGCGTTCTGTCTCCAAAAACTTCTCTGTATCAATGTTTTGCCAGATTTCTTTGCCCAATCCTTGTAGTTCGAGCAAAGAAGGTTTGGGGGTGTGCCCCAACATTTCTGGGCTTTGATTTTGCTTGGCTTTCTGCTTTTTTTGTTTCAGAAACTGAACAAAATCTAAGACCTCTGCACAATCATTTTGAGACAGACCCTCAATTTCATTGAGCAATGCTTGTTTTTCAGGTTTGATCATAGCAGAGGTGTTCCTTTGCGATTTAAATACACTTATATAACTAATCTTAGCATTTTAGCGAGAACAAAACTGCTCAAGTAAGTCCTTCAAAAAACCAATCAAGGCCTGCGACCCAGCCGGGTTGTCAAAGAGCACGCCGCGCTTGGCTTCAATCAAGGCTTTGACCTCTGCTCGGGCCTGTGGGTCGTTGGCCCATTTGAGGGCCTTTTCGACATAGTCTGCCGGACTCTGAGCCGGCAGTTCAGGCAGGCCCATGCGCAGGTACATGCCCGTGCTGCTGCGGCCACGTAAATAAGGCGCAGCCAGGGTCACCAGCGGTGTGCCCATTGCCAGGGTCAAATAGCTGGTATTGCCGCCGCCAAAGGGAAAACTGTCGAGCACCACATCGGCGTGTTGTATCAGGCGCAGCAGGTCTTCGCGCGAGGCCCAGGGTAAAAAACGCAGGCGTTTGGCCTGGGGAATACTGCGGGCCCAGCGTTTGAGCAGGGTTTTTTCCAGGCCGTCGTGCAACGAGTAAGGCGGGTATTGAAAAAAGACAATCTCCCCTTCGCGGTCGCGGGCCAGAATTTCAGCAAAGACGGCATCCATGGCCGGGTGCAGCTTAAATAACATCATCGGGCAGAGATAGACGCGTTTCTGCTTCAGGCCCAGTTCAGAGCGGCTTTTGTTGTGGCTGGGCAGAGCGGGAAAGGGGAAATCCGGCAGCAATTCGTCCAGACAGATCAATTTTTCGCTATAAGCGGCTTGGGCATTTTCAGCGGGTTCGAGCCAGCGGCTGGAAAGATAGCTGTCGATGGTGTTGAGGCCGGTCGTGACCGGGTGCCCAGATAAGACGGATTGGTAAGGGGCCAGGCGCGAGCAGGCCAGGGCAAAGGTCAGCGGATCCATGCCCAACTCCGGGTAGAGCAAGACATCCAACTCGCGGCTGAGAATCGTGCTGTTGATCTGATCTAAGTCTTGGCCGCCGAGGAAATGCCGCTTGAGCGAAAGGCGGCTCAAAAAGGCGGTGGTGGCGTCTTCGCCACTGGGGCCGAGCATAAACAATTCGACTTCAAAGCTGGGTTCTTGGCTCAGGGCCTGAATCAGGCGGGAAAAAACCCTCATCACCGAGTGAGTGTGAAAATAACGTGAGACCAGCCCAATCCGCCAGGGGGCTTGGGGACGTATTTGGTGTGTTGTGCTGCGCAGCCTGTCTTGTAGGGCACTTTGCCAGAGCTGGGCTTGGATTTCTTGTTCGGGTCTGACATTTTCGCTTTGGTAGGCCCAAAACAGGCCAGGCATGTCCACGGGCATCTGTTTGAGTTTGGCCGCTGGGGCCTGCTGCAATTTGGCCAGGGCCTGGCGGTAATGTAAGGCATAGTCTTGCCAGGCCGATTCTGAGGCCGCAACCGGAGGCAAGAGCGAAGCCGCTAGCCATTTTCCGCCCTGATGGGGATCGATTGCCTCCAGGGCCAAATAGTCTTTTTGGGCCTGAACCAGATCCCCCCGTTGGGCGTGGATATACCCCAGCCAGGCAGCCACCTGGGCCAGATTTTCGGGGGGTTCTTCTGCTGCCTGGCGGCAGTTTTGCAAATATTCCAAAGCGTGACCGGCTTTGCCGATTTTGAGCAGAGACATCCCCAATTCAAAATCCCCGATTTGCAATTGTGGATCGAGGCTGCGCGCCTGATCAAGATAAAAGAGGGTTTCAGAATAGAGTTCCATTTGGAAAAAGCCCAGGCCAATATTGGCGAGAATTTGTGGGTTGCGGTTGTCGCGCAGCAGACCCTGCATGCAGGCCCGGATTGCCTCACCCCGTTCAGCCTGGGTTTGGGCCATCATCAGCTTGACGGCGCCGAGATTGCTCCAGCTTTCGGCATCGTCGCGATCCAGTTCCAGGGCCTGTTCAAACTGGGGCAAGGCCTGTGCTGGGAGACCTTGCATCAGCGCGAGTTGTCCCAAGCGGCGATAGACTTCGGGCAATTTCGGCTGGCGGGAGATAATTTCTTGGTAGGCGTTTTCAGCCGTGTTGAATTGACCCATGGCCGCTGCCAGATTGCCGTAGAGCAGCCAGGCATCGAGCTGATCGGGAAAGTCAGCCAAACAGGTTTTGAGTTGGGTCTCGGCCTCGTTGAGGGCCCCTCTGGCCCCCAATAGCGCGGCGTATTCGACCCGCAGGGAAGGATGGCCAGGGTGATGGGACAAAAAAGTGGCGTAAAGGGCTTCGGCCTCTGGAAGACCCTGGCGGGCGACAAACCACTGGGCCAATAGGTGGGTATATTCTGGGTTTTCGGGAGCCGTCTCGCGGGCCTGTTCAAAGTGGCGACGGGCCTCTTTCCAGAGGTGCTGGGCCTGAGCGACCTGGCCCAATAAGGCAAGTGCAGGTGTATCTTCGGGATGGTTTTTGAGGCGTTTTTCGAGCTTGAGGCGGGCCTTGTCGAACAGGCCCGCCTCCCAGGCCGTTTGGGCTTCCAACCAATCGTGATCTGTGGTTCCTGTTTCTGTCTTTTCTAGCATGACCTGGACCTAAAACCGATCTTTTTGGGCCCGCAAAACCCGAAAGACCTCTACGGGCGTGAGCGGGTTTTCGGCTTCGATGCGTTTGACAAAGGCTTGGACCGCAGGGACTTCACAGCGCAAAAAAGGATTGGTCAAACGCTCCAAACCCAGTTCCGAAGGCGTCGAAAAATTTCCGCTTTGAAGCAGCGTGGTGATGGTTGCTAGACGGTCTGCGATGGCTGGATTGTCGGGCTCGACATGTAAGGCGAATTCCAGGTTTTTGCGCGTGTATTCGTGGCCAAAAAAGAGCCGGGTATTTTCTGGACAAGCGCCAATCACCTGATTCAGGGAGTGGTACATCTGGGCTGGGGTGCCTTCAAAGACCCGGCCGCAGCCGGCACCAAAAAGCGTGTCGCCAGTAAACAGGGCGTCATGTACCGCGTAAGAGACGGCCCCATGGGTGTGACCCGGATTGTGCAAGGCCTGAATCGAGAGCTTGCCCAGTTCAAAGACCTCACCGGCTGCGAGAAAATGGGTTTGTCCGGCGATTCGCCCTTGGTCGGAGCCGTGGCCATAGACCGGAATATCTGGAAAATGGCGCAGCAGTTCGTGATTGCCGCCGGTGTGATCGCCGTGGTGGTGGGTATTTAAAATGGCATGCAAAGACAAGCCCTCTTTTTGCAGGACTTCGAGCACCGGTAAGGCCTCAGAGGGGTCAACCACAGCCGTTTGGCCGGTTTGTTCACAGCGCAATAAATAGGCGTAATTGTCTTGGAGACAGGGAATAGACCGAATCAACATGGCGGCTCCAGGGAGTTTTTCTCCCAGTATAGCGCGCTAAAGCGTTCCGGCGAAATCGCAGAGTTCTGCGAAGCCCTCCTCGTGCTCCCGCATATAGCGTCTGACAATTTCTTCTTGTTCTAAATAGCGCGGGGTATCGTATTCGCGCTGCAGATTCATCTCAAGCAGTGCCTGGTAGGCTGCTTGGGCGCGTTTGCGCAATTCAGCCTGAAAATCGAGGGGGCGTTGGGATGCCAGGACGTCTAATTGCTGCTGAACGTGGGCCTTTTCCCGACGCAGCTTTTGCAATTGGCGCATCAGTCGCAGATTGTCGGTGCCTTGGTGGGCTTCTCGGTAGGCCTGAATCAGGGCCTGCCCTCTGTCGATTCGCCCTTCCAATTCTGTCAGGTGGCTTTCCAGCTCAGCGACAGTTGGTTTTTCCCCTTCCCAGGCAAAAGGGACCCACTCAGGCGCAGGGGTGGCCTGAGGTGCATAGGTCTTTAAAGCAGTCTCAAAAGAAGGATCTTCTAAATAGCTGTGTTTAAGTGTATGCATATTTGTATTGTAGGTCACAATTGAAATAAATTTCAAGCCCCCAGGGCCCGCTTTTTTGCCAAATTCTCAAAAAAGCGTCTATCATGCAAAAGATCACCCTGTTTAAAGGCAAATTAATGGCACAAAACCAGATGAACCCTGCGTATGCCCTCTGGGCCGAATTCATGCCCTATCATTGGGTGGCCGGTGACCTGCCTCTTTTGCGCAAACACGCGCTGGCCCTCAATTTGGCGATTCCTTCAAGCCAAATCGGCAGCCCCGAACTGCGGGCTCTTTTGCTTCGGGCTGCGCTGCTGGAGGTGCCTGTGCGGGCCTGGCTGCTGCTGTCCGATGCCGAGGGCTATTGGCCCCATGCCGGCAATGCCGAGATCTTTGCTGAAACGGCCCACCGTTTGATGGACTGGATCGCCGCCGAAAAATTGCCTCTGCCAGTTTTAATTGCAGATTTAGAGCCCTCTCTGGCCGACAGTTTGCATCTGCGCCAGCTCTTATTGCAGCGCCACTTGCCTGCGCTCTGGGCCCATTTGCGCCAAAGCCAGCGGGCACTCAAGTTGGCTGCGGCGCGGGAGGTCTTTAATCGCCTGATTCACGAATTGCACCAGCGCGGCACCCAGGCCTGGGCTGTGACTTATCCCCTGGTGGTCGAAGATGCCCAAGCGGGCAATACCTGTTTTCAGGAACTCTTGCAATTGCCCGTGATGGGGGTCAACTGGGATGCGCTTTCTCTGATGACCTACCGCAGCAGCTTTCGCGATTTGCTTGGTTTTTCGCTCTCTCCGCACTTTGTCAAAGGCTATTTTGAAGATGCGCGAAAATGCTTTCAACAGCCCTTGCAGGCGGCTTTGGGGGTGGTGGGCACCGTGGGCAAATTGAGTGAGTCGGGGTATCACGATCCTGCTGAATTGGCCGCAGACTGCGAAGCGGCTCGGCAGGCCGGGGTGAGTGAAATTCAGATCTTTTCGCTCGATGGCATGCACCACGCGCTCACGCCTGCTGACTGGCTTGGGGCCCTGCGCCGCGAGACGCTGCTCACAACCCGCCCCGATTGGGCCAGCCGGGGCCTGCGCAGCTTGCTCAAACTCAGCAACGCCCTATTGGCTCAAGGCCGCCCAGACACCGTTGCAGGCCCTGCGAAGGTCTTCCGGCTGCAAAAAGAGCTGCAGGCCGCGCTGGCCGGCACTGACGGCAATGCGATCAAATACCTGCGCCAGCTCATCAATCAAAACCGGATAGGCCTTTTTCGCTCCCAGCGGTGAGACCCCGCCCCGGATATACCCGGTCAAAGGCTGAATCTCTTTGAGCGCAACCAGCTCAACCCGTTTATTGCCACTGGCGGCTGCCAGGGCCTTGAGGTTGAGTTCGGCATCGCCTGGCAGGCAGGCCATGATCACCCCGGTTTTGTCGCCTTTGCCTACCAGGGTTTTAAAGGTCTGGGCCGCTTCGAGGCCAATTTTCTGGGCCACAGCGGGGGCGCTTAAATCGTTTTCATCGACGTCGTAGCTGAGCAATTCATAGGCGATTCCGAGTTGGTCGAGAATCCTTGCTGCGTTGGTTTTGGGCGAAGCCATGGCCAGATCTCGCGCTAAGCCAAACGGGTTGCCAAGGCTTGGGCCAAGCGGCCTGGGGCACCTGGATCTGCGGCCAGATAGAGGCTGGGTTCAAAGACCTCCAGCTCCATGATCCAAAATTGCTGTCCGACCACCACCCCATCGATGCGCGCATAGAGCCAATCGCCAGGCAAAATGCTGAGGGCCTGTTCGGCGGTTTCAAACATAAACGGAGCCGCTTCGGCAGGGGCCCAGCTGGCGCCAAATTCTTCGTGGCTGAGAAAGGCCCCCAATGCGGGACGTTTCACGAAAGCATGGCTGAAGCGTTGCCCTTCTGGGGTCTGGTAATAGACCAAAGACCACTCGCCTTCTGCAATTTGGGGCACAAAAGGCTGCAACATTAAGCCCACCGTTTGGGCCTGGGGACGTATTTTGGCTTCCAAGCCCGGCAGTTCTTCGCGGCTGACCCGGTAGGTATTGGCCCCCCAGGCTGAGACAATCGGCTTGATCACATAGTCTTGCCAGTTTTGGGCCTGGGCCTGGGAGACCCAATCCAACTCACCCGGTTCGCTAAAGCAGGTGGGTACAATTGTGATCCCGGCAGCCTGCAATTGCAGTAAATAGCGTTTATTCAAGTTCCAGCGCACGAGTGAAACGGGGTTCCAGACCGGCAAGGCCTGTGCTTCTAAATCGTTCAGCCAAGTATCAAAAGCGGCCTGGTGGTAGTGGTAATTCCAGCAGGAGCGGAAGACCAAAAGTGAGTAGGGGCTCAGATCGTGTTGGCCTTGGGCCGCGTTTTCCCAAATCACGGGTTCGGCTATCAGGCCCAACTCGGGCAGCGCCAAACTCAGCAATTGTTCGTCTTTTTGAAAGTCGGGATAATCTTTGCAGGTAATCACACCTATTTTTTTCATAAGAAAAGGGATCCGTTTGGGCTGCCTTTCAGCTTTAATTGAAGACCATTCAGTGCAGTTTACCGCAATTTACGCTCTGTTTTGAGACAAGATTGGGGGAAAAACAATCTATGCTTTATGATAAGATAAGTTTAATTCACCCGGAAAATTTTAAAGGATTGTGGTTTATGTTAAAAGTGCGCTTCGATCTTCTCTCCCCATTTCGCTTGGGGCTGATTCCACTCAGTGCGCTTTTGCTGGTCGGCTGTAGTTCTGCTCCCGCTTTTGCCCCTGTTGGCAATCCGCCTGTGCAACTGCAACGTCAATCTGCGCCTCAATCCGCGACCCGGACCACCATTGGCACAGCCAAAGATATTTTTGCCAAGGCCGAAGAACTGGCGCTGCGCTGGTCTCCCCAAGCCGAACCTGTTTCGCTTGAAGGCCGGTTTATCTCCGCCAATGGTCTCAATGACACTCCCATCGATGCCAGCTGGACCATCTCTTTTGTCTCGCCCCATCGGCCGGGCAAGGCCTTCCGGGTTTTTTCCCGCAGTGAACACCTGCAAATGGGCACTCAAGAGATCAATGCCGGGACTTTGTCCGGATTGGAGCCCCTCGCGGTCAGGGCCTGGACCTATGACAGTTCAGCAGTCTTAAAAAAGGCCCGCAGCTATTCAGAGTTTGTGGCCTATCCGGTCTCTCCGCTTGAATTGCAGATGCGGGATCAGCGCTTGGTTTGGAAGATTCCTCAGATGGCGCCCCTGCCCCCGCTGATGATTGATGCCATGCAAGGGCAGCAGGTTCAGCCTCTCCGTTAGTCTTTAACTTTAAAAAAAAGCCAAAACAAAAGCCAGCTGGTTTCAGCTGGCTTTAAGCTTTTTGATGGGCAGTTGCAGTTATTGTTACCGAGAGGTTTAAAGCTTCGGCTTCAACAAGCGACGTCCGCTGTTTTGCAATTTATTTAAAGGGGTTTGCAAACAACAGAATCAGTGCAACGACCAACCCGTAAATAGCGATAGCTTCCATAAATGCCATGGCGAGAATCATGTTACGGGCGAGCAAGGGCTCTGCGTCTGGCTGGCGGGCCATACCTTCGAGCGCTTTGCTAGAGGAGATACCGATACCGATAGCAGCACCGATACCAGCGAGGCCTACTGCACCGGCGGCGGCCATAACGGAAGAGGAGAGAATGGAGGGATCAGCTGCCATATTCTTTCTTGATTCCTTTCAGTGTTTATAATTTAATTGTGTTTATTGTGCTAAGTTTATATGCTTCTTTGCAGACTTAACACAATATACCATACCTGTTTTTAAAGCAACACCAAGTCCGCTCATTAATTGAGAACGGATGTGATTAAATGCGTATAGACGGGTTCAGCAGAGCTTAGATGAAGGGGTTGCCTTGATCCAGCAAGGATTTTAAGGTTTGCCAATCCGCTTCGAGGCTTTCGGGACTGAGATTGTGGCCTTGCTCTTGGGACCAATACTGGATTGCCAGCGGATCGAGTTCAGCTAATATGTGTTCAAAATGCGTTGCTGTGGGGTTTTCCACAGCCACCAAGCGATCGGCCAGATGCAAAACAGCGGCAAGATGTAAATTGCTCAGATCGGGATGATCGCCCGGAAACGGGTAAGCTGCAATCACACTTGCCAGGCCTTCATCGAGGTTCCATTTAACGGCCAGCAAGGCGCCAACATCGGCGTGGGTAAAACCCAAGAGCTCTTTCTCTTTGTGAACCACAGGTACATTGGCGTCGTGGGCGGCCTTTACCACGCTTAAATAGGTTTCATAGGCACATTGAATCAAGGCTATTTGGCCTATTTCGCGAATTAAACCGGCCAAATAGGCTTCATTGGATTCGGGATAATTGCTTTGCTCAGCGAAATATTTGGCGGCAACTGCGCCACGAAAAGCCGAACGCCAGAAATTTTCGGGATTGATAATTTCGTTTTCGGGCATCTTTTGGGCGACCTGTAAAACAGCGACCCCGGTAATCAAAAAACGAACCGTATTAAAGCCCAAGAGCATAATTGCTCTTTCGATTGAATGTACGGGGCTGGCGGGGGCAAACATGGCTGAGTTGGCCAATTGTAATACTTTGAGGCTGAGCGCTGGATCCATTTCAATCAGGGTGCTGATTTCAGCTGCATGGGTCTCAGGATCTTGGAGACGTTCGAGTAAGCGGCTGGCGACGCCAGGAATGGAGGGCAGGGCGTGGGTATCCTGAATAATGCGAGAGAGAGAGGTCGGTTGCATCAAAAAGGTGTCTCCTCGTTAGCAGCATGCGCAATGAAGGCCATAAACCTCGCTTGCTGCTTTGATAATACCACCCTTGCCTGAGATTGTCATTGCTGCTTTGATTTCGGCCAGATTAAGTCTTGCGCAGGTGGTGTTCGAGAATCACGTTTCGGCGATCGGTCAGTTTGAGATCGTTTTCAAAACCAGGCCAAGTGGCGGCTTCAGGAATCAGGCCGATGATCTCTCCCGTTTCGGGGGCAATGCCCAACTCTGCCCCCTGTTTTAAAACCGCCTGGATTAAGTCTTGCAGTGAGGTGACACGAAAGTCGGTTAAATTAAATGAAAGTTGGGTTTTTTGGCGTTGGGGCAACCAGAGCCCCAGGGCTTTGACAGCTGGCAGTCCCCCATTGCTGGCCCGCAGCCTGCGGGCCAGTTCTTTGACGGGGGCCAGCTCCTGGGCGCCATAGCAGAGATTAAAGGCGATCAAAAAATCTCTGACACCCAGGGCCGTGGCGCCCAAGCTTGGATGGGGCTGTGTTGGACCGAAATCAGGGAGCCAGGCGGGTTGTTTGAGCTTTTCGCTCAAGCCTTCAAACTGGCCTTGGCGAATGGATGCCAAATTGCAGCGCTGTGCTTGGGTGGCTGAGGCTTCGTAGAGAAAGATCGGCAATTGGAAATGGTGGGCCAAACGGGCTGCCAGGCTTTTGGAAAATGCGACAGCCTCATGCTTGCTAATGCCTTCGATTGGAATCAAGGGAATCACATCAATGGCCCCAATTCGGAGGTGGGCACCTTGATGTTTGCGCAGATCAATCTGTTTTTCTGCCCAGTGGAACAGACACATCAGGGCCTGTTCGATCACCTCAGGGGGGGCGACCCAGGTCCACACTGAGCGGTGGTGGTCGGGATCGGCTGAATGATCCAGAATCTGTAATTCTGGCAATTGTGACAATTGTTTGTACAAAGCTTGAAGCGCCAAGGGGTCGCGGCCTTCGCTGAGATTGGGCACACATTCTAAAAGTGTTTTTTTCACATTTTCCTCGCAAACAGCCCTTGTTTCTGGGATTTCTCTGTATTAAAATTCAGGGGTGCTTCAATCCATTTTGCTGGATTGATTTGCATCTTCGTCGCCTCTTAATATTTTTTAACAAAAATTCTTCACTTTTTTAGCAAGGGACAGTCGGTTTTGGGTTAAAAGAATATTAAGATTGAATCAAGTAAGTTTAAATTCAATTTAAACCAAACAAAGAAAGTTCAGGGTAGTTTACGCATGAATCAGGTTCTCAAAAAAGCTTCCGCTCTCGCCGCACTGGCTTCTGCCGTCGGTACTATGGCTGCTTGCGGTCCCGTCGGACTGACAGGCCCCCAGGGCGCTGCGCTTAATGGATTGAATAATCGCACCCAGGTTAACGCTCTCAGCCGCGCCCGCAATGGCAAAAAATGGCTGGTTGCCATTCACATGGCTGCAGACAACAACCTCTACACCGCAGGTCTGAAAGACTTGAACGAAATTGAAGCCGGTCTGAATGACGCTGGCGCAGCTGCCAACGACATTGAAGTGATTGTGCTTTTCGACGGTGCCAAACAGGGTGACTCTGCTGTCTATCGCATGAAAGCTGACCCCGCTGGTCTGAACAGCACTATCGTCTCAGAAAAGATCGACAATCCCATTGCCAAACCCGGCAGCGAAATTGACTCCGGCGACGGCAAAATCTTCGCCGCTTTCTCTGATTGGGTCACCAAAACCTTCCCCGCTCAGAAAAACTCGATCTCAATCTGGAATCACGGTGGTGGTGCCGTCCGCCGCGGTGGTGAAGCCTCTACTTTTGAAATGTTCGTTCCCACTCAGATTGGTGCCATGAATGGCGTTCAGAGCCGCTTTGCTGATGGCTCCCGCAACTTCGCCTCCGATGACAATGGTGGCGAAATGAAAATGGCTGACCTGAACCCCGCTCTGGCTGCTGCTGCCCGCAATATCGGTGGTCCTGTGGACATCATGGGCTTTGATACCTGCCTGATGAGCTACCTCGAAACCGCTTACCAAGTCAAAGGCCTGGCCAAAGTACTGGTTTCTTCTGAAGAACTCGAACCCGGCGACGGTTGGGAATACCGCTCTTATGTTGGTGGCTTGGCCCAGAATTCTGGTTGGGATGCTGGTCAACTCGGCAAACACATGGTAGATAGCTTCATCAAATCGTATGCCACTGGTGTACAACGTGGTAGCGATATCACCCTGTCTGCTCTCGACGTGAACGTGGTTGCTGGCGAACTGACTGCTGCCATCAACGCCTTTGGTGCTGAGCTGGCCGCTGGCCTGCCCGCTAACAAAGCCGCCATCGATGCCGCTCGCAGCAAAACCCAGATGTTCTACAACCGCGATGCAGCTGACTTCGGTCACTTCCTGCAACTCATGCCCGGTAGCCGCAATGCTGCCGCCGCTGCCGCCGCTTACAAAAAAGCTGTGATTGCCAATGGCTTTGACCGTATGAATCCCAACGCCACTGGTGCTGTGATTTATTTCCCCACTTCCACCATGAACTATAAATCAGTTTATGACAATCCCAATATTCTGCTCTTCGCAGAAACCAAGGGTTGGGGCAATTTCCTCAAAGCTTACACACGTAAATAGGCTTTAACTGAACTTTCTCACTTACCACCGGGAATCTCTCCCGGTGGTTCGTGTTTTTTGTGAGAAAAGTCGTTCAGCTCAAGATTCTCAGGCCTTCCCCTTGGGGGGGGCTGTGACCTGGGCTACAATGTATAACACTGAGTATTTAAACAGATTCAAGGAGTAAGGCCATGAGACTGGCACGAGTCATTGGTAGCGTGGTTGCCACGATCAAACATGAGGCCCTGCAAGGACGCAAGTTGCTCATGGTCCAGCCGATCGATCCCTATGGAGAAGACACCGGAGAACAGGTGATTGCCATCGATCAGGTTCAGGCCGGTGTGGGAGATCGGGTGTTGTTGCTGGAAGAAGGCACTTCATCCCGTCAGATCTTGCATTATGAAAACGCCCCCATTCGCTGTGTGATTGTAGGTATTGTCGACCATGTCGAACTTGCCGCCCAACCGGCATCCGTTTGAAGTAGAGGCCTTTGTCCTCAAGCACTACGACTATAACGAGCACGACCGGATTGTGGTGCTCTACAGCCGCAAATTCGGTGTTTTGCGCTCCATTGCCAAAGGCGTGCGTCGCCCCCGGAGCAAGCTGGCAGGTCGTTTGGATCTTCTGCGCTGCAACCATCTCGTCTTAGAGCGGGGACGCAACCTGCATAAAATCACCCAATGCGATGCCCTGCGCTCTTTTTCGGGTCTGAATCGCGATTACCACGCCCTGACTCATGCGCTTGCCATGGGTGAGTTGATCGCCTCTTTCTCCCAAGAAGAAGATCCCAATGAATATCTCTTTGCGCTGTTTTTACACGGTTTAGAGGCGCTTTCCGCTGGGACTGAAGCCCTGCCACTTTTGCTCTGGTTTGAATTGCACTATTTGGAGCAATTGGGCTATCAGCAGGACTGGGATTTTTGTGCCCAATGTGAAATTGACTTTCGCCCCCGCGATTACCACTTTTTTGATACCTTACACGGCGGCTTGCGCTGTGAAGCATGCAAACGCAAAGAGACCTGCCGCTATCTGAGCTTTGAACAAGTCGACGTTCTGCGGGGGTTACAGGCCTCTGAGGGCCCCCCGCAGAGCTTGCCCGAGTTGAAGCCCCAGGCTATGCGGCAATTGCAAGCTTGCTTGCAGAGCTATTTTGAGCAATTGGCTGAAAAACCCTTAAAAGCCCTGACCTATCTCCAAGACGATAATTTGGGTTGGGCCATGCCCAACGAAACGAGGAAACCATGACCGATTTAAACCACGATTCAAACAAACACACAGACAAAAATTCCCCCCTGATCAAGCAACTACTGGGCTTTGCTTTGGCCGGTCTGGCGGGCGGCACGCTGGTCTTGGGGTATTTGCAATTTAACCAAGCTGTGCCCAAAGCGCCCGCCGCTTCGCCGAACATGACCGCCTTGGTCGACCCCAGTGCCTTGGCGGCGGCAGGTGTTTCGCAAGAGCAACAGACGATCGACCTGTATAAACGGGTCAGCAGTTCGGTGGTCAACGTCACCACCCGTTCTTTTCAATACAATTATTTTATGGAAATGGTGCCGAGCGAGGGCGCGGGTTCGGGTTTTGTGATCGACAAAGAGGGCCATATTGTGACCAATTTTCATGTGGTCAACGGCGCTCAGCGCTTCTTTGTGGCCTTTGGCAATATGGAACACTCCTATCCCGCTGAATTGGTGGGCTATGACCAGCGCAGCGATTTGGCGATTCTCAAGGTCAAGGCCCCTGGCAATTTGCTCAATCCCGTCAGCTTGGGGGATTCTTCCAAATTGCAGGTGGGTCAGACTTCGATCGCGATTGGCAATCCCTTTGGTTTGGGCCAGACCATGACTTCCGGGGTGGTCAGTTCACTCGGGCGCAAAATCCAGGTCGAAGAAAACCGGGTCATGTCAGATTTGATCCAAACCGACGCGGCGATCAACAGTGGCAATTCTGGCGGCCCGCTCTTTGACTCAGCTGGGCGCGTGATTGGTGTTAATACCCTGATCTACAGCCCCTCGGGTGGCTCTGTCGGTTTGGGCTTTGCGATTCCGATCAATACCGTTAAACGCTTTATTCCCGATCTGCTCAAATACGGCAAAGCCCAATACCCCTGGATGGGTATCAGCGTGATGTCACTCAGTCCGCGTTTGGCCCAATTAATGAAATTGCAGGTCTCTGAAGGCCTCTTGGTGATGCAGACCTCCCCCACAGGAGCTGCTGCCCAAGGCGGGATCAAAGGCGGAACTCAGCGCGTGTATATTGGCAATTATGAGCTTTACCTCGGCGGGGATATTATTCTCGCCGTCGATGGCCAGCCTGTCAAAGTCGAAAACGATTTGCTCACCTATCTCGAAACCCGCAAACGGGTGGGAGATACCATTCAGGTTACGATTCTCAAAGGTGGCAAAGGCAAGCCGATCAATTTAAATCTGCGCCTGACCGCGACACGGGAGCAATGATGAAGCCGATTCAGCTGCTCGATGCCCAGGTCGCCAACCAAATTGCCGCGGGTGAGGTGGTTGAGCGGCCCGCGTCGGTGATCAAAGAATTGGTCGAAAACGCCCTTGATGCCGGTGCGACCTTTATTCAGGTCGAAGTGGATCAGGGCGGACGCTTTTTGCGGGTCGTCGACAATGGCTTTGGCATTCCTGCTGAGAGTGTCGGTTTGGCCTTTCAGCGTTTTGCCACCAGCAAATTGCAGAGCTTTGAAGATATTTGGAGTATCAATACCATGGGTTTTCGCGGCGAGGCATTGCCCAGCATTGCCTCGGTGGCGCGGGTCGAAATCTTAACCCGCACCGCTGATCAAGAGATCGCCAAACGCCTGGTGATCCAAGGTGGTGAGATCATCGAAAACAGCTCCGCTGGCGGGCCCGTTGGAACGAGCTTGACGATCCGCGATCTCTTTTACAATACCCCCGCCCGGCTCAAATTTCTCAGCTCTGAGACCACCGAATTGGGGTATATCCAACAATTGATGCAGGCTTTTGCTCTGGGACTGCCCGAGATTGGCTTTAAGTTTGTCAAAAAAGGCAAAACAGTGATTCAGACCAGCGGCCAGCAGAGCCTGAGTTCGGTGGTGAGGCAAATTTTGGGCAAAGACCTGGCTGATTCGCTGTATACCGTCAGCCACGAAACCCCAGCTGGTTTGGTCCAAGGGGTTCTGAGTTATCCCGATTGTGTGCGCCGCGACCGCAATTACCAATTTTTGTTTGTCAATCGGCGCTGGGTCAAGGTGCCGGGTATTACCAAGCTCGTCGATGATCTCTACGCCGATCTGGTACCCAAAAAGAATTTTCCGGTGGCGATTCTGCAATTGGAACTGCCCGCTGGCAATGTCGATGTGAACGTGCACCCCAACAAAAAAGAGGTCAAGTTCAAACATTTCAGCCAGATTTTTCAATTGACCCGCGAGGGTATTCAAAACTCCCTCTCGCGTTACAATTTTGAGCGCAGTGCCAGTTTGGGGCCGCCAGTGGTGGATTCTGGAGTGGCTGAGCCCACTGCGTTAAATGTGCCAACTGTGTCCACAGCAGCCCCTGCGCTGAATCCTGTCAAAGCCCCTGCTGGAAACGCGTTTGAAGACGATGACGATGAAATTCCGCCTTTTGCCATGCCTGCGCCAACCGCTACTTCTCCGCGTGTCAATGAGCCGCTCTCGACTTATGCTCCTGATTGGCTGCCAGAATTGCCCAGCCGTCCGCCAGAGGTTTTGGAATTGCCCGATCTCAAAATTGCTCCCCCGCCTGCCCCGGTTGAAGCCGGTGCCCCCCTGGAGCCTGTCAGTGCCTTGGGTCAGGCCTGTGATTATACATATATCGTGGCCCATTATGGCAATGGACTGGCGCTGCTCGATCAACACGTGGCCGAAGAGCGCTACCTCTACGAAGAACTGCTCGAACAGGCCAAAATTCTCAGCCAGCCGCTGTTGCTCTCGGTCGTGATTGAGATCGATGAAATTGAGCGCGGCCTGCTCGAAGAAAATCGCGAAGCCTTTGAACGCGCTGGGTTTGAATGGGAAGAGGAGGGTTCTGGCCGTGTGGCGATTCGCGCGATTCCCCACTGTCTGCGTTTTGCCGAGACCGAAGCAACCTTTAAAGATGTTTTGCAAGAGCTGCGCGAAAGTGGCGTGGCCAAAGTCTATCTGGAGTCTTTTAACCGCCTTTGCAAGACCATTGCCTGTCACAGTGCGATTCGGGCCGGCGACCCTTTAACTCTCGAACAGATGCAAAAAATTGTCCAAAATTGGTCCAAGACCCGCAATCCTTATACCTGCCCCCATGGGCGCCCGATTCTGCTCAAATTCAGCAAACTAGAACTCAACAAGCGCTTCCTCAGAACTTGGTAAATTTCTGATTCAGCGCCTGTGAGGGATTTGCCGCTCATGGCGGCTGAGTCTTAATCCCAGGCCTGTTTGTAATCTTGGGCGTATTGGGCAAAGGGGATCGGTTTGCGTCCTGTGATCTTTTCCACTTCGGGGGTGATCTGCGCGGCATACCCGGCTTTAAAATAGCCCAGGATCATCAGCAGAAATTCAGTGTAATCGGCAGGCAAACCGGCTCCCAAGAGCCCTTCACGCATCGCTTCGGGAGAAATCTCTTCGTAGCCAATGGTTTTGCCTGTGACCGCTGAGAGAATTTGGGCGACTTCGTCGTGATCGAGGGCTTCGCCTCCGGTGAGATTAAAGGCCTGGTTTTTGAAATCGTCTTTGACCAGCAGGGCTGCAGCCACGGCAGCAATGTCGCGGGCGTCGATAAAACTGCCTTTGGCTTGGCCCACCGGCAAAAAGATCTTTTGCTGGCTCAAAATGCCCTGAATCCAAAAGGTATTAAAATTCTGCATAAACCAATTGGGGCGGATAATATTGTAATCCAGACCCGAATTTTCGAGTAAGACTTCGGCTTTGCGCATCGGGGCTTCGGGATCGGCATCCGCCCCCATGGCTGTCATCAAAACAATTTTTTTGACGCCCTGTTTTTGGGCCTGAGCAAAAGCGGGGCCCAGCAGTTGATCTTGGTTGGTATAACCCGGTGGGGCCATTAAAAAGGCCTTTTCTACCCCTTGAAAAGCAGCCTCTAAACCTTCGCCTGTGACCAAATTCAAATGAACCTGATCGGCTGCGCTTGCTGCTTTGCTGGTCGCTTTGCGCACGTCCTGACCTTGGCTGCTTAAAAGTTTGGCGAGTTCTGAACCGACTTGGCCACTGGCCCCGATAATCAAAATCTGAGACATATATTTGGACTCCTCTAAAATCTGTTTTTGGTATTTTCTGTGTGGTACCCCTCTAGAATATAATCATATAAATATACTTTGAATGGTAAATAATCCAAATTACATGTCTTAAAATCTAATTTTTTTGTTTAAAGTGGACTTTGGGCTGGTTTTGTGTCAAGCTAATGCCATGGATATTTTAGCGGATATTTTAAAAACAGCAGGCCTGAAAAAGCGCATTCTCAGGCAAAATACCAGTGATGTCGCTTGGGCGATGCGTTTTCCCTGCTCTCACAGCATGGGCTTTCATGTGGTGACCCAAGGTGAAGCCTGGCTCTGGAGTGGGAGCGAAACACTCCCGCAGCATCTTAAAAGAGGCACCATTGCCTTTATGGCGCGGGGCACCCCCCATTTTATTTCCTCTCATCCCGATCGGGCTTTGCTCGAATCAGCTACTCCAGCTGAAATTTGCCAGCATTTTGAAAAAGCCAAGATATCAACCAAGACCTCTGACCAGGCACCGCCCTTGGTCTCGATGGTCAGCGGAGCGTACCAGCTTTGGAACGAGCCGATTCACCCGCTTTTTCGTGAGTTGCCCGAGTGGGTGATTATTCAGGCTGAGCAATTGAATTATGCTGATGCGCTGCAACATGCCTTGCAATTGCTCGCGCTCGAACAAGGAGAACCGAGTTTGGGTTCTGAGGCGATTGTCTCAGGGCTGTTGGACATTCTCTTTCACCTGATACTCAGGCGGATCTTACAGAGTGAGGCAAGGCCCAACCACACCTGGTCGAAAGCGGTCAAAGATCCTGCTCTCAACCAGGCACTGCAATTGATGCACGGCAAACCCAGTCATGACTGGGGCTTGGAAGAGTTGGCCGCAGCGGCTGGGCTCTCACGTTCGGGTTTTGCGCTGCGCTTCAAACAGGTGCTCGGAGACACGCCCCACCACTATTTGACCACCCTGCGCATTTTGCAGGCCATGGAACGCCTGAACGAGAGCGACGAGAATCTCGAAAACGTGGCGCGGGCCGTGGGCTACCAAGACGCATTTGCCTTCTCCAAGGCCTTTAAAAAAGCGGTGGGCCTGTCACCCAAGGCCTTTCGCCAGAAAAACCGCGCAGAGCGAGAATTGGTTTGGAAGTTTTCCTGAAGACTTAACTCAAGGGGCTGGCGTTTCGGGTGGGGGACTCATGCGGGCTTCTAAAAAAGGATCGTCGATCTTTTGGGGTTTTTCTTTAAAGAGCAGAATATCGCTGGGCATGCCGATCTTGTCGCGCTTTTTCAGGGCCTGTTCGAACTCTTCAAAACTTTCAATATGTTCGGCTCCATCTGGGTTCTGGGGGTCGGAAATATTTAATTGCCGATCCGGAGGTTCTCCCACACTGTTGACCACCACATAATGGCCGCCATTGCCGTTGCTGTCCATATTGCCGGTGCGCAATACGACTTCATGCCCATCTGCCAGGGCTGTACGAATGGTGTCATAGGCTGCTTCCGCGTCTTCGGGTAAGACAATCCGCTCGGATTCCACATCGCGCATTTGCCGGGCGGCGTTGAGTTCAACCATGGTTCTCAATTGGTCGGCATCAATGGCATAAACCCCATTGGCAGGCCTGTCGCTGCCCACCACGGCATCTCCGTCGATGCGCAGATTGTGCAGATCTTCATAAGGGATGCCCAAGCGCTTGAGTACAATTGCAGCAGAAGCGGGGCCACAATTGGCCTGTTCCTCTCTTTTTTCTTCTTTGGGCGAGAGTTCGTCGCTTTGACTGGCCTCGCCATATTGGTAGACATGGGTGTCGGCCTCTGTTTGGCCGAGGGGGTAATCGATGGGTGTTTCGGGGGGGGCGGTACTTTCTGTAGCCGTTTCTTCGGCAGCCGGCTCAGTTGGAGCAGGAAAACGCAGATCGGGATGGGTTTGTTCGTAAGACAGGTATTGTGGCAGGGCAGGTACGGGGTCGGTGGTTTCGGATGCGGTTGCGTCGCTTGCTGTTGTTTCGCTTGCTTCTGGGGCCGGGGTTTCTGGTGCTGTAGGGCTTGCTGGCGTGGCGGTTGCGGTGGGCTTTGCTCCCAGGTTTTCGGGGCGGGGCAGGGGTCTGATGGCGCCGGTGACAGGGGATGTGGTCATGGGGGAAACTCCAGAGGTGATGCTTTAGATTATCTTAACCCAAGATCGGGGCGGGTGTGGATTTTTAAGTGGGAGCAATTGATGGAGTCGGTCGGGAGGGCTGTGGGAAATGGGGAATCCGTTTTGCGTTTGGAAAGAAGGGCAATCGGCTCGGTTGGCACAAGCCCCTGAAGTTCAGGCCGCTCGCTGCGCCCATCCATGGGCTTCGTTCGCTAATGCCCGTCACACGGCTGAACCATCCGTGGGCCGTGCGCCGGGCAATTGCCTTCACTTTTCAGGGCCTTGGCCAACGGAGGAGAGTTCTTGCCTGACTTGGGCTTGAGTAATTTTACCTAAATTTAACTCTTAAGGGGCTGTGTAAATGAATGATGAGAGAAGCCCTCTTTTACTCACATTAATCCCAATATTAGCAATGGTTTTAGTCTCAAAAGCAGGTTTGCACAAAGAAACCTTGACACCTATTTGGCCGCGCAAAAAATGAACTATTTCGATGGGACAGAAATTCGCTTGGGTGACAAACTCACCGTGGGCCGCATCGGCTTTGGTGGCAGCAAAGCTGTTGCCGATGACTTTGGCTTAATTCATTATGCTGAGGCCGCTTATGAATTGCTCTTTGTGGCGAGAACCGAGTGCGCATAGCGGCTCACAGCCAACTCTTGTTTTGGACGATTAGCCTGAAAGCAAGTCTCCCGTATTGGCCAAGCCCCTAAAAAGAGAGGGCATTAGGAACCCCGCCGTGCCAGGATGGCGAAAGGCGGGGTGACTGACAGTGAACGCGCACACGACGTGCGCAGTGAGCGGCCCGAACGTTAGGGGCTTGTGCCAATACGGGAGACTTGCCCTTTTCGCCACGCCAAAACGAATTGCCCTTCCAAGCAAAAAGCAAGCCCATGGGCCCGCCAAGAGAACTTCCAAAACAGCACAAGCCCTTCAACGGGTCCCCCACAAACTAGCATTACCCCCAAAATACGTTACAATGCTAGGAATATTCAGATTTAAACAGGATGACCTATGCGCGATCGTTTTTTATGGATGCTCTTGATCTGCCTGCCCTTTGTGGGGGCCGATCAATTCACCAAAATGCAGGCCACCGCCCATTTAATGGGCAAACCTGCGATCAGTTTCTGGGATGACACCGTCCGCCTGCAATACGCCCTCAATCCCGGTGCCTGGGGCAGTTTGGGCAGCCAACTCCCCGACCCGATCCGGAAATTGGTATTTACCGTTGGTGTGGGCCTGATTCTGGCTGTTTTGATGGGGTACATCATTAAAACAGCCCAACCCTTGATCGTCACGATCGCGCTCTCACTCGTCTTGGCGGGCGGTCTCGGCAATTTGATCGACCGCGCCCTCTACGGCCATGTCGTGGACTTTATGTATATTGGCTTCAAAGGCATCAGCTGGATGCACACCAATATTTTTAACGTGGCTGATGTGGCGATTATGATTGGGGGCGGGCTGTTGCTCTTTCATGCTTTTCAGCCAGGAGCCACAGAAAAGGCGACCGAAAAAACAGAGAAAAAAACTGAGAAAGCCTCCGATAAGTCCCAAGCCCGAGAGTCTACCCCGGAGTCTACCCCAGATTCAGTTCAGAACTCAGCCGATGAGGCGCACCCCGCTTGAGGCCCCAAGCGGTCTTAATCACAGGCGCCTCTACAGGGATTGGCGCGGCCTGCGCCACCTATCTTGCTGAACGCGGTTACCATGTCTATGCCGGCTATCGCAGCTTGCCTGAAACTCCCTCTGCTGAGCGGATCACCCCCGTTTTGCTCGATGTCTGCTCCGCCGCTGATTGGCAGGCGGTCACGGCTTTGATCTCCGAACAGGAGCCCGAACAAGGGCTCTATGCCCTGATCAACAATGCGGGCATTGGCCTCGGAGGCCCGATTGAATACCTGCCCTTGGAGCGCTTTCGCAGCCAGTTTGAGGTCAATTATTTTGCTGTGATTCAAGGCATTCAGGCCTGTCTGCCGCTTTTACGCAAGGGCTCGCCGGGCCGGATCGTTAATATGTCTTCGGTCAATGGCAAGATCACCACGCCTTTTTTATCGCCCTATTGCAGCTCCAAATTTGCGCTGGAATCGCTGACCGAGGCCCTGCGCTTGGAGCTGTGGCCCTGGCAGATCTATTGCTCTTTGATCGAACCCGGTGTGATTCGCACGCCGATCTTTCAAAAGTCAAAGCTGCTTTTTAGCGCCCTCAAACAGGAATTGCCCCCGCAGGCCTTGGAACGTTACGCAGATGTCTTTGCCAGCTTTGAGCGCGCCCTCGATCGCATTGGCACCAAAGGCACAGTCCCCGAAGTTGTGGCCCAAGTGGTCGCCAAGGCCCTGAAAACACCCGTGCCCAAGCTGCGCTATGGGGCGGGCACAGATGCCAAAATCGCCCTGCTTTTGCGCAAACTTTTGCCAGATCTGCTGATCGAAAAAATGCTCTTAAAATTCAGCGTGGTGCGCAAAGCCAAATGAGGCTTTAAGCGAGCGGTTTGCGCACATTGACCAGCAAATAATCACTGAAGACGGCATCATAAAGTTGGCAGCGCAATTCGTTCATGCTCCACTCTTTGAAAGTTTGGGGCGAAGGCTGTCTTTTGAGGCGCTTCAGGGCATAGGCCCGCAGGGCGTTGCGGCAGCCTTTCCAGGTCGGTTTGAGTACAGAACGAATGACCGCAGGTTCAAAACCCGCATCGGTATATATTTGGGCATATTCCCGCAGATGGTGAAAGTGGTTGGCGGGAGGAATAATCCGGGCCGGGGGCGGAAACTTAAAGCGCACATCACTCAGGGCCAGCCAGCCACCGGGTTTTAAGACGCGCAGGGCCTCTTTTAAAAAGCGCCGCCGGGTTTCAAAATGGAAGACGGCTTCGACGCATAAAATGCCGGCTTGGCTCTGATCGGGCAAATCCAAAGCCGTGGCACTCATGGCCCGAAACTTGCAACCGGGGGCATTTCTCTCGGCTGCGGCCAATTGTTTGGTCGAAATATTGATGGCCAAAATGTCTGACGCGGGCACAAATTTGCACAGGGTGCGGGTGGTGCCGCCTTGGCCACAGGCCACATCGAGAATTGGGCCTGAGATCGGTTGAACGGGTTTGAGCAATTCCAAAACCAAGGCCTCTGCTGCTTCAGCGGGTTGGCTCTGACCCGGCGTCCAATAGCCAAAATTGGAGAAGCCACTGTGGCTAAAAAAGTCTTCGTGAAAATCTGAGGCAAACCCCTGATCATAAATGCGGTTGAGGTTGGCTTGGACGGCTGAAGGGGTAAACGCTGTGTGCATATTTTTTCCTGTTAGATAATGAGGCCCCAAAAAGCGAAACAGCCTCTTTTGAGGCTGCTTCAAAACGCTTTTTAGCTTTTATTTGGTGGCGCGGTCGTAGATCACGCCGCCGACCCAACCGGCGACACCCGCCGTGACCGCAGAGGAGACCAGGGCCGTGGGCAGGGATTTGCCTTTGTAGAGGTCGTAAGCCAGGTTGCTGACGCCGGCCAGGGCTGCAGTGCCCAATTGAGCTTGGGTTTTGTTTTTAGCGGTGCTGACCACGGCTCCGTTGATGGCTCCGTTCATGGCGCCTGTTGCGGCACCAATACCTGCGCCGACAACGGCACCACCGACAACACCTACAGCCAAAGAGCCCCAGAAAATTTTGGGATTTTGCAGCGGAGCGCCCATGGTCAGGGCGTAGGTCAAGAGGGGAACGGCCAAACCGCCAGCGATAGCACCACCGCCAGCGCCCCATTTGGCGCCCATGCCGGTCTGGAATTTAACGCCTTCTTTGACAGATTCACCGAGTTTGGGTTGTTTGCTGTTTAAAGAGAGAGAATCGGATTGAATCGCAGGCGCTTGGGTTTCTGCGGGTTTTACAGGGGTTGTTTTGGGGGTGGGGGAGGTATTTTGGGGGGTGAGAACTTGTACTGCGGGGTTAACGGCGGTAATGGTCATTTTTAAGGTCCTCTTTATATTCTTAACTTGAATTTTAATTTTTTAACTTGAGCTTTATGTTTCTATTATGGGGATATCGCCAGATATCTTTCTTATGGTTGATTTATCTGAGAGTTAAGAAAAGGTTAATTTTAATTATCTCTTAATATTCTTAATCAGATCTTCAGCTGCCAAAAGCCAGAAAAAATCCCGGCCAGAGGGTGGGGCAACTGGCCGGGAAATGAACCTGAAAATTGGCTCGTGGCGGTTTCAAATGCGCCAATAGACGTTGTTTTCGCGCATCATCAATTGGGCCATAATAAACTCCCGTCTTAAGGTGGCCGAGTCCCAGTGAAATTGGAGTAAAAACGCGTTGATTTCCTTTTCGGGATAGCGTTTCTCCCATTCCAGTTGATTGACCAGCCAACGCAGAATCACCTCGCGCTTTTTACGACTGGCGGGAATTTGGCTCAGGCGACCCTCTTGCAGGTAGTCTTTGAGCACCTTGCGCTCCCAGAGATCTTCGTTTGGCTCGGGATCGGGTGCTGCAATACTTTCCAGTGACAACACGTCTTTGCTGAGTTTGTGCAAAGAGGTGGCCTGCAAATGGTAAAGATGGGTATTCCCCTCTTTGCGCATGGTCACCAAGTCCAATTCGCGCAGGCGCGCCAAATGGTGTGAAACGGTGGGTTCTCTGATCTTGAGACGGGTTGCTAGCTCTTCAACGCTGCACTCCTTTTCTGCCAGCATCCCGATCAGTTTGAGGCGGTTTTCGTCGGCCAAGGCCTTAAAAAAAGACAATAATTGTTCAAATAAAAGCTGATCCACAGAACCAGCCCTCCTTAAGTTATTTAGATGATTATCTAATTAGATATATATCAAAATAGATTCAGCCCTGTCAAGTTTTTGTTGGAACAACTCGCAAATGAAAAAAAAGCCCCAGACCCGATTTTGAAAGGGTTTGGGGCTTAAAACTTTGTTTGTTTAGGGCTTGAGTCCCGCCAGGATTTTGACAACTTCGTCGCGCAGATTCACTGGGTCGAAGGGTTTGAGCAGGTAGCCACTGGCTTGGTGTTGGATGGCCTTTTTCACGGACGCCTCCGAATTGTCTGCTGTCAGCATCAACACCGGCGTTTGGCGGGTATTGGGCATATCGCGCAGATTATTCAAGACTTCCACACCTTTCATATCTGGCATGTCGTTGTCGAGAATAATCAGATCGGGTTTATACGTAATTGCCAGTCGCAGGCCTTCGCGCGGGAAATTGGTTTGGTAAACGTACCCCACAATTTTAGATATCACCAGGGTGATCAACACAAGCATATCGGGATCGTCATCCACAGCCAAAATTTTGCGCTCTTTGAAAAGCGGGCCCTCTCCGGGCGTTGACTCTGAAAAACGGTCTTCATCGTTCATGTCAAAAGTCATGGCAAAAGGCGTTAATCCAGTCGTTCGATACTGAGCAATTGGGGCGGTGTTGCGTCTGCCGGATAAATCAGGCTCATTTTGAGATCATAACGGCGTCCGGGCGGGATGGTCAAAAGGGCCAGTGGGGGCGCTTCTTCACCATGGCGCAAGGCCAGATGTACAAGATGGTCCTGCTTTTGATTAAACTCATCGGTCCATTCCAAACGCACACTGCCTCTGAAGACCACCTGTTTATCTGGGGGATAGCGATAGGTCAAGGTGACATTGGGGGCCGAGCCGCTGATCATGGCTGGGTGGGTCAAACGCAGCACATAATTGCGGTAAAAGGGGTCGGGATTGTTAAAGGGCAGGTTCAATTGGTAATTGACACCATAATTGCCATGCGCTTGGTAAGCCGTGTCGGGATAGCGTTTAAACAGATCGGCACTTTGGTTTTGGGCCGTGCCATAACGTTTGAGATAGAGCGATGAAATTGGGTAAGCGATCGTTTGGCCTGCTGCGGGCATTTGCAAAATCGCTGTTTTTTGAAAGAAATCACCATGCCAACCGGCACCTTTTTGAATACCCGCTACGCGGCTGTAGATAAATTTGCCGCCAGGGGGAGGATCCTGGGGAGCGTAAACGGTGGGGGTATTGTCGCGGGGACCTGCTAATTTGCGGGTGTTGAGGACAGCTTGGTAATCCTCTAGGGTTGGGGACTTAAACCCACTGCCGTCGTTATCTGCAAAACGGGCCACATGGGAGAGATAAATGGGCCCATCGCTGTGAAAATGCATCAGGGTTGAGCGGCCATTGATCGGGGGCAGAATTTTCACATCAGTGGGAATCGGTAAGCTTGAAAGCAGCACCGTCGAACGGGGGGGGATTTCGAAGTTCATGGGGGAATACTGAGACTTACCGGCCACCAGTTCAGTTGCCACCCGATCGCCCGGCCCGGCATAAATCTGGGCGTCGGGATTGGCTTTTAAGGCCGGCAGAGGCAGAAAAAGGGCATCGGGCTGGCTGAGATAGCTGGCCCCGGCTTTGAGTTGCACTTTGATCGGCCGATCGCTTTGGTTGCTGGCCAAAAGACCCGTGTACAAAAGGCGTTCACCAGGGGTATTGTCTTTGGTGATGTGGTGGCTGAAAACCGAAAAATCCCCTTCAAAGGCATAATTCAAAAAAGGCACCTGGCTGTTCTCGGGGCCGGGCAGACTGGAGAGTAAAATGCCCTCTTCCAGCACCAATTCGGGGCTGTTGCTGTTAAAAACAGGAACACTGTCCAATTGGCCGGGCAAAGAATAGACCTTGACGGGGCGCTTGGTTTCAACTTGGGGCGTTTGAGCGGAAACGGGGCTGGTCCAGATCAAAGAAAGAGAGAGTGCTGTTGCTGCCAGTGCTGCGAAGCTGTGATGAAATCTGTGTACCATGTTGACAACCATCCTTGATTCTATCTGTGTTCTACCATCTACGCGCGTTTTTAGAGAAAAATCCCGATAACCGCAAAAATCACCAAAAAGACCAGACTTAAGACCAGGAAAGAGAGCCAAAAATTCAAGGCCAGGTCTAAGACATAACCGAAATCGTCCAATTCGGTGTAAAACTTACACACTGCTGCCAATAAAAGCCCTTCCAGACCATAAAAAAACAGGGCTGAAAACAGACCCAAATCGAGCAACATGCCTGCAGCCAAGACCACGGCAGGCATCAAAAAAATAAAAATAGGCCAGATCTCATAGCGTTTTTGCTCACTGAAGACCTGGTATTCGGGGTCAAGGTGGTGTTTGCCCCAGACATCCATTGGGAAAATCAAATAATAAAGCAAACCGCGATCACTGGCGGTGCCGTAGCCAAAATCCTGTCCGTAACTCATCTTTCAATTATACACCGTCTCTCTGAATTTCCAATTGGGCGTAAATCAGGCGCGAAGCCTGTGGGTGTCTTGGTTGAAGGCTTTATCTGTGTTAAGCTGCTTGAAATTTTAATCTTGAATATCAGAATGAGCAAAGAAGCAGAGCATGGCTGAACACGGTCCCGAAGAGATCCAGCCCGGCATTCGCCGGATTGGGGATATTGTACTGAAATACCGCTTGCGTCACAATTTGACTCAAAAAAAATTGGCAGATCACATGGGCCGCAGTCGCAATGTGATTACCCTTTTGGAGCAGGGGCGGCGCATGCCCAGCCCCGAAGACCTCACCCAGCTGGCGGATGTCTTGGACATGGGGGAAGACCCCGATTGGCGCGTGGTCACCCACGATGATTATCTCAGTGCCATTGCCTTTGAAGCGGCTTTGTCGGAAATGCTCGGCAAAAGCCTGAATCTGGAAACCCTCGACCCGCTTTCACAGGGCATGTTGATCGAAGCGATCAGCGAGTATGTGCTCGATACCCAGGTGCAGATGAGCATGGTGCAGGCCCATGCCCATTTTAACGCCCTGCTGACCTTCTATGGCGAACGCAGCGTGACCCCGGCTTTTTATCGGCGTTTTCTCGGCCAGAGTAATTTTGCCTCGGTGGCCCAATTTGAAGAGCGGGTGCGCCGCTTTCAGACCACTGCGATTCGTATTTACGGCTCTTTCCGCAAAGCTTACAAAACCCTCTCCAATTGTGAAGAAGTGGCTTTGGCTGATGCCTTGGCCCCGCTCGAGACGATCAGCAAGATGATGTACACCCTGCGTCGCCCCTTTGAGACGATTCGCCCGATTGCCCGCGAGCGCCTCGACGATCTGGGGTATATCTCTGCTGAGCGCGTGCGCCGGGAAAACCGTGAGCGCCATGAGTTGCACAGCAAATTATTGGAGTTGGCGGCTTGGCTCGAAGAAGATGTGCAGCGAAGTATTTTGCTCTTTGCCAGCAAAAAACTGCACAAAATTCAGACGCTCTTGCGCAAATTTGACTCCGACCTCGAAATCGAAGAGACCCTGTTTAACAAGGTCGACCCCGACGAAGTGCGGCGCGAAGCCGCCCGGCTGGCACCCGAAGACGAAGACCTGGCCCGGATCGAAGAGACCCAAGAAATGGGCCAGCAAAACCTTTCTGCTTATCTCACCGAGCCCTTTATGGACGTCTACATCGCCACTTCCATGCGTGAGCGGGCGGATTTTATCTCGGTGAATACCTTTGTTGAAACGATTTTTAACGACCCCCGGATTGCGCCTTTGCACCTGCGCTATTTTAATCCCACGCTCTCGTGGATCTCCGACCGGGTGGCCAAAGGCCTGGTCGAGGCCCTGATGCTCAAACGCGCCAGCTTGACCATTTATATGGCCCAAAAAGGGGATACCTTTGGCAAAGACTCCGAGGCCTCGGTGGCACTGGGCCAGGGCAAACCCGTGATCGTCTACGTGCCCCGCCTCTTTTCAGCGGCCGAGGGTATCAACAGCGAATCGCTCATGCGCGAACACGAACATTCCCTGCGCGTCTGGATGCAGGATTTGAAGCTGGAACTGGATGAAGATCTCGACCGGCAGGGCATGGTCGGCAAGATTTTAACCGCCCAATTGCAAAAGTTGGCCCCACAGGCCCTGGCCGAGTTGATCGAACAGCATTGGGCAGATTTTGACCTCTATGGCGAGATCAAAGAGCTCGATCCCGACAGTCAGATTCAGGCCCGTTCTTGGCTCGATGAATTGACCTTGCGCTCGCGGCCAACGGCGCGGCCCCTGCTGCCCGAGAATTTGCGTGGGGTCTTGATCGACAAATTGGTGCAGGCTGCGCTGTTCTTTGAGCGCCGGGCACATACCTTTAAAGAGGTGCACCCGCTGGCCTTGCAGGTGATTCTCTCTTCGGGAGTGCTCAATGGCATTTTGGTCGTGCGCTCAGCCGAGGCCTGCACGCGCATGTTGGAGCAATTGCTGACCAACACGCTCGAAACCGAGCTCAAAGTCGAGCCACAAAACTACCGCCTGATCGAAAAGCACACCGGCAGCACGCTGCGGGTGATCTCCAAGAACCGCCTGCTGACCAACGCCTTTTGGACGCAGTACTTTGCTTAAAGAGTCACCACTTTTCGTCTTCGTATAGGTGAAAACCGCTTCGGAACTGAGCTGAGTACTGATAGTGTTTCGTTCATATCAGGGCTCAAAAGGCTTTATTTGCGATCAAAGATTCATTGACAGGGATGAGCTATTTTTTATGATTTCCTGTCGGTAATAACATTCAACCAAAAAATACTTGAATTCTTTTGGATACAATGTCTTTTTAGTTAAAGGTCGCTTTTCTGGATAGATGCTGATCGGTATACACGAAATTTCTGTGAGTGTATAATTGTGTATTCTATCTGTTCACAAAGGAGTACTAACCAAATGTTACGCCCTTCTTTTCAGTGAAAAGGACCTCGACTTAAGTACCTACCTGCAACGGATCTATATTTTTAAGGGCTACGTTTCAATGTTTTTCTCCGGCAAATCCACTTACTTTGACTGGGAGGAATCTGCTTTAAGTGCAGAGTCTTTCAAGCGTCAGCTTATTGAGAGCAAGCAAGATTTTGAGTTTTACGATGCACATTTCGTCCAGGGTTTGGGTGAAAAAGCGCAAAAGTGGATGCCGGTCGCTGAGAGTTGGGCTGAATTGTTAGAGGGTTCTCTCTCGGATAAATCATTAAGAGAGTTCATGAGTGAGGCCTTTAAAGCAGCAGGAAGTAAGCCGGTAAATTCAGCCGGATAAGTCCTGTAGTAGCCACTTTAATCCTAATCTTTTTACGCCAAGGGGTATTTATGGGCTTGATTGCAAAGAATAAAATTACTGGTCAGCGCATCAATATTATGGATTTTCCAGATCCGAGAGCAGTGCTTAATGCCGCAGATTTGGTCTGCCATCTTTGTAATGGCCCAGTAATTATTAAAGCAGGCCTTGTCCGGGTCAAGCACTTCGCACACAAGACCGATTGTTCTTGCGATTACGACAGACATCCAGAAAGTCCTGAGCATCTTTTTTTCAAAGATAAGCTTTCTAAGGAACTAGGAAAAGAGTTTCAGGAGTACTTTAATATCCCTGCTCTTCTAGAATATCCCATTGAAGAGGTAAGGCGGATCGCAGATATTGTTTTTGAATTTCCTAATGGCTGGCTGGTTGCCCATGAAATCCAACTAGCTTCAATTACTACTGAAACACTCTCAAATAGAACGGAGGATTATCGGAATGCAGGAGTTGACGTTATTTGGTGGCTTGGCAAAAGTGCAGATACCCCAGCCAATCGCCAGTGGCTTTTCGAGAACTTCGGAGAATGCTGTACCCTCGACTGGGCCGCAGCCCATAATCTGCTCCAGTAAACTAATAGCGAGTAAAAGTTATTCCCATGATTATGAGGTACAAATAGAATTTTCGCCACAGGAATACTACCTAAACCAGATTTCCATGATGAACATTCTTAAGACTCAGTTATTTTTGACCCTCTTCACATGGCCAATCTGGTTTAAACAGGCAAAGCTTGTAGATTCGCTTGGGAAGCCAACCTTAAAAAATACCTTTGCAGCAGTAAGCTCAAACCTCGAAGTGGGCGTAAGGATGGGCCTATATATTAAAGAGGGAAAAAGGAAATCGGCACAATACCGACTTTCGGATACGTTTTTTGAGTCTCGTCAGATGAAACACATCCGTTTTTTACCAAGTGCTGCAGGTGTTGCTACTGCAAAGGCCAGGGCAAAGAGACTTGCAAAGGTGCAAACATAAGGTCACAGATGTGTCAAAAATTCTCATTTGCTTTACTCCCTCACCAGTCCCCTCGACCGAATATACTTATTCAAACCGTGAGGGTTATCGTATTTCAGTACCTTAGCGATTTTCCGCCCTGAAAGTCCCAGCTTCAGCAAATGCTCGATTTGCTCACGATCGGCATCAAACTTACTCGCCTGTATGATTCCTTTTGGTTTCCCCAGAGGAATTCCTTTTGCTTTTTTTGCTGCAAGAGCTTCTTTTGTTCGCTGAGAGATCATGTCTCGCTCTAACTCTGCAAACAGAGAAAGCAATGTAATCATAATCTTCGTTGTCATATCGTTTTTCTTGAGGTCTAGATTTTGTTTTTTTACGATGACCCGAACTCCTCGGCCAAGCAAAAAGTCAACAAGCAAAATTACTTCGGAAGTGCTACGTCCCAGGCGACTCAGCTCAGCAATAATGAGTGTGTCACCAGTATTCAGTGATTCAAGCAATTCGATTATCCGACGTTGTTCTTGGGATTTTCGACTTGAAAGTGTTACTTTGATCTGCTCTTCAATAATTAGCCCAAGAGCATTTGCCGTCTTCAGATTTTCATAGGCTTGATTCTCAGTATCTTGACTTGCCGTCGAGATACGGATGTAAGAATAGACTTTGCTAATCGGCTGATACCTCTTAACCAGAATTTGTTCGGAATGGTAGTCAAAATGAGTCTGTTTGCCGGGGGGAAAGAGTGCTCAAAATGAAGGCTTTAAACGTTCGTTTTTTGTCATCAAAAAAGCACTGTTTGCAGTAATTTATATTCTTTATAGATACCTCCATAAATTTATAGAAATTAGAAAAGGGGCTTTGAAACAACTTCGTCAAAGAGACGGTTCTGGCTCTTTAGCAGAACCAGAACAATCAACGAACCTCTTCCGTAATGTTCGGAAAAGGATTTGTAAGGTCTCTGCAAATTGAAGAGACCAACCCATCTCGTTAATACTTTGGGAGATCCAGCTAATTAAGCTGCTCTCAACTGAGTCCATGAAGATTGGGTATTTACAAAACTTGTATTGTCCGGAGTTTCCGGAGTATTCAAACGACTTGCATCAAAAGGAACATTGTCCCGAGCTATTGCATGAGCAATTTTCAGAAGTTTTCGCATCCCAGCGACAATGACCACATTGTTCGCTTTGTTGCGGTCCTTCATATCATCGAACCATCCTCTAAACACACTGTTTTTTTTGCTGATAGCAACAACGGCAGCCTGAAAAAGGTAACGCCGAACAATGGGACTTCCCATGTAACTAATACGGGTACGTCCAACGTGTTTTCCGCTAGAGTGCTCGATTAAATTCAATCCACAAGCTTTAATTAGCTTTTTTGCACTGTCGTAGTTGCGAAGGTCACCAAGTTGTCCAATAAGAACAGCCGCAACCACAGGCCCTACACCGGGCAAAGACTTTAAATTTTCAGCGTAATCAAATTGAGCGAGATTTTTTTCCATCAAAGCTTCAAGTTCGTTTCTGTGTTTTTCACATTGGTCGAGAAGATCGAGTTGCATTTTCAACTCGAAATGGATACTTGATGAATAGCCTCCAAGTGTTTCTTGGGCAGCTTTTTGAAGGGCATTGATTTTTTCAATTTTGAGTTTCCCTTTAGACACGCCCAGCATAAAGGTTTTAAATTTTTCGGAATCTTCGGCAGCAATATCCATTGGATTCGGGTAAGCTTTGAGCAATTCTCGGGGGGCTCTTGTTTTCATATTCAGTATGGAAGTCATTTCGGGAAAAAGTACATCGACCAAACCATGGGTCTGATTAAGAGCATCTACCCACAATTTATTCACTCTGACATAAGTCTCTGAAAGATCTCTCAGCTCAAAAACGACCTTATCATGAGCCCGATAGGGGCGGTATTTATTTTTGTCTTTCGCAATCATTGCAAGCAATAATGCGTCTTTCGCATCTGTTTTTAATGAGCTTCCGTTATAGGCCAGCCGTTCTCTTTTGGTGGTTGAACCCGGAATGATACGGACTTCCCAACCTTGAGCTTCTACCCATTGAGCGAGAATCCCAGAATAAGCACCAGTGGGCTCAAGAGCGCACACTACATGTTTTCCTTTTGACCGTTCACTTACATATTTATGAAACGATTGAAAACCAGCATGATCGTGATTGAATTTAAACGCCTTTTTTTGCCCTTCTGAACAGGCAACATGGAAGCGTTTGCTCACATCCAAACCGATAATCAATTCGTTGCTCATGGCGTTGTCCTTTGAATTTTGTTTCTCACACTTTCATATACAAAATTCATGAGAAAATACGCCCTGTTTTTTTGAGAATTTTTTTAAAATTTTTTCAAAAAAAAATCAAACCCTTTTAGATAAAGGGTTTGAGCGATGCTTTGTTTTAAATTTTTATGTTGTACCAGAAGTGCCCTCTAAAATTTCTGGGGTCAGTTCGAGTACCCAAATAGGTTTGCCAAGCTTTTTAAATTTCTTTGTACAATTAAAAGTACCTTTTGACATCTTCAATGGCTTATCAACCACTGCAAGACAACCCTCAGCCGATTCGGCGATTTGTTCATTCCGGACAAAGGTAGCTTTGTTTCCATACTGTTTATATTGAGGTGCAAACACGATCATTTCCTTGCCGAGTATCTCCGCCAGATTTTCAGCAAGGGTATCGGCCCCTTCTGCTCCCCCAGATACGATAGATGTAATTGAGGACAGATCTAAATTTTCTCTCAACCAAGCAGATACAACCTCAATATGCTCAGAAGGAATAATACTGCGTGAACCAATTATGGCGATTCGCTGCATCAAAAACACCCCCAATAAAAGTAATCGCTACACTTATATTATACATTATTTCAACCCAGTCATGGGATGCCTAAACAGCTCAATTCTATTGGTTCACAGACATAAATAATCTGTGAAGGAATAAACATGTTGATCTTTAAATTTCAAGGGTTTAAGGGCGGCTGACTTCACTTGTTTTCATATGAAAGCTTAATAATTTAAATACCTCAAACTTTTCGAGAGTTAACGCTTAGCCAGTTGAATGAGCGTCGAGTGTAATGAGCAAACTCATGATTGAATACTAACTGTTTACACTTGTATTTCGGCTTTTGCTTTTTCGTTGATATCAGTGCAATCCGAACATCTTCACTTACTCCAAAAAAGAAAATCATAAATTCCTTCTCAAAAACAGGGTGACTTTGCAACTCATTTTTGTAATTTAAAGGCGTACCAAGATCTTCTATTTTGTTTTTTTCTTTTAATACCAAATCTGAGTATGCAAGCTCGACATCGAGAGGGCAAATAGAAAAGGAGTTTTTTAAAAATGACAGACATTAATTATGTTCGAAGGGATCAAGGCTTGTGTTTGCACCAAATAGGAGCCCAGATCGGTATCAGTGATTCTAATGTCTCCAAGTGGCTCAGGGACACAAGGCAAATACCGTTTCAACGGTTAAACAGCCTAGCTAAAGCTTTAGGGTTGGATATCATTCCAGACTCTCTACATAGCGATCTGTTGATATTTCTTAAGGCTTATATCCCCGAGATTAATCCTTCGATAATCCATGAGCTGACAACCCTGATTTCATGTGTTCCAGAAGAATCAAAATTAGATACGTTAAAAAGGAAGTAAAAAAATGTTTAAAAACTTAAACACAAAAATAGTTGAGAAAGAGATTATTCGTACAGGATTAGCTGCCTTTGACTATGTCTCTGGGGGTTTAACAGTGGGAAAGACCTATGAAATCAGAGGGCAGCAAGATAGCGAAACAACCACTTTGGCACTAAATATCGCTCATTCTCTCTACACTAAAAATTTTAAACTGCTCTATTTTGATGTGTCATCGCAAGTAAAGGACGAACAGATAAATCGTTTGGGTTTTTCTGATTCTTATGATGATACTTATTCTTTTTTGCCAAGCCAAAAAATCTATGATGTCCTGAATGATTGCCTTGAGTTTTTACAATCTAAAAAAAGAGTATTGGTGGTCATTGATAATTTAGTATCTCTAGTGAATGACCTAATCAGGTTTGAGGATGCATGGAAATCCGAAGCGGTCTTGGAAGCGCATCAAAAATTGAGGCCCATTTTGGGCCAGATATCGCTTGCTGTCAAAGAATCCGAAAGCATACTTTTGCTCGTGAATGATCAGCGTATTAGCCAATTTAACTATACGACTCCTAAACGATACAGAACCAAAGCAATAGAACCATTTTTTCCAATACATTTACTTGGCGGAATCGTAGAATTACAGCACTACAAATCTTATTATCAAGTGTTAAATGGCTTGCATGGAAAAGAAAAAAGAAACTATTGGGGACAATCAGTAAAAATCAGAAGTAAATCTCCCAATTTTGACACACCTTTCAAATCGGATTTTCTGTTTAAGTCAATCCAGAGGGATGATTTTACAAACATCAGGACAGTTATTGAGGTTGCGCTTCAGCAAAAACTCATAAAAGAAAATCGTGTCAATAAGAAACCCGTCTATCAATCTACCAAGATTAACAATTTTCCGGAGACATCAGGATTATTTAATTTACACGCATTGTTGGAAGGTAAGCCTGAGCTAAGCGAAGAAATCATCAATTTGATTGATTGGGAGGCTACATGTTATGGCTCGCCAACAGAAAATAGATAACACACTTATCAACCATTGTCGCAAACGGGTTTTTACTTTTCAGCAGCGGATTCAAAAAGCCTACGAAGATAAAGATTTGCGTCAAGTTAACCATTTAATCGGGATGCTAATGCAATCATACGAAGCAACGCTTTTAGCCGTCATCAGCGTTCATAGAAACACAGGGGGAAAAACGCCCGGTGTGGATGGTGTCGTTTGGAAGAGTGAGCGAGAACTGTTAGAGGCTGCATTTCGGTTAAAAAAAATAAAAGGTTATCAGGCCCAGCAACTGCGTCGGATCTATTTTGACAAATCAACTGGTAGAAAAGTATCTGGCAAACTCGATGAAGCAGTTAAAGTCCGACCATTGAGTATTCCTGTTATGGATGATCGTGTGATGCAAATGAAAGCAAAATACGCATTAGAACCTATAACCGAACAAATAGCAGATCCCGCATCATTTGGTTTTCGCCCCAAAAGAAGTACATTTCAGGCCATTGAGTACTGTACAAATATTTTGGAGCAAAACCCCGATCTGGAATTTGTACTGGAAGGGGACATCAAAGCTTGCTTTGACGAAATCAGCCATGATTTTATCCTGGAAAATTTTCCAGTACAAAGTATGCTTCCCATGATCAGACAATGGTTGAAATGTGGGTTTCTTTCTGATGGACTGGAGTATACAACAGAGCGAGGAACTCCCCAAGGGGGGATAATTTCTCCGTTACTTGCTAATCTGGTTTTAGATGGAATGGAAGATTTAACTCGGCAGGATGGGATAAAACAAAATTTTGCTAGATATGCTGATGATTTTGTTGCTTTTTGCCCATCAAATATGTTATGCTCAGAATTAATAGATATGATTAATGTTTTTCTTAAAAAAAGAGGCTTACTTCTTTCTCCGGAAAAAACAAAGATCACCTCTGTTAACGAAGGCTTCGACTTTTTAGGTGTTAACCTGCGAAGGAACGGCTCCAAAATAGAAAGAAAGCCATCGAAAAAAAGTGTTGAAAAGCTTCAGACAAAAATTCTGTTGATTTTTGCAGAAGCACATCCAACTAATCGGTCATTCATCACCATACAAAATGTCTTAAAGACATTAAAAGGGTGGTGTCAGTACCATCGGGATTGGTTGGACGAAGAGCAATTCAAGAAACTGTGTCAAGATCTGAATCTTGAATCACTCAGGGATGCTTGGGAAGAGCGCAGGTCGCAGTAAAGCCCAAGGCAAGGACTTGGGGGACTTCGTCCCCACAGGTCTTAGCCCTAGGCCTAACTATAACCCAAGTATGTTTGGTGTAAGCGCAGGTCGCAGTGAAGCCCAAGGTATAGACTTGGGGGGCTTCGCCCCCATTTGTCGGAACCATAGGCTTAACTATTACCCGAGCTTCGGTTTACCCATTCTTGCATGTAGTATCAAGGGGTACATAGGTGTAAAGAAGGGGTGGGAATACGGTCTCTCTGATATGTAGAAACGATAAGAGTAATCTTAAACGGACATACATACGTAGGGGGGAAATGAATAGGATCCAAATAAAGATCTCTATGAGCGTATCCTACAGAAATGCATCTTTGATATCCGGGTATATAGGAAAGTACATTAAGCGGACTTTCAGATTCCCTGAGCGCAGGTAGAAGACGGATAAGATTCGAAAGGGTCTAACTGGCGGATACATGAGTGAAGTGAGTTAAAGGTATATCTGGATAGATATTAGTATCAGTTTTTTTAAATAGGGTCGGTGCGTGGTTGCGTCTTCCATTTTGGGAGCATACCCCCGGCCCTATTATTTATGCAAAAATCAGTCATACTCAAAAAAGCTGAAATTGACAAAGACAAACGGCGCTGTGATCGATATGGTACATTTACCGCACCCTGGGGGTTCTGCAATCCCTCCTTTAGTGATCTCCTCAACCAGCGCTTTTAACTGACTCTCTGTTAGCCCCCCAACCTGCTCTGTCAAAAAAACAAGCGTTCGGCCACCGAAAGCCCCGTCATAAGACCAGCCCTCGGAGCGATAAAATATGCCTTTGTACTCCCCGTACCGGTAACCCAGAAGTTTGGTATCAAACTCAACAGGCACCGTTCCAAATGAAAGAGCTATGGCATCTGTTCTTTTTCGGATATAAGCCCTTAAAACACGACACAGCCCCTCATAAGGTGTTTGCTCGCTCATCATAGGGGTCCACCTTTCTTGTGAGATCTTCCCACATTGTTAATTACACAGAAAGGCACCCAACTCGCCCTGTTTTTAACTCTGAAAAATGGCGTGCGAAATCTTTTTTTAGGTTTCCGTTGGGTAATGATCTCTCACTTTCTCCAGGCTTTGGGTTATTTTGGGGGCTCAGACCAGGATGTTATACTGACTTGAGAATCTGAACCAAGCGAACAAAGGGTTCCAGAATCCAAACTTAGGTATAGGGCATGAATCAAAATCCAGAACAACGGGCAAGAGATGAAATAGACAAGCAGCTAAAAGCCTGTGGTTGGATCATTCAAAACAAAAAAACCATCAACCTAAATGCGGGTTTGGGTGTCGCTGTGCGGGAATACCAAACAGATGTTGGTCCTGCAGATTATGTCCTTTTCGTTGCGGGCAAACCTGTTGGGATCATCGAGGCCAAAGCAAAAGATGAGGGCTTCCGACTTTCTGTCCATGAGGACCAGGCCGAGGACTACGCTGCCGCTAAATTAAAGTATCTCAACAATGAAAAGCTGCCTTTCGTCTATCTGAGTACGGGGGAAGTCACCACATTTACAGATTTCAGAGATCCCAAACCCCGAGCAAGGACTGTCTTCTCTTTTCACAGGCCCAAAACCATCCAAGATTGGTTAAAGAAACCAGAATCCTTGAGGGCTTCGCTTTTAAATCTGAGTGAGCTTCCCACAAAAGGTCTGAGAGATTGTCAGATCAACGCCATCACAAACCTTGAGCAATCCTTCAAACACAACAAACCCCGCTCGCTTGTACAGATGGCGACCGGTTCGGGAAAAACCTTTACGGCGATTACTTTCATTTATCGCTTGCTGAAATACACCAGTGCAAAGAAGATCCTTTTCCTAGTGGACACCAAAAATCTGGGTGAGCAAGCCGAACAAGAATTTATGGCTTTTTTACCCAACGATGATAACCGTAAATTCACAGAGTTGTATGGGGTTCACCGCCTGAAGTCGAGACATATCCCTGATGACAACCAAGTTTATATCAGCACGATTCAGCGCTTATATGCAGTATTAAAAGGGCAGGAGCTGGAAGATACAGCGGAAGAAGAAAATCCAAACGAAAGGTGGCAGCCCAAAGAGGTCCCGCCAATTGAGTACAGTGAAAAACTCCCAATCGAGTTCTTTGATTTCATTGTGATCGATGAGTGCCATCGCAGTATTTATAATTTGTGGATGCAGGTCCTGGATTATTTTGATGCTTTCCAAGTCGGATTGACGGCGACCCCCGACGCAAGAACCATTGCATATTTCAAGCAAAATGTGGTGTCTGAATACTCCCATGAAATGGCCGTGGCCGATGGGGTGAATGTGGGATATGACGTCTATCTAATAGAAACCAAAATCACCCGTCAGGGGGGGACGCTTTGGAAAGGCGAATATATTGAGCGCCGGGAAAGACTGAGTCGCAAAAAACGCTATGCTTTGCAAGACGAGGATGAGAGCTATTCCTCAAAGCAACTCGACAAAGATATTGTCAACCTCAGCCAAATCCGGACGGTGATTCGCACATTTAAAGAGCATTTGCCCCAGATGTTTCCGGACCGCTTTGATTCCGAGGGACTGTTTGAAGTTCCCAAAACTCTTATCTTTGCGAAGACAGATAGCCATGCAGATGACATCATCCAAATTGTGCGGGAAGAGTTTGACGAAGAAAACCGCTTCTGCAAAAAGATCACCTACCGGGCCAGCGAAGATCCTAAATCTGTTTTGGCCCAGTTCCGCAATGACTATTACCCTCGGATTGCTGTAACTGTAGATATGATCGCCACCGGTACGGATGTAAAACCGCTTGAGTGTTTACTGTTTATGCGAGACGTCAAAAGCCGCAACTATTTTGAGCAAATGAAGGGCAGGGGAACACGGGTCATCCATTTTGATGATTTAAAAAAGGTCTCACCCTCCGCCAAAATAGCCAAAGATCATTTTGTGATTGTGGATGCCATAGGGGTCACGCAAAGCCTGAAGACAGACAGTCGCCCTTTGGAGAAAAAACCTGGGGTCGCCCTCAAAGAACTTTTAGCGGCCGTGGCGGTGGGGGCCAGAGATGAAGAGCTGTTTACCTCCTTGGCCAATCGTCTGACCCGCCTGGATAAACAAATGACGGACAAAGAAAAGCAGGCCTTCGAAGAAAAAGCTGAAGGACGTACCGTTTCAGCGGTCGTCAAAGCGCTTTTAAATGCGTTTAACCCGGATATCCATGATGCAATTGAGCAAGAGGTAAACCAGGCCAAGCAGGGACTCCCCCCAGCCGAGATCCAAGCTGAGATTCAAGATAAGATTGAAAGCTTGCAAAATGATGCCGCCAAAGTCTTCACGGGTGAGCTAAACGAATATCTAGAAAATGTCCGTAAATCCCACGAGCAGAAAATTGATCTCGTTAATCCCGATGAAGTACTTCATGTGGGTTGGGACAAAGACAATAAAGACCGGGCTTCCGAAACGGTCAGGGCATTTGCTGAATGGATTGAAACCCACAAAGATGCCTTCCTGGCTTTGAGAATCTTTTATGGGCAGCCTTATCTGCGTCGGGAACTCACCTACAAACTGATTAAAGAAGTCGCTGAAAAAATGCTTCTGGATAAACCCACCCTGGCCCCGCTCAACATCTGGAAAGCTTATGAACAATTGGAGAGCGTGAACGGGCAGCCTAAAAACGAACTGGTGGCCCTGGTTGCCTTGATCCGCAAATTGGCAGGGATCGACGAAACTTTAACTGCTTATGACAAAACCGTGGATCGCAATTTTCAGCAATGGCTGTTTAGAAAACAGGCGGGCACCCTGAAATTCAATAAAGAGCAGATGGATTGGTTGTATATGCTCAAAGACCAGATCTGCACCTCTGTCCATGTGGATATCGATGATTTGGACTATACCCCCTTTGACTCCCAAGGGGGCCGGGGCAAAATGTGGATGTTGTTTGGAGATGAGATGAATAACATTATTGAAGAATTGAATGAGGCTTTAGCTGCTTAAAATGGCCCATAATATAAGTTTTCTTGAGATACCTAGTGGTTGGATTTCGGTAAAAATTGGTGAAGTCTTCGATTTCAAAGGTGGAGGCACTCCAAGTAAGCAAGTACCAGGATATTGGAATGGTGATCTTTGTTGGGCTTCTGTAAAGGACATAAAAGGAGATTATTTATTCGATACTGCTGATAAAATAACTCAAACTGGTTTGAAGAATAGTGCTGCTAACTTAGCTTTTCCCGGAGATGTCATATTAATTACCCGGATCTCTCCTGGAAAAACAATCACATCTAAAATAACAACAGCGATTAATCAAGACCTTAAACTTATTAAGCCCAAATTTAAAACTAACCCAGACTTCATAAGGTATCTATTTAAATCTATTGAAAGACAATGTATAAAACTTTCCAGTGGTACAACAGTTTTGGGGATTTCGTTAAATAACTTAAACGAAGTAAACATCTCTCTTCCCCCCCTCCCCGAGCAACACCGCATTGTCGCAAAACTCGAAGAGCTTTTCAGCGAATTGGACAAGGGCATCGAGAGCCTGAAAACAGCTCAGCAGCAGCTTAAGGTATATCGGCAGGCGGTTTTGAAATGGGCGTTTGAGGGGAGATTGACCCATCCGAATATTGTTGAAGGTGAGCTGCCCGAGGGGTGGAAGTGGGACAAACTTGGTTCTATTGCTGAAAAAGTAACAGATGGCGAACATGTCACTCCCCGAAGAACATCGGAAGGTATTTATTTGTTGTCAGCAAGAAATATCCAAAATGGGTATTTGTCTCTAGATAATGTAGATTATATTCCGGAAGATGAATATCAAAGAATAATTAAGCGATGTAACCCTGAACCCGGTGATATCTTGATATCATGCTCTGGTTCTATCGGTAGAATTTGTAGGGTTCCAGGAAGTTTGAAATTCACATTAGTAAGAAGTGTTGCTTTAATTAAGCTAAATCTTCTAAAATTTGACTCAAAATATATGCAGTATTTACTCTTATCCCCCTTATTGCAGTCTCAAATAGCAAAAGGCAAAAAAGCGACGGCACAAGCCAACCTTTTTTTAGGACCTATAAAAAATTTAGAAGTGATTATTTGTCCTCTCGAAGAACAAGCCCTCATTGTCTCCGAAATAGAATCCCGCCTCTCCGTTTGCGACAAAATTGAAGAATCGATTGAACAGAGCCTCAAGCAAGCGGAGGCCTTACGACAAAGCATTCTCAAGCAAGCCTTTGAAGGCAAGCTGGTTCCCCAAGATCCCAATGACGAACCGGCCTCAGTCCTCTTGGAGCGTATCAGAGCTGAAAGAGAACAAAATCAACCCGCAAAGAAAACACGCACTCCCAAAGCAAAGAAAGAGAAAATGGCGACAGTATGAGCAACGAAAGCAACAATACCTCTGGCATCATCAGCAAAATTTGGAGCTTTTGCACCACCCTGAGAGATGATGGCGTGGGTTATGGCGATTACCTGGAGCAGCTCACCTATTTGCTTTTTCTTAAAATGGCCCATGAGTTCAGTCTGCCCCCTTATAACAGAAAACTCCCCATCCCCTCTGAATTTAACTGGGAATCCCTGACTCAAAAACGGGGGGCAGAGTTAGAAATCCACTACACCACATTGCTCCGTGAATTGGGACAAAAGACAGGAATTCTGGGGCAAATCTTCACCAAAAGCCAAAACAAAATCCAGGACCCCGCCAAGCTCTATAAGCTGATCGACATGATCGACAAAGAGCAATGGAGTACGATGGGTGCGGATATCAAAGGCAAGATCTATGAAGGGTTACTGGAGAAAAACGCCGAAGATACGAAAAGCGGTGCAGGCCAGTATTTCACTCCCAGGGCCTTAATCCGAGCGATGGTGGCTTGTATGCGACCTGAACCAAACAAAACCATCGCAGATCCCGCTTGTGGGACAGGGGGCTTTTTCCTGGCAGCCTATGACTTTATTGCATCCACACAAAATTACACCTTGGATCGTGAGCAAAAAGAGTTTTTGAAACACAAAACCTTTTTCGGTAATGAGATAGTTCCTGGTACCCGCCGCATGGCTTTGATGAATCTCTTCTTGCACAATATCGGAGACTTCGAAAGCGATAATTTCATCATCCCAACAGACGCCCTGATCTCAGATAGCGGGTTACGGGTGGATTATGTCCTGGCAAATCCCCCTTTCGGAAAAAAGAGCAGCATGACCTTTACCAATGATGACGGGGAACAGGAAACTGATGACCTGACCTATAACCGCCAAGATTTTTGGGTAACTACCAGCAATAAACAACTGAACTTTGTGCAGCACATTCGCACCATGCTTAAATCAGATGGGAAAGCAGCAGTTGTCTTACCTGATAATGTGCTCTTCGAAGGCGGGGCAGGTGAAACGATTCGTAAGAAGTTGCTGGAGACCACCAATCTCCACACGATTCTGCGCTTACCCACCGGTATTTTTTACAAACAGGGGGTAAAGGCCAATGTCCTCTTTTTTGACAATAAACCTGCAGCAAAAGAACCATGGACAAAAGACATCTGGTTCTATGATTTCCGGACAAACATCCATTTCACGCTGAAGAAAAATCCCCTGAAATTCGAAGACCTGCGGGATTTTATCGACTGTTACAGTCCACAAAATATCAGCAAGCGCAGTGAAACCTATCATCCGGAAACAAACCCCGAAGGCCGCTGGCGCAGATTTACCTATGAAGAAATCCTCAATCGGGACAAAACCAGCCTCGATATTACCTGGCTGAAAGACAAATCCCTAACCGACCTGGAAAACCTTCCGGATCCCGATGTCCTCGCTAATGACATTATCGAAAATCTGGAAGCGGGAATCGAAAGCTTTAAGGAAATCATGATCGCCATAGGACGGAAGTAGGCCGTGGGAATAATCAGAGACAAATGAGATGGCCTTTTTTGGAGATTTGAAAATAGGGGTTTATAATGAAAACATGTTCCAAACAAGTTTTCATAAGTAGTATCTTGACCGACTAATAATAACTGAAATATAAGGTAAAACGTTTAAATGCAATTTATTGGGTGTGGTCAAGTTATTGATAAAGTGGCCTCAGAGCAAGACTTCAAAAGTGAAGATGAACTTGTTAAAGATTTTTGTAACATTATAGGACAGGGTCAAACCCCTTGGGGACAATCGGTTTTTAACACCGAATTTAACTTTATTAGAGGAAAAACTGATATTGTTGCTAAATCCGGGAGTAACAAATTAATTGCTTTTGAAGCAAAACTCAATAACTGGAAGAAAGCATTGAATCAAGCTTATCGGTGTACTTCATTTGCGAATGAATCCTACGTCATTATGCCCAAGAACACGGCCATCAAATTAGAGAAATATATAAGTGAGTTCCATCGTAGATCTGTTGGCTTGTGTTACATAGATGATGACAAAATTGTTGTTCTCATCGAATCCAATACTCAAGATCCCATTCAACCTTGGTTATTCGAAAAAGCTGTAGACTATATTGAGGGATCTCTTCAAAATGAATCCTACAAATCCTGAATTAATCGAAAATGCTGCCCAAAGTATATGCTATGAAATGTCCCTCGATTTCCTTGGCTTCATAGGAAGCGGTGCATTCAAAACCGTATTTAAAGTAAGAAATCTCAATTCTGAAATACTCGCTCTTAAAATAATCCATTCTCCTGGCAAATCGCCCAGAACAGAAAGAGAAATTAAAGCTCTACAGGATTGTAAGCACCCTAATGTTTGCAAGATAATAGCGACGGGACAATATTCCTCTGATAAAAAAGTTTATGATTACTCACTTGAGGAGTTTGTTTCAGGAGGGAATTTAACAGAGTACGTTGAGAAAAATGGGGTACTAGAAAGAAGTGATGCACTTTATTTATTAGAGACCATTTCAAGTATTCTAGACAATCTTTATTCTCTTCAGCTCGTACATAGAGATATTAAGCCAGATAATGTACTTATCAAAGATAGTAATAATTTTGAAGCTATTTTGGCTGATTTTGGTTTAGTCAGAGATTTGACTGCAGACTCTTTAACTCAAACATGGCTAATGAGAGGACCAGGAACGCCTTACTATGCATCGCCAGAACAATTAAATAACGAAAAAGAAATGATCGACTGGAGATCAGATCAATTTTCTTTAGGTGTGCTAATTTCGTGCGTATTTTTTGGAAATCATCCATTCGAAGTCTCCGGCGATACAGCTAGGGATGTAGTCGAACGTGTTGCCAATCGAGGTCCAAAAAGTAGAGATTTTCTGAAATTCATAGAAACTCATAACTTTCAATTTTTGGATAGGATGACTCAACTTTGGCCAGTTCAAAGATATAGGTTACCCTCAGAATTAATATCTGCTATTCAAAAGGAGAAAACTTAATGGCAGTTCTGCATCAGATGGGCCATGATTCTGTTAATCTTTTGGATGAACCATGTCTGTCAAGTTATTCTGGAGCTATCATCAGTCCAGTAAATATTGATGAAGGAAAAACTATTAATCTCATCACAAAATTCAAATCAGATAGGTTTGAAATGATTTTTGATCCACAGTTGTTTTTCCCACGCAATTGCCGAGATAAGCTTACTAATTGGTCTTACTATCCGTCTGATGTTGATACTGTCGATATTTCACAATCTCATTGGTGGCACACACTAAATGATAAACTTGTTGAATTAGCAGAGAGACTACAACCTTCATCAATCTGCAGCCCGGTAGTGGTGCCCCGAGTTTTTTCTGATGATTATTATAGAATCACTGTTGATACAGGTAATGATCTCTTTAGCAAATTGAGTAGCAAAAATGTGAATACCATTCAAACAGTTTTGCTTGATTTTAATTCTATTGGTTCAGATAGCAGAGCATATGCAGTTTCTTCCATTATTAGCCGCACTAAAGCAGATAGGGTTTACATTATTATCAATTCAGGAGTTGAGCCTCGCCGAGAATTGAGTGATGCAGAGTCTTTAAGCGGTTGTATTGATTTTATCGACTCCCTTGAACAAGCAGGAATAAAAACCATAGTTGGTTATGCCTCCAACGATTTAATACTTTGGAAATTTGCGAAGGCGACCCATTGCGCTACAGGAAAATTTTTTAACTTAAGAAGGTTTGCTCAAAAAAGATGGGAAGAGCCTCAACGGGGAGGTGGTGCGATTCCGTATTGGATAGAAAACAGTCTTATGGCTTTTTTGAGAGACGCTGATTTTAGCCGTTTGAATAAGCAAAAATTGATTCCAGATGAAAGCCTCTCGTCTGTAAGCGCTCAATCCATAATAAAACATTGGGAAAAAAAACCCGGTGTCTCATGGTTGGCCTTAAGTTGGCGTCATTATTTACAATGGTTTTCTGAATTTGATGAGCATTACCCTTTTTCGTTTCAAAATGCGGATGAATTTCTTACCCAAATTGAACAAAATTGGCAAAAGGTAAATAACTCTGGAATTCTTATGGATGAGCCCCAGAATGATGGTAGTTGGGTAAGAAAATGGCGGCAAGCTATAAGAGGCTCTCAGCTTTGGAGATCCGGTCAGCATTAATATAGTAACTACCCTTTTTCTTACTGAGCATATATCTGTATTTAACTTTTCAAGGCTTCAAAAAAATTAAATTCTTCACAATTTTTTCAGCATCAGATCTAGGCATCTTTGAGCCTTCGAATGCATAAAAAAAGTTCCACCGTTCAAACCAGTCCGTACCATAGGAAATTCCCTCATCACTTCTGTATGAGTTCAGTGGGATCACACCCAAAATGATATTAAATATTTCTTCTGTGGTCTCTGGAGTAAGAGTATAAGATCCTATCCCGCCCTTTGTTCCTTCAACAACAAAACGTCCTCCACAAAAACAGGTGTACAGTAATGTGTAAGAAGCACCGCCTCCGCCTGGTTTCCCCGCCGGATACATTTGTGTCTCAAAGCGTGTCAATTTATAACCAGGAGGAACAAATCTGGGAACAATCACGTTCGTCTTCAACGTTTTTAACTGTTTAAGTTGCTGAGGCGTTAACATATGCTTGTCCTCAGCAAAACTTACCGATGGAAAAAAAGTAAAAAGTCCTACGATAGCACAAAGACCTGTAGCAATTTGGTTTATTTTCATAACACCTCTCTCACCTTTCTGCCCACAAAAGTTGTAATTTCTTTGCCATTTTTCACATTGAAAATAACGCCATTTGAAGTTCCTGTCACAGGTATACCTGTTGAAAACAGCCAAGCTTGGTCTCCTATTCGAAATGTGTAAAATACACCATCTGGACTTCCCGCAGATGATGAACAAGCTGCGGATACTTGAAATTCGTTATAAAACACAAAGGGAGGCCCAAATGTTATCAACTGCTTTTCACTACAAGGAATAATCGCTCCGACCTTTACCCGTCCTTTATACAGAGTGCCTTTTATGGGTCCCATTTCACTGGGATAAGGAATATTATGTATAGTGATCGTATATTTCTCAGATTTAGGACCGACCAGGAACTCCCAATCTTCTTGATCAGGTACTTTGGCCTGGGCATGAAGTGTTGTCATAGAAAGAACTGCAGCCCAGTTTAAAATAGCAATACCAAGTTTTCGAAAATATTTCACAATCAATGTACTCCCTCTTTTGTTGACTCGATGCTAAAACACATTTGAAGTAAAGGCCGAGACACTCAAACCGTTTGTTACATCTGGACTAAAAATGCGATAACCCACATCCAACCCAATAATCTGATCCGGGGATAGTTGGTAATGAAAGCCAAAATTCGGAACCGCACCAAAACCAAAGGTACGGTCAATAAAGTTCTTTCCCTCTTGATCAGATTTCCCCGCCATTTGCACTGCCAAATTTGTACCAACAGAGACAATGAACTGACGGAAATAGAACCTTTTAAAGAATCCCAAGCCCCCTTCTAAAACTAAAATTTTATCGAAGGGGTTATAACCAACATTGGCGTTCAACCCACCAAACATCTCTGAAATACCGAGCGAGGGGGCTATATCAAAATCAACCGCAAGTCCCAAATTAGGAACCCAATTGGTGCTAAGATCTTTAAATGTTGCGTTATAGAGCCCTGCTTTATAACTAAAATTACCACCGGTTTTGGGATACTCTTTTATTTGATCGCCGGACTCAAGTTCTCGGTTAGAAAGAATGGTCTGGGCAAATAGCTCTGGTGAAACCCCCCTTATTTTTATATAACCGACTTCACGTCTTTGGCTTAATAATCCTGTTGAGTCCGTCATTGTCTCATAGACCTTAAATCCGTCATCAAGTTTAAGGTCCAGATCTTCAGGGTTCTCCCCTTCAGAGAGAATAATCCTGACATCACCCGAGTCTGTAATTTCTAGTTGTGATTTGATGTTAAAAGCATCCAAGCCTTTAATTTTTTTTATAATGTCTGACCACATTGCGGGAGAATCTAAACGGTTTTCTGCAGCCTTCAGATACTGCCGTTTAGGATCCTTATTGCGATAGGCATTGAAATGAGGAAGCGAATAGAGAAATTCAATCTGAGAAGAAGAAGGCGTGTCTAATTTCCGAAGCCCGCTTTTGCTTTTTATAGTAGCAACATCGCTATCGGATAGATAGTAAAGATCTGCGATTCTCCAGGAATTCCTCAGAGTATCATATTTTTTAATTCTACCCTGCTCTACTCGGTAAATATCAACAGTGAAACTCAAGGTCGTCCCAATGTTACCCTCCCAATACTTCAAATAGGTTTGCTTTAAAGGGTTTGTTTCTTCTTCTGTATAAGTACCGGGGGGAAAAGGTACTTTGGGGTAATTGCCCTTGGTATCTCTATAGAGTTTTTTTAAGCTCACATTTTCAAGCGTGACTGGAGCAAAATGCCAAGTGGTAGCAAAAACAAATGATGAATTTGCAATTGCTTTGGTTTCACTCCAGGTAACAGCTACATCGCCAAATTTGAGCCCTGCCCCCATTTTTCTTTCTTTTTCAGAAGCGGTTTCTCCAGAGGCTTCTTGCTGAAAAACCATCACTTTTTGGAGAAAAGAAGAAAGGTCTTCAAAGTGAATATCTGGACTCAAATGGTTATAACCAAAGCGCTTCAAACGTTCAGAAAGCCGCTGGGTAAAAATTGAATTCAGTCTCCCAATTTCGGTATGAGAATAAAAAGAGATATATTTTCGTTGGTAAAATTCAGTCTCTTCTATATTTTTTGCAACTTCCTTCAGCTCAGCTTGAGCTTGAGGCGGTACAGAAAAGGAAATAAGAGATAAATACGCACAAAACAATAGCTTATTCATCCGATACCGAGATCCCTTTTTCAAAAAATTAGATGATTTGAATACCTCTGTTATAAAGTGCTTAGCGAGTAAACCGTTCCTAGACTTTGATCAACTAACCAAGCAGAGTTTGGAGCGGTAACAACAAATTTTCCTGACTTCGTAAATTCAGGAGCTTTCATCCCTGACTTCATCCAGGTTTTTCCACCATCTGTAGTTTTATACATAAAATGAGAATCGAAGCCGTATGGATAGACACTGATAATCGCAAAACCATTCGTTTCAGAGGAAAAGCCCATGGCATCTATTTGAAAATCGCATTCCTGGAAAACCTTCTCGTCCGTAATAAACTTATTCAGAGGCTGCCAAGAATTTCCACCATCTGTGGTTTGATACAGAACATAGCCCTCATACGCAAACCCATTGGATTCGTTGTTAAAAGCAAAGTTAATCTGATTTATACCGCTGCCCCCACATGTCTGAAGATTAGCTGTTTTAGACCAAGTATCTCCATTTAATTTGTAAACCATCGATCGGCTTGAACCAAACATTTGTTTATTTTGGTTGAGGAACAAATATTCGGGTGCTTGAATACTTGCAATTTGGGTCCAGTTCGTCCCACCATCCACAGTTTTATGGACATTGTTCATTTCCCCACTAGTGATATAACCTGTTTGAGCGTCAGTAAAGCGAATGTCTTTGATGTCAGTGATGACCCCGCTGTCTTGTATGGCCCAGGTTTTTCCTGCATCTATAGTGTGAAAAATGACGCCACCGTCACCAGCGACCCATCCCGTATTCACATCGACAAATGAAATCGCATTTAATGTACTACTACCTTTTTGTTGGCTAGTCCAGCTTAAACCAGCATTATCTGTAGCTAAAATAGCGCCTTTATCTCCGACCATATAACCATGTTTCGTATCAACAAAATCCAGATCTCGAATAAAGGCTTGACCGGAAGATGTTTTTCTCCAAGTTGGGGTTACAGGTCTTGAGCTTGCTTGAGTAGGTATAGATGTGCTTGGGCTAGATGCTTGGGTTGGTGCTGTAGAAGGGATTGGCGCTTGAGTATTTCCAGACTGATTTATTGGTGCCCCTGTCGGTAAGGCTGTATTAGGCGTTCTTCCCAGCGGATCCCCAGGAAAAATGATGGGATTGCTCTTGGGAGTGCAACTGGAGAGAACAGCAAAAGTAATTAACAAAGAAGGGCCGAGCGTATTTATTGTCTTCATAAAAAAAACTCCTGTCAAATATGTATATAACTATTCTATGGCAATAGTTTAAATCATCAAAGTATAGGTTTTTACCTATACTTGTTTTTCTTTCATCCGCTCACAATTCTTGTCATGGTAAGACGGAGAATAAAACTCGAAAATACACAGGCGCTAATCTCATTTGGTCGCAGATTGAAAATGTGGAGACAAAAGCGAAATTTGTCACAAGAGGCCTTAGCCGCTAAAGCAGATCTTGATTTTTCGCATCTGAATGAACTTGAGAATGGCAAAACAAATCCCAGTCTAACGACTATGATTCGTATTGCAGAAGCCCTAGGGATAAATCTTTGCGTATTTTTTCTAAACAAAGAGCAAGCAGAGAAAGTTCAAAATATTCTAAACCTGTCTCCTAGTGACGTTCCAAATCAGATTGATGGTCATTAAAATACTCATCAGGTAAGTCAGCAACAGCTATCAACCATGGGTAGTGTTCAAAAATTTCTCTTTTGAGGCGGGCACTCAAATAATAATCGACTTCACGTCCGCCATATCCCAATTTGTGGAGCTTTCTCAATAAATCTGTACGGTTGGTATGGGAGTGAATGAGTTTATGGAGAAGCACTTCTTTGCCGATTTCCGTCAAATTCTGCCCCTCAAAAGTACCGGTTAATCCTGCCGTCAGCATTGCTTGAAATGCGATTCCGGCTTGAAATCCACAATCAAAAACTTCATGAGGGTTGGGATGCACTAAGATAACTGGGCATTGATCCACAATTTTCGTAAACTCCTCTTGTAAAGGATCATCTTTTAACTGGGCTTTCGATTTATCCTGCTCAATTAGCCAGACAAATTTTCGCAGGAAGAAAGCCTCCCCTTTCTGTACAATGTCAGGTTGTTTCAGATATTTTTCGAGAGCCATACGCCCCCACCCTTTTTGAATCAGCTCCTTTCGTGAAATGTACTCACGGCTTATTGTCTTGGGATCACGATTATTCATATGGTTTGAAATTTCTCCTTCAATATGTGGTCTCTGTCTTAGATACACAAATGAGAGACTTTTTCGCCCTGTTTTTTTAACAAATAGGGAATAATTTGATCGAGTTGAGTGCTGTTAACCTGAGTCTCTGACTGCAACGGAACATTTGGAAAATTTATAGTTTCAATCCCTGTTTAACTCAGAAACCCATCAGATGTCTTCAGAGAATCCTGTGCTATTTATAACCGACTGGCTGCCTTTTTGGATAAGGGGTAGAGTATGCTACAAGTTTTGAATGCAAATAAAATAATGGGATTGGTTCCCAATCTCATCTCTCGTGAAAGTGAGAGTTATCTGAAAGCGATTGACTCGATATCATTTACATCTCCGCAATCCAAAAAAACAGTTCGCTTTAAGTCTCAATTTTTGTTATGGCTCCCTTTTTTAGGGCACAGCCTCAAAAATTACCAAGTTAATGCTTCAGGTGCTTTTTGAAATAAAGTATTTAGTTTGGGGTGGGAGTTGTGTTGCCGTTTTATTTCAGCCCAAACAGTTGGGTGATTCATTTGTGTTATTCCCTTACTGATGCGCATCAACTCTTCAGGCCCTTCTCCGTCCTCTTTGGCTTGAATGTATTCCTTAAAACGAGCAATGTAGTTTTTAAAGGCATCTTCTCGGGCTTGTCTTAAGTACTCTCGATTATTGAGAGCCAATACAGCAAGTGTGTATTTTGCTCTTTCCGTATCACGGGGAGTCAATGTTTCCAAAGGCAAAAATAAAAAAGTGCTTACGAAATCCAGTTCCAAAAAATCAAGGGGGTTTTCACCCCTGGGATCGATTAATACAGGATCTCCTTTGGGTGGAGGAGATTCTGAAGGCGTCAAAACCTGAGGTAGATCGGAATTTGCTGAAAAAACAGCAAACTGGTTATTTTTGGGGCCATTGCAAGGGCCACAAGCATAAAGGTAATTCCGCCATTCAAAGACTTTTTCAGGATACAAGTCTTTGGGATAAATATGTTCGACCTCATCAGCGACACTGTCTTCACAGTAACAACAGCGTCGGGCTCCAACACACATTTGCGCTAAAGTTTGACGGACCACTTTAAATGCGGCATTGGTTTTGGTATTTCTCTGCCCAAAAAGTTTTTTTGCCGCTTTGACCTGAGCTGAAAAATCCGCTTCAGCATTAACTTCCTTTTGATATTCATCCAGTTTTTTCTGTGTTACGGATGGCAAAGAGGTAATTGGTAGCTGAAGCATAGTTTAAATCTCCAAAGTATTTGCGGTACTTGGGAAAATGGTTTGGAGCTTTTTCAATAGATCAGCTTCACTGGATGATAACTTTCCTCGAATGGCTTTTCTATTGAGGATTGCCAATTCTTGAAGCTTTTCTTGGGATATTTGAGATCGAGTTACATTGCGACCAAACATTTCTGTCCCATAAGCATCTAAAATACTGCCATAGACCAAACGATGTAGTTCATCACCCTCAATTTTTCCTGACCTATTGGGTGACCCTGGAGCAGCAAGCCGCCAGACTGACCCTGATTCTGCTGCATGACAGATCAAAGGGCTATGGGTAGTGATGATAAACTGGATATTTGGGAAATGTTTTAAAAACCATTCCCCAATACGAATTTGCCAAGTTGGGTGTAAGTGGGAATCTATTTCATCAATCAGCACAACACCAGGCAAGTCAAATGTAAGCGGTCCAGAAAACTGGGAAAAGTTTTTGAAAACTTCTATTTCCCCATACGTTGCAACCAGTTGGCGAATGAGTTCGAAAGTAAGACTTAAAATAGAGCGATAGCCGTCACTTAGTTCAACAACTGGGATAATGGCTCCGTTACCATCCCGAAAAAAGACACCTTTAGAGGTAATTTCCTCGATCATTGCACCATGAGGAAGAAGCCCGCCTTGGTTAATAAACCGGATGATATGGTCGAGTATCTGTGTATCTGGGGATTCGAGTTGTGAAAATCTTAGCTGTTGGAGCCAAGAAAGGGCTTCAGTTAAAGCTACATCCTCTCCAAAAGCAGAGAGATGGGCTGCCAATTTAGGATTGGAGTAAAAAAGTTTCTCCCAGTCCTTATTACCACCCGTGAACCGACGGAAAGGCCCATAGGCTACGGAAAACCAACCTTTACCATTTCCCCAATTAAAACGCCCAGGATCTAAACCTTGCTTCCCGATATTGCTACTCAGCTCAACCCCGTTTTGTTCTTTTTTACTGAACTCAAGTTGACAGGGTGGCGTTGTTCCGGCCTTGGGGGTCTTCCCTGATTTAGATCGTTTGTCGTAGAGGGGATCATAATCTATTTCCATATGAATATGTCCCTTTTGGCTATCTTTGTTCAGCCAATCAAGCCAATTTTGACGTAAGGCAATGGCTTCAACTGGGCCAACTAAAGCTAGGGCTGCGGCCCGGATCAAAGAGGATTTACCGGCACCATTATCCCCAATAACAACATGCCAACCAGCAAATGGGGGCTCAAAAACCATTTCAAACTCTTTGAGAGAACGGACGTTCATGATATTTAATTTTCTGATGTACATCCCATTCCTCCAAAAGTGATCTGCTGCCCCTTATTTTAGCTTATTTTGCAAAATGATGGTCTTTAAGTTTTCTTCAAGGGTTTTTTATTTTTTCTTAGCCCTGTAAGCAAAATTGACCAACCCAGGAATTAACACCCCCCCAAAAGCCAAAGGCTTCATCCAAGATAAAAAGGAATTAGCGGCCTTACAATTTCCCTTGATTAAAATGTCTTTCGTGACGGGCCTTCTACAATTTCCCTCCAAAAATTGCGTTCAGGGAAAAATTTTTTAATCGAGTATATCGTTTAAAATCGCAAACTTAAAAAAACAGGGTGAGAATTACTGTCTTTTTTGATAGGCCTAGATGTTAAGATCAAAAATGAAAAATTGAACTGAGTAAGAGTTATGTGAAGCATATGAATTCAAAAGCTCTTAAAATCGTTTTAGTGGCTAATTTTTTCTGAAAATACAAATTTATTGAAAGAAGAATAGAAATATGTCTGAATTATATTATCATGATGAGTTTTTTCACCAGCTGTGGTGGTGCGAATATCATTATAAGGTACACCAAAATCTAGAGGATTTACCCATACACAAAACTGACCTCGAAGAGCATCTCGATGAAACGTTAGATTCTTTCATAGACAAGCTTCATAGGATGAAACGCAATGAAAGCTATCCCCTAACCTTTATGGTTTCCCAAAAGATGGGAATTTACAGCAGCCCCATAGGAGTGGCCCGAGACAATAACGGTGACTATGTGATTGGTTATAAAGTGTTTTCTTGGGAAAGACCTAAAAATCGTCAACAACGGCCTTTTCGCACGGATTCAATATTTGCAGGCCTTCGTGCTCTTCTTTTCGAAAGTCAAGGGATGAAGATTGGTCGATACGAACTCTACTCCTATGACAAAGAAAATGATGCCTATGACTTTGTCCATATGTTTGAACGTGAAGAACTTATCCATTGGATGAAATGTGCCGAAGCGGAGTTGCCTCAACTCATAGACATTCTTGAAGGCAAAAGAAAGCCTTTGGCTAATGTTAATATGTGTCCGAAGTGTAAATGGAAGGATAAATGCCCGAATTTTTATGCTCCTATGACCATGGAAGAAACAGTGGCAATGTCCGGCTGTTCAGTCATGTTGGATTACTAGCTTTTAAAACAGAGGTGATAAATACTGACACTGAACGCTCTTACTCTTTTGGGGGAGGGTAAAAGTCTTGCTTTGGGGAAGTTTTGAATTTATATTGATATAATGTTAAAAGTTACCGATACAGCGTTTGCATTACCTCTCATTCACCCTCTCGAATTCATGGGCGATTTTCCCTCCGGAGCCACTGGCCCACTCCTTATCCGAGGTACTGCGGCAAATGGTGGATACGAAGGTGAGTATGTATTGAAATGCGTTGGTGGTCAAGGCATGAGTCCAGGATCACTTGTGCGAGAATTGTTAGCTAGTTTTATCGCCAGAGAGCTAGAACTTGATGTCCCACAGCCAGTAGTAATTGAAATCACGCAGCCTTTTGTGGAGATCATGCGAGGTATCCAGGGATTTCAGCAGGTGAGTCGAAGTATTGGTTTAAACTTTGGCTGTGAGTATCTGAAGGGCGCTAGCCGATTACCACAAGGTCAACCAATGGGACCATTAATTCGCAAAAAAGCTCTTGAGATTCTTATTTTTGACGCTTTTATTGAAAACATTGATAGGAATAGCATAAAGCCTAATGTTTTGGTAAGAAACGATAATGTATTTGTTATTGACCATGAAAAGGCATTTTCCTTTGTACACATACCGTTACCTCTTCGGCCCACTGAGCCCTGGCTGTTAAGTGGCCCATCTACTACATGGATTAAACGTCACCTCTTTTTCGATGGGCTTAAGGGAGCGTATAATACTTTGGGGGGATCTCAATTTGTGAGTAAGCTCGGTAATCTGACTAACAACACATTTTGGCAATGCTGCTTGCTGCATATTCCGGCTACTTGGCCTACAGCCCATGTTCAAGAGCTTCGAGCTTATCTTACTCAAATAGCAGCGAATAGTCTTGTGTTCGGACAAGAGCTTGAAAGGATGTTACAGGCATGAAACCCTATCACTATCAGATTCTTCGCTATACCCATGATCGAATTACTGGGGAATTTGTGAACGTCGGATTAGTACTTTGGGAACCAGAAACCGGTTGGTTTGGGGGGCATTTTCTGAAAAAATTTGGGCGTATTACCCACTTCTTCGCTAATGCTGAGATTGATGGTCATCAGTTAATTCGTTCAATGAAAAATATGGAAAGCCAGCTAAAGATACTTCAGGATGAAGGCCATAAAGCTCATGACCTTCGTGCTTTGCTCCAACATATTTTGGTCGATGATGACAGTGCCCTTCACTTTGGTCCACTACATACAGCCTTGACTCCCGATACCTCCCCTGAATTTTTAGTAAGTACGTTAAATCGTCTTTATCATCGGTTAGTTGAACATTATGAGAAAGAGCAGGAGCAATCTCGGGATGACTCATATGCTTGGCGGGAAGTCTACAAAAGATATTTCGATCAATACGGGATCACCGAGAAACTACATGCTGAAAAGGTCCGAACCAAAAATCTAGAAGTCAGCTTTGATAAGACCTGGACAAATGGCCGTCTGCACTGCTACAAACCCGCTTCTTTTGACTTAAAAAATAAAGATGACATCGAGAAGAAAGCTCTGCAGCTTTCAGGCTGGCTGAAAGAACTGGCTACCACACCGGATCCCCTGGACATATATGTACTAGGCTTGTTTCCTCCGAATTTGCCTACCTCTGCGGCTAATCTACTTAATGATTTGTTTCAGGTTCAACCGAATAGTCAGTTGAGAGCTTATTTAGTCAGACAAAACGAGGCTCCTGCTTTTGCTGCGAAGCTTGCGGATGAAATCCGAGCGACAGAAGAACTCCACCCAGTCTAGTTGAGCCGCTCGCATACTATGACTCCAAAGGACAAAATCACCTGAACTTGCCTTTATTTTGCCGGTAGGATTATCCCTTTTAGCTTGAAGGATTATGGTGGGAGTTTAGCTCTTTTGTTTTGGGGAAACAGGCACTTTTCTCAGGTCGTTTGCATAATGAACCTATTAAGTAGGCTAGTCCACCTACTTAATAGGTTTACAAATCTGCCCAGATTCCCTTATGTTAAGTCTATGTTAGACACTATTTTAGGCAGTCCCACTGCCATGCGGGTATTTTTGCATCTTCATCATTATGAGAAAACCTACGCTTCGGCCATCGCCCATGATTTTGAGATCTCCGTGAGTCAGGTGCAGAAGCAGCTCGAACGCTATGAACGGGCAGGGATTCTCGTTTCTGAAAGACTGGGCACAACCCGAATTTACCAATACAACCTCAAAAACTTTTTAACCCGTCCCTTTATGGAGTTGGTCAAGAGCTTTTATGACGCACTCCCCAACGAGGAAAAAAAGCGGTTTTTAGAGATTCGCCGCCGCCCACGTAAGCCGGGTAAAAAAGTGAACGTGTCTGTTAAATCAAAACCAGATGACAATTAATCTTTCTCTTAAAATTCTGTCACCCACAGACTGCGTTAAAGATAGGCTTGCCAGTTATATCTATTATCAAGCCCAAGATTGTTTTTTACAGGCCTTGATGGTGGCTCGCCAACACTCGGTGGATTACCCCTCTTTGAAAACGTGGTGCCAGAATGAAGGTGCAGATTGGGCGTATCAGGAACTTCTCAACGAGATGGAAAAAAAGTCCCCATGAAGTCTTTTCTGCCCGTCAATTTTCGGTATGTGTCAGGCTTAAAACCAGCCCGAATTTCCTGTTGTGTTCTGGACACTAATATTTTGCTTAAAGAGTCACCACTTTTCGTCTTCGTATAGGTGAAAACCGCTTCGGAATTGATCTGCGTCCTGATCGTGTTCCGTTTGTATCAGGACTCAAAAGGCTTTCTTTGCTTTCGAAGTGAGCAGCGCAATGTTGCTTAACGGTTTGTCCTCTGAAACGGCTAAATGTCACTCATTTCGCCCTTCGCCATGACTGTCTAATCAGGGTTTGCATCGGGCGCTCAAACCCAATAAAGGTCAGATAAGAGAGGGGGATCAACACCCCAAAAAAAACGAGGAGCGCGATCGGGCTCAGATAAAAATGGGCATTTAAAAGCCCCATACTGACGGCCAGCCCCACCATGAGTTGCAGGGGAAAATGCAGCAAATAAGAGGCGTAGGTGATTTCGCCGATCCAGGCAAAGGGCTTAAAAACGGGGCCTCTCGCGATTTCGAACAGCGCCAAACTGCACACCGTCAACGGAAAAAGCAAATACCTGGGAAAGCCTTTTAAAAAAAGTTTTCCCAGCAGGCCGGATTCCCAGAGCGCCTGACTGAGGTGCAGGACGTAACAGTCCAGCAGAACGCAAAACCAAGAAAAGAGCGCTAAACCAAAGATCAGGTGCGTGTATTTGGGGGCTTGCTGACTGAACCCGGTGGTGGCATGGAAGACCAGACCCCCGAGAAAAAACAAAGCCAGCCCCCCCAAGATTTCGTTGTGCAGCGCCAAACTCAGCCCAAACGCCGCAACAGAAACAGACAGGCAGAAGCGCCAACCACCCCGGCCGAGCAAGGCCGCTATAAAGAAAACCCCATACAAAAGCACTTCGATCGAGACGGACCAAATCGGGGCATTAAAGGACCAGCCCTTCTGAAAGCCCCATTGCGAGGCAAATCCCAGGTTGAGTAAAAAATGATAGAGATCGTTAAAGGGGTAAACAAATGAACTGTTTTCTCGGGAAATATACAGCGCTTGTAAGCCAGCAACGGCCAATAAGGTGACAAAATGCAGAGGATAAAGCCTTGAAAAGCGTTGCAGGCCAAACTCCCAAGCGGTAATGGCTTTGGCTTTGATTGCAGGGCCATACAACCAGAAAAAAATAAAACCCGAGAGCAGAAAAAAATAATCCACGCCCAAGTGGCCGTTGTCATACCACAGGCGCAAGGGGCCGTAGAGGGGTTGGCTTTCGCGCTGAAAACTCTCCGGCAGCGCATGGCCTGTGTAAGCAAAATGCTGCCAATGCCAGAGGACCACAGCCAGGGCTGCAAATCCTCGGGAGACATCCAAGGCATACAGATGTTTTGGCCAACCCGTTTGGGAAAGCGTTTTTTCTCTCATCACTTCAGTCTTGATGGTTATTGCTCACCAGGGAAATATTCCCTATACCATAGCCTTTTGAGTTGTCTTTTGCAAATTCGAGGTCCGACAACAATGGGCGGTACATCCCGGCAAGTCGGGCCGCCTCAGGCCTATAATCTAGAGCAACCCAGCCAAAATGGTCAAATTCAATTTTCCGAAGAAACGGGATGTCGATGCGAATTCAGAAGAGTGAGTCTCCGATTCCGACGGTGCTTGCAGCGACCAGCAACAAAGTCAAGCTCCTGTACAGCTGATGTCCTGGGTCAGCTTGAATTCTGATTGCTCTGCCCCTGCGCGTTACCAGCATTTACAGGCGATCTGGGCCCAATCTGAATCTCGCCAGCTGCTCTTGGAGGCCTTTCTCAGCGGGCCGATTGCTGCTACTGCCTCTGAAGCCCCTGCTTTGGCTGAAGTAGGGGTGTTTTTGCTGACCCATTTGAGCCGCCGCCGGCCCTGCCGTGAAGCGATTCTCGACCGACTCCTGTGCTGCCCGGAGGCCGATGCCGATTTATTGGATTGGTTGGCATTTAAGCTGGAGCGCCGAGAGCTGCGCCTAAAAGTGGCTGCCGCTCTGCTGCCACGTCACCCTGAGCGGATTTTGGCTTGGGTTGTGGCCCATGCCCGCTGGCCAGGTATTGGCCAGATTTTGCAAGGCCTATCCCCTGAGTTGGTTTTTCAAACCTTTTTAAAGCGCTGGCTCGGTGGCAATTTTGAGCCCGTGATCGCCCAAAATCTGATGGCTGCCCTGCCCTGGCCCGAATTGCGGCCACGGCTCTATGCCCAACTTGAGCATTGGCCGCCGTGGGTGCAGGCCTGGTGTTTGCAGGCCTTGGGCTATAACCAAGACCCCTGTGTCTATCACGAACTTTCGCGTTGGCTGGCTTTGCCGCATACCCCTGCGCCGCTGGCAGCCTTGGCGAGTTTAAGCTATTATCCCCGTGAGATTCAAATCCAGTGCTTGACTCTGGCTTTGGATTTTCGCTGCAAGCTCTCGGGCAAAGAAGCGCCGTTTATTCCTGGCTCAATTTACCAGGCTGTGTATTGGAAAAAGGCCCTGATGTTGACGCACGAGCTGAAATTGGCCTCAGACTTGCAACGCCCCTTGCTGGATCTGCTGCCCGTTTTGTACCGGGGTATTGGCTCTCCTGATGACGGAGAGCGGATGGTGATTTTGGCTGTAGACAGCTTGCTGCTTCAGCCCTCTGCGGCTGTGGCCGAGGGCGTGTTTGCTCTGATCGAAGCGGCTTTGGCACGTCAATCGGCGGTCAGTCTCGCTTACAAGCTTGTCGAACGGCTCAACCGCCACTGGCCCGATTGGCCTTTGCCCGCTGAGCGCGTGATTACCTGGTTGGAGGGAGAAGTTGAGTGGGCGCGGCGCTATGCTCAAGAAAGGTTCACCCCCTCTCCCCAGACCTCTTCGGCACAAATGAGGGTGCCTCCGCGACCTTATATCTTGGACTTTCAACGCTGGTTTTTTCAGTACCTGTTTGAGGCCCTGGTTCAGCCCTGCCGTGCAGAGACACTCACTTTGCTATTGCCAGCCTTGGCGCGGATTTTTCTGGACTTGGATCCCCAGCGCTCGCGCCTTGAAGATCTTCCGCCCGGAGTCTATGAACCAAGTCAGTACGAACATTGGCATCTGATTGGGGCCTTTTTTCGCCTGTTTAAAATGCAGGCCCAGCCTGAATTGATTCATATTTTGCTTGATACCTTTCAGACCGATCCGCTCCTGAATTTGCCTGCAGAGTCAGAATATGACCTGCTCAAACCGCCGCATGACCCCGGCTGGTTTGATTATTCGCGCCACCATTTGGTCTATACAGAGGTGTTGGAAATGGCTGGTCGCCACGGCAATGCCGAGACCCTGGAGCGGGTGAAGGCCTTGGTCGAACAGGCCCGCCCCTCGCTGCTCAAGCGCCTGCGCAAGGACCAGTGGCGGCAGCTCAAAGGGGCGCTCGCCCGGCTCGAAAGCCGCTGGGGTTCTGAACAGCATCCTGCTGAGGCTTAACTAGGTGTTTCCACTGATTCTCAGTTGATATTATTTTCTTGCGTGTTTTGAGCGCTTAGAGAAGGGGGAAGATCCTATCCCTAAAAGCTGTTGTTGAAATTGAGAAATAATTGCTGATCTTCGGGGGAGATGGCATAGTCTAAGGTAATAATGGTCGATAGGTTCCAACCCAGCCTCAACCCCATTCCTGCTGAGGCTCGTATACCCCCAAGGTTGACCTGGAAGATTTGATCGCCTATAGTGCCAATATCCACAAAAGGCACAATACCCAGACTGAAGTTATGGCCCCAGAAATCTAGCTCACCCAGCTTGTGGCGCAATTCAAGATTGCCATAAGCCACTGTTCGGCCCAGCAGGCGATTGGCTTTGTAACCCCGCAAGGTCTGAGAACCACCCAGTCCCTTGACGCTGCCATCTGGACTCCACTGATCTTGGTATTCGAAGAAAGGGGCCTGATCGCCCAGAATTGTGCCATAACCGATTCGGCTGGCAAGCACAGTGCGAGCCAAGACTTCGGGCCAAATTTGGTAATAATGCTTGAACTGCAGCAAGATCTTGTCGAATAAGAATTGTGAACCAATCCAGGGGGCTGAAAATTCGTTGGAGAGTTCAGCCACCATTCCTTGAGTGGGATCAGGCTCAAAATCTCGGGTATCGTAAATCAGTGAGGTCTGAATCAGCGAAACGAGTCCTCCATTGACCCCAAAGACTTTGTCGCTGGCTGCTTCCTGACGGAGCAAAGACTGACCATTGGCGACATTACGTTGATTGCCTGTGGCCGGATCTGTTCCCTCGACAGGCGTGTTTTCAAAAGTCTGATACGACAAATGTTGAATTTCGTATCCCATTAGCAACCGCCAATTGCCGTCAAAGAGCACTCGCTCGCCTTTCATATTCAGCATCCACTCCCGCTCCAAAAAGCGGTGCTTGAGCACATCGGCAACTTCACTTGCTTCTCCTGTTTGACCTGCTCGAATCGCTGCGAGAGCTTTAGCATAATTGGCATAGCTGCCTTGAGGTAGGTCTGCCAGGGTTGCTTCGGTCAAGCCAAAATAGAGATTATTGGGACTGTTGCTATAAACGGCATCGACCCGCAGGCTCCATGGTGTTTCTAAGATATAGGGCATGTCCAATTTCGCTTTGTACTCTTGGCTATTACCCGTAGAGGCTTGCAATGTCAGCCCCAAACGCGCTTGATACGGTGCATAGGCAAACAGCGGGTCGCTGCGCTGGCCGTTAAAAAAGACATAACCTGTACCACCAAAACCAAAGCCATTGAGCGGATCTGAACTGAAATAAGGCAGCCCTGTAAAGAAGAGACCCTCGCGTTTTTTCGCTAGGGCTTGATCAGACATACGCCGCTTTAAAGAGACAAAGTCGGGTACTGGCGCTGAAGAAGGGACTGCGCTGGGTTGCGGGGATTCAGGTAATGGTTCCGCTGAGGACGTTTGGGTAGATACAGGCCAGACCAGACAGTTGAACAACAGCAATGAAAGGATGATTTTGAACATTGTTTCACTTTCAAATTAGATAATTATATTTATTGCATGTATGCATATGTTAACAATCCCGAGATGAAGAAATGATGAAGAGAAACGGGCTTCATCGTTTCTTCAGGTTCAGTTTGGTAAAGTGGAAATAATCAGTCCTCAACAAACCCTGTCTGAAGTTAAAAAAAGAGATTCAAAGCCATTCATGCATTTATTATTGGTTGAAGATACGATCCCACTGGCGCAAAACTTGGCCCTGGGCCTCGAAGAACAGGGTTTTAGCGTTGACCTAGCCTATGATGGCGAAGTGGGGATGATGATGGCCCAAGAACCCATTTACGATCTGGTGATTCTGGATGTGATGTTGCCAAAAATCAGTGGGCTGAAAATTTTGGCCCACTTGCGTGCCCAAGGTCATGTCGTCCCGGTCTTGATGTTGACCGCACACGGAGAACTCAGCGAGCGGATTGCCGGTTTGAATGCTGGGGCCGATGACTATTTGCCCAAACCCTTTGATTTTGACGAGTTGCTGGCGCGGATCTGGGCCCTGATTCGCCGTAGTAAACACCAGCCCTTTCCGCTAATTTCTATTGCAGATCTGACCCTGGATCCCAAAGCTCAGACAGTGACTCGGCAGAACCAATCAATTGCTTTGACCACACGGGAATACCAATTATTGGCCTATTTGGCGTATAACCAAGGTCGGGTGATCAGCCGTTCAGAAATCGTGGAACACCTGCCCGACCTCAGCTCCGACAGCAATTTGATCGATGTGCATATCAGTAAATTGCGGCAAAAAATAGATGGTGTTTTTGAGCCCAAACTCTTACAAACAATTCGTGGGCGGGGTTATTTGCTGGGGCTCAACCCATGACCCCAAAAACTTTGCAAAATCGCTTGATTGTCTGGGTACTGGGGGTGACAGGGGTTATCTACTTGCTCTCGGCCCTGCTCTTGTACGAAACCCTGCAAATCAGCGCGGCTGATCAGGTGCGCAAGATGCTCAGGCATCAATTGGAATTGGTCACAGGCTTGCTCGAAGAAGAGGATGAGGGACGGGTGATTGAGCTAGAATTGGAGGCCTTAAAATCTGGAGATTTTGTCGATCTCTTTTCGGGCCGCTATTATATTGTTTTGGTGCCCAACCAAGCCCCGATTTTATCCGCTTCGTTGGGGGGCAAGCTGCCCCTATTTATGTCAGAAGTGCGAAGTGGCGCAGTGCCACAATTTCAGTTCTTAAAAGGTCCTCAACAAGAAAATTTGATGGTCTTGAGCCAGACGATTTACTTTGCTCACCGTGAAATCCGGGTGGTGGTGGCCGAGTCTTTGGCTGAAACCCAGGCCTGGCTCGCCCAAATTCGCACCGCGCTTTGCCTGGGAATTCCGATGGTTTTGTTGCTTTTATTGGGGCTGATTTGGGGCGTTGTGAGGTGGGGACTCTTGCCTCTGCAGGGCTTGATCGCGGATATTCATGGCTTTGAGCTGCAAAAATCGACCTCTTTGCCTGTACGACCAGGGCGGCCTGTCAAAGAACTCCAGCAATTAGGGCTGGCCTTCGATGCGCTGATTAAAAGGATTGTGCGCGTGAGACAGGCCGAGGAACAGCTCTTGCAGGACATTTCCCATCAATTAAAAACACCCGTGACGGTCATTTTAAGCACCTGTGATGTGATTTTGCAGCGCGAGCGCTCAGCCCCCACTTACCAACAGGCTTTGGAACAGATTCGCAGCACTGGGCGGGACATGGGTACACTTTTGAAGCGCTTGCTTTCAGCGGCCCATTTGGCTTCAGGTGCCCAGCAAGATCTCCACTTGGTACCTGTGGTTTTGGAAGAGATTGCCCAGCAGGCGATTCAGATGTTGCAGCCCTTTGCCCAGCAGAAAGGGCTCATTTTGCGCTTGGCGACTAAAGCTGGGCAGCAGGTACGTGGGGATGAAACCCGCTTACGAGAATTGCTGGTAATTCTTTTGGAAAACGCCATTCATTACAGCCCCCCTGAGACGGAAATTGTGCTGTCCACCCAGGCCGTAGGCCAATGGTATATTGTCTCTGTTCAGGACCAGGGGCCCGGCATCGCTGATGAGGAACTACCACATATTTTTAGCCGTTTTTATCGCGGTGCTTCTGCTCAATGCCAGCCTGGAACAGGCTTGGGCCTGACGATTGCGCTGCAAATTGCCCAGTTACATCAGGGCGAACTCAGTGTAAGCAATATCCCAGGCCAGGGGGCCTGTTTTCGGCTCTGCTTGCCTCGCATAGCCCCGCTTGTGGAGGATCCAGATTAAAATGTCTGGGGCTGCGATAATGAGGGCTGTTTGGTCTTTTTTACTGTGCTTTATCTGCTGTGTGCAACCTGTCTCTGCACAAGTTCTTTCCAAACAATCGGCCAATTCGGCCAGTTTTGAGTTTTGGGGCAGCACGGAATTTCAATTGGCCTTTATCTCTAAATCGCCCTCGATTCAGCCGGGGACTCTATTCTTTCCGGATTATCTGCGCTTGTATACCGAGCAGCAATATGCCCATGACCTGGGGCTTCAACAGACTCTGTTTCGGCTGGGTCCGGTTTGGCTTCTTTCCCCAGGCTTGAGCCTCGGGGCACACCTGACCTCAGCGGCTTTGCCTTCCCCTACCCGCGAATTTCAACAGGAGGTGCGTTTGGAATTAGAGCCGATTTTTAAAGGTCAGTTCCAGGACCTGGCTTGGACCAACCGTCACCGACTGGAGTACCGAATTCGGTCCACCCGCCAGTTCTTTCGCTACCGGGTGCGCTTAGCGCTCAGTTACCCACTGGTGGACTGCCCTTGGACACCCTTTGTATCCAATGAATTGCATTTTCAATCGGATTTTGAATCGGGTTGGGGCCTAAGTCAGAATCGCTTCTTGCTCGGTTTGAGCCAGTCCTTGAATCACAGCACCCAATTCAGTCTAAGTTACCAACATCGCTGGGTGCTTCAACAGGGACAGTGGGTGCCCGAGAATGGATTGATGCTGAGTTTATTGTATACCTCTCGGGCAGAAAGCCTCTTTCAGCTGCAGGCTGACTGAGAGCGCTTTGTGGTATATTCCCCCCAGATCTGGATAGGAGAAGCAACATGTTAAATTCAGTGTTAAATGCACAAGGCTATTTGTTTTGGGCATTGCTCTCAGCTATCTTTGCCGCTCTGACGGCACTTTTGGCCAAAATCGGTCTGGAGGGCATTGATTCCGACTTTGCGACCCTGATCCGAACAGGTGTGATTATGTTGATATTAAGTCTGTTTGTCGTTGCTCTGGGCAAGTGGCGGAATCCCGTTGCTTTGCCGGGCAAAAGCTTGCTTTTCCTGGGGCTTTCGGGCTTGGCAACGGGGGCCTCTTGGGTCTGTTATTTTCGCGCATTGCAGTTGGGTGATGCCTTTCGTGTGGCCCTGATTGATAAATTCAGTGTGGTGCTTGTGGTGCTTTTGGCTGTGGTATTTTTGAAAGAGTGGCCCGCCCCCAAGGATTGGGTTGGCATTGCCTTTATCAGCCTGGGAGTAGTGGTCTTGAGTTTGAAACACTGAGGAGTGGTCAGCGGATCTGGCCCTGCAGACACCTAATGACTGTGCTCACCTTCTTCAGCCGGTAAAATCCATGAATTGGGTTCGGTTTGAGCGGGAGCGGGGCTTGTGACGGGAGGCTGGTGCTTCATCGTGGGCGGACGCAGGCGCAGATACACGCGAAAGCCATAGGGCATTTCGCCATAGGTTTGGCGCACTTGAGCGTCGCCAAAATACAAACTGGCGTCGGCCCCCAGGCCCAAGTCAAAATGTTCAGACCAATCCAATTCACGGATGCCGCCCAAGGTTAGCGCTGTGATACGGTAAAGATTGTGGTGGTCGGCCTCGCTACTACCGACCAGGTCTAAGCCTGATTTATCTACCACTTCGAGGCGGCCATAGACGTGGTTGCGCTGCTGATCCCAGTCGTATTGGCTTTCCAGGCCAAAGCTGTGTAAGACCCGGCTTTCACCGTGAAACTCCTGGTTCATGCCCCAGATTGCCGTGCTCGAGAGCAGGCCCTCGCCCAGTTCTGTCACGTGGGTGACAGAGGCCGTGCTGCGATGCACATCGCCAGGGGTCAGCGCCTCAGGGGATTTGAGCTGGCCATAGGAGACCTGGGCCACCCAATGGTCATTGGGGATCCAGCTCAAACGCGTCGACCAGGAATCGAGGGGGCCAAAGTCAATGTTAAAACGATTTTCATCGGGTTCCCGCCCATTAAACAGGGAAGCTTCAAGCTGAAACATCTGCCAGCGCGCCCCCAAGGTGCCCACGCCGTAGCTGATATGGGTGGCGTCTTGTAAATGGTGCGCCAGGGGGGCCCAGTGATTGTCGGCCCCGGAAGGTCTGTGCATAAACGCCGAGGGCCCCAGGGCGGGCTCGCCAGCGAGACCGGCATAGCCAAAAAAGTTTAAATCAGGGCTGGGCTGGTAGGTATAACGTGCTGCCAATTCCATCAGCAGGTCGTGGGGATGTTGCCTATCGCGCAGGGGCAAATTTTGATAGGTCTCGCCGGTCTGAAACAGTTCGGGGGTGCCACCCGGGGGCAGTGTCAATGCTTCGAGGCTGAACATCGCCCGCAGATCGAGAATGCCGGGGCCGAGTTTGCCTGAACCCATGGCCATGGCCCAGTTTTCAGCGGCCCAGGTCTGGGCGCCACGGGGGCCGCCCTGCTGGTTATAGCCACCAACCAGATCACCGTGCAACATCCAGAGCCAGTCGCCGCTTTCGAGGCTCCACATGCGCATGGGGCTCTCCTGCGGCAGCAAGCTTGTGCCCGAACCCAAGGTGCGGGCGCGCTGCATCAGGGTGTGGGTGACGGGGTTTGCATGGGTTGCGTGGTTCATGGCTGTGTGGTTCATGTCTGTGTGATCTGTGTGTGTTTGGGCCCAGGCCGGAGCCGCACTTAAGCTGGCTGCCAGGAGCAATACAAGGGGGGTGGTTTTCAGTAAAGGCATCATGTTTCTCCTGTTGATTGAGTGACTTTGTATTGAGGTCTACACTTAGGATAAACTTTCCAACAATGGGAAGGTAAAGCCCCTGGAGAAAAATTTAATATTCTTGAGCCAGTTCTTCGATAATGGGGCAGTCGGGACGCTGATCCCCATGGCAATTGTGGGACAGGCGTTTGAGGGTGTTGAGCATGGCCGTCATTTCAGCCATTTGCGCTTCGAGGGTCTGAATGTGTTTGTTTGCCAATTCTTTGACCTCGGCACTGGAACGTGCGCTGTCTTGCCAGAGGCTGAGCAGCACCTGAATATCTGGAATGCCAAAACCCAGTTTGCGCGCGCGTTTGATAAATTTGAGAAAATGGATATCTGCTTGGCGGTAGACGCGGTAATTCGATTCGCTGCGCTCAGCGGGGGGAATCAGACCGATTGATTCATAATAGCGGATCAGCTTGGCATTGACGCCTGAGGCTTTGGCGAGTTGGCCGATATTCATCTTCTTTCTCCTTATTTAGTAAGTCTAAATCTGGCGTGTGTTTTGGCAGTGGTAGAGCAGCCAGAACGCCTGTTCTTTGCTTTCCAATTCAGCAGGTGTCAGCAGTTTGGCTTTGCCGTTTTGCTGGGCATAAAGATCAAACAAATCCAGGCGCTCTTGGCGTGAGCAGCGGCAAAACAGGGGGCTGCCGGGTTCTGCCTCAAAGGGATAGCCCTGATGGGGCCAAGGGCCCGTTTTTACGCTGATTTTGCCTGTGGATAAAAGGCTGATCTGGTGGGTGTTGCGGCCTTTGCGCAATTGAGTCAAGCCGCCCCAGAGCATGAGTCCCCCAAAGAGCAGACCGATCAGAGCATAGCTCCAATGGCCCAGCCACACACCACCCAGTAGAAACACGCCGCCAAAGAGGGCGGTCACTCCCCCTGTGGCAAGATATATTTTGGGAGAGGGGGCCTGCCAAGAGAGATGCCTGCCAACTTCATCATGGGTGGCTTGGAAGATGTTTAAGGCGTTTTTGGGGTTGGGTTCTGCAGGCATCTTGGTGTTGGGGGTAGGGGCGTAACAGGCCCGACATTTCAGACAGCGGCTCCAATCGCCATAAGCGGTGCGTTCCCGTTGATGTTCAGAACTTTGACATTTGGGACAGGCGGGCATATCTCAATCTCAGGCCTTTCTTGCTTTTGAATCAGAGTAATTGCAGCGGCTCACGATCAGGGGTATAACAAGGGTATAATAAAATCCATGTCAAATACATCCCTCGTTTCAGAATTTTTACAGAGCCTGACTGAGCGCAGCACCCGGATTGGCGTGATTGGGCTGGGTTATGTCGGCTTGCCGCTCTTGGAGGCCTTTTCCCGAGAGGGCTTTGCGGTGACGGGCATCGATGTGGATGCCCGCAAAATTCAGGCTTTGCAAGCCGGGAAATCTTATATCCAGGACATCCCCGACGATTTTGTGGTCCGTTTAAATGAGCTGCCGGGCACGGTGTTTAGCAGCGATTTTGCCCATTTAAAAGACGCAGATGCCCTGATTATCTGTGTGCCCACCCCTTTGCGCAAAAGCAAAGAACCGGATATTTCGTATATTCTGGCAGCCGCTGAAGAGATTGTCAAAATTCTCAGACCGGGCCATTTGGTGATCTTGGAGAGCACGACTTATCCTGGTACGACCGACGAGATTCTCTTGCCGATGTTTGAAAAAACGGGCCACACAGTGGGCCAAGATTTTTTATTGGCTTTTTCACCTGAGCGCATTGATCCCGGCAATAAACAGTTTCAGGTCGCACAAATTCCAAAAGTGGTGGGCGGCGTGACCCCCGCTTGCACCGAAGTGGCTGCTGCTTTGTATATTCAGGTGATGGGACAGGTTCACTCTGTCTCTTCGGCCCGTGTGGCGGAGGCTGCCAAAATTCTCGAAAATACCTTTCGCAGTGTGAATATTGCCTTGGTCAACGAATTTGCAGGCATTTGCAGGGTTTTGGGTGTGGATGTCTGGGAAGTGATTGATGCGGCGGCCACCAAACCCTTTGGCTTTATGAAATTTTTACCCGGTCCCGGTATTGGCGGCCACTGTATTCCCCTCGATCCCCATTATTTAATTTGGAAATCGCGTTTGCATGGCTACGAACCGCGTTTTATGGCCCTGGCAGAGCAGATCAACTCTGCCATGCCCCGCGAGGTGCTGCAATTGATCATGGAGGCCCTCAACGACCACAGTCTGCCGCTCAAAGGCAGCAAAGTGCTGGTGATCGGCGTGGCGTATAAATCCGATGTCGATGATATGCGTGAATCACCTGCTTTGGAGTTGATTCAATTGCTCTGGTCCAAAGGGGCGCTTGTGGATTACTTTGATCCGTATATTCCCCAATTTGAGCTCGAAGGACAGACCCTTCGCTCAGTCTCTTTTGAGTCATTGGGAGACTATGCCTGTGGTGTGGTTATCACCCACCACCGGCAAGGCGTTGATTACCAAGCGCTGTGCAATCATTTACCGCTATTGGTGGATACCCGCAATGCACTGCGCGACTGTCAGCCCGCACGGGCCCGCATTGTCTGGTTGTAATTTGTGAAAATACTCTGGGGACCCGACTTCCGCCAGGGGTTGGATCAGGCTCTGCGCCGGACCTTGGCAGCAGGACAGCCTCCTTTAGAGAGCAAGGCCTTTAATTATGAATTGCCGGGAACGCAGGTCAGTGCCCAATTGCCGAGCTTGGATGCTTTGCGCTTGGCCCAGTTGCCTGAGGCCGATTGGGTCTTTCTCTTGGAGCCTCACAAACGTTTACCGCCCCGCCAAGCGTTTCAAAGCCCATTGCCACTGATTGCTTTTGCTGATCTACCCAGGGGCTTGTCAGATGCGGATATCCGCCAAACTTTTGCCGTTTATGATGGGGTTGTGGCCTTGTCTGAATCTGCGTTTGCCCTTTTTCAGCGCTTGGGTTTGCCTGTATTGGAGACCCGTTGGCAGGGCATTGAAACAGATTTGCACCAGCCACTGCCAGATCCGCTTTGTGATCTGCTTTATGACCTGATCTATATCGCCAGCAACCCCTATTCCCCAGCTTTACCCAGCTATGAAGCCCTGCCCTTGAAATGCCGCTATTTTATTGCCACCACGCCCGCTTTTTTGCCCTTTTATTTCCAGCGCAGCCGCTATGTGATTTGCGATGATCCCACCCTGACGGCGCGTATGCTGGAGGTGCTGGCCTGTGGGGCTTTGCTGCTCTGCCCTGAAGGGCTGAATGGCTTGCCTGCCTGTGTGCGGGCGGGAGAACATTATCTGACCTATGCACCCGGCGAGGTGGAGGGGGTTCTGGCTGCATTAGAGGCTGATCCGCAGCGCCGCAGCCAGATGCAGCAAGCGCTCAACACGCTCAGACCCACTTTGTCTTTGTTGGGCTGTTTGCGGGCCCTGCGTGCCGAATTGGCCGCAAAGGCGTCTCAGTTTCGAGAACGGGTTCAAGCACGCTTACAAAAACATACCCAATTCCCTTTGCTGCGCTTGGAGAGCGAGGCGCTGACCTTGGTGCAGGCCGAAAATCCCTTGGCTTTGGCGCTTTTGCCTGAAGTCCTTAAAGATCCTCTTTTTCAGCGCGATCAGCGTTATTATTCTTATTGGGTGAGCAATTATGTGCGTGCGGCCTTTCATCCCCTCAGTTTAACTCAGCCAGGCCCCCTTTTGCAGGCGGCGCATCAATGTCTGTCTGAATTGTCATCTCAATTGCAGGCCCTGCAAGCGCTGATCTGGGCTTGGAAGCAAAGGCAATGGGGACTGGCCTTACACCATCTGCAAGGCTTAAAAAGTGCTTCCCTGGATCTCGAAAAATTTCCCCCGCTTTTGCTGGCCCAAGAGCAGATCTTTCAGTCTTTGTCGGTCTGGTATCCTCCTGTGCAGGCTTTGGCCTTTGCTTTAGCCATCATTGAAATGGAGTGTCTTCAGGGCTTGGGGCGTTGGCAAGAACTGCGTGAACGGGCTGAAGAGGCTCTGTCTCAGGCCCCGCTGGCCCCCTTTTTTCAGCTCTATTTACAGGCCTTGGGCGCTTTACAAGACGTACCCGCCCTTTTAAAGGGATATACTGCCTCCCAAGCTGCCTGCCCGCTAGAGATTCCCTTTCGCCTGCATGGGGCTGCGCTCTTGGGCGAAAGTCAGCCCGAACAGGCCTTGGCCCAGCTCCAAACGGGCCGAGATTTGGCCCAGCGGCATATGATGGCCTTGGAAAGCGTGGAGATTTTTCAGGCTCTGGAGCGCCTGATCTGGCAAAAATTTCCCCCTGAGCCCTTAGAACCAAAACGGGAGGGGTATCTGCTCTGGGAAGGGGCGATTCAGTCGCACCACAGTTTGGCCCGTATCAACCGCCGTTTGCTTGAATTATTGCAGAGCGACACGGCGCTCTATTTTACGACATTGCCCTTTCATCCCCCTGAATTTGCCGAGTCTGAGCCACCGGGGGATTTAAACAACCATGTGCAATGGCCCGATGCCCTGATCAGCCACCGTTGGCCACCCCGGCTTTTACCGCCCCAACAGGGCAAATGGGTCAATATCTTGCCTTGGGAGCATGGGGTTTTGCCTGAAAGCTGGGTACAAAAATTCAATGCTGCCCTGGACCAAGTTTGGGTGCCTTCGGCTTTTGTGGCCCGCAGCTTTGAACATTCGGGGCTTTTGCCTGAGCGCATTCGGGTGATCCCAAATGGGGTGGACACAGCCCTTTATTGCCCCGAAGGGCCCAAGTGGCCCCTGCCCCAGCGCAAAAAAACGGTTTTTTTATTTGTTGGGGGCTTGATTCCGCGCAAAGGTGTCGACCTGCTTTTAAAGGCCTATGCCCAGGCTTTTAGTGCCGCTGATGATGTGGCCTTGGTGATCAAAGGCTTTGGCGATCAGGGGGTTTATTCGACAGGATCTTTGGCCGAGGCGCTGGCCTTTTTTGGCGAAAACCCAGCAGCCCCCGAATTGCAACTGATCACCCGTTCGGATCTCTCTGAGCAGGACTTGGCCTCGCTTTACAGGGCCTGTGATGTCTATGTTCATCCCTATCGGGGGGAGGGATTTGGCCTGCCGATTCTCGAAGCCATGGCCTGTGGGCTACCCGTAGTAGTACCCGAGGCGGGGCCCGCGCCGGAGTTTAGCTCTGCTGATTCGGCCTGGTATCTGCCCACCTGGACGGCCTTTGAATTGGGCAAGAGCTTGGGGGATATTGGCATCACTCCTTATTTCCCCTATTATCATGAGGTGGATGTGAAGGCTTTGGCTGATTGTTTGCGGGCGATTGTCGCGAACCCCGAAGCCATTTTGCAAAAAGGCAGAGCAGCCCGCAAGGAATCTGAAGCTTTTTCTTGGCAGGCCATGGCAGGACGTATTCGCACAGAGATCAGTGGGCTTTGCCATCCGCAGCCCGCTGTCAGAGAGGTTGCAACACAGGCCCAGGCCGCTTGGCAGCGGGCTCTGACCGGTGCGCTGACCGGCGCTCTGACTGAAACGGGTCACTGGCCTGAATTCAGCGAATTGCCGATCCCTGCTGAAATTGAACCCTGTCTGCCAGGTTTGCAACGCCTGCTGGAGCAATGTCTGCAGGTGGGGCAAGAGGAGCGATTGAAGGCCTATCTGCACTACGCCTGGGAGCGGGGTTTAACCCTGGAGCAGTATTTGCGCCTGAATTTGCCCGACGCAGGTCTTGAAAAACGCCCGCTGCGGGTTTTTTGGCCCGAGCCAGCGTTGTTTTTTACTTCTTCGCCTTATTCCAGTGCGCTTTTGCAATTTGTGCAAAGGCCTGATCAAACCCGTTTTCAAGTTCAGACCCAGGCGCCCTGGAGGGGAGCTTCAAGCTGGGCCTGGTTGCAATCGCGCGTTCAGCCAACACTGCCCTCTCCGGCAGAGGTTGCTGCTGTTTTGTATGCCCATCCAGAGCAGGGCAGGGCTTTAAAAGACTTGAATTGGCCCGAGCAGGCATTGCTGTATTTGCCCCCTGCTGTGGATTTTGAGGTTTTTTCACCCCAAGCTTCTCCGCTGATCTTAGAAGAGTCGCAGGGGCGATTTGGTTTCTTGGCCTGTCTTGATTTTGCCGAGAATCAGATCTCAGATGCTTTCGAACGGCCTTGGCAGTGTGTCTTGAAGGCCTATCTAACGACCTTTGCCGAGCCAGAGCCTGTCAATCTTGTGATTAAACCCCTGACGCAAAGCTTTGAGTTGGCTTTGGAACAAGTCATGGCTTGGCTGGACAGCCAGGGGTATGATCCTGAGTTGATTCCCTCCCTGACTTTTGTTCAAGAAGAGTTGGGGCCTCACAACTTGCCCGGCCTGTATACCGGATCTCAGGTCTTTATCGAAGTAGATCCTGCCACGGAGGGGCTTTGGGCCTTGGCAGCCCAGGCTGCTGGCTGTAAAGTAATTGCCGCAGGCCAATTTCCCTTTTTAGAGCGTCCTTTTGCTGAGCAGGCAGGGAGTGGCGAACCCTCCCAACGGGCAGCGCAATTGGGCTGGCTCATGCGCAAGGCCTTTGAACAACCCCTTGCTCAGCTCAACCACAGTGGCCTGGCCGTCAGAGAATATTTGCGTGCAGAATACGATTTGCCCCGCTGGCAGCAGCGCATTCAGACCTTTGCGGGGCGTTGTCTTTTGCAACAGATGCTGCTTTAATATGCTGATGGATTTGGCTGTGACAGGGCTACCAGACATCTAAGCGGCTGAGGTTTATAATCGGCGTCATGGATCGCAAACTCTTTTTTACACTTTTTGTTGCTCTTTTATTGGGAGCGATGCTCTGGCAACTCTATTTGATTTTTGAGCCCTTTGTGAACTCGTTGCTTTGGGCTGGGGTGCTGGTCAGTCTGAGTTATCCGGTTTATACCCGCTTGTTGGCGCAAATGCCCAAACGTCCAGAAGTGGCGGCATTGCTGATGTGTCTCGGATTGACCTTGGGGCTGGTTCTGCCGTTTTTGTTTTTAATGGTTCTGCTCTTTCAAGATCTGAGTGAAGGAGCCCGTCAGCTCTCGCATTCTGCCCAAAATATCAACTTCGACACCCTGCGCCACCACCCGATTTTGCAGCAGCCCTGGTTGGTGCAAATCCAAGAGATCTTGGGCCGTTTTGTCAAGGTTGAAAACCTGGACTTTAAAAATACCGCCATGAATTCTCTCAAGGGCCTGAGCCAGTTTATGCTGGCGAGTTCAACCGACTTTTTTAAAGCCCTCTCGGGCATGGTGATTTTATTGCTGCTGGTGGAGATCAATCTCTTTTTTCTGTTTTGTGACGGCAAACGCTTTGTCGATTACCTCAAATCCCTGATCCCGATTGAGTCTCAATACAAAGATTTGGTCTTGGGCCGCATGCGTGAGGTGGTTCAGGCCTCGATTTTTGGCTCGGTCGGCACAGCCTGTGCCCAGGGCCTGTTGGGGGGCTTGGGCTTTCTGGTTCTGGGCGTGCCTTCTGCGATTCTCTGGGGTGTGACCATGACCGTACTGTCTTTTTTGCCTTTGGTGGGCCCGCCTGTGGTCTGGCTTCCTGCTGCAGCCTGGCTCTTTTTTCAGGGCCACCCGATCAAAGCCTTGATTCTGGTACTCTGGGGAACACTCGTGGTCGGCACGATCGACAATATCCTGCGCCCGATTTTGATCAGCTCTGTCAGCAGTGAAGACAACCGTTTGAATACGCTCGTGCTTTTTCTGGCGGTTTTGGGTGGTTTAAAAGTCTTTGGCTTTTTGGGAATTGTCTTGGCACCGCTGATAATCGTGTTAACCTTAACCCTGATCGAATTATTGCAGGTTGGCCTCGGTTATCCCCAAGTCAAGCGTCTGATTGTGCCTGAGCCTGCCGTGCCTGCTCCGCCAGACCCTGCTCCAGAGGGTTAATCACAATGGCTCATTCCGATGGCTAAACACCCGGCAGCAGGTTTGCCGCTGAGCTTGCAGACGCATTTGGAGCAATTGGCTGGGCAGGCGGGCTTTGCCGCTGAGTGTCTCAACACAGGCAAACGCCTGAGTTATGGCAATCGGCCCTTCTTTGCCGCCAGCACGATCAAATTGCCAATTCTGGCCATGTACTGCGCAGCCGCTGAACGCGATTGGATTCCTGATGTGCCTTATTATTACCAGAGCGAAGACTGGATCGAAGACTCGCCTTATTTTGACAATTTGGCGGTCGGCACACCGGTTTCTTGGTACGAAGTGGCCCGGCAGATGACGATTATTAGCGACAATACCGCCACCAATCTCTTGATCAAGCTTTTTGGCCTGCCCCGGCTGCAGGGCTGGATTCGCAAAAATGGCCTCAAACAGACCCGCATCGAGCGGCGCATGATGGATTTGGAGGCCCGTGCGCGTGGTATCGACAATTGGACCACCCCCGAAGACATGCTGCTCTTGATGAAAAAGTTGGTTAGGCACCAGTTGTCTGAACCCGGCCCCGATGGCTGTGAGCAGATGTTGGCCATTTTGCACCAGCAGCAAGACCGTGAAAAAATTCCCTTCCTCTTTTCCCCGCCCGTGTATGTGGCAAATAAACCTGGAGAGTTGCCTGGCACCCGCAGTGATGTCGGTTATATTCATGACGGCCAAGCAGAAATCGTCTTGGCGGTTTTTGCCGATCAGCTCGAAAACGAGTCTGCATCTGATTTGTGGCTGGCTCAATTGGCCCATTTGCTCTGGTCTGAATTAACTAATTCTTAACTCAATGTTGACGTAAGATAAATCTTTTTCTTCCTATAAAGTATATTAAGAGACTAACTCAAGATTTAGAAGTGTTTAACTGGGGAAGGAAAAAGACAATGACAGCCGTAGCCGCTTACAGACCCACTCAAATGGACGCAGGTGTCCAGTTCAGATATACACCCAATGTGGTTCAGAGCCTTGCACGGGGCAATACCGACCGGTATACCCAAATTCAGCGCGATGTCGCCCATATGAAATTTGATACCGGCCGTCTGAATGTCTCCCCCCGTGTTCCCAAAGAAGAAATTCACTTTGTCAAAGTCGGTCAAGACGAATATTTTATGGGCGGTCCGGCTGCTGCTCCTCAACCCTTTTTCCCAATTCCGACCAAACCCGGTTCTCCAGCTTATCCCGGTGCTCCCGTGGGCAACCCCAATGGCGGCGCCCCTGTTTTCTCTGACCCCTTTGTACCCCCTGTTTCCACACCGGTCAACAATCAGCCCGCTGGTCGTCCCCGGTTTAGCGATAAATTTGCAGGTTCTTTTGAACATTTCTGGGGTGGCCAAGTCACCCAGGCTCAGGGCATGGGCCAAACTCTCTACGGCGCAGGCAAAGCGGTTGTCTATGCTCCCGCCGGTGCTTTAGAAGGTGCAGGCCGTACGGCAATCGCACTGACCGGTGGCAAAGTGGTTTACGAAGGTACCACACCGGGTCAACACATGGGTGATGGCTTTGTCAATATGGGTCAGGGCATGGGCACCATGGTCAATGGCATGGCGCAGTCCGTCGAAGGCGCTGCTGGCATGATGGTCTACGCTCCTCTGGCAGGTCTGGAACTGACTGCCAAAGCTGCTGGTGTGGCTGTCGGTGGTGTTGCCGCTGTCGGTTACGGTGTGTACCGGGGCGCTGCTTGGACCGGCACACAGGTCAAAGAGAGCTTCGTGGGCCAAGAATTCCTGGCTGGTTTTAACCTGATCGCCTCCCACAAGCCCAAATCCAACTAAAAATTTTAGTTTTTCTTCCCCCTCTTTTGGCTGTACTCTGTTAAGGAGTGCAGCCTTTTTAGTTTAAACGAGGAAATCCATGTCCACGGCCCCAGCCTCTCCCCGCCTGACCTTCCGCTCCCGTTGGTTGGTCAGCGCGCGTTACGACCTGACCCTCTTCGTGGGCTCAGGTTTGCTCTGTTTTGTCTTTTGGGGCTTTTACGAAGGGCTGCGCTATCTGGGCTACCATCCCACGGGCATGTCGGTGCTGATCACCTATTTTGTCTTTACGACCTTTCTCGATCTGCCGCATATTTTTCAGACCTTTTCGCGTACCCATGCCGACCCCGCAGAATTTAAGCGCCATCCCCACCTCTATACCTGGGGGCTGGCCCTGTTTTTGCTCTCGGGCTTTTTATTTGTGCCCAGTGGCATGGAGCCCTGGGCGATTGGGCTGGTCTCACTTTATGGCTCTTGGCATATTGTCAGGCAGCATTTGGGCTTTGTGCGCTTGTATCATGGTCTCAACGAACCTGAGCGGGCCTTGGATCACAGGCTCGATGCCTGGTGTATTCAAATTGCTTTGCTCTCCTGTGTGGTTTACGATTATGTTGAGATCAGCGACGAGCCGATCACGGCCCTGACGATCTACGGCCCCCATTTTGGTTGGTTTCCGGTGGTGCCCGAATGGCTGGGAAATACCGCTGTAGCAGCTGGTTTTATGGCCTTTGGTCTTTTGGTGCTGCGCCAATTGCATCTGGCCAGTGCCAAACAACCCCTTAATTTGCCCAAACTGCTGGTGATGGCCATGGCCCTGCTGACCCATTTTTGTATTTTTGTCGTGGCCGCTGTGCCTTTTTTGGTGGCGGAGGCTCTCGAAACGGCTTACCACAATGCGCAGTACCATGGTTTTGTGGCCGTGTATCAGCAGCGGCGTTTTCCCCAGATTCGCCATGTGGCCCTGCGCTGGCTGGGAGCGGCTTTGCTCTATGGCTTGATTGCAGGGGTGATTGAGATCTTTGGCTATTCTCAGCCGACATTTTATCTGCTCTTTGCCCCTTTTAGCATGTTGACCCTCTTTCACTATTATATCGACGGCAAGATCTGGAAATTCAGCCAATGTCCCGAACTCAAGGTCATGTTCGTTCCCCCAGAATCTGTCTCGGCAGCCGCAGGATTGCAACAGGAAAGCCAGGTTTAATCCCATGTTAGATTCGTTTGAAAACCGTATTTTGGCTCTGCAGGCCGGTTTAAAATGCCTGCATGATTCCCCTTGGCAGGGTGTGATCGAAGAGGTCGGTACGGGAGCCTGGGTGCAAACCTTGTTACAAAGTGCCCCTGGCGCCTCTTCGACCCTTTGGGCGGGATACAGCACTTATGCCCAGGCGGCCCAGATCTCGCGTTATGGCGAACAGGCCCGTGCTGTCGCCCGTGAGACAGTCGAAGCCTGGGCCCGGCACAATTTACACAGCCAAAACCATTTTTTCTCGCTGGCCCTGAGTGGTGTGGTGGCCTCGGATACCGAGATCCGGGGTGATCACCATGCCTGGCTGGCCCTGGCCCTTTCCGATGGCCGGGGCTGGAGCATTCACCTGCGTTTTCCTGCGGTTTCACGGCTGGTACAGCAATTTGGGCTGGGCCAAGTGGGGATCCAATTGCTGTGCCAATTGGCTGAAAACAATGACTTATCCGCTTTGCATTTGGTTTTGCCTGCTGGTTTTCAGATGGATCTCTGGCAGGGCTGGCATCTCTCAGCCTTTGAAAACAACCTGAAAGCCTGTGAATTACTGCAAGCGGGTCACGCGGAGTTATTGCTGTTTTTGCCCCAAGCGGGTTCTTTGCAAGCGGTACGCCCATTGGAAGCGCTGCGTGGCAAAAATCTACTTCTGCACAAAGGGGCCTTTAACCCGCTTACACAGGCCCATTTGGCCTTGCCCCAAGCTGTGCTTACACAGGCCCCCGATTTGCTGCCAGTGCTGGAAATCAGCCTGAGCAATGCCGATAAAGGCCAAGCCGCCAGTTCCGATTTGGCCCATCGTTTGGCGATGCTGGCCTTTCAGCCTTGGCCTGTGGCTCTGACCTGCACCCCTGCGCTGTATCAAACCGCAGAATTATTCCGGCGGGCGGGTGGCGCTGCGCGCGTGGACTTTGTCTGCGGCGAAGATCTCTACCGCCGGGTCTTTGAGCCGCGTTATTATGCGTCGCTTTCTGGCGGATTGCAGGAGGGATTGGAACGTCTTTTTGCTCAGGATACCCAGCTCTGGGTCTGTGGGCGTGAGAGTGAATTGGTTTTTTCTGAGGCTGGTCAGGCGGCGGCTCAACATTGGGCTGATTGTTGCAGGTATTTGGCTCTGCATTTGCCTGTGGCTTCGACCCAGATTCGGCAGGCGGTAGCAGCGGGGCAAACGGGCTGGGAGCAGGCTTTGCTGCCTGAGGTGGCGGGCTATATTCGTGAAAAAGGCCTGTATCAATCCACTTTAAAGGATTAAAACAGGGCGGAGAGATAGCGTATTTAGACCGTTTACGTCGCTTACTGGCACGAAGTGACGTGAGAACCCATCCGTGTTAAGATGACATGCGGCAGGCTGGGTTGCCCTCTCTTGATGAAAGCTGTGGCGATCCCCCGTTTCTGCCCTATCTCAGGTACAATCTCAGGCACAGGTTTAGACAGCATGAAACTGGCAATTGGCAGCGATCACGGCGGCTTCGAACTCAAAGAGAAACTCAAGCAATATATCAAAGACACCTTTCACTACGAAGTGGTGGACTTTGGCACCCACAGTACCGAGGCCGTGGACTACCCCGATTTTGCCTTCTTGGTGGCCGCTGCCGTGGCCGAAGGCCAATTCCCTTTGGGCATCATTGTCGATGGGGCCGGGATCGGCAGTGCGATGGTGGCCAATAAGCTGCCGGGTGTGCGCGCCGGGAATTGCAACGACATTTATATGGCCCGCAACAGCCGGGCCCACAACCAGGCCAATGTGCTGACCCTCGGCTCTCAGGTGGTGGGTACAGGCCTGGCCCAAGAGATTGTCAAAGTTTGGCTCGAAACAACCTTTGAAGTGCGCCATCAAAAGCGCATCGACAAGATCCTGCACCTCGAAAAGCAAATTTACGGATTCGGAAAATAGCCTTATGAATATTGAAAAAATTGCTGAAGAAGTGACCCGCGAACTGCTCTCAGAACTCTATGGTGGCCAGGCCGCGCAGTCTCCTGCAGTGCCTTATAGCCGTGTCTTGATCGTCTTCTCCCGTTCGGATCTGGATTTGCAGCCGGTGCTGGCCAAACTCGGCCAGTGGAAGTCGCGGGCCCATTTGCAATTGGTGGCCCCAAAATGGGCCCAGGGTCTCTGGAGCAGTGCGCCCTTTGAGGCCCAAGGTCTGCAAATTGCCTTTATGAGTCCCGAGGCCCGTCCCGGCCAGGCCAAGGCTTTGCTCGACAGCGTTGATCGTCTGGCCATTGTGGGGGCCAACCGCACGCTTCTGCAGCAAATTGGCCGTCTCAATCGCGAAAGTCTGGCTTCGGCTTTGGTCGTTGAGGCCCTGAGCCGCAGCAAAACCGCCTTGCTGCTGGACGATTTTATGCTTGAACACGAAACCGAATTGGGCAAAAAATTGAGTACTTTGGGGGTCAAATTGGGCCGCCTGAGCGATTTGGAACATATTTTTCCCCTGCCTCCGCTGCCGGTTTCAATCATGGCTGATGCCATTTCAGCCGCAGGCAAACCCCCGAGTTTGCCCGCCAATTGCCAGGGCTGCGAATTGCAAGGCAACTGCGCTTCGGCCTGTACCGACCGGGTGCGCTCGCTGGTGCAATCCGGGGCGCAACGGGTGGCTTCTGCCTTGGGCATGCATCCCGTGCCCGCCGATTTGGCACCTTTGATCGACCACACCCTGCTCAAACCCGAGGCCACCGAAGCCCAGGTCCGTCAGCTCTGCGCCGAGGCCAAACAATACAGCTTTGCTTCCGTCTGCGTCAATCCCACCTGGGTGCCGTTGAGTGCCCAATTGCTCAAAGGCACGCCCGTCAAGGTTTGTACCGTGATTGGCTTTCCCTTGGGGGCCACCGACAGCAAGACCAAAGCCGATGAAACCCGCAACGCCATTGCCAATGGGGCCCAAGAAATAGACATGGTTTTAAATGTCGGGGCGCTCAAAAGTGGCAAAGAAAAACTCGTTGAAGAAGATATCCGGGCTGTGGTTCAGGCCGCCGCAGGAAATACGGTCAAGGTGATCTTTGAAACCTCTTTGCTCAGCGACAGCGAAAAGGTCTTGGCCTGCCAACTCTCGACCAATGCCGGTGCTCACTTTGTCAAAACCTCGACGGGTTTTGGTACTGGTGGCGCCACCGAGCAGGATGTGGCCCTGATGCGCCGCACGATTCGCCCAGATATGGAAGTGAAGGCCTCTGGCAGCATTCGCGATCGCGAAACGGCGATCAAAATGGTTCAGGCCGGTGCGACCCGGATTGGGGCCAGCGCCAGTATTGCCATCGCCACCGGCACCAAGGCCACAGGTGGGGGCAAATATTAATGGCGCTCTACAAGCACCAGCAGGAGATTCTCGATCTCAAAGGTCTTTGGCAAGAAGAAAATTTTGTCTTTACCTCACCAGAGGGAGAAGATCTCCTCACTGTGCAAGAACTGGAGCCCGGTTCTTTTCTGGTGCGTCAGGGAGCGCAGGTCTCAGTGGTACAGGGATTGCAGGAGCGCAACCAACTCATGCTCTCGTTTCAGGGACAGAACTTTGTCTTGGAGCGGATCAAGAAAAATGCAGGGCAGATCCATGACCTGAACCACTCCAATTTGATCGAAGCGCCACTGACAGGCAAAGTCCTGCAGGTCAATGTCAGCGTCGGGCAAGTGCTTGAAGTGGGTGAACCTGTGGTGATTCTCGAATCGATGAAAATGGAAACCGCTTTAAATGCCCCATTTGCTGCCCAAGTGCAAAAAGTTCACTGTGTGGCGGGAGAGTCTGTCAGTACCGGTCAGGTATTGGTAGAGCTGGAACCCTTGAAAGAAGAACTGGTATGAATTCGACGGATGAAGCTTCAATTGCCAGAATTTATGGCAAACACCCTGTGCGTTCGGCCCTCAAGAACGAACGTCCCGTTTATAAACTCTGGTTGGCGAATAATCTCGAACCACGTATTTTAAAAGAGTTTCAATTATTGGCCCGCGAACAGGGCATTCCTGTACAGGTTGCGCCGCCTGAGCGGCTGCAAAAAATCTGTCCGCCGGGTGTGCAAACCCAGGGTGTGGTTGCTGATACCGGTAGTTATGAATACCTCTCCTGGGAAGATTTCTGTGCGCAACTGCGGGCCAAAGAAGGTGATCCCTTTGTGATCCTGCTCGATCAGATTCAAGACCCCCACAATCTGGGCGCGATTTTGCGCACCGCAGAAGCCGCTGGGGCTGATGGTGTGGTCATTCCCCGCCATGGCGGAGTAGGACTGACTGAAGGGGTGGCTAAGGCCTCAGCTGGCGCGATTGAAAATATTCCCGTGATTCAAGTGACCAATCTCAGCCGGGCCCTGGAAGATTTGCAAGAAATGAATATTTGGAGTACGGGTTTTGCTGTCGACGCGCACGAGAGCTATTTTCAGGCCGATTTTAAAGGGCCTGTGGCTTTGGTGATCGGCAGCGAACACAAAGGCCTGAGACCCAATGTACAAAAACACTGCGATCGCTTGGTACACATTCCGATGCAGGGAGATCGTTCTTTAAACGCTTCTGTGGCGGCCTCTCTGGCGATGTACGAAGTGGTGCGGCAACGTCTTTGCGCGCAAATCGGCTGAGGGATAAAATTGCAATTTTCCGCGTGGCTGCTTACAATAAAGTTTAAATCCCATTTTCTGCAGGCAGGTCCGCTATGTCGATGACCCAGGTCGGGGTTCGCTCACTTCTGGCTGTGAATTCCTGGATTGGTTTGATCAATTCCAATCTTCAGGGAGCCTCGCGTGTGGGTTACAAAACGGTCAGACCCCACCTGACCGATGGCTCTGGCTATTTGTATACCCAAAATGAGATTTTTACCCCTTTGCCGACCCTCAATGTGCAAGCCACTTCCTTTGAATGGGCCCAGGGTTCGATCATTAACTCCGATCAAAGCAGCCATTTTGCCTTGCAGGGTGAAGGTTTTTTTGTGGTGGCAGATGCTGCGGGCCGTTATTATTTGACTCGCGATGGCGAGTTTCACTGGGATGGCAACGGTTATTTGGTTAACAGTGCCGGTCTGAAGGTGATTTCCAGCGGCCAAGACTTTATTCGCCGCGATCGCCGTGACCGTTCCGACACCTTTGATCACAACGGGAATTCCGAAGAACTCTTGCGCTACGGTGATAAATCCCTGCTGGTGGTGGATGTGGCCAATCGGGATGGATTGCGCATGAGTCAATTTGGCTCCACGGTCTTTGCTATTGATGGTGGGCTGCCCTTGCGTTTGCGCAATGATATGAGTGAGACCACCGATGGTCTGAGTCTGATCTACGACGACCCGCTGCAATTGCCTGCGGTTAATGACCCCGAATGGGTGCCTTTTGTTGCGGTTCCGCCACCGGGTTATTCAAGTGATTTTTCAATTGATTTTGGCGACAACGGTTTTTTCAATTTTAATGCTTTTAACCCTTTGGGGGTGGGCGTTGATTTTAATGCCAATGCCAATACCATTGGCCACATTATCACTGCGATCAATAATTATGGCGCCACGGTTGGTGGGCGGGTCTCAGCCTATTTTGACACGGGTTCAGATCAGCTCTTTATTCACAATGAACAGAATATTGGCGGGGGCGTGATCAATACCCCCATTGTCTTGGGGGGGGCCAATGGCTTGGCTTTTCGCAAATTCTTCCAATTTGACCAGAACCAATCCAGTCTGCCGATTGATGATCGCGACAACGATGCCAATCTGGAAACGGTCTTGAGCAGTCACATTGATATCGACAACAGCCGGTTTCGGACTGCCTTGGATTTGGCCGTGGTGGATTTAAACGCCACCCTTCAGTCTCTCAGCTTGGGGCCCGTTCACCCGGCCACCTATTTTCACGATAAACCCAATGGATTTTTGCAATCCGATGCCACAGCTGGTGGCTCTGGCGTGATGGTGATCGGCGAGTCGCAACAAACGGCAATCTTTGATGTGGAGGTTGAATACAAAGCCTCTGCCGGGGTGATTGTCTTTGGCTTTGGTCAAACAGAGGCCCACAAAATTAATTCCTCTGGCTATGCCCTGATTTACAATACGGGTACGGGTGCTGTGACCCTTCAACAACGCCCCCGTGATGCCAATGGAGCGGCTGTCACCTTGCAAACAGCCACGCTGGGGATCACCGCAGCCGGGGCTCCTCCTACGGGGGCCGATCCCCTGCGGCGCATGGTGGTGAAAATGGATGAAGAGCAAATCCTCACCTTAAACGTCAATGGTGCGACGGTCTCGTTTAATCTGGCGGGTGCCGCTGATGAGATCAATGGCTATCTTTCGCTGCGCAATGCAGGCAATTTTTTGCAGGTGCACAATTTGAGGGCCGATTTTCATCAGCCCTACAATGTAATGCGCACGGGGGATGTGGTCAGTATGAGTCCCACCAATATCTCTTCACCAGAAATCCTTGAGCGCTGGCAGGATCGGCAGCGCACCCGAATTGTTCAATCGTCGCTGGAGTCTTCGACGGGCTCTTTGACCGAGTATGTGCCCATGTTGGCGCTTGCTCAAAAAGTTTTTGCCTCGATTTCAAAAATTATTTCCGCCCAAAATGCGATGATTGATGATATTAACAGCACCTTTAGATAAGTATTAAAAATAAATTAAAAATTGCAAAATACTTTTTTTTGTGATTAAATTCCTGATAAGTCGTGCGATCAAAACAAAGCTGACCCGCTAAAATGAATCTAGGGTCTTTCCGCACCCATTTACAGCACTGAAAGGCAACTCACATGGCTCTCGATAAAGTTGGTGTCAATTCCCTCGTTGCAGTCAACTCCTGGATCGGCATTATTAATGGCAATATGCAAGGTACCTCCCGTACTGCTTATAAGCCGACGCGAATGAGTATTACCGATGGTCTGGGGCAGCTCTATACAACCACAGATTCTTATGTGCCAGCCTCAACCATGAGCGTACAGGCCACCACCATGGAGTGGGGCCAAGGCTCGATTGTCAATTCTGAATCTTCAGCTCATTTTGCCATTCAAGGAGAGGGTTTCTTTGTGCTGGCAGATAATGCGGGCCGTTATTATTTGACCCGTGATGGTGAGTTTCATTGGACAAGTGAAGGCTATCTCTGTAACAGTGCCGGCTTAAAGGTCGTTTCCAGTGGTCAGGACTTTATTCGCAAAGATCCCACCGATCGTTCAGATATATTTAGCATTGACGGCTATTCCAAGGAATTGACCAAATATGGCGACAAAGCTTTTCTCTTGGTCAGTGTCGCCAATCGGGATGGCCTTTTGATGTCTCAATATGGTTCCACGGTTTTTCAACTCGATGGCGATCTGCCCTTGCGAGTTAAAAACGATTTTACGACGACCACCGATGGTTTGACTTATATTTACGACGATCCCTATATTTTGCCTTCGGTCAACGATCCCGGTTGGCCCGCCGGTCTGACGGGTTTGGACATTGATTTTGGTGTCAATGGTGTGTTGAATATTCCCGCCTTTGACCCCGCTACGGCAACCATTCCCAGTATTGTTGCTGCGATCAACGCCCACGGGGCTGGTTTTGGGGGCCGTGTCAGTGCTGTCTATGAGCCCGTGCAAGATCGCCTGATCATCCGCAACGAACAGACGGCGCCAGGTGCCAATACCCAGATTATTTTTGGCGGCAATAACGGCGATGCCTTCCGTAAATTTTTTAAATTTGGTTTTAACCAAGCGGCCACCAATACCGAAGATACCAATGCCAACGGTGTACCCGAAACCGTCATCCGGAGTTATGAAGATATTGATAACAGCACAAGTGCTGCTTACTCTGTCTTGGATGCAGGCAATGTCGCTGGTTCTTATCCTATTGCCACTACGACCCTGCTTCAGTATAGTCAGCCCACACCGCTGTATACCCATGATAAAGTCAATGGTTTTATCAGTTCTCGTAACTTTATTACCGTCGCAAACAGTGGCTCGGCTGGTATGGTTGTTGGGGAGTCCCGTGCCACTTCTGAATTTGAGTTAGAACTGAATCTCAAAGTGAGTAACCATGACCCCGCTGCTGCGATTGTGATTGGGTTTGGTCAAGACGACCCCCACAGGCTCAATTCAGGTGGCTTTGCGATTGTTTATAATCCTGTGGCTGGGACTGTTCGTGTCTTGCAATACCCCAATGGCTACGACAAAAACCCTGTCCAGATCGCTCCCCCTGTTGGTACCTTGCCCATGCCTGCAATCGCTTTGCCCCTGAATGCGGTCGGCGTGCCTTTGGTGGGGGCGACCTCACGGGTTGTGACGACCTTGAGTTCCGACAAAGTTTTGACTTTTTCAGTCAATGGTGTTCTGCAAACCTTTGACTTGGGCGGAGCTGGTACGGATATCAATGGCTATGTCTCTGTGCGCAATGATTTCAGTGATCTTGAAATCCATAGCATGGTCGCTGATCTCAAAGGCAAATACAACCAATTGCGGGCGGGGGACGTCTTCAGTGTCAATCAGACTGACTTTGCTTCTGTGGAAGTCAAAAATCCCTGGCAAGAACGTCAGCGCTCTCGCATTGCGCAGGCGTCACTCGAAACTTCTACTGCCTCGCTAACAGAGTATGTACCGATGCTCGGTTTGGCCCAGAAGGTCTTTGCCGCCATCTCCAAAATTATCAGCACCCACAACGCGGTTGTGGATGATATCAATTCGCTGTTTAGATAGGTTCTCGGCTCTGGGGGCTCGGTTTTAGGGGACGACGGCGCGGGGTGTTTTTGCCCTAACGCTGTTTGGATGTCTTTGCTTAAACGCTTTTTGACTAAAACCCAAAACCTAACAGCTAAAATCTGGGCCCTTCTCCCCTTTTCTGCTAAAACCTAATCCCTAAAACCTAAGTCCTTCTCCCTCCCATTCCCTGGCTGATTGCGCATCAAGAATGGTATACTTCTGCATCACGAACTGTAATTACCAACTGTAGCAAAGTATCGTAAGACTGTCGTAAGACTGTCGTAAGACTGTCGTAGATTTGGAGTAGGAGTAGCACACGTGGTTGAATTTGATGCAACAATATTAATCCAAGCCATTAATTTTCTCGTATTATTGGCTATTTTAAATCAAATCTTTTTTAAGCCGATTCTGCGCATTCAGAGTGAACGCCAAGAAGCTGTTGACGGCGCGCGTAAGTCCGCTGAAAGCCGTATGCAAGAGTTAAAATCCATGCGCGAAGGCTATCATCAGAAGCTGGATGCCGCCCGTCAGGAAGCCTTTGAACTGGTTTCTTCCCAGGTGGCTGCAGCCACCCAAGCGCGTGAGGCCGAACTGCGCAATGTCAACGCTGAAATGGAAGCCCGCATGAACGAGGCCAAAGAAGAATTGGCCGGTCAAGAAGCGGGTTTGCGTTCATCGCTTGAAAAAGAAGTGAATCCCCTGGCCGAGTTGATTCTGGCCCAATTGCTGGGTTCGTCTGAACCCGAGAGCAAACAAGAAGTGAGCGTCGGATAATGTTAAATCTCATCATTGCTTCGGTTCTCAATTTTGGTATTTTGGTTTTCTTGTTGTTTAAATTTGTGGTTCCTAAAATTTCTGAGGCCATGGATAAAAAACAACAGGGAATCATTCATTCTGTAGAAGAAGCCGAAAAAAACCTGGCAGATATTAACCAGGAATTGGAATCCCATAAACGCCAAATGGCTGTGGTTGAGCAAGAAATTGCCTCGATTCGCCAAGAGGCTGAAGCCCGTGGCGTGGCCGCTGCGAGCAAAATTGAATCAGATACTGTCCGCGAGATTGAGGCTTTGCGCGTCCGCATGGAGCGCCAGATTGAGCAGGAATTTCACAATCTCAAACTGCGTCTCAAAGCTGATTTGGTCAACCAAGTCATGGCCACTGCCCAAGAAATGGCAGGCCAACGTCTCGACCAAAAGGGCCATTCCTCTTTGGTGGAAGATTTTGCCTTCTCTCTCAAGGACTTCAAGGAGTTTAAATCATGAAGCAGAAAGTCATTGCTGAGCGCTACGCTGCAGCCTTGTTTGGCCTGGCCCACGACTTAAATAAAGCGGATGAATTTGGAGCCACTTTGCACAGTGTGTGCGATCTGGTCAATTCAAATCCCGAGTTGAAGCGCATCTTGCAGCATCCTGTGATTAAAAAAAACGACAAACGTTCCACTTTTACACAGCTGTTTGAAGCCAAAATTCCAGCTGAAATGCTGAATTTCCTCTACCTCTTGGTAGACAAAAAACGTGAAAATTATCTGAGTGAAATTGCCGCTGAATACCAGCGCTTGCTCAATCAGTTGCACAAAAAAGTAGTCACAGAAGTGATTACAGCGGTTCCCTTGATTAAGAAGACAGAGGTCTTGCTCAAACAGGAACTGGAAGATTATCTCGGTCAGTCCGTGGAAATGCGCTGTGAAACAGATCCCTCCCTTTTGGGTGGTGTGCGCATTAAAATTGGCGATCGCATGATCGACGGCTCACTCAAAACCCAATTGGCTGGACTGGCCCAATCCCTGGTCTAGACCCGTCTAGCCAATTAACCAAATCTAGTCTAGCAATAGCAGCAACGAAATGAACAATAAGGAGACCTTATGCTGAGCATTCAACCCGATGAAATTACCAGTATTCTCAAAGAACAAATCAAAAAATATGAACGTGAACTGACCGATACCTCTACCGGTACCGTCCTGAGCGTCGGTGACGGGATTGCCCGTATCTATGGCCTGGAACAGGCCAAAGCCGGTGAACTTCTCGATTTCGGCAACGGCATCGTGGGCATGGTATTCAACCTGGAAGAGGACAGCGTTGGCGCTGTTATCTTTGGCAATGGCCGCACAATCAAAGAAGGGGACACCGTTAAAACCACCGGTCGCGTGGTTGAGGTTCCCGTCGGCGAAGCGCTGCTCGGTCGCGTGGTCGACCCGCTCGGCAATCCTCTCGATGGCAAAGGCCCGATTGCTGCCAGTGGTACCCGCTTGGTCGAATCCCCTGCGCCCGGTATTATTCAACGCAAATCCGTTCACGAGCCCCTGCAGACGGGCCTGACCGCGATTGACGCCATGACCCCGATTGGCCGTGGCCAACGCGAATTGATCATCGGTGACCGCCAAACCGGCAAAACCTCGGTGGCGATCGACGCGATCCTCAATCAAAAAGGTCAGAACTGTCTCTGCGTTTACGTCGCTATTGGTCAGAAAGCCTCGACCGTGGCCAACGTGGTCAAAACCCTCGAAGATCACGACGCCCTGTCGTATACGATTGTGGTTTCCGCACCGGCCAACGCCGCACCTGCCCTGCAATTCTTGGCTCCTTATGCCGGTTGCGCCATGGGTGAGTACTTCATGTACAAAGGTCAGCACGTTTTGGCGGTCTATGATGACTTGACCAAACAGGCTTGGGCCTACCGCGAAATGTCGCTGCTGATGCGCCGTCCTCCCGGCCGCGAGGCTTATCCTGGCGACGTTTTCTATCTGCACTCCCGCTTGCTGGAGCGCGCAGCCAAATTGAGCGATGCCATGGGTGCCGGTTCGCTGACGGCTCTGCCGATCGTCGAAACCCAAGCCAACGACGTTACCGCTTACATTCCCACCAACGTCATCTCAATTACCGATGGTCAGATCTTCTTGGAAACCGATCTCTTCAACGCCGGTGTCCGCCCCGCGATCAACTCAGGGATCTCCGTTTCCCGCGTTGGTGGCGCAGCCCAGACCAAAGCCATGAAGAAAATCGCAGGTAAGATGCGTTTGGAATTGGCCCAGTTCCGTGAATTGGCTGCTTTCTCTCAGTTCGCCTCTGACCTCGATAAAGCCACCCAAGATCAGTTGGCCCGCGGTCAACGCCTGACAGAAACCCTGAAACAGCCTGTGAATGCGCCTTTCTCTTTGGGCAAGATGATTGTTCAGATTTATATGGTCACCTCGGGTCTGGTTGATGACGTCGATGTCAAACAGCTGCTGCGTTTCCGCAAAGAGCTGTTGAGCTACCTCGAAACCTCACATCCAGATATTGAAGCGACGATCTCTGAAACGGGCCTATTGACCGATGAGACCGAAGCCAAGATCAAAAAAGTGGTGGGTGCTTTCAAGGAAAGCGTCTTCAAGAAATAGGTAAAGACCATGCCCAGTACACGCGACATACGCAACCGGATTAAAAGTCTCAAAGGGACACAGCAGATCACCAAAGCCATGAAAATGGTGGCGGCTGCCAAAGTCAAACGCGCTCAAGAGCGGGTCTTGGCAACGCGTCCCTATGCCCAGAAGCTCAAGGAGATCTTTCAGAGCGTGGCCTATAAAATGGCCGAAGAAGATCTCAATGAGCCCCTGCTGGAACAGCGCGAAGTCAAAAACGTTGGGTTTTTGATTCTCACTGCCGACAAAGGTTTGTGTGGTGGCTATAACTCCAACATGCTGCGCTTCGCCGTGCAGGAGATGTCGGACGTTTCTGCTGCTGGACAGACCCCCAAGGCCTGGTTGGTTGGCAATAAAGCCATTACCTTCTTCCGCCGGGGTGAAGTTGAGAGCTTGGGGCGCTACAGCCATTTGCCCCCTGTTCCGACCTATACCGAAGCTGAGATGCTGGTCGAAGCGGTGACCACCGCTTTTATCGAGAAAAAAGTGGACAAGGTGGTCTTGCTCTACACCCACTTTTCCTCGATGTTGTCTTACCAGCCCACAGCTCTGGAGCTCTTGCCGATTGTTCCGCCTGAAGATTTACCGCAGGTAAAAGGCGATTATATCTATGAGCCCGATCCGCTGACCCTGCTCCAGAGTGTCTTGCCCCGCTACGTCGGACGCCAGATCTACAGAGCGCTCTTAGAGAGTGCGGCCAGTGAATTGGCAGCCCGTATGACAGCCATGGATGCGGCGACCAAAAACGCCGACGATCTGTTGGCAGACCTGACCATGTTGTACAACAAAGTACGTCAGGCCTATATCACCAAAGAAATTCTCGAAGTGGTGGGCGGCGCTGAAGCCCTCTCCCAGTAAAACGAAGCAAAAAGGATAAAAAGTGATGACAGATACCGCAGTCAAAACTGAAAGAGTTGGAACCATCTCTCAAATTATGGGTCCCGTTATCGACGTGTATTTTGCCGAGGGCGACCTGCCCGAAATCTATTCCGCTCTGAGTATTGAGCGCGACGGCGGCGAGATCGTGATTACCGAAGTTCAGCAACATCTGGGAGACAACAGTGTCCGTACCGTTGCCATGGCTTCCACCGATGGCCTGCAGCGCGGCACCCGCGTGGTTGACACGGGCAGTCCTATTTCTGTGCCCGTCGGTGATGCCACCCTGGGCCGGATCATGAACGTGGTGGGCGCTCCCGTAGACGAAGCGGGCCCCATTTCCGCTGTGACCACCTCCTCGATTCACCGTGATGCCCCTGAAATGGTGGATCTGACCGTGGAACCCGAAGTCTTTGAAACGGGCATCAAGGTTATTGATTTGCTCGCGCCTTATCCCAAAGGCGGTAAAATCGGTCTCTTCGGCGGTGCCGGTGTCGGCAAAACCGTCTTGATTCAGGAGCTGATTCACAATATCGCCAAACAGCACGGCGGCGTGTCCGTCTTTGCGGGTGTGGGAGAACGTACCCGTGAAGGAAACGATCTTTACCACGAATTCAAAGACTCCAACGTTCTCGACAAAGTGGCATTGGTGTATGGCCAGATGAACGAACCTCCCGGAGCCCGTATGCGTGTGGCTTTGAGTGGTCTGACCGTGGCTGAGTATTTCCGTGATGTGCAAAACCAAGACGTATTGCTCTTCGTGGACAATATCTTCCGCTTTACCCAGGCCGGTTCTGAAGTTTCTGCGCTGCTGGGCCGTATGCCCTCCGCGGTAGGTTATCAGCCCACCTTGGCCACCGAGATGGGTGCCTTGCAAGAGCGCATCACCTCGACCAAGTCTGGTTCGATCACCTCGATTCAGGCCGTTTACGTGCCTGCAGATGACTTGACCGACCCCGCCCCTGCGACCACCTTTGCTCACTTGGGTGCCACCACCGTCTTGTCGCGTAAGATTTCCGAGTTGGGAATTTACCCCGCCGTGGATCCCCTGGACTCCTCTTCTCAGATTCTCAAAGCTGAGGTTTTGGGTGAAGAGCATTACAATACGGCCCGGGGTGTTCAGCAGGTGCTGCAACGTTATAAAGAGCTGCAGGACATCATTGCCATTCTGGGGATGGAAGAACTCTCTGAAGAAGACAAGATGAGTGTTTCTCGTGCCCGTAAATTGCAGAAATTTCTCAGCCAACCCTTTCACGTGGCTGAAATTTTCACAGGCTTCCCCGGTGCTTACGTCAAACTCGAAGACACCGTGCGCAGCTTCCGCGAAATTCTCGATGGCAAACACGATGACCTGCCTGAGCAGGCTTTTTATATGGTCGGAACCATTGAAGAAGCCCGTGAAAAAGCCAAGTCTCTGTAAGGCGGTTTAAAATGTCCAAACGTGAAATCCAACTGGACGTGGTCAGCCCTTCGGGCACCATTTTCAGCTCTCCGGTCGAATTTCTCTCAATCATGGGCCCCGATGGCTCAATTGGGATTCTGCCCGGCCACGTGCCCGTGTTTATGAAAATAGACTTCGGCTTTGTGGAATACCAGCACGCAGGTCAGCGTGACTTTATCACGACCATGGGCGGGATTTTGGAATACCACCACAATCACGCCACAATTCTGACTGAAAGTGCTGAGTTGGCGACAGATATTGATGAATTCAGAGCCAAAGAGTCCATGAAAAAGGCCCAGGCCCGCATGAGCGAAAAAGCCGGTGAAAAGGCTTTGGCCTCTGCGGATTCGCTGGCCGATTTGCAGCGTGCTGCCACCCGTTTGCGGGTGGTGGAATTGCTCAAAAATCGCCAGAATCGCCGTCGCATCTAATGAAATTTTGGGCCAGCCTGATTTCTTTCAGTCTGGTTTGGGGGAGTACCCTTCCGGCTTTCAGCCAGTTGGGTACTCCTTTTTCAATGGCTAGTTTTAAGCCCTTTTTGGCCCGACGTTACAACACCCTCTTGGGCTTTCAGGGCCGTCCGGTCTCGCTTGAAGATCCCCATCTTTACCTCTATGGCAGCGAAGGCCAAGCTGCCCAATTGGTGGCCAGTGTGGAGTTTGGCTTGAATGGCAAAACGATTGAATCGGCGCTGCTCAAATTAAATCAGCCCTACGACAAATTGGGGTATCGCGAAACCCAAGAACTCAATTGGTTTTTGGTCATCGCCACCCGCAGCCAAGTCACGCCCAAACATGTCAAAATGGCCTTTGCCAAACGCAAGGCCTGTCATGGGTCTGAATTTAGGTTGGATGCAGGCCCCGCTCACTATCTCACGGTCTATTCTGATTACCAGAGCACATATATTCGGGTTTCTCAGCGGGGCGCGCTCAAGGCCCCCCTGCTCAGCCACTGCCCCTGAATTGCAATTTTCTGAGCAAAGCTCCCTGAAGCAGATGTGTTTGAAAGGGCTTTCCCCAGGAAACAGAGGGAGAGCCGGGCCGCTAGAAAATTGGAAGTTTTTGGTGAAGGAAGCAGCCCAATAGCCCTCTGTTTGCTGAGGAAACAGCTAACACAGCGAAGCAGAGGGAGAGCCCTGGCGCTGGAAAGTAATCAGCTTTGAAGGAAGCGCCTGGATAGCCCTCTGTTTGGCTGCGGTCAGAGAAAGTCTGAAACAATTCGGTCGGTGTCCCAAGGCGTGATGCCTTGATCCAGTGAAAAAATCGTCTCCGCCTCTTCGCGATTGTACACCCGGCTGCCCCGTGCGTCAATCTGCAATTCAAGCAATTGGTAGAGCGAGGGCTTTTGCAATTGGGTCATGGCCTGGCAGAGCAGCGACAGGCTGGAACGGTTGCCATGCACGTTATTGGCGTGGTTGGGGTTCTTTTTGAGGGCCAGATCGGTCCAGATCATCTGTTTGGTTTCCAAATCCAAGATCAGCGGAATGGCGATCTGGGTATTGGCGCTGAGGTCAAATTTATTCAGCACGGTGCGCGGTTCGTAGATCTCGCCACTGTTGGGAAATTGGCGCTGCATCACGCCTGCAAAACACTCAGGCAAATCACAATAGGGCTGTTCGGTAAACGAGCTGACCACCATCAACAGGTAGCGGCTGCCACTGCTTAAAAAAGTGGGAATGTGGATGTCGATGAACTCCGATGCACCCTCGGGTGCGGAGGTAATGTCTCCACTGTGGCAGCCGCCGATCTCTTTCAGATTGTAATAGGCCAGGGTGCTCTGGTATTCAAAGTCGGCATTCAGGCTCAGGGCGCTGAGATCCAAATCTGTGCGGCTGAGGCCGTCTTTCCACCAGATAAAAAAGCGAATGGTCTCGCCCACTCCCAATTCCACCCGGCTGCCCCGTGCCACGGTGCGCAGGGCTTTGGACGCCGATCGCAGGGCAAAAGGCACCTTAAAGGCCTTCAAGGCCGCGTCCAAATAGACCTTGCCCAGGGGCGTGCGCAAGCCATATTGTTTGACCAACGCCTGTTTACAGAGCGTGATAACCGCCTCGCAAACAGCATCAGCCAAAGGCGGCAGGGTATTGTCGATGGCCTGCAATTTGGCCACTTCGCCTTTGGGAAAAAAGACCCGCAATTCAGCCGGTGCCAAGCGGCCCTGAAAATGGGCCATGACCTGTAATAACAGTGGGCTTGGTAAGCCATTTGCCAACTGCGCAAAGGGGCCCAAGACACTTTCTGCTTGGGGGCTCAGGCGCAATAAATGGTCCAGGCGCCGGGCAAATTCTCCGGGCCGGGTCTGCAAAAGCGCCAGGGCGGTGGATATCTCGCGTTCAGCCAAAGCCATTTCGACAGAGCGCCCAAAGGTCGGCATTTTTTGACCTTGGCGCAGGGCCTTAAAGGCTTCAAAGGTTTTGGGAAAGCGGGTTTTGTACTCGCCTGGATGCAGGCGCTCAGCCAGCCGTTTAAAGGGTTCTGGGCGTTTTTGCAGGGCCTCAGCGAGGTCTTCCATGCGCTCCAATTGGCCCAAGAGCAAGCGGCGGATGGGCTTGGAAAAGCTCACAAAGCGGGTGTTCTCAGCCAGACTGACATCGCCATTGGAGAGAGCGGTGGCCAGACGCAAGACATCGGTTCCGTTTTTGAGATAGTTTGCTGCCAAGTCCGTTTGCCAGTTTGTTTGTGTCTCTGTTTGCACATCTGCTTTTTTGAGGTATTGCAGCAGGGCGGCCACCAGCAAAGCTGCATTTTCGCGCTGTGGCAAATGGGCTTCGAGATAAGGCACAATGCTCTCTCCCCGGCTGGCGACAAACCAGGCCAGGTGTTTTTTGTCTTCGGGGCTGAGGGCCATGCGGGCCAGTTGCAGGCGCTTAAAGATCAACATAAAATCTGCACTGTCGCCCAAATCTATCTGTTTAAGTGGGGTTTCGTCTTGCAGGGCTGGGCGTTCGGCCTTTTCGTAGTGGGGCAGAATGCGTTTGCCAATGGCGTCACCCCAATAATGCAGCAGGGCATTGAGCTGCAATTCCCATTTGGGCATATTCATAACTTGTTCCGGGAAATTGGGGTACATCGGGTTAAAGTTTTTATGGGCGCCCACCATTTGCTTGAGCAGGGGAATCAGCTCAAGGTAAAACTCTTTGAGCTCTGACTCTGAGAGCGTTAATACCCGCTCAGCCAGGGCCGGGGAGAGCACAAAGCCCAGGCTCTCGATGTTTTTTTGCAGCCCCACCAGGTACTGGCCCGGCAAGGGCAAAGCCCCCTGGCCTGGAGCCAGCATGAGCTTAGACGCTTTGTGCAGATAGAGGGCATTGTCCACCCAGATTTGGGCTTTTGTTTTGCCAATTTTGGCCCCACCCAGCAACAAGACTCTGACCAGATCCGCGTTTCCACTGCGTTGTGCCAATGCCAAGCAAGACTGGCCGGGGGGCAAACAGCTATCGGGGTCTTGAATGCCTTTTAAAAGCCATTCTGTCAGCTGCAAATTGCCTTTTTCCAAGGCTTTGGCCAGCGCTGTCTGACCTTGTGAATTGCGCAATTGTGGATCTGCGCCATTTTTAAGCAACCACTGGACACTGGCGCTCCAATTGGCTTCTATCGCCGTTATTAGCAATGTCTCACCTTGTGCATTGGTGGCATTGAGGTCGATGCCCCGCGCTTGAAAGAGCTTTAAGATCGGCTCATAGCCGTAAGGCAAGGCCAGCAAAAGGGGGTGCCCTGGGGTGAGCGGACCTGCTAAATCTTCGTCTTTCAGCAGGTGTTCGACCAACCCTGGCCGGTAATATTGGATCGCCATTTTCAGACATTCCCTGTGTATTTTGGGGCTGTCATGCCGGCTGAGGGCACGTAAATATTCAAAGACCTCTGGGCTGTCGGAAATCACCGACAAAACCAAGGCATTTTGGCCCTGGGCTGATTTTTTATCGGGGTCGGCCCCCGCTGCGATCAGACCTTTGAGCATGACCAAATCACCCAGCCGGGCTGCCTGCTGCAAGGGGGTGACGCCATATTGATTGCGCCGATTTAAATAGAGCCCATCGCCGATTAATATCTCCAGCAGGGGCAAGCTGGAATGGCCCGCTGCAAGGTGCAAAGGGGTGTCGCCCCACTTGTTTTTGAGTTGGTGTTTGGCGCCATTGTTGAGCAAAAACAGGGCAATCTCACTTTGGCGGTTGCGCAAGGCTTTAAACAGCGGGGTCTCTTCGTAAGTGGGATTGTCTATCCCGTTGATATCGGCTCCGGCTGCCAGCAGTTCTTTGACGATTTCCAAATTGCCATAGGTTGCAGCCCAATGCAGAGCCGGGGATTGCGAAGGGTGTGCCACGTTGGGATCCGTCCCGGCTGCCAGGAGTTCTTTGACTTTTTCAAGCTGTTTTTGCAAAATTGCGTGATACAGGGCTTCGTTTAAATCGGGGGGTGTTTCAGACATCGCGAGACCTCTAGCATTGGGGTGGGTGTCTCTTGATTATACTGGGCTTTCCCATCTTTGACCAAACTGCGCTATAGTGAACCCAGAGATCCGAAAGAGACATATCTAGAGGTAAAACATATTATGAAAAAAACAGTATTAACCGCAATTACCGCAACGGCCCTGATGGCCGCTATGCAACCCGCTTTTGCCGACCACCATCAAGGTGGCGGTCAACACCAAGGCGGTGGTCAGCACCAGGGAATGGGTGGCCACAGCCAAATGTCAGCAGAAGAAATGATGGATGGCAAGGCCTATGCTGAGCGCTCCCTCGATCTGATGCAAGCCGGCAATATGATGGTCGAAGAAGGTGCCAAGAAAAAAGATCACAAGATGATGATGACGGGCGCCAAGATCCTCAAAAAAGGCATGCACATGCACCATATGAGCATGAAAGGCATGAAAATGATGATGCATGAAATGAAACACAAAGTCATGCACGCCAAAGTCGGGGATACCCAAATGTCCGACAAAGAAGTGGCCGACATGGAAAAAATGATGAAAGACATAAAAGCCGCTCATGACAGTTACATGGGCGTTTGCCACAAAGAAATGGCCCTGATTCCCAAATCTGCGCACTCCTTGCTGCAAGCTGGCAATGATGCCATTCTCAAAGGCATGAAAGAAAAAAATGCGGAGATGGTGATCATGGGGTCTGACATGATGGAAATGGGCATGGCCTTGACCCACCCCCACGGTATGGGTGATGGTGATGGCGATGGTTCCATGAAAATGGAAAAACGCGTCGAAATCAAAATGCACCACTGATTCAGTCTCTGAATCAAAATTCGGCTTAAAACAAAGCCCCTGCGTTTTAGCAGGGGCTTTTTACTTTCGCCAATCAGTCGCCTATAGTGATGTCTTTGAAGCCGGTTCCGTCCCACGTCCAGGCCATGGCCCCTTTGCCCCAAAAATGCAGGGCCAACGTTTCGTGGGCGGTGATAAATTCTTTTTTGGTTTCAAAATTGTACATTTTACTGCCTGCGGGGTAGCGCCAGAGCGAGGCTCCCGACCAAGAGCGCAAATGGGCGGGGGCCGTCTGGTCCAAAACCAGTGGCAGATATTGATTGGCATTTTGGCTTGGATTTTGGCTGGTTTTTTGGCGACTCAGGATCAGAATGGTCTCGCGGCTGCCCTCTTTGCCTGCGGGGTGGCGAATTTGCAGGGCGTGGTCTTCTGTGCCATTGCCATCAAAATCGCCTTTGATCCAAAAAGGCGTAAAAGGCGGTTTTTCTTGCCAATAATGTTCTTGGCCAATTGCACTGAGACCTTTGGGAAAATACCAGCCGGGATAGTGTTTGTTGAGCACGGCTTGCAACTCTGGCGGCACTTGTTTTTGCAAAGCTTCGCTGAAGTGCCCCACTTCAATGGCCAATAATTCCAGATCGGGCCAAGGCACACGGGCCGATTCGAGTTTTTGGCCCAGGTTTTCCATGGCTTTGAGATCTGAACCCGTGATCAGCAGTCGCCCATCGGTAATGACCGACATGACCTGGGGTGCTATTAAGAGCTGATCATTTAAATACAGCCCCATTTTTTGTTTGAGCAGCCCCACACTCAAACGGGCCAGAATCTGGCTGCCATTGTGGTCCAATTGGATTTCGACACCGGGTTCGGGTTGCTTTTTGAGGGTAACTTTGAGCAGCTGAGAGCCGTTCAGGCCTGTAGGGGCCCAGAGGTCTTGAGTGCCTTTCATCGGCTGGCGTATTTCGAAGCTCGTTTTTTGCTGCCGCTTGGCCAAAATCTGCTGCAATGGATAGTTTTCGCTGAGACACAGCAGCAGATGATCTGGTTCTGGGTGAGGCAAAACCTGGGGTTCGTCTAGCTCCAGGCCCAGCGCCTGATGCTCAAAAGACAGGCGTTCTAGAAATTGCTGGCGCAGGGTTGAGTGGCTATCGGGAGAATGGGCTTTGAGTTGCCACTCGGTCAGCAGCCCCAAACAGGCTGGTTGTGCCGAAGCCGAAAAACACACACTGAGATAGGTCAGGCCCGACAAAAGCCATGTATTTTTTTTCATCGCTGTGCAGGGGGAGGGCTGACCTTGGGAGCCGGTGATGCCGGTGCTGCAGGGGAAGCGGGCGGCAGATATTTGGGAAATTGGGGTTTGGCTGTGGCGGGGGCAAACCACTGCGGCATTTTGCCCAGATCTCCTGGGTTAAAATCTTTGTCGACGGCCATAATGCTGATCACGCGATTGCCAACCACCCGGTACATCACGCGCGCGCCATCGCTATAATACCAAATCAGGCCGAGGCTGTTGCCCGAGGCATTGCTGTGGCTGCGGCGCATGATCGCATCGCGGATTTTATTGGCCTGCGCAAAGGTCCAAGGGCTGGCGTCGGCACTCCAGAATTCTTTGCTGATCTTGCCTTCGGCATTGGCAAAAAAATGGACATGAATCGGCCGCATTTCTTGGCGCAATTCGGCAAAACCCTTAAATTTGGCTTCATGGACCAAGTCATAGCGCCGGGGTTTGTGGAAATACGTGCGCATCATGAGATAATCTTCGCCCAGAATGGCCAAAGCAGGCTGCGCCTGGAGCCAAAACACTGCGGAGAAAACCGTAGAAAGAGAGATCAATACAGATTTCATGCCTTTCATTGTAGCAGAAACCGAAGCGGGGTCTGTGGGTGTTATTATGGTAAGAATACCCGTTTTTTGAATGGGTTGAAGCAAGTAAATCGCCAGAGAAAGCCTGAGAGAGTAAGTGCAAGCACCCATGATAAAACTGACACGCCTATTGGTTTTGAGTATTTTGATCCATTCAGCAGGCCTGGCCGCCTCTGGGACAGCTTGGTCAGCCCCGAGCAAGCCGCCTGCCGTTACGACGGCCTCTCTGTTGCAAGCGGCGGATCAGGCCCTCAAAGCCAGTCAATGGCAAAAAGCCTTGGAACTCAGCCAAAAGGCCGTCAAACAGGCCCCCAAAGATCCCGAAGCCTATGTGCGCCTGGGGCGGGCCTATGGTGGTCTGAATCAATTTGACAAGGCCCTGGCTCAGTTCAACCAAGCACTCAAACTTAAACCCAACCATGCCGCCGCGCTCAATGGCCGAGCCAAGGTACAAATGGTCTGGCGCAAGCTTGACTTGGCCCACGAAGATCTGACTCAGGCCCTCAAAGCCGATCCCAATTATGGCGATGCCTACCTTACCCGTGGCCTGTTGCGGATCATCCTCAAACAGAACGAAGGTGCCCTGGAAGATTTGACCCAGGCCCTCAAACGCGATCCCAAAAACCCAGAAATTCTGACGGCCCGTGGCATTTATTATTATACCCGTGGGCAATACCCGGCCAGCCAAGCAGATTTTAAGCAGGCCCTGCAGTTCAAACCGGCAACCCCTCAAGAGTTTGCCCGGATTTACAATTATCTCGGCGTGATTGACTATACCCAGGATCGTTATGCTGAGGCTTTGGCCCATTTTGAACAGGCGATCAAATACCAACCGAATCTGGCCGATGCTTACAACAATCAGGGCTTGGTCTATGCCGCTCAAAACCAGCCGGCCAAAGCTTTAGAACGCTTTCAAGCCTCTCTCAAACACCAAGACAGTCCCAATCCCTATACCAATATGGGCGATCTCTATGCCGCCCAGGGGGATTTTGAAAAGGCCCTGGCCGCGTATAGCCAAGCCCTGAGTGTCAAAAGTCCCGTTTCGACAGATTTTCCGCTGATCAGCCAAGCGGCGATTCTCAACAGCCGGGGCCGCCTCTACCTCGAAGTGCGTGAGCCCGTTAAAGCCCTCGCGGATTTTGAACAGGCCCTCAAATTGGAGCCCCAGCGTGCCGAAAGTCAGAATTTGCGTGGCATTGCCCTGAATCAAATGGGCAAAGCTGATCAGGCGCTGCAGGCCTTTGATCAGGCGATTGTGCTGCAGCCAAATTTTCTCGATGCCTATGGCAATCGCGGCTTGACCCATGCCCAACTCAAAAATTTTCCCCAGGCCCTGGCAGATTTTGAGTGGATTACAAAAATGGCACCGGGCAATGCCTCAGCCCATTTTTATATCGGCCAGATTCATGAAAACCAGGGGCAGCCTGAGAAAGCCATTGCCGCTTATACTGCCACCGTCAAGGCCGACGACAAGTTTCTGCAGGCCTTTAAAGCGCGGGCGGTCTTGGCGATCCAGAGCAAACAATACGAGATCGCCCTGGCCGATGCCACGCGCATTCTCGAACTCGATCCACGGGTTTTGGCTGCCCATGTGATGCGTGGAGATATTTACAATTGGACGGGGCGGCACGAAGAGGCCTTGGCCGAATATGCAACGGTGCTCAAGGCCTTTCCCGACTCGCCAGACATTCTCAGCTCGCGCGCAGAGGTCTATCTGAACCAGAAAAAATACGATCTGGCCCAGGCCGATCTCGAAAAGGCCCTGGGTTTGCAGCCAGACTACGGTCCCGCTTGGCTCCAATTGGGGCAGATTCAGACCCAAGCCGGCAAAGGCGCAGAGGCCAAACAGAGCTACCAAAAGGCCTGCCAGCTCAAAGTGGAAGCGGCTTGCGCCTTGGCCCAGAATTAGTCTCAAAATTAGGCCGAGAATTCGTCTTAGACTGATGCGTGGGAATTGTGCATTTGCCCGCATCTTTCCTGGCCTGTGGCAGAATAGAGTATTCCCCATATGGAGGCCCCTGTGTTTTATCTGCGTGTAGACAGCCTGTCCAAGGCATACCATGACAAAGTTTTGTTCAAAGACGTGGCCTTTTCGCTCAGCAAAGGCCAGCGGGTGGCGCTGGTGGCCCGCAATGGCACGGGGAAAACCACCCTGATTCGCATTCTGGCTGGCGAAGAGCCGGCAGATCAGGGCCGGATTGAATGGGCCCGTGACATTCGCGTTGGATTTTTGCCCCAGGAGCCCGAACTCAACCCCGAACACACGGTGATGCAGGCGCTTTATGCCTCAGAGCGCCCCGAACTCAGGGCCATTCACGCTTACGAAGTGGCGCTGAAAAGCCAAGACACCGCGCAAATTCAGCGGGCCTATGCCGAGGTGGAACGCCTACATGCCTGGGATTACCAGGTTATGGCCCAGCAGATTCTCTCGCGCCTCAAAATTGATGGCCTGGAACAGCCTGTGGCGGTTTTGTCAGGCGGCCAAAAGCGCCGCATCGCCCTGGCTCAGACCCTGCTCGATGCCCCGGATTTCTTGATTCTGGATGAGCCCACCAACCACCTCGACCTCGACATGATGGAATGGCTGGAGCAATACCTGACCAGCCAGTCGATGACGCTTTTAATGGTCACCCACGACCGCTATTTCCTTGAAGCGGTCTGCGATGAAATTCTCGAACTCGAACAGGGACAACTCTACCGCGTCAGCGGCGGCTTCAGCGATTATTTGGCGCAAAAATATGCCCGCCTCGAACGCGAATCCCGCGAGACCGAAGTGGCCCGCAACCGCTACCGGCGGGAGTTGGCCTGGTTTCGCAAACAGCCGCGCGCACGGGGCACCAAGTCTCGGGCCCGCTCCGAGGCCTTTCTCTCGCTCCAAGATGAACTGGAATCTGTCTCTGGCGAAGGGGCTTTGAGCCTGGATATTCTCATGCCCCGCCTCGGGGGTAAAATTCTCGAATTGCACCACTTGGCCAAGGCCTTTGGCGACAAAGTTGTTTTAAAAGATTTTAGCCATGACTTCTCCAAAGGCGACCGCATCGGCGTGGTGGGCCCCAATGGCAGCGGCAAAAGTACCTTCCTCAATTTGCTGGTGGGTGAGCAGCCGCTGGATCAGGGCGAAGTCGTGATTGGGGAGACCATTGAATTGGCCTATTACCGCCAGCAGAATATGCATTTTCGCAACGATCAGCGGGTGATTGAGGTGATCAAAGAAATTGCCGAGGTCTTGCCTGTGCGCGGCGGAGGCCAGATCACGGCCGCCCAAATGCTGGAGCGCTTTCTCTTTCCTGCGCCGGTGCATTGGCGCCAAGTCTCAACCCTCAGTGGGGGTGAAAAACGGCGGCTCTATTTGCTGACTGTCTTGTTGAAAAATCCCAATTTCTTGATTCTGGACGAACCCACCAACGATCTCGACATTGCCACGATTGAGGTGCTGGAAGACTTTCTCCAGGACTTTAAAGGCAATTTGCTGGTGGTCTCGCATGACCGCTGGTTTATGGACCGTCTGGTCAATCACCTCTTTGTCTTTGAGGGCGACGGCCAGGTGCTTTATTTTCCCGGCAATTATACCGATTATTGGCTGGCCCAGCAGGAGCAGGAAAAGGCCCTGCGCCAACAGGCCAAAGAAGACAAAGTCAAAGAAGACAAGCCGCTTGAGCGCAAGCCGCCACGCGAGAACAAGCCCAAGTTGAGTTACAAGCAGCAAAAAGAGTACGAAGGGCTGGAGCAAGAGCTGGAACAATTGCAGACGCGCAAACAGCAGATGGAGGCGGAATTGGCCAATCCGGGCGATTTGGGGGCGGGCAGTTTGCAGAAACTCTCAGCGGCTTTTGGGGAACTCGAGGCTGAGATCGAGGCCAAAGAATTGCGCTGGCTGGAATTGGCGGAGCTGGCTGAAGGATAAGACAGAGAGAAAAAAACGAGCCAGGACTATACATCTGCTGCGTCTGCTACTTTCGCCATCCCCCGTTGAAGTCGGAGGAGTTGGACTTGCACCAACACGGTCTTGCGACCGGCAGATCCCGAAGTAACCTGTCTCTGCGCTGCTCTGTCTGAAGATGAGCATAACATTGGGGTGGGGAAACTTTCCAGTGTTTTGCGGTGGTTTTTTCTGCGAGCCGTGTTGGTGCTTGGGAAAGCCTTTTCCCTTTGGCGAGAGGTGTTTATGTGTCCATGTTTGGGCGTTCATGGGGGTTTCAGAAGCGTGGTCAGTGGCTCCGGTTGGCACAAGGGCCTGACGTTCGGGCCGCCCGTTATGCACATCGTGTGCTACACGGGCTAATAGTCACCCCGCCTTTGTCCATCGTGGACCGGCGGGGTTCCTAATGCCCTCTCTTATCAGGCCCTTGGCCAATGGAGGATACTGGCTGAAAACGGGATGGAAAGAAGTCTTATTCAATTGATTTTATTCATCACTCTGGGGAAAACTGCAAGATTTGTCCTTTATCTCTGATTTTTAAACCCCACCGGTTATAGCCATAAATCGCATAGTTTTGATTTGATTGGTATTCGTAGCTTACAACCCCAATGGGTGCTTCCTTGATAATGAATCTAAAACCCATAATTTCTTTAAAAAAGGGGTGATTCTGTAAATCAATCTCATCTCTGACCAAATAGGGGTCAGGGTGTTTGTGGTCTGGGCGCGTAATCAGACTAGTATATGGATTGGTAAAGTCTTTCCAATAGGGAGAGGACGATGTCAGGGCGTCTTTTTTCAGCTCTTTCAGATTCCGTGCTACACGCCCTTTGTCTGCAAAAAAAGTTTCCGCCATCGTTTGTAGAGTATGCATATTTGCTTTCACTGAACTCACTTTGTCTCCCCCACAGCATCTGGGTACAGGCATCAAAAATACTAAATAAGCGGTTCCATACAAAAGAGCCGATATCCCTATCCAAATCACGGTTTGTCTGAAAACCCAACCAGATCGGATTTCTTTTGAGCGTTTTTGTTGTAAATGCCACCCTGTTTCAGGCCAAAAATTTTGGCTGAACCAAAGCAATTGCAGAAATAAGGCCAAACAGAAATATAGCGGTATGAATGACGGTATCGCAAAAAGAGCAAAACAAGCCAATAGCCAGGGCAAGGATCGCCATAATAAATAAAAGTAAGCAATTGGAGGATGCTTCCTCCCTGGTTTGACCTCAAAAGCACAGCAAATGAGCCAGATAACAATATAAGCGAGCAAGAATTGGGGCAAATCTGGAAAGTACAAATTCGGATGGTTGTATTCTGGATAAGTCGAGATGCGTATCAATCCCAAGGGTAAAAACAAAAAAATAGCGAGGCTTTTGAAGAGTCCTATGAAGACCCATTTCTCGGTTCGAGTAAATGTTAAAGGAGCTGGTTCTTTTAAAAATTTCAACAGTGCCATAGTTGCTTCTTCCCAATCATTGGTACTTTTAAGCCTGACAGAAAAGGTTTAACTTATTCAATCAGGGACTCTTTGGCATTCAGGCGTTCTGCAAATGTGTGTCAACGGGTTTCATCAGCGGCATTGTCCAGGATGAAATCGCGCCCTTTGTCTTTGTATACCCGTCCTAAAAAATCTGTGCCATAAATTTGGTACTTGTGTGAATTTAAGCGCCGGTAATGAATCGTTCCCTCTTTGTTGTCAGATTCATTGTTGTCGAAGCAATGTGCAAGGCCCAGCATGCCATAACATGTAAGCTTATGGTGGTAGATTTTTAAGGCTGTTTTTGATTTAAGTGAAGCTTGGAAATAGGGGGTATTTTGCTGGTTTGATAGCTTCAGTAAAGAGGATACATCTTGAGGAAGCTCCCCCCTGTCTTTGTGATAAAGATCTATGGCGTGTTGGAGATGACGCATCTGCTGCTTGATACAGGTAATACCTGTTGAACTGTATGAATGTGGTTTTGCCGTTGAAAAGTCTGGCTGAATCAGGTTATACCAAACGAGAGATGTTGGGATCACACACAATAATGCTAGATTTCTTAATATGTTGCTCACTGTGTGAAAAGGGTAATCAACCTTTGCCTGTTTATGCCAAAAATACCCCAGGTATCCGAGTCCAAAGATCCCCAGGCCCAAATAGATTTCCTGTAAATAGCTATAGCTGCTGAGGCAGAGTAAAAGAGCTGGCGTTCCCTGAAATGCTCTGTAAACAAAATTTATGACGCTAGAAGTGCTAGATTCAATTTTTTTGAGTAAATTTATTTCAAATACTGTACAGATGAGCCAAATCCCAATAAACAAAATAATTCTCAAACTATCGCTCTCTGCGCTGTGTCCGTATAAACGACATTGACCCAGTAAAAAAAGGGGTTTTGGCCAAGCAAACCAAAACAATGGGCCGAGCAAAAGGGCCAAAACATTAAAACTCCCCGCCCGCAGCAAAAAATGCTGCCAAAGCGGCAGGTGGGGATAAGAATGGGTGGCAGGCAACATCTCTTTCTCTTCCCGTTTGGAGTGGGTTTTAAGCTTGAGAAGGTTCCCACGGATTCAGCAGGGGCACACCAGAGGCTTCCATGTCTCGGGTATTGCGGGTCACGAGTACCAGGTTGTGGGCCAAAGCGGTTGCAGATAAATCAACAGGTCGGGGTGCTGAAGGGTTTCTTTCCCGTGTCGTGTCACAATTTGGGGGCCTTCGTTACACGCGCAATCGACCACTTGACTGAATTTATTTTTGGCCTCTTGAAGTTGCCAATTTTTGGACATGAAGCACCCCTTTTTAAATCTAGACTGTCCAGATTGATTCTGATTCTTTGACCTCAGAAAGTCAGTATCGGAAGAGAGATTCGAACTCTCACGCTCTTTAAAGCAGCAGGGTTTGAGCCTGCCGGGTCTACCAATTCCCCCATTCCGACAGAGTGTCCCTGAGAGGATTCGAACCTCCACGTATAAACGTCTGCTCTTAAGGCAGATGCGGCTACCCGTTACGCCACAGGGACCTCAGTACCGCAAGAAAGACTCGAACTTTCACTGAATAGGCCCTCAACCTATTCCCTCTGCCAATTGGGGTATTGCGGCTTAAAAGGTACGCGAGAAGCGACTCGAACGCTTAAACCAGATATTCTGAGTATCTGAGGTATGCCAAATTCCCTTCACTCGCGCACAAAAGAGAAGTTGCCCATTTTCACCCATGTGATGGGAGCAACTTCAGAGTCGGCGGTGAGATTTGAACTCACGACGGGTTTCCCCAACAGTTTTGCAGACTGCTTCCTTAACCACTCGGACACGCCGACTTGTATTTTGTTTTCAAAGTTCACACAAACAAAAAAGAGAGAACCGGGAAGGCTTGTGGGCGCTTCCCGGTTCTCTCTCAGTACAAAACTGATTGATCTGGGCTATGAAGCACCCATCAACCTGAGCAGACACAATTGCAGTTGTAATGACATTTTGTTGCTCATCGTTTTATACCTTTCGTTATCTTTATTTTTGAAACAGCTTTTTTGCTGCGTATTTTTGACTCTAATCGATTACTTTAAAATTTGTCAAGCACTCCTTATAAATTTCGGCTCGATCCATGACCGCTATCCAGCTATTCAGCAAATCCTCACAAAATTGAAAGGAGCACTGCGTGTTGGCCAAGCACTTGAAAAGGGAGGGCAATAGGAACCCCGCCGCGTCACGATGACGAAAGGCGGGGTGACTCTTAGTGAGCGGAGCCCATGGATGGGCGCAGTGAACGGCCCGACCTTCAGGTGCTTGCGCCAACAGGAACGACCTGCCCTGAAAAACGTCCAGTTTTTATCTCCAACAAGATTCTGAGCAAAAACCGGTTTAATCGTCAGCAGGCATGGTCAGCGGAAAGGCCTCAGGCTCGTCAGCGGTGGCCGCGAGCAAGGTGTCTCGGGCCTGGAGATTTTCGTCATAGTCGCGATCGAGCAATTTGGCAAAGTCTTCAGCGGGCAGGGGCTTGGCAAAATAATAGCCCTGAATCTGGTCGCAATTGTGAAGGCGCAAAAAGTCGAGCTGCTTGCGGGTTTCGACCCCTTCGGCCACCACGGTCATGCCCAAGCTGTGGGCCATATTGATAATCGCCGAGACAATTGCTGCGTCGTCGGAATCGTTGTCGATATCCCGCACAAAAGACTGGTCGATCTTGAGGGTGTCCAAGCGAAAGCGCTTGAGATAGGCCAGCGAAGAATAACCGGTGCCAAAATCGTCAACGGCAATCGAGACGCCCCGTTTTTTGAGATCGCCCAGTTTCACGACCGTGTTGCTGATATTTTTCATCAGCACGCTTTCGGTCAATTCCAATTGCAGGCATTCCGGTGGCATTTGGGTCTGCTCCAGCACGTGATTGACCAATTTGACGATGTCCATGCGCTTGAACTGCTGGCCCGAGACATTGACCGTCACGCAGAGTTCGGGATAGCCCTGCTCCATCCAGTATTTGTTCTGGCGGCAGGCCTCGTGCAGGACCCATTCACCAATGGTCAGAATCAGGTCGGTTTCTTCAGCCAGGGGGATAAACTGGGTGGGAGAGACCCAGCCAAAATCTTTGTGGTGCCAGCGAATCAGGGCTTCCATACCGACCACGCGGTTTTGGGCCAGATCAACCTTGGGCTGGTAATAGAGTTTAAATTCGTCGTGTTTGAGTGCGCGGTACAAGCCGCTTTCGAGATTGAGGCGGTCGTAAGCCTTGCTGCGGATAAAACTGGAATAAAACTCGTAGGTATTGCGGCCCTGTTCTTTGGCCTGATACATGGCGGTTTCTGCGCAGCGCAGCAGCTTTTTGATCTCCGTGGTGTCCGTCGGATAGAGGCTGATACCAATGCTAGCGGTGATATGGAGTTCGTGATCTTGAAAGGGAATGGTCTGTTTGATCTCGTGGATGATATCGTTGGCGACCTTGGCAGCGTCTTGTTCCTGAATCAGATCGGGCAGCAGCACGGCAAATTTATCTTCGCCGAGGTGAAAGACCCGCTCATTGCCGCCCACGCAATTGATCAGGCGCTGGCTGATCGCTTTGAGCAGCAAATCGCCATTGTCGTGGCCAAGGGCATCGTTGATCGTGCGGAAGCGGTCGAGGTCAATCACCAGCACGCCGACCAAAAATTCCGTGGGTGTGGTCTGCACATCTTCGATCAAAACCTGGTGCAGCAGAATATGGTTGGGCAGGCCGGTGATACTGTCGTAATAATGGGCGGGGATATTGACATTGCTAATCACCGGGGAACTGGCCACAGCCATGTGGCGGTAAGCGGTGCTGATGGGCAGGTGTTGATTGACTTTGAGCATCAGCTCTTCGGGCCGAAAGGGGTTGATCAGAAAACGCTCGGGATCAAAATTTTTCTCGAGCATCTTAAAGGTGTACATTTCTTCGGAAATCACACAGATCACTGGAATCGCCGCCGTGTCGATATCCGATTGTAAGATCTCTTCGACCTCTTGGGGATTCATTTGCTCGGTGGCGTGGTTGTAGATAATCAGATCAGGAATGTATTCCTGGGCCAGGGCCAGACCTGTGGTCTCATTGTCCGCTGTGAGTGTCTCAAAACCGCTGATATGCAGGACATCCACGATTTTTTGGCAGACCTGGGAAGACGGCTCAATCACCAGGACTTTTTTCATGGAACAGGAGCCTGTAAACCGGCGTTTGCCCTCGGGTCATTTATCTTCAATTGCAAAACCTCAACCTGTTCCGGTACCAACTATTCAAGGGTTACTATTCGGGGGTTTATGTCAAAATCCATGCCCATTTTACCACAGGGATCCCTGTGTGGAACAGGAATCATCAGGCCAAGCGGGATTCTCAGACCAAAAAATGAGGTCTACTTCCACTGCTCAAAGGCGGAATCTCAAAAGATTCCGCCTCTTCTTGCGTTTAAATCCTTACTCGGGGTTTAGGGGCTGAGTCTGAAAAGGTCTTTCACATTCAGCTGATTGACAAAGATCTGACCATTGGCATAGACCAGACCCACTGTGGGTTGGCGGCCTTCCAGTACAGGCACCAAATTGACCCGTTTGGCTTTTTCATCAATCCGGTCAATTCCAGTTCCCAACGTCACGTAGAGATTGCCCAGGCCATCAGAGGTCATGCGGCCATTGCCATTGCCCATCGGAGCCACATAATTGCTTTCAAACAAATCGACCGAACCCAGGGCATTTAAAGTCAGGCGGAAGATGCTGACACTGTCTCCCACGGTGATATACATAAATTTGCCACTGGCATCGAGTTCCAGGTCTTTGAGCGGTTTGGGCAAACCCTCCAGCAGAATTTCAGGGCGGCCAAAGACCTCTCCCGTATAATCGATTTTCAAGACCTGACCTTTGCTGGGCAGAGCAACATAGATTTTGTTATTGCTAGCACTGAAGGCAATTGCACCGGGTTCTGCACCGAGATCGACCGATTCAGACAGGCGACTGGCCAACTGGCGCTCAGCCCCACTGCCTTGCAGGCGGTATTTGCTGATGCGGTAAGTCGGACGGATATCTGGCAATTGCCGTGCTTTGCCCGCCAGGGTAGCGTCAAAATTGGTCACAAGCAGGTTGCCGCTGTTGTCGAGGGTCATGTCTCTGAAGATCGAATCATGGCTGATTTTGCTTGCCAAATTGCGGTTGATCACATTGCCGTTGATATCTATCAACAGAATGCTGGATTCACCAGCAGACTGGCTGCTCATCAACATATTCTGGCTATTGGCAGATTTGTCAAAATAGAAGAATTCCGACTGCCCATTGCCGCTGAGTTGGCTTTGGCTCATGGCCGTGATCGAAGGCAAAAGTGTAAAGGTGCGGGTGTCGTTGCTGTCGATATTGTTCACGGTCACTTTCACGCGCACATCTGTCGGCAGGTCGCTGAGGCGGCCCACCAAGCCACTGACAACCGGCGATACCAATTTGCGGCGATCCGTCGAGACCGAACTGGGTACCGAGGTGCTGCTTTGGCCAAAGGGGCTGATAAAGGTGACAATATTGCTGGCCAGATTGCCATCAAAACCGGCGCCTTCAATCGTGACAACACGGCTGGCAAAGGGGGAGTCCCGGCCAATCAGGGATTCTTGGCGAATCTGGGTGATCACGGGGCCGGGGCCGCCTACCACAACTGTGGCGGTTGAGCGGTTGCCCGCTTCATCAATCGCGGTCAAGTTCAGAATATCGCCAGAATCTGCGGCCAGATTGGCGGAGAAAGCACCACTTTCATCGGTCTGAATCGTGGTGGCATTGCCAATTTTTCCGCCCTGAATCACCAGGGTGGAGCGGCCAGAATCTTCAATTGCACCGCTGGAGCCCGTGATAATCGTCTCAAACGACTGTCCGCTGGGGTTGCGGGCAATAATTTTATTGGTATCGATGCGCGGGTTGAGGGTATCTGCGCGCAGATTGACGACTGTCGGCAAGCTGGTCAGACCATTGACGGTCGCTTTGACCTGCAATTGGTGGGTGGAATTGCGTTTGAGCGGCACATTGATCGAGAAACTGGTCTCACCTGCGCCCAGCACTTGCTGAACCACAGAGGTGCCACCTTCAACGGTTACGGTTGCGCCCGCGGTGACGGTGCCGGTCAGCAAAATGCTGTCTTTGTCGGTAGCGGGAACAACAGTACCGGTCATTAAGGGACTGGGAGTGCCCGCCACAGCCCGCAGGGTGGTGGTGACTTGGCTGTTGTTTTCGGCCACGGGCTGAATCACCGACATGACCGCAAAGACATTGCTGGCTCCGCCCAAATTGGTGGTGTCGGTGCTGCGCTGAACGGCGTCCAACACCGCATTGATCTCAGGCGGGCTGAATTCGGTGATCGGCACCTTGTTCTGTTTGAGCACGGTGCCATTGTTGATAATCAGGCGGCTGACCAATTCGGAGAGCGGAGAGATATTCAGGCTGGAGCTGCCGCTCAACATGGCGCGCATTTGGCTCGGGCCGCTGCCCACGGAGACCACAAATTCGCTGGAGATCAGCGCTTCTTGGGGCAGCGAAAAACTGTATTTGCCATCGGAGCGGGTCAATGTGGTGGCCAGGGCGGACCCCAAAACATTGCCATTGTTGTCAATTTTGTGCAAATTGACGCGCACATTGGCGCCCACAGCCTGCAGACCACTCAGGGCTTCGGCAGAGGGGACCAACCAGCTGTCCAAACGCAATTTGGGCGGCACACTGGCCACGCGGCCACTGGGGGCCATCACTGTGCCGGAGACGACGCGGGTCATCAATTGGTCGATGCGGGTGCTCAGGGTGGTGTTTGATTTCAGACTGGCGAGGGTATTGCTCACTGAAGCAGCCAGAGGCGTGGTGGCGTAATTGATCGACTCGGTGCTTTGGTTTGCCAAAACCTGTGCTTCAGCGATCACGTTGAGGGGAATCGAAAAGAGCGGTTCGTTGCGATCGACCAAGAGTTGCACCGAGGCGGTGGTGACAGGGCTCAGATCGAGTTTGTCGCTGGTGGCAAAATTGCGCAGAAATTTGCCAGAGGCATAATCGCCGACTTCCACCACCATATTTGAGGCGGGCAGACTGATCTGTTCCGTCGGAATGTCAATTTTATAATGCCCGTTGGCATCGGTTTTGGCGGTGGCCAGCGGTTCTGCCGAAACGGCTTTGCCGTTGTCGTCAATGCGAATCAGACGCACCTCAAGGCCTTCTGCGGCTTTGACCAGACCTGTGGCAGCTTCTGCTGCCGGATCCAAGAGGCTCTGCACGGGTGCAAGCAGGTTAAAGGGGGCGCGGGCCACCAGAGACGTGTCTCCCTGAGGCAGATAGACATCTCCTTCAATCCTGAAGATATCGAGGGGGACCACCTGCTGGGGTGCCGGACATCCGACAACCAAAAGTGACGCGGCGCAGGCCAAAGCTAGATAACGTTTCATGATTGCGAGTTAGCTCCTCAGTAGTTTCAATTTTTCGCACAGGTGCCAGAGTTGGTGACGCAGTTCTGCTGTTTGCTCTTTTGACCATTCGGGGCCAATCAGCGGCAAAAATGACGTCTGTTCAGGGGAAAACCCTCGCTCAAGCAGGGTTTTTTGGAGGTCTTCAGAATCTACCCAGATGTGATCCATCGCTTTCAGGCGCTCTAAACCCTCCAGAGAGAGGGTGGGATTTCCAGAAAGACGGGCCAGGTGCACAAAGGTTCCTGAATTCAGGTGGATCTGTTCGGGGCGTCCACAGTGGATCGTGATATTGCTCTCGGGTAAAAGGGTGGTTGTACTGGGAATGTCGGGGTTGAGACGTAAGGGTTGATCTGAACCGGGATTTTCCCAATAGACAACCGGCTGTCGAATGCCATAACGCTGCTGACGCGGGGCCTGGGTCTTTTTTGGACCCCCGATCCCAATCCAGCGGGCAACACCAGCTTCATCACTTAATCGATTATTTATTCCCAGTTCTTGCAACATTTTTTCAGCTTTTTCCAAAGTCAGCCCGTCTGTGGGGGAATATCCAGGCGTGGCATACCAACGCTCCACCATCAGACCACATGATTCAAACATTATAACAAGGTCTTGTGAAGTATAAAAACGCAGCTGCCCTTTTTCTGGCAAAGCGCCCTCACGATAGTCCCATTTGCCGCCCAGCCATTTTTTCAAAAGCGGCCAATAGCAGGCGTTAGCGACATTAACGATAATAATACCATCTGATTTTAAATATGACTGTACCTTTTTTAACAGATCCCCCGGTTGGCGGCAGATTTCTAAACTTCCGTTAAAAACCACTGCATCAAAGCGCTGATCTGCCAACGACCAGTCGCTTTCCAAGGGGCATTCCAGCAATTGGTCATAAATCGGGCGGGCCTCCGCAGCCAGCGCGGGATTGGACTCGATACCCGTGAGTTGAAAATGGGGGTCGCGCTGTTTGAGGGCCGCGCCAAATTTGCCGCTTTTGCAGCCGAGGTCCAGCACTTCAGTAAAACCGCGGGGCAAGAGGCGCTGCACTTCGGGCCAACTGGGCAAATAGGCGCTGGGCGTGTTTGTGCCCCATTTGGAAAAAAACAGACGGCGGTTGGTCTCCATCTGGGCTTTGTAGTCAATGCCATTTTCGAGAAAACTAACGCTGCCAAAGTGATGAATAAAGACATCTTCGGCGATCCCGATTTCATAACCGGCCTGCAGGGCCCGTTGGCAATAATCGTCGTCTTCAAAATTGCCAGTGCCAAATTGTTCATCCAGCCCGCCAATGGCTTGGTAGACCTCTCGCCGCAGGAGCATGGCAAAGCCAGCTACTCGCTGGGTTTTGCTGAGTTGGCCCGAAAAATGCCGGGCCCGCTGCTCCGCTACCGCGTTGATGCTGGCGATATCCCAGGGATCATAATTGAGATCGAGTTGCTGGGCACCGCTGATGCAATTGGTGCGTGGGCCGAGGATCCCCAAGCGGGGATTCTTTTCAAAATGGGCATGCATGTGTTCCAGCCAACGGGGGGTGACAATCACATCGTTATTGAGTAAGAGCAAAAATTGCCCCTGGCTCATAGCCAAACCCTGGTTATTGCCTGCGGCATAACCTTTGTTTTCGGGGTTGAGAATCAATTTTAAGCCCGCCTGTTCAGCCAGATATGCAGGGGTTCCGTCAGAAGAGGCATTGTCCACGATAATCACTTCGCAGTCGGGGCTGTGTTGAGAAATACTCAACAAACAAGCCTGCGTATAACGCAGGCAATTGTAAGTGAGGATAATTAAACTGGTGGGGGCGATCAACGAATCAGGTTAAGTGTAGCTTCCAAATTCCCGCCGACCACGCTGAGGACCTTGGTTAGACCTTCAACGGAATTGCTGATATCTGCAATGCGGGTATTGATGGCTGCCAGAGCCAAGCCTGTGACACCGTCAAATTTGACGGTACCCACCAGGGTTCCACCTGTTACCAAGCCTGTGACGGCATTGAGGGTACCCCCTTTGCGAATTTCACCGGTGACAGGGCTAATGACATAGTCAGCAGAGACGCGGCTCTGGGGTAGCAAGCCTGCCACCAGGGGATCATCATTGATGCCGATCCCCGTTGTGGCGCTGTTGGCCGCGTTATTGGGCGGGGTGCCTGTCAGGTTAAATCCTTGGCTCAAATTATATTCCTGATCAAAGTTGTCTTTCATCCACAGTTCAAAACGGGGCAACTGGCCGGGTCTGTCGAAGAAGACTTTGATAAAGGTGGGATATTTAAAGGGCGTGGCCTGATTGTCTACCACTTCGAGGGTTTGTGAGGTATCGTCTTTGTCTCGGGGACTGGGCACAACCAAGGTCTTTGCCAAACGGGACTGCTCAGTGCGCAAAGGCGCATAGTCAAAAGTGGATTTTCCAATTACAACGGGTACAGCCATTTATTTTCTCCTTCAAGAATAACTCAAACAATTTATTTAATTACAGAAAGCAAACTGGTCAATTGGTTGATATCAATCCCAGCGATCAAGGTGCTCAGCGATTCCAAAACACCCTGCATTTTTTGAACTTCGTCATTGACATCTTCTAAAGCAATGCGGTCACCCAGTTCAAAATTGACAAATCCAGCCACGCCCAGAATGCTGTGCTGAGAGGCGGACCAGTCTGAAGCAATGACTGAAGAGGCCGAATGGGGTTTTGAACCCACAACCGCGCCTGTTTCCAGGTCAATGCCATTGAAGATGCCTTCCACGCGAATGCCATTGCTGCCGGCCGTGGTGGAGGTGGCTTTAATGACCAGATTATTGTTGCCTTCTTTGAGGAAGCGCTGGATGTAGATATCGGGATCGACATTGCGGCTGCCTTTGAGCTGGTCATTGTTGAAGTCGGGATCAAAGAATGGAATGATCACATTGCCGCCACCCGGTGTGGTGGGGTCGCTGAAAACAGCCAATTTTGCACCGTTGAGCTCAACTTCGAAGGTCACACCCGCTGGTGCTGAAATGCGAATATTGCTGAATTCCCCGTCGGGATAGGCCCTGCCGAAATTGGTGAGCTGACCTGGGCCTATTCCTGGGGTGGCTATCGCTGCATTGGAACCAGAGGAAACAGGGTCATCCGGATGACCCAAGACTTCATTGCCGGTTACACTGTCGAGCACATCCGTTTGGGCCAGAGGCAGGGGCAACGTGATGACACCGGGACCTGCTGGGGGCGGCGTGCGCCGAATGACCATTTCACGGCCAAAATAATAGGGTTTGTTGAGTTGCGTTTCGGGGTGCCAGACGCTGTTTCCCAAGGTGCCAAACGAGGGCCGGTAGCGAATAATTCCGGTCGTGCGATCAATTTGGTAGCGGTTATCGTCAATGATATTGCTGCCGTATTTATCGGTCAGGCGATGCACGGGGGAGAGATGCGGATTGGCATGATCATGGCCTTTGATCACAATGGTTGAACCCAGGGGCACAACCCCTGCGACCAGATTGGTAAAGGGCGGTGCCACTGTCACCGTCAGGGTATTGCCCGCGACGCCGATGGCTGTAATTGTGCGTTGTTCACCATTGATTTCGATTTCTTCACCCACATGTAATTGGCTCTCCATGGGGGTCTGAACCCGGTCGATCTGAATCTGGTTTGCTGCACCAGAGGCCGACACCAAAGCGACATAGCGGTCCGAGTCCCCACGCATGGTCTCAATAAAAAGTGGTGTGCCAAGGGGCATATTATAAGCAATATTGTTGCCATGAGAGGTATTGATCGTTCGTGGCATCTCGGCTGTCATTTCTAAGTCAACATTGCCGTAGTTGCGGGGAACACTGCGATAAGCCGCACGTGTTTTAATTTCTTGGGTATCTAGACCATGAGCGCGCAATTGCATGAGCACGTGCTCCAGATCTCCGAATGGCATAATATTGCCGTTGACTGTACTGTAGCCGCCTACTGCAACCATTGGAAGTTCACACTCCTCGCTCGTTCGATTTTTAGTTATAATGCGTCTAGTCAGTATCTTAGATAGAAGCCTGAACTTTAGGGCGTCATTTAACTTACATTTAATAATACAGGATATCTATTTAATACAGTAGCGATCGTTTCAATTAAGATTTAACAGAATCTGGCCCGAAAAAAATCTGGCTTAAACCAGCGCAAAATATCACAATAACAGAGGTAGCTATGTTTCCAACCGCTTTTATTTACAGCTCTCACAACCGCAGTGAAGAAATCCACCGCTGGTGGATTGTCGAAAGAGCCCTGCGTGACCCCAACAATAAATCTGTGCTCTATTTGCCCATGTCGATGGGCAGCCAAGACAGCCAGGAATATAGCTGGGGAACCTTTCGCTGGTATTTTGACTTTTTCCGCAAATGGGGACTTGAACCGCGCAATTTTTACTACAACGATCACCTCGCGCAAAAAGATGTAGATTTGTTCTTTGATTGGGTGATCAATTCTCAGGTCGTGATCCTCGGTGGTGGTAGCAGTATCCTTGGGCGCAATCGCTATATGAGCCTGGGTGAACGCTATTACGGTGATGCAGGTCTGTTTGAGCGCCTCTTGCACCAACGTCAAGATCGGGGTTTACTCACGGTGGGCTTTTCTGCCGGGGCTGATCAGCTCTGTTCAACCATGATGGGTGCCGTAGAAGCCGACTCCCATGATTCCCATGGCTTTGGTCTGGCCCACAATATCATGTGTACCCTTCACCACGATTGGGGCCGTGATGCCAGCCTGAAACAGTCTGCAGCCTATTTCCCCCAGAATGCCGTCTTTGGCCTGCCCAATGATTCAGGTTTGGCTGTCGATCAGGGCTTTTTGGACTCCGGCAATATTTGGCAGATTATTGAATTTGTTGTGGACAGCACTTGGGATATTGCCAATGAACAATTCCATATCAAAACCCGCCAGGGCATGAATATTGACCATTTTTACAACGATGGCCGCAAATGGACTTTCAATCACGGCGACAAAATGGTGCGGGTCATGTCTCAAGACGACCAGTTCCAAGGTGCTTGGATTGTATTGGGCAATGGCCAGATTATTGATTACTGGTCTCAGAATTACAGCCTCTATCCCAGTATCGAAGCCATTTTGGCTTCGCATTAGCTTTGTTAATGCTCAAAGGCAGGGGGCGCTGTCTGCAGCGGTCCCTGCCTGTTTTTTTCATGGCTTTGTGGCTGGCTTTGGCGTTTAAAGCTGAGGCAAAGCGTCTGGATTGGCAAGCTGAATTGACAAAGAACCAAGTGCCTGGGGCTGTTTTTGTGCAGATCGCAGGTCCGACCTCTTCTGCTCAGATTGAGACCTACGCTGATCCCAAACGCAGCGATCCTGCTGTGACTGCCGCTACGCTGGTGCCTTTGGGCCGTTTATCGGGCTTGTTGAATACGGCTTTGCTTTTGGAAGGCGTGCAACAGGGCGATTGGAACCTGGATGAAAATATCAATACCTATCTGAATCGTTTGCAAGTGGTTAACCCTTTTTCCACGCCGTTGACCCTGCGCCATCTTTTGCTTGAACGCGATGGTTTTCCTGAGTTTTATCAGGGACATTGGCTTGAAAATCCCAAGCGGGTTCCGAGCCTGGAACAATTGCTCAATTATGGCCTCAAACCCTTGGTCAAAGAGCCCGGTAGCATTGCCACACCGGGTAGTTGGGGGGCTGTTTTGGCCGCTTATCTCTTGGAAGTTCAGAATCCCAAAATTCCTGCAGATAAACGCATGCAGCAGCGCTGGGGATTGGCTTCTTTAAAAACGGGCGGCTCTCAGACAGGTGTTTTACAGGGGACATTGCTGGAATCTCAGCAACTTTGGAATTTCCCGCATTTGTACAGTGCCGCGCCTGCCAGCGATCAACGTTTGCTGTCTGTGGCGGATCTGCAAAAATGGTTGGAAATACTCGTAGGTAAACGCCCAGGTCTCTCACCTGCCACCCGTCAGCTTTTATTTAAGTTGCCTGCTGGCGATGGAGAATCTCAAAGCCTGGGTTTTTTGCCCTATCCGGCCTCTCCACCCAGGGGTGGACCTGTGTATTTTCGCGAAAGCACGCAAATGGGGCTTTCACAATTTTGGGTGGTTCAGCCGCAAACGGGCAAAGCAGCCTATTTGGGCCTGCGGCGCGAAGCGCCCACTTTGGCTCGCCAACTGCTGGATAGCTGGTTGGGAATACACCCCCAGCCACGTCAAACCCCGACTCACTCAGAACAATTTCCCCCCGATGGGGTCTATGGTTACCCCCATTTTCATACTCAGAGTCTGACGGCCTTGGTACGTCTCAATCGGGGCATGCTGGAGGTCAAAACCTTGGCCAATGGCGATCTCAGTATTGCCAGCCGGGGCCAAGATCCCTTTGGCGGCTTTGGGCAAAATTCTATCTGGGAACCGATCGCCGCCGCTCGCTTCCAGTTGAAGGGACACTCGGAGCAGATTGCTTTTGTTCCGCTCGCTGGGACTGTTGCTTTGAATCAGCCCGCCCTGATGCTGAAATCTTTTCAGGGGGCGGGAGGGGCGTATCTGCCCATCCAGACAACGGCAAGGCCGCCTTTTCAATGGGCGCTTTGGGGCCTGTTTGGGCTGATCTTTGGCCTGGGATTTTTGCGCAATCTTTGGCAATATTGGCATGCGACGGCTCCGATTGAGCCTGAAGAGCAACAAGAGAGTGAAAATGCGCCACCTTACCTGCTGATGACCTTGGCTTCGGGTTCTGGCTTGGGCTTTTTAATCGGCTTTCCCTGGGTCTTTTTTATCGAGGCGCTGCCGGGAGAAATGAGTTTGGCTTGGCGGGATCCCTTAAATCCCTGGTTGTTTGGTCTTTTGGTTTTGCCGCTTTTGCAACTTTTTTTTACAGGGGTCTCTGCCCTTTTGGCGCTGGGAGCCTTGCGGGTTTGGCCAAAGTGGGATCGCTTGAATGGCTTGCTGCAATTGCTTGCCACGGGTGGTTATGTCTTTTGGTTACAAACCTGGCATTTGATCGGTTTTCAGGTCTGACGCGGGAAAAACAAGGGCAGCGAAAGACAAAAACGACTGCCTCCGGGAAGAGCCTGGTATTCGAGCTGGCTATGTAAGAGGTGGCTGAGTTGCAAGGCGATAGAGAGTCCGAGGCCTGTTGAGGACTCTCCAGCGGTGGGGCGCGCCGAGAGACGCGTAAATTTTTTAAACATTTGGGTGCTGTCTTCTGGGGTAAATCCAGGTCCCTGGTCTTCGATCTCAATTCGGACTTGCTTTTCTCCCGAGGTCATCTCAGCATAGACAGCTCGGAGAGTCACTTGGGTTTGACTGGCTGAAAATTTGAGGGCATTGGAGACCAAATTGTCGAGAATTTCACGCAACAAAAGTAAATCACTTTGCACAGTTGGTAATTCGGGATCGATCTCCAAGACCAAACGCTGTTCTTTTTCGTCTGCCCTTTTTTGGTAATCGCCCCGAATCTGCTCCAATAAATCCTGGAGTGAAAACCAACTGAGGTGGGTGTGGATTTTGCCATTTTCGAGTCGGTGGATGTCCAATAAATGAGAAATAATCGCCAACATCCGATCTGCATTGCGCTCAATCATGGCGGTATAGCTCTCTAAATCGGGCTTTTTCAGATCTTGAACCTGTTCGCGCAAGATTTGTGCCGCCCCCGAAATGGCATTGAGTGGAGAGCGCAAATCATGGGAGACAATTGCCAAAAACTCGTCTTTTTCACGGTTGAGCTGACGCAGGTCCTCTGCCTGTTTTTCGAGTTGTGAGGCGTGTTGTACCAGCATGTCTTGGGCTTTTTTGAGCGAGATATGGGTGTGAACCCGTGCCAATAACTCTTGAACATGGAAGGGTTTGGTGATATAGTCCACCCCCCCAGCCAAAAATCCCTGCAAAATATCCGCCTGCTCAGTGCGGGCCGTTAAAAAAACCACGGGAATGGGGGCCGTATGAGGCATTTCCTTGAGTTTTTTACAGACATCAAAGCCACCCCAATCAGGCATCATCACATCAAGCAAGATCAAATCGGGTGTAATGCTTTCCAGCATTTGTAAGGCAATTCTGCCACTGGAAGCCTCTTCGACTTGATACCCTTGGCGCTCAAGTGAAGCCCGCAAAACCATCAGATTTTGCGGCACATCGTCAATAATCAAAACCAGATTTTGAGTTTGATTAGACATGACAATAAACATGCAAATAGAGAGATAAAACAGACGAAAAGGCCAATAGTTTGCCCTCGGTAATCATCAAAACTAAACTTATGTTAATTATATACCCAAATTTGATTTTTTAATGCAGAGATTTGATCTCTTCTGTGCGTCCCAAGCTCAGGCTACTGCCCCGCAAAGCCTGTGGCAGGCTGGATCGGGCTTCATTTAAGGTGGCGCCTGTGGTGAAAATATCATCCACCAAGAGCAAGGGGCCTTTTGGCTTTTTCCAGCTCAGGGGGGGCGTCTGCCAAACAAAACTGTCTTTGAGTACCTGAGCACGCGCTTGGGAACTGAGCCTGTGTAGGGCTGGGGTGGCTTGGATGCGTATCAGCCAGGGAAAACAGGGGATTTGTAAGGCCTCGGCTACACCCAATGCCATTTCTTCGGCTTGATTATAGCCCCGTTCTTTGTACCTCTCGGCATGTAAGGGAATGGGAACAACCCCTGCGGGTGTGGGAGCCCATTCCTTGAACCAGTGTCCCAGATAAAATCCCAGTGCGCGCGCCAAAGCCGCCCGTTGATGGTATTTGGTTTGCCCCAGCAATTGGCGCAAAAGGCCTTGATAGGGCCCATAGGCATAGTGCGGCCAAGGTTCTGAACTCAGGGCCTGTTCGTTTGAGTAAACAGGGATTTGTTGCCAACAAACCTGGCACAGTGCCCGAGGAGCACTGCGCCGACAGTTTGCACAGCGAATTTGCCAGAGCAAATGCTATTTAATAATCACTTCAAGTTCACCCGTGGTGGGTGAGGTATTGAGGTTTTGGCCTGGTGAGTTTTGGTTGACCTGCACCTGTTGCTGGGGATTGTCGGGTGAAACTGCACTGTTGGCAAAATTACTGTTGTTTTGATTGCCATTGTCTGCCGGGCCTTCTTGGGTGACATTTTCCTGCTGGCGCACAGCATTGAGGTCAACCGGTTCTGGCGGAGCAGGAGGCAGGCCTTGGCCGACCAAGGTCATCATGCCCGTGGTCAAATTGACCATGTTTTGCAGGTTGGGGTCTGAAACGCCCACTTGACCCTGAAAGACGGTAATCTGTGTCACGACATCGGGCAAAGCGCCCTGGGCAATGGGGAAGAGGGCCGAGGAATACCCCAAGGCCATTTCACCAGAGAGACCCGTGCGGTCGGGCCAGGGCAAGAGAGAGGTTTGGGTTGGGGCTTTTTCTTCCACGCTAACCATAAATTCGGTGCCCAAAACAGTGGCAACAGCGGTGCGTGTGCGCACCCGCATGTTCTGTTTTTGTTTTTGGACTTTAAAATAGGCTTTGCCTTTGTGAAGCTGAACCTGTTTCGAGGCCGCAGAGCGAATCCGGGCGATCGAGCGGCTGCCCAGGCGCACAACAGAGCCATCGGCATAGTGAATTTGGGCGCGGGAGTTTGCACCTGTGCGTACATAGGTGCCGCTGCTCAAGGGGGTGCCTCTGGAGGCGCTGACCCATTTGCCTGCCCGATTGACCTGAACCGTGTTGTGGGTCCATGCGACGCGGGCAGAACTGTCAGCCTGTGTTTCATTGGGGGCAGCAAGTACCAAGCAAATGCCTGCCAGACCCAGTGTGAGAATGCGTTTCATTGCGATAAATCTCCTCTAGCTCTCAGATTGTATGGCCGTAATCAGGTTGATTCCAAACGAGAAAATGCCTGCGCTGCGCTGAGCATCTGTCATGTTGAGAACCTGATTATAGTCTCCCCTTGCTTCGATTATAAACCATGGGCGCAGGACGTGCCACTGTAAGGCCAATGCGCCGCCAAAACGCAGTTCGTCGAGCAGTTCTGGCGTGGCTGTATAGCCCCGGGGCTGGACCCGCGCATCGGCAAAGAAGAAGAGATTGTCGGCAATTGAATGGCGATAACCGGCAAAGAGCAAATTGCCCAGATACGAGAAATCGTTGCTTTGCGCTGCCAGGTAGTCGAGCTGGTAACCCGCGTAGAGAATATGTTTGTTCTCAAAAAATTGGTACCAAGTGCCGCCGAGCATAAAGTCGTTATCAAAGCGCTGGACATTGGGATCTCGGTCCAAAGAGCTCGATAGCACGGGAACCCAACCGCCGTAAATATTCAATTTGTCGTCAAACCACTGGGAAACGGTGACAGAGAGGGGAATTCCCAGGAGCTGATTGCGGCCGCTGAGGTTAAAGAAATTGAACCAGAATCCCTGGCTGCGCAGCAGGATTTGGGTATTGCTGGGAAAACTATAACGCAAGATACCGGTTAACATCGTGCGGTTGGCCAGACTGCCTTGGCCACCTGCAACCTGATCCACATTGGTATTGTATTCTGTCTGATTGCGCAATTCCAGGCGCCAGAACCAGGGGTTCTGGGTGGGCAACATGCGGTTGAAATCATCTTCGAGAGGACGTTGATTGGGGTCGGGAATAAAATTCGGATCATCTTCAGGGAAAACCAGCTCTGAGTCGGGCAATTCAGGCTCTTCAGACTCTTCGGGGACGGGCTCTGTGGATGTGTCTGTCGGGGTTTGGGCGATTTGCAGGGGCGGAACCTTGGGGGCCGGTGCGTTGGGGGTTGCGACAGCTGAAAAACTCAGCGAGAGCACAGAGAGGCTCAACAGTGTCGCCAGCCAACGGGGATTGAGGGGGAAAGGGTTTTTCATGACAGACATCCTTTTCGGCGGTGATGGGTATTCTCTGTTTTAATGCAACCTCATTATGGCAGACCTGAGGAAAGGCCGTCAACTCTGGATTTGCTCCCTTATTTTTAGTGATTTTTGGGCTGCGAAGCCTATCGCCAATTCAGGCAACTACCAGTATAGTGGTTTTAACCCGACGATTAAATAATCTGGAATCAAGCACCTTTAACTGAGATGGATACACTTACCGCTCTGATCTGTCTGGCGGGCTCTCCTTCCTGGAGCTTGCCGCTTTTGCACGTGCCTGTGCCTTTTTTGGTGCCGTTTTGCAATCAGCCGCTCTTAAAAATTATTTTGCTGCGGCTTAAGTCAGCGGGTGTTGAGCGTGTCGTCTTTGTTTTGGACGATCTTTCTGCCTCTTGGTTGCATCCGCTGCGTCCAGAACTGGCCCGCACTGGATTGGTTCTGGACTATATGCTCTTGCGCCATCTCTATGATACCGAGTCCCCTTTGCGCGATGAACTTTTGGATCGGCTCCCTTTGGAACAGCCTGTTTTGCTCTTGCAAGATCCTTTCCCTGATACCGTAGATATCCCCGCATTTTTGGCTTTTCACCGTGAAAAACAGGCTGATTGCAGTGTGCGTCTACTGCCCGGACGCGCTTCTTCAGGGCTGTTACAGCCGGTCTATACCGATGGTGAGGATTTGCTTTCGCTCAAAGAAGGGCCAGGTCTGCGTCCTGCGCAAGATGCCCGTATGTATTTGCTTGAGACAGACATTCTTGAAGACATGTTGCTGGCCCAAGTGCCTTTGCTCAAAGCACCTTTGGCCAGTTATTTTGCTGAAAATGTGCCCTATTGTTATGGTTATTCTTCGCAAAGGGAACTCTGTATTTGGCATTCCTTGGCGGGTTATTTGCAGCGCCAGAAAGATTTCTTGACGGCCCTGCCCTTTCAGCCCGAAGGCCGGCTTTTGCAAAAAACCGACAAGACCCAAGTTTGGCTGGGAGAAGGGGCGGTCTGCGATGCGCAGCTCCAATCTGAGGGAACCGTTTTTATTGGCCGCCACTGTAAAATTGGCAAAAATGTCAAAATTCAGGGCCCGGTTTTTCTGGGAGATCATGTCCAGATAGGGGCGGGAACCCAGCTTAAAAATGTCACGATCTGGTCACAAACACAGGTGGGGGCTCGCTGCCAGCTTTCAGACAGCCTTTTGGCATCACGGGCCAGTGTGGCCTCGGACTGCCGCCTACAAGCAGCCCTGGTGGCCGACCAGGCCCATTTGGGGCCCGGTCAGTCGCTCAAAGCGGGAGATACACTTGGCCCCTTTACGCGTTTGGGGCTCGAAGATACCTCTAAATCTTGCTAAAGGCCAGTTTGTCTTCGACAATTTCAGCCCGGATGTTGTCACCCTCTTTAAATTGCCCTTTTAATATGGCCATCGAGAGGGGATTTTCCAATTCGCGCTGAATCACGCGTTTGAGCGGGCGGGCCCCCAAGGTGGGGTGATAGCCCTCGCGGACCAAGAAGGCCTGTGCACTTTCGCTCAGTTCCAAACTCAGGTGGCGTTCGGTTAAGAGTTTGCCCACCCGGATCATTTGAATGCCGAGGATATGCTGCAATTGTTCTTTGCCCAGCGAATGGAAGACCACTGTCTCATCAATGCGGTTGAGAAATTCAGGCCGAAAATGGGCATTTAAAGCGGTCATGACCGCATCGCGCATATCGTCGTACTGAAACTCGCCTTCGCGGTATTGCAGGATATACTGGCTGCCAATATTGCTGGTCATGATGATCAAGGTGTTTTTAAAATCCACCTTTTTGCCTTTGCCATCGGTCAATTGGCCGTCGTCGAGAATCTGCAGCATGATATTAAACACGTCGTTGTGGGCCTTTTCGATCTCGTCAAAGAGGATCACGCTGAAGGGTTTGCGCCGGATCGCCTCGGTCAATTGCCCGCCTTCGTCGTAGCCGATATACCCAGGCGGGGCGCCAATTAAGCGAGAGACTGAGTGTTTCTCCATGTACTCCGACATATCAATCCGCACCATGGCACGCTCGTCGTCAAAGAGAAACTCCGCCAAGGCTTTGGCCAATTCGGTTTTGCCCACCCCAGTGGGTCCGAGAAAAATAAATGAGCCGATCGGGCGATTGGCCTCTTTGAGGCCGGCCCGTGCCCGACGCACAGCATTGGAAACCGCTATAATGGCATCTTCTTGGCCGACCACCCGTCTGTGCAAATTGTCTTCGAGGTGGATCAATTTCTGGATCTCCCCTTCGAGTAATTTGGTCACGGGGATATGGGTCCAGCGGCTGACCACCTCGGCGATATCGTCGGAGTCGATTTCCTCCTTGAGCAGGCGCTCACCTTCGCCTTGCAGGGCCTGTTCAGCCTCTTTGCGCAGTTTTTCCAATTCGATCAAGCGGCCATATTTGAGCTCAGCGGCTTGGGCCAAATTGGCTTCGCGCTCGGCCTGGGCCACCAAGACATTGGTTTTTTCGATCTCCTCTTTGATTTGACGCACTTTCATGATCGCGTCTTTTTCGTTGTGCCATTGTTGAAAGAGGGTATTGGATTTTCCGCGCAGATCTTCCAGCTCTGTATCCAGGCGCTGCAGGCGTTCAATCGAGCCTGCATCGGTTTCTTTGTGCAGGGCCTCGCGCTCGATTTCGAGCTGCATTTTGCGCCGCTCGATTTCATCCAATTCGGTGGGCATGGAGTCGATCTCGGTGCGGATTTTGGCCCCGGCTTCGTCGAGCAGATCGATGGCTTTGTCGGGCAATTTGCGGTCGGTCAGATAGCGGTGCGAGAGCGTGGCTGCTGCAATCATGGCTGAGTCTTTGATGCGCACGCCGTGGTGCACTTCGTAGCGCTCGCGCAGGCCACGTAAAATGCTGATTGTGTCTTCGACCGAGGGCTCATTGACCATGGTCGGCTGAAAGCGCCGTTCGAGCGCCGGGTCTTTTTCGATGTATTTGCGGTATTCATCAATGGTAGTGGCGCCAATACAGTGCAGTTCGCCGCGCGCGAGCATGGGCTTGAGCAAATTGGCGGCATCCATCGAACCTTCTGCCGCGCCTGCTCCCACGACGGTGTGCAGCTCGTCGATAAACAAAATGATCTGGCCTTCGCTCTCTTTGACCTCTTTGAGCACCGCTTTGAGGCGGTCTTCAAATTCACCGCGAAACTTGGCCCCGGCAATTAAGGCACCCATATCCAGGGTGATCAGCTCTTTGTTTTTGAGGCCTTCGGGGACATCGCCTTTGACAATGCGCTGGGCCAGTCCCTCAATAATCGCGGTTTTACCCACGCCGGGATCGCCAATTAAGACGGGGTTGTTTTTGGTGCGGCGGCTGAGTACCTGCACCACGCGCCGGATTTCATCGTCGCGGCCAATCACGGGATCGAGTTTGCCTTTGCGGGCATATTCGGTTAAATTGCTGCCGTATTTTTCCAGGGCTTGGTAACGGGCTTCGGGGTTTTTGTCGGTGATGCGCTGTTTGCCGCGAATACTGCCCAGCACTTGGTAGATCTGCTCGCGGGTGATGCCCTGCTCTTTGAGCACCTGGAAGGCAGCGCCCCGGTCTTGGTCATCGGAGAGGGCAATCAAGAGATGTTCCACACCGATAAATTCGTCTTTCATGCGCTTGGACTCTTGTTCGGCCAGGGCAAAGACGCGGTTGAGGCGATTGGAGATATACGCCCGATTCACATCGCCGCTGGAAGAGGTCACGCGCGGCAATTTATTCAGCTCGGCCCGCACTTTGTCGATCACCAGCTCATTGCGTTTGTTGAGCTTTTTGACAATCTCGGGTACGACACCGTCTTTCTGCTCCAGCAGTGCCAAGAGCAGGTGTTCGTTATCAATATAATTGTGGGTATACTCTTCAACATATTGTTGGGCCTCCGCCAAGGCGGTTTGGGCTTTTTCGGTCAGTTTATTGATATCCAGCATGGTCTTTTTTCCTCCGCTTTGCCCCTGTCAGGGGGTTCTGTAATAGTTATACACGATTCAAAATGAAAAGTTAATAGGATTTGCTGAATAGATTCAGCGGCAACTTGAGATGGTCTTGTGAATATGCTAGGATTCTTGCCAAGATTCTTGCCAAGATTCTCTCCGATGGCTTAAACCTATGTTTTTAAAAAGGGTGCTTTAATAATATGGCTATTTCTGCTTTTCCCGTTTTGTCTTCATTTAAATCTCTGCTGGGGATCTGTTTGGCAGGCTCTTTGCTCTTGATCGCCTGTGCGCCTGCTGAGAACAAAACCGATGGCAAAGCAGAATCGGGCACGGCTCAAACAGAATCGGTGCCTGTGCAGAAGTCGGATCGCAAAACGGCCGCCCCCAAAGTGGATGAAGCCCTGATGGCCGAATTAAAAACGATTGCCAGTCTGTGTGAGGTCAATGTGTCGGGCAATACCGTCACGGGTTGCAAGGCTGACGAGAAACAAAAGTTGGTCAGCCGCTTTGAGCGCAAAGAAGCCGATCCCGTTGCGGCCCTCGACACCCTGGCTGTGGCCCTGGGAGACACCGATGAAAAACTGGCGGTGGTTGCTTCCAGTGTTTTGTATAGCGCCTTTCAGAATTTTGGCAAACTGCAAAAAGGGGCTGTCAGCCCCGATGTGGCCTATCACCTGATTGAAGCCGTGGGCAAAGCTCCGCAATACCGCGCCGCCCAGTCGGTGCATGCGGCAGTCCATGCTGCGATGTTGGCCGGAGAAAACGCCGCCCTGTATCAGATGCTCGATAGCCATGCCTATCCCCCGCTGCCCAGTTTGGGCTACCCAGATTTGATGCGCTATGGGCGCTTGGATGCCTTGCCTCAGATTCAAAAAATAGCCCAATCGCCAGACGAAAAGTTGGCTGTGGCGGCTTTGTCGGCCCCTGTGAATATGTACGAAGCCAGCGCTGAAGAAAAAAAGGCGATTTGCCCCTGGGCCCAGGGCTATCTCGGCGATAAACGGGCGGCGGTTTATCAATCTGCGGGCCGAGTCATGCTCTGGTGTGGCGGCCCATCAATCGATGCCCTGCAAGACGAAGGCGACAAACGCTTGGCTGCCCATCAATTTGGTCAAGACGACTACCTGCTCTACCGCGATGTCTGTTTTACCCCCGTCAAAGGCCTGATTCCCGAAGCGGGCCAAGACAAACAATGCCAGCGCAACCAGGTCTTTCTGGAAAAAGCCGTTAACGATGACAAACTGGATTCGACCAGCCGGGGCCTGGCGCTCTTTGCGATCTATTACCAGCGCCGCAATGCCGAGAGCATGCAGATCATGAAAAAATACAAGAACCACGCCGATCCCAAGATCAAACAATATGCCAATCAGGCGATTGCCAGCTTGGTTGGCAGTTATAAAATTCCGGAGTAGCTGAACCCCATGCAAGCCCTCTCCGCCCTCAAAGAACTCCAGGCCCAGCGCCAGCAATTGCAAGGCCGCCGTCAGAGCAGTGCCCAGAATCACTACGACACGGGGCTCAAGGCCCTGAGCCAAGCGATTGAAAGCAATTTTCGCGACAAAAAAGCCCTCGCCCAGGCTCTTGAGAGCTGGATGGAGGCTATGCGCAACAATCGGCGTGACCCTGAGCCCTGTTCGGGTCTGGGTTATATCTTTCTGCTGCTGGGCGATACGCGCATGGCGATTCGCTATTTTCAGGCCGCTTTGGCGATCGAACCCCAACACGCAGATTCACGCCGTTGGCTCGAACATATTCAGTCTCAGGTCAGCATGCAGCCTGCGAAGCCTGTTCTGAGTCGACCCAGTGCAAATGCCAGTTTCAGCGACGATCCCGAAGTGGAGTTGCAACAGGTCGAGGAAGAACTCTTTCAATTGCTCAAACAGTGGATGGAACAGGCCATGCCAACGCCGGGCAAAGCCATGCACAAAACCATTGTCAAAGATCAGCAATTTTTGACTGAAACCTGTCAGCGGATTCAGGCCCAACTCAAGCGCCTGGAAGAAGACCTCGATACAGGGCAGGTGCAGCACCGCCTTATGGCGCTCGAAACCCTGGAACGCAGATACCAGGCGCATCTCAAGCGCAGTGAACTGTTTATGGCCATGGAAGTGACGATGGCAGAAGAACTGGCCAAGGTCAAAGGACATTTGGAAGGGCTGGAGACGGGCATGCCAGGTCCCAGCCCCGCTGAGATTGACGTCTTTTTGGACCAATGTGACCGCTTTGCCGACCAACAAGACGAGTGGGACCAACAGGGTTATGATATCTCAGCCCTGGAGTCTGGCTATCAGAAATTGGTGCAAGAACTCGAACGCCTGCAAGATCGCTTGGACGAGATCTAAGCCAAGTGTTGAAAACGCTTAGGCCTGTCCGGTCTGAAGCACTTCTCCGCCCGAGCGGATTTCCGCCCGGCTGACCAAGTGGTTCATGACCTTGCCCGTCAACCAGACGCCCAAGAGCGTGCTCAATTCGGGGCCTTGTTTGAGCTGTTCGACAATGGCCGTTACAGGGCGCTCTGGAGCTAAGGCCTGAAAGAGTTGTTCCAATTCAGCCTGCTCCAGGGTGATGCCTTCGCGCTCAGCCACAGCCCGCAAGATCAAACGGGTTTTGAGGGCTTGGCTCGCTTCGAGCTGCAAATGCGGCAGCATTTTTACGTTCAAGAGTCCCTTTTTCAGGATCTCCTGGCTGCTGGGCAGGTCTTTGAGCTTGCTCAAAATGGCTTCGTCCTCCCCTTTCCAGCGATTGGCCAGCTCCCCCTCTGCCCAGCCATTGGGCAAGGTCAACTCACTTTGGCTGAGCAAGGTCTCTGAGAGCTTTTCACGGATTTGATTCCGCCAGGCTTGCATTTTGCTCTGTTTGAGTTCTTGAAAGATTGTGGCCAGCAGGTTGTCGAGATCAGCTTCGCCGAGCAAGCTGGGCAGTACCTCTGCCGGGGGCACCCGCAGGGCGCGGACCTGATGGAGATAGACCTGATGGCGGGCCGGTTTGCCTCGCCAGGCCACATGGGGGTAATCGCTGCTGACGGGTTTGTTGATCTCACTCTTTTGACCGGCGCTCAGGCCAATCAAACCTGCCAGGAAGGGGTCTTCTTTTTCGGCAGGATCCAGCACCAGCAACAATTGGCTGCGGGCGCTGCCCGGCAGGTATTGGCCCAGACAGGTGGCCAGGGTGTCGATCAGTACCACATCCCCCCATTGGGCGGGGCGATCGGCCAGCAACTGCTCGCCATAGCGGATTTGCAGGCTTTGCAGGGTCTGTTGTAACTCTTTTTGTTCGGGAGCGCCCAGTGGGGGCACATCGAGCTTCAAATTCAGGCTCTCGGGCAATTTGACCTCAGGATAAAATTCCAGTTCGCAGGCAAAAGACAAACCCAGCGTGCTTTCACTCAGCAGCTTGAGTTGGGGCGGGCGAGCATATTCTTGGGGCTCAGCCGCCAGATAACGTTCGAAAGCGGTCTGCATGATCTGCTGCTGACGCTCAGCGGCACTGAGGTGTTCGCTACCGGGCAGGCGGCTTTCTTCGGGACTGAGTTGAAAGCGCAATTTGAGACTTTGGGGAGTTTGTGAGAGAATACTGTGTTTCATTTTTCTTTACCTTAGCTAAACCAGCCCAAGACGGCGTTAACACCCGCAGCAGCCAGCGGGCCAACAAAGGGCAGCACTGTGGCTCCCAGGCCTGAACCGACGGCGGTCACAATGCTTTGGGTCAGTTGCATGCCTGTGGCTTTGCCTTCACTGTAACTGGAAATGGTACTTCCCAAATCGTACACATCCTTAGCCAGAGCCAGAGGCGTCAGACTGCCCGTCAGCATGCCAATACCTGAACTTGTAAGAGAGGTGGCACTGCCGCCCAAAACCGAGGTAGCAGCACTGGCAATCAAGCTGCGTTGGGTGCTGGCCACATAACTGTCATCTTCGGCAAATTTACCCAGGGCACCGACCATTTCTTTGGCGCTGTCAAAATCCTGTTTCTGACAGCACTCCATGATTTTGCTGCCGAGTTCGAGGGTCGATTCACCTCCGAGTGCACAATAGGTGTCTTTGACAGCCGTTCCCACTTTGCAGCCCAAATCAGACATGTCTTGGTACTGGCCAATTTCCAACACCGAGTTGGCGGCTTTGCCATAGGACAAAACCTGTTTGCCCATCTCCATATACTCTTTGGCCGTTCCCACGGTTTCGGCAGAGATGCCTGTCAGTTTTTCAAACATACGGGATTCGCCGGTTGGAATTTCCAGGCTTCCCAGACTCATCGGCTCGCTGCTGATCGCATCCATCAGCTCTTCGACCTGCTCCAATGGTTTGACACCCATCACTTCGGTCTCCAGCACATCATGCACTTGGGAACTGACTTTGGCTGCTTGGGCTCCCATTTGCCCAACCTGTTTCAGTTTTTGACCGAGGCCCGTCTCTCCCAAGACCGTCGCAGTGGCGTCCAAAGTGCCTTGCAAACTGGCTGACGTCAATTGTTGGAGTTGTTGTTGGGCACTATCCAGGGTTTGGGGGCTGGTCAGTTGGGCTTGGCTGTCGCTTTGGCCTTGGCTTTTCTGTACCTGCGTCATCATGCCTGTTGACGGCTTGGGGGTGCTGACGGTGGGTGTGCTTGTCGTTGTCGGGGCCTGGCGAACCGGGGCTGTTGTCGGTTTGCTTGTGGCTGGAAGTGCTGTTGGCGTGCTGGGGAGTGCTTGCATGGCCAAATTCCTTTGCGAGAAAGTTTTGAGTTGAGCAGGGGAAAGCCGATGCCTAAATTGTATCGCATTGATTTGAAAAATTCAACTCTCTGATTGATATCCCCCTGCCACCCGGATACAATGGGAAGATGTTTCAAATTCAGTCTCTGCTTCAGAAATCTTTTCTCTCTGCTGGGGTTTTGCTCTCCAGTGGCCTTTGGTCGTTGGCTGTTCAGGCCCAGACCTTGCCGATTCCCCGCATTCCGATTGAACAGGCCCGCACCCCCCAAGAGATCGTCTTCAGCGTTCAGCTTTTATTGCTGTTTACGGTCATGGCCCTTGCTCCTTCGATTTTGGTGATGATGACGCCCTTTACCCGGATTGTAATTGTCTTGGGTTTTTTGCGTCAGGCATTGGGCACGCAACAGGCTCCACCCAACCAGGTTTTGGTGGGTATGGCTTTGTTTATGACCTTGTTTATCTCGATGCCTGATTTTCAAGAGGCCAACGAGAAAGCCCTTCAGCCCTTTCTCAAAAAACAGATCAACCAAGAACAGGCCTTGGAAGCGGGGATTTTGCCCTTTCGGCGCTTTATGCTCAAACAGGTGCGCCAGCCCGATTTGGAGTTGTATCTCAGTTTGGCCAAAGCACCGCGCCCCAAATTACCCGAAGAAGTGCCTACCCATGTCTTGATTCCAGCTTTTATCACCAGCGAACTTAAGACTGCTTTTCTGATAGGTTTTTTGGTCTATATCCCATTTTTGATCATTGATATGGTCGTGGCCAGTACCCTGATGTCGATGGGCATGATGATGTTGCCACCGACGGTGGTCTCATTGCCCTTTAAGCTGATTCTGTTTGTCTTGATCGATGGTTGGAATATTCTCAGCCAGGCCCTGATCGGCAGTTTTTCATGAATCCCGAAGATTTGTTTTTGCAGATTTTGCAACAGGGTCTGACCCTGACGGCACAGCTCTTGGCGCCGATGCTGCTGACCAGTGCTGTTGTTGGGATTTTGGTGGGCCTCTTTCAAAGCGTGACCCAGATCAACGAAATGACCCTGACCTTTATTCCCAAAGTGGTGATCGTGGGAATTGTGATGATGCTGTTGGGGCCTTGGATGTTGCATATGATTATGGACTTTTCGACCTCGCTGATTCTGGGCATTCCGGCTGCTGTTAAGTTTTAGCCATGGAGCTCTATTCTCAGGTTCTGGCGCAGCTCCCGCTCTTTGCGCTGGTGGCCCTGCGCAGCAGTGGCCTGTTTTTAACGGCGCCGATTTTTGGCCAGCAGCGCGTTCCCAATCAAGTGCGCTTGATATTATCGCTGCTGATTGCCGCTGCGGTCTTTCCGCTGGTACCGCTCAAGCCCGTTCCCGAAGACGCGATCATGTATTTGATTGCCTGTCTTTTGGAATTAATTGTGGGCCTGATTTATGGCTGGTGTGCCTCGTTGATCTTTGAGGGCATGATTCTGGCGGGACAATTTATTGGCCTGCAGATGGGCTTTGCCCAAGCCAATATTCTCAATCCCGACTCTCAGACTCAGCGGCCGCTTTTGTCGGAAGTCTATTATATTATCTCGATGTTGATTTTCTTTTCTCTGAATGGCCATCACTTTCTGATTTTGGCCTTTCAGAAGAGTTTTAAAGCGGTTCCTGTGGGAACCTTGGTCTTTAACCAGCTGATTTTGGAGCGCATTTTTGCCCTCTTTGCCCAGATTTTTCTGGTGGCACTGATCATTGCTGCGCCGATTTGTGGTGTATTGACCTTGATTGACCTGATTTTGGGGCTGGTGGCGCGCACGGCACCGCAAATGAATATCCTTGTGCTCAGCTTTTCGATTAAAATTTATATAGGGCTCTTGAGTTTGCTCTTTTCGCTCTATTTCACCTTTCAGTTTATTCACGATCTTCTGCTGCAATTATTGCAGCAATTGGCACAGGTCATTTGATGACAGATCCTTCAAAAACAGAGAAAGCCACTCCCCGCAGGCGGGGCGAATTACGTGGCAAGGGGCAAACAGCCAAAAGCCAGGAATTTAATACGGCGCTGCTGTTTATTGTGGCGATTGTCTTTCTCAAGTTTTATTTCCCAGCGGTTGTGCATTATGTGCAGACCAGTACCTACCAGCTCTGGAATAATTTTCCCAAAGACATCAGCGTCAATGGCTTTATGGCCTTAATGGGGCAGATTGCGATGGGCATGCTGGTCGCTTTGGCACCGCTTTTTCTGGCGTTGATTATCACGGCAGTGATCAGCAATATCAGCCAAGTGGGGCTGCATCTCTCCTTTTATTCGATCAAACCCGATATCACAAAACTCAATCCGGTTCAGGGTTTTAAGCGGCTTTTTTCAATGCAACCCCTGATGCAACTCGGGATGAACCTGGTCAAGATCAGCATTTTTCTCTGGCTCTCCATCTCGATTCTCACCAGTCATTACAACCAATTATTGCAAACGGTGCATATGCCCCTGAGTGAAACCGGTCGCCTGATGGCGGCTGTGGTTTGGGAGCTCTCTTGGAAATTGGGCGCAGTGATGTTGATTGTGGCGATTGTCGATTTGATTTGGCAGCGCTGGTACTTCGAACGTGGGATTCGCATGAGCAAACAGGAGATCAAAGATGAACACCGCAACTCAGAGGGCGATCCTCAGGTCAAAGCCAAGATCAAACAACTGCAACGCAAAGCCGCTCTGCAGCGCATGATGGAATCGATTCCCCGCGCGGATGTGATCCTCACCAACCCGACCCATTTGGCGGTGGCGATTGAATACAAACCCGAGAGCATGAATGCGCCGCAAGTGGTGGCCAAAGGCGCGGAAGCGATTGCCGAGCGCATCAAGGAGCGGGGGCGCGAATATCAGGTGCCGATTTTGGAAAACAAACCCCTGGCGCGGGCACTCTTCCGTTCCGTCGAGGTGGGCCAAGAAGTACCTGCTGAACTCTATGCGGCTGTCTCTGAGGTCTTGATCTACGTCTACCAAATGACCGGACGGATTGAAGACTTCTCTCAGCGGTAGCTGTAATGGGTCTGCAAGCCCTGAAAGGCCTTTTGGACGAGCCGCTCTTGCAATTGGGCCAATAAAAGGGGACGATCGCTGTGGGCCGCTCGCGCGGTCTCTGAAACGGTAATCTCTTTCAAGCGCAGAGCCGGTTGTCTTTGCCAGATTGCCAAATGCAATTCCATTTTGATCTCTAAACGGGCGGTTTCTTGTCTGCCTGGCCAACCCAGCGGTGTGCCCTGTTGGCTTTGTTGGTATTCTTGGGCTTTGACCCAGCCCCGAATCAAAAGCGGAGGGGCACCTGCTTTTGAGCTCACACTTTCAGGACTGTCTGAAGAACAGGCCTCGCCCTGGTAAGGCAAGGTCTGCACTGCCAATTCACGTGGAAATTGACGCGCCAAGGTTTGGTTGAGTTTGTCCCACTCAAAATCTGCGCTGGCTTGGGTACTTGTTTGTACTGTTGGTTGCACTGCCAGTGGGCAGAGATCTGCTTGGCGTTTTTCAACCCGGTCGAGCGGATCTTCTAAGACCATTTCCCAGGCGTAACATCCGCTCAGGCAAGTGGCCAAACAGAGTGATAAAAGAAGTCGCTTTTTCATGACAGTCAGTGTAACAGATACTGACACCGGGAGATACGCTTCTTTGCGAGTTGGGGTATGATATTAGAGCGTGTTTTGCAAAAGTACAAGACAGAAAGAGGGACACACACAGTGAGGCAGTTTGGTGAGCTTAAAGGGCAGGATTTAATTCAATTACTCAATACCCTGGCGACTGAAGGTGCCCTCACAGCGCCGGGTGTGATTCACAAATTACAAGCGACCCATCCGATGGGGGCCCAAAACAGTTTGTTTATTCGCGAGAATGTCTTCATTCATGCCGCTTCTACCGATTATAAATTCAGTTTGAGTTCAGCCCTGGGTAAACGCGGTTTTATTGACAAAATTCAGCTTCAAGAGATGAAAGATATTCGCAAGGCAGAGCAACCCACCCCCTCTTTGGCGCGCTTGCTGCTGCGCCACAAACTGATCGACGAAGCCAATCTCAAAGCGGTCATCAACCACCTCAACGAGGTCTTGGCCTACGAGATCATGATGTGGAAAAGCTGCGATTTTAAACTGATCCCGGTTGAACACAATCCAGAAGATTTCTCGACCTATTTTGCAGGAGAACTCGAGGCTGAGCGTTTATTAGATGTGACCGAGTTTGCGGCGGATGCCGACAAAAATTTGCCGGTTCTGATGTTGATGCGCGAAAAATTATCCAATCCCAATATGATTTTAAAACGCCTGCGCGAAGCAGATCCTGCTGAATTGTCCGATCCCCAGAACCACGTCTATCAAGCGGTGAATAACCGCAACAGTCTGCGCGATATTTTGTTGCTCTCTGATCTGAGCTATTTTGAAACTTATACTGCGCTCTTTCAATTGCTGAGTTGGGAAACGATTGGTATGGGCAGTCTCGAAACGCCCCGTTATGCCAAAAAAGCCCCCGAGCCGATGGTCTCCCGTCCTGCTGCGACTCCCCGCCCCACGCCAGCCCCAACACCTGCGCGGGCGGAAGCACCTGTTGCACCTGTTGCTCCAGCCAGCGCCTCTGATGAGCGGGCCTTTTTGCGCCGCGCCCGTGGGGCGGATCTGTTTCAGGTGCTGTCTGCCCTGATCAAAGGAGGCAAACGCAGTGGCAAACTGCGCGTCGAAAACCAAAAAAGTGTGATTCACAGTGATTTGATGTTACACGAAGGCAATCTGGTGCATGCCTCTTCAACCATGTACAGCCAGCGTTTTGGTGATTTGCTTGTTCACAAAGGCCTGATTACGGTCGAAGATTTGCAAGATGCCCTCGAAACGCAAAAAGAGCAAAAGGGCAAACACCTGGGCGAAATTTTGGTGGCGGAAAAGCTGATCCAGGCTGAGATTATTCCCCAGCTGGTTTACCACCAGATCGAATGTGTTTTATATGAATTGCTGAGTTGGGCCGATGCCAAGTTTTTCTTTGAAGAGAGTGCCACGCCTTTGCAACAGGAGTTTGTGGTCTTTGCCGATTATGAAATTGTCGATGGTCGTCTGATTCAGCGCGAGGGCAGCTCCGAGCCCAAAGGCCGAGACGTGCTTGGCGACGCCGATAAAAACCTGGCCATTCTTTTGATGATCAAAGAAAAAATGCCCAATCCCAGTGCCGTGGTTAAACGTACAGGTCAAGAGCCTGTCAGTGAATTATCAGAAGAGCAAAAACAGGTGATTGCGTTGGTCAATGGGCAGCATTCGATCAATGATTTGCTCGTGCTCTCCGATTTGGATTATTTTGCAACCTATACTGCTCTCTTCCAAATTTTTAGTTCGGGCCTGATCGAAATTCAAAAAGAGGCCCCGGCGGCTCCTGCTTCGCCGGCTTCGACCCCGCTCAGCCGGCCCAAGCCCACGATGACTCCCAGTGTTGCTTCCAGCGCTTCTTCCAGCCCGATGGCCAGTCCTGCTGCGCGCCCTGAACCATTGAAAAGTCCTGTTGGAGCAGTTTCTGCTCCTGGCGGTAGCTCGGATGCGGCTCAGTATGAGCAATTGCGTAAATTACTGGGTGAAGATCTGCTGCGTGCTTTACAGCAATTTCCTGCGCGTCAAGCTCCTGCCCTGCGCAAGGGCTTGGAAGCACTGGTTGAAATGGGGCTGTCTGCACGGTAATCTCGGTCGACAAGACCTGATTTTTATAGACAAGCGGAGAGAGATTTGTCTATTCTGAAAGCAGGGTGAAGCAACCTGGCGGGATAAATGCGCTATAACACCTTGAGAAAGCTTTAGCTTTTCGTAAAACTTATTACAATGATGTGGGGTTTGGTACGGTGCAAAGAAAACACCTTTTTTCGAGTTTGATGGCTCTGACTCTGGTTTTGACCATAGGTTGTGGCGAAAAACAACCCCCTCCCACCACAACGAATCCAGGCAGCTTGAGCTCTGGTCTGACCCCGATTACCCCTGTTGATGGGGATGGGGGCTTGACCCCGATTGAAGACCCCAATGCACCTCCCAGCGATGGCGGCAGCAATTTTAACCCCAATGACAATTTTGATCCCAATGCCCCTGCTGTGACGCCTGGTGAACCCGCTGCATCGGTACCCCCAACAGATCCCAATGCGCCGACGCCCGATCCCAATGCCACAGCGGATCCCAATGCAACTCCTGATCCTGCAGCTACCTCGGCAGACCCCAATGCCACGCCGGATCCCAGTGCCACTGTGGATCCTGCTGCTACGGCAACCCCCGACCCAGCCGCCACAGCAACAGCCACCCCCGATCCCAGCGCCACAGCGACCCCCACGCCGACCCCGACTCCCTCACCGACGCCGACCCCGACTCCCACAGCAACCCCTGTTCCCACGCCGACTCCGACTCCCACCCCGACCCCGACCCCTGAACCCTATGGCAATGAGTCGCTGGGCTTCTTGAGTTTGGGCACCCTCGACAAACCCGATGGGATTGATGTTAAAAATGGCCGGGTCTACGTCACCCATTACAAAGCGGGTGGCACTTTTAGCAATTACAAGCGCCAGGTGCGCGACTTTCAATTGACCAACGGTAATTTTACTGATGTGAATGTGATGGACACGTTCTCTGAGCAGAAAAACAACAATGCTTTGGTTTTGCTCAGCGGTACGGCCGTCAATGGCGGCGTGATCTGGAGTGTTAGCAATGTGCCCGACAGCAGTGGTTATAACATGTACAAACACAATACTGCGGGCCAACTCATGCAGCGTTACAAAGTGGCACAAAACGCCACCAATAGCACGATCTTAAATGACGTCGCTGTCGATACCACCAGTGGTTTGGTCTATTTGGCCTCTCCCACCACTTTCAGCATTATCAAATACGATGATGTGACCGCCAGCAATACCCAATTGCTCTTCAGTGGCGCGACCAATATTAATCCTGTTGGCTTGGGCCTTGATGCCAGCGGGAATATTTATGCCACGGATGCAGGCAGTGGCAAGGTGATCAAATTTTCCAAAACCGATGGTTCCCGTCTGCTGGAGTTTGACGGCAAAGGCAAAAACAGCACGGGAGAACTCTTCTCTGCGATTGGCGATCTGGCTGTCGACCCCCGCAATGGCGATATCTATGTCGCAGCGGTGGCCGGTGGCAAAGTCAAAATTTTCCGCTACGACGCCTCGGGCAATTTTACCCGCAGCTTCAGTCATGCGGATTTGACTGCCCCCAAGAAGATGGCAATTGGCAATGATGGCGTTTTACACGTAGTGGATGGCACCAAAAAAGCGATTATTGCTTTTGCTGCCGGTAAGACACCTTAGTTCCGGTGGCTTTGATTCTGGCAGATCATTTTGACTTCGCCGAGAGCGCTTTTATTGCGCCCTCGGTGATCGCCTTGGGCGATATCACCCTGGGTGCCCACAGCTCAGTCTGGTTTCAATCGGTACTGCGCGGCGACTGCGACAAAATTGTGATTGGGGCTCATTCGAATATTCAGGATGGTTCAATCCTGCACACCATGGACGGTTATCCCCTGATTATCGGTGAACGTGTCAGTTTTGGTCATTGTGTGATGGCCCACGGCTGCACGATTGGCAATGACGTCTTGGTGGGCATTCGTGCCACCATTTTGAATGGGGCCCAAATTGGCGACCATTGTGTGATTGCCGCCGGGGCTCTGGTGCCTGAAAACCGGGTGATCCCCCCTTATTCTCTGGTGATGGGCTCTCCCGCCCGCGTCATGCGCGAGGTGGATGAACGTCTGCTGGCACTGATCCAGTCGACAGCAGAACATTATGCCGATTATGCGGCTGATTATTCACGTGTTTTGCTAGAGCCCTGGCAGCCTTTGAAAAAATGGGTCTGAGTCTGATTCTTACTCTACCGCACTTCCCCACAGAAGATTCCCCGTAAGAATATCTCCGCATAGAAAAGGCCCGCTTTTAAAGCGGGCCTTGCACTTAAGTGGGGGATAAATTTTTGTCTGTTTAGCGGATGAATCCGGGGGTATTGTAGCCATCAGAGAAGGCAAACAGGGCTGTTTTGCCACCTTCCCAAAGTACAGCGCCGATGCCTCCCACGAGGCCACCTTTAATCGCGCCGGGGATGGCTCCCACGCCTGCAAAAGCGGCACCGACACCTGCGCCGACACCTGCACCAGAAACGGCACCGCCTCCGATCGAAATGGCTGCGCCACCGAGGCGTTCACCCCAGGAGGTGTAGAGTTCGTGCTCTTCAATAAAATTATCGTCGTTCTCATCCAGTTTTTTGAGCTCTAAAGCATATTCAGGGGCCGCTTTGCCCAGTTCAGCCAAGCTGACTTTGCGTCCAGAGACCACGGCGAGGCCGCCTTCACCTTGAATCAGAATGTCTACTTTGCCATTTTTGGAGGTGCGATCTGTGAAGCTATTGGTGACTTCGGCTATTTGAGCCAGTTCTTTTTTGGAGTCGTTCTGGAATTTGTCCAACTCGGCCATGGTCATGCTGCCAACATCTTTGGTGCCGGATTTCAGGCCATATTTGGTGACCTGGAAAGTTTGACCGCTCTGGAGCTTTGAGATATCTGTCATGTGTGTGAAAACCTCACTGAAGTGCTGAACATGTCTTTATTATAAGTTCTTGGTCTGAAGATCTTGCCCGTGCCAATATTAAGTTTCCCTAAAGTTCCGATTGTTCGTAGATAATATTCATTTTTCCTAAACAGATCTTGAGGTTAATTTAACTTTTGCACGGACAGAAAGCTGCGGCAAAGTTCTATGGCCGAAGGGATGGGGTATAATAATTGAAAACCTCAATTACCTTATTGAAAATATCAGCGAAAACAACCATGAAGCAAAGCAAAATTCGTCTCCATTTTCTCACTTCCTGCCTGGCTACCGCTTTGACCGTTTCGGCCTGTGGCAACCCCGGCAGCACCACTGCTCCGATACCCAATACCGGCAATATTCCCCAACTGGCCACCCGACCCACCCCGCAGAGCAGCGCTTTAAAGAAGATTCGCTTCAGCGGTAAGATTTTTGACAGCGTGACGGGTGAGGCCATTGATCAAGCGACGATCTGGATTCAGGTCGCTGATACGGCTCCTGCTGCTGGCGCTGCGGGAAGTTCTTCCTCTGCTCCTGTGCCCACCCCGCCGCCCAACAGTGGTGCCGCCACTCCCCCTCCGCCTTTGCCCATGACCCCA
>JBPXJQ010000032.1:0-24619 GCA_051715345.1 Candidatus Blackallbacteria bacterium
TGGCGAGGCCACAAAGGCGGCTGCGGCCACACAGACCCCAATCGTGAGCGCCACCCCGGCCACAACTGTGGCGATATTTTTGAGTTTGCTCCACCAGCGGGTTTTGATGGTGTTTTCGGCTTCAGTTTTGACCAATTTGCCCACATCTGCGACTTTTTCACGCGCTTGGGTTTTGGGGGCTTGGTCTGGGCCCTCGGCAATTTCTGGCCTGTTCGCTTGATACGTGCTCAGGCGCTCCAAACGGCCTTTCGATTCTTTGATCGCCTGGTGATCCTGATAGGCCCCAATCGCGCCTGTTACAATCATGCCCACGCCAGAGACAGCCTGGGTAAAGATCAGGCCTTGGGCGGCTTGGTTGCCCAAGGTGGTGCCGGTGGAGTGTACAATCGACATAATCGTGAGGCCGCCATTGGCGAGGCCATTGAGGTTGCTCACCACGCCGACGCTGCCCATGAGTTTGTTTAAATTGGATTCATCTTTGGTGATCTCACTCAGATTTTTGAGGGCTGCGGCGTCAGCTTTGAGGTGTTGACACAGGGGTAGAATGGCGGGTCCGTTCACAGCAGGCAAGGCATCTTTGACTGCATTGATGCGGTCGAGTGAAATTTGCATGAACTGACGGGCATCTTCCGAAAGGGTATTGCCGGGTGCCAGACCGTCTGACAGGGGCTTGGCCATGTCTGTTAGATTTTTTGTCAAACTGTTCATCTCTTCTCCACTTAAAGGCCCACCCTCTGCATCAGGATTGGCAAATCTTTCCAGCAGAGCTGCTGTTTGGTTGCGAATTTGGCTCTGTTTGCCCATCTCTTCGGAGATGCTTGCCTCATTTCGGCCCTTGTGAATCTGAACGCTGCTGTTGATCAGCCCCAGAGCCGAGACAAAAATGCCGAAGGCGGCAGCCACTTTGGCCCCTTCATTTAGGCAATTTCCGTCAGCATCGGCGCGGTTATTGCCTGAGATCGCCCATTTTTCAGAATCCTTGCTGGTCACTTGGTTGGAGACGTTGTAAGCGTCTGTGGCTTTGGGATCTGCTACATGGGCATTTTTAAAGACCTCATGAATCCCCCCAATCGTATTGCCCGCATAACCCCCGCCAACGCCCATGGCCCCATGCACCTCAGCTCCCACCGATTCCTGGCCCAGCACATGTTTTAAAAACTCGGGCATTTGTGTGCCTGTTGCCACTTCGGCGACCTGGGCCTGCAATTCGGGCACCTTTAAGCCACTGATTTGGTGGTCAAAATTGGCAATGGTCTGGCTGTCGGTCAAGACCGCTCCAGTATGGGGGAGCGGTGCTTGGGGCTGGGCCTGAACCCGCGTTTGAACGGGCTCTGAGGGCTTTTGCACAGGAGCCTGGGGGGCCTGTAAAGGGGCCACCGGATTGCTGGTCGAGAGATTCTTTAAACTGTTGATTCCCAGGGTCATGGCATTACCTCTTTGGATTGAAGATCGGGGCGTGGGCGGCTCATTCGTTCATGTCCTCGATGAGGTCACGGCTGTTTTCGAGTTGGTTGATCAGGTTTTCATAGAGAGGAACGAGTTCAGACACATCGTGTTTGGCATTTTCGAGGCTGTCGATTTCATCTGCGCAGGCATCACAGAGATCCATGATACTTTCCAATTCTGCTTCTGCGCTTGAGAGGGCCATCTCTTTGCCTTTGAGCCTGTCGGACAGTCGCTTTAAACGTTCTGCAGCTGCATCCATTCGGGCTTGTAATTCAGCCATCTCTTGGGCAATGGCTAAGACACTTTCAGCCCGTTTGAGCAGGGTTTCAAAGGGCCGGATTTGCTGGCGCAATTCGGTGGTTTCAATTTCTTGATCGATCTTTTCAATTTGTCGATTGAGCCCCTTTAAAAGCACCTGCAGATGCTGATGCTCTTGGCGCAGCGCTTGGGTCGCCTCTGGCTTTAAGCTGGGTTTGAGCAACGCACTCAGGCCAAGCAGCTGTTTTTGCAGACCCAGCAGGCGCTCTTCAACCTGATCGTAGAGAGCGTCAAGGTCTTGCTCTGTTTGGGGCTCTGGCATAAGCTGGAGCGGCGATTGCGCAGCCAAGGAGGGTCGTTTGGGGGGGGCTTTGCTCTGCTGGGAGATAAATTGCAGGAGATCGAGTGCAGCTGCGTGTTCGGGCTCTATTTTTAACAGCTCTTGCAGGTATTTGCGGGCCATGGCCTCGTTCTTTGCCATGACCTGTAAATACGCACAGCCCATATATGCCGCACTGTTGCGCCGGTTGTATTGAATCGCTTTGACCAAAGCGCGAAAGGCTTTTTTGAGTTCAGCCGGGTTGGGTGGGTTGTGTTGGCTACTTTGGCTGATCTGCTGGAGCAAACGCAAACCCTGCTGACACGACTCATTTGAGATCTTTTGGCGATCCCCTTTTTGGTCAGCAGCAGCCGTTTGTATTTTTGTCAGCTCTTTAAGAAACATATCCTGGATCCCATCACAATTTCGATTCTCTTATCATAACAGTTTGGGGTCGCCGGGTCAGCCCCCCATGTGATCGGGCTGTGTTACAATGCGCACTGAAAATCGCGTCCGCTACAAAGGAGCTTCACCATGCTTCACAGGCTGCAATTGGGCCAAGTCCCCCCCAAACCCCATACGGTGTTTAAGATCAACGAAGAATTGCTCTATGAGCATTGTTTCACCCGCTTGGGCTTTGACGGCACCTATTCGATTCTCTACCACTTCACCCCACCCCATGCGCTCGAACAAGAAGAAGTGCTGGCTCTGCATCCGGGCTTTGCAGCGGCAGAAAACCCAGCTCCCCTGCGTCGCAGGCATTTTCGCACAGGCCAAATCCCCACTGGGGGCAGCCCCTTTCTGGCCCGCAAGCGGCTCTTCGCCAATTCCGATCTGGCGCTCTGGTTCGCTGTGGCAGAGGAGTCGGACCCCGAGTTGGTTTGCAATGCCGACGCGGATGAGTTGGTCTATGTCTACCAAGGCCGGGGCAAAGTTGAAACGCCGTTTGGGGATTTGCCCTTTCAGGCCGAAGACTATGTCTATCTGCCCCGCAGCGTGATTCACCGCTGGCATTTAGATGCCCCCTGCCGCTTCTTGATTATCGAAGGGCTGAGTGGCATCGATATTCCCGCCTATTTTCGCAACGCCTCGGGCCAATTGCGCATGGATGCAGCGTACACCCACCGCGATTTTCAGACCCCACAATGGCGTGAAAACAAGTACCCGGGTCCTGCCACTGTGTTGGTCAAACGCTTGGAGCAGCTCACGCGTTTGACCTACCGCCACCATCCCTTTGATATTGCCGGCTGGGACGGGGCGCTTTGGCCCTTTGTCTTTCCGATTCGGGCCTTTCAGCCCCGGATTGGCCAGGTTCATTTGCCCCCTTCGGTCCACACCACGTTTACAGGGCCGGGTTTTGTGGTCTGCTCGTTTGTGCCGCGTCTGACCGACTTTCACCCCCAGGCCATTCCCTGTCCCTATCCCCACTCATCGGTCGATTGCGATGAATTCCTCTTTTATGTGGCCGGCAATTTTACCTCACGCCGGGGGATTGATTCGGGCTCGGTCTCGTTTCATCCGATGGGGCTGCCCCACGGCCCCCATCCGGGCGCTTACGAAGCCTCGATCGGCACGGTACGCACCGATGAATTGGCCGTCATGGTGGATACCTTTCAACCGCTGATGCCCACGGCCCACGCCTATGGGATTGAAGACCCTGGCTACCAAATGAGTTGGAAGGTGCCCACGCCATGACCCTGACCCTCGATACGGCAGACAAACCCTGGCAGGAGATCTACCGGCGTTTAACCGAGATCATTCAGCCCCGGCCGATTGCCCTGGCTTCGACCCTCAATGCCGAGGGGCAGCCCAATCTGGCGCCTTTTTCGTTTTATACCCTGATTTCCTGCAACCCGCCTTATCTGGCTTTTTGCCCTCAATTGGCCGGCCGCACAGGCCAGAAAAAAGACACCCTGCGCAATCTCGAAGTGCATCCCCAATTTGTGGTGGCCACCGTCACCGAGGCGATTGCCGAGCGGGTCAACCAGGCCTCAGCTCCTCTGCCTTATGGCGAAAGTGAATTTGCCTATGCCGGGCTCACGCCTCTGCCTGCGGAGCGGATTCGTGGCAATTTGGTGCAAGAATCGCCTGTGAATATGGAATGTGAATTGGTGGAGATTCGCAATTATGGCAGCGAAGGCGGGGCTGGCAATTTGGTTGTGGGCAAAATTTTACTTTTGCACATCGACGAAGCGGTGCTTGATGCAGCTGGGGCGGTTGACCCGGCCCTTTTAAAAGCTGTCGGACGCATGGGCGGAGAAGACTGGTGCCGCACAAGTGAGCGCTTCAGCTATCCCCGACCAGATCGGGCCTGATTGATGCCATTGCTGAACCCAAGGCCTCTGCTCCGTCTGTTTCTGCTGTTCTGTTTGACGCTATTGCCGAGCGCTTGCCGCCAACCTGATTTGCTCTTTTTAAAGACCGAGCCAGTCACACTTGAACAGACCCGCTATTATCCGGCGGTGGGTGATTCTTTTGAAATTGTCTTGCCCAGCCTGGGCAGTGACAGCTTGTACCGCTGGGCCGTAAAAGAGTTTGATCAGACTTCGTTGGAATTGCTGCGGGAGCGACCTGGGCGCTCAGAATACCCTGAAAACCGCTATCCCCCAGGTTATGTGCCTCACTCAGTTTTTGAATTTAAGGCGCTCAAAGTGGGCGAGCTTGCGCTGACTTTTTACCAAATGCCGCGCTTGCCAGAAACCCCAGCGGTCACGACCGAGCGAACGTTTCAGGTCTTGATCAGCCGCACAAAAGCCACGGCCTCGCCTTAATTCCGCGCAATTGTTTTTAGAGCAATTCGGGTTGTGGGCGGGTAAAGGGTTTGAGAAAGGCCCAAAAAGCCTCAAAATGCTGTCTCTCTGGTTTGTCATTGCAGAGGGCATTCCATTGCTTGAGCAAACGGCGATAGGCCTTAAATTCTTCGGCATTTTCTCCCAGGGCGCGTTTAATCGGCCGGGCCTCTTTGAAAGGGGTTTTGTCGCAGGCTGTGGTGTAGAGCAGGTGGTGGGCCGGAGAGACCTCCAATTGGCCTTTGGCGTTGAGATCCAAAGGCCAGGTGCGGCAGGCACTGGGGCGATGTGGATAAATGCTGCAGCTATTGTCTTTGAGAAAAACGCAGCCTTCTTCGGGACCGCGATTGCGCAAACAGAGCTGACGCCAACTCTGTTCCAAACGTACGGCATCGGGGTCTTCGGCTTCGATCGGAGCCAGTCGCACCCAATTGAGCAGTGGCTGCTCAGGAAAGGCCTCGGCCAAACGGGCCAGGTCAAAATGGCTGAGGGGCACCTGCATTTGGCGGCAGCATTCTCCACATAAATTGCAGCCAAACAAAAGCGGTTTGCCAAAAAAAACGGTCTTAAACATGGGATCAGCTTAGCGGATTCACAGGAAAGCCTCAAGCCCGATGGCTCTGACTGCTCAGTTGTATTACAATGACATCAAGATGTACGAAGACTTCAAGAGATGTACGAAAGGAAGACGCAGTCCCCTTCAATGACCCATCCCAATTTTCTGACGCACCTGCAACACGATATTCTCTCCCCGCTGGTGGGCAAAATTGCCACGGGCTTTAAACGTGAACACACACCCGATCCCCTGCTCTTTTCAGACAAAGTGACTGTGCGTCTGCGCCTGCTCGATCGCACCGACAGCGAAGTTTTATTGGGGATTCACACCAAACAATTGGGCAAGCAGGGCGCCCAGTCTCCGATTACCTTGAATGTCGGCGTGAACCTCTTGATTTCTGAGCCGGCCGATCTCCGTGAAAGTATTCTCGGCTTTGAGCGCGAAGAGCAGTTCGAATTACAGGAATTGCTGCGCCAACCCCTCAACAGTGTTTACTTGCTCAAAAACCGTGCTTTGGTTCTGCGTTTTTTGAATCAGGCCTTGAAGTTTGAGGCGATTCGAGACGAACTGGGGCTCTTGGCGCTCAAATGGGAAGTCTATGTCTGATAAGGTAATTTTGATATATCCTTAGTTTTTTCTTAAACTGGCTGAACACATTGCCCCCTTCCCATCGCCTATAATAATAATGAGATATGGGAGGCGCCCATGCGATTTGAGCAGAGCTATTATGCCGAAAACGATTATTACGAATTAATGGGTCTCACACCTGATGCTTCCAGCATTCAGGTGGTTGAGGCTTTTGAGCATCAATCTTCAGATTTAAATCTCAATCACCCCGACCAAAAAGAGCGCGTGCGTTCGGCTGAAAAAATGCTGGGTCTGACCCAGGCCTACGAAGTGCTCAACGATCCGATTCAGCGCAGCCACTATGACCTGCGCCAACTCGGCCGCAAGAATCTGCCGATTAGCAACCAGGTTGATGGCCTGTTTAAAGAGGCCGTCAAAGCCTTTCGCCAGCACCAAATTGAAATGGCGCTGCGCTATTTTAAAGAAATTTCCATGCTCTATCCCCACCGGCCCCTGTATCGGGTGCATCTGGCCATTGCCTACGCAGAAAAAAATTGGATGAGTTTTGCCGAATCCGAACTCGAAACAGCCCTGCGCCTCGACCCCCAGTATATGTTTGCCAAGGAGACCGTGGCCCATTTGCTGTTTAAACTCCCGGATAAAAAACATCCGGGGGGTGGCAATCCACTCAATCGCCAAGTGGGCGCCCTCGCCGCTGCGTTTGTGGGCCTGAGTGTACTTTTGGCTTCGGGTTTGCCCCAGCAATTGATTGGGGGGTTCTTTGGCAAGATGAATCAGGCCACCCAAGAAATGTTAGATCCGATGAAAGAGGCGGCCCGCAAAGCCGGCAAGAAAATTCACGACGAAAAAGATATCAACAGCCAATTGCCCCAAGACATGGTGCAAGATCTGCAGCAAAAACAAGATGCAAAATCGACCCAGGCGGTGCAAATCCCCGATTTGGGCAGTGATTTTAAGCCCGAGGGGCAGGCCTACGATTACCGCAAACAAAAAGCCAAGAGCAAGGTCTATTATCCCGATCAGGGGGTCGTGGTGGTGACTTATGAAGATGGCAGCATCTTGACCTATAAACCGAGCGAACTCAAGGGTTGGAAACAGGACACCGAGACCAATCAGGCTGTGATGGTCACCCGCGACAATGAACTCATTCCAGCCCCGGCGACGGTGCCGCTCAAAATGCCCGATGGCTCAGCCGTCGATTTAAATTCTGCAGCCTTTCCGGCCCATCTTTTCCCTGAATACGGCCCCGCAGCCAATGCCAAAGGTGCTCAAAATTCAGGCTCGAGCACCACGGGGGCTGTCAGTGCACCCGTGGGCACGACTCAAACTCAACCCACATCTCAACCCGGCGTTCAAACCCAACCAGGCACACAGCCTGCAGCCCAATCTACAACCCAATCTGCAACTCAAGGCAAAGGCCAGCCCTATTCCCCTTATGGAGCGGGTAGATGAAGACAGCGCTTCGACGCAGGCAAAGGGGATTCGGCCTGGTTGAAGTCATGGTGGCTGCTGTACTGCTGGCTTTGGGCATTATGCTTGTCAGTCCGATCTTGGGGCTGGGTTTTCGCTCGACCCATCAAAACAAAGAAAAGACAGCCGCAGTCCAAGCCGCGCAGCGGATTATTGAGCAAATTCGCAATCGGGGCTTTAGCCAGGCTTCTGCTTTGGTCAGTCCCACCAGCAATACCGCGATTCTCGCGGATGATGTCAATGGCCAAAAGCTCTATGTCAAAGCGGATGGCCAGGTCTTTACCCAGCCAGCATCGGGTGCCAAGCTCTTGCAGATTCAGCGAATTTATACCTTTGATGATCGGGGTACCCGCAATTTAACCGATGATCGCATTCAGGTCACCGTCAAGATCACCTGGCCGGGTGGTGGTACAGGGCATATTACGATGGGGGTGACCTTGGTCCGTGATAATTTCCAATAAATTTTCCCCTGTCTTTGCCCGGACGTCTTTAAGGTCCAGGGAAAAAGGCTTCAGCGTGATTGAAATGCTGATTGGCTTGACCATTGGTTTGACCATGTTGACCGCGCTGGTGGTCTTTTTTATGAATACCCAGAAAAACATGATGTTGGGCCAAGACCACGCCCGCACCACGTCTCAGGCCCAGTTGGTCTTGGCACGTATGACCAAAGAAATCAAGGGTTCTGCCAGTGAGGCGCCTTCCCTGTTTGCGCTCTCTCCCAATTGGGCCTCCTTGCCCGCTTTGCCGTATACCGCTGTGGAATTGCAGCCCCATCCCCCCACTGCGGGTGTGGTGATCAGTCCTGGGGTGCCCGCTGCCCGCAAATTTCTCTCTCAAGCCACCCCCAGCGATATTTACCACAAATGGTATCCCAACAGTAGCAACGAGAGCAATTCCTTGGTTTTTTACCTTATTCAGCCGCCTGGGCCGGGCAATACAGCCACTGTCGAGCGGGTGACCTACCGGCTCGACAATACCGATCCCAACAACATTAAGTTGGTACGCGAGGTGCAGCGCCCGGTGGTGGGAGGCAGCAATAGCTTTCAGGCTTCGCCGACCCCCCTGCGCACGGTTTTGGCGGAGCGTGTACAATTGCTACAATTTACCTATCCCGAATTTTCGCGGGCCATGGACAGCCAAGGGGCTGCTCTGGATACAAATTTAATCACGATTCAGACCAACCAGGGCAACGCAGCCTTGGTAGAATATCTCAATCTGCAATACCGTCAAGTGATTGGTATTCGTTTGGTTTTGGGGGGCTCGCCCCTGACCGCCGGTCAGTTTCGCAAGGGCATTGAGTTGACGACAGAAGTGAGGTTACGCAATTGATGGACAGCCAACGCAGCCGTGAACGCGGGATTTCGATTCCGCCTGTTTTGATGGTGATCGGCATTTTGCTGATGATGGGCATGACATTTTTGGCCGTTGTACGCTTTCAGGTGCAACGCACAGGTTATGAGCAGGCCACGATCACCGCTGGTTATATTGCTGAGATTGGCTTTCAGCAATTGCGGGCTGAGTTGGCCGCCCTCGATGGCGATTGGACCCAAATCAACGGGATTGTCAAAGACTGTGCGACCACAGACCCCTTTTATACCCGCTGTCAGCGTTTGCCCAATACCAATAGTTTTGCCAATTTTCGCCGTGTCCGAGAAAACCCCCTCGATCCCAATTCGCGTATTATTGGGATTTACGAAGCAGCGATTGAAACGGGCGAAAAGCGCACGATCTTTGGCAATAAGACCCTAACGGGTTCGACGGTTGGGTTTGTGCCTGGCACCCTGTTGAGCTCCGAAAAAAAGGGCTTCGATCAATACGGCAATCAGCTCTGTGATTTGGATACCAATAGCTGTCCTGGGCGGTTTATGGGCCTCAAGATCAAGGCCTGGTTGACCGATGCTCAGGGCAATTTGCTTGCCAAAGGCCGCAGCCAAGAAGTCTATGGCGTGTTGCAACTCAATACCGGCAATTTGCTCGATTCACCTGCGGGTTATCTGCTCGAATCAGACAAATCCCTGATTCTCGATCAGAGCACTACCTGGAACGAGGAATATCACCCCCCAGCGCCCTTTGCCCCTTATCCGGGCCGTGATCCAGACCCCTCTGTCTACGATCCACCTTTGGACTGTGGAGCCACCCCTTTTCAAGAGACGGGGGCCTTTTATGGCCCGGTTCACACCAATCAGCAATTTAATATTACCTTTCGCTCGGTCTATGCCCCGGTTTTGCAGAGCGAGGTGCGCGGTGCCACAGCCAATGGTTCGGACCTGCTCAAAGCCAAATGTGCTTATCCAGGGGTCTTGCAAATTGAAAAAGGGGCACAGTGGAACCCCTTTAATACCGTCACGGTTTACCAACCCGGTCAAGATTTTGTCTATTTTCCAAGAGGCTCTTATTGGCAGATTGACTGGTCTCTGGGCGGGATTGAGCCTGCTGCAGGCAGCACCTATACCGTGGACTATACTGATGGCAGCCCGACCTCTGTCAATGTGGTCAAAGGGGCGGCCAATGGCCTGGATGCCGTGCCAGCCTATACCCCCAACGGCATCACGGCTGTGCGTCAGGGGGCCACGACCTATACCCGGGGCGTGCATTTTAAACTCAAGTCCGACTCATTTATCGTCTGGGCGGTGCCCGATGGCGGTGGCGGTTGGCTGCCTGGCGCTACCGAACCCAGCAGTGGCACCAATTACCGTGTAATTTATATTAACCACTCTCCGATTCGGGTCTACGATCGCATGTCTTACTCAGGCGCTGCGCCGAAATACAGCTATTGGCAAGAGCACGCCATGTCGAGCAGCTATCCGCTCTACCAGCAGGGCCATGCCCATACCAATATTGCTGGGGCCGATCTCAATGCCAACTCCACTGCTGTGGGAGCCGATCCCGGCTATGATGCTGCCAGCTGGCGCCATTGGCACAATATTACCAACGATCTGATTGGCACACCCAATCCCAATTATCTCTCTTTTGCCAATGCCCTTTATGCACCTGTGAATACGGCAGCCCACAATTCACCCCTCTTAAAACCCACCTCAGCGATTGCCAATTATAAAAATCAATTGGAGCAATTGAACAAATACCTGCAATTGACTTTGGGCATTTCGATGCCCCGCAATGCGGATGATTCCCTCAATCCCAGCACTTTGCCCACCACCTCTAATTTTCTCTATGGCTATCTGGTGGGCTCTGCAGTAGATAATCATTTGGTCTACAATCTGCCTGCGATCGACAATGACGATAAAATTGTCGATTTTCGCTCGGTCTATTTTGGTAGCAAAGTCAAATATTCAGCGGGCAGCCAGATTGGGGTTGAAATCCCCTTTTCGCAGCCCTCAGCCGCTGCGGCTGCCGATCGCTATTATGCCTGGATTTGGGTCAATGACAATCCGGCATCTGCTGACTATATGAAGGTTTCTGATTCCCAGACCACGGGTGATTACCGCATGTACCGCTATGTCAAAATCCCTGAAAATGAAGTGATTCTGGTGCAGGATGCGGTGGTCTTGATTGGCAATCGCGAGCCCAATGGCCTCGCGAGCAATTGTACGGCTTTGTATGCCGATTGCCTGCCCCTGCTCAATGGCAATCCACCTGGCCGTTCCACAATTGTCGATGGCCAGGTCACGATCGTTTCGTTTACAACTTCGCCGCCCGGCCCTGGCTTGGATTATAAATATTCCAAAGGGGACATCGTGGTGGTCGGGGATGTGGTCTATAAAAACACCTTTTATTCTCAGTACAACAGTGGCGCAGCCAAAATGGAATTGCGCCAATTGGATCCCCAGCCGGTTGCGGGTTACAGTCACAATCACTTGACCACCACCAGCATTACCGATGCCCAAACCATGTGGGTGACCAACCCCGATGGCACCGTGGCCCGCGATAGCACGGGTTCGCCAGTGGGCAAAATTTGTGGTTTGGGGCTCTTTGCCACCCACGATGTCAAGCTCTCTGTAACAGGAATGCGCCCCGATCCCGCCCCCGATACCACCCCCAACAGCGGTGACGACCGTTTGCTGCTCAATGCCCAAATGGTGGCGGGCAACCGGGTCTATGTGCATTCCAAAAATGCCACCGGGGGCGAGATGACTGACCAAGATCTGATCGATGGCAATATCTTTTCTTATACCGATCTCTTCAAATTTTATGGCACCATTTATAGTTTTGAGGTGCCTTCTTTTACCCTTTATTTTAAACAAAAAAGAAATTATTATTATGACCGCTCTTTGTACATGAATCCGCTGATGGGGGCCCCGGCTTATCCGACAACAGCAGGTGATTACAGGAATCAGGCTGTGTATAATAATTACCCACAGTTGGTCCAAGGTTCTTGGAAAATGGGCGCCCGTTGAGTCCCCTTTTTCATTGAGTTCAAAAGAGGGCTGCTTTTTTAAAAGCGGGTATGTTCTAATAAAAAAAACATGCTGTTGGAGGCTTTACATGAAACGCGTGCTTCGGTTGCCGATGGGGGCTTTTTCATTGATCCTGGGGTGCTGCAGCCTTTTGGCTTGCCAGCCAATGGGTCTGAATCAGGCTCACGGCCCGCTCTCTGCGTTAAGCCCCTCACTGCAAAGTCTCCCCAACAATCTCCAAAAAACGGTTCAAAATTATCTCTTTCAGCTTCAGTCGGGCTTTCAGATTGCCGCTGTCGATGCCAGTGACGCGCCCGTGATCGAGCCTGTACGCCAGCAATTTGAAGCTGACTTAAAGGCGGGCAAGCTCGAAAGTTACCAACAGAACAAAGATTTTTCGATCCAACTTTTAGCGGGCTCTGAAGGCAATTATTTTACCAGCCCCGAATTGGTTCAAGCTTTAAATGAGCGGGTCTTGGCCACCTTGGTGGTGATGTTGCCCGAGCAGAAAACAGCCGTTTTTAAAGGTGAATTTGAAAACCAGCGCTTTTATTTTGCCGACCCCTCTCAGGAATTGGCTTTGGCCAGTGCCAGCAAAGCCTATCTCATGACGGCTGATGCCAATTTTGCCATTCAGACCTACAAAGGCGAAATTTTGCCAGAAAGCCAAACCGAGACTCAATCAGCGGCTCAAACGGATGTTCCTGTTTCCCCAAATACCGTTTCTGCCTCTGAAACTTTTGTGCCCGATGAGGCTCACTTTGAAGAAGAACAAGCCGAAGCCAGGAAATCCGAAGCCTGGGAAGCTGAACCGCACAGCGTTTATCGGGATCCCTTTGCCGGAGATGATTTTTCTGGCAACCAGCCCCGCTATATGCCAAATGTGGGCGCCTGGGCTGGAAAAATCGAAAAAGTTGAAAACAAATACCCAAATAGATACGCCTATAAATATGAATTTGGCTATGTCCAGACCCGGATCGGCCAAGCTGCGGTTCCCATTCCGCCTCTCCCCTTGCCACAACCAGGCCCTGTGAACCGAGCTGTGAGGGTCTATGGCAATCCTGCCCCACAGCCCCCCACGCCCCCCCGGGCCCGTCCTGTCTATCGCATAGAAGCCCAGTTCCAGGTAGAAGGTCGGGCTGTGCAAGCGAAGTCAGCGGTTTATCAAGAGCCCTCCTTTCGACAAGCTCAGGAACAAGGGCAGAGCCGCCCTCTGCCTCATCCTCAGCCATGAAGTCGGCGCTGACCCCCTGGGAGCAGCAAAACATTCAAAGGGCCAAGGCGCTTTTGCGCCGCCTCTGGGAGAACAGTGGTCTGCAGCAGCGGGAGATTTTGGCCGGACTTGAACTGCATGGCTTTCCCCTCAAAAAGACGACCTTTTCAATGTGGCTGAGTGGTACGGGCAATCTCGTACGTCCCAAACAAGATGTTTTGCCCGCTTTAATTGAAATCCTCACCCCCGCTTGGACAGAGTCCCAGCGCCAAGAATTGCATGATGAACTGGACGCCCTTTTGGGCTATGGGGCAGGCTTGGAAACCTCAGAAATGCTGCGCAATCGGCTCTCTCTGCAATGGGATGACAACACCCGCATGTCTCTGGAAAAACAAGAGGCCCAATTGCGCCGTCAGCTCGACACGCTCGACGGCCTTTTATCGACCTTGGAGCCCCGGCTCTATGAATATGACAAGGGGGCGCCTGTTGTGCGTGTGCAAGCCGAAGACAAGGCCCTGGTCAAAGAATTACTGGGGTTGGACTCTCTACAGCAGGCCCGCACTTACCGTACCCGTGGCGGCGATTACGAAATACCCCTGACCCGTGTGCAATCACTGGATACCCTGACTGCGCTTGTGAATACCATGAACGAAGGCATTCGTCTCTTGCGGGCCTATGTCGAACGCACGCTTTTACAGGAGGGGGCACTCGAACTCGATGCCTATCCGCGCGTTGAAGACTTTGTCAGTTATGCCTGGGAGATCTCCGATCGCCTGCTCTACCACAATCGCCTCTGCCGCAGTGTGCCAGCTTTGCGCCGCACTTTGTTGCGGCTGATGGCCACCTGTTGGGGGGTGCGTTATCTTTTGCAGGGCCAAGAAGGCCCTGTCAGTGCCGTTGAGTTTCAGAATATTCTTCAGCTCAAGGGGCTGGGAAACGCGGCAGAAGTGGCCTGTCCGGTGGCGATTTTTATGGGCCTGTTGGCCCGCCAAATGCTCAAGCTCTATCGCGGCTCCACCGTCCACAAAGGCCTGAGTCTGGCCTTGCAGGCGCGAGATATGCTCGCGAGCCATTTGCCTCAATTGCCCACCGAGCAGGAGCGTTTCTATTATAAAAAAGAATTGGCCAATCTCTGTTACGACACCGCTTCGCTTTTGCTTTGGCACCAGGAGCGTTCTGCGGCATTCGGCAGCCATTTTCAGACCCTGATGCAAGAGGCCCAGGCTGCTTATACTGAGGTTTTGAGCACGGTGAACCTCTTTCACGCGGGTTTGAGCGAGCAGCGCGCCAACCATCTGCGCTGTTTTTACCTGATCAGCCTGTGTTGGACCCAGACGGATCTCAATGCCTGTATGTGTGAGATCAACAAACTCAGTCCCGGTCAGCAGCTCAATGAAGGCTTCTGGCTTTTGCAATTGGCGCGGGGAGTGGCCTGTGCCGTTCTCAGCCGCCGGGCCAGTGATCCCCAACAGCGGGAAGTTTATCGCCAGGCCGCTGCACGTTTTGTCCAACAGGCTGCGCTGGTGCCAGGCTTTGAACAGGCTTTGGAGACGGAGTTGCGCGAGGACTATATTCTCAATCGCGTCCTCGGCCCTCAGTTTTTAGTGGGCAGTTCAAAATTACCCCCGGTTGCGATTTAAAGGGGTGCTTTAATCAAAGTATCCGAAACGCAGGTTTCGGCAACTCACCAAATTTCAAGCGATTCAGAAGGAGTCTTATTTTATGTCCAAGCGTCCTCAGCTCTTTTCCCTGGGTTTAACCGCCAGCCTGCTCTTAACCGGTTGTACCTTTGATGCCCAATTGGCTTCACAATTATTGAGCTCCTTGCAATCTGCCACCAAATCGGGCACTGCCAAAGCCTCTATTTCTGCCTCACTGGCAGCCACGGGGCAGACCGGTGATGACAGCGTGATCGAAGTCGACGAAGACAATCAAGCCGTGATCAAACAAGCCCTGCAAGTGGCCTGTGGTGGACCGGGCATGCGGATTGCCTCTGTCCAAGCAGAGACAAATACAGAAGCCAGCGCCGAACCCACTGCAGAACCGACCGCTGAACCCACTGCCGAGGCGACAGCTGAGCCCTCAGCAGAACCCACCGCAGAAGCGACGGCTGTGCCAACTGCCGAGCCCACTTCTGCGGCAACGGCTGTCCCTGCCAGCGAAGCAGAAGTCCAGCCCGTGGTTGTCGCTTTGGCTGACCCGGCGGCCACCCCCAATCAAAAAGAGTCCCATTCCCGCCGCCTCAAGATCGATGCCAAACTTGAAATTGAGCTGCGTCAGATGGGCCGTTTAAAAGGCCAAGATCGCGATCGCCGTTTTGCTGATATCCAGCAACGTTATCCGATCATGCGCAATACGGTTCCCGTTCCCGTACGTGCCAGAGGCCAAAATGTCCAGCAGGTCAATTCCACACAGATTATCTTTGTGCAAATGCCGCAAATGGGTTTTAGCCAAGCCCGTCCGGCTTATCCCCCCCAACCCGCTTATCGTCCTGGTTCCCAGCCCGATTATCGCCCTGGATATGCCTCAGGCGGTGGCTATGGTACCGGCGGGCACGGCTACGTGCCTCAGCCCCGTCAAGGAGCCTCAACGGTGGCTGCAGGTCGGGTAAAAGTCTCAGGCAAAGCCATTCTGGATGGACTCGGCAATCTGCCCTGCCAGGGGTATGCCGCTCCTGCCGAAGAAGCTGAAAGCAGCGAAAGCGCTGATTCAGAAAGCTAAAGACGAAGAGACTCTTCGCACGATGGGCCCGGTCAATGAGGATCGGGCCCTTTTTTTTACCGAGCCGTTTTAGCTTTGAGTCAATTAAAGTTGGGCCAAAACGGTTCCTCCCAATTGGCGGCTCAACCAAGACCAATTGAGCAAGCCCCGCCCCAACAGCGAAAGACCTTTGTGGTAGGCTGGTTCTAGCCGCATTTGGGTGCTTAAGCTCAGATCTCCGGCCTGGATCAGACCCAGTTCGCTGCAAATGCTCTGTGTATTTTTGGCGCCCCAAAAAATCGGGGAGTCGAGTTCTATGGCCGCCCGTTGGGCCGCTTTGAGATTGAGTTGTCCCATCACGTCAAAGGCCAGATGGGCACCTTTAAACTGGCCCTGCAAATGCCCGAGCAATTCGCGCACTTGAATCAGCGGAAAATACATCAACAGGCCCTCTGCCAGTATCAGCATCTCTTCAGGCTTTTCTTGTCTTAAATAGTCCAGCCACTCATATTCAAATACCGAATGGGCAATGTGCCAGTGCAAGGGGGCGGCAGGAAAGCCCAAAGAACCCCGCAGCTCAATGAGTTCGGGCAGATCCAGATCGTACCAGCGGCCTTGATTCAAATTGAGTCGTGCGAAGCGGGTCGAAAAGCCACAGCCCAGTTCCAGCAGAGAGCCATTGGGATGGCTTTGAAAATGGCGAATGACCAAGCGATCGAGAATATGGGTACGAATGGCTATTGCTTTTTGCAGTGTACGGGAATATTGCTCTTGTACTTCGGGGGTGAACAAAGGCTGGGCCTGATGGTACCATTTTGCAGCCAGCACATCTTTAAACAGGCCCTGGGGTTTGCTGTGTTCTTCAGCTTTGGCACGCAGGGCCCAGAGGCTGGTGGCAGGAATACCGCTGAGCATGATTTAGGCGAGATTCAGTTCGGCCCCTGCCAGCACTTTGACGGCATCTTGGGCAGAAAAGATTCCTTTGACCACATCCCCTTTGGTCACCACCACCCTGCGGATTTTTTGCTGCATCATCAACTGGCAGGCTTCTTTGACTGGGGTGGAAGGACTGACCGTCACCACGTTGCGGTGCATATAATTGCGCACGGGTTCTTCCAAAATAGCCAGGGCCTGCTGTTCCAGGATTTCACCGGTGGTGTTGGCATAGGTCGAGAGGGATTTTTGTTCGAAGAGATGGTTGAGAATATCTGTCAGGGTGACAATCCCAATCAAGGAGCGCTGAGCGTTGATCACGGGGACCCCTGTAAAACCCCTGCGGTTACAGAGGCTGGCTACCTGCTCAATCGAGGTGGACTCCAGCACACAGACCACGTGGCGGGTCATCACATCTCCCACCCGCAGGCGTCCATCGGGATGAGTATGTTCTTCGTCATCCCCCATCACATAGGCGCGTTTTTCTTCGTCCGGAATCGGGTGATTGACCAAAGAGAGGTAGCGCTGGAGGTTCATATAGAGTGGGTCGTGTTGACTGCCTTGAGAAGAAATATTGACCATATCTGATTCATACGCTTTCTGGTATTGCTGATCAGGTGCTTGAATAGGCCCTGAGCGCCGAGCCTGTGGCTGTATTGCCTGATTCTGGGCTCCTTCTTGACTCATTCTGCGTTCTCTTAAACGCTCACTGAAAGAGCGCCATTGATCGAGGGGATCGTGAACAGAAACCAGTCCACTGATCGGAGCCAGACTTGAGACACCACCGAGACGAGAGACGGGGGAAATGGCGGGGGGTTCTTTGCCGGCATCGGTTTTAAACGTTGGGAATTGTTCTTCTTTAAAATAGGTGCCAACGATGTTTTTTTCGTACATCTGCAATCACCTTTTCCTTTAACACTACTCAGATCATAACATGAATGCTTCTTCCCTTTTTGGTTTAAAAATGCGTAAATAGGATGAGCTTGATGTTTCATTTTGAAAGGGCCTTGTTTTGCAAAAGTGGGTAGATCGTGCCTTAAAGGGATTTCGGCTATTTTTGAGCTTGATCTCAAGCTCCTTTCGCTTGGTGATGGGCTCTTCTGCTTTGATTCTGGGCCTTGGTCTGGTCTTCCTCTATTTTCAACTGAAAGACAATCCCCAACTCATGGTGCCCGATCGGGCCCTGCTCGCGAAACTCAAAATATTGCCCTGGGTCGAAAGAGTGGAAAAACTGGGCGCCAAAGTCACCCGCAATTCCCGTTACACCATTTTGGCCGACAATATGCGCCGCATGCGCCTGATGTTAAACAGTTACAGTATGACGGGGGCGGTTTTTCCTGCCAATGTCAATCAACTCTACCAAGATGCCAGTGAGCAGAATTATTGGTGGGGCTTTCGCAATCCCTTTGAAAATACCCTGATCAAAAATTACCGCGAGTGGATGGCCGATTACCAGGAATACCAATACAGTTACAGCAAGGTCTTTTACAAAGGCAAGATCCTCTATGAACCTGTGGGCTCACCTCCCCATGGTTACCGGATTTACAGCTGTGATGAAAAAGGTGAACTGGTCACCCATGCTGATGGCTCCATTTATACCTATTCCAATTTGGAAAACTAGCTCTGCAGATCGCTCAGATCGTAATAAAAATGGGTTGGGACGTTTTGTCAACGCCCCAACCCCTTGTTCAGGATGGGTGATTGAATCAGCAAAGATTAACGGAGGCGGAGCTGGCTCAGAACGGCTGCAGCATTGATGCGGCCTGCACCAAACTGGTCGTCAAAACCGGGTGTGCCCAGATCTTTGGCGGTGTCCATCATTTTTTTACGGACATCGGCATTTCTGAGTCCAGGATTCTGGGAGATCATCAATGCGGCTATGCCTGCTACCATCGGTGTGGCCATTGAGGTTCCCGTCAAATTACCGTATTTGCCATCGGGCAAAGTCGACATAATCTGGGTGCCGGGAGAGGAGATCGATTTCCAATTGCCGTAAGCGCCTTGGCGGCGATCGTTGAGATCCACGTTGCCAACCCCAATCACACCTTCAAAACCGGCTTTACCAGCCAAATTATCGGGGGTACTGCGGGGATTAAAGGAACTGGAATTTGAGAGCGCGGCACAGATCACGACATTTTTATCGAGGGCATATTTGACGGCTCTTTGAATCGTTTCTTCGACGGAGGCATTGGGATAATCCCAACCCAAGCTCAAATTGATCACCTTGGCGCCGTTGTCTGCGGCCCAGGTAATGCCGTCTACCACTTCTGCCACGCCGCCATTGCTGATGGTGCGCACGGGCATAATTTTGGCTTGGGGCGCAATTCCGCTGATGCCTTCGCCATTGTTTTGCACTGCGGCGATAATTCCCGCGACATGGGTGCCGTGATAATGGCCATCTTGGGGCGGTGTACCGGGTTCTTCGGCATTATAGCCATTGACCAAATTGGCTTTTAAATCGGGGTGGTTGAGATCGACGCCGGTATCCACGACGGCCACGACAACATTGTTGCCTTTGCTCACTTTCCAGGCGGCTTCGGCATCCACGGCTTTTAAGCTCCACTGTTTGTCCAAAAGGGGATCTCCTGAGCGGCTGCGTGGGGCATCCACAAACTGGGGGTCGCCGACAATTCGGCGGGGGGCCTGATCGGGCCCAAAGAAGCTGATGCTGGTATCTTGTGCCAGGGTGCTGATTTGCTGGGGGTTGCCCTGAAAGACGGCCACACCGACACGGGCCAGATTTTTGACAAAACGCAACTGGTGCCGGCTCTCCAACTGTTTGATCCGCTCAGGGGTTAAGGCCCCTTTGTAACCGACCAAAATACGGTTGCTCAGGCGGGAATTTTGGCTTTGGGCCTGAAGCGCTGCGCCAGACTGAGGTGTTTGTGCCAGGGGGGCAATTGCATTGTTTTGGCAGGAAGCCAAGAGCAATGCGGCACTTAAACTGAGGGCCAGGGGACGGATGGGACTGAATGTGGATGGCATCGAATGCTCCTTTGAAAATACATTAAATAATATATATCTATATATAGTTAAATAGAGTTTAAGCTTGCTTGAAAAATAACAAAAAATAAATCAGGGCCAGTGAGGTGTACTGGCCCTGGGCTTCTTTGTGAGAAAATGAGTCTATTTGCTGGTTTCAGCGGCTTCTTTTTTCTGGCTGTAGAGGTAATAGGCACCCGCAGTCAGACCCACGGCAGCAATACTGCCTGCCAGCAGGGGATTTTTGGTAAAGAGTTTTGGTCCCAAATTGGCAAGGGCGGGCGCACCTGTAGCGTTACCCAGCACGTGGATGCTTGCCACAACAGCGCTGGCTGCCCCCGCTCCCATCAATGCGGCTTTGCCGGTTTTGCCTTCGTCCAGGGCTTCAAGGGTGCTTTTGCCCAGGGCATAAGCACCCAGTCCCAAGGCAGCCCCACCGACCACACCATTGACTTTATCCCCGACTTTCATAATGGTTTCAACGTGGGGAGAGAATTGGAAGGCATTCCAGACAGCAACTCCAGTCAGGCCTGTGGCTGCGAAGGCCCCTCCACCAAGGGCGGCGGCATTGCCCAGGGTCACGCCATTTTCTTGCATATTTTTGGCTCCCCAATTGGCCCCTGCGGCCCCTGCGGCAGCCAAACCAGCAAAAGCAAAGCTCTCACCAGGAATGTATTTTGTGATCATTTCGGCGGTTTTGAGAATTGGAGACACACCCAAGGTGCTGTGGCCAGCTACTTCGATACCTGTCACGGCCATGGCTGCGCCGCCCACTGTTTTGATTGCGACATTGCGATTATGAACCGCTTGGGCTTCTTTCTCTGCTTGGGGGGCGTCTTTGGCAAAAAAGCCCGCTCTGGGCAGGTCATTTTGCAGGGCATCTTTGACCATCGAGACGCCCAGCACAGTAGCGCCCACACCCAGAACAGGTACTACCCCTTTTTTAAAGATTGTCGCAGCCACTTGGGACTGATCGACCACCTGTTTGACGATCACACCTGTTCCGATGGCACCTGCAGCAGCCATGCCAGGGTTGTCTTTGGCAAATTGAGCAGGGGTGGATTCTGCTACTTTGCTGTAGAGGGTGGGGGATGAATTGACAACCTGGATATTTCCCATGATTTGGCTCCTGAGGGGTGAATACTTCAATCATAGGTGCAATGCCGCTCAAAGGCAATTATGCTCTACTTAAATCTGGATTAATTTCGGGCAAGTTAAGCGCAGAGTGGCCTGTGTTAGAATGAAAATGCCTCTGACAGAGGTGAAATGCTTTGTATGCAACGGAAGGAAGCGCCCTATGTCTGAAACCCTGTCTTTCAATTTGCCCGAATTTGTCAACGAACCCTTTACCGATTTTTCTCAGCCCACTGTCGCCGCTGCTATGCAGGCGGCACTTCAGCAGGTCACGGCCCGTTTTGAAAAAGAATACCCGATCACGATTGCCGGTGAAAAAATCCGCACTGGCAGCACCTTTACCTCCTACAACCCTGCCGCTCCAGAACAGACCTTGGGTCGCTTTCAAATCGCCGATGCCGCCCTGGCCGAAAAAGCTGTAGAAGCTGCCTGGGCAGCGTTCCCCGCTTGGGCCAAAACCCCTGCAACGGCCCGCGCTGAATATCTGCTCAAAGCCTCAGACTTGGTCAAAGCGCGCAAATTTGAAATTGCCGCAGCGATGGTCTACGAAGTCGGCAAAAGCTGGGCCGAAGCCGATGGTGACGTGGCTGAAGCGATTGATTTTCTGGAATTTTATGCCCGTGAAATGCTGCGTTATGCCGAACCTCAGCCGATTACCCCTTATCCCGGCGAGGCCAATGAGGCCTTTTATTTGCCTTTGGGTGTGGGTGCGATCATTCCCCCCTGGAATTTCCCCTTTGCCATTTTGGTTGGCATGAGTACAGCAGCGATGGTGGCTGGCAATACGGTGGTGCTGAAACCTGCTGAAGAATCGATGCTGATGGGTGCGATTTTTGTCGAGATCATGGAAGAAGTGGGCCTGCCAGCAGGTGTGCTCAATTTTATTACCGGCGATGGCGCCGAAGTGGGGGGCGTGATGGTCAATCACCCCTTGACCCGCTTTATCTCTTTTACAGGTTCCAAAGATGTCGGACTCTTGATCTCCGAACAGGCTGCCAAACGCATTCCTGGCCAGCGCTGGATCAAACGTGTGATTGCCGAACTCGGTGGCAAAGACGCCACCGTGGTTGACGAAACCGCTGATTTAGAAGCCGCTGCCAGTGGGATTGTGGCTGCTGCTTTTGGTTTTCAGGGCCAAAAATGTTCAGCCTGTTCGCGGGCGATTGTGGTTGAATCTGTCTACGACCAGGTTTTGGCCAAAGTGATTGAAAAAACCAAAGCCCTGCAAATCGGCGATCCAACGGATCCTTTGGCCCAGGTTGGCCCTGTGATCAACCAAGAGTCTGAAGACAAAGTCTTAAGATATATTGGCTATGGCCACGAAGAGGGCCGTTTGGTCGCTGGTGGCCACAAACTTGACCGTCCTGGCCATTTTATCGAACCCACGGTTTTTGCCGATGTGTCCCCCGATGCTCGGTTGGCCCAAGAAGAGGTTTTTGGACCGGTTTTGGCGATGATCAAAGCCAAAGACTATCGTCATGCGCTGGAGATTGCCAATAATACTCCCTTTGGTTTGACCGGCGCCTTTTACAGTGCCCGCGAAGAACGACTGCAAGAGGCCCGCGACGACTTTTTTGTCGGCAATCTCTACCTCAACCGCAAATGTACTGGAGCTTTGGTGGGCGTGCATCCCTTTGGGGGCTTTAACCTCTCAGGCACCGATTCCAAAGCGGGAGGGCATGATTATCTCTTAAATTTCCTGCAGGCCAAATCCGTCACGCGCAAAATCGGTTGAAATACCCCAGCGGTCCCGTGAGGCGTTATCTTTCCTGGTTGGCAGTTCTCTGGCTTATGCTGGGGCTTTGGGTTCCTGCTGTGTTTGCCCAGATTCCGGCAGCAGTCCCTTCAGCCTCCTTGCCCCAAATTCGGATCTATCCCCAGCAATTGGTAGGGGGAGAGGCTGTCAATCCACAACTGGAATCACTGTTTTATCGCAAACCTTGGTCCTTTGAATGGGCCACTTTTGAAGCTCTTTGGAATGACTTTCAGGGGCTTTTGCCTTGGGCTCACTCCACGCTGATTCGTTTGCAAAACCAGGATTTTGTCCTTTCGGACTATCTCTTGGTTGGCGGGCTTGTGTTGGTTTTGCTGATTTTTCTCAGCCTCGGCTGGATGGATCGGCGCTTTCAAAAACTATTAAACCCCCTGCTTAATTTTTTGCCCCGCTCTTGGCCTCTGCCTGTGCGCCATCTGACTCGGCTGGCGATTGCTGTCTTGAGCCGTTCCCTGATTTTTCTCTCAGCATTGTTTATGACCTATTTGGTCTGGGGGGCTTTTTCCCCTCAGAGCACGCTTTTTCCCAGTTTGATTCACCTGCTCTGGATTGCCGTGATTTACCGAACCCTGCATTTGCTGATCTTGGAATTGCTTGCCAATCCCGATAACCAGCTTTTTGACGCCCTGTCACTGCCTTTGGCGCTGCATTTGTATCACCGGCTTCGGTTTTTTCTGATTTATGCAGCACTTTTTCTGGCAGGTATTTCCCTGTTCGAACACGCCCATTACCGTCCAGATTTTATTGACTTTCTCTATTTTGTCTTTTCTGGTGGTCTCTTGCTCTTTGGGGCTTATTTGGTGGCCAATAAAAGCCAGATATTTGCGCTTTTGCCGTCCCTTGATGAGCCCTTTTATCTGCGCTTTTTGGATTTGTTGGGTCGTTTTTATACTTGGGTGATGGCCTATACCCTGGCTTTGGGGGTGTTGTGGATTGTCGGGTATCACCATCTGGCTAAAATCTTTTTTCTGCGTTCTTGGGTCTTGGTTGCACTTTTTCTGGGAGCGGCGCTCTTTCATCGCTGGCAAGCGCAAAAAATCACTGAGGCATTCTCTCCAGCGGGAAAACTCAGTTCATTGGGCCAGCAACTGGCTTTTGCCATTGTCTTAATTGAAGTTTTTCTGGTCAGCCAGCTGTTTTTGTATTTATTGGATATTCGCAACGCCCTTTTGCAATGGTTGTCATTTCCGATTGCCTCGATTGGCAATAGCGCATTGAGCCTGCTCTCGATTTTCAGTGGAATTTTAACCATCGTGATTTTTTGGCTCTGTTCCCGGATTTTAAATGCCCTGCTCGAAGACCGTATTTTCCCCCGTCTGTCTTATGATGCCGCTGTGCAGCAGATGATCACGCTCAGTATTTTTTACATCAGCATGGGTCTTGGGGGGCTGATCGGTCTGAATATCATGGGCCTGGATCTCTCGATGTTTGCCATTTTTGCCGGGGCGCTGGCCTTTGGGATTGGCTTTGGCCTGCAGGGGATTGCCAAAAATTTTGCCAGTGGGATTGTCTTGGTCTTTTCAGGTTTGGTCAAAAAAGGCGACTATATCACGGTCGGAGATTATACCGGTTATATTCAGCAGGTCAGTTGGAAAAAAGTCCTGTTGCGCACCCCTGATCATGTCGATTTGATTGTTCCCACCGTCAGTATGGTGGAGTCCACGATTGTGAACTGGACCTATTCCGACGAACGGGTGCGGGTGCATTTGCCCGTGGGAGTGGCCTATAATGCCGACCTCGAAATTGCCAAAAAAGCGCTGTTGGAAGTGGCTGCAGCACACCCCGAAGTTTTGGCAGAACCTCCACCCCAAGTTTGGCTCAAAGAATTCGGCGACAGCGCGCTAAAATTGGAACTTTTGGTCTGGATCGACTGTAAGCGGATTACCCTCGAATCCCTGCGCGGAGAGATCAACTTTATGATCTGGCAGGCGCTCAAACGCCACCAGATTGAAATTGCTTTCCCCCAATTGGATTTACATCTGCGTTCGGGCTGGCCCCCTGTTGAAAAACCCGCTGAGCCCTAAGCTGGGTTTATCGCGCTTTTCTTTCTTAAGAATCATTTCAAGCCAGAAAAATACCCCGCTGAAGATAATTCAGCGGGA
>JBPXJQ010000033.1:0-81632 GCA_051715345.1 Candidatus Blackallbacteria bacterium
CTAACGGCATCTGAGGTTGAGGCATAAAAAGAGGATCGCGTGGCCCAATTGATTGAGGCGTGCTCAACGCCTAACGGCATCTGAGGTTGAGGCATATTTTCAGAGTATGGGTCTTTACCTGCGAGAATGTAGTGCTCAACGCCTAACGGCATCTGAGGTTGAGGCATAAGTAGTGTTGAGTTAATCCCAACTCACGCGAGAGGTGCTCAACGCCTAACGGCATCTGAGGTTGAGGCATCTTTTAGACACCTTTACGCGATAATCTAACGTTACGTGCTCAACGCCTAACGGCATCTGAGGTTGAGGCATTTATTGCAAAGATCACGGCTATGAGATCAACGAAATAGTGCTCAACGCCTAACGGCATCTGAGGTTGAGGCATTACGAGCTTGAGTTTAAAGAGGTGAGCAATGACCAAAGTGCTCAACGCCTAACGGCATCTGAGGTTGAGGCATTTGAGATTGCTCAAAATGAAGAGTTTAACAGAATCGTGCTCAACGCCTAACGGCATCTGAGGTTGAGGCATAATGCTCAAATAGAGGCATGACCTCTCAACCTGATTAGTGCTCAACGCCTAACGGCATCTGAGGTTGAGGCATGCTCCAGCGATGCCCTGCAATGCTCTCTGATCTTGTGCTCAACGCCTAACGGCATCTGAGGTTGAGGCATTACCCTCCTTGATACGGGAACGGGTCAAGGGCAAGTGCTCAACGCCTAACGGCATCTGAGGTTGAGGCATATGATTTAAGGGTGTTTTTCAGGGCTTCAAGGACATGTGCTCAACGCCTAACGGCATCTGAGGTTGAGGCATAGCGCTGGTCCAGGACCCTTGCTATGACTTGGTTTTAACTCTAAGTTTTCAAGGATCACTTTATCTACTTTAATTAAGGGTATCAGATCTGCATAAAAATTGCGAATTGAAAAATAATCAACTCTGATAATCACTGTCTTAGGGCCTTCAATCAAGCATCTCAACGGTTCGAAAAATGCCTGAAAACAGCGATGGATTCGCTTATTCAGAAGTGAAGCACTCAGCAATTTTGCAAACATGCAGAGATCCTTGATTCAGCTTTAGATAATTTCAAAATGAGGCTGCTCATCAACTGCCCATGTGTGTTTCGGATTGCGACAGCCCAAGTTTTGGGTACAATGTTCGCACAATCCAACGGTTAACACATCGTCTTCTTCAGCAACAATGCGGGTCAACTCCCAATTTAATCGTTCCAATTCCCGTTTAGTGAGATGACAACGAAAAATGCTGTACTGCAGGCGATGGCCAAAACTTTCGAGCAGCCGAGCAACTTTTTGTAAGCGTTTGGGTTCACGGATATCGTAACACAATAAATACCAGCGTTTGCTTTTTGCCATTTTACTTCAACCTCATTTTGGCAAACAAGCCAGATTGGCCTGTCCACTCTTTTTCAAGTAAGCGGACTTCCAACTCAATCAAGCGGGCATAAGAAAGTGAATAATTTACAACGGGGTGTTTCCAAACCTCGTCAAGGCGTTTTTCAAACAGTGCAATTGCTTTTTTTCGGCCTTGGTCTGAAAGCCAGACTTTTTCAGGCGTTACAGCAAAATCTTGTTCAGGGTCCCATTGGAGACGATTCATAGAACCCAAAACGGTAATATCCCAAACAGACAACCTAAAAAGCTCCATTAAATCCAAGATTAGTGGATAGGCCGATGAACGGGGCTGATGAAAAAATCCCAATGCAGGATCTAAACCGACAATCATGACGGCTTGCAAAACCGCCTGATAGAGCAAGGTATACCCAAAGCTGAGCAGTGCGTTAAAACGATCTTTAGGGGGTCTGCGATTGCGACCTGCCATGCGTAAAGAATCTGGTATATCTGACCGCATTAAAGTGGGTAAAACAGTGAAATAAGCCCTTCCGGCCAGCCCTTCATAGCCACGCATTTTATCAGGAGAATCCGTTTTCGCAATTTCCTTGAGGCATAAACGCATTTGTTTGATACTGTCTTCATACCCTGGAATGTCTTCTCTCTCCTTGCCACGGGTTGCTCTGAGTAAATACCGCAAAGCGCTTTCCACTTTTGCTAATACAAGTTTTCGTGCCAATTCAAGACAAATTTCAGTTTGACTTAAAGCGGCATATTGGCGAATGCGTTTTTGGACATGCCCAGCTCCCGCCCACAAACCAGCGGTATAATAACCACTGCCAGAAACCCAATGAATGCCAATACCAGAGCGGGCACAGGTTTGCAATGCTTGAGTGGTCATCTGAGGTGCCCCATGTAAAACCAGAGCATGAATTTCATGTAAGGGAATCTGTCGGGTTGGGTTGTCTTTGGTTTCAATTTTAAGCATTTCACCTGAACGCCCAATACGCGCATAGGGTTCTACCACATGAATGGTTCGTGTTTCCCTTTCCATGGGAAACAACCTGACTGGCTCCCACCCTTCATTTTGAGCCAATCGTTCTTCTTCTGGCAGACAGACAGGAGCAAGAGAACAGCGTAAACACAGCCGATCATTGCTGGTAACAGGAGGACGAAGGTTAGAGCTACGCAATTCTCTGGCTCTGGAAATGGATTTTAAAACCTGCTCTCTTAAATAAAGATCTATCGGAACCCGTACCGTAACATTGTCGTGGTGATAATGTATCCGGCCTTCTGTGATTGTTTCACCGCAATCTTCTTCCAAAAGCAGAGCATAAGCCCCCAATTGAATCATATCTGTATCCCAAGCAGCGGCAACTTTACCCTGTCGTTGAGCACGGCCCCGTTTGAGTTCGTAGGGAATAAATTGCCCATCTCTGCGGCGCAAATAATCGAGTTTACCTATCAGTCCTCTTGTTTGGCTGGTCAGGGTCACATTAAACCAATTTCCCTGTGTTTCTTCACGTTGTTGCATCTCTTCATGCAAGGCCCGTCCGGCAAAAACGGCAGCATCTGCCAAGCGAATTTCTTCGACCTCTTCAAGATAAAATAAACGCTCGCAATAAGTCAGAGCATGTAATGACATCACCCGCAAAAGGGGCTCTTGGGTTTCATCCATCGATTTGTCTCCTCATTTATTTTTTTTCACAACAAATTTACCAAGGAGAAGCCTTGTGAATGGCTCTCCTCAGTAAACAAAAAGAATTAAGGGGGTTAGTAGTTAATTTCTACCCAGGCTTTGTCTGGGATCTCTATTTGAGCCTTGACGGTGGGCACAAATAGCTGTGAGCGGGTTTGAGCCATATCTGCCCGGTCAATAGTGATCGTTAGACGGGTGACTCGCTCCTGTAGACCAGATTCGCTAGACGCCTCATCCATCGCTTCATACCAATGGGCAGGTTTTCGCTCGAATATTGGCTCGATTTTATCCGGCAAAAAGTTATTGTCTCCCAGAAAAGGCAATCCATAAGCTCTGGGGCAATTTCCTTCGAGGCCTTCAAGAATTTGCTTTTCCAATTCTGCATTTCCATCCAGGCAGAGATATGCTTTCAGGTTAGACAAAACCGCTCTTCGGACCGGGACAATATTGTATTTATTGCCCTTCGTCAGAGGAGCATGATCTTTACCCGTACCACCGACAGGATAATTGTGCAATTGTTGAAACAAACTCTGCTGAGAGGGAAATTCCAGTGCGCCCAAAGCCAGACGCACGTTAGGCAAGCCCTGCTTGATTAAGGTCATGACAGATTTACCGTCATCTGGCTGCCGCATTTCTACACCTGCCAGATTTAACAATAAACCATAAGCCGCCGAGGGTGTCATAAACCCGGCACTGGGTCTGAAACTGCCTGCACTAAAATTGCGAAAGACAGAAAATGGGGCCTGTATGTACAGACACAGCATTCGCTATTTACCTTGCTCGGAAAAGGCTTTTTGAGTAACCAATTCGAGCAGCTTTTGTGGACTGCGCTCAAGCGATACACCCTTGGCTTTTAGACCCGCAAGCAGGCTATCATCCATATTTCTGACCAATTTCCCCCCCAAGAAAAATTCTGAACCTGGAAAGTCCCCATTCAATAAGCCTTCGACAACTTCAACAAAGGTATGTTTGCCATTTTCATCTTTAAAACCATAGGTATCATACCCTGCTGCCAAACGGGGAGTTAAACGCAAAACCAAGCTGGATGGAGCCATTTCAAAATAGCTGCGCGCATGGTTTCCGGCTACTTCGTTGAGTTCACCTAAAGCATTTATCAAGGTTTTTGTCCAGTTTGGCTGCGCTTTACAGTCTTGGAGGTTGAGAGCAAAGGGGTATTGAAAAGCTGTATAGATTACTTCACGATGTAAAAGTTGAGAATTTTCCGTATTGATATGGCTTTTGTTTTCTTTGTTACTTTTATCTTGAGGAGATTGTGTAAAAATGCTGTCGTGGCGGTATGGTTCTAAAGCCACAGCTAAATTCATTCGCAATATAGAATCGCGTTTGAAAGTAAACTGTTCTGGGTCACGACCTTTGGCTTTGAGTTCTTCTTTAATTTTTTTGCGATCTCCGCTTCCTGCGGCAATCAACCAGCCCATAAAAAAGTCATCAGCAAATTTATCAGCATTGGGATAATCCTTAAAAGCAACTGCCAATTGTTCTTCATCACCCAATCTGACACGGTTACAAGGCAAACCTTTGGCTGCCAAAATTTCCCTTAAAGCATTGCGCATGGCTTCAGGAGAAATAATCGGATACTCAAAACGTCCTTTGGTAATTTTTTGAATTACAGCCCGATTTTCGGCACTTTCTCCTCTGTAATTAGCACTCGGGGCTGCATTGGTTAAAACTGTTCCAAATAAATTCATTGTGCTTCTCCTTCAATTTCTTTTTTAGGTGTTCCCAGGTATGAATGGGCTGATAAAGCCAACATCGAGAGGGTTTTTACGGTCTCCCAATCGTGCAGTAAAGCGTGTCCCACTTGAATAAATTCTTCTTCAGGAAGAAAGTGGGGAACAGAACAAATTGTTCCAGTAAAGTACTCAATAAAATCCGCTTCACGGCGTCCCCGCATCGCTAAAAAAGCATCGCTGCATACTTTTTCCCGTGCTTCCCGGTAGGATTTGGGGTAGCCCTGGGCTTTTAGTTGAGTTTTAAATGTATCGTAATGAAGACCTGATTTACTTTCGCTCTTGATTTGGGTGTATCCCCGAATCAGGCGATAGATACTTCTGGTCAATTGATCGCTAGCTAATTCTGGCATTTTGATGTTACTTCTCTCCTTTTTTTCTAAATCTTCTATCAGAATTTTGAAACAATGTTTGGCATCCAATCCAAAAAAATTAAACATGGGCTTGGTCGGATTATAGATAAAAAATTTCCATGAATAAATATTCAATACTCTATCAAATCCCTGATACCACAAACAATCCTGAAGAATATTTTTTAAATAAAGACTCTTAAAATAGGGATTATGTATTACTTTACGAACATTTTCATATTTATTAAACCAACGGCTATTTGGAACTACTTTATCAGTACTTAAAATTTTGATATTATTCCCTTGTTTTTCAAGGTGATGTAATTCAATTGCATTGATAACTCTTTTTAGCTTTTTTCCTTTGGTTTCGATAAAGCCAGCGTGAGTAAGCTGGAAAAGATATTCCATCCCAGCTTCGTCTGGTAACGTGATCAAAGCATCTTTGGGTCGATACCCCCACTTTTCAATTGTTAAATTTTGAATTAATGGAATAAAGTCTTCTAAAAAATCCTCAAGATGACTGATTTCAGGAATGGCCAACACAAAACCTGCATACTTAGATTCAATACGTTCATCTTCAATCGAAAAGCGTTGAGGGACATAGACCAAAGAGACCAAACTCCAAAAATGCAAAAGTAAATTTTGAGCAATTAAACCCTGAAAAGGAACTTGTTCTGCATTTACATCTTGAGCCCCAATATATATTGAGCTTGCCACTGCATTTGTAAGAGATTGATTTTTGGGTTTTGTTGTTTTTTGCAGTTGAGCCCAAATTTTGCTGGCTTCAGTACAGGTTTTGTTTTCTAATTGCTCTTCATAAATACCTCTGGTGGCTGGAATTGCTCTTAAAGTGCCCCATATCATATCTTGCCAGAGCTTTAACCAAGGGCTTTCTTCTCCACCTGAAAAATAATCAGCAAAGAAGCGTCCCCGAGGTCGTACATCTTGATAAACATAAATCTTTTCATTTTTCTTACCATCAGCACTGAGTCTTTCTTCAATTCGAAGAGGCTCAATTACTTGTTTATTTTTATCCCTACGTACTTGTTTTGAAGTACTTTCGACCAAACAAGCTGAGTAAATCTCCTTAAAAAGAGTTTGCAGGCTGGGTTCAGAAAATATAATTGTCACCGAGATAGGTGTTTTTTCGATGATTTCAGGCAATGGAGAAACATTTCGTTCTATTAAAGTTTGAATCAAAAACAACAATCCCGCTAATCCGGCCTTATGCTGAGCAGTAGGCAAATCATAGAGATTGTAGTTAAGCGTAATTGTTTCCTGGTCTGTGGTTGTCGTCATGAGGGAACCTCCTGGGATGTTTTAAGCAAGCCATAAACAGATGAATAATCCGATGCCGAAACCACCTTTAAAAAGAGCTGATTTAAACGGGGTTCAGTTCGTGCCATTTTTTTCGGTGCAGGCAGAATCAGACCATCAATAGGTTCTTTGCGCTTTCTCATTGCGAAAAATGTATCTATTTCCGTGTCCAAAATAGACTGTTCAGATAAATCTAAACTGTCACGCAGATGATGATCTGCTGAGCAGGCCCAAGGACCGCTTTCGAGAAAAGCAGAATACTTATCTAATTTGGCTTCTTGGCTACCATAGCGCTCCAGCCCATTTTCCAAATCTGTTTGACTGATTGCGTTGCCATCCAATTCAGCTAAAAAAGCCTCTACGCCAGTTAAATCGTCTTTTTTATAGGGCAAAATTTGTGCTGATGGATAAATATAAACCTCTCCCAATGGACTACCCGCCTCTATTGCGTGGCGATTACTCCGCCCCATGCGTTGAATCAAGGCAGGAATGGGGGCGATTTCAGTGATTAAAATATCCGCGTCCAAATCCAGACTCATTTCACAGACCTGTGTGGTAATCGCTATCAGACCTTTCTGCTTTTGTTGAAAAGCGCTGATAACCTTTGCATGAGAGACTTTGCGGTCATCCAATTTAAACCGGCTATGATAACACAATGCCTGCCATTTTTGTGCAAGCGCTTGGCAACGATCGACAGTATTCACCACCCACAAAATCCGTTTTCCTGCTTCCAAACCTGATTTAACAATTTCATCCAATACATCAGCCTGATGCAAGACATGTATTTGGTAACGGGGCAATTCAGAGCGTTTGGTAAGGTCTTCAAATTCGGAAGCGTTTTGCGGAAAGATCTCTAATCCACATTCTTTGAGCTGCTTTTGTCGCTCAGGGGGTAAACTCGCAGTCATACACAGAACAGGAATATCAAAATGTTTCAAGAATTTTTTTAAGGCAGAAAACAGGCTGTGGTCAAAACTATGGACTTCATCAATGACGACCACGCTATCCACCAGCAAAGGCAAAAGACAGACTGAGCGATAGACATATTGCATAAAACCCAAGAATTGGTCTACTGTGGCAGAAAAAATCCTACGCTGCCAGTAACCCACAGCGTAGAGGCGATCCTCTGTTGTAAAATCTTTTTCAGCCCGTTTGTCTTCTTCTGGATTGCTAAAGAGACCATCTAATTCATAGGCCGATGTTCCATGTAACAGAGCCGCATCTGCTTCGGGTGCCCAGGAGACATAATCCCGAAAGCCTTCCGTGGCTGTCGCTCGGGTCGGATACAAGAAAATGACCCTTGAACGTGGTTGTCGGGCCAATTGAGCCTGAATCCATTTCCAAGCCGCCAAAGTTTTTCCACTGCCACAGGGAGCTAACAACAAAGTTCGTTGAGGTAAATCTGCTGCGGCCAACTGAAAGTCACCCCATTTGAAGGATTTACCACTGTCTCTAATTTGCTGAATCCGTGGAGCAATGACTTTATTTTCAATATCTTCAGCCGATTGAACTCCTTCAGCTTGAAACACTGAATGTAACCAGTTTTCAATCGCCTGACCCAGTTTGGCTTCTTCTCGCATTTCGCGGCTGAGACCAGAACCCGCACTGTCGGCCAGAATCAATGCCGTACGGACTGCATTTAAAAAAGCGGACTGTTCAGAGTTAATTTTGAGGACTTTTTTATTATATAAATAGAGCTCATCTTCTATTTTTTCTTTGAGACAACTGATAGACTCACCAAAATCAGAACCTTCTGTATCCCAAAACTCAGGAATCTGTAATTTAGGCTGTGCCAGATGCAAATGGTGGGCCAACAAATTAAAAATGGCCTGAACACCATGAGGAAAAACTTGAATAGGACTACCTAAATTTTGAGATTTGGCAAAGTTTTCTTCTTTGATCTTGAGATGGTGGCCCACGACCGCACTGAAAACAACATTTATATCAAGTCCTGGGATTGATTCTAACCATTTTCGACATTCGGGCAAATAGAGAAACAATCCACTAAACTGTTCATGGCGAATACGTTGAGCACCCACTAAGGTTTTATTCACCAATTGCTGAAAATCTTCGTTCGCTTTGCCCGTATCATGTAATGCACTCGCCACTAAGCCATGAAGCCAAAAATCCCCGTATTTTTCAATGGGTAATTTGAAAAATTGCAACCACTGAAGTGCCAAATGAGTTGGATTCTGAGCAGTTCCGTACATGGCTTCGAATGCAGTAATCACCATGCTGGTGTGGCCCGTAAGAGTTTCACCAGGGCTAGTAACTTTATCTTCTTTCAGTGCCTTGGCCAACAGTTGCATAAATCTACCTTCTTTGATCAGGCATAAATAAGCCACAACCAAAATGTCTGCGTCCACCCAGGCCTTTTTCTTGTAAGCGAATAGATTCTTCCGCACTCAAGCCTTCTACCTGTAAAGCAAAACCCACAACCTGTTTATCTTTAATTTTTAATGTGCGCCTTAAAAAAACTGAGCGAGAGCCTGTTTGTTTATCCTGATTTTCAGCTGCAATTTGGGGTTGGTACACCAGTCCGACTTGAGCTTTAATTTCCATTTCAGCTAATTGTCTTTGAGATGCAGATAAAAAATCTTCTGGCTCTGTAAAACCCTTAATAATCACCAATCGACTGTATAAACGCGGAACGGGTACAAGTTGTCGCAAATACCCACCTTGTAATTGCAGAGAATATTCGCCTACCTGCAGTTTTTGTCCTGCAAGACTCAAATATCGACCTATATGGCTATTGGGCAAACGTATTACCAATTGACTTTTGGCATGAAGCTCCAAAGTTCGGTTTTTTTGAGGGTTTCCGTTGACAGAAAACACACCAATTTCTGGATCATCGTGCAATTCCTGAATATTTTGACACAGGGCAGAATAGAGTAAATAACCATGATCTGCTGCTAAGACATATTTTGCTTCCGTTGTTTTTAACATTTTAACGGGAAAGCAGAGGTCCACTTTGTGAGAATCGGGTGCCATGAAGGACTCCTGAAAGTTGTGCTTTGTTCTCGAATAAATCATTTATATCATCCCCACCTGACAAATCCTGTCAGTCTGAAAAAAGAAAAAAGATTTATTTCTTACTCATAATTCACACCTACTATAGAGAAAGCGCCATCCCACGTCCAGAGGGCATTTTTTCTTCAACCCCACAAGCGATTGAAGCTTGGCCTGTGCTGGGCGAGGAGGGTAACTGACGCGCCGCAGACCCATGGATGGTAGAGACAAGGCGCGTCACTTAGCCCGCGAAGCACATGGATGTGCGCAGCGGGCGGCCCGACTGTCCAGCAACAGGCCCGAGCATCACCCTGCGTCTTGAATTTCCCTCGCCTCTTGAATCTCTCCCCAAAACCGCTAAAATAGAAATGACATTTTCCAGCCAACGACAATACCAGGGTGTAACCATGAAAAAATTCGAACGCCTGATCTGCTTGATATATATGCTTCGCCAGCGTCCTGTGCGCGCCAAAGAGATCGCCGAACGGTTGGGCATTGCAGAACGCACTGTTTACAGAGACATCAACGAACTCAATGAAGCCCTCGATGGCTATGTTCGTGTGCATGGAGATGAAAATGGTTATTCCCTCGATGAAACCCTCTATGCCCCACCCCTGCATTTTATCGACGAAGAGATCGAAGCGCTTCAAACAGCAGTCTCTTCCTTGGATAAAAACAATCCCCATACCCAATTGGCCCGACAGGCCCTGAGCAAAATGCAGTCCCACTCTGGGGCCCGGCCCGGCCTGATGGCACTGGAGCAACACCTCGAAGTGATGCAACCCCTGGCCAAAGACCGAACGCCAATCAAACGCCTGCAAGAGCTAGAGCAACACCTGCGCAAAAAAAGAGTGCTGAAATTAGACTACTTTTCTCACAACAGCGGCAAAACCAAGCCCATCCTCTTTGCCCCATATGCCCTGCTCTTTCGCAAAAATGCCTGGTATTTGTTGGGCCACCACCAAGAAAAAGGTCTCACCCTCTTGCTGCGGGCCTACCGCATTCAAACGATGGAACTGACGGATCAGCCCTTTGAACTGCCCCCCGATTTCTCTGTGGGCCAGTATTTTAAAACCCATTGGGAGGTGTTTGATGGCAAACCCGAGCCCATTCACCTGCGCTTTCGCGGCGAAGCAGCTTGGCGGATTCAAGAAATGACCTGGCACCGCAGCCAAGAAATTCAAAAGCAACCCGATGGGGCCATCGACCTCAAGCTTGAAGTGTCCGCCAATCCAGAATTTAAAACCTGGGTACTGGGTTGGGGCGCGCAATGTGAAGTTTTGGCCCCCCTAAAACTGAAAACCGCTTTGCAAACAGAGGTTCAACAACTGGCACAGGTATATGCGAATCAGCCCAGCTTGGTTGCTGGCCCCGTCTAAGGCGTACCCTTATTCCTAAAAATCTCATAGAGCAAAGCCCCCCCTTGAATGCCCTGCAAAGTGGGCAAAGCCACTTCCATAATCTGGGCAAAACTCTTGAGCGGACCCGCTGAGACAAAGACCATATCTCCGGCCTGAAGCACCACATCGGGCGCTTGGGCTTTGATAATCTGATTGAGATTGATCACATACAATTCGGGTTGGCTCAAACGGCCACGGGTGAGCAAGACCTGATCCAAATTGGCCGTGTCTTTGGGGCCTTTGGCATAGGCCACAGCCTGGCTCAGACTCATGCCTTCGCGAAAGGGAAAGCTGTTCTGCTCAAAGACATCGCCCAGCACATAGACCTCTTGCATCGCCACCGAGGGAATATACAGATAATCTCCAGGCAATAGCGGAATATTGTGATTGAGTTTGCCATAGCGCACCAAGGCCTCAAAATCCACAGGCAAAACGGTTTGCGCGCGCACAAGATAGGCATTGCGCAAATCCGCCAATTCGGTGCTGTCGTTTTTGATAATCCCGACCGAAAAACCGCCCGCCAAACCAATCGCATCCAAAACCCGCAGGGGCGAGGTCAGGGCATAATTGCCTGGACGATTGACCTTGCCCACAATGGTAAAACTGCGACCTGAAAAGGCATAGGGACTGAGGATGGGTTGGGGGTTGCGCAAATAGACGGCCAGGGCCTTGCGGATTTTTTCACGGGCGAGAGTCACATTCAGACCGGCAATCGGGATCTCCCCCAATAAAGGCAGGCTGAGATTGCCATCGGGGCTGACCACAGCGCCTTTGAGTTCAAATTCAGGTTCGCCAAAAACCGAAAAATTAAAGGCATCACCGGGTTGAATCAGATCGGGGGGCAATTGAACGGCCATCAAGTCCAAGAGCTGACGCTCTGGATTAACCACGCGTTGAAGATCTGGGTTTTGTGTGGCCGCTCCAGCCCTCAGAGCGTCACGGGGGCTGAGTTTTCGCAGGCTGTGATCTGGTTCTGCAGGGCGCCGTTCGGGCAATTGGGCATAACAACCGCTTAAAAGCAATAAGACACAGAGTAACGCGTTTTTCATAAGGCCCCGTTGATACCGCGATAGGCCCAAGGAACCTGGTTGAGCAAACCATAACAGGGCAGATCCGGATTGAGTGTTTTGACTTCATTGAATGCCTGTTTTAAAAAGAAAGTGGAGGCCCCGCGAAAGCGGCTCACCAACAACAGCGCACTGGCTGCGGGCGCCAGCATCAAAAGCCAAGGCAGATTTTCATTTAATTCGGGCAATTCCCAGATCAGGTATTTGGCTTGGTGGTGGCGCTCCAACAATTCAGGCAATTTGTCGAGCAACAAAGGCAAAGCCTGGGTATTCTCGTTGTGTTCAGTGGTATAGCGCTGAATCTGGTTATCTATCTGCAAAGGAAAGGGCAAAAGGGTCTCGCGGGATTGTAGCCAGCCGGTCAAATCTTGATGGCCCGTGTCTGTTGTTTGACGGGGACGAATATGCACATACTGCCCCCCGCGCAAGCGCAAGGTCGCCAAAAATTGCTCACTCACAAAGCTGCGTCCTTCCCCAGCTTGATTGCTTGCCACCAACAAGAGACGGGGTCCCTCTCCTGTGAGGGCTTCAAGCTGAAACAGCAAACGGTTAAAAAAGAGCAGCCATTGTTGTTGGTAAAGCACCTGCGATTTGCGGTTGCGAAACTGCAAAAGCCCCAGATGGGTCAAACCCATTCCTGCAAATTGGCGCGGCGATTTGAGTCGAAAATCTGCCAACTCCATGCCCAAAGGCAGCCCCAACCCGAGCATGAACCCGACCCCCAAGCCAGCCAAGAGCAAAAGTTTGCGGCGGGTGGGCAGGGGATCTTCGGGGGGCGTGGCGGGATCGATGATGTCAAATGAGGAGATATTGGCGCGCATGGCATGAGCCGCTTCTGCCAAACGGGCGTCATTTTCACGCAGATTTTCGTTGACCCGGTCGATGTCTCTGCGCAAATTTTCGACGTCTTTTTCGAGCGTGGCCAATTTGGCCAAACGGGTTTTGTGGCTGCGAATGGTGCCTTCCAAACTGAGAATTTGGCGTTCTCCACCGCTTAGACCTGCGGCCAATTCGGCCTGTTTGATCTTTAACTCTCGCACGACGGGATCCATACCAAAGCTCTCTTCTTCGGGGACGGCCTGACTGGGTTTTTCCAATTGGCGGCCCAGGCTTTCCAATTGGGCGCGCAGGGCCAAGACCTTGGGATGGGTCTCGGTGTATTTTTCCAAAAGGCCCTTGAGCTGATCTTGTAATTCGTCATATCTGACCCGGCTGCGGTACCTGACGGTGCTCATGACGCGGATATTTTCGGGGCGTTTTTTGATTTCTTTTTGCATTTCAGACAGGGTCAGTTGATTGCTCTGCAGGGTCAGTTTGGCATTGTTTTGATCGAGTTCAAATTGTTTGATTTGCTCGAGCAAAAGTCGGGTGGTATCGCTGTAAAAACTGATCTGGTGTTTGGCCTGAAAGCCTGCCAATTTGTTTTGAGCGGCTTTTAATTCGCGGGTTAAATTCTGGCGCTCGCCGGTGCGAAAGCGCCAGACCCGTTCAGCCACCGAGCGCGAAACCTGGGCCGAAGAGCCCTGGAAAATGGCGCTGATACCATTGGCCATGGCAGCAGCCTGTTTGGGAGTGGGTGCTGTGGCGATAATCTGAATGATGTCGTTGCGGTTGCCGGGCTGAATATCTATGGCTTTAAACAGGGCTTCGTCACTGAGAGACAGCCCCAATTTGCGTTTGAGGTCTTGGAGATTGCCCCTGAGCTTGACCGTTTCGAGCAGGGTGCGCAAATTGGGTTCGAAATAGATATCTGGGCTGATATTGGTATTTTTATTGTGGCGCAGCAAAACGGTCCGGGCCTGGTAATGGGGTTGAATTTGCTGGCTGGCGAAGAACCCCCCGCCGGCACCCAAACAGGTCAAAGCCAAGACCAAGGGCCAACGCAGCAATAAGCTGGTAAACAAGAGCCTGAGATCCAATTCTCCCTTTGCAGCTGTTTGGGCTTCGGGAGATTCTGGCACTTCAGGCAGATCTACAACACCCGGATTCATAGGGGTTTCCTCTGTGGCAGTCAATTTCATTGTCTATCTTGCCTGAGTTCCCCGTTTGTTGTCAGTGATCTGGACAGGATCTTCAGCGCCATTTTGAGTTCTGCGCCAGAATTGCGAATCAGGGGATAACAGGCATTGTCTAATTCTGCCTGTTCACCTTGAGACCCCAAAAAATCTGAATAGGGCAAAGCGCCGGGCACATAATCGAGGTAAGCAGCGCGTTCTCCTCTGGCAACAGGCGGTTGTCCAACTAAAGCCATTTGACCTGTCGCCACCTGCCACATTTTGGGCCGCAATTCCAAATGCAAACGCTCAGACCAGCGATCCCGCAAATCCTGCCAGCGGGGGTCCTGCGAAGACCATTCGCTCTGCAAAAGCGCTTGAAAAGGGGTCTGCAGGGCCCAGAGCAAACCTGCAAAAACACGGCTCGAGACATCTCTCTGAAAAGGCGGATCAATGTGATCCAACCAAGCCGACTCTTCGATTTCAGCCAAACTATCTGAAGGGATGTCAACCAGGGTCTGACCTGAAACCAATTTGTCTTCCAAGCTCAAACCGGGGCCGATCCAGGTGCCAGGCAAGACCACACAGCGCTTTAAGTGGGTGCCAGAGCCCACCACCACACCTTTGCCCAGCCAAACCTGCTCCAATTGCACCCCACGCGCCAATTTACAGCCATCGGCAATCAAGCCGGGGCCCATCAGGGAAAGATCCGCTGGGATTTGCAACTGAGATCCAATTAAAAAGCCCTTTTTTTCACCATAAGCGGGCAAGCTCAGACCGTTGAGCCCTTTTTCAGCCAACCAAAAATGCCCAGCCAAATACGATTTGGCATCTGTAACCGGGAAAATATCCAAACTGGCATTCAGGGGCAAGTCATTTAAATTCCGTGCTTCGAGCAAAATCTGTGGCAACTCTTTGGCTGCCAAGGCATAGACCCCATCACCCAAACGCTGAGAGCCCGTCAGACGCAGACAATGGGGGGCATGTTGTGGCAGGGTCAATTTTAAGCCCTGAATCAAGATAAAATCGTGCCCAGCCACATATTGCAGATTGCGGCGCAAGACCAAAGTCAGATCAGGGGTAGAAAGCGCAGGCCCTGAAACTGCAGGGGCATAGTCCAATTGCAGTCCCAAGGCCTGACCTTGACCATATTTGCTGCTAATACTCGGGCCAGCGCCAATCATCAGCACCTCTCGAATGCCCATACAGGCCAGGGTTTCCAATTGGAATTCGATCATCGGCTTACCAGAAACGGGCAAGAGCCAAGGGCTCTGACCCGGCATTAAAGCACTTAAATTTTCAGATATTTGATTATCTTGAAAAACAATCACCGCTTTCATGCAACTTTTGCCTCCATTTCCAGACTGACAAAAGCCGCAGTTTGAGAATCATAGATTTCAAACAGTTGATCTGTGCGGGTCAATTCCAAGACCATCCGGGGCGAGGGTTGAACCCCTGTCAGGATCAGGCGGGCTTTCACATTTAAGCTGAGTTTCAAACAGCGAATCAAAGCCCCAAGACCTGTGCTGTCGAGTATTTTGACTTCGCTCAAATCCAGCAAAATCACAGGAGCCTGAGACAAAACATGTTCAAAATATTTTTCAAACTGGCGGTGGGTGGCTGCGGTTAAATTGCCCTCCAGAGAGAGCATGGCACGGTTCAGTTGGGGCATGTATTCAACTTCAATATACATAAAAATTCCTCCAGAAAAGGTGAGATACCTTTAGTCTAGATTCTCAGCCTGTTCAGTCCTATCAGAGGCTTGTGTCAGAGCTTGTCAGAAAATCCCTACAGCTTGGAATGAACACAACCATCAACAAACCCAGATCAACAAACCCAGACAAACAAACCCGCAAAAAAAAAAGCGGCCCGAAAGCCGCCAAAGTCTGAGGTAAAAAGAGAACAAAACGCTGTTTAAACGCGATTTACACGCGCAGAGGGGACTGCCGGCCTGTGCGCAATGTGCGCAGCACAAACAGGGGATTGCCAATTAAATAACGCTGCCAGAGCCGCAGGGGCTCTTGTAAAAGACGCCAGGTCCACTCCAGACCCAATTTGCGCAGCATCAATGGCGCACGCGGAATACGGCCCGAATAGAAGTCAAACAAACCACCAACCCCCAGCATCATGGGCACTTGCAGGCTATCTGCATATTTGGCAATCCAACGCTCTTGGTGGGGAGCGCCCATAGCCACAAAGAGCAAATCTGGTTGATCCGCCCGGATCTTTTGCACAATTTCAGCTTCTGTCTGGGAATCAAAATAGCCATGGTGGTGTCCGGCAATCTGCAAGGCAGGCATGCGCTGTTTGAGATTCTCAAGCAAAGCCTGGTTGACCTCGGGCCGTCCGCCCAAAAACCAGACGCGCCAGCCGTTTTCAATCGCTTTTTCACACAGGGGCACAAACATGTCTGTGCCATTGAGGTTTTCAATCAGGTTTTGGCCTGTCATGCGGGCCGCCAAAGCCACGCCACTGCCGTCGGGCAAAAGCAGATCGGCCGTTTGTAAGGCCTGGCGATAATCCCGGTCCGACCAAGCCAAATTGAGACAGTCAGCATTGACGTAAAACAGGCGGGTCGGGATGCGGGAGCGAATGCGCTCGGCAATTTCGGCCAAAACCTCAGTCAGATGGCCATTGCGCAGATCCAAACCCTGGAGACGCAGTGAAGGTGAAGGGGCCAAGCCCGTGAAGACAATCTGGGCATGGCGCTCCCAGCTAAAGGCCTGGGCCCTGCGCAAGCCCTTGTCGGCCAAAAGCTTGCGGGCTGCCGGGTCTGTCAGCAAATTCAGCAAAGCCATGGCCAAGGCCCCGGCTTCTAAAGGGTCTACCAGACAGACGGCATCGCCGCCGACCTCTGGCAAGGCCCCCCGATTGGAACTCAAAACAGGGCAGCCCGAAGCCATGGCCTCGACCAGGGGCAGACCAAAACCTTCATAAAGGGAAGGCTGAAGGTAAAGCTGGGCATGGCGATAGAGGGCGGGTAAATCCGCCTCGGAGACAAAGCCTGTAAAGATCACGTTTTCAGGTTGATGGGCTGCAACCCATTGATGCACAACCTCGGCCCCTTTCCAATCGCTGCCGCACAAAACAAGGGTGTTCTGCTTCCGCAAGGCCGCAGGCAAAGCCATCCAAGCCTCTAATAAGCCAATATGGTTCTTGCCAGGATGTTCTATGCGCGCCACATAGAGCAGATAATCTGTCGGCGTGGTCTCTGACTGCATCAAGCCCAAAGACCTGAGTCTTTCAAAATCGTCAGGGGCAGACGCTGGCAGATAGCGACTTGCGTTATAACCATTGGCTGCCAAAGAGATCTGTTCAGGCGCTATGCCTGCCAATTCAATTAAGTCGTCGGCGGTCTGCTGGCTGATTGCCACCAATTTGCCTGCGCGCTTTATCATGCTGGGCAGCAGCCGGGTGAGATAAAATTGGCGCAGGGGATCGTATTTTTTCGTCAGGCGCAAAGGAGCCAGATCGTGAATGGTGGTGATCTGGGGGAAAGCCTTTTGCAGCAATAAGCGGCGATTTCCCGCAGGAATAAAGACCCCACGGGGGGCTAATTTACGCAAACGAAAAGGCAAGACCAGCAAAAACCAGAGCAAAGACAGCAGGGGATTCCCCCAGAGTGGGTTCAAGGCGATGATTTGGTGAGCACCCGGTGCCAAACAGGGGGTTAATTCAGGCAGATCAGATTTTAAAGCGATCAGCTGAATCGGGGAAAGTTTTGACATTTCGCTCAAAGTGGCACGGATGTATTCGGAGATCCCCGATTTGCCCTGGTCATAAGGCATCGCAACATAAAGCAGTAATTGGGGTTTCATACTCCCACCTCCAAACCCTGTTTGATCTCGGCCTCCATCAGGCCTCTCAAATCGGTTAAGTCGTGCATGTCTTTGGGCAAGACCCGGTTGGAAAGTACGCAGGCATAAGAATCTTTGTGGCTGGGATCATAGCCGTGCATGCCGGGAATGGCTTTGAGTCCCATAAAGCTGGGCACAATCAGCAGACCGGGTTTGAGCAAAAAGATCAGCTCACCAAAACGGGTATCGCCAAATTCACAGTGCCAGCGTTTGAGATCTGCCCCAGCCAAGACCCGGCCTTCGGGCACTTGGGCCAGCGCCTGTTCGATCTGGGCCCGTGCAGCTGGGTTGGGAAACCAGAAACGGGCCATGGTGGAATCGTACATGGCCACATAGTCTTGGCCAAATTTTAAACCGAGTTTCTCGATCACGGCAATCAGGTCAACACTGCCCACCACATCTGCCATGCCATGATCCGAAAAGGCATAAAAGCTCACTTCATCGTAGTTTTCGCGGGCCTGGGCCAAGATTTTTTTCAATTCCCCTTCGTACCAGCGCAGTTTCTCAGCCACTTTGGCGTGGCGTGTGCCCACCCCATGCATCAAACCATCCAGGGCGGGCAAATAGAGATAGGCAAATTGGATCTCGCCTTTTGAAATCTCTTGCTGGAGCGCTGCCAGATTCTCTGTTTCAGACAAGCGCCAATTGGAGCAGTGATAGGCAATGCCCCGTTGACTCAACCAATCAAAAATGGTGTCGCCCTTTAAAATGCCCCCCGGCACAAAATAATCCCGTTTTTCGAGATAGTCAAAATGAGGCAATACCCCAAATGGCACTGAATAAATTTCAAAATACCCGGTAAAGCCATAGGCCTTGGCCAATAATTTGCTCAGCCAATGCCGCACCCGCCAGCGGTCGAAGAGGCTGCGGGGCAGGTGTTTGACCATATTCATCAGTTTAAAGGGGGAGTTTTTTGGATCGTAGATAAAGCTCGACCAATGGCCATGGGCTTCGGGGTACTGGCCCGAGAGAATGCTCGGGTCTGCGGCCGAAGAGAAGCCAAAGACGGTTTGCAGGGGGCGGGCATCGCGCACTTCGTCAGCCATAAAACCATAGTGTTTGTAGATTTCCCAGCCCAGGGCGTCGAAGAAGGTAAACAGTGCCAATTTGCGTTTCATATTTTCACCTCAGTGTTTTGGATACCTTGATTATCCTGGCAGAGCAGGTCTGAAAGCAGTCAGAGCCTGACCCTGAAAATTGTCAGAATACCCGCTTGGGGGGTCAGAAAATTCTGACGCAAAAGCCAGCATCCGCTGATTCTATTGCCAAGGCGCTAGCGGTTAGGCTGGAGTCAGGAGGAAAGAAACATGCCCAACCCAATCAAATTACTCTGGATTCATGACCGGGCCCGTGGTACCGGCGGTGCCGAACGCTATCTGACCCAGGTGGCTCCGGCCCTCAAAGCCCACGGCTTTCAATCATCCCTGCTCTATGGCCCCGGACACAGCCAACCGGCTTTTCTCAATGCCTTCGAACAGGCCTGGCCAGCTTTGGATCTTGCCAAACAAGTCAAACAAATCCAACCCGATCTGATCTACATCCACCGCCAACCCGGAGCGCGCGCTTCCTGGGGCTCAGACCTGGAAAGTCTGTTAGACACAGGAATCCCACTGGTGCGTTTTTACCACGATCACCAACTCTTTTGCCTGCGTGAACACAAATACACGGGCTTTGGCAAACAGACCTGCAGCCGCACCCTGGGAGCCCATTGTTATGTCTGCCCGGGTCTGGTTGTCCGCGAGGCAGAGGGCTTGGCCCTGCGCACCCTGGGGCCCATGAAAAGCCATTTGGCCATTAACCAACGCTTGGAGCTGGCAGTGGTGGCTTCGGACTATTTTGCCAATCACATCGAAGCCCATGGCTTTAACAGCAAACGCATCCTCACTGCCCCCCTCTTTGCAGAACCCACCACAAATGCGTTGCCCACCCCCGTTAAAGATCCCATGCAATTTTTATTTGTGGGCCAATTGGTCACAGGCAAAGGGCTCGATCTCTTGCTCGAAGCGCTGGTGCTGGTGCCCCAAGCCCAGCTGGTGGTTGCCGGAGAAGGCCGCCAAGCATCGGATTACCAAGCACAAGCCCTGCGGCTGGGCTTAAAAGATCGGGTGAAATTTTTGGGGCAATTGGCGCCGCATGAATTGTCAAACTGGCTCGCCAGCTCAGCAGCGGTGATTATCCCCAGCCGTGCGCCAGAGACCTTTGCCCTGACGGGGGTCGAAGCCATGGCTGCAGGCCGGGCGGTGATCAGCAGCGATGTCGGCGGAGTGCGCACCTGGCTTAAACCGGGTGTCAATGGCCTGCTCTTTCCCAGCGGCAATATTCAAGCCTTGGCTTACGCCATGCGCCGCCTCGGACAAAATCCAGATTTGACCTCTCGTCTGGGCCAAAACGGCTTTTCGATGTGGCAAACACACTTCAGAATCGAACACCATCTTAACCGATTGATCCCGGCCTTTAAACAGTTGATCCAAATCCCAAAACCCCTTCAGGAGGCATGTATATGATCAGAAAATGGACCGTGGCGGGCAGCCCCGCCTTAGAAAACAAGCTCGAAGCAATGATTCAAGGTCTCCGCAATCGCCTGCAGGCCAGTTTCAGCCCCGAAGATTACAGTGCAGTGATTATCGCAGGCGGATATGGCCGCGGAGAGGGGGGCGTGCAGTGGGTCAATGGCCAAGAAACCCTTCACAATAATTTGGATTTGGTCTGGGTGGCTCCCCACGCCTCCCAAGTGGATGCCATTCGCAGCAAACTCGAAAGTGAGTCCCGTTCTTTTGAAGAAAGTTATGGGGTGGCGCTCGACAGTTTTGTGATCGATGAAGCACGACTCAAAAGACTGCCCTGTTTGGTCATGCTCTACGACATGAAATTTGGGCATCGCCTGCTTTTGGGCAAAGCCGAAACATGGGCCAAGATGATTCGCTACACTGTCGAAGATATTTTGCCCAGCGATATGCGCAATTTGTTGGTCAATCGGGGCTCTTTGCTGCTGATCAACCGCTGGCTCTTGGCCCAAGGTCAACCCAGTGCGGGCCTGCGTGAGCAAATCATCCGCCATGGCATGAAAGCGATTATCGGGCTGGGGGATGCGCTTTTATTCATGCGCGGTGAATACCATTGGAGTTATCTCGAAAAACAGCGCCGCATGAACGCGGCCTTGGATCTGCCCATGCAATTACGGCAAGCCTATCACCAGGCAGCGGAGTTCAGATACCGGCCCGATTATCTTGCCTTTAACCAACACGATTTGCAAGTCTGGAATGAAGAATTGCTGGAATTATTCGCCCAGGGACATTTGGCTTTTGAAGCCTGGCGCTTGGAAACCCCGCTCTCTCACTTTACCTGGAAAGACTATCCCTCGCGGGCAATCTTACAGAGTCTGCACGCAGAATGGGGCTACCGGGGGACCCGCCTGCGCCGCTTGAAACACTTTATTTTCAACCAGTCTTTTTCAGCGAAAATGGGACTGTTTGCCAATTTGGGACTGCGCTTTCAAGACAACGCAAGTGTCTTGGCGCTGATGTTTCCGGCTGTGGCTTATGAACTGACCGATGGAAATTACCTGGCCTGGGTACGCGAGCAATTAAACGCAGAACCTTTGACACTTCAGGATTTACTCGGCGATTATTTGCAGGCCTGGGGAAGTTATCTGGACCCCGGACTTTTGCCCCGGCTCAAAATTTGGCAGAAACAATTACAACGTAGGGAGGTCTTGGTATGATTGTGCTCAGTGCAGATATTCATCACAGCAGTCTCGGAACAGGCAATCAGGCCCACAGCGATCTGTCTGAGGTTCAAACGGCACTCGATTTTGCCCAATTATTGTCAGAATATGGGGTCAAAGCCACGTATTTTATCAGCGGCAAGGCCTTTTTAGAAGAGGGCCCGGCCCTGGTTCCGATAGTGAACAACCCCCTGATTGAAATTGGGGGCCACAATTGGGATTGTTTTGAACCCCAGCTTTGGCACCGCTTCTGGAACAAGGCATTGGGTTCTTACAATGGCCCGGCTTGGTACCAAAAACGCGATCTGGAGAAGACCATTCAGATCATCGAAGCCCAAACTGGGCGCAGAATCACCAGCTGGCGCAATCACATGTACAAACATGGGCCTTATACCGAGGCCCTGCTCAAAGAAGCGGGCATTCTGATCTGCTCCGATGGCGTACGCAAAGACAGCAATGGGCCCGAATTGCATCCCACGGGAATTTACAATTTCCCCTTGAATATTATTCCAGACCACGAACATCTCTACCACGCTGAACGCACCCCTGAATGGGTCGATCAATGGGTCAAACGCTATCATTGGTCCGACGATTTTGGCTCAGAATCGTATTCAATTGAAGTCTGGACGGACATGGTCTTGGAACAGCTCAAAGCCAATGAGGCCCGGGGGGTGATCTCCAATTTGATCTTACATCCGATCACCATGTATCTCTGCGACCAATATGCCTCTGCCCAGCGCATTTTGGCCTATATTGCAACCCGCCCACAGATGACCATGAGCGCCATGGCCCAGGCAGCCTTTCTGCCAGAAAGGAGTTTGGTATGAGCGCACCTTTAGTCAGCATTATTTTGCGCAATAAAAACAGCGAAGAGACCATGGCTGAAGTCCTCAAAGCGCTGTTTAACCAACGCTTTCACGACTTTGAATTGATCGTGATGGATTCAGGCACCCGCGATCAGAGCTTGGAATGGCTCAAACCCTGTGCCCACCAAATTCAGACGATTGCCCCCGAAGCGTATTTTCCAGGCAAAGTCCTCAATCAGGCCGCCCAAATTGCCCGAGGCGAAATTTTGGTCTTTCTCAACAGCGATGTGGTGATGTTAAACGAGCAGGTACTCGAACGCTTGCTCGAGCCCTTTGAAGATCCGCAGATTGTGGCCAGTTTTGCCCGCCAGATTCCCCGGCCCGAAGCGGATCCCTGGGTGCAAAGGGATTATGCCAAAGCCTTTCCCGCTGAAGGCCCTGCGCCGGACTGGATGACCTATTCTCTGCCTTTGGCTGCCATGCGCAAAAGTGCCTGGCAAAAAATGCCCTTTTACACCTGGGCCTGGGGCTCAGAAGACAGCGAATGGGGTTTCCGGGCCCAAAAACAAGGGCTCAAAATTGCCTATGTGCCCCAGGCCGAGGTCATGCACTCCCACAATTACACCCTCAAACAACTCTATGGACGGCGTTTTATCGAAGGGGAAGCCGATGCCTATATGCAAAACTCTGAATACCCCTGGTTGAAAGCGCCCTTGCGGGTCTTGGCGGATACCGCGCGGGATATCCAAGCCAGTCTCAAGCAGCGACAGCTGAAAGAGGCCGGCCTGGCTTTGCCTCGGCGCGTGGTTTTCCACTTTGCCCATTTTCGCGGCTGGGCCCACGGCTGGCAACGGATTCAGAACAAATCTGTAGATCCGGGCAAAGGCCAGGTCACTGTGTTGCAAAGACACCCAGCAGCTTAAGCCGCTTTCATCACCAGAATCCCGCCCCGATTCCGTCCTGACGCAAGTTTGGGAAAATTCTGACAGGCCCTGTCACAAAATGCTGAGTGATTTAGCTGGAGGTATCCCTTATGCTTAACACAGCCGGGTAAACCGGCCAGCACTTTTTTAGGAGGCCGAAGATGTTCCAAGCCCTATCAGACTTAAAGAAATACCTACAAGCCGATCTGTGTAAATTCAAAGACAGTTGGCCTTTTCGTCCACAATTTTGGAAGTCCCTGCTGCATCCGCGCTTTTTGCCTGTCTTGCTGTTCAGGCTGGCAGGTTTCTTTCACGCTCTGAATTGGGGACTGCCTTCAAAACTCAGCGCATTGTCCAATCAAATTCTGTTTGGCTGCGATATCGCCCGCGGGGCCCAGATTCAAGGCGGCCTGTTTTTGCCCCACCCCAATGGGGTCGTGGTCGGTGAATATGTGCGCATAGGCAAAAATTGTATTCTCCACCAGGGCGTGACCCTGGGCACCCGTGGACAGGAGCATGAGATCGACAATCCCCAGATTGGCCACGAAGTTGAAATTGCCACAGGCGCCAAGATCCTCGGTGGGGTGGTTTTGGGCGATTATGCCCGCATCGGCGCCAACGCCGTTGTGCTCGGTGATGTGCCCGCTTATGGCGTGGCGGTGGGGATACCGGCCCGTGTGGTGCGCTTGCGCCCTGAGACGCCTTCTGCACCTGAAAGAGCAGAAGAAGAAAAAGAAGTCCAAAAGCAATTGGCCCTGTTAGAGCCATGAAATACCTGGCGTTTTTTGCCTTTTTGGTGGTGGGAACCCCTTTGCTGGCACTGGTTTTGTCGCGTTCAGCGCCATTGCGCAATGCCGTCATTCCACTCTTGGTCTTTTTAACTGTAAAAACCGTGGATATCAACTTTGTTTCAATGGAGTTTTACAGGGGCACTGCCAAAGGCTTTGAGGTCTCTTTGATCGATATCTTGGCGCTGGGCATGTTGGGGGCCTTGTGGCTCAGGCGGCAACAGTTCAAACTCACCCCTTGGCCCCCGGGTTCGACGGTCTTTTGGCTCTATTTTGCCTTTTCAGCACTTTCGGTGGTCAATGCCGGAGAGCCACTGTTTGTGGCCTTTGAGCTGTTTAAGATGGTGAGAATGTACCTGCTTTTTTGGGTTGTGAGCCATTGGATTCAAAACCCCAGACAATTGCAGTGGTTTTTAAGGGCCGTTGCATTGGTCATGTTGTATATCTTTTATGAAATGCTCAACCAAAAATACCGCATGGGTATGTGGCAGGCCAAAGGGCCCTTTCCGCACCAAAACTCATTGGTGATGTATGTCAATTTGTTTAACTGCCTGTTATTTTCATATGTACTCAATCAAAAGCGCAGCTCTGCCGCTATCAGTCTATTTTGGCTGGGACTTTTGGCCGTGGGCATGTTGTGCACTGTGTTTACCTTCTCCCGTGGCGGAATGTTGTTTTTGGCCTTGGGACTGGCTTTGGTTTTTGTTTTTTCGTATACCCCAAGCCAGATCAGCCTGCGCAAAACGGCAGTGCTGCTCTTGGCCTTGCTCATGGGTGGAGCCATTGCTTGGAAAGCCAGCGATTCCATTCACGAGCGCTTTGAAACAGCCCCCGAAGAGTCGATGGAGGTGCGTCAGGTCTTGGCGATTGCCGCCCTGCGCATGGTGGCCGACAAACCCCTGGGCATTGGTTTAAATAATTTTGGCCTCAAGATCAACCCCCCTTACCCCTATGGGGACCACATTCCCCGCAAAGAGAGCAATGATCCCGAAGAGGAAGAGGAAAAAGGCGGATTGGTGGAGACCGCTTACCTGATGGTGGCTGCAGAGGCCGGTTGGCACAGTTTGGCCCTCTATGTGATTCTGCTTTGGGGATTTGCGTTTCGGGCCTTTCGGCTCTTTTTTAAAGCCCAGAATCCCGTATACAAGGCCCTGGCGTTGGGTTTGGCCGCTGGCCAGGTCTCGATTTATCTCGAAACCTGTTTTGAATGGGTGCTCAAACAATCGAATAATTTTTACCAATTGATGCTGGTCTTCGCCCTGATCCTGGTCTTGGAAAGATTAGAAAGACAGTTTATGCAGCAAAATTCAGGGCCCAGGTTAAACGCCCGTTTGGCCGTCAGAAAAGTCCGACACTGAAAGGGCTTAAAGTCTGATTCTTTCACACGGGCCTGAGACTTAAGCTGGTAATAGAAGTCTCGGAGGTAAAATTGGTATGCGAATTTTGGTTTTGACGAATTATTATCCCCCTTATAGCGTCGGTGGTTACGAAATTGCCTGTGAAACCACCGTCAATTGGCTGCGCAAGCAGGGGCACCAGGTGCAGGTGCTGACCTCTCAGAGCCCCGACGAAACCCCGCTGGCAGAAGGCCATGTCTTGCGCAGCTACGATCGGATCGACTATGCCAAGGGCAGTTACCTTCAAAAATGGCAAACAGAAAAAAAGAATTACACACTCACTTTGGACACGATCCAGGCCTTTCAACCCGATCTGGTTTATCTTTGGAGCCAGCGCTTGATCTCTTTGGGCCCCGTCTACGCAGTCGAAAAATCCAAATTGCCAAAGGTCTTTGAGTTCGGCGACTTTTGGCCCGACTCCTACCTCAAACCCGGATTAACCCCCTGGATTCGCAGAAAAATCAAAGAGCGAATTCCCGGTCTGCATGGCGGGTCTTTCAAATTGGATCCCGTGATTTCTGTCGCCCGTTGGATGGGCCCAGAAATTCAGAGCAAATACCACAGCCAACAAGTGGTGTTTATTCCCAATGGCGTGGCCTTGCCAAGCCCAAAAACATTGCCCAATTGGAACGCCCCCCTCAAAGCCCTGTTTTTGGGCCGAATTGATCCCGAAAAAGGCTTACATCTGGCTCTCGAAGCCCTCTTGCAACTAAAAGAACAGGGGCAGATTTTGGCGCTGACAGTGGCAGGAAAAGGTCAACCGGCCTATCTCGACTTTTGCCAACAATTTGTGTCGGCCCACGGCCTCGAAAAACAGGTCCATTTTCTGGGTTGGCAGTCTGATCCTGCTCCACTTTTTGCAGATCACCCATTGCTTTTGATGCCCACCACCATGCGTGAGCCCTTTGGTTTGGTGATCGTCGAGGCCATGTTGCATGGTTTGGCCGTCTTTGCCCCTGACGCTTATGGGCCCGCTGAGATTCTCAAACACGCGGAAACGGGCATTTTGTTTCAGCCAGGAGACAGCAAAAGCCTGGCCCAGGCCCTGCTCGAACATTTAAAATTTCCCGAGCGACTGCAAATGATCGGCAAACAGGCCCAAGCGGATGCCATTGAACGTTTTGGTTTGGACAAAGTCAAACGCCAAGTTGAACAGGTACTTTTGCACGAAATCGAGGCCCAAACATGTCAGGCAAGTTAAACGAAAGCTGGATCAGCAGCACCTTAAGCAATTACGGCCTCCTGGCTCTGCGCATTGGCAGTATGTTGGTTTTAACCCGTTCCCTTTTTCTGGGGCTCAACCCAGAGCAATACGGATTTTGGGCCCTGCTCTGGTCGATTTTTAGCTATACCCTTTTGCTCGATTTTGGCTTTGGTACTGCTGTGCAAAAATGGACCAGCCAAAGTTCTGCCCAAGGGGATTGGCAGCGCTACGGCCAATTGCTGAGTTCGCTCTTGCTCAGCTATGGCTTAATGGGGGGACTCTTGGCATTGATCTCGTTACCATTGGCGCAAGGCCTGCCCCAGTGGTTTCAGTTTGGTTCTGACCCCACCCCTTTTCAACAGCTGTTTTTGGTCTTTGGGGTGGGCAGTGGTTTGCTCTTTCCCACCGGCATGGCCGCTGAAATGTTGCGTGGTTTGGGACAATTGCGTCTGCGCAACCGGATCCAGGCCCAAGGGGTGTTGCTCCAAACCGGCGGCAGTTTACTGCTCTTGCATTTTTGGCCCAATTTAATGGCCCTCACGCTCTGGACCCTTTTGAGCACCTTATTGACCAATGCCTGGCTCTTTCGCAAGGCCTGGCAAGGGCTGCCCCCCCAATTTAAATTGGGGCGCCCGAGCCTCAGTCTCTTAAAAGAGGTCGCCGGTTTTAGTTTCTTTGCCTGGTTGATTACCTTGAGCAATTTGGTCATTTTCCGCAGTGATCAATTGGTGATAGGGACAACCTTGGGCGTAAGTGCCATTGCAGGTTACCAAATTGCAGGCAGGGTGGCCGATCTCTTTCGCCAATTGACGACCCAATTACACGATTATTTAGGCCCCCTGGCAGCACGGGCCCATGCCCAAGGGGATCATGCCATGATTCACGATACACTGCTCAAATCTGCCCGTTGGGTCAGCCTTTTGGCTGTCTTGATGGGCCTGCCCTTGGCTTGGGTGCTGCCCGATTTGCTGCAACTTTGGCTCAATCTCAGCGACCCCACCCTGGTGCTCTGTGCCCGCTTATTGCTTTTCTCGATGTTTGTCCAAGTCAGCCTGCGCAGCAGTTCCACCCAAATTTTGCTGATGTGCCAACGGGAGCAAGCCCTGATGTGGGGAGGCATGGCTGAGGCCGTGCTAAACCTGAGTCTGAGTTTATTTTTGGCGCCGCGCTTGGGTGTTTTGGGCGTGGCCTTGGGAACGGTGATCCCCAATCTGGTGATGGCGGTCTTTTTCCAATTGCCCCTGGTCCAAAAAGCCAGCGGTATTTCACCGCTGAGCTATTTTCTGAGCGCTTCAGGCAGGGCCTGGTTGGCAGGTTTACTGGCTTCGCTGCTGGTCTGGCCGCTTTGGCTACAGATGGCCTCCTTCTCACCGCTTTTGCGCCTGGTGCTCGGTGGCACCGCCGCTGGCAGCTTGAGTTTGGCTTTTCTACTGGTATTGGGACTGACAAAAGCGGAAAAAACAAGCCTGTTTTTACGCCTCTCAAAGGCCTTGAAAGTCAAAAATACCCCAAAACATGCTTTGCTTGAATCAAATGCCCCTTAAACAAGTGAAATAGTTTGTCAAGAAGTCGAAGTCTGGTTCATAATAGGGAGTATGAATCTTGAACTCTCACCCCTGGCACAACAACTTCGGGAACTGCGCTTTCATTCAGGCCTTTCCATGCGACAATTGGCTGAAAAAGCAGATATTTCTGAAGCCTATGTCTCATTGATCGAGTCGGACAAACGCGTTCCTTCAGAAAAAATACTCAAAAAAATCGCTCAGATTTTATCTCAAGATGCCTTTGTTCAGTTTCAACTGCTGCAAACAGCGGGGTATGCCCTTGAGCAAACCTGGCAATTCAATGCCCAGGTTTCTGCTCTTACCGGCAACGAGGCCTTTGAAAAACGGTTACTCAACAGCCATGTCTGTATATTAAACGGCCAAGAGAGCGAGGCCCAACACCTCCTGACTGAGGCCCTGCCTCAATTTAGCCAACCCATTCAACTTCAAATTTTAATTGCTTTTTTAGAAGCGGCTCGCCAACAATGGGTCTTGGCAGAACGCGCACTGCAAACCGCCCTCGAGGCCCATCGTTTTTGTCCCGAAGATCTGCCAGATCAGACCCTCAAATTGGCATCTGGACTACTTTATAGTCTGAAACATTTTTTCTCAGACACCTCTGCAGAAGCACTTCTCAATTTAAAAAACCAATCTTCAGACTGGGAATCCACTTTTTTTAAGTCTTATTTCCAACTTGTCTGTGAATTCTGCCTGGCCCGTTTGCTCAAAACCCCAAGCCAGTGGCAAACCCTCGCCTCCCTAAGTGAAGAATGGCTCAGCTCATTTGGCCACCATTCTGCGGATCTTTTAAAATGGGGCTACAGGGTCTGGTTAGAAGCCTTGATTGAATTCAAGCAGGAAGAAGGGTTCAAACGGGCACTTCACTTGGTTCAAATGGCTTTAATCTATGCGCCACAAGTGGCAGAATTGTGGTTTAAACAGGCCCAAATTTATCAAGGTCTCTACCAGTTTTCTCTGGAACCAACCTTGCAATCCGCCTGTTGGCAAAGTCTCTTAAAGGGCTTTCAAATCGATGCCTCTGCTCCCTTAGCAGAAATCACCCGCCTGTGGCCCAAACCGATCCAGAATCACTCGGAACTTTTGTCCCTGACTCAAACTGCGCTCAAAGCCTAAAATGAGCGATCAGACAATTTTAATCATTGAAGACGATTTGCGTTTGGCGGTCTTTACCCGCATGAGTCTTGAGACCCAAGGGTATCAAACCCATTTAACTGTCACGGGTGCAGAGGGCATAAAACAACTTTCATGCCAAAAAATTGATCTCATTCTCTTGGATTTGGAATTGCCCGATGGCAATGGCATTCAACTCTGCCAACAAATACGCAAACAATGGAATACCCCTGTGATCATTTTTTCGGCAGAACGCAGTGTCGAGACCAAAATTCAAGCCCTTGAAGCAGGTGCCAATGACTATATTGTCAAACCCGTGGATGTCAGAGAATTATTGGCCCGTGTCAAAGCCCAATTGCGGGCTTATCTCTTGAAAAATACCTGTTTACAAATTGGCTTGCTGCGTTTAGACCAAAACCAAGATCTGTTTTATTGTGATCAGTTGCCGCTGTTATTCTCAGAAATGGAACATAAACTATTAAAAATCTTTTTTGTTCATTCACCAGAGTTACTCTCCAAAGCTGAGCTTTATTGCCAACTTTGGGGGGGGGATTTTTCTCCCGAAAGAGATGCCCATCTGGTAGAAACCCATATCAACCGTCTGCGCAATCGCCTAAAAAAATGGCCCACCCAGTGCCAAATTAAAACCGTGTATGGAAAAGGTTATTTTCTATCAGCTTGCTGAGGAGAAAAGCTGAAAATATCTGTTTTTTGTGACAAACCTGGAGCATAGTTGTCCAAACACAGTTTGAGTTCATGGGAGGTGACCACAGCTTGTATTCCCGATTTTTGCATCAAAGCCTCAAGGTATTGGCCTTCTTCAAAAGAACTCAACGGGGCTTGTAAGATAGCAATCTGTTCTGCCAGCAGAGCCGCATAAGTCATGATCAAGGTATCACAGGGATCTGAATACAGCATCACAAAACGCTTGTGTTTGACCACCTGACGCAAATAGGGGGTAAGCTCACTGGCTCTGAGAATAATCTCTGAATAACTCAGTCGCTCAGCAGGAGAAAACTTAACGATCGGTTCATCTGACACGGGGGGATAAACGCCAGCCAAAATAGATACCTCAAACACGTGGTTTAATTTTTCACATCCGCAAATATCTGAATACATGCATACAATCACGCTAATTCAAAAATGGCTGAAGTTCAAGAGTAGAGGGGCTTGAAAGCCCCAGATTCAACTCAAATTGTGAGATTCTTGTGAGTATTGGGAAGCTGTACCCGAATCAAGGTTCCCCGCCCAATTTCAGAATCGACCACGATCTTTCCCTGAAAAATCTCCACCAATTGTTTGACAATAAACAGGCCCAAGCCGCTTGAACTTTCTCCAGCGGTGGGGCGCGGGGTCAATCTGGAAAATTTTTGGAATAATTTGGGCTGCTCTTCAGCAGGAATCCCAGGCCCTTGGTCTTCGACAGTAAAGACAAAATATTCGGCAGAACATTCAAAAAACAATTTGACCTTGCGCCCAAAGGGCGAAAAATTGAGCGCATTTGAACAGAGATTTTCGACGATATGCCGAAACAAGATCGGATCTGTATAAACCAATTGTTGGGTCTCAAAACCCATCAGTTGGAATTCGATTTGCTTTTCTTGTGCCCTGAATTGGTAAGGGCTGAACCAGGGCAAAATATCTGCTTTGGGAGAAATGGGTTGTAAATGCACTTCAAGGCCGCCAAAATCCAAGCTTTCAGCCAGAAGCAAGCGCTCTGTATTGCCATTCATGTCAGACAGGGTCTTCTTTAAATTCAGAAAAGCAACTTGGCGATCTTCAGGGCTCAATTGTTCATGCATTTGTTCGAGCAGAGAGACCCCCAAGGTCAATGTGCCCAAAGGATGTTTGAGATCGTGTGCAGCCATGGCAATCACATGCTGCCGCTCTTCGAGCAAAAGTGTAAGCCCATGATTGGCCTTTTGTAAATCCTGGGTACGTTCCAAAATGGTCGCTTCCAATTGGCGATACATCCGGGCATTGGTCAAAGAGCTGGCAATATGTCCTGCCAGGGCTTTGAGCAGAAGTTCGGATCGCAGGTTAAAGGCCTCTGGATTGCTTTCGGAACTGAGATAGATCAAGCCTGTCAGACGGTTTTGCAAAACCAAGGGCAGAAAAAAGTGAGACCCCTGAAGTTGTCGGGCTTCTGGAATCTGATTCAACTCTTCCAAATGCCGAGGCAAGCGCACAATCCGCGAAGTCTGAGATACATAGCGAATCAAAGCCAAAGGCCAGACGGAATCCAGGGGGCGCTCTTGCAAATGCAATTGCTGATTGTCAAAATGGGCCAAACAGGTCCAATCAGATACTTCTGAGGCCGTTTCGGGAGCAATAAACAAAGCCATTTTTTCGGCCTTTGTTTGGGTTTGCAAGATAGTCATAATCGCCGCCAAGAGTTCCTCTTGTTTGGTGGTCTGGGCAAAGAGGGCTGAAATTTGCATCAAAAGATCCAAATCCAAATCAGCTTGCGGGAGTTGCACATATTGCTCGTATTCCAATTTTAAGCGTTGCGGGAATTGCCGCAATAATTGATTGACTTTTTCGGTCGCCCCCCACAGTTGATATGCCAAAGCCGACTCAAAAAGGGCCAGTTCAGCCAAACGGGGCAAATTCTGAACTTGCCAAAAACGGGCCTCACATTCCAGGGCAAAGGCCTCTAAATGGCTGAGTTTTTCCTGTCGGGCAATCGCCACAGCTCTTTCATAGGCGGCAATGCGTTGCTCATTGGTCTGAAAGGGATCTTCTGCAATAACCAAGGCCATGAGAGGGCCAAAGTTTTCAGGACAATTCTCTGCCAGTTGATTTAATTTTTGCCAAGAAGCTGAATGGACTTCTGTTTGTAGACTTTCGCCCCTGCGCAAAGCCAAAATTAAGCCCGTAAACAGATGCAAGACATTGACGACAGAACCCTGTAAATAGCGCAGGTTGTCAGCTTTTTGGTGGTTTTCTCCAGCACTTTCAATTTGACCATAGAGCAAAAGTACAAATGCCTTAAATGAAAAATACCGCGATAAATCAGCTTGACTGCCCCGCCCCCGAATCAAGGCAATATAATCGGCCTCCGTTTGATCCGGGAGATCAAAACAGGCAGCTTCTTGCCGCAGGGCATGTAAAAGCAAGGCATAACCGGTGATACCATCCAATGGCGAAAAATTTTGAATCGTGGCATTAAACGCCAACATGGCAGGAAGTTCTTTGGTTTGAAATTCCTCAAGGGAAACCCCAGACAAAAACAGATTTGCCCCTTTAAACACCCGAGAATAACCTGCAAACTGCAGATTTCCTGATTGTAATCCTGCCCGCCAGGAACTTTCAAAATGGGTACAGGCCTGGCGATAAGACTGGTGCCAAGGTGTTAAAAAATCCCCAATCACACAGTGCAAAGTCGCCAATTCATCCAAATGCCCCCAGCTCTGGGCTGTAAGAATTCCCCCTTCGGCCAAAAGGCAGGCCACTGGAACCGAGCCCGTTTGGGCAATCACCAGAATGATGCTGGCGGCATAAATGATTCCGGATTGAGGCGCACCCTGATGGTGTAAGATTTGGTCGAGAAAATACAAAACATAGAGTCCAAATAACTCTGGTTGAAAATTATAAAATGCGGCGGTTGATGTGGCAAATAAACGCAGAACATCTGCAAAAGCCGGGCTTGAGGGGCGCAGACTCAAATCCAATAAATCGGTGGGTACTGACTGGCTCAGCGTTTGCAGACAGCGTGAAAACAGGGCCTCGATCTGGGCCGGATCCTGGGAAATATCAAGGCCCGCTTGGTTTAAGATGGTCACCGTAAATTCAACCGCTTCTTGGTAGCGATTCTGCTGGGTATAGAGTATCACAAGCAGCACGTAGACATCTGTCAAATTGGCATCGGGGTATTTGTTTAACAGACTTTTGAGTTTGAGCTCTGAATTGTTTAAATCTGCTTTGAGATAATCCAAAAAAGCCATCAAGGCCAGGGACTTAATTTCTTGTTCAGGACTGAAAGGCTGTTCTGTTGCCATCAACTGAACAGCGTTCAACAACGCCAAGGCTTCTGCTTGGGCCCCTTTTTTTAAAGCCTGATCACTCAATTCCAAATTGGCATCGATCAACAAAGTCAATTCAGCAGACGACAGGGCCTGAAAAACGGGATTCAGGGTTTCAGCCAACCCCGTCAAAGAGTGAGGGTCTTTTAAATTTAAAAGCACTCTGCCTGTTTTCAAACGAAATTGCGTACTTTCATCGGCTGAAAAGCTCAAATGAATCCATTCGTGCAAGCGATCATGGGCAAAGCGGTAAAAACCAGGTTGATCGAGATGCAAAAAACCTGCGCGCACACAGGTCGACAAAGCCTGTTTCAAATCTGTTAGAGCGCTGTTTGTCATTATTTGCAGGAAACAGGTTTTGAGGGCCCGATAGGCAAAACGGGCTCCCAAACAGGCCGCTATCCCCAATAAAGATCTTTCAAGCTCAGAAAATGCGGCCACTTGGCGTCCAATCATGTCTTGCAAAATCTGTTCTGAAAAACTGTTTTGGGCTCTTTCAGCGGTCCAAGTTAAGCTCCAAACGTCCTGTTCAGGCTGAAAGGTCAATAATTTACGGCGTTTAAAATCTTCCAAACTCACTTTAAGATAAAGTGGATTGCCTTGGGTTAAATCCTGCAAAACTGGCAAGAGTGACTCAGTTGCAGAAAAACTGGCCCCCAGAGCCTCTTGCAGATAGAGATGGGTGGATTGGGGTTCAAATGAACTGAGCAAAAGCAATTCAGAATTCAGGTTTCCGGAAATTTCACTCTGTTGCTGAAAGAGTTGAATCTCTCTGCCGCTGATCAACCACAGAATATTTAAGGGAAAGAGTTGTCTGAAAAAATGCAAAGAACTGTCATCGGCCCATTGAACATCGTCTAACCAGACAATCAGACGTTGACGAGAGCTGACCACCTGCCACAATTGGGCAAAAGCCCTGTTAAAGGGGTTTTCCAAGATCAAATTTCCACTGAACTGGGTTGGGTTCGTCTCATTCAAAATGAGCGCCAGTTCAGGCAGGGTTTGAAACAAGACCTGAGCTAAAAGACCCAATTCATTTTGAAAGGTTTCTTTCCAAGCCAAACGCTCAGGCAGAGAAAGACTGAGTAATAAACGTAAAAAAGACTGCATTGACTCAATAAAAACAGCATATGAGGGTGTGTATTTCATCGCACGCTGAAATTTACCACTCAAATAAGTCCTTTGAGACAATACCTCTTGGAGTAAAGCAGATTTACCAACGCCCGCTTGGCCTTGCACAAAATAAATGCCACGGCCGCTGGATTCAAGCCAATCATTCAGCAGCTTTAACTCTTGCGTGCGCCCAATAAATAAAGAACGCCGCTCTAAAGGATAAAAATAGGTCTCAAATGCTTGAAAAGCATAAAGCGCGCTTTCTGCATTTGGATACCGATCAGGCAGAAAAGGTGCCATTAAGGTTTGAAAAAACCGGTCCAAGCCAGGGGGCAATTCTGGTAAAAACTGAGTCAAACTGGGCAACGGATTTTCTTTTTCGTCAGGTAAAACCCCTGACCAGGCCTCAAACAGAATCCGCCCCAGGGCATATAAATCTGTCTGTTCGCTCATTCCCGCCTGGGCAATTAACTCAGGCGCAGCGTAGCGCTGCGCATCATAGAGTAATTTTTCAGAATCGAGCGCTGCGACGATTTTAACCGCATCCCCGTCGATTAAAATATGGGCGGGCGTTAAAGCCAAATGCAGTTTTCCACTTTCATGAAAGTCAACCAAAGCCTGCAAAATATGCCGCGTATAAACAAAACGTTGGAGACGAAACTGCTTTTGATTATTTAAACTAAACATATTGCGCCCATTTGTCAAACTTACTTAACTAGATTAGACATTTTACTTAACTTTTTCAGATAACTCAGGGTTGAAGTTTACACGAAAAAAGTCAATAAATCCAGTCAAGTAATTGCGTAAAATAGCGCTTGGGATGATTACAAACCATTCATGCCACCTGGGCCAAAATCAGGGACTCTACACGCTGCACTAATTTTTGACCCAAACTCTCCCAGGTAAAGTTTTTGAGGATGTGTTTCATCCCGGCTTGGGCCATTTTTTCGCGCACCGTGTGATGGGCCAAAAGATCGGCAATCTGAGCGGCAAAGGCCTCGGGTGTTTCGGCATATCGCACTTGCAGACCTTCGGTCAAGCCCAGGCCTTGCGCCCCTGTGGGGGTCGAAACCACGGGTTTGCCCATGGCCATGGCCTCGATGATTTTGAGACGGGTGCCACCGCCGATGCGAATGGGGGCAATATAGACATCACAGGCAGCATATGCAGGTCGGATATCCGGCACACCACCGGTCACTTCAACCCCTGCAACAGCTTCAAAAGCCTGAATCTCTGGACCGGGGTTCAGCCCCACGATCCGCAATTTAAACTTCCCGATTTTTTTGACCAAAAGCGGGTGGACTTCTTGCATAAACCAGGTAATGCCTTCGGCATTGGGGGCGTAGTCCATTGCACCTGTAAAACAGAGCACCGGCACATCCCCTTCACGGGACCAGCTTTGGGGCTGGAAATAATGGTGATCGACGCCATTGCCAATGATCCAGGGGCTGACTCCAAATTGCTGTTTAAGAAACTCAGCATCTTCGGGTGAACACACCACTTGGGTCGGGAATCGTTTGATCAGACGGCGTTCATGCCTTTCGAGTTTGAGGTAGTTTTCGGCAAAATTGGCGCGGGATTTGAACCCCTTTAAATAGGGCCAACTCTCTTGCATAAACTCCAAATCCACGCGATTGCGATCGGTAATCACAGGAATCTGTTTTGACCCGGTGGGCAAAAGGTCGTAGATATACTGAGTCATACAAATATCCTCAGCAAAAATCAGGTCAAAGTGTTCTGTTCTCAGTATTTCCCCCAATTCTTGACGAATGGCGGGCAAATCCCAATGAAACATGGTTTCGGGCTGGGGTGAAAACAGACGTTGGGACAAATTTCGCCAGGGGTTGAGTTTAACGGGTCTGCGAATCACCCGCGCACAGAGAGCTTCAAAGACCCCCTGATGGGATGCGGCTTGATTGTCTGGGTCAAGCGAGAACAGGGTTACCTGATGGACAGCAGCGAGGCTTTTGAGCAGGTGGTAAACCCGTTGGTGGGTACCCCGATTGAGGGGGTAGGGTAAAAAAGGGGTTAAATACAGAATTTTCATAGATTTCTCCTTTAATAGGCGCCACGGCCACTGAGCACCGCTTTAACCGTTTTGAATAAAAGGGCCAGATCCAATTTGAGACTGCGCTTGAGAATATATTCCTGGTCCATTTGCACCTGCATGCGAAAGGGAATCTCACTGCGTCCACTGACCTGCCAAATACAGGTCAGACCGGGTCTGACATGCAGGCGCTTGCGGTCTTCGGGGGTATAATCGGCCACTTCGCGGGGAACCGGGGGACGGGGCCCCACCAAGCTCATATCCCCTTTTAAGACATTCCAAAGCTGGGGCAATTCATCGATGCTAAAACGGCGAATAAAGCGACCCACCTTTGTGATTCTGGGGTCATGGCGGGCTTTAAAGATCACCCCATCTCCCGACTCATTGAGATGGGCCAGGCTGTCCTTGAGTGCTTCGGCATTGAGCACCATCGAGCGAAACTTATAAAAGCGAAAGGTTTCGCCATATTGGCCCACCCGATCTTGGGCAAAAAAGATCGGGCCCCGATCTTCCCACTTGATCGCCAGGGCTGTGGCCGCCAACAGTGGCGACAGAGCGAGCAGGGCCGCTGCAGAACCCAGGATGTCGAAACTGCGCTTGAGTCCCGCTCCAAGGCCTAAATAGAAGCGTGTTTGCAAAGGCAACCAAAGCCGCGAACGGCGTTGCCAATTTAAACGTTTTTGATAATTTTTGATCTGCTGAAGCTGTGCCTGGGTTTGAATAAACATAAGTGAAAATTCCTCCTATATTTATTTTGACAAAGAGCAGAGAAATAAACTGTCAGGCGATCCTTCTTTTGCTGTGGGAATTTTCTTGCACCAGTTCGAGGTACAAGCTGTAGAGCCGATGCCCCACCGTCTCCCAGCTATAATTTAAAAGGGCTTCCTGGTAGCCTGATTCACCCAATGCCTGGGCAAACACGGGCTCTTGCAAAAGTAGCTTGGCCAACTGGAGCAGCTCACGGGTATCCCCAAACCGCAGCCCTGTGACCCCATCGTTGACCAAATGCTGTAATCCCCCCAGATCAGAGACCAGTACGGGTTTGCGCCGCATCCAGGCTTCGAGCACGACAATGCCAAAGGGCTCATGGCGCGAAGGCAGGACAAAGATCTCTGCCGCATCATAAGCATCGGCCAAAAGGGGATCGTCGGCATTCAACCCCGGAATCAGCCACACCCGCTGAGAAAGCCCCTTTGCTTGGATGGTTGCTTCAAGCTGTGCTTGATAACCCGGATCGGTGGGGGGGCCAATCAAAACCAGGCCTGTATTTTCAGGCAATTCGGGCAGTATTTCGAGTAAAACAGCTTGGTTCTTTTGGGGATCGATCCGGCCGACACAGAGCAAAAGGCGCAACTCAGAAGGAATGCCATAATGCTGTTTAAAGCGCTGGCCCTGTGCCTGTTCAAAGCGCGTGGGATCTACGCCGTTGGGCAAATACACCACCCGTTGATTCGGGTAAGCGGCTTGGGTCTTGAGGTACTCACTGTAACCCACACAAATCAGGGCATCCGCCTCTACCAAGGCCTTGTCAGTGCCATACCAGGGGTCAAAGATCCGGCCAAAATGGAAACTGCCTTTGACAGGGGAGCACATTTGTTCAATTTCTGAGCTGGGCAATTCCAGATTGCCCCCATGAAACGAGACCACATAGGGAATTTTGCGTTTTTGGGCGACCCGCCGAACCAAACCCGCAACCCGCTGCATCCCATGGCTGTGCAGCAAATCCAAGCCAGGCAGGCCCAATAAATACTTCTCCAGAGCAGGAACAAAGGGGTTTCCGCCTTTTTTGTCGAGCTGACGTCGGTTTTGCTCGCTCAGTCCCCAATAGGGATAATGGTAATCAAAGCGTTGAATCTGAAGCCCATCACGCGTTTCTGCTGCTCTTGTATTCAAAGCCTGGGTGGCCAGGATTTCAGTCTGAACACCCCAGCTCTTGAGTTTCCGGGAACTCTCCCAGACCACAGACTCGGTGCCTCCCCACTCTTCAAAGTCAAAGCGACGGACAATTTGAGGAATAACCAAATTTTCAAACATGGGGTGAGGTCTCCCTTTGAGATAATTGAGTAAACGTCAGTTCAAGCTGGTTTAAATTTTGTTTGCGCGAGAGTTGAAAACCTTGGCTGAGCTGCTGAATCAGCCAAAGACCCCGGCCAGATTCAGCCAGGGGATCTGGCAAAACACATGCTGTGTCAGCAGTCCAGGCCAAGCCATTGTCGCGAAATTCCAAGGTCAATCCAGACGGGTTGAAACGGGCTTCCAGCTCCAATTGACTGGCTTGGGAATGAATCAAGGCATTGTTGGTATACTCAAGCCAGATCAAGCTCATTTGCTCTATTTGACTTTGGTCGCATTTGATTTGAAGCAACCACAGTTTAAGATCTTCACCGGCCATTTCCAAGGCCTCCGCATTTACAGCAGTTTTGATTTTAAACGTCAGGGTTTGTAATTTGAGGATTAAAAGACTGAGATCGTCACTGGGCGCCTGATCGCCCTGTAGGCCTGAGATAAGCTCTCGGGCGGTTTCGCTTAAGCTGGGGCTTTGGCAGTCGGCAAAACAGCTTTGCAAAGCTTCAAACCCTTGTTTTGTTTGGTATTGCCCCATTTCAAACAGGCCGTCGCTGCAGAGCAATAGCTCGTCTCCTGGCATTAATGGGGTGTGAAAATCATATTCAGGTCCCAGCAATTCGGGAGCCTGAATGCCCATTGGCATCGCCGTTTTGCCCTGTAAGGTCAGGATTTTTCCCGCTCTGCGCAGCAAAATCGGGGGATGTCCGGCATTGCAGATCTGAAGATAACCCGACTCAAGATCCAGGTGGCCAATCACCAGCGTAATATAATGGCGATCGAGCAGGTTTTTCATGCGCTCGGAAAGATCACGCATCAATTCCCAAGGGGCCCGGGGGGCCATTTTTACCAAGCTGTCAAAAGCGCTGCGCAGGGCCATCATCACCAAAGCGGCAGCCATGCCATGGCCAGAGACATCCCCCAGACAAAAGTAACGGCTCTGTTCAGTGGGGGCATAGACCGCCAACAGATCGCCACTGATGGTGGTTAAGGGTTGGTAGATCCACTCCACCGCCAGCGGGGCATCTGGGGCGGTGTTTTGCGGCAAACTCAATTGTTGCACCTGGGCCGCCAAAGACAAATCGGCCTGTAATTCCTGTAATAATTTGTCTTGTTCTTGATGCAGGCGGCGGTTGGCAATAATCCGGTTGACCCGCGCCAAAAGCTCACCTTTCACCACTGGTTTTTGTAGATAGTCTACCGCTCCCAGGGCGAAGGCCTGCTCCAGGCAACTGCTCTCAGCGGTCAACATCACCACAGGGGGGCCATCGGCGGCCAGCTGAGGCAAGAGTTCGAGTCCATTGCCATCAGGCAAATGGATATCCAACAAAACCAGAGCCGGTGAGAGTTGAGTCATGCGCTCAACCCCCAGTGCCAGTGTCGGGGCAATGCTCACCTGATAATTGGCATTGCGCAAATAGGTCGTCAATAAGACCTGAATATCTGGATCGTCTTCGATAATCAGTATGGTTTCCATGCTGCCTATTTCCAAATCAGATCAGCTTGGGAATTTTGGCGGTACCAGTCGGGTTTGTTCTGTCCACTGGATTCAGCCCAGGTTTTAAAATCCAGATAGGCGCTGGAGATTTCAGATTGTTCAGAAGGATAAGCCCATTGACTGGGAATATTTAAGGCCCAGGGCAAATTATTTTTTGTTTTATAATAATTATTGGGACCTGAATTATCATCACGGGTTTTAAACAGTGATTTGCTGGCCCGATCGGTGGGGGCATAATTGGGCAGATGAATTTCATAACCCCGTTGATCCGTGCGGTAGATAAAGGGATTGTAAGGCGGCAGGCCAATCAGTGTTTTCGCCAAAGGGGATTTGAGTGTCAATTTCAGCTGAAATTTCTGCCCAGGGCGGGTCTCACAGCCAATTTGGGTATTGTAGAAGCGGCATTTGCCTTGGCCTTGGGGCAGAAAACGACTGGCATCAGCGATCAGGTTAAAGACGGCATTGCGCTGACCCGATTCGGGGAGCAGTACCTGGCTCTGTTTGCCGATGATCAACTCAGCCTTTTCGAGATTGTCAGGAGTCAGTCCTGGAATTTCGAGCGCAAAGGCATTGTGCAAATCAGCGCCCCGGGCAGCGAGTTCAAAATCGACATGGATATCTTTGACCTGGCCTTGGCTGTTGGTGGTGTTCTCAAAGGCGTAGTTCAGCACCAAGTCGTTCATATCATAATCCCCTTGGGCGGGCCAATTGTCTTCAAAGACCAAAGAACTGCGTTGCCCTTGCTCGGGATAATACTGGTAAAAAGCACGTGAAGGATCTTTGGGGAAACTGTCATTGGCATCTAAAACCCCATCTTTATCGCTGTCGATGGCTTCGGGCAAGGGTTTGATTGACGAGATATCCACGGCTTCGGGAGGGTTGGCACTCAGGGTAAAAATCACATCGTTAAAATCATGATCGCAACTGCCATTGCTGCGCAGCATGTCTTCCAAACCCAAAACACTCTGTTGGGTCGCTTCATCATAAAGCAAAACAGTATGGGCCTTTAAACTGGGATCTGATTCAGGATTTAATTGGCTCAAGGTGGTAAAAATACGGCTGCTGTCGAGGTTTTTCTGTACTCCGTTGATGCTGTCAAAGCCATCAGAAGCTATCACAAAACCCAAACTCTGACCCGCTTTAAACCGGCCCAAATAGAGGGTATCGCCGCTTTTTAGTCCACGGGCATTGCCACCAGAGCCATTAAAAGAGGTATTGGGAAAAACAATGGTGCTTTTGATCTCTGAAAATTTTGTTGGGGGATTGTTTTTGTCGTAGATAAAATAGCCAAAACTATTGCGGTAACCTGCCCCTTCATGCAAAAAGGTTACAAAGACATCTCCTTCTTCGAGCATATGTAAATTGGCAGATTTGTCTGAGGTAATGCTGCTGGGGCTGGTTTTGCGAATATCCATTTGTTCGGGCAGTGAGGCTGAAAGTCGGGTCCAGAATTCATTGGGGTATTCTTTGCGCTGAGCCGGATCCAGATTCTTGGGGATGCCCTGGCCGTCATAATTGTCTTTGTAATTGCCCGCCAAAAATTCCCAATTATACACTTCAGCAGCCAGAGCAGGTGCAGGTGCGGGCGTCAGCAGGCCAAAGAGAGCCAAACCACTGAGGCTGAGCAGGCTGTAAGTTTTTGAAAGTTGCACAGATAAAGCGTTGATGGTCTTTTTCATGGTTTTTTCCCCCTAATTTCCAAATTGAGCTATCAGTTGATCGTTGACAATCTTGACCCGTTGGTAATTTTCAATCCCCAGAGCAGAGACCTGAATTTGCAAGTCCTGATGGTAACCAGGGATCCGCATCAGGTCTTGATAACGGCCCTCAGCATCTGTCACACCGCGTACCAAGGGGTTAAAACCCTGGCTGTCCACTGCGTAAATGGCCACCATCACTTTTTGGTAGGGATTGCCGTTGGGACTTTTGACCTGGATATCAACCTGAATATCTTGGGTGGTGGCATAATCAAAGCCTTTGGGCACGTTTAAGCTGGCAATCGGGATGCGGTTTTTGGCGTTTGCAACTGGTGAAACACTGGGTTTGCTGGAGACAGGAATTGAACTGGCTGTGGCGGGCACATTCGCTGTGCGGGCGGGCACAGCAGGTTGGGGGAGCGTCTTGGCCACAGTGGGCGCTTGTGAGGCACGGGGCAAGTTCGAAACCGCTGAAGAGCTGGGAGTCGCCAGATCGGTCAGAGAGGTTGTTTCGCTTGGCAGCGCGGCGACAGTGGGGTTTCCTGTTGAGGTACTGGGGGGAAGGGTTTGGCAGGCACTTAAAGCCAGCAGCAGAGCCAGAATCTTTTTCATATTTCCTCCGGTGAGTGGTGATAACTCTATTGAATCATTCCCACCCATCGGGCCCTATCAGGACTTGCCGCTACTTGCTGTCAGAAAATTCTCCAAACCTGACTGCCAAAGGGCTGGAGCTAGATCAAACTGTTCTCCAAGGCATAGTGAATGATGGCTGCGCGATTGGCCAGGTTCATTTTTTCGAGAATCCGGCTTTGATAGGTGCTGACCGTTTTTTCACTTAAATACAGTTCTTCGGCAATTTCTTTGTTCTTTTTGCCAATCGCAATTTGCCTAAAAATCTCAAATTCCCGATCTGAGAGCCGCTCGTGAGGCACCGCTGTGCTTTGGCCCATTTCCATGACCAATTGTTCTGCCAAGCTCTCAGTGATATACTTGCCGCCCCGGGCAATTTTGCGCAGGGCATTGACCAATTCTTCGGAAGCTGAGCCCTTGTTTAAAAAGCCCGAAGCCCCGGCTTTGAGCATGCGGGTGGCATATTGTTTTTCGGAATGCATGGTCAGAATTAAGACCGGCAAAGTGGCCCATTTTTGCCGAATCTGCTTGAGGACTTCAAGTCCATTTTGATCGCCGAGGTTGATATCCAAAATCACCAAATCAATCGGGAGTTCTTCCAATTTTTGGAGGGTCTCATAACCGCTCGAAGCCTCTGCACTGACCTTAAAATCGGGCAGTCCCGACAGAATTTGTTTTAAACCTTCACGCACAATCGCGTGATCATCGGCAATCAAAATAGAAATCATGGGGTTTCTTCCTCCAGGCAAACTTGAACAAAAATAGTGGTGCCCTGTCCGATTTGGCCAGAAATCGTAACATCGCCATTCCAAGGCAAAACCCGCTCACGAATCCCCATCAAGCCAAGTGAATGGGGGTGGTTGATTTGATCTGTAGAAATGCCTTTGCCATCATCTTGGACGCGCAGCGAAATCATTTGCGCGACACGGGTCAGGCTGATATTCACCTGCTTGGCCTGGGCATGGCGCATGATATTGGTCAAAGACTCCTGACAAATGCGAAACAGGGTCGTGGAAAGGTCCATCGGCAGTTCTAATTCTTCGGGTTCAATATGCAATTTGCAGACCAACCCCGTGCGTTCGCCGAATTCTTGCACCAGCCACTCCAGAGCAGCTTCTAGGCCAAGATCGTCCAAAAGGCCCGGTCTGAGCTCCGCACAAATGCGCTGAATGGTGGTGATGGTGTCGCTGACCAAGGGAATCATCTTTTGGATTTTTGCTTGAAACACGGGCTGCTCGTTCAATTGCTGCTGCAGCCAGGCCAGATCCAGCTTGAGGGCTGTCATGGCCTGTCCCAACTCGTCATGGATTTCCCGAGAAATGCGTTTTTGTTGCTCTTCTTGGATCGAGAGCAAATGACTGGCCAAGGCCCTTAATTGCAGATGGGTTTGGGCCAGGCGGTTTTCCGCATTGCGGCGCTGGTTGATCTCTTCTTGCAGGGCTTGAATCATATCCGATAGCTCTTCTGTGCGCGATAAAACCCGCCCTTCCAATTCGGCCTGATGGCGAGACAACTCTGCCCTGGCTTCGCGGCGCTGCTGAAGGTGAAAGGCCTGTTGCTCAGCGATCCGAATGCGCACTTCCAAAAGCGGGATTTCCAGGGGTTTGGCGAGATAATCGTTGGCACCCGCTTCAAGCACTTCGAGCAGATCTTCACGGGAATTGCGGGCGGTCACAACACAGATATAGATGTATTCACCAAATGGGAGTGAGCGCAAGCGTTTACAAAGTTCTAAACCACTCATCCCTGGGAGCACCCAGTCGGTGATCACCAGATCAAAAGGGGTGTGCTCAAAAAGCGCCCAAGCCTCTTCAGCACTTTTTTCGATCCGGACATCATAACCCAAACGGGTCAGGAGCCGCTCAAAGAGCAGCCCCATGCTTGCGTCATCTTCTACCAATAAAAGCCTCATAACACCCCGTTATGTCGGGGTTTCATGCCTGTGGTAGCGGTCTTCAAAACGCACAATATCATCTTCACCCAGATACGCCCCTGACTGAACTTCAATTAACTCCAGATCAATAGTACCAGGATTTTCGAGACGGTGAATGGTACCGACGGGAATATACACCGATTCATTTTCAGTCAGCAAACGCACCTCTTCTCCACGGGTGACACTGGCGGTGCCTTTGACCACAACCCAATGTTCAGAGCGGTGGTGGTGCATTTGTTTGGAGAGGGCCTGTCCGGGCAAGACGGTGATGCGTTTGACCTGGAAGCGCTCGCCTTGATCCACTGTCTCATAAAAGCCCCAGGGGCGGGCAACGCGGGTGTGATTCTCGGCTTCGGGACGGTGATTCAGCTGTAAATATTGAACCACCTGTTTTACATTTTGGGCCTGTGCTTTGCTGGCCACCAGCACCGCATCGGGGGTCTCCACCACAATTAAATCCTGTACCCCCAACGTGGCCACAAAGCGGCTATTGCTCTGGACAAGATTGCCACTGGATAAATAGCTAAAGACATCTCCCTGAATGGCATTTCCCGATTCATCTTGGGGCAAGAGGTCTTTAAAGGCATCCCAAGAGCCCACATCCGACCAGCCGGCCTGAAGTCTCAAGACAGCCCCCTTTTGGGTTTTTTCCATCACGGCATAGTCACTTGCCAAGGCGGGACTCGCCGCAAAGTCAGCAGCCCCAGGGCGAACAAAAAGCTGATCTTGGCTGGCTGTGGCCATGGCTTGGGTACAGGCCGCGAGAATCTCTGGGGCATATTTTTCCAACTCTGAAATCCAGGTACTGGCTTTCATGGCCAACATGCCACTGTTCCAAAGATAGTTGCCCGAAGCAAGATAATTTACCGCTGTTGCAGAGTCGGGTTTTTCGACAAAAGCCATCAGGTGATTGCCCTCTGTCAGCAAATAGCCATAGCCGGTTTCGGGCCGGTCGGGTGCAATTCCAAAGGTGACAATTTTGCCAGCGAGAGCCAATTCTGTGGCCTGGGGCAGCAGGTCATTCAACGCCGAGGGATGTTTGAGGGCATGATCCGAAGGCAAAACCAAGAGCAAACTCTCTGAATCTTTGGAGAGCGCATACAGGGCTGCCAAGGTTAAAGCTGGCGCAGTATTGCGTGGGACGGGTTCTAAAATGAGCGCTTGAGCTACTTGATTGATCTGTCGCATTTGCTCAGCCACCAAAAAGCGGTGATTCTCGTGGCTGACCACCAGGGGCGAAGCAAAGGCTGTGTGATCTTTAAAACGCAGCAGGGTTTCCTGAAAGAGCGAATGGGCTGAATCAGAGCGAATAAATTGTTTGGGAAAAGCCTCCCGCGATAAGGGCCAAAGCCTTGTACCAGAACCCCCACAGAGAATAACGGGTTGCCATTGAACCATGATTTTGAACCTCTTTGACTTTGTTTTGCTTTCAATCTCTATTCTGACGATTCTGTCGTTCAAAGACTGTCAGCCAACCCCGCATCTTTGCCTGAGAAATTTCCTACACGGCGGTCTGAAGCGGGCGAGCAATCGAACTCGGCCATACAACTCGGCAATGCAACTGGGCCATACAAATTTGAGGTATAATATTAGGCATAACATACAAGTTTATACACCTCAAGAGGAGCCGCTCGTGATGACAGTAGCCCAAGCCTCTCCCCTGGACACCCTCAAGCGGATCTTTGGCTATCCTGGCTTTCGACCCTTGCAAGCAGAGATTATCGACGGCCTGATTGCGGGTCAGGATGCCTTTGTGCTGATGCCCACTGGCGGCGGAAAATCCATCTGCTACCAAATTCCCGCCTTGCACCGCCCCGGTGTGGGGATTGTGGTCTCACCGCTGATCTCCTTGATGAAAGATCAGGTCGATGCCCTGCTCGAAAACGGGGTCAGCGCCGCCTGTTACAACTCCTCTTTGGGTCAGGCCGAGTCCAAGCGGGTGCTGGCCAAACTCCACGCGGGGGAACTCGATCTGTTGTATATCGCCCCCGAGCGCCTGCTCAGTGAAGGCTTTCTCGAACGCTTAAAGGAGATTGAAATCGCCCTCTTTGCAATCGACGAGGCCCATTGTATTTCGCAATGGGGCCACGACTTTCGGCCTGAATACAGCCAATTGGGACAATTGCGAGAATCTTTCCCAGATGTGCCTCTGATTGCCCTGACAGCCACAGCAGAGGCCCATACCCGCCAAGACATTCTGCGCCTGCTGCAATTGCCACCCGAGCGCAGCTTTGTCTCGGGCTTTGACCGGCCCAATATCCGCTATACGGTGCTCGAAAAGAGCAAACCCGCTGAGCAATTGGTGGCCTTTCTCAAGGACCATGTCGAGGAAGCGGGCATTGTCTATTGCCTGAGCCGCAAACAGGTTGAAAAAGTGACCCAAATGCTCGTCGATCGCGGTTATGCCGCCGCCGCTTACCACGCGGGCCTGAGTGCCGGTGAGCGCAAACGGGTGCAAAACGAATTTTTACAAGACAATTTGCAATTAATCGTGGCCACAGTGGCCTTTGGCATGGGTATCGACAAGTCCAATGTGCGCTTTATCGTGCACTATGACCTGCCCAAAAATATTGAAGGCTATTACCAGGAGACTGGGCGGGCAGGGCGCGATGGCATGCCCGCAGAAGCCTTGCTCTTGTTTGGCTTTGGCGATGTCGCGATTGCCCGTGGCCTGATCGACAACTCCGAAAACCCCGAGCGCCGCCGGATCGAAAGCCACAAGCTCAATTCCATGATCGGTTTTGCTGAGGCCCTGAGCTGCCGCCGCCGCATTTTGGTGGGTTATTTTGGCGAAAGCCCGGCCCAAGACTGTGGCAATTGTGATATCTGCTTGAACCCGCCCGAAATGTTGGAGGTGACTGTGGACGCCCAAAAGGCCCTGTCCTGTGTCTATTGGCTCAAACAGCGCTTTGGCATGGCTTATGTGATCGACGTGTTAAGAGGCAGCGGCCCCAACCATGAGCGCATTTTGCAGCGGGGCCACGACCAACTCAGCACCTACGGCATTGGCGCTGATCAGAGCGCAGATTATTGGCGCAACCTGCTGCGTCATTTGGTGCACCGGGGGTTTCTCTCCCAAGATGTGGGGGATTATTCGGTGCTCAAATTGTTGCAGCCCGCCAAAGCCCTGATGCGCGGCGAAGAGACCCTGATCATGGCCCAGCCCCGGGTGCGTGCACCCAAAATTCCCAAAGAGAAAAAGGGCAAACGCAAAGCCTCAGAATTTGACTACAACCCCTCGCTGTTTGAGCGTTTGCGAAAGCTGCGCAAAGAACTCGCCGATCAGGCGGGCATTCCCCCGTATATGATCTTCAGCGATGCCACCTTGGCAGAAATGGCCGACGCCCAACCCCAAAGCCGGGAAGCCCTGCTCAAGATCAGCGGCATCGGCGCGCATAAGTTGGAGAAGTATGGCGAGGCGTTTTTAGAGGCGTTGAAGTAGGGGTTAGGCAAGGCGAAGAACCAAGCGGGTTTCTGGTTTTGGGATAAATTTTGTCGATGGAGTCGGAAACGTAGCCAACCTTGTAGCGTAGTGATTAGGCCTCCGAGGAGTTTGCGTTGAATTGAGGGGTTAATTTTCCATTCGGGATTAACCTAGATGTTTGTTTTTATGTTGATTTATAAATAAAAACAGTTGATTCAACAGGTCCTCTGCCCCATTAACTAAGTCAGACTCAACAAAATTAGGCATTTGTAGTGCTTCTTTCATGAATTTAACTTTATTCCCTTCTCCCCAAAGACTTTTGCCCATCGAACTCCCTTCGCTGTTAATAATTTTTTCTTTTTGAAAATACTGATCAATCGCTTCAAAATACCGTTGGTATGGTGGCAAATTAAATCCTTGCAATTTTTTCCTTTCTTCAGTTGTGAGGCTCTTACAGAGATTTTCTATAGCATAAATAAATGCTTTTTTTGGTAAAAAATTCTCTACTTCTCTGCCTTTTGTCCATAAAAACAATCCTGAATTATTTCTTGAGTTATTTAAAATATCAATTTGGTTCTTTATTTTTAATGCACTTTTTTTCAAAAAAGTCTCAGGTTTATTTAGATTTTTATGCCTTATATCACTAATGTCTGAGTCAACTATAACAACTGGATTTCTGCATAAACTTAATAGATCAAAAAGACTATCAAAATAAGGGTTTTCTTCAACTTCAACATGCGCAATTGAAGCACCTCCATATAACATGAAGGTGTAGTGGAAGCCTTCTTGCACATCTGTTTCTTTAAATTTTTCTTTGAGCCAATGCCTAAAATAGATTAAATCTGTAGGTCCTTCAACCCAAATTACAATATTTGATGTAAAAAGTGTTCTTGCTGGATAGAGGCCTAAGTCTTCAATGGCAGAGAATGCTTCACTTCTTGTTGAAACTGATTCGATTAATAGGTTCTGTTCTCTGGAATGACTATCAAATTTTGAAGTACATCTGAAAGTTTTACCATCTTTATCAGTAATGGGAGCCATTTCTGGTGCATGAGTTGCAATAAAAAACTGTCTATTATCATTTAACATTAAACTTAATAACCGACAACGTCGGGTAGGGTGCAAACCATTCTCTGGTTCATCCCAAAATATAAATGAATTCTTATTTTCCGTCCTTGTTAAGACATAATAATTTAAGCTAATTTGTGTTCCTGTAGACGCTTTAGTATGAACGATACCATTTAAATCTAATAAATTATTTTCCCCATCTGAATGAAAGTCAATATCTGACTGCAAAAAGTGAGATATTTTTTCTTCTTCAGATTCATACTTGGATTTTTCTGTTTTTTTCCCTATTTTCAGTCTAATCATATCCGTAATATATTCATTGATCAATGCTTTGGGAGATGTTTGAGGAGGGATTAAAATTGTTTCTAAATTAAATAAATTCCCAACTAATTGATCTGCATCACTTCTTTGAATGTGTTCTTGATTATTGTTTATGGTAACAATAGTTTTTAATGCATCATTTAAATGATTTCTCCATATTGAAAGTTCATCAGTTTTATTTTCAAAACTTAATCTCTCAATTACGTTTTTTTTTGTACTAATGTCTGTATGAGTAGAAATTTCATCGCTAAATAAAATCGAATTTTCTTGTGTTTGTATTGTGCTTAAAATAAAACGATTATCTTTAATGGAAATTGTGATTTCTGAATAATTCGTCTTTTCACCTAATTTATCTGTCAAAAATAAAATATTTATATCATTTTCATATGTAAATTTTAATTTTACTGATGAAAATTTTAATATTGTATCATCAGTTTCAAAATTATCTGAAATTACGTGTTTTGATAGTAGTGTAAGAGAAAAGTGTAAGGCCTTTAAAATTGAGCTTTTACCAGAACCATTTGGTCCAACAAATGTTGAGACTTTTCTAAAATCATCCAACGTTAAGTTGCCAAACAACTCCAAATCAACAAATTCACAGGACAATAACTTCATATTTACACTCTTCAAATTTTTCGATGAAAGAGAATTGTACAATATTCACGCCCCTAAAATAAGCCCTCCTTAACCAACTACATACTTGCGACAGGAGGTTATTTCTGGGTCTGAATATACAGGGATTTAAGGCCGAATAAATTGCCGCGTCCCGAACTTATCTTTGGTTTCCAAGATGTACGCTTCAAGGATTTGCCAAGTATCTTCAAGCTGTTTTTAATCTTTTGTTTTTTTCTTATAAACGGAAACAATACCCGATTTTGTGATGCCCGCTATAAAGGGACGGGGCTCTTTTCCAACAGTCTTTTTTATTTGGGGCAAAGCCACTCTGAATGCCTCAGCAATTTGATCGCCAGTGACTTTGCTTCCTGTAAAAATAAAAACAGCATTATTCGCTTGTAGAAGGGAGCTGAGTTCATTATGGCGATGCCTGATTCGTTTGTCTTTGGTGAAAACAATCCAGCCTCTGTTACCGACTGCCTCAAGCCAGTCCACATCAGGTGTTGTTTGGCTAAAATGGTCATCGTGCAACTCAAAACGTTCAGATTCTTCTGCCAGCATTTGGCTCAAATGTTTACGTCCCAATGAACGGTCAATGAAAAAAACGAAATCAGGCGGCACTAATTACCGCTTCAAGTTTTGCTATGTCAATATTGAAGTCTTCAGCCAAGGACGCTAATTCTTCGCCAGCCTCAAAGCGGTCTAGAATAGATTCGACTGGGATACCCGTTCCATTGACCGTCATTTTGCCAAACGACACATTGAAATCGACCACAAAGATCTTACTGTTTTCGCTGTCCAAAATTTGAGGGGCAGGATAAAATCTGGCGGGTAAACCGCTGCTATCTCGCTCAATTCTTTTTAAATAGCTTTCCAAAAAACTTTTAAGGGTAAGCTGTCCTCTATTGGTGAGATTCACCAATAGATTAAATTCTTCAACAAAAATATCCAGCCCATCTGTGAGTAAATTATATTCTGCAAGGGGGTGCTCAACCCTGTATTTTTTTGCCATGTGCTCCAATGCAGGGCGGATGTTGTGCATGGGTATTTGATGGGTTTTTCTGATGGCTGAAAGCACATGGGCCTCAATCAGATTGATAAACGACATTCTACAATTTTGAGGGTCAGCGATGCTGATTAAAGGTTCAGAAAAGCGCTTTTCACCCTGCCGGGTTACATAATGTCTACCGAGAACCCAAGCACGTAAGGTTGCTGGTTGTAAATGGAGATATGACGCCACTTCTGGGATAGAATAAATTGGATTGTATCGTCTATCCATAATGACAGCCTCCCCTGTTTTATTGATGCATAATAACATCTTACAACTTTTTACTAGGACTGCACTTGCCAAATGCTCATCCGGTTGGCAGCAAGGGTAGCAGGGGTTAGAATACGTCAGCCAATGACAGGATAATTAAAGGTGCATCATGGATTCTAAATTTCGTCTGCGGATTAACCGCGACAGTCTGGCCGCCTCCCGACGCTCTCAAGGCCGGGAACAAGTCTATGTATTTGCCCACGACGGTCGCCCGATCAGTCTTTTTGAGGGTGGGGATTTTTATCAGCGGGGCTTGAGCAATGCCTGGTTACACAAAGGCCGGGAAAGTGTGGCAGGCAAGATCCAGCGTTTTCGCCGTCCTCTGCCTTTAGAGCAAGCCGAAGCACGTTTGGCGCATATTCACGCAGATCTCAGCAGCCAGCTCTCTGCGGGGTCTTTTAGTCCAGATCAGGCCGAGGCCGTGTCAACCATCTTGCATTGGACACCCGAGCGCCTGCGGGAACAGGGGCACCAATTTGCTGAGATTTACCAGCCCATCAGCATCTTGCCACCGGATCAGTACCTCGGCATCGTGGTCCAGCTCACGGTGGGCTGCTCGTATAACGCCTGCAACTTCTGCAACTTTTACAAAGACCGCAAATTCCAGGTGCGCAGTACTGAGGCTTTTGCCAAGCACTTACAGGCGGTTCAGGCTTTTTTGGGGCCTGCATCGACCATGCGCAAAGGCCTATTTTTGGCCGACGGCGACGCTTTGATGACACCGCAGCCTTTGCTCTTGCAAGCCATGAGGCTCCTACAACAGACCTGGCCAGGTTTGCCTATTTACAGTTTTATGGACGCGTTTCGCCCCCAAGCCAAAAGCCCAGAACAGTGGCGTGAGCTGCAAGCTTTGGGTCTGAACCGCGTCTACCTGGGCATAGAAACCGCAGACCCCGCTCTGCTCGCGTTTTTGAACAAACCTGGCAGTTCAGAGCTGATGCAGAGCGAATGCCAAAAGCTCAAAGCGGCAGGACTGAATTTGGGTTTGATCTTGATGATCGGGGCGGGGGGCCAGCAGTACGCCCAGGCACATTTCAAGGCCTCAACAGCCCTGCTGCAGGCCTTGCCGCTTGACAGTCAAGATTTCATTTTTCTGTCTGAATTTGTGCCTCACCCGGATCAGCCTTACTTTGAACAGGCTTTGCAAGCCGGGCTGATCCCCTTGTCTGAAACGGAATTAATGCACGAGATTCAGCGCTGGCGAGCGGCCTTAAAAGACCTGCCCGCCAAGTGTGTGCCCTATCATCTGCAAGAGTTTATTTATTAATGAATACCCCTGGTCAAGAGGCTCTCTGGGCCAGAGCTATTTCCCCTTGAGATCTTTACCCAAGTCTTTACCCAGATCTTTGCCCAGGCGCTCCAGGGTCTTTTCGGTGACCACAAAGTCCACGTTTTCGGTTTCGGTCTCTTCGCGTTTGTAGCGTTTGCGCTCAAGCTGGGTCTGGCCATCTTTATGGAGTTCCATTTGGAAATACTCCACCTCTTGCGGGCTGCTTTGGGGCTCGTCGCTGCGCAGGGTGACGACCTCATGGGCCGAATCGGTTTCAACCACGCGCAGGTCTTCGTCGAGATAGGTAATTTTTTTGGCCAGGTCTTCGGCTTTTTGCACGAGGGCTTCAAAATTGTCGACGGCGGATCCCTGGGCGCGAATCTTGCGCACCTTGCTGCTCAGGCGGTCTTTTTCAATCTCTTCGATTTCGAGATCGTGGCGCTGGGTTTTGGGCAAATCTGTCATACACCGTGCTCCTGTCTGTTTTGGGCAAATGGCTTTGAACCCTGTTTTAAGTATAACCGCTCAGCTGCATTTGGCGTGAGAGGGTTAAACAGGTCCCTGTGAGCGCAAATAACTTTGCTAAAAAGTTTGTTAGAATGAATGCCCATCCGAATCACAGAGGTAGCTCTACATGAAACGCCTGTTCACCCCATTTTTGGCCTTGAGCCTGTTTTTGGCAGCGGCTCCGGCCCACGCTGAATTTAGCACGCCTTCAGAAACCCTGGTGATTTCTGTCGAAGAGAGCACCGCCAGTGGGGCATTACATCTGGCCCAACGGCAGGCCCTGAGCCGGATTATTGAGGCCTATCTGCGCAGCAAAAGCCCCGTGCCTTTGCGCAATCCCATGTTAATCATCGATGAGATCGGGCCCAAAGCCCTCAGTTTTTTTGAAAGCCAGCAGTTTTTAGAACAAAAGAGCAATCAGTTGAATTCTGCCACGGTCAAAATCCAATTCAAACTCAAAACCAAAGAATTGACCCAGGCCGTGGACAAAGTTTTGGCGGGCTTGGAAACAGCGAAAAACAGGTACCGAATTGCGGTTTTGGTTTCAGAAAGCCTGAATGGCCAAGAACAAGGCGAATCGTCCCTGCGTCTGGAACTGGAAAATGCCCTCTTAAAACAGGGCTATGCCGTGCTCGACTCGGAATACAGCGAAAAAATGCTCAGCAGCAAACGGCAGACCCTGGGTCAATTGCTAAACAATCCCGAAAAAGCGGCAGAATTGGCCCAAGAACAGGGTGCGGATATTGTCTTGGTGGTCAATAATGCCGTCAAGCAAGAGCGCAATGCCCAAAACCAGCCCCAGCTCTCCGCCCATGTGGTGCTGCGGGCGATCTTGGCTGCCACCGGGCAAAAACGCCTGAATCTGGAAGAGTACTTTGTCGTTCAGGGCCCCAGTTTGGAGCGCATGTTGACCGAGGTCGGCAAAAATGCAGGGGCTGAATTGGGCGCGCGTTTGAGTGACGATTTGCTGGCGCTGGCCGCCAAAGAAGTCAAAAGCCAAGCCCTGAGCGCAGCATCCGGGGCCACACAGTCTATGCAATTGGTGATCAACGGGCTCAAAACTTACCGCCGCCAGGCCCTGCCCCTGATCAAGGTTTTGCAAGAAATCCCCAGTATTAAAACGGTGGAACTCAGGAGCCAGGGCGGGGAACAGGCCAGCTTTTATCTGACCTTTGAAGGCAGCCAAGCCGATTTGGAAAACAAGCTCTGGAATAAACTCGATGGCATCGACGCTTTGGCCCGCCTGGATCGGGAGGCCGCCGCTGAAAACACCGTCTATCTGACCTTTAAACCACCCGCCAATGTGGTCCTGGCGGGCATCACCGACTACCGCAAACAGGCCCTGCCCTTTATTCGCTTCTTAAAAACGGTGGCCCAGGTCAAAGAGGTGGAGACCCACAGTTTCGGCGGCTCTGAGCTGGTCTTACATGTCTATTACAACGGCCTGAGCAGCGATCTCGAACGTGGAATTTGGGACAAACTCGAAGCTGAAAAAGACTTTCCGGCGCTCTACCGCGACCCCAGCGGCGCAGGAGAGATCAAGTTCAGCCTGTTTAACAGCCCGCTGCTCAAATCCAAATAAAAGGATCTTTTATGCTCTCAAAGCGTTTGCCTTCACGTCTTTCAGCCTTGGCTCTGGTGCTGTGTTTCGGTGCCAGCACTGCTCCTGTAGGTTTGGCTCGCACATTGCCCATCGCAGCCCCTGTCCGTATGGCCAGCAAAGTCACCAGCCCCGCTGCAAAGCCTTCCACCAACCCCAAATGGCAGGCCTGGGTCGAGCGTTATTTTGCCGACTATCTGCAAAACAACCCCACCTATGCCACCTATCTCGGCCAACACGACTTTGACCACGCCTTGGAAGATTACAGCAAAGCCGGGGTCGAGGCAGATATCCGCGAAAACCGGCGCTATCTCAAAGAATTGGCGGCCATTGCGCCGGCACAATTGAACCCACTCGAAGCCGAAGATCGCGAATTGCTGATATCCCATTTAAACGCCCAATTGCTCGAAGCCGAACAGATCCGGGGCTGGGAAAAGAACCCAGACAGCTATGCAAGTGGGGCCAGCGAAACCATTTACACCTTGATCTCGCGCAGTTTTGCACCACCCGAGCAACGCTTAAAAGCGGTCATCGCCCGTCAGCAGAAAATTCCATCCATTTTTGCCGCCGCCCGTGCCAATCTCAAGAACCCGCCCAAAATCTTCACCGAGGTCGCGATTGAGCAAATCCCGGACATGATCCCTTTCTTTGAAAACGATGTGCCCGCAGCGTTCAAAGACGTTAAAGATCCGGTTTTATGGGCCCAATTTCAGGCGAGCAACCAAAAGGTGATCGCCGAACTCAAAGCCTATTTGGACTGGCTCAAAAGCGATTTATTGCCGCGTTCAAACGGAGATTTTCGGATTGGGGCAGAGAATTACCGCCAAAAACTGCTTTACGATGAAAAAGTGGATTTGCCTTTGCCCCGCCTGTTGGAAATTGGCTACGCAGATTTGCGCAAAAACCAGGCCCAATTTAAAGCCGTGGCGGCTCAACTGGATCCCCAAAGCAGCCCGGAACAGGTCTTGGCAGCCTTGGGCAAAGATCATCCCCCACCCGAAAAGCTCTTGCAGAGCTTCAGAGACGTGCTGGGCGGCATTCAGGACTTTATTGTTCAAAAGCAGATCCTCAGCATTCCCTCCAAGGTACCGCCCCTGATTGCTGAGACCCCTTCGTTTATGCGGGCCATGACCTTTGCCTCGATGGACACACCGGGCCCGTTTGAAGCCAAAGCCACCGAAGCGTATTTTAATGTGACCCTGCCCGATCCGACTTGGCCAGCGGCAGATATTGCGGAGTATATGGCGGGTTTTAACTATGGCGTGATTATTTCAACCGCGATTCACGAAGCATTTCCCGGCCATTATATCCAGTTTCTCTGGGCCCAAAAGGCCCCCAGCAAGGTGCGGCAGATTCTCTCTGCGGCCAGCAATTTTGAAGGCTGGGCCCATTATTGTGAGCAGATGATGCTCGATGAGGGCTACGGTGAAGGCGATCTGAAGCTGCGTTTGGGCCAATTGCAAGATGCGCTGCTGCGCAATGCCCGTTATATTGTCGGCATTCAAATGCACACCGGCCAGATGAGCTTTGAAGAAGGCGTGGAATTCTTTGTCAAAGAGGGCTACCAATCGCGCACCAACGCCCTGCTCGAAACCCGGCGAGGGACCTCAGATCCCACTTATCTCTACTACACCTTGGGCAAACTCATGCTGCAAAAACTGCGGGTGGATTACCAGGCCCTCAAAGGCCAAGATTTCTCGCTGCGCGAATTTCACGATGCCTTTTTGAGCGAAGGCCTGCCCCCGATCAGCCTGATTCGCAAAAAGCTCTTGGGCAATGACAGCCCTGTTCTCTAAGCGCGTCTGCTCAGCGATGATGCTCCTTGCAGCTTCACTTGCTGCTTCACTGGTGGGCTTGAATCTGCCTGCACGGGCAGAGGTTCCCTGCATGCCCTTTTTTCCCTTAAAGCAAAACTGGCGGGGGGGCGATGGGATCTTTTCAGTGCCTCTGCTGTCTGGCAAAACGGTCTGGCTCTTTGGAGACAGCTTTGTTTTGGATTTTGACAACAAAGAAGCTGGCCCCAACCGCACCAAAGCCACCCTGGTGGCCAATAGTCTGGGGATTTCAGAATGTGGGCCCGAGGGCTTTGAGGTCGATTATTTTTTTCGCCAAAGTACGGCTCAGAAGGGACGCCGTGTTGAACACTTTCCTGCCGCCTTTTTTCTGCCCCCGGCTACAGCTTCACACACGCGCAAATACTGGCCGATCCATGGTTTTGAGCAAGGGGGCAAACTCTATCTCTTGCTGGAAGAGGTGGAGACCACCCCAGGACCAGAAAATGGGTTTAATTTTGCAGTCAAAGGCGTAACTGTGGCGGAAATCGTCAATTACAGCGATCATCCTTTGCGTTGGCAGATCAGCTACCGCCCCCTGAGTCAGAGTGCCACCACCATTCCCGGCATTGCCGTGGTTAAATCTGGGGGCTTCCTTTACCTGCTGAGCTTTCGCGAAGAGCCAAGCAAAAAACACCCCCTGATTCTAAACCGGGTCGCGCTCAGTGATCTGGGCCAATCGCCCTGGCCTCTGCATTATTTTAGCCAGGATCAGCGCTGGAAGCCGGGCCTGGATGGGCCAGATGCACAGGTTTTGGTTCCCGAAGGTGCCACGGAGGCCTCACTGCACTTCGACAAAAACAGCCAAAAATGGGTGATGGTGCATACCCATCCGGCCTTTTTGAGTCGCGAGGTGGTGATCCGCACGGCCCCACAGCTCACAGGGCCCTGGACAGCGCAGGTCAAACAAATCCCCCTCTACAGCGAAATGAGGCCTGAAAGCCCCGGCTTTGACACAGATACTTTTTGTTATGCCGCCAAAGCCCATCCCGCTTTTTCAGAGGCGAGCAAACGGGGTGAAGAACTCTGGCTGGGTTATGCCTGCAATTCGCTTAATTTTGAGACCTTGCTGCGCAGGAATGATCTCTACCGACCGGTGTTTAAACGGCTGGGCATGCCCCAAATTGAATTCAATTAAAAGCAGGTTCCCCACCAACGTCTGACATCCACTGTACCCATTGCAGAATCACCCCATTGGGGTCTTCGAGCTGAAAAAAGCGCTCACCCCAGGGCTCGGTTTGGATAGGCGTAATAATGGGGGCATTTTCGGCCTGAAGTCGGGCATATTCCGTGTCGATATCTTCACCCACAAAGGCCAGAATCAGACCCTGGGCATCTTCACTTTTGAGGCGTTCGGGCTGGAGCGAAGACAGCCCCGAACGCAAAAAGATCACGTTATAGCCCAGATCGGGGTGACTGAGAGAGACAAACCCCTCTGCTGCCATGGCTTCGGCAAAACCAAAATACTGCTGTAAAAATTGAGCTGAGGCCCTTTCATCTTTGACGTTGAGAGACAGAGCTGAAGCGGTAATTTTCATAAGAATGTCCTCATTGGTATTACTCCGTACATTGTACAATGTACATTGTATGGCAAATAAATTAATCTGTACAGTGTATATAATTGAAGGCAAGAACAGAATTCACAAAAGGACAAAACCGTGCCCCCAACAGATTCCCCTCAAAACCAGGCCCGGCAGATGCTTGCACTGCTGTGGCGAAACTTCCCGACACAGGGACAACCAGCTCCCACGCCGCATCCCAAACACGGTCCAAAACCGGGACTGAACCACGATCAATTGGTCAAAACGGCTATCAGTCTGGCTGATGCAGAAGGGCTCTCAGCCCTGACGATTCGTCGGGTGGCCCAAACCTTACAGGTTTCACCGATGTCACTTTATACCTATGTGAATAACAAAGCCGAATTAATTGAATTGATGATCGATGCGGTCTATTTTGAGGGATACACTCTGTCTCCCCAAGACAAAGTGCTCTCCCAAAAGGGCAAGAAAAAAGCCCTCAATTCGACCCCCAAAAACTGGCGAGAACAGGTCCAGGCCCTGGCTCAAAGCAATTTGGAGCTGTTTCTACGCCATCCCTGGCTGATTGAGAGTTATTCTGAACGCCCGCCACTTGGACCGGGGGTGATGTTCAAATACGAAACAGAATTGAATGCCCTTGAGGGCTGGGGTCTGAGTGATGTGGATTTGGACGCCTCTTTGAGTTTTGTACTCAATTTTGTCAGGGCTGCTGCCCGCGATATCGTTCAGGCCCAAGCGGCCCAGCAGCAAAACAGCAATGCTGAATGGTGGCAGGCCCACGAAGTTGCCTTGCTCACCTATGTGAACCCAAAACAATTCCCGCTCTCATCACGGGTGGGTAGCGCCGCCGGAGCAGCCAATCAGGGGGCTTACAATGCAAAAAAGGCGTATAACTTCGGTTTAGATCGGGTTATGGCAGGTTTGGCCCCCCTCTTTGAGTCTTAAGACTCTCCCATGACGTGAGTTGTATTTTTGCAAACAGGCTTTATACTAAAACTAAAGTGTAATCAACTATTTCATATGGGTGTGTACCGATGTCTAAAATCCAGAACGGCCTTGTCTCTCTCTGTCTCTTCACCGCCTTTGCCTGTCAGCCTGTGTCACAAATCGCTCAGGCCCCCGCCAAACTCAGCCAGGGCGAATACAGCCGCGAGGTTGCCAGTCTGTTTAAAGATTATGGCAAAACCAATCTCGAAGGTGTCAATACCAGCTCCATCGCCCTTTCGATGGCTTTGGGCGCGGGTCTCTCAACCACCCCGGCTTTGCCCACCACCAGTTTGACACTTCCCAGCGCGCTTTCGAGATCAAGCAGTCCCTCTTTTGGCGAAAACAGCGAACTTCAGAAAAAATCGCTGGAAGGCAGCATCAAAGCAGTTAAAAACCTCAAGAACAAATTACAGGCCCTGATTCCGCCGCCAGAATCTGCCGAAAAACACGCCCAAATCCTGGCCTATTTTAACCTCAATGACACCCTGACCGAAAAAATGGAAAAGGAGCTGGATTTTTCGAGCATCACCACCTTTAAACAGGGCTTTGAAAGCTTTCGCAAGACCCACAAAAGCGACTTCGACCTGCTTGAAAAGCAAACCCCTGCGGTGATGGAAATCTTCGCGGATTTTACCCTGGAAAGTTTTCGGGCCGAGAGCCTGAGCAAACAAATGGGGGCAAGTATGGATCGCAGCGCTTACCAAGAAAAGCTCAAAGCGCTGTTTGCCAAAAACAAGCTCAGCAACCCGATGTCTTTTCTCTTTCCGACGATGCTCCTTTCCGGCGGCCGCAGCGGCAGTGAAACAGGGGATACCCAAAGCCAGGATCTGAAGGTTCAGGTTCAGAAATACAAAGATCAATTGCAAACCCTGCGGAATGAATTTGCAGCCTTACATCCACCCGATGAATTACAATCTGCCCATTTGACACTCTACACAGGTTTGAGCCTGGCTCAAAATCTGCAAAACCGCATGTTTGATTTTATGCTCCAAAAATTCAGTGCGGGTTCTGATCCGATCAAGCAAAACCCCTTGGTGCTGTTGAGCGAACTTTTTAACGACACCGAATTGATCGCCCAAATGGTGTCTTTTATGCCTTTGATGGACAAATTGCAAAAAGTCATGGCTGATTTAAAATAACTGACTTAAGATTCCTCTGACACCTGGCGTTGCAGCAGCTGGCTGCGGCGCATCAGCTCCGTGCGGGGGGAGGCCACGCGGTCGATAAACAAAATGCCGTCGAGGTGATCAATTTCGTGTTGAATCACCACCGCTTCAAATTTGGCGGCTTGAATTTCAAAGGTCATGCCCGTGGGGTCTTGGGCCCTGACCCGAATCCGGCGGGCCCGGCTGACAGGGCCGAGGTAATCGGGCAGCGACATACAGCCCTCGCGCATGCTGTAATGTTCTTCGCGCTCCAGAATCACGGGATTGACCAGCACCAATGGTCCTTGGCTCTTTTTGACATGTTTTGAGCAGTCGATCACAATAATGCGCAAGAGCGAACCCAACTGAGGAGCGGCAATCCCCACGGAATGGCCCGAGGCATTCATGGTATCGCAGAGGTCTTGAATCACGGGCTGGGCGGCGCAAAAATCTTCCACTGCCAAAGCGGTCTGGCGCAGCAATGGATGGGGATAGACCAAGACCTCGCGGATCGCCATGTCTAGATTTCGAGCTGTTCAAGCGGGCGGAAATGGGCATCGACACCCATTTCAGAAGCCACGGCTTGCAAGGCCTGTTTTAAGGCCGCCAGCTCAAGGCTTGGGGGCACATACGTCTCCATGATCATGGCATAGAGCGGGGGTTGGCTGCCATCGAGCAGGCGGGTATTCACGTCTGTGATATTCACTTTTTGCTGCGCCAAAAGCTGCGAGAATTTAAAGATCATCCCGGCCTGGTCGCGACCGAGCACGGAAAGAGAATAATTGGGAACACTCTCAGCATTGCCGTGTAAGGTCTCCGAAGGCAAAAGCGGGCGCAGAAACACGCCCAAGGCCTGATTCCCCAAGGCATTTAAGTCATTTTCAAAGATCTGCAAATCCAGGCCTTCGGGCAATTGCACAATCATCATCATTGTGAATTCCGAGCGCAGGGTGGTCATAAACGAATCCGTGATATTGACCCCATGGCGATAGAGCAGCCCAGTGGCTTCTGCCACGATGCCGGTTCGGTTTTGGCCCTGTATTGCAATCAAAAATTGGCGCATGCTGTATGGTATCATACAGAAGCCCTAATTTTGAGGTAAGCTCCTATGTTTGACCCATCTTCGCGTCTCAGACTCCTGCCCCGTTTTGCGCTTTTCAGGGCCCCCTTGGCCACGGGTTTGTTTTTGGCCACCTGTTTGGCCTGTGCCCCCCGTGACGTCAACTCTGCACCCGCCACCCTCAAAATTGCCACTTACAATGTCGAAAACCTCTTTGATGGCATTCCCGACAATCCCCGCAACAAAAAAGAGAGGGCCAAACCCAAAAAAGAACTGCGGGCGCTCGCGGATATTTTTCATTTGGAGCAGCCCGATGTGGTCGCCATGCAAGAAGTGGAGTCGCAAAAGACCCTCAAGGACTTCCGCGACAAATACCTCAAAGACATGAATTACCAAGAGCCGGTTGTGATTGATGGCAACGACCCACGCGGGATTGACGTGGCAGTGATGAGCAAATTGCCGATTGTTTCAGTCAAAAGCCACAAAGACTTTAAGTTTGAGATCAAGGGACGCAAGCGGGGCTTTGGCCGCGATTTGCTCCAGGTCACTCTCAAAGCCCCCAGCGGCTATACCCTGACCGTCTTTGCTGTCCATCTCAAATCCAAACTCGGCGATAAAAAAGAATCCGATGCTGTGCGCGAGGCCGAAGCCAAAGCGATTCAGGGTCTGCTCAAGACCTACCAGAGTCAAAATCCCAAAGCCAATTTTGTCGTGATGGGCGATTTTAACGACGAACCCACCTCGGCCCCCCTCAAACCCCTGCTTGGCCCCCAAAACCCCCTCGGGCTTGTCGACATTGCCGCCCAAGACCTGGGGATCAAACCCACGGTGTTTACTTACCACCCCAAAAAATACCGCTCGCGCATCGACTATATCTTGGTCTCTCCCAGCATGATGCCAGAGTACCGTCCACGCTCGGTGCATATTCAGCAAAACCCCGAAGCCTATTGGGCTTCTGACCATTTGCCTTTGGTCGCTGAATTTGATGCCCAAGATAAGTAAAAAATAAATTCTAAAGGATCCTCCCATGCTTCAGATCAGTGTCTGTCTGCCTGTTCGCTCCGATGAAAAAGCGCTCAAACAGAGCCTGGATGCCCTCAACGGCCAAGTCAGTGAAATCCTGGTCTTGGATCTGGGCGCCGATCAGGCAACCTTGCAGGTGGCCAAAGCCTTTGGCGCCAAAATCCTGTCCTTGCAGTGGCAGAATCACATGGGTGAGATTTGGGCTGCGGCCCGGCAAGTTGCTGAAGAGGATTGGCTGGGCCTGGTTTTTCCAGGCGAAATCCCGGCGGCAGGCTTTTGGAAGGATTTGGAAACATGTTTGGCCCAAACTGAACTGCTCGAAATGGAAGTCGTTTGCCGTTCAAACCAGGATGTTCGCAGTGAAAGCCGCTTCTTTAAACGCACAGCCGCTGAACACGACAGCCAGGTGTATTTTCCCCTCTTTCGTGAAAGCCTGAGCCGCAGGCCCGAAGTGGGTTTTGCGGCAGGCCTGGCCCTGACAGCAAAAGAGAGCTGCTGGCTGCGCAGTCCAGAGGTCACGGGCCCCCTGCTCGATGCCGCTCAAACCCAGCCGGATACCCCAACGGGGGTCAAATTATTGCAAGGCATTCGCGCCTTTGAGCGCCAAAACGATCAGCAGGCCAAAGACATTTTTGAAGAATTGCAACATTTGGCTGCCCGTTCCGCAGACACCGGGTTTACCCTTTTGGCGACCCGCCTCTACCTGCTCAAAATCCTGTGGGAAATGGGCAAACACCAAATGGCCTTTGAACAACTCGACCGCTTCCGTCACACCCAAGCCACGATTGAAAAACAACCTGCCCTCTGGGTCTTGCGTGGCGTCATGGCCCGCCATGTCAAAGAAACAGAACTGGTCCAAGAATGTTTTCAACAGGCCCTGGAACTGAGCCAAAGCGAAAGTCTGAACCTGTTTAATCCGCTACTGCAATTGCCAGATATCTCCTGGAAGCCCTGGATTGGGCTGGGTGAGGTCTTTCTCGAAGAGGGCCTGTTTACCCAGGCCTACCATGCTTTCGCCTCGGCCCGGCAAACCCTGCCCGATCATCCCTTTTTGGCGGAACAATTTGTCAAAGCGGCTTTTTTAAACCACAATTACCCTGTTTTGGTTCCCGTTTTAAAACAATTTCCTGAGCTGCCGGGTTTTTCGGCGCCTTTGCACCAGGCCCTGAAGGCCTTGGCCAGTGCCGACGATGGGTCTTTTCAGGCCAATGAAATGGGCCCCCTGGCGGAAAAATTATTGGCCGAACTCAAACAGGACAGCCTTTCGGCCCTGAATTCCACCAGCCAGCCCTTTTTGCTTTCGGTGGTCTTGGAATTTGCCCTGTTGCTGTTGCAGCATCAGGCCCCGCTGATTGCCCGCCCGCTTTTACAACATCTCACCCTGCGTCTGCCCATGCAAGCCATGCTCTGGCACAATTTGGCCTTTAGCTTTTTTGCCTGCAAAGATTACAGCCAGGCAGAGACCTATTACCGCCAAGCCCTGATGGCCCAGCCGGATTTTGTCGAAAGCCGCTTTGACCTGGGCAAAGTGCTGGTGATGCAGGGCAAAATCGAAGCGGCCTGTGATGAGTTTGAAAAAATTCTCGAGCTGCAACCCCAAAACCAACTGGCCCGACGGGCGTTGGCCCAATTGCGGGGCGAAAACATCCCCGTCGGTGTGCCCACCCCAGCTCCCGCTGTGGCCGCAGCAACAGAGCCCGAAACCCCTTTTGTGTTTGTGTTTCCACTCGAAGCCAATTGGGAAAACGGCATCGACATTGCCCTCAAAGCCTATTACGAAGAATTTGTGGCCGGAGATCATGTGATTCTCGCTTTGGCGCAGAATCAGGCGGGCCCCGAAGTGGAGCGGGCCAAGGCCTGGGCCGAACAGCGGTTTACCTCCGATTTATTGCCCCCTGTGGTGCTCTTAGAACACCCCTTGCCGCTGCCCCCCAACCAAAGCTGTTGGTTGCTGCCCTGCCGTGTGCCCCCTGCCCCTGCACTGCTGGAAGCCTTGGCTGAGTCCCCTTTCCCCGCACTGGTGACAGGCATGCCCCAAAGCCATTTGCCCATGGGATTTTTGCCCAGCCACGTTCACAGCGACAGCACGGAGATCCGTCCAGATTCCCAGGCGCGCCTGTGGTGGGAGATCGAAGGGGAGGTCTTAAAAAACCAGATGCGGCTGGCGGTTGAAGGCTTTTTGCACACCGAAGTGGGCGATTCAGACCCCTCTGATTGGAACACCCATTCATTGCAGGCCAAAGCCACTGTGGCAGCGGAGTTGGTCACTTTGGCGGAGCGCGTGGTACCGCCCAACCAGGATGCCTCTGCCCTGCGCGTCTCGGTTTGCCTGATTGTGCGCAACGAAGCGGCACTTTTGGGGCGCTGCCTGGAGAGTGTCTCGGCAGATGCCGATGAGATTATTTTGGTAGATACAGGTTCCACCGACCGCACCCTGGAAATTGCCCGTGGCTTTGAAAAGGTCAAAATCTTTGAAAGAGCCTGGAACGACGACTTTGCGGAAGCCCGCAACGCAGCCCTGGAACAGGCGACCTGCCCCTGGATTTTGATGCTCGATGCCGACGAATACCTGCCTGAGGGTTTTATTGCCAGTGCCAAACAATACCTGGCCCACCACAGAGCCAATGTTGATGCCTATGTCTTTTCGGTTGTGGCCCTCGACGAAGACGGGGTCGAAGTCAATGCCGACAGTCTGCCGGTGCCCCGGCTCTTTGCCAATGATCCCCTTTACCGCTTTCGCGGACGGGTCCATGAATTGCTGATGCACCAAGACAAGCCCCGCATGGTCTATGTGCATATTCAGGGCCTGCCCATTTACCACCAGGGCTACCAAATGCAAATTCGCCAGGACAAAAACAAACTGCAACGCGATACGAATCTGATGGAGCGCATGATTGCCGAGTCTCCCCAGGCCCCCGAAACCGAGCGCATGTACCTGATTCTCGGCCAGGGCCAAGAAAAAGCCGAAAATTGGGACAAGGCCCTCGACTATTACCGCTTGGGTTTGGCCCAAATCGGGGAAGCTTCTCCGATTCACGATACCCTGCAAAAAGGCGTCTGGCGGGTCGAATTGCGCAAAGGCGATCCACGCCCTGTGTATCAGGCGATCGAGCCCCATTCCTGCCAAGACCCCGAAGCCCTTTTGCTCTGGGCTGAGGCCTGTCAACAGATGGGCCTGCGAGAAGAGGCCCTGCGCGGCTATGAATTGGCCTTGGCTGTTTTGGAACGCATTGCCAATCAGCCAGATATTTACAGCCTGCGCCCTGCGCGCAGCCAATTGCTGGAAAAACTGGCCCAAGCTTATGAACAGGCCGGGCAACCCACCACCGCCCTGTATTTCAGCGAGCGGCTGGTCAAAGAGAACCCCAGCCGCGCGGAGTCTTGGCACAGCTACCGCAAATTGCACCAATTGGCGGGCCTGGCTTGAGAGTTGACCTGGGACTGGATTTAATGCTGATCGTTTTGCTAAAATAAAAAAAACAGGATGGTGCCGCCATGATCCGCGCTTCGATGAACACCCCCATGACCCCCGTGCAGATGTCGCAGCCTGCGCAAAAAGCCGCTGCCCAACCTGCCAAAGCCGAAGCCGCCCCCGCCACGCAAGAAAAAGCGCCCGTCCCCAAAGACGAAAACAAAGCCAAATCCTTTAACGAAACCCCGATGCGGGATGTGAGCAGCACCTCTTTTTCCAAGAGCCATGTGGCCTCCATGGATGCTGTCAAAGAAATTGGCAAATTGATGGAAGCGGAAGCCCCCGAAGAGACCGAAGCCCCTCAAGAGGCGCAGGCCGCACCCGAAACTGAAGAGACCCAGGAGGCTGAGGCCCCAGAAGCCGAAGGGGAAGTCGAATCTGCGGAATCAGAGGTCTCAACCGACGCTGAGGTCGAAGAGAGCGAAGAAAGTGAAGAGAGCGCTGACGGAGAAGGTGAATTGCTTGAAGACGAAGAGAGTGAAGAAGCGGATTATGTGCGCGCCGAAGTGGATCTTGATGTTTTGCTGCGGCTCTCGTCTGAATTAAAAAAGCTGCCCAGCTTTGCCCTGGCTGAGAGCTGGAATCTCTTCACCAGCGCTTAGTCAGCTCTTTGTCAGCGCCTAGTCTGTCAAAATCTGGTGAAAAACCGTTTCACCCGTGCGCAACATCCTGCGCACATAGGGATGGCAGAGTTTGCACTTGAGCCCAAAAACCACCTGTTTTTGTAATTCTTCCAGGCTTTTGGCGCCCTGTGTTGGGTTCATTTCTTGGGCAATTTTTTGCAATTCAGCAAAGGACCGGTTAAAGCAGAGGCAGCGATCGATACAGATTCCCATAATTTGAACCGCAGTTTTCTCCAAAATGACAAATAAGCTGGGCGCGAAACAAGAAAGCCCAATGCCTATTCTATAATTAATTACAGCTTTCTGTCTGTCTATTTGAAAGAAAGGGCTTTATCCCCCATGAGCCGCATTGATGGTCGCCCCGTAACCCCACCGACACCCCCAACAGGAAAAACACCCCCTTCACTCTCCCCCGCACCCACCACGGACACGGCCCCCAGCGCTCCCCTCCAGCCTACCGACAACGCTTCACAGCCCAGCATCAATACGGCACAAAGCAATCCCCAAGGCAGTGCCCTGGCCCAGTTTTCCTTTGAAGCGCTCACCCAACCCAGCACCCACACAGTCAAGCGGGGCGAATCCCTGAGCACCATAGCCAAGAAATACTTTGGCAATTCGAATCTGTATATGGAGCTTTACAAAGCCAACCGCGATATTCTCAGCCACCCCAATTCCCTGCACGCAGGCATGACGCTCAAATTGCCAGCGAATCTCTTTCCCACAGCCACAGATCAAGGCCGCAGCCCCGTTCCCACGGGCCCCTCGCTCAATGCCTACCGCCAAGAAAATCCCCTTTCGTATATCACCCTCGGTGGCAAAGAAAAACCCGTCAAAGAAAACCCGAATTCAGGCGACTCCCCGGCAAGAGAGATCGCTGGGCCCCCGACTCCCCCACGCAGTTTTGAGCATTTTTTGCAGTCTCCCGACCGCTTGCTGGCCGGGGGCCAGAATCTGATCGAACACGATGACGCCGTCAAGGTCAATAAAACCTTTGATCTGCAACCGGGCATGACTTTAAAAAACTTCAAAACCCAATTGCCGGGCTGGGCAGACAAATTGGCCACAGTTTTGGCAGAAAACAAAGCGAGTATCAAATTGCCCACAGCCGATGGCACGGGCACCACCGTGGACAGCCGCTTTTTTACCGAACTCAGTCGCCGCGTCAAAGCCGGTGAATACGAAGCCGTCAAAAAAGAATTTGGCGAAAAATTTGGGGTGGGCTTTGTCAACACCCTCTTGGCCCTGGATGATGTGGCTTTTAATATCAAAAACGATCCCTATTACGTCGAGCACAAAAACGCGCCCAAAACCATTGACCTGGCCAGTGTCCAAGAAGATTTTAACCTGAGCAGCGACAAACTCAATTACCTGGCCCACACCGCTGCCCACAAACACAAACAGATCCCTGTGCAATTGCAAATGGACCCCGCCGCCCTGCAACATGCCACCACCACCCAATCGGCGGATGATCTGATCAAAGACCTGGGCAGCTACTTTAACAGCAAAGGCACCCTGACCAAACCAAAAGAGTTTGAAGAAAAGGTGTACAAACTGCTCGACGACCCGGTGGCCCGCCGCCGTCTGGTGGAAAAATTCAAGCTCAACAGCGAAGCCAATTTACAGGCCCTGGTGCCTGCCATCACGGGCGAAGCCGGAATGGCCAGCAGCCAGATTGACTACAATAGCTACCTGGCGGTGGGCTCGGTGATGATGAACCGCGCCCTGGGACGCAACCTGAAAAAAGCCGCGATGATGTCGGCCCAAGGCAAAGCTGCAGAACAGTTTAAACCTGTCAGCATGAAAGACATTATCCGCGAAGAGGGCCAGTTTGAAATTGTCTGGCGGCCCATGCCCAACAGCGGCGGCAAGACCTTTTACCAATTCAACGAAGCCCAGAACCAGGCTTTTCTCAATGGCAAACTCAAAGCCGGGGGCAATTCCCACAATGCCATGAGCATGGCTTACGAAGTCGCCAAAGATATTTTTGCAGGCACAAACCGGCTGGCCGCAGAGGTCAATGGAACAACCCAAAAGGGTGCGGGCCGCAGCATAGGTGATCTGTTCTTTTTCAACCAGTCGCGCAGCAAAGACTATTCCAACGGTGAGGGTGCCTCTGTCGCGTATGTCGATACCAACAATACCCAGGTCTTCTTTAAAACCTGGAACAAAGACACCCCTTATTTCTAACCTCTAAAATCCTGGTCGGGCTGGGGCCGATTCTGGAGCACGGCCTCAATTTTGGCGAGCACATCCGGGGTCAGCAACGCCACATGATCGAGGGCTTTCATATTTTCGACCACCTGCTCAGGTTTGGAAGCCCCCGTGATCACGGTGCTGACATAGGGGTTCTTGAGGCACCAGGCCAGGGCCATCTGGGCCAGGGAAATGCCCAATTCCGAAGCCAGGGGCGCCAGGGCTTGCACTTTTTCAAGCCGTTGCCTTCCCTCTTCGGATTCGAGCTTGCTGCGCAGCCAAGAGAAATTGTCCAGCGACATGCGGCTGCCTGCGGGAATGCCCTGATTGTATTTGCCAGTTAATAAGCCACTGGCCAGGGGGCTCCAAATCGTGGTGCCCAGGCCATGCTCGTGGTAGAGCGAGGCGTATTCTTTTTCCACCCGTTCGCGGTGAAACATATTGTATTCGGGCTGCTCCATCGTGGGGGCAATCAAATGCTCACGGCGGGCAATATACGTGGCTTCGCGAATCTGATCGGCACTCCACTCACTGGTGCCCCAATAGAGCGCTTTGCCCTGGTTGATCACATGGTTCATGGCCCTCACCGTCTCTTCGATGGGTGTATGCAGATCTGGGCGATGACAGAAGATCAGATCGACATAGTCGAGTTGCATGCGCTTGAGGGCTGCATCGGTGCCTTCGACAATGTGTTTGCGCGAAAGCCCGCGATCATTGGGCCCGGGTCCCCCCCAGAAGAGTTTGGTCGAAATGACCAGATCTGAACGCTTCCAACCGGCTTTTTTGAAGACGTGGCCCATGATCTCCTCGGACTGACCACTGGCATAGACTTCGGCATTGTCAAAGAAATTCACCCCCGCATCATAAGCGGCTTTCATGCAGCTCAGGGCAAAGTCCACATCCATTTGGGTGCCAAACGTCACCCAAGAGCCAAACGAGAGAGCTGAGACTTTCAGCCCAGATTTCCCCAAATAACGGTATTCCATGATGATTCCTCCATACAGGCGATGCTGTGGATCGTATTGTATCCCAAAAACAGGCTTTGCGCGCAAAACAGGGCTTGCAATTCTCAAAGACTTTTGTGTATAATACAAATACATACAGATGGTATATGTATGTTTGAGAATGTGGGCTTGCCCAAAGCGAAGTCGAAGGGCAAGCAATGGAAAATTGAGAATGCAGAATTGAGAATGTGTTCTTAAGCAGGTTTTGGATCCGTTTCAGGTTTCAAAATGAAACTTTTGAAATTGCATTGCGTCATATGATCCAGCGCACAGATTTGCTGTTGCTTGGCTCCTATTGCAAAGCGTCCCAAAGACCTAGAATCAAGATAGACCGTGTAAACCAGAACAAAGTAGCAGTTAAGAAAGGAACTCTCCTCAATGGACACCCTGTATCACGTATCCGAGGTCACGTTCTTTCTCCTCACCGGCGGCATGATCTATTGGCTGATCGCCAATAACCAGCCTGCACAACCCGAGCCCGCTCCCTCATTGGTGCGGATCTCCACCCACGAAAACCCCTAGGTTCCGATCGGTTTACGTGGGCGGAAATCAGTCAGCCAAGACGCTGACCTGTAAACCCTGGCTCGCAATCCTGTGGTGCATGACCTGGGCTCCCTGGCTTTCCAAGGCTTTTGCCACCTGCTCTTTCAGCCCGGCTGGGCAGAGCGTCAACATGCAGCCACCGCCCCCGGCCCCACAAATTTTGCTGGCCCATGCACCTGCCGCCTGGGCCGCCGCCATCATCGCATCAATCTGAGGGGTACTCACCCCTTCTGCCAGAGACTTGCGGTTGTGCCACTCTTCGTTGATCAAATGCACCAATTGCTCCAGATCTTCGCTCATCAGGGCATCAAGCATTTTTTCGGAGGTCTGGCGAATGGCGTGTAAATGTTCGCGGGTCTGGCCCTGGTTTTCGACATAGGCCTTGAGCATGCCCCAATTATTGGTGCCCGAAAAATGGCTTTGGCCTGTAAACGAAACCAAGAGCGATTGGTTGAGCTTGTCAATAAACGAGCCATCGAGGTCGAGGTTTTGGTGCTCGACGCCTTCGATGCCAAAGTGAATGGCGCTTAAGCCGCCATAAAGAGCTGCGTAATAATCCTGTTTGCCCGTGGGAATGCCCAGAGAGCGGGCTTCGAGATCGGCCCCGTAGCGAATCAGGCTTTCGCCGTCCATGTATGTGCGGTTGTATTGGTTGAGGGCGCCACTTAAAGCGATCAAGAGCGAAGAAGAGGCCCCCAGACCTGAGCCCTTGGGGGCTTGGTTGCGGGTTCGGATCTCCAGGCCTGTGGCCGGCTCATAAAACCGCACAATTTCGACCAGGAGCTGAAAAATATCTCCCTGGGGCACCCCGGCTTGCAATTCTGCACGGCTGAGTTCCAAATGCAGATCCAGATCTTCGGAAACAAAGACAAAGCGCTCGTCGCTGCGCGGGGTAAGGGTGACTTCGCTGTAGAGATCAATCGCGGCATTGAGGGTATATCCGCCGTCGACAAAGACGTAGAGGGGATAAATATCCAGGGTTCCTCCGCTGAGATCGATGCGGTTGGGGGCTTTGGCATGAATTTTCATGGCGGCATTTCTTTCGTTGAGTGAATGTATTTCTCCTCTATCTTAACCCAGCCCTGCAGACGATGCTGGTACATCTGCCACGATTCTGCTTTGCATGTTCAGGGCTTTGATGTAAGGTGAGGGCATCAAAGCCTGAAGGTATGTCTATGAATCGCCCCTCGAACACCCTGCCAGAACGCATTCGCGTCCACAACGAACTCTGGGCCCTGTTTAAACAACAACACGAGTTCAAACGCCGCAATTATCCTGAATGGGCGACCTACGACGGCGATCACCGTTTCGACGACCAGCTCACCGATCTCTCCGAAGAAGCCGCCGCCAGCCGCAACCAGAAAAACCGCCAGTTTTTGCTCGATCTGCAGGCCCTCGACCGCGAGGTGCTCGAAAAAGCCGACCAGACCCATTACGATCTGTTTGAACTGATGCTCAAACAGGAAATTCAGGCTTATGAATTTGGCAGCCATTATTTGCAAATCGACCAGCAAGAGGGCATTCACCTGACCTTTCCACAATTGGTCGAAATCCAGCCCCTGAGCACCTTTGACCAATACGAACGCTATTTTGCCCGCCTGCGCGACTTTGCCAAACAGGCCGACGACACGATCGGAAATTTGCGCATTGGCCTGCGCCATGGCATTCTCCTGCCCAAGGCCGTGATTGGGCATACCCTTGAGCAATTGGCCCATTTCAAAGAATTGCCACTGGAAGAAATGCCGCTCTACCAGCCCTTCAAAGTCAACGCCAGCCAGCTCTCCGAGCCGGTCCAGGCCAAGGTGCGCGAAGTCATACGCACGATTATAGAAACGGTGATTCGCCCCCATTACCAAAAACTCTACGATTTCGTCAAAGACGAATACGCCCCTTTTTGCCACGAGGGGCCCGGCATTTGGGCTCTGCCCGACGGCCAAGCCCGTTACCAATACCTGATCGACAAATACACCTATCCCGGTTTAAGTGCCGACGAGATCCACCAAATGGGCCTCGACGAGGTCAAACGGATCTCCGAAGAAATGGCCCAGGTGCGCGTCAAATGTGGCTTTGAGGCCGACGACGCCGAGGGCTTTCATGCATTTTTGCGCAGCGATCCGCGCTTTTATTACACAGACAAAACCGTGATGATGGCCGACTACCAGGCCTTTTTGGAAAAGGCCCAGTCCCTGATGCCCACTCTGTTTGGCAAATTGCCACTCTCACCCTGTGTCTTAAAAGAAATCGAAGACTACCGGGCCGCCGCAGCCCCCCAAGCGTATTATTACCCCCCGCCGATGGACCGCTCCCGCCCCGGCGTCTATTACGTAAACACCCACGACCTGCCCTCGCGGCCCAAATACACCATGGCGGCACTCTCGCTGCACGAAGCCGTGCCCGGCCACCATTTGCAATTGGCATTGGCCCAAGAGATCGAAAACCTGCCAGATTTTCGCTACCACCTCGACTGCACGGCTTTTATCGAGGGCTGGGCCCTGTATACCGAGAGCCTGGGCCACGAAATGGGCTTTTATGCAGACCCCTTTGACCATTATGGCGCTTTGAGCTTCGAGATCTGGCGGGCCTGCCGCCTGGTCGTGGATACGGGTTTACACGCCAAACGCTGGACCCGCGAACAGGCCTTTGACTTTATGACCCAGTACACGGCCAATTCCGCCCACGATACCTGGTCTGAAATCGACCGCTATTTGGTGCTGCCCGGCCAAGCGCTGTCTTACAAAGTCGGCGATTTGGCCATTTGGAAGCTGCGCCGCGAAGCCGAAGCCCGCCTGGGAGACAGATTCTGCCTGAGCGACTTTCACGATGTCTTGCTGAGCGAAGGCTCGATTCCGCTGGCGCAGATGCAGACCCAGGTGATGGACTGGATCCAGCAGGTCGAAACCCAAACCGCGTAAGCCATGAAGCGCTTTCCAGACTTTTCAGCCGAGCGGGATTGGCTGGCGGCATTGCCCAATGTCGAAATGGCCCTGCCTGCATATTTCAGCGAATTGCGGATGCTCAAGGCCGTGTTTGAACATCTGCGTCGAAGTCCGGTTTTTGAGCAGTTTCATTGGATTCTGGCCCATGTTTATGCCGATCGGCCCGAGCAGTTTCAGACCCCTTTGAACCGCAAGACGATCATGCTGTATTTGAGCAACGAAGATTTCCGCGTTCCGACGTATATCTCCGCATTGGGGATGCTCTTTACCCCCTATTGGTGGCCCGGCCAGCCCGCAGACAATCTGCGCGCCCTGCCGCTGGGCTGCAATGGCGAGGTGCCCGAAGTCCCGCCTTTGCCCTGGGCCGAGCGCGATCTGGACCTCTTTTACAGCGGCCATGCCCACAAATACCGGATGGGATTTTACCAGGCGATGCAAGACGTACTGCTGCATTTTAAGCCTGGCGGCCAGGAACTCTCTGCCCTGGCCGTCTGGAGCAGCCGCTTTCGCGCCGGACTCGACCCCAACACGTATGCTGCTTATTTATCCCGCAGCAAAGTGGCTTTGATTCCCCGCGGCCACAGTGCCATGACCTACCGCCTGTTTGAAGCCATGCGGGCCGGCTGTCTGCTGCTCTGCGAAGAACTGCCCCCGGCCTGGTATTTGCACGATTGCCCCAGGGTGGTGCTGCCCCCCGATTGGCACAATCTGGGCCCTGTGCTCAGCCAAATTTGGCAAGACCCCGCCCTGATGGCAGACATGCATCTGAAGACCCTGAAAAATTACCACGACACTTGCCGACCCGAGGCGGTTGCGGCGTATATCCTGGGTGAAATATCTGCTATTATGGCTTAACCGATTGCAACTGGAGAAAAAGATGGAAGAAACACAGATCGTCAGTATTATTCGCGTCAATGGCGGGCTTGGACCAGATCCTGTGGCGATGCCCGCATACCAAACCCCCGATTCTGCCGGCATGGATTTGCACGCAGCGCTGCGTGAGCCGATTGTGATTGCCCCTGGCGCGTATACGCTGGTGCCAACCGGGCTGGCCATTGCTCTGCCCCATGGCTTTGAGGCCCAGGTGCGGCCCCGCAGTGGTTTGGCGCTCAAACATGGCCTGACCGTCTTAAACAGCCCTGGCACGATCGATGCAGATTACCGGGGCGAAATCGCCGTGATTCTTATCAACCACGGCAGCGACCCCTTTGAAGTGACCCGCCATATGCGCATCGCCCAGATGGTGATTGCGCCGTATACCCGTGTGCGCTGGGACGAGCGCGAGAGTTTAAGTGAAACTGTGCGCGGCGCTGGGGGCTACGGCTCAACTGGCGTTTAGGCCGGTGCAGAGTCAAATTCTCTCAGCCCTGTTTTTAAGCTACCTGATTCTCTCCTCGGTCGTTTGTTTTTGTCTGGCGCTGCTGATCTGGCTGCTGACCTTTTGGTGGGATCGGCGTTTGCTGCTGCTGCACCAGTACTCATGCCTCTGGGCCCAAATGTATCTCTGGATTATGCCGCCCTGGTCAGTAAAGATATCCGGCCGGGAGAAATTGATCGACCGCCCGATGGTGATGGTTTCAAACCACCAATCGCTTTTGGATATCCTCGTGATCTTTGGGCTGTTTTTTCCGTTTAAATGGGTCTCGAAAATTGAAAATTTTAAAATGCCCTTTATTGGCTGGAATATGTACCTCAACGGGTATATCCCCCTCGTGCGCGGCGACCGCGAAAGTGGCCGCACGATGCTGGAGGCCTGCAAAAAGGCCCTGAATATCGGCACCGCTGTTTATCTCTTTCCCGAAGGCACCCGCTCGGCTACAGGCCTGCTCAAAGACTTTAAACCCGGCGCTTTTGTTTTGGCTCACGAAATGCAGGTGCCGATTCAGCCGCTGGTGATCAACGGCAATAAAGACGCCCTGCCCAAAAAGAGCCTGAATATCCAGGGTTTTCATGACATTACCCTGCAGGTGCTCGACCCGATTCCCTACGCCGACTTTGCCCAACTCAGTGTGGAAGAGACGGCTGAAATGGTGCGCAATCTGATCATGTCGCATGTCAAAGAGCATGTTAAAGAGCAGATTAAAGAGCATATGCAGGCGAGTTGAAAAACCTTGAGATTGTCCGTTATAATCACAGGATGAACCAAGTTTTTTACGACCAACTCTCCCCTTATTACCACCTGATCTTTCCAGATTGGGAGGCCAGTATCAAGCGCCAGGCCCAGAGCCTACATGGCCTGATTCAAAGCCATTGGCCAGGCCGCGTCGAAGAGATCGTCGATGTGGCCTGTGGGATTGGCACACAGACTTTGGGGCTGGCCCAATTGGGTTATACCCTGACCGCCTCCGACCTCTCTCCCGGTGCGATTGCCCGCGCCCGCAGCGAAGCGGCAGCACGGGGGCTGGAGATTGCCTTTGAAGTGGCAGATATGCGCGCAGCCAATCCCGCCCAGGCCCAGCGCTTTGATCTGCTGATCGCCTGCGATAACTCCGTGCCCCATTTGCTCTGCGACGCTGAGATCTTGATGGCCTTTGAAGCTTTTTATGCCCGGCTCAAACCCGGTGGGGGCTGCCTGATCACGGTGCGGGATTATGAGCGTGAAAGCCGAGAGGGCATTCAGGTCAAACCTTACGGCGTGCGGGTGGTCGAGGGTGTGCGCTATTTGATCTTTCAGACCTGGGAATTTAAAGGCGAGATTTATGATCTGAAGATGTATTTTGTTAAAGACGCAGGCACAGACACCAGCACAGGGGGCGTGACAACAACAGTCCTGTCGGCGCAATATTATGCCGTGGGCCTGGGCAAACTCTGTGATTTAATGGTGCAAGCGGGTTTTAAACAGGTGCAACAATTTCGCGATGGGTATTATCAGCCGGTTATTTTGGGGACGCGCCCGGCGTGATAGTATAGACTATCAACACGCAGAAAGCTGAAGCCCATGCCAAATTCAAGAATTCTCCCCGCCCTCGATCAAGCAGCCCCTGAATTCAGCCTCTTTGACCAAAACGGCAAGACCGTCGCGCTCTCCGACCTGCGCGGCAAAACAGTGGTGCTGTATTTTTACCCCAAAGCCATGACCCCCGGCTGTACGGTTCAGGCCTGTGGGCTGCGCGACAGCCAAGCGGCTTACGCAGCAGAAAATATCGCCGTGTTGGGCATCAGCCCCGACTCGGTGGCCCGCCTGAAAAAGTTTGAAGCCAAAGAAAATATCAACTTCACATTGCTCTCAGATCCCGAACATGTCGTGGCTGAGCAATATGGGGTCTGGGGATTAAAAAAATTCATGGGCCGAGAATTTGATGGCATTCACCGCACGACCTTTGTGATTAACCCCGAAGGGATCTTGGTGCATATTATGGCCAAAGTGACCACCAAAAGCCACGATCAAGACGTTTTAAAGTGGATCTTGGCGCAAAAATAAGCTTTCAACTTTAACATTTTTTATCTCTATCTTAACCAAAAGACAAGAATGATCCGGGGCCTTTGCCCGGATAAGAACAGTATCTTAATAGTGTTAAAAAGGAATCATTCAAAATGGGTAACTTATCCGTCCAGTCCAATCAAGTTCTGACCCCCGTCTCCGCTCCCAAAGCAGCTCCCGCTCCTGCCGCTCCCGCCCAGGAAGCCCCCAAAACTGCTGGAATTCAAAAAGACAATCTGGAATGGAAAAGTGTTCCCACCTCTGATCGTGTCAAAACCGCGATTGCCACCACTTTTAAATCCACCATTATTCCTTACACCATCGGTGGCGCTTTGGCCGCTCCCGCTGCAGGCGCTGTGCTCGGCGGCTTTGTGGGCCTCTTCTCTGGCAACGCTGGTAAATTTGCTGTCGAAGGCGCCAAAGTCGGTGCCCGCTATATGCATTACACCGCCGCTGCTGGTGCTGGCATGTCTGCCGTCGACGCTCTGGCTGTGGGCACCGTGGTTGGCACAGCTCCCGACAAAGCCTCTGCCATGACCCGCTTGGGTGTGGGCTCCGCTGTACTCGGCCTCTTGACCGCTGAAGATGGTTGGGATGCTGCTGGTGCTGTGGTCGGTGGTGCCGCGGAATCTGTCCGCGCTGGCCGGATCTACGACAAAACCCTCGAAAACCTGCAGAAAAAATAAGCTTTGGTTCTCACTTAAAAGCCCCCGGCAGATGTCGGGGGCTTTTTGCATGGGCTTAAATAAACCTTAATTTGTGAAGGGTTTTTAAAGGAATTGTGTTTTTGTGAAGAGTTAGGGGATTTTTGTGAAGAATAGAAGGTGAGAGAAGGGGATCTTGCCATTTTTGGATTCTTTTTGTATGATGGGGAGGTTTTGGAGGGTTGAGTGTTTGGGGTTATCCAGATCTGGGTTTTGTGCTTTGGGGTGTGATTTAGTGATGGGCTATTGTGCAATTCTGGGGTGTTATCCTGACAGGCTATCTTGTTCTTTTGCGTGATACTCGGAAGTACGGGGAAAAAATGAAGGGAAGGCGGTTTTGGGGGAGGGGTTAGATTTGGAATTATCCTGATCAGGATAATACTTAGTTGGCTGGACAAGCCGAGGCTGAAACTCAACCGATATGCGCTTTTGTGGCACTTCTATATTATAAGTGATGGTGGTATACTTTGCTAGTGATCTTTCCAAAGAAGCGCATAAAACATGCAAATCAACGGTCTCGGCTTGCGCAGCCGACTAACTGCATCTTATTGACTGGCGTAAGACATTGATGATAACGCGATATTTAGTAATAAGAAAGCTGTATAAAATTTAAATAATATTTTATTATGAAAAAAATGTATGAATTATGAAATAGCTTGTGATTTTTTAAAATCTTTTGGTGCAGCTCTTGGCGGTAGTGCGGCATTAGTCTTCTCTGTTGTTTACTTGAGCAAAGCGATAGTAAGTCATTTTTTTACAAAAGATATTGAAAACCACAAAATCGTTTTACAAAAATCTTTAGAAAACCATAAAAAAGTTCTAAATGATTCATTAGAACTGCACAAATCGTCATTGTCTTTGCTTAAAGATAGCCTTATTCAAGAACTGAGTAGTTCACTTGAAGAAAAGAGAAACATATTTTCAGTTCTTCATGAAAAGAGAATTGAAGCAATTCCAGTTGTTTACCAAAAAATAAAAATTTCTTTAAAATTAATTTATGATCTACTAGGAGCAGACTCATTAAAAAATCCAATAACTGATGACTACAAAAGGATCACCGAAGCATCAGATTCAGTAAAAGATATTTATGATTATATTGAAGTAAATAAAATATTTTTTAACAAAGAATTTTCAGATAAAGTTAGCGACTTTAGAAGTGTTTTGGATGAACCAATCGCTAGTTATTTAGCAACGTTAACATTATTTGAAAATTCAGAATTAAAAAGCCAACAAAGGCAAAATGAAATTTTAAATGCTATTATAGAAGACAAAAAATCAAAAATTGATGATTTTTTAGAATATATTGAAGTTTATTTTAGAGAAATTCTCGGTTCATCAGAAAGGTAGAAATAAATGCCAGGAATAGAAAATGCTTATACATTGGGTAAGAAATTTGTTATCAAAACTTTGGAGGATTTTAGGAAAACAGGTCAAGAAATTGCCCCAGCCTATTTTCATCATTTAAATAGATTGCCATATGAAATAGGTCCAAATAGTATTTGCCCCTTTTGTACTGATATGATTATGAGAAAAATAAATGAAGGCAACAAAAGTGGTTCACCATTTAATGAAGCAGATCATCCATTTAAATTAGGGCAATTTAAATTATCAGTTACAACAAGATTAAGTATAGACACAATTGAGCATTTTGTAAGTGAAATTGAATAAATGATTAAGGCTTTTTAAATGGCGGTAAGACACAAAGCCCAATCCAGTCAATACACACAATGCTTTGAAAAAAAGACATTTTTAAAAATAAAATTTTAAGAGTAATTTGTAAATATAGGGTAAAAATAAATAGAAAAGAAAAAAAGAGCTGAGTGCAATAGATGTATGCGTTCTATTCATTATCCCTGTCATTAATAGACAATCGAATGAAATTTGATATCAAAAAAATGGTGGCTGGTGTTGAGAACTTGAACAAATTATTGATAGTTATTGATGGAAGATAAGTAGAGGTATTAGTAGAATGAGATTATTAAAAGCTAGAGTGCAAAACTACCGAAGCATCAAAGATTCTGGATGGTTTAATGTTGAGAATTCTAAAACGATTTTTGTCGGTCCAAATGAAGCTGGAAAAACTGCTATTTTACAAGCACTTCAACAATTAAATCCACCAAGTGGGATTCCTGGCTTTGATCCATTAAGAGACTATCCTCGTGCAGAATTTAATGACATAACAACAAAAAAAGTAAATCCTGATCAGACAGAAGTTGTAGAAGGCCATTTTTTAATAGAACCAGAAGACCTAGATGAAATACCTACAGGTTTTGAAGATGCCATTTATGTCTATGGGAAAAGACTAAATAACTCAATGTGGCACAGAATTGAAAATGGGAAACCAGTAGCAACATTTAAAGATATAAAAAAAGACTTGATCCGTTTGAAAAGCCATATCGATTCAAGGGCTCCCAAAACAAACGAAGAAAATGCAACTATTAACCTACCAAGCAGTGAACTTGATGTGGTCATCAAAGATTGGCTTGATAATACCTTACTTGATAGTGAAAAATCCAGCAAAATTATTTGTTGGTTAGAAAAAAACCTTTCTTTAGTCGAAGAAGATTCAGCCGAAGAACAAAAATATGATAAATTAATAGATATTTTAAATATTGCCAATACTAGACAGAATATTCTCTCATCTCTCGAAAAAAAATTACCAATATTTGTATTATTCAATAACTATTTTCGAGTTAAGCCCATTATTCATTTGGAACATCTTGCACAACGCTTAGAAAATAATACCTTAGATGATGAACAATATGATTATGGTAATCAATGCCTCTTAAAACTTTTAGGGTTCTCAGCACGACAACTATCGGATCTCGGTAAAGCACAAGATCCGAATCAGAAAGATTCAGTTGCATTACAAAAATATCGTGATCAACTGGATACAAGAACGTATCAACTCAATGCAGCGAGTGTCAGGCTGACAAATGAGATTAGAATTATTTGGGTGCCTGACGCAAAAAGAAGTGAAGCTGATAAACTCAGAATTCAAGCTGATGGACAGTATTTAAAAGTAGTTGTAGAAGATGATCTTGGTGTGGAAATTGAACTACATCAGCGCTCAGAAGGTTTCCAATGGCTAGTCTCATTCTTCATTGTCTTTTTTGCTGAAGCACTCGATAAACATGAAAATGCAATTCTACTTCTCGACGAGCCAGGTTTAAGTTTGCATGGACTCAAACAAAGAGAGTTCCGTAAAACCATCTCAAGACTTGCCGAATCTAATCAAACAATTTACACAACACACTCGCCATTCTTAGTTGGCCCTGACGAATTGGATCTTGTTCGCGTTGTTGAAATGACAGACCGAAAAATAGGAACGAAAGTAGTAACAAGTTTAAATGTTGGAGATCCAGCATCTCTCCTGCCTTTACAAGAAGCTCTTGGTTACGATTTAGCGCAAAGCTTATTTAGTCAGCAGAAAAACTTGGTTTTGGAAGGCTTAACTGATTATTGGTATCTAGAAGCTATGGCTCAGATGCTTAGGGATTCTGGAATAGTCTCGCTTAGTGAAAAAATAGCTTTAATACCAGCTGCAAGTGCTGGTAAGGTCGTATATTACGCAACTATTTTACATGCACAAAAATTAAAAGTAGTTGCCTTATTGGATTCTGACAATGCTGGTGATCAAGCTGCTAAACAAGAAAATTTAGTTAATGCACTTGGTAATAAAAACATTTTAAGAACTAAAGATTTTTACACAGGCACAGTTTCAAAACCAGAGATAGAAGATTTAATTAAAGATACATTAATTCAAATTGCTAAAAATGATTTATCTTGGGATATTTTAACTGAATCAATACAGCAACCAAATCGACCATTAGTTGATATATTTTCAAGTAAATTTGCTGACTTCTCAAAATATAAACTCTCAAAAGCATTCTTAAAATGGTCTCGAAATCATACATCAAATGATTTGACTGCAAATGAAGTTGAACAGTGGAAAAATTTAATGAATAAAATAAATAATTCACTAAAATAAAAAAGGAGTTTATTATGAACGGTGCATTTTGGGGATATGGTGATGATTTTGAAGAACTCCCTTTGATAGAAAGATTTGAAAGAGTAAATTCTCAGTTAACATGCACTTCATTAAGCTGCCAAATGGGAGTAAAAACAGCACTGAATATTCGTGGGCGAGAAGTAGAAGGTTACCGGTGTTTATATAATTGGTCGGTTGTATTTTCAAATAAATTAGCAACACCCAGAGGTGAAGAAGATATTCGTAGTTTTTTAGGGAAGTGCATTAGCCAGGATCCTGGTACTTGTTGGAACCCAGCAAAATCTGAAGACCGTTCAGGAGAAATTGAATGAAAATTGACTAGAATCCAAAAAACTTTAATGCAGTTCTAAAATTCCTTGATACATTCAATAACACAGCAAGTGAGAGAAATAAGAATGAATTTTTTAGAGTTGTAACAATTATGAAAGGATTTCTTTCATGCCCCTCACCGCAAAGTAATCCCGATGGTAATTATAGAGTGATCCAAGATGGTGATGTATTAGTAATTCAAAAAGAAAATTCTTATGGAAATTGGAATAATATTAATAACTCTCATCAAGCCAACAATGCAGATCATGCCGACTGCGCGGCATATCTGGATTGTTGAGGTTGTAGAAAAAGTGTTTTAAGATGTAAAAAACGGTATAATAATTGCATCCCAGTGAATTAAAAAGGTGGTTCACAATGGCACGTTTTAAAGATTA
>JBPXJQ010000034.1:0-43964 GCA_051715345.1 Candidatus Blackallbacteria bacterium
CGACGCTCTTCCGATCTAGGCTCCGCCTGTGGCACCGCCCGTGCAACAAGCCCCACCAGCGCCCGTGGCTCCCCCACCAGCGCCCCCGCAGCCCGCTCACGATCCACTGGAATTGCCGCCATTTTTGCGTCCCCACCGCTAAAACCCGGATCTTGATTGCAACCCGGAGCACCGTTAATGCTCCGGGTTTTTCTTATAATTCACATTTATTGGAAGATCAGTTTGCATTTCTTTACAATTCCTGAGTATAATCTGATCATTAGGGTGTAGACTTCTTTGCTCCTGCAAGGAAATCCAGATTGAAAATAAGGCTGATATTTAGGGGATCACGTCGTTTAACACAGCAAGGTTCTTATTTCTGGTAAGACATTATTTCTGACTTTTATCTGCTGTGTTAAACGTACGTTTCGCGTGGAATCACGTTTTTTCCCTGTACATTTCTTCTTTCTGGCCGTATGCCCCCTATTCAAAATTATGTGGGTGTTTGGAGAGAAGATGCAAAAAAAATTCAGAAAAAATACTCGGAAGCAGATTGAAGCAGGCAGCGCCCTGGTCATGGTTTTGCTGATGAGTACCATTTTGTTGATCCTTTTGACCACAGGCCTGACCCTGGTTATGAACTCCCAAAAAGACACCTCCGAAATCTTTAAAATCCAAGGTCAAGCGGCCAATGTGGCGCAGGCTGGTCTTCAGGATGGTATCAATTGGTTTAAACGCCAAGGTACGGTAAACCAATCCGACACTAGCACGCCTAATACCTGTAAGGACGCCCCTTTTAACCCTCAATTCAGTACAGACCCTACTTTGAGTGCAACAGATGATGCTTCAGTAGGGATTGTTAAGGATATGCAAATCAAAGGAAACATCTACGGCCGTTATATTTTGCGCAAACAAAATTGTGCAGTAGCTGAGGATTCACATGCGGTAAGGGACATTACTCACGCCAAAGGAAAAAGCCCCAGCCCGGTGCCTACTTTTTTAGACTCCGGTACAGCTACCAATAAATTGAAAGGCTTGGGTTTCGTTTGGTATCTGGAAAGTGAGGGGATCCTTTATGAGCGCAATAATTTTACCCAAAGCAATGGGGTTTACACGACAGCACCTCACCAACCTCCCAATCGCATTTTAAGAAGAGCAACTGCAGGGGTTGAAATCAGCCAATTGGGATTGGCCACAGACACAGCTCCAGTGACGGTGTATGGGAACGGTGTTTCACATACTTTTGGTAGCCGTTTACGTCTGGTTGGTGGCCCGGGAACAAGTGCGGGCGTGTACTGGAATAGCTCCAATCCCACAGTTTCAGCAACATTACAATTGCCCGGAGGTGCCAGTGCGAAATTAGCCATTACGCCGACATACACCGAGGCTAATTTTATTTTGAGAACATTTTCAATGACAGCAGCTGAACTTCGGGGGATGGCCGACAACGTTTACTCTAGTTTAAGCCAGCTTCCAGAGCGTCTCCCGTTTTCAATTACGTATCTTGATGGCAATTTTACCTTCACAAATGCAAAAGCACTCACTGGCGGTGGTCTCCTTTTTGTGAACGGTGATCTTACACTCGATAACAGTTCAAACTCGATCTTTTCAGGCGTTATTTTTGTGACTGGCACGCTTACCGTTGGGAAAGACAATAGTTTGGCAGGAGCTGTCATTGCACGTAGATTTGTTAGCAATCCAGGTTCTGGACAGAGCAACATTGAATACAACGGCAATATTGTCACAACTGTGCGCCAAAAATTGGCTTTGTACAGAGAAAACAACCTTACTCATATCGTCCGGGAATTTTGATTTTATATTGGTACATTACTTAAGTAATTTTTCCTGCGTTTAATTATAGAGGGGTAGTCAGTTATGCAAAGAAAATTAAAAAAAACACGTTTCCAAAAAGGCTTTTCAATTTTGGAAGGTTTAATTGCAAGCACAATTCTCACCGGTGTAGTTGCAAGTGCCATTACAATGCAAACCGTAACATTGCAACGAACGCGTGCAACCAATGAGAAAGCATTTGCAACCCAAAAAGCTATGCAAATGTTTGAAGAATTAAGGGCATATGTGCAGGCCAACCGCGAAAATGACATTGCGAAACTCCAAAACTTCAGTGATGGCGCTTCTTATAACCACATTTTAACCACCGAAAAGAAAGAAACAGCAGGGGCCTATGGTACCCAAGCTGAGGATCTTACCAATCCAGCAGATGCCTTAAGCGGAAATACAAGGATTCCTGGCAATGGGAATAAGTGGCGTTACCTGCGTCGGGTTCAAGTTGCGCCAGTTGCAAATGATGCAAACGCAAGACAGGTAACAGTGTCTGTCTTTTATGCAGGAGAGCAAGACAATACAATTCCTAAAGGCTCTGTTGACAGGCCTTTGGCTGTTATTTCAGGCATTCTTAAAACGAATATTTCTGCAGATCCGCCCACTCAAATGTATGATCTGTTTGTGATTGCGATTGAAAATTCACCCAGTTGGTGGGTTGATATGGCGGATTTGCGCCCCTCTTTCGAACGCACCTTACAAGATTTAGAACAGCGCAATCCCGGATTGATCTTCCGTCGCCATTTTATTACGCGCAACGGATTTGGCCGAGATCCTTATTATATGCCCTATATGAATAGCCTTGCTGCGGCAAATGCTCAAGATCTGCCCTGGGTTTATCTTTATCCAGGAGATGTAAACAATACTTTAACTGAAAATTATTTGCGCGAATCTATTCAAGGCCGATTGCGCTCTGATAGCAATACAGACGCGACCATGAAGCCGATCAACAAAGATTATCCAGCTTATAATCCCAGCAACAACAAATATAGACAATATGCACTGGCCGACCAGTTTAACCACGTTTTGCGCTTTCCAGAACAAAGGGCGATGGAAGAAAGATTGAAAGCTGAAGATCCTGATAATTTCAAATACAATCCCTCTTTGGTCACTTTTCTGGAAGACATGAATAAAGGGGACGTTTACAAAAACTCGATTGTCATCAACTTACATGGGGAGTTAATCCCCATGCCGCCAATTCGCAATTATTCAAATGCCGCCAAAGCCCCTGAAAAACACGCCCGTAAACTCAATGCCTCAAACCCTGCTGCGGCAGTACCCGCAGATGCGGTAGGCGGCAATGCGGGCAATAATTTTAATGCAACCAATGATGCTAATTATTTGTCTTTGCGCAATAAACGCGTGATTGCCAATCCAGAGAATTTGCAATATCCAAATGCAAGTACCATCAGATGGAATGTGCATGCCTATGAAGAATACCCTGAAGGCCAAGCCAATTTGGCGACAGATGGCTCTGGCAACATTAGCCGCGACAATAACAGCATTCCTGAAACCAGTTTGTTTATTCCCACGATTGGAGAAGGGCCACGCTATAGCGGTACAGGCGATGGATTTTTAGAGAATTACCCTGATTTTGATCCTGGTACGACCGGAGATCTTCCTCCAGGTTTAACAATCCAACGTATGGTGGGGGGACGTGTAGCTGGAACAAATGTGGCTGGATTTCAGCCCTTTGAATGGTGGAACAGTGGTTCTACTGGATTTCGTGCCATTACAAATACGCACGATCCTGCAAGTGGCAATGCCAGAGTTCTTGTCACTGCCGCCCAAGTCATTGATCAGATCAATGGCACAGCTGTTGCGAGTGTCACGTACCCTGTCACAGTCAATAACTTGAGATTTACAACTGCAATTGGAGGATCTACCGCCGATCGTGATGCCATGCGTGGAATGTTAGCTGTATTGGGATTTGGTACAGCTGCGGAAAAAACTGCCCGCATCTTAAATATCACAGGAGGCAGTAATAATACCCTCAATTTCGCAGCTCCTTTTACCATCAATTCAGCAGCAGATCTGGCTTTGATTGAGGGATTGGCGATTACCCGCCACAAAGACTACGATGCCCGTACTGTCGATGTGAATATGTACGGACAGCCCCACAGAGGGATCAAAGTCACCCTGTACGACACCCCAACCCGCCACAATTGTTACAATGACACCGCTTGTGGCCAAGCCAATGCTACGGGCGGAATTCACAGCAGCAATCGCTTAGATGGCTTGGAATATATTCCCAGTGCGATTGGCACGACATTCCCCTCAGGACTCACTACCGCTGCTGCAGATACCAATCACACATTGGCTCACACATCAACCACTGATTGGAAAAATTCAGCACGCTGGAAAATCAGTTTGGATACGTCACAATTCGGCACCGGCTTCAACGATAGAATGGTACCCATTGAAACCAGAATCGTAACGGCGGATCCTCTGCCTGCGATTTGCAACGTGGGAACCGCCAATTTAATTAGCAGCGTAGACAAAGAACTCTGTGATGGGATTTGGGGAGACGGCGATCCTTATGTCATCAATGATATTAACACACCAGCCGCAGCTGACAACGAACACGAAACCACATTCCGCCCCAATATGTACAATGTCAGCCGCACCTATACCTATATGAACCATTATTTTACAGATGCCCAAGGAACGACAATAACCCGTTCTGTCGGATCTGTAATTCCAGCAAATACCCTCACCATTCCGAAAACGGAACAGGCACAATTTCAAGGGCATCCGCTCTATAATCCCTATTTGGATGTCAAACAGCTACATCGGTATAACCGACACTTTGCCGGGGCACTCAACAGCAATGGTTTGGCTGGCTTTGGTCAATCTGGTGGTTATAGCTGGGACAATGACAATGTTGATTTGAATTGGTTTTTTCAGCTGTATAGCTCGGGTATTATGCGTTCAAATGCGGTTTATAACAGCATTTCTGGTTTTAGTAATTATTATTATGCTTTTGGTGGAGAGATCGGTACAGATGGTACCAATGCCTATTTTGATGTTCGCAGCCAACCTTGGAGTGTGAACGATACAGGTACCGCTTCAGTTCGCAACGACAATGTCACTGTTCGAGAAATTATCAGGGACGGTGGGGGTGGAGCCCGCACGATTATGGATAATAATGCGACGACCAACAACCGTTGGCGGATGCGTGAGCATTTGGGAGAACTGTATCCCGATAGACTCGTTGCTTTTTGGCGGGCCAATGGAAACCTGCCCACCCATGATTTTGCAAATGGTCACAACTTAGAGGCAACAGATACCGATACAGTTGATAATCGTTATTATCGGGCCTTGGTCTCTGCGAACCCTCGTGCTGTCAATATCACCCATCGCCGTATTCAAAATTCAGGTGCGCCAAGCTTTATTAATGGCAATACAGAAAACAACCCTGCCTCATCAAATAACGGGCTGCAACACAGTTCTCCCGGTGGCAATGGTGTTTTAACAAATACAGCGGCGACAGATGCCGGCGCTCAATTGATGAATGCCTTTAATTTGGTGCTCTCGGATCAAATCCCCTCTAATCGCCCCTTTCAATTGAATGGCGGTGGGAGTTCAGGGGGATATTCACACACAGAAATTGCATCAATTCGCAATCGCTTAAAATTTGTGAATACCACTACGGGTGCGGTATCCAATACCAGCACAACTCAAAATGTTTATTACCGTCACGACTCCTCTCCCACAAACTGGACATCGAGCGCCTTTGTGAAGATGACCCGCCCCAACCCATCATCAACATCAACAGATCTGGCCGGATTGGCGGGATATGTCTTGGTGAATGGTTTTAACGAAGCAGGTGGAACTGGTACCCAAGAAATTGCCCGTTTCAGTCAAGCAGCCTCTTTGCAAACCTTTATGGATGCAGGCGATCGCACAGTACCAGGTACAGCATCCGGACGAACAGTCCAATTGCCACGTGTCAAGATCAGCGAGCCCCGTTCTTCACAGGTCTATGAAAGCCCCACAAGCATTGGGGTAAATCTAAATGTGGCTTGGTTGCGCTGGGATGAGAAAAAATACTCTCCCGCATATCCGACGAATTGGCGCGATTCGACGCCTTTGCTCTACAACGTCAAATACTCTGTAAATAACAAAGCAACTTGGAAATATGCAGATGACAAAAGTGATGTGCCTTTGGAGTATTTAGATACCTATAACCCAGCCCATTCTCTCATGGGTGGCCCAGAAACATCGGCAGCAGCCAGTTGGAACAAGACCTACAGTTGGGATGTGGCGAGTCTGCCTGAAGGCAACTACGTTTTAAGGGTCGAAGTCTATCGCGAAGGTTTCAACACAGGTTATTCTTACCATGATGTTTTCGTCACTATCAGCCGCTAAAAAGTGCAAAAAGGAGTTATGAAATAATGAACAAACCAAAATTGCACTTCAGTAGAGGTCTCACTGTTATTGAGTTAGTCATCTCTATAGCCGTTCTCATGATCATTTTGACCTTGGTTACCAATATGATTTTTAGTACCTCACGGACTCAAAACCGTGTTCGGATGGAAAATCATATGCGCAGCACGATTCAAACAGCCTTGTTTCGGATTTCTGCTCAACTCAATCAATCTCGTATGATCATGAACGGCAACGCGGGCAGTGGTCTTGGTTACAACTACCTGACCGCTGTGCAATTGGGCAGTGCTCCAGCTTTCATGCAAAACATCACACCCGTCAATACTTCATCCAAACACCTTTTGCCCACAATCCAAACAACGGGATCACTTTCCCCAGAAAAGGACTGTGCGACGTATCCCAACAATTACTTTCGGGCGAATGCTGTGGGAAATGTCTTGATGTTTGCCAAATATTTGGGCAAATTCAATAAAATCAATATTGCTTCTATTACAGAAAAGAGAAATTTAGATCTGTATGAGTTTAAACTCTATTATCTGACCCAAGAAGGAACAGGTTCGAATAATTTTCTTGATTTCTGGTCGAATAGTCCCAGCAAAAAGCCCATTCGTTTAATTGAATGGACCAGTAAACCCTATGCAGATTACACACAATTTGCAGATTATATCGCCGATTCAACGAATCCCAATCGAACAACGATTCGTGCAGCCCTGACTGCTGCAGGAATTACGGAAGTCTGGGATCGTTCGGCAACGACAATTGGAACAGCCTTTTACACTGTTGGCGCGGGAACCTCTGCGACCATCAATGTAATCGGTTCTCCAACAATTACACGCAATCGCCATAACGATATTTTACGTTTTGGAAGTGATGCTTACAGCGTTGCTTATAACACAAATAACACGACAGGCAATGCCAACTACTTTCCAATTCGGCATCAGGTGCCCTATTTTTATCAACACAATCCTGCCGCTTGTACGGGCGCTATTCCGGCAGATAACACCACGCCCAATAGCAGTGGAGGCGCTTTCCCCTATGGATTCGAGGTTATGGTTACAGGCCCAGCCAGCGGACGTAATGTATTGATGCGCATCACTTCTGCAGCAAGATCACACAATGGCCTCATTTCCCACGCGGATATGTTAACCACCTACGCCCGCGACCTTTAAGTTTGTATAAAGACTCTGTTTAGTTACGCCACTGGCAGGGCCTCCTCTCCGATAAGAGATAAGTAACGATCTGACAGGAGGCCTCCCGCCATTCGTCTTGGAATGATGTATCTACGGGGCAAAGACTTTGATCAAAGCAAAGTCATTGCCCCTTTGGCTTTTGGCTATCTGGCTGCCTATTTGCGCGAACATCTGAATTTTACAGATTTGGTCTTGGTCGTCGACGACCCCGAGAAGCTCCTGGCCCAAAATCCACAGGTGATCGGAATTTCGTCGTTTACCGAGACCTTCGAGGACGTGATCAAACACGCCCGCCATTTTAAGCGGGTCGCTCCCGAAATTCCAATTATTCTGGGCGGCGAACATATTTCTGCCCTGCCCGAAAGCCTGCCTGAAGCAGTGGATGTGGGGATTTTGGGCGAAGGCGAAGAGACCTTAACCGAATTGATGGCGCTGTATTTGCGCAAAGAAGCCACTCCCGACAATTTGGCCAAAATTCCGGGTCTGGTCTTTTGGCATGATGGCAAACGGGTGCAAAGCCCATCACGGGCCTGGATCAGCAACCTCGACGATATCCCCCCGCCGGATCGCTTTTTATTGCACAATACCAATCCCAATTGGCAGCAGGCCATTTTTACGGCCCGGGGTTGCCCGTATAAATGCACCTTTTGCGCCTCGACACGCTTCTGGCAAAAAACCCGCTACCACTCAGTGGATCGGGTGATTCAGGAGATGGAGTATATTCTCAAACACTTCCCCAACCAACCCCTGATCGCCATCAACGACGACCTCTTCCCCCTGAATAAAAAACGCCTCAAAACAATGGTGGAAGCGATCCGTGAGCGAGGCATTCACCGCAAAGTGGGATTTGTACTCAACGCCCGCGCGAGCGTCTTTGACGAAGAAATAGCCCGCCTGCTGCAAGCCATGAACGGCCAAGTTGTAGGTTTTGGGTTTGAATCGGCCAGCGACAAAGTCTTGACCGCAATCAAAGGCAAAACCTCGGCCAAAGAAAACCTCAAAGCGCTGGAGCTCTGCGAAAAATATGGCCTGGCGGTGGTCGGCAATTTTATGAGCGGCGGCCCTGACGAAAATGAAGAAGACATGGCCAAGACTTGGTGGTTTATCCAGAAAAACCGCGATCGCATTTGGCACCCCTCGGTCGGTTTGGCGACCCCTTTCCCCGGTACAGAGTTCTGGGAAAGGGCTGAAGCCATGAAACTGATTGGCCCTGATTTTGATCGCTGGAATGCCTTGGATTTGGGCTTTCGCTCAGGTGAGTCGATCTATATGAACCCGGTGGTGAGCGAAGCGGAGTTTGAACCCATTTACGAAGAGTTTCGGCAGTTCCAGGCCCGTCCAGACATTAGCAGAGAGCATTTTGGCCAAATTCGCGTCAAGCAAAAATATCTGGCCCAGGTCTTTGGTAAAATTGCCGAAAACTACTCACAGGTCTCACGGATTCTTGAATTGGGTCCCGACAGCTCTCATTTGGCCCCCCTCTTGCCCGAGGCCCAACTCACACATCTTGCGCCCCGTCAGGCGGCCCTCGATCTCAGTTCTGTCGCAGATGAAAAATTTGAGTTGATTGTTTTGACCCACTGCTTGGAAAAACTCACAGACCCCTTGGGTGCTTTAAAAGAACTTTACCCCCTGCTCGCAGAAAAGGGTGAATTGGTCTGTCTGAATTTCCATGCAGGCCATCTCTCATTGCTGGTGGACCTGCTCAAAGGGCGCTGGGAACCCCAGATTTTTGCCGTGAATCACCACAGGGCCTTGCGCTTTTTTAATGCCCAAAATCTCCAGGATTTGTTTCAAGCAGCCGGGTTTGAAACCGCGCAATTGGAATTGTTTAAGTTTCCCGATCCCAAACTTCAGGATGCGGCCCAACAACTGGCTCCCATTCTGGCCCCCTTTCTGGATCTGGAGACCTACCACAAAAACCAGGACTGCTTCAGTTTGATTCTCACGGCACGGCAGCTCCAACCCGTGTCTCTGTTTACACCTACAAGACTTACCACAGAGCTGGCATTGCCAGTGGCACGCACCCAATAAAGAATCGGTAAACACACTTGAAACTGGCATTTTTCCCCCTCTTTCATCCCTCTAATTTTGAGGGCAATGGCTTTCAGGGCACCGGTATAGACTATCTCTCTGCCTATTATCTGACCAGTTTGATCCCCTTTCTCGAAAAACAATTCCCGCAATTGCAGATCTGTCTGGAAATCACCCTGCCACGGATCATGGTGCAGCGCCCAGACTTGGTATTGATTTGGAGTACCACGCCGTCTTTTGGCCAGGTTGACCGGGTCGCTGAGGTGATCAAACAAAACCTTGAAGTGCCGATTATTTTGGCCGGCCCACATATTTCGCATTTGCCCCAAAGCCTGCCCACCCATGTCGATATTGGTCTCTTGGGTGAGCCCGAAATTCCGCTGAACCAACTGTTGCCGATCTTTTTAAAAGATCCCAACGCTGGCCCGATCAAATATGGCAAAGTACCCGGTTTGATTTACCAGAGCCGGGGCCGAATTTACTCGGGTTCACCCACCAAAATAGTCCAGAATATCGACCAATTGCCGCTGCCCCGCCACAGTCTTTGGCACAATTTACCGGGTCGTTCGGTTCCTGTGATTACGACTTCACGGGGTTCCCATTCACTCAACTCACTGCTGATCATGCCACCGGCAGCGCGTTTGCGTTTATTTTCAGCCGAGCGCATCCTCGAAGAGATCAGCCAAGTGAGCAAAGATTACCGCCAACTCTACCGCAATTGGCCCGTTCCAGAAAATCTGCTTTCGTATATTTTTCCTGTGTATATTTCTGATGAACTCTTTTTAAGCCAGCCGGAACGTTTTCAAGCTATTTGTGAAGGTATTTTGAGCCGGGGGCTGGAAAAATCTGTCTTTTTTATTGTTTCTGCTTATCCCGATCAATTGACACGCGAGAATTGCGAATGGCTCAGGCGGATCAATACCCGCAAAGTGATTATGACATTTGCCAGTTTTTCCAATCGGGCAACACCATTTTTTCCTGGCTCAAATCCCCAGGATATCTCAAAAGCACTGGATCAGTGTGATGCCTTTGAAATGGGGGCAATCGGTGCATATCTGGTCAATCCCCAATTCGAAACCTCCCGCCAAGAAATAGCGCGCACCTATTGGTATCTCTGGGAGAGACGCAGCCGCTTTGACAAACTACAGGCCGTTTACCTTCCGCCGATGCCTGGCACCCCACTCTGGGAACCTTACCAACAAAAATACAAGCTCAAAGGCGATGATTTAGAACATCAGCCCTGGCATCAATTTGATCCCGAAAGATACAGCCCTTCGGGTCCCTTACTCAATCGCAGCTTGGACAATCTCAGCTTTCAACCGATCATGCAAAAATCTTTGGCCCTGGCTGCCGATCAAGGCCCCATTGCCGACGAAGAAAAAGCACCTTTAAAACAAGAACAGGCACGTCAAAACCGCGTAAACTCCGCCAAAGTGGTACAAAAAAAATACCTAAAACCCGACAGTGATGTCTTGGATGTGCTTTTGGAACCCTCTTTTGCAATAGCCCCCCATTTGCCCCCCGATTTTTGCCGTGTACAGAGCATGGAAATCCAAGCGGGGGAATTACAGGGAAAAGCCCTGCGGCCTGTGGATATGATCTTGATGCGGGGCTCATTGAGCTGCCTGAAAAAACCGGCTGAAGAGCTGAAAAAACTCAGCCATTGGCTCAAACCGGAGGGAAAAATGCTGATTAGCATTCTCAACACCCAGAATATCGCATTCATCTTAAGGACCCTTAACTGGGAATTGGAACGCAGCCGATACCCTTATAAACTGCTCAAATATTACTCTGAACAGACCCTGCGAGAGCTGCTCGAAGCCCAGGGATTGGAAATTCTCGATACGGAATATACTATAATGAATAATATTCAGGGCTTTCGAGACTCAGCAGAAGGCTTTATGAAGCGTGTTCAGACCTTTTGGCCGGTGCCCTTAACGTCGGAACGCCTCTATATTATTGAAATCTGTATGCTTGTCAAGAAAAAAGGGAATTAAGCCCGACTTCGCCCAGGAAGTAAACCCAGGAAGTAAACCCAGGAAGTAAACCAATGTACGACCAATACCGTCAACAAATGTCCGAAAAGCTGAACAGCCTGCTCAAGCCAGAGCATCAAAAGGTATTGTGCGTTGGTGATTCTGTGCCCAATATTCAGAAACACCTGCAAGACCAAGGCTGTGAATTTGTGCATGTCGAAAGCCTGAACCCCAATTGGCGCGATGTCAGCCGGGATCAGCCTCATCTGCCGCTCGATTTACCCCAGAAACATTTTGATCTTCTTTTGGTTTATCATGGCCTGGAACAGGCCATCGATCCCGAACGCCTGGTGCTGGAGCTGCGCAAATACCTGCAACCCGAAGGACAAATTTATATTGTGGCCTATAATGTTGGCCATATTTCTACCATTATTAACCTGCTGACCGAGGGCTGGGCCTATCAGGATGATGGCGCTCTGCGCCACAACCACGTGCGCTATTTTTCAAATGAATCTCTGCGCAAATTGATGGACCAAGTCGGCTTTGAATTTATCGACGAAGTGGTCTATCAAATTCAGCAATTGCCTGTTTTGACACGCCAATTGGCCCAAATTATGAAAAATCCCTATCTGAGTATTCTCAGTTTTATTATGATTGGCCGCAAATTGAACTCTTTCCCCTTCATTGATTTTGAAGACGATTCTGAAAAAGAAGCGCCTGCCAAAACCGAGAAAAAAGTGGAAGCCCCAAAACCCGCTGAAACAGGCAGTGAAACAGAACCCGCTTAAATTGTTTCAGCAGCTGGGTCCAAATAAGCGATCAGCTGTAAAAGGCGTTTAAAAGGTCTTGGATCAAAGTGGGGAATCACACGCAGCAAAGGCTCCACCCGTTGATACCATTGCTGGGCAGCGTTGTTCTGTCCCTGTTCCAGCAAAAGCTCCAAGAGTGCCAGATGGGCCTGGGGCTGTAAAAAATGGCGTTCTAAATAGGTTTGATAGGTCCCGATCGCCTGAAGTTTTTTGTCTTGCAAGGCCTGTAAACGGGCCAATTCAAAACCCACAGTGCCAAATTCAGGAAACATGGCCAAGGCTTCCTGATAGCGGCTTTCTGCATGGGCAATGTGCTGTGTTGCACTCAAAATTCGGGCCTGTAGTATCAAAAGCATCCAGCAGATCAGCCGAGACAGCTCATGAGCAGTGGCCTTTTCACGGTAAATTTCCGCGACCAGGCGCTGCCAATGCAAGTAAAAATAATTGTGGCCAAAGGGCAAAAGACAGTCGGTCAAAGTCAAAAGCGGGGAAGGGTCAAAATCGGGAGAGGAAAAGAGCACCAGGGCTTTTTGGCTATAAGGCAAAGCCCGATTGTAATCGCCCCGAAAAAAGCAGTACCAAGCGGCATTAAAACAGACCAGCGGCATCCAAGCAGGCCCCTGCAATAATCGTGCAAAGACACTCTCGGCCTGAATCTGGGGCTGATAACCCACTTTCGAAATCGGGTTAAACTCATAATCCGTCAGACAGGCCGCCAGCAGATGGGCCCATTCCCAGCTTTCGCTCAAAGGAATTTGCGCAAAATCGCTTCCTGTATAAACTTCAACGGCCTCGCGAACAGCCCATTCAGGTGCGCGAGCCAAAGGCAAATGGTAAAGATGGCGAATTCGGGTTAACGCCTGTTGCTGTTTCTTTTTCTGGCGAAAAAGACGACTTGAGGCCTGAACTGAAGCCGCAAAGACAGCAGGTAAAAAAGCCAATAACTTTTCAAATTGATGACTGGCACTTTGGTTTTGAATGGCCTGCAGAGCGGCATTCGCAATTTTTTGCCGTTCGGTTTCGTGTTCGAGATAATAGATGATCTGCTGCTCAAAATTGGCTTCGTTGTAGAGAATACAGGCCTGGGCGGCAGTCTGGCCTATATTCGGGTCTGCAGGCAAATAATTACGCACTTCCAGATTTGTCTCTTCCATTAAGACCACCGCTCCGGAAGCAGCGGCCTCAAAGGCCCGCAGATTCATTTCGCCGCGAATGCTGTAATTAAACACCAAGCGACTCTGGTTCAAAAGCCGGTTGTATTCTGAGCCATAGAGATGGGTATCAACACGAATCTGGTAGCGATCGGCCAATTGCAGCAGACGTTTCAAATAGCCCTCGCGTTTGGGATGCAAAGCCAGATTCAGGCTCCCGACGTAGGCCACATCCCAAATCCGCTCCAATGGCGGAGAAATTAAAAACGAGCGCTCTGGGTAGAGGGCATAACTGGGCCAATAGGCACAATGCTGCAGGCCTTTGGCCTGTAAAATATCCACCAGCCCCTGATCACCCAAGACAAAGTCAAAGGCCTCGGCATAGGCCAAAACCGAGGTCAAATTTTCGTGCCAATCCGAAACCACCAAGAGCGTGGGAATCGGGCTCTCGGCAATATCTACCGGAATGGGACCATAGAACCCCCACCAGATCAACAATTCAGGCTGTGCGTCGGCGGGGAAATGGCTAAGCAAATCTGCCACAGTTGTGTTCTGGTAATCATAGGGCAATTGGCGCTCGGCCTGAAATTCAGACAGAGAGATAACCATATCATAGGCCACAGGACGGGTTTTCCAATTTTGACAGTCGAGAAAAAAGGGGTAAATTAAAGGGTCGTGTAAATAGCTGCCAAGCACGCGGGGGTGGTACAAAGGGCCCACCAGAATTTTGCAGGGTGCGGGCTTTAAAAGCGGCATTTTAGCATTCTCCGCGAGAGAGAAACCGTTGCTCAAGCATAAACGGGGGGCCGGGCCAGGATTTAGAAAAAACCTGAGGCTGGCTCTGCCATTGCCACGGTTTGCCAGCCAGCAAGGCCTGGTAGACTTCTGGTAAATTTTCAGGCAAGATCACTTCGATTGTTTCGCTGTGAAAAGGCATCGTTGGGTCACCCAATTGGGTCAAATAGGTGGTTTTTAAAAGAGCTGCGTTAAAAGCCACCGCAGCGCTTAAACGCTCAGATAAAAAAACCTTCCCAGAACGGAGCAAGAGGTCCTGTAAAAGAGCTTCTGCCTCAGCATAAAAAACAGCCAGTTTATTCTCGATACAAAGTTCGAAGAGCAAATAATGCTCAGCAGGCAATGAACCCGTTTGACCCGGCAAAGAGACATGAGACAGCCAAGTTGCATCATTTTCGCCCGCTTGCAAACCAAGCGCCTTAGTATAAAAAAATCTTGAATTGGACGCCAAAACCGGGTATCTATTAGCATCTGGCTGCAGAAATGCCTCAATCAATTCTACAAAAGAGATCTCTGCACAACCATACAAGAGCAAAATCGGAATTTGCAGGGGTTTATCTAAATAATAGAGAAATTTACACATCCAAGCAAAAACCCGGGCCCGCAGCCAATCCGGCTTTGGCATCGTGTAGGTGCCGACCACCATTTCCCCCCCTTCGAGAAAGTCTTGGGCATTCAGGCGGTCGGGAACAAGGCTAACCCAAACCGTTTCAATGCCATGTTGGGAGCGGTATTCGGGCTGAGCCATCTCTGCATTGGGCAAGACAAATGCATTATAAAACTGCATGCGGCTGTGCTGACCACTTTGTACAGCCTGTTCAACCCCGCTCACAAAAGAATCATAGGTTTCACCTGGCAGCCCCAGAATCATATCTGTATAGGTGGCAATGCCCGCTGCTTGGAAGCGTTTTTGCAGGTTTAAGAAGGTGGGCAGAGAAATATTGTCGCGTTTGATTTGTTTGAGTGTGTGGGCATCCATCGACTGCAAAGAGAGTGTGACCTCAGCGAAGATACCTGCCCGAGCCAGAATCTGGTGCAATTCCCAGGTGCGCTCAGGCGAGTTTTTAGCGGTTTGCTGGTGAAAGGTGTGGGGATAGCGGTAGCGCTGGTAGACACGGGCCAAATAAGTGGCCAAGTCAAGATCGCGTTTGAGAATGCCAAAATTGGCATCGGCACAGAAAATCATGCCAATCTGATTGGCGCCAAACCATTCCAGGTCAGCATTGAGTTGCTCCATCTCAAAAAGACCCAATTTGCTGGCAATCGCGGAGCCCCAATCACAATAGGTGCAAGAAAAAGGACAGCCACGATTGGTTTCCCAGGTGGCAATCCAGCGGGTTTGGGGATGGGCACGCAAAAGGGGCTGAAAAACACCCTCGGTGTAAGGAGAGGGAATCTGCGACAGATCGCGCGAACGGGGCAAGGGTGACTGCGTAACAAATTGACCTTTGAAATTAAAATAGCTCAGCCCTGGAATCGCCTGCCAGTCATTGTCGGGATAGGCCTCTAAAATAGCGGTAAAGACCGCCTCTCCCGGCCCATGGCAACAGAGGTCGATAAAGGGGTGGGTCCGCATAAAGTCCTCAGCTTGATCCGGCACATGGGGCCCACCAAAGACGATCAAAATACCCGGATTTTGCAATTTGAGCAATTGGGCCAAGGCCAGCGAACGTTTGATATTCCAGATATAAACACTGAAGCCCACAATTTGCAGTTCCCGCATCTGCAGCGCCAAACGCTCAACCGATTCAGGTAAAAATACCGGGGGCATAAACGCAAAACGCGCGGGTTCTTTCAAATGCCGCAGAGCATAGGCCTGCAATAATCCGGCGGAATAAGGAAAAAACTGATGCCACTGAAAGCGTTCACTGAACTGTACCAAGCCAAGCTGTACAGGGGTTTGCATCAGTGCCGCTGTCAGGAAGCGGGTTGTCCTTGCTTAAGGGCTGCTTGATGGTCTTGAAAGGCCGCTTTGGCATTTAAGAGTTGATCATGCCGTTTGGAGAAGTCTTCCAATAAGCGCATATAATCGGCACGAATCAGTTCAAAATCCTGCAGATTGTGGTAGCGCTGTTTGATCATGCTGGCCATGACCTCGTATTGGTCTTCGGACTTGATGGTCCCGGCAGCGGTAAAACACTGCATACATTCGTTGGCCTTTTCGTTCAAAACGTGGCGCTCTTTGATAATCAGGTCCCAGGTATCATCCACCTGCTCTTTGAGGTGATTGAGCTGCTCTTGGGGCGTCATTTCTTCAAAACTTTTTTCCACGGGGCGGTAGTTTTCAATTGCTGCCTGCACCGCTTCTTTTTCAGCCGCCAAGATTTCAGGGGTGATGTAGTCATGGGGTTCAACAAAGAAAGCCCCACAATCTGGACAATAGCCATCGTGACCATCCAAAAGCACGATGTGTTTGCATTCCTGACAGCGAATTTTTAATTGATCCCGGGGCACATCGGCCGGGGGCGCAGTGTTGCGGGCCGCAGCCACAGCAGGCCGAGAAACCGTTGGCGCAGACTCTTCTTTGGCTCCCCCGCCAAAAAGTGAGGAAAACAGGCCTCCACCTTTTTTCTTTTCGGGCTTGGCTGCACGGGCCCGGCTTTGCCCCACGAGGCTGTCATCCACATATTCGAGTGGCTCGACGTACATGGCTCCACATTCGGGGCAATAGTCTTCGTTCTTTGCTGCGACAAAACTGCATTCTTTACAACGGATGGCTGCCATGGCTCAACACTACACCTTTTTTGTTTCTTCGCTGGGCTGGGGCTCCGCGGATTCAGCCGAAGACAGTGGCAGATTCACTTCCAGAACGCCACTTTCAACGCTTGCGTCGGCGTCCGGTTCAGTTTCCGCTTTTTCTGAGCCCTCTTCGAGCACTTTGGGATCTTTGGCCTGCCAAGAGGCATATTTGCGCTCGGGTTTGGTGGGCGGAGCGGCACCTTCTACCTGTTCGAGCAATTCATCGAGCTGAGCGCTATCAAGGGTTTCACGCTCGATCAGCAGGCGTGAAATTTCATGTAAAGCGTGTTTGTGCTCAATGAGCAATTTTTGAGCCCGATCGTGGTTCTCATCGAGCAATCGGCGGATTTCGCGATCCACGTCACTGGCAACCTCTTCGCTATAATTGCGAACATCACCAAAGTCACGCCCCAAAAAGACCTGTTCGTTTTTCTTGCCCACCGTTCGCGGACCGATTTTTTCGCTCATGCCGTATTCAACAACCATTTTGCGGGCAATTTCGGTGGCCCGTTCGATATCGTTGCGGGCTCCTGTGGTAATTTCTTCTGCGCCAAAAATCAACTCTTCGGCGATCCGACCACCGAGCAACATTGCAATTTGATCATGCAGGTACGATTTGGAAGCAGAAACACGGTCTTCGGGCAGAGACATCGTCAAGCCCAGAGCCATACCACGGGGAATGATGGTGACCTTGTGAATCGGATCGCAATGACTGAGAAAGCGCCCCACCAGGGTATGTCCCATCTCGTGATAGGCCGTGATCTCTTTTTCTTTTTCGGTGATCAGCTTGGTTTTCTTTTCGGGACCGGCAATCACACGATCGAGGGCCTCTTCCAAATGCTTCATGTGAATTTCTTTTTGGTTCTCACGGGCAGCAAGCAAGGCTGCTTCGTTGGCCAGATTGGACAAATCTGCCCCCGTAAAACCAGGGGTGCGACGGGCCAGCACAGAGGTCTTCACGTTTTTGGCAAGCGGCTTGTTTTTGGTATGTACTTCGAGAATTTTTTCCCGGCCTTCGACATCGGGGCGATCGACGATCACCTGACGATCAAAACGGCCGGGACGCAGCAGAGCCGCATCGAGAATGTCGGGACGGTTGGTTGCGGCAATCACAATGGTGCTGTGATTGTCTTCAAAGCCATCCATTTCGATCAGCAATTGATTGAGGGTCTGCTCACGTTCGTCGTGGCCACCGCCAAGACCTGCGCCACGCTGACGGCCAACAGCATCAATTTCGTCGATAAAAATCAGACAGGGGGCATGTTTCTTGGCCTGATCAAACAGATCCCGCACCCGCGAGGCGCCCACACCCACAAACATCTCGACAAATTCAGAACCGCTGATACTAAAAAAAGGTACTGAGGCCTCACCAGCGACGGCTTTGGCGATCAAGGTCTTACCCGTACCTGGTGGGCCTACCAGCAAAACACCTTTGGGGATTTTCGCTCCAAGGGCTTGGTATTTATCGGGAGACTTGAGGAAGTCCACGATCTCTTCGAGTTCCTGTTTGGCTTCATCTGCGCCAGCGACGTCATCAAAAGTCACTTTGGGGCGGTTTTCCATCACCATTTTGGCCTTGCTTTTGCCAAAAGACATCGCTTGACTGCTGCCACTTTGGGCCTGACGGATAACAAAGATCCAAAGTACAACAATGATCAGCAAGGGAATCAGAATGGGAGAAAAGAAGGAGATCCACCAATTGCTCTCGGGTGGCTGGTCAACCCGAATGACGATACCCTTATCTACCATACGCGGCAATAGCTGAGGATCATTTTTGGGGGTGAAGACCTTGAGACGGGTGCTATCTGGGCGGGTCCGGGCCAATAAAATTTGATCCTTGATCAGAACTTCTTCGATCTGACCCTGATCAATTTTTTGCAAGAACTCAGTATAACTGACGTTCTTTTCACGGTAGCTTTGCTTGTAAAAGGAACTTACAAAGACAATCCCTACCAGAATTAAAAAGATATATAAACCTGCGTTTTTTAAGCCCTTGTTCAAAAGATGCACCCCATCGCAATAATCGGTCGTTAACAAGTCATTCAGCAAGACGTTGAGAGCTTGAACCAGATATACTATAACAAGTTTGACAGCTGAAAGTTAAGAGTTTTCAAGGAGATCCAGATGGCCAGCGAATTGCCCCTAACCGAATACCCCAACCCCGCCAGCCAGAATCTCGATCAAATGGGGATCTCCGAAATTATCGCGTTGATGCGTCAAGAAGACCAAAAAATGCTCAAAGCCTTTGATGGCCATGAAGAAGTCTTAACACAGGTCATTGCACAGACTGTCGATTGCCTGCGAAAAGGGGGCCGCTTGATTTACATTGGCGCGGGCACAAGTGGCCGCCTGGGGGTTTTAGACGCTGCAGAATGCCCACCGACCTTTCGAACACCACCAGGCATGGTCGTGGGTCTGATCGCTGGAGGACGGGCTGCACTGGAACAGGCTGTAGAAGGTGCTGAAGACAGTCAAGAAGACGCTTTGGCAGATTTGGCGGCTTTAAAAATCACGCCCCAAGATATGCTGATTGGCATTGCCGCGAGTGGCCATACCCCTTATGTGCGGGCCGCTTTGCGCCAAGGACGCAGTCAAGGCCTCCACACGGCCCTCCTGTCCTGCAGTCCGGTGGAACAGACCGACCCAGGTGTCGAGTTTTATCTGATCTTGCCTGTGGGCCCCGAGATTTTAACCGGCTCGACCCGTCTAAAAGCGGGAACAGTCACCAAACTCGCTTTGAACATGATCTCAACGATCAGCATGATTCAACTGGGAAAAGTATTTGGCAATCGCATGGTCGATGTGACCATCAGCAATGCAAAATTACAGCGCAGGGCCCTGCGCATGTTGCAAGAGCTGGGCGACCTACCCGAAAGCAGGGCTCAGCTCCTCTTGGAACGTGCCGGAGGAGAGGTCAAAACCGCATTGATGATGCATTGGGGCGAAGTGGATGCAGATCTGGCTCGCTCCCTTTTAGCGGCCGCAGGCGGACATTTGCGCCAAGCCTTGGAAGCATGCCGGGTGTCTTTGCCCCAATGAGTTTAAACGGCAGTTACGGCCTGATGGTGGATTTGGGCGTCGCCCCTTCCCCCGATAAATTGGAAAAACTTTACCACACCCTCTGGTCGCCTGGCTGTTTAAATGGCCCCGAGAGCACCCTGTCTGAATTTGGGAAAATCCCGCGTGGGGCTCAGGGCCACTTGACCTTGCCTTCGGGCCAAGAGATTGCCTGTTATACCCGCTTTGAACGCGACAATCTGGGCTATCCATCCAATTGGCAGCCCCCTGTTTTATTGAGTTTGGGACTGGTCGCTTTGGAGCCAGCGTTGCCTCAGCACCCCGAAGCCCAAACCGCTTTGGAGAACATTTTAAAGCGCATCCAGACAATCTTGCCTGTGCGGCTGGCAATCCTTGGACACAGCAATCTTTACCAGATTAACGCCGAATTGATTGGGCCTGAATGGCTGGATCTTCAGCAAGACTTGCTTCTCGGCCTGTGGCTGCCCAAGGCCCACCCGCTGCTCCAAATGCTCGGGATCGAAGCGGGAACGGAAATCGCTGCACTGCGGCCTTCAGATTGGTCGGGTTGCCTAAGCGACTTGCCCGAACACGACAAATACCAGCGTTATAAAGCGGGGTTAAATCAGCGCAAAGTGGAAACCAAAATTCAACTGCAATGGGAAGATGAAGGGCCAAAAGCAGAGGATTGAATCAAGCTCGGCGGTCGAGCCGCTCACCGAGCAATTCTTCACCCGCTTTTAAGCTGGCTACGGCAGCCTCAGACAGGCGACGCACCTTGAGTTGTTGAATCATTTCTGTAGCGATATCCACAGGCTGTTTTGCAGAGGATTCGCGGGCCACGACACCACTGGGAGCCGCTTCTTCAAAGGTCACACGCCGGGCCTCAAAGCCAGGGGTGTCAAGATTGGCCAAATTGTGAGCAGAACTGTTTAAAGCAAAAGCTGAAGCCTGCAAAGCAGACAAACCGGGATTAAAAGCGGGAATATTCATGGCCCCTCTTTTCTCTGCAGACCTTTAGAAAAGGGCTGGATAATATGCAATCATGCGTATATAATAACCTATGCAAGCGTGTTTTTGCATTGTTTTACGACAATCAAGCCTGAATAATCCAGCGAATGAAAGAATGACACCGAGAGTATAATATCCATGCCCGCACGCCACTTGGTAGCCAAAGAACTGTCCAAATTGTTGAGCGTTTTGTCTCATCCGCATCGTATCCGTATTGTTGAAGAACTCCGCCATGAAGAGCGCGATGTCAACTTTCTTGAAGAAATATTGGGAATCAGTCATGCCCGCGTATCTCAACATTTGGCCCTGATGCGTTCACATCGTCTGGTACTCGAACGCCGTCAAGGCCGCCGGGTATTTTACCGACTCTTTCAACCAGATTTGGCCACTTGGCTGATTGAGGGTCTGCAATTCATTGAAGGTGAATTAGAAGCCACTCAGGACATGCACGAGGCAGTCAAACAGGTCAAAGAGCTTTGGTCTGAATCAAGCAGCCCCACCAGCACACCTCCGCTTTCTGCCAAGAAGACAAGCAAAGAATGACTACCCGCTTTGGCATCCTCCTGGCCATCAGCTTTTTGATACTGGTCTCTCTGGCCGCCTGTCGTGGCCAACGCCCGGATGGAAATCTCCCCAAAGCGGAAATATACATCTTAAACAGCCTGCCCACCAATCTGATTTGTGAAAAACTGGGTTCTGAGGCATTAACCGACGGCAATGGCTGTGGTCAAATGGACTCAGGAACTTCGCCCTCTTATTTGGAGCGCTTACACTATAACCTCCGCAAGCGGGCTGAGCAGGTAGGCGCTAATCTGGTGGTCACCCACAATCTGCAAGCCGGAGAATACCGCGAAGGCTGTGCTCGAAACCAGATTGAGGTGACTTTTTCACTTTATCGCTGCCCCATGCGTCAAATTTCGCCAACACCCCAACCTTAAGGAAAGAGCCATGTTTCAACTTAGACTCTGTTTCGTTGACTCTGGCCCCATGGATTACACTGCAGAAAGCCCCTATTTGATACCCTTGGGCGGCTCCCAATCGGCCCTCTGCTATTTAACGGCAGCCCTGGCCGAGCGCGGGCACGCAGTCACTTTGCTCAACAATACCAGTACACCCGGTCTGTTCAGAGGGGTCGAATGTTTAACGCTGCCCGAAGAGCCCGAAGAGTTCTTTTTAAACCGAACGTTTGATGCGGTGATCAGCTTGAACTCTCTGCTGCCGATGAGTACGATTCGGCCTCACTTGCCCCCCAATACGCCACTGCTGCTCTGGACCCAGCACACAGCCGAAGATGTGAGTATGCTGGCCCTGCAACACCGTTTGGTGCAGGAGGCCTGGGACAGCTTTATCTTTGTCAGCCGCTGGCAACAGGAAAACTATATCCAGCGCTTTGGCTTGCAGCCTGAGCGCACCGGTATTCGCCGCAATGCCATTGCACCGGCTTTTGCCTATCTCTTTGCGGATAAAGCCCAATTGGTCTCAACCAAAGCCAAAATACCGACCTTGGCTTATACCTCGGTGCCCAATCGGGGTTTGGCAGTACTGTTGGATATCTTTCCCTTGCTGCGCGAAATTTTCCCTCAACTCCAATTGCAGGTTTTTTCCTCTTTGCAAACCTATCAAGAACCCGAAGACGATCCCGCATTGCAGGCCCTTTACCAGCGCTGCCGCGAGACTGAGAATGTCAGCCTGCGCGGTTCTTTGCCCCAGCCGGAACTGGCGTTGGAGCTGTCCAAGGCCCATTTGCTGGCTTATCCCAACACCTTCGCAGAGACTTCCTGCATTTCCGCCATGGAGGCCATGGCCTGTGGCTGCGATATTATTACCACGCAAATGGGGGCCCTGCCCGAAACCACAGCAGGTTTTGCCCGTTTGGTTCCCCCCGAGCCCCATGAAAATTATGCCCGTCGCTATTTGAGCGCCCTGACCGATGCCCTGATGCTCTGGCTCAAAGACCCCCAGGCCGTTGTCGACCGACTCAGCAATCAGGTCATGCACACCAGTCGCCGCAATACCTGGCCCGTTCGCATCTGGGAGTGGGAGTCGCTGCTCTTTCAACGCTGCCGCAACCCCAAGCAAGATTATTGGCCTGAGGGCTTGCCCCGACTCAAAACCCAGGCTCAGCCATAAACGCGGTTTAAGAGCTGGGCCAGTTGGGTGCGCTCTGGATGATAAAGCAAACCGGGCTCCTGCTGACAAGGCGCCAAAACCCCAATTTTTTCGCGATTGCGCAGGGCCACAGCTGACTCTTCCGGATCAGCATGGGCCTGATGTTCGCCCCAGACATCCACCGAAAAAGCCATCGGAATGCCCAATTGGACGAGCCGATTGGCAAAGGCCACGTCTTCGTAGCCCCAACCTGAAAAAGCCTCGTTAAAACCACCCGCCTGCACAAAGAGCGAGCGGGGAAGAGCCCAATTTCCTCCCCAGGCATAGACCTGGGGATGCCTGACCATATCTTCACGGCAACTCAGACGCCCTTCGGGGGTGAACCAGAGGCGGATATCGCGGATATTGACCTGGACCCCTGGCTGGAGATAAGAAGCCAGCGTCTCTTGTTTATACGAACCAAAATAGCCCCAGATTGCCGTTGGGGGCAAAGCGCTAAAATACTCAGCATAAAACCCCAGCGCCAAGGGATTGAGCAAAATATCCCCCGAAAGAAAAACCAGTTTTTCCGATAAAAGCTGTGAAACAGCCCGATTGTAAGAACGGCTCATGCAATAATCATGGGGACGCCAATCGTAGCGGAGAGGCAAATCAGCCCCAAACTCCGCCACAACCGCACGGCCCTGGGCTGAGCCATCGTCAACCACCAAAATCTGTTCGGCCAGCAGGGTCTGCGCTGCCAATGCGCGCAAACAGTTACGCAGATGGGCTTCCCGCCCCACTGAAGTTAAGACAACCACAGTCAGGGACATGCCAAACGCCAATTTTCCAGCGGAAAACGCCCGGCATTAAAAGAGTCTGGAATGCGGTCTCGGTCCTGAAGCAGCAGCTCGGCCAAGGCCTGGGCCAGCCAAGGAATTTGCAAAAGCCCCTTGGTGGCAAACGCCGAAAAGACATAGAGCTGGTGACAGCCCGGCACAGCCCCCACGAGCGGTTCGCGCTGGTGTTTCACCAACGTACGTACCCCCGACCAAAGCTGCTCCAATTCGGCCTCGGCCATGGCTGGCACGACAGAAGCCAAGCCCTGGCGAATCTGCTGCACACTCCATTCGGGGCTTTGGCAGGGCTGCTCAGCAGGATAAAACGTCGGCCCCGCCAAAACGCGTTGCCCCCCCAAAGGTAAGACATATCCACCACAGCTCAATGCTGTTTTGAGGCCCTCAAACTGCGGGTGTTGAAAGACCGCCACTTCTCCTCGCATGCGCTGCAAGGGCAGCTCTGGAAACCAGAGGGGCAAGTCTGCCGCCACAGCCAGCACGACCCGCTCAAAGGAGTGCAGACCCGATTGGGTCTGCACTTGCCAGCCTTGCTGAGAGCCTAAACCCGATAACGGCTGCAAACGACTGACCCGCTCCAAATGCACAGCCACCCCCGCTTGTTGAAGTGATTGACTCAAGCTCTGAATCAGCGCAGGCATGGCCACCCGCCAAGCCGGTTGCACCGCATAGGTCGCAGTCAGCTCTGGCAGCGCAAAGAGGGGCCGAAAGGCCTCAGCCTGCGAGGCACTCAAACGCGAGATCTGTGCGGGCAAGCCTGGCTCCAAACGGGCATACGAGCGTTCAAAACGGGAAGCAACAACGTCATCAAGGGCCGGGCGCAAGAGCAGAAGGGGCTCAGCCAGGGGTTCAGCACTGTCTGATTGCAAGACCTTCAGCCAGGCCTGACTAAAGGCAAAACATGGGGCATAACCGGGTTTGGGAAAGAGACTGCGACCAGGTGTCAGGTGCATCAGTGCTGCAGGCAAACCCGAAGCCCCGGCCCCCGCTGAATGCGCTTCAAAGATCTGCACCTGTTCTCCGCTCAAACCCGCTTTGAGCAGGGCACGGGCCAGCCCCAAACCGGCCAGTCCTGCCCCCATAATTGCCACCGATCCAGAAACCGTCATATCGGCCCCCTTACTTGAGGTATTTTTCTTGAGACAGCAAGGTGTGCCCAGACAAGGCCTCAGGATTTTTGGCCGCCAAGGTCATTTCGCGCTTATTGCCAGAGCCTTTGCGCGAAGCCAAATAGAGCCCAGCTTGGGCCATGGCCTTGCGCATCGGTGTTGAAGCACCATAAGTGGTGATCAGGCCCGTCTCGGAGAGATGGGCCCGCTCCCAGGCAAAACAGGGCTCACTCCAGCATTCGGGATTGGCGGCAGGCCCAAAGGGATCATGATAAACCGCATCAAAAGTCAGCTGCTTGGGCAAGGAAGCAACCTCCCACGCACAGGGATAGAGCACCAATTCAATCACCTGTGCATGTATTTGCCAGCGCAATTGAATAGGCCGAATGGGGGCTGCGGGAACGTGAGGAACAGCCACGGCTTGTACGGCTTGGCTCAGGGCTTCCTGCAGGAGTTCATAAACGGCTGGGTATTTGAACCAGCTTAAATAGGCCAATTGCCCCAATTTTTCAGGGGAGAGTGGGGCATTTTCAACCACATGGTAGCGCAAGGTACCCGCTTCAGCTCGGGCCAAGAAGGCCTGTGCTGTGACCAAAAAATTCATGCCCGGCCCCAAGCCCAACTCCAAGACAGACCAATCCCCCCCCCGTTCAGGCAGACGGGCACCCGTTACAAAAACGTAGAAAGCCTCGCTGCGGGCCCCTTGCAGCGAGCGAAAATAGATATTTTCAGTCACGTTATAAAAGGTATAAGAGCCATCGCCGGTTTGGATCGGCACCAGATGAACAGCCACAGTTTCTCCTTGGCATCAGACTTCCCCCAGTTTACCCCGGGGCACCTCAACGCTGAACCACTTGGCGGAACCAATCCGCCATTTGCTGGCTGTAAATCGGCTGATTAAAAATCAGATGTTTTTGAGCAGCAATCCGCTCACTGAGCGCTTGGCGGTAGCTTTTATTTGTGCCAATTGCCAAGGCCCTGTGGATATAATCGGGCAAATCTGAGGCAATGCCATCAGAGATACCCATGATTTGGTAAAGCCCAGTGGCAATCCGGCAACGCAAAAATTCACTGGGCAAAGTCACGATTGGGGTGTGCATCCAAAAAGCCTGAAAGGCCAAATTACCCCCCCCGAGGCGCAAACTGTCCATAATCACATCAACCTGAGCCATGACTGAGAGAAAATCAGATTGGTTGAGCCAGGGCAAAAAATGAATGCGGCTGCAAAGTTCAGGGAAAAGTCGCTGATAGTGCTCAAGCAGCGTTTCTTCCAGCCCGCGGTAACTCACAAACAGCCACTCGGCATCGGGATCTTGCCGGAGAATGGCCGGAATGATCTCGGCAAACTCAGGATCCACGCGAAAGAGGGTCATGGGAAAGAGGTAATAATGTCTGTCGGGCTTGAGTCCCAGTTCTTCCCGGCTTTTAGGCCGAGCTGGTGCATGGGGCGGAAGATAGGTCACAATGGGACCATCAAAGGTCACGAGGGTTTCGCTGTAATGCTGCTGCGCCTCGGGGATTTCAAAGGCCGACCCCGAAAGATAATAGTCCAAATTTTTGAGACCCGTGGTCATGGGCAAGCCGGTTAAGGCACATTGCACGGGCGCCACCCGATTGGAAGCCAGGGTATAGAGAAAGGGGTCCTGACCAATATCCAAATAGAGCAGGATATCGGGGCGGGAAGCATTGAGGGTATTCAAACAGGCCTGCAAATCCCAAGAAAGCCCCTCAAAATGAGCCACTTGGCTTTTGACAACGGCGGTGATCCCGTCGCTGGTGCCTTCGCCCAAATAAAAAGCCGACAGTTCTAAATCGGATTGCTGGCTCAGATAGGCAATCACCCCAAGAAAATAATGCATGGTGGAATGATTCCAAAACGAAGGGGAGACCATGCCAATCCGGATCTTATCCGGGCTCAGCTCAGGACGCGGTAGCGGCTCAGATTGCACAATCGGCGCAATTTTTTCCCAGAGGGCACTGATGCGTCGTGTGGTTTCGGCCTCGTTCCCCCCCTGGGCAAAGATTCCAAACAGCGGGCTGTCGACATCGACTCCGCGCTCATGTAAGACGCGCACCCGTTCGGGAGACAAAAACAACTCTAACTCTTCCAAGTATTTAAGAAAACGCTTGCGCCAATAAGCCATTTCTGACACAGACGTATAAACTTGGGGAAAGAGAAAGGTATTTTCAATGCGAAACGCCAAACTCTCAGGGAAACGCACCAAAGCTTGGTTTAAAGCGTGCTGACAAGCCTCCATGCGATTGCGAAACTTGAGGGCACGAATCAAGTAGATCCAAGACTGCTCCAAATAGTCCATATTCAGATCGATCACCGCCTGAAAATAGACCACGGCCTGATCATATTTTTGGCTGCCATAGAGCTCGTAGCCACAGCTAAAAAAATTATGGTAGAGATCAGGATCTGCAGGGGAGAGGGCAATCGAGCGCTGAAAACAATCAAGGGCCACGGCATAATCGTGTAAATAATGTTTACACACGCCCAAATAGTGAAGGGCCTCGCTCAGCTCTGGTTGCAGGCTTAAAACCCCTTCAAAGGCTGAAGCTGCGGCCCCATAATCTTTGTTTTCGAGCAGGCCAAAGGCCCGATCCAAGCTTGTTTCTAAACTTTCTGACATGGGCCCACGTAAAAATCTATCCGGATGGCTTTTGTGCAAGACAACATACCTGTATAGTATCCTGAATCAAGTTCATTCACCAGCGGAGACAGATATGGTACAACGCATTCTGATTGCAGGAGCCTCAGGCGGCTTGGGAAACACCCTTTATCAAGCCCTGCACAAGCGCTATGAGGTCTTGGGAACCTGTTTTCAACATTCCATGCCCCATTTCCAGACCCTCGATTTGCGCGATTGTGAGGCCACAAATAAACTGCTGGCCGATTTTCAACCCGATCTGCTGATCAATACAGTGGCCTGGACCGATGTCGATGGCTGTGAAAGAGATTTGCGTCAGGCCTTTGGCTTAAATCTGGAAACGGCCCTCTCGATCAGATTGGCGGTGGCTGCCCAGAATTGCAAATTGATCCATATCTCCACCAACGATCTGTTTTCGGGCTTGCAAAGTTTGTCGAACGAAGATGACAGACCGGAGCCTGTCAATGTCTATGCCCGCACCAAATACATGGCCGAACAATTATTTGCAGATCTGCCCAATGCGTTGATTCTGCGCTTTACCTTTCTCTCCTGGAGGACCTCAGGCAAAACCTCTTTTTCGCGCTGGCTGGTACAGTCGTTGCAGCAGGGGCAGACAATTAAACTCTTCAAAGACCAATACAATGCCCCTCTCTATGTGGGCACTTTGGTTGAGTGGCTGGAGCAGCTCTGGCATTTGCAAGGCGTTTATCATCTGGGCTCCGAGCGCCGCAGCCGTTTGGATACAGGGCTGGCTTTGGCCCAAGCCTTAAATTTGAATACAGATCTGATCGAAGCGGTGTCGGTGCATGATTCCCATCTCTACGCTCCCCGCCCCTTAGATGTCTCACTGAGTTCTGAAAAACTCAGACAAGCAACGGGTCTCTCTGCCCGTTTTGACACGGAAATAGCCAAATTGGCAGCGGCCTTGCCTGCGGACATGAAGCCCAACTGAGCCTTGTCTGAAGGTTAACTGACAAACTCCTCTTGTTTTTCCAGGGCTGTGGCCTGATAAGCTGAAACTTGGCCTGTCGCTCCATCTAAACGCAAGACATAACCATTTTTCAATTGTTGGGTGGCTTGGGCCAAGCCCACGACAGCAGGCAATTTGTACTGCCGGGCCAATTCAGCCCCATGGGAAAGCGCCCCGCCCAACTCCAATACCAGCCCTCCCGCTTTGGTCAAGGCTTGTTCCCAGGCAGGCTCAAAATAATCGGTGACCAAAATTTCGCCTTGGCGCAGCTCTTTTAGATCGTCACTGCGCAAGACTATTCGGGCCTTGCCCAAATATTGTCCAGCGTTGCCAGGCAAGCCTTGCAATTCCACCGATTCCAATTTTTGTTTGCCCCCCAGACGATTGCCAATTTTGCGCTCGTATTTGCGGGCCTGGATCAATTCTTTGAGCTCTTTGATCTTAAAGGCATTCATGGGCGCCTGCAACAGATGGCGAATTTCGGTCAATTCCAAATAGAAAATATCGGCCTTCGATTCCAAAGGCAAGAATCGGCTGATAGCCCCCATCATCCGGCGCAAAACAGGCACAAACATCGAGCAGAAAAAGGCCTCCTCGTCAGCTGTTTGCACACAGGCCTGTCCCAGATGCAAAATCACCCGCAGCAAAACAATATCGGGCAAACGCCAGGGCCCCACTGTTTGAAAAATCTGTTGCGTAAGTTCTTCGCGCTGCACAGGAATGCGATCATCCCAAAAGACGCGCTGATGTTGGATTGCCTGCTGCAATTCTTGCAAAATCGGGTGCGGCGCATCCACCCAAGAGGGGTAAAGCGGATCAAGCCCCGTGCGGAAATAGCCACTGGCCCCAAAATCATCTTTTAAAGCAGCCAAAAATCCCGGACCCACTTCTTGGGTTTGCAATTGCTCCCAGAGGGCAGAGGTCGTCTGCAACTTAAACAGACTCAATAAACGCGGCTCGGAGCGGATTTTTTCAACGGTCTGGTCCATGATTTGGTCTGCTTGTGCTTTGCGTCCTGGTAGGCCTTTAAACAGAATATCAAAGACCGGGGGATTCTCCTGGGCTTGAAAATAGGGCTGGATCAAACCGCTGATCAGATTTTGAGAAGAATCCGACAAACAGCGCACCAACAAGGCCGCTTCTAAGAACAGAGCGACAGCATCACTCAAGTGGTTCAAAGCCTCTAAAAGAGTCTCAGGCTCTCCAGTGGCAGGGTCTTGTGCCCAAAAGGGAGAAATGGCAGCCAGATAATCTTGGTACAACCCCTGCCAATAGCCTTGGGCTTTGAAGAGGGTTTTCAAGACCTCTATCTGGCTTCGCCAAGCAGGCATTTCCTGCTGATGGGTCTGAAAAGCAGCCAAGGCCTGTTGAAAGAGCTTGGGAACCGACGGATGCCAATGAACCATATAATTGACGAGCCGAAAAGCCGGGGAAGGCAGACCCGTAATACCCAAATACTCGGAAACAGCTTGCAAAGCTTGTTCCAGCAACGGATGTAAAAAGCTCCAGCCCAGCGGAGAAAAGGGCTGCTGGAAATAGGGAGCAAGGGTATCGAGACGTTCCCACTCCGACTCCTGCACCACAGCAGCAGGCAATGGCGGTAGAGCATGCACCTGAATAAACTGAAAACCTTTCTCAGTTTTGATCCACTCGAGTGAGACAGGTCGTTGATACCCGGCGACGGCTTTTTCAGCCAAATCCGACAATGCCTGTAAATCCGCTTCATTCAAAGACGGGTGCTTTTGTAAGCGGGCATCGAGAGCAGATTGTTTGACTGAGCCGTCTTCAGCCAATTCAAAGAAAGTCGTTTTGGTCGCAATTTGTTGCCGACTGACCTTTTTTAAAAAACGCTGCCAAACGAATTGATCGGGCACCAAAAGCCCGCGAGAAACGGCCTCATTGAGGCCCCAAGCCGATTCTACCACCATTTCTTGATCGCTGTTATTGCCAGGATTAAAGCTGATCAAAGACCCAGAAGCACGGGGTTTGACAAAGGGCTGCACCACAATTGCCAGGTCATCCAAGCGTTTGATCAATTGGGGCTGAGAAAAGCGATAGGCGACGACTTCATCAAGCCAGATATAGGCCCAACAGACTTTGAGCGCTTTTTCGAACTCAATCATGCCGCGGATGTTCAGCAAGGGGCGCAAACGGCGGGAAAAAAGCGGAGAGGCATAAGGCACCGAAGGGCGCAAGACCAGACCCATTTCTTGCTGCTGCGTCAATTGGCGGTGGGCGTTGCGAATATCGCTTAAGACATCGACAGGCAAGGGGTATTTAAAAAAACTGTGCTGAATCAGACGTCCCATCTGTAAAGTTTCCTGAAAGCCCAAATTGTGGGGCTCCTCCAGAGAAATGCCAAAACTTTCCAGACAACGCCGATAGGCCTGGGTTGTGATACAAAAAGCAGGTGGAATTGGCAACTTCAAACGCTGAGCAATCCCCAAATTTAAGGCTTTCAAGCCGATCAAAGGGAGATCATGGGGAGTCGCGTCAGAGAGCCAGATTACGTTACTGCCTTTGGAAATCTCATCTGCCGAGGGATTCCGTGCCACGTTGATGCTTGATCCTTTCAGGTAACCTATCATATTATGACATGGATCATTTTTTTTTGTGAATGCAAAGTGAGGACAAGAGCCATCGATATCCTGGACTACCAACATCCTGCTGTCACCGTCGATATCGTGTTATTTACCATCATGCAGGAAGACCTCAAGGTATTGCTAGTACAACGCAATACCGAACCGTTTATGGGCTATTGGTCTTTGCCCGGCGGCTTTGTGCAAATGGATGAAAGCTTGGAAACAGCCGCGTTACACAAGCTCAAAGAGAAAACCAACGTCGACGATGTCTATTTGGAGCAGCTCTATACCTTTGGGGAAATTGAGCGCGATCCGCGCGCCCGCGTGATTACGATTACCTATTACGCCTTGGTCAATTCCGAGAAATTTACCCTGCACCCCTCCGAAGCGGTGAGTGATGTGCGCTGGCATTCGATGTATCAACAGCCCGCTCTGGCCTTTGATCACCAACGGATTATCGAATTGGCCCTGCAACGCCTGCGCAATAAACTCGGCTATACCACTCTGGGCCTGCAATTGCTACCCGAGAAATTCACATTGCCTGAGCTCTGCCGGGTCTATGAAATTATTCTCAATCGCCAGATCGACAAGCGCAATTTTCGCAAGAAAGTGGCTTTTTTGGATATCCTCGAAGACACCCAAGAGACCACGCAAGAGTTTTCGAAAAAACCAGCCAAGCTCTACCGCTTCAAGCAAAATGAGAATCTTGAGATTCAGCTCGGCAGCAAGAATGTCTTTGACCCCAAAATTCCGCGCAGCCTGACAGGCCAATAGTCGCAGTCCGACAAGCTAGAGACGCTTGTTCAGGCTCTCGACTTCTTGGCTCAGTTTTTGAATCGTTTTGGCATCTTTGCCATCGAGCACGGCCATCAGCAATTCTTGCAATTTGGGCTCTTGCAAAATTTGATCTGAGAAGAGCCCGTGTTGTGTCAAGGCCTCTAAAGTCGGGCGTTTGTTTTGATCCGGGTGCATCATGGCATTGATCACCTTTTCATAAGCGCCCAGAGATTTTACTTCGACTTTTTTCTCATGGCCCAAACGGGTTTCTTGACTGCCTTGTTGGTAGATGCGGTTATTATCATCACTTGAAAATTCAGTCGTATCTTTGAAAAGAGGATTTGCAGTTAAAGTGTCGAGAGTATAGCCTTTTTTCTGCAACTCGGGGGAAATGCGATTTCCAGTCAAAAGCTCTCGGGCCATTACCCCCAAAGACCAAACATCTGAACCTGTATTTAGGGACCTTTTTTTAAGTGGGTTTTCCAATAAATCGATTTTTTTACTTGTGTTTTCTGGAGACATATAGAGCGGTGTGCCAATCCCGTCCTCACTAGAGGTTTCATTAATGATACTCGAAGTACCAAAATCAGCTATTTTGACTTTCCCCTCCCCTGTGACAAAAATATTGTCGGGTTTAAGATCTAAATGCAACATATCACGTTGAGACTGAACATACTTCATTCCATCCATAGCCTGAGCCAATAATGAACGCTTTAACAATTGGTGAACCGTAGGGGTCAACTCTTTGTTATCCAAAGCAGTATCAATTTTCTCAGAAACATCTTTTAATGAGCCTTTTCCAGCTACTTCGGAGACAGTCATAAACTCACCCAAGCCCTCCGCTTTAGAGTCAAATAAAACCCCTTTGAGGGCCAACACGTTTTCTTGGCCCTTTCCATCAAGCCCCATGGCATATTGATGGGCACGAATTTCTTGTTGCATTTTGCCAAACCATTCATTGGCATCAGAGTATCTGCGACTGAATTGTTTGACCACAATCTGCTCAGTTTGCTTGGTTTTCTTGTTGGTACTTTCAAAAAGATGAGCAGTCCCAAAACTCCCTTTGCCAAGTTGCGTCACATGGGTATAAGTTTTGCCATTAAACTTTACCTCTTTGGGACTCGAATCTTTACCCCGTTTCACAACAGAGCCCTTGCCTTCTAATTGTTTCAAGGCCTCAGCCCGAAAAGAGCCAATGATCTTATTTGTATACAAATTTTGGTCGTCACTTAAATTATCCACTTTTCCGTGCAAAGCCCGATTGACATCACGTAATAGGTCAGCTTGAGGGCGTAAAGCAAATGTCCATAAGAGTTGTTGATCTTTTGAGTTTTGCATGAGCTTCACAGCCGTTGTTTGAGCCTGTTTGATTTCTTCTTTAGAATACGTTTTTCGGCTTTCCCCAAATGAACTCTTCATGAGCTTTTGAAGTTCTTTATCCGACAATTCTGTGCTTGGAACCGGCTTGATGGTTCGATTGCCAACGGTATCTTGTTCCAGTTTTTGATTCTCAGTTTTGATGAGATCCTGTGCAAAGTCTAAATCAAAGGCTTGACGCTCTTTATCTAATTGCTCGATCTTTTTAAGGCTCTCTGGATTCAAATGCTGATCCCGACGTTTTTCAATCTCCCCCATCAGCTCAGACTTGTTTAAGATCTTCTGATTCTGGGCAAACTTTAAATCTTTCTTCTGACGGGCTTCGTCTAATTCGCCCAAGGCTTTCAGGCCCTCGGGACTGATCTTTTGATCGCGGCGTTTTTCAATCTCCCCCATCAGCTCAGACTTATTCAAGACCTGTTGTTCTGTCACGCCTTTTTGTTTGCCCACTTTACTCAAAAGATTGGAGGTTAAACCGGCTTTTAAACCTGTGAGAATGGCATCGACAAACGCCTGTTTGTCTTTGGGCAGGCTTTGATAAGAACTGTCTTTTAAATTTTTGAATTTGGGATCGTTCTTTTTCAATTGCCCGACGGCATCTGCCAAGGCATCCCGCAGTTCGGTATCACTTTTTTCGAAAAACATTTCTTTAAAGCCAGGGGTGGTCAAGATCTCCGCAGATAATTTCTGGGCCTGACTCACCAAGGCTTTGCTCTGTTTGGCACGGGTATTAAAAATCCCAGAGGCATCCCAAGCCGTCAGTTGTTTTTTAAATTGGGCCTGCACCAGGCTGCTGAGATTGTTCTTTGTCCAGCTGGGAAACTTTGTTTCGGTTTTGGCTTCAAATTTGGATTCGGTCTCGACTTCTTTTAAAGTTGCTTGTTGAGAGGTCTTTTCTGAACCTTCGACATTTTTGCTCTGGGTCTCTGTGCGAAGATCCGTCAACAGGGGCAATTCAGGCGGCAAAAGATTATCCAAATCTAAGAGCATGGGCTTCTCCATTTGGGTCTCAGACGTTTGGGACTCAACCAGAGCCGTCTTGTTCTCCTGTTTGAGTTTCACGGGTTCATTCATCAGGAGATCTGAATCATCACTTTCAGAGAGCGCAGAAGGCGCTTTTAAATCTCTTAAATCGGACATCAGCGCGATCTTTTCTGAATCTTCGAAATCGACAGAACCCGTGTGCAATTCATTTTGTACCCGTTTTTCGTCGCTTAAATCCTGCTCGACAGACTGATGCGAAACACGCTTTGTGGACTTCTCTGATGTTTCTAAATTTTCGTTTTTTTCGTTTTTTTCGTTTTTTTCAAGCGGAGATGGAGACACTACCAAACCATTATTTGAAACGGGTACCGGGGGCGTATTGACCATCAGATTCGATTCACGATTGACTTGCATATTCCAACTATTCCTTTGAAAAATTCACATTAAAAACAAAACAACCGGAATCCCTCTCTTTGAAAGGGATTCCGTGTCTTAAAAAACGGAGGCAAGCTAACCTGCGCCAGTCAGGTTGATCTTGCTTCTACTTAGTCCACTTGCGCATCTTTGGGCAAGAGGTGTTTAAAGCGATTCTTGTCATGTGATTTGAGATAAGCTTCTTCGGGAGTAATCAAATCCGCTTTGAGCTTTTCTTCAATCGCCTGATCCATCGTCATTTGACCGTCTTTGCGCCCGGTCTGCATGATCGAGGGAATCTGAAAGGTTTTGCCCTCACGCAGGAGGTTGGCGACAGCGGGAGTGCCTACCAGCACTTCCTGCACACCGACACGTCCCCCCCCTTTTTTCTTGAGCAATTGCTGGGCGACCACCCCTTTGAGCGAATCACCCAACATCGCCCGGATTTGTTCCTGGGCTTCGGTCGGGAAGGCATCAATCAGACGGTCAATTGTTTTGGGAGCAGAAGAGGCGTGCAGCGTCCCAAAGACCAAGTGGCCTGTTTCTGCTGCAGTAATGGCCAACTCGATGGTCTCCAAATCGCGCATTTCACCGACCAGAATCACATCGGGATCTTCACGCAGTGCAGCTTTCAATGCTGAGGCAAAACTCTTGGTATTTTTGCCAACTTCGCGCTGGTTGACCAGACTTCTTTGGCTGTTGTGTACAAACTCGATCGGATCTTCGATCGTGAGAATATGGTCAGAGCGGTTTTTGTTGATATAGTCCACCATCGCAGCCAATGTTGTGGATTTACCGGAGCCCGTGGCCCCAGTTACCAAGACCAGACCTTTGTGCAAATGGCAAAAATACTCGGTCAAGATTTTGGGAATCCCCAATTGTTCCGCCGTGACAATCGTGGTGGGAATGACACGAAAAACAGCTCCCAAGCCTTTGCGTTCCATAAAAATATTGGCACGAAAACGGGATCCCAATTCATCAACACTGTAGGCAAAGTCCAAATCATTGGTCTCTTCGAACTGCTTACGTCCGAAATCATCCATAATTTCATAGAGCAGCGGGCGAATCTGCTCTTCGTTGAGTTTTTGACTCATAATCGGAATCAAATCGCCACTGAGACGGATCAAAGGGGGATTATTGGGTGAAATATGCAGATCGGATCCGCCTTTTTCCACGAGAACTTTAAACAGGCTGTCAATTTTGGCCATTTTTGGACTCCTTGGCATATCTAGAAAAAAATATCTTGATCAAACACCGTCAGCAGGCTCCCCCCCACTTAGGGCATGGGTTGTGTTGACAATATCTGACATTATAGCCTGGAATCGAAACAGCCCCAATCCCCCTGACCTAAGTCAAGCCGCCGTTCAAGGCTTTTGGCTGGGCACAGCCGTGGGGATAGCCGATTGGGGAGAAGCTTCGGGCTCCAACTTGCCATTAAAGCGATCGCGCCAATAGCCCAACCAATTGAGCACAGCAGGCAGGCTATACGAACCTTTGACTGTGGCAGAATGTCTTTGTTCATCGGATTTAAACTGGTAATCCAGAGCCCAATTTTCACCCAGGCTGTAATTCAAGCCCAGCTTATAAATTGTCTGCTCTCCCGAGGTCAGTGTGCCCTCCCCCCCGATGCGCAGACGGTTGAGAAAACTTAACTGCTGCAACCGTTCCTCAACCACATCTTTCCCGAAAAAGATCGGAGCCGCATCATTCATCCAAAAGAAGGGATTGGAACGAATTTTAAAATTAAAGATCGGCCCACTCACTGACTGTCCGACAATCCCAAACGACAATTCTTCCAGACCCAAAAGTTCGGAAATCCGTGAGGTAAGGGGACTAAACAGACCCCGCAAAAAGACATCGCTGAACTTTGAGGCCAGCCCCGTAATATTGCCCTGGCTGAGATCGCTGACAGCCTCCCCACCAAAGATCTGATTAAAAATCTGGGTATCGGTCAAGCCCTGTTTATTGGAGAACTCAATCGTCATTTTATTTTTTACCAGATCTTCCAATTTGCCTTTCATGATGGCTTTGACAGCCTGATCCGCCCCTTTGACATTAAAACTGGTTTCAATCAAAATATCGGGATTCAAACCAGCTGTTTGTCCCGCAACGGTCGTGCGCACCTTGGGAAAATCAACATTGAGTTTGTCGATTTTGAGCGCATTGTTAAACAAATAGAGCGTGCCTTTTTGAGCCTGAATATCTCCGAGGATCTCCAAATTGCCACTTCGATGGCGGAGATTGAGCCCTTTCTCCGAATAGACGGGAATGTCAAAAATCGGCGAGTGCAAATAATATTCTTCGGGTATTTCAATCTTAAGCCCCCCGAAAAAATATTGGGCCCGCTTGATATTTGTGGCATTGTCACTTTTAATCTCACTGGAAGTCGACAAATCCTCTTGGTCTTTTAAAAAAGGAAAGGTGGTTTCACCATTTTTACCCAGTACCACCTTACCGCTGATAAAAGGCTGATCAATCAGCCCTTTGATTTTAATCGTGGCATCTTTCACGGTTGTCTGGGTGGTGAGCAGACCAGGCATGGTGTAGCGAATCAGCAGATTCTGCCCGGTGGCCTCCAAATTGAGAAAAGAGGGCAATAAATTCAAGAGGTCCATATCGCCTTTGACTTCTAAATTGCCCCCGGCCACCTTGCCACGCAAATAAGCCAAATTCACTTTATTGGTAAAAACCTCACCCCGGATATCAATTTCACTCATCACTTCTTTCAGAGAGGGAATGTAGACCGTTGCATTGTCCATACTCAAAGTGCCTTCCAATTCTGGCTTGCGCGGGGTACCCACCAATCGCACCAAAACGGAGCCCTTGCCATCACGCCAGTCGAGTGCATTGGTAAAGAGATTGATCAGGCCAAAACTTTCGTCTTTGAGGCTCAGGCTCAAATTGACAGGTTTGTTCAAATCCGTGGCAGGAAAATCCCCATAGACAACTATTTCTTGGTTACCACTTTTGAGTTCGACACGCAGATCTTTTAAATAGCCTTCGTTATAACCAGAGATGGTATCCAGCCGATCAAAATACAGTTGGTTCATCAAGAGCCGATCCACGGTCAATTGAGCTGAAACCTCGGGTTTTTCAAGCGTGCCTGTAGCCACCGCTAAGAAGTCCAAATTGCCTTCTAAACGGGTATTTTGGCCCTTGAGAAAGGGATCTGCCAATTTCAGACTCAGCCCTTCCCCCTGCAATTCAAACTGCATGTCTTTGTCGAGATCAAGATCGCCAGCGGCCCGCAAAACGCCACCGCCGGGCTCTTGAATATAGGCCTGATCGACATGAATATGGCGATCGGCATATTGGGCTTGAATATAGCTCTCGGCAATCTGACTGTCTTGTATCTGGACATTCTGTAAAAGGCCCTTGAGATCCACTTCGGGCTCAGCCACCGTTCCTTTGACCTTGAGATCAACAGAGAGTTTACCTGCCAGGGTATCCGCCAAAGCTGGTTTTTTTTCTGTTGTTCCTTTTTCATCACGGGTAGCCGGGGGAATGGTCCAACGCTCCCAGTATTCAGTCAAAAACTCATCCAGGGTGATACTCTGACCATGCCCAGCAGAAAAGACGTGTTTTCGCGCTTCTGGCAAATTGTAGAGCATGGGCAAGGGATCCGCGGGTGGGACATCCAATTTGGTGCGGCGCTTTTCGAAGGGCGCGCGGGTCTCGGGCGGCAAAAGTGAGAAAAGGGTTTTAAGATCGAAGCGATAGGCCTGGGCCTGCAAATCCAAACTGGGGCTGGCTGTATTTAAATCGACCTGGCCCTGCAGATCCAAATGCTCTTCGTTTTTTTTGATTTGGGCCTGACGAATATCAACTATTTTGGCGGCATAATCCCCATCAAAATTGAACTGATCAAGCTCAACTCCTGCAACCATCAAGGCCTTGCCATCTGCCTTAAGTGCTACTTGTACATCACGCCGAGGAGCGCCCTGCAGATCCATCAGCAGATTCACTTGCCCTTTGTCGATCTGGTAATTTTTTAAGAGGGGCAGATCTTGGCTGTAGACGCCGCCTTCAAGATGGGCCAGCAAGGCCCCAGACCAGTCCTGGCGCTCTAAGCCTGGCAAAGAAACGCTGCCATTGCCTCGCAATGCTGTTTTGCCCTGATTGAGCACCAATTGATTCAGTTCTACCTGTCCCTGCTGCCAATCTAACTCAAAATCCAATTGCCGCAAGTTCTGTTGAATCGGAGCGCCCGGATTCAGGGGATAAAACAAAGCCAGCTCTCGCCCGTGGACAGTTCCCTGGGCCGAAAAAGCCTGCCAATTTTTTTGCATGGCCCGCAGCGAGCCTTTGAGACGGGCCGAAAAATCTGCCTCTCCCCCCTGGAAATAAGACACAGGCGTCCATTTATTGGCTGTTTTAAGTGGCAAATTCTCAGCGTCCAGCCAGACGTCTAAATCGTCGAGGGCGCGCAGATAAAGCCCCATCTTCACGGCACCGGCATCTGCAGAGAGGGCTTGCAGTGTGGCCCGCGTCAGAGGTTGACTATAGTCAAAATTGAGCATCATGCCGGTGATTTCAGCCAATTTATCACTTGAGGGAAAGTCCACACGTGCAGAGCTTAAGCGCCCGTGGGCCCGGGGATTATTTAATGGGCCGCTCGCTTGAACTTGAAAATTGACCCGGCCAGCAGGGGCATAATCTGCGGGCAGCGCCAAAGCAAACGTCGATTGAATCTCCGCAAGCGAAACCTGTTCTCCCTGCATTTGGGCAGAGTCGATGAGCGGGTGCTGGCCCAAGCTGAGCCGGGCCGAACCATGGACCTGCCCCGCAAAGATACCGGCCCGCAATTCGGGTACATCGACCTGCTCGGCCCCATAGCTGAAACGAGTAAAACCCTGATGAATATTGATTTTCTGCACACGGGCCTGGGGAATATTCACTTCACCGGCCACACTCAAATCGCTGAGCAAACCCACCAAATGGAGTTTTGAACTCAAGTTGCCACTGGGCTGCATGGCCTTAAAAGCGTCAATCGCTGGATGCATAACAGCCGAAGCCGCTTCAGCCAGATCCAGTTTGGCAATCTGCAACTGGGCATCCAGGTGGGTCAGCTTGGGCTGAAGGTAGTGCAAAAGCTCACCTTGCAGACTGAGTCGATGGCCAGGGCTGGCCAAATCCAACCAATGCACCTCAATTTTGTCCTGGGTAAACAAAGTTTCGGTCGAGAGCTCCAAAGGCAGGCGGTACATCGGAACACGCGCCCGCAGATGATCGGCGCTGAGGCGGCCCCGGTAAGCCAATTCTCTCAGTTGGTAATCCTCCCATTGGGCATGGGCCTTGAGATTTAGAGCGCCACCCAAAACGACCAAATCGGGAACACGGGCCGCATAACGCGCCAGATTTGGCAGATCTGCGCTGGCCCATTCTGCATCCAACCGGGTTTGACCGGTCCAAATATTCAAACGCCCCAGAGCGTCCAGATTGCTCAGACTGCTGCGCAGGCGGGCAGAAAAATCGAGATGTTCCTGATCGACCAATTGGCCTTCAATCCAAGGTAATTTTAATAAACTCTGAAGGGGATAGTGGGAGTCCTGATCGCGAAAATTGAGCTGGCTGTCTTCAATCCGAATCTTGACAAAGGGCAAATAGGGATGAGGGCCCGGCGGCTCTTCTGGCTTGTCTTCGCCAGGCTTAAAACGGGGGCGGATATTGAGTTTGCCCTGTCTGTCCCGCAAAATAGAGATCCGGGGCTGGGTTAGAATCACCTGATTGTGAGAGGGAAATCCCAAGAGATAATTGACCAAATCCAGCTCCAGAGTCAACCGTGGCAGAATCAGAAACGGCTGAGCAGCACCCCGATAGCCATAGAGGCGGATATTCTCAAACACAATCCGCTGCGTTTGTGGACGCAGTTTTAAATCTGAAATCGCCCCCAATTGCAGGGGCAAAGCAGTCCATTCCCAGCTTTGACTCTCTGCGGTTTCAATCAGCAGCCGTTTGAGCGCTGGCGGAGGATCGTACAGCAATATGAGTAGGGTTGCAACCAAAACAGAGACCAGTCCGACCGCAAAACGCAAACAGCCCCAGACTGCCCGCAAAATACGAAGCAAAGCAGGTAGAACAATCGTTTTAAAGCGCTGGCTCATGATCAGAAACGACTCAAGTGGGATCCGAGGCTTTACGCGCTGCAACGAAAACACAATAGCACTGGTTTTCGGGCCATTTTTTTTGCAAGACCCGATCCAATCGGCTCAATTGTTGACGTTGAAATTCATTGCGTCCACACAAGGCCAGGATGCCTGCCGTCTGATAATGGCTTTCGGCAAACGGCTGGGTCAAAGCCTGCAAATCGGGCAAGCTGAGATAATCCCAATACGCTGCCCAAGAGACAAATTGTTTGCGCATAAACATATGCCAATGGGCCCCTTTTAAATTTTCGGCAAAGAGCAACCAACCACCGGGCCGCAAGACCCTGAGAATTTCAGCCATGACCAGCGGTTTGGGATCGGTCTCGGCTCCCCGGCGAATCCCCCCCAAGACAGATTTAAACACCACCAGATCTTGACTCTGATCAGGCAAGGCCAAAGCTTTTGCATCCAAAGCCAGATAGCGGATCTCGTTTTGGCCATAAGCCAGATGTAAAGGACGGGCCTTGGCTTCGGGAGAGGTCAAATCTGAACACAAAACCTGCGCTTCTTGCAAAGCAAAATAGAGCGACAAACCGCCCTGACTGGCGCCCAGCTCCAAAACCTGTTTGCCTTTGAATTCAGGCACATACTGGAGCCAAAAATCCAGACATTGCCCCCAAGTACCTGAATCCCAACCAATAATCGCCTGACGCAGTGGAAGTCCGATTTTCATAAGACCTTTTGTGCAGAAACAGGGGTTCGGCTTATAATTTTCCAGCCATCAGGCAGACCCTGTAACTCATCTTGCAGCAATAAGAGACGCCATTGCTGCGTTCCCTTTTTGCGCATGGGCAGCGAATAGAGCAATCGTGCGGAGAAAATACTGCGTTCAGCATCCCAATATTCAATCTTGCTGAGATCAAACTCAATCTCTTGGGGGGGCAAAGGCAAAGACACCTCGGGGTGTTCACTCAAACTTCGCTGGTGAGTCTGACGCAAATAACGCCAATAGTGTTGAATGGCTGCGACTGGCGTGGGTAAGCCCGATTGCAAAAACAGATCAGCACTGCCTGCTTGAATCACGGTCTGGGCTTCTGCTCTCAAAGCCTGTGTTTTGGAGGTCTGTTTAAGTATTTCGGCCAAGCGGGCACGGTGCTGATACAAACGAAAGAGCTCATAGCGGTGAGAAGGCGTGTAATGTTCATAATTAGACAGGCGGGCAGCAGGAAAGGCTTTCATTCCCTGCTCATAAGCGGCTTGCGCCGCAGTCCACGCTTTTTGCTCCAATTCAAAATCCCCCAACTCGGTATAATAAGCCGGATGACGGTAAGGGGTCAGTGCTATCCGCTTCTGCAAAAGGGCCCTGGTCTGGGGCTTGTTTTGGCGGATCTTGAGCACAGCAATCGCGGTTTTAAAGTATTCGGTATTGTAGCGATCCAGAGAGAGGGCTTTAAACACAATTTCCAAGGCCAAATCGTGTTTTTTTTCTTTTAATTCCAGCTCAGCCCAAAGCGCATGGTGGCGTCCCGAGGGCCAGGGTGCCCATTGCCGGGCTTTTTCCAATTGCAAACGGGCAAGTTTCAAATCTTGGCTGTCCATCGCCTGAGCAGCCTGAGCATAGGCCTGGGCGGAAAAATAGTTGAGTGTGGGCAAGAGCATCAGAGAAATAGCGAGCAAACCCACTCCCGCTCGCAGCCATAAAGGGGAAGACTGTGCAGTTGTGTTTGACTCAAACACAGATTCAACCGGCACCACCAGTCCCAAACCAGCCAGATAAAAGAAAGCAATCGGGATAGCGGTCACGCTCCAGTCAATATCAAAACCGATATGGATCAATGAGGCCATTAAACCAGCCAAAACACCTGCCATCAGTGGATTTCGATTTTTATAAATCTGACGAAACAGGGCAAAGAGGAAAAACAGCAAACCCAAAGTTCCAACGATGCCTGTTTCAGCCAAGATTTGCAAATAATAATTATGGGGATTGATCGAAAAATAACCCGGTTGCTGCAGATAAGCGGGAAAAATAGTAGCAAAGGTATTGGGGCCACTACCGGTGAGGGGGAAATCTTTAAAAATGCGCAGGGCCCCTTGCAATAATTCCAGACGCCAGGCAGTGCCATTTTCTTGCAGAATACTCAAACTTAAGACACTCTGGAAACGGGTTGCCAAAACGGGGCCCTTCCAAATCAGCCCCCCCACAACAAAGAGCGAAGCGCCCCCTACCAACCAGGGCAAGAACCGCCCAGTCAATTGCTTGCGCTGCCAAAACAGCCAGAGTCCGAGAGAAAGCGCACAGGCCACCCAACTGCTGCGTGATTGAGTCATGATCAAACTCAGTACCATCAAGACCGATGCAAAAGCAAACAAAAGGCGTGTCAGACGGGTTTTTGCCAGCAAAGTCATCTGCAAAGCAAGCGGAATCACGATCAGAAGATAACCTGCCAAATCATTCGTGCGGTTGAACGTCGATCCAAGCGCTTCTGAACCACCCATGAGCCAACCAATCCCACAAACCAAAGCAGCAGTAAAGACCAAGACCCCCGCCATTTTTTCGAGCAGGGCACCGCGTTTGACAGTCACAAAAAGCACGGCAGGCAAACTTAAATACATCAACAAGCGCAAAAGTTCTTCCAAACTGGCCAGACGATTGACAGAAAACACCCAGGCCAAAACCCAAGTGCCAAACCAGAAACAGGCAGGCAAAAACAAGGGGTAATCGTTCAGAAGGGGCATCCGGGGATGCCGTATCTGCTCCAAAACCAACAACAACAAAAGCCCACCAGAAATGACCTGGGCCAAAGCCTGAACATGCAAATAGCGACCGCCATAGTCCATGACAGACCAGAACAAAAGTAAAGCGATTAAGATCAGAATGAGTGTACGAAGTGAGTATTGCATCAGCATCAGTATGACACAAGCTGTAAATGCCGACAAAACCAAGTGATAATCAAAATAAAACAAAACAAAAAACAGAGGGGAAAACTGAGTTTTCCCCTCTGCTTAAAAATCCTCTAAATCAGCAAACTAGCTGTTGGAGAGAGTGAATGCGGTGCCTTTGTCTTTGACCACTGCGCCGACTTTGTCGAAGCCATACAGGTAGTACTTGGTTGTTCCCGAAGGATTGAAACCCGTT
>JBPXJQ010000035.1:0-311713 GCA_051715345.1 Candidatus Blackallbacteria bacterium
TTTGCCTGTGCCTACAGTTGTCATAAAATCCTCCAAAAAATTCTGTTTAAAACTTTGATTAAAATCTGCGAACCAAATCCAAGCGGACACCCTGACCCCGAAAAATTGAGTCATTGGGATTTGGCAAGAAAGGGCTTAAAATTTGCTCATCGGAAACGGGGTTATTAAAAACGCTGGCTTGAATGCCCAAACTGCGATCACCAAAAGGCAATGGCAAGACCAGATCGGGGCTTGTCAGGCTAAAACCACCATTTTCACTGTAATTGGCCTGCAGATCTAAGCCCCGGCGGGAAATGGCAAAACTCCCTTGCCATTCAGACTCAGAGCCCGTATCTCCTTCACGGGTGCTATAACGCACGCCAAAACCGGCCGAAGTCCTGCCTTGACCGCCACTGAAACCCAAACCATAACGACTCTCCCTGTCGCTGCTTTCGCCACTGAGAGGGGAGGTCGAAGTGCTTTCTCGATCTTCAAAAGCCACAGAGACGCCTCCCTCAAAACGATCGGGAGCGGTTTCTTGTGGGGCTGGGCCACCTCTGGGAAAATCTGGCACGGCTCCGCGACTGCCCACGGCCTGGGCCATTTGCAAAAGGGGCTCTTGCATGCGCAGACGGGCAGATCTGGCTGTGGTGCTTTCCAATTGGGGGTTATTGTTGAGATATTGGGCCCAAGGCATATACACCTGAGTCGCATTTCGCACCGCAGTGCGGTTGGCATTGGTCGGATTCTGGCGATAGCGTTCGATCGCGCCGTGGAGTTGATCTTGCAGACGTTCGGTAAAAGCGGGCACGTCGTGTTCGAGTGTGATGGCTGCAGGGCCAGAGGGGGGAGCCGTTACGCCCAGTGATTCACGGGCGCGCGCGTCTCGGCTGCTTATTTCTGCTGCGGTACGGGTGACTTCTTCGGCTGAGATCAGGGGGAGCGCAGCTGTCGCCTCAGGCTGAGAGTATGTCCGGGGGGCTGTCACGATCGGGGCATCGGGATCAAAGAGCGGATCGGAAGGGGAGAATGCGGCACTGGGGTAAGTGGCGGGGAGTTGCGGTGCGGGTTCTGGATCTATTCCTGGGCCTGTTGCTGGGCCTGTTGCTGTGATTGGCCCAGTCGCAGGTTCCACGCCAGCAGATGCCGCCAAACGTGGGCTGGCAGAGACTGCGGGCAGTGGTTCGGGCAGACGTGGCGTGCCAGACACAGAACTAAACATCTTGCAACAGAGACCTTTTGGATAAACGTTGATTATAATCAACATACCCGATGATCCACAAAAAATAACAGGGCAGATTTGTTTAAATACACTGCTTTTTGTTTGGCTGACTCTGAGCCGGTCCTGCTAATTTTCGTGATACAATAAAATTATGGGTAATAAATTAAAAAATTAATTTATTTTTGCCCAAATTTTAAATATTTTCTTTTTGATAATTTTCTAAAATAATAATTAAAAGCAAAAACAACTTTGTTCTTGTTTAATCACCTCCCGTTCAGGGAGAGTTAGATTTTTTTATGTTACAGGCAGTATTTCCCCGTTTTCAAGCCTGGATAACCAGGCAATATTTTCCCCATGATCTCAATAGCGAACAGCCCCTGCGGGCAGAATTGCTGAGTGTGGAGCAGCTCACCCGCTTTGCCCATTCACTCGCCGAAGCGCACCAGATCTCCCCTCAGCAAGGGCAACACCGTCTTTTGGCACAATTGGACCAAAACGAGCAGAGCCTGCGCAGCTTTAACCAAGCCACCCACGCAGTCCATCCCAATCAACGTCTTACCCCTGCCGCAGAATGGATGTTGGATAATTTTTATCTGCTCGAAGAGCAAATTCAGATGGCCCGCCGCCATTTGCCGCCGAGTTACAGCCGCGAATTGCCGCTGCTGGTCAACCCGCTGAATCAGGGTTTTCCCCGTGTCTACGATCTGGTTTTGGAGTTGATCTCCCATGTCGATGCCCAGATCGATGGCCGATCGCTCAGTTCCTTTGTCGATGCCTACCAAAAGGTGACGCCTCTCAAACTGGGAGAATTGTGGGCGATTCCGATCATGTTGCGTTTGGCGCTGATCGAAAATCTGCAGCGCATTACCCAACGGCTGACCTTGGCCAGCGAAGAGAGCGATCTGGCCGTTGTTTGGATTGATCGCCTGCAGGACATGGCAGAGAAAAACCCCTCCAATCTGGTGGTGGTCGTGGCAGACATGGCGCGTTCAGATTTTCCTGTCTCAAGCGCCTTTGTGGCCGAGTTTTGCCAGCGCCTCTCTCGCCACAGCCCCGTTTTGCATATGGCACGCACCTGGCTGGAACAGCGACTGGTCGCTCAGGGTTTGTCGACAGAGCAATTGATTCATCTCGAAAGTCAGCGCCAAGCGGCAGATCAGGTCTCTGTCAGTCACAGCATTGCCAGTCTGCGTTTTTAAAGCGCCATGGACTGGAAGGCCTTTGTTGAGACCCTGAGCTTGGTGGAGCAAACCCTGCATGTTGATCCGGCTGCTGTCTACACAGCCATGGATTTTGCCACCCGCGATCGCTACCGCCACGCGGTCGAGTTTTTGGCCCGGCACAGCCCTTTGTCTGAAGTTGAGGTGGCCCAGGCGGCAATCCAATTGGCCGAAAAAGGGGCTGAAAAAGCCGGTCTCAACGACCGCCTTGCCCATGTGGGCTATTATTTGGTCGACAAAGGTCTGTCCGATTTGGGGGAGCGGATTCAGGTGCGTTGGCCCTTGGCCTCGCGCATGGAACGCCTGATCCAACGCTCCCCGCTGCTCTTTTATACCGGTGGACTCTCTCTCTTTACCGTGCTCGCAACCCTGGGTTTTGTTCGGATTGCCCAAGCAACGGGGATTCAAAGCTGGCGCTTTGTATTATTTAGCCTGCTTTTTTTGCTCTGTTCGAGCCAATTGGCTCTGGCTTTTGTCAACGGGCTGACAGCCTTTTTTATTAAACCGCATCGTCTGCCGCGCCTCGATTTTACGGCGGGTATTGTGCCTGAATGTGAGACCATGGTCGTGGTTCCGACGATGTTGACCAGCCTGCAAGGGGTGGATCAGCTGATTGAGAATTTAGAGATTCATTATTTGTCCAACCGCGATGCCCATCTGCATTTTGGCTTGCTGACAGATTATACCGATGCACAGACCGAAAGCCGACCCGAAGATCTGGTTCTGTTGCAGCGGGCCCAAGCGGGCATTCAAATGCTGAATCAGAAATACCTCTCGCTGAGCGAAAGCCGCTTTTATCTCTTTCACCGCCCCCGCATGTGGAACGCCGCAGAGGGGCTGTGGATGGGGTATGAGCGCAAACGCGGCAAATTGATGGCCTTTAATGCCCTGCTCAGAGGGGGTGACGACAGTGCTTTTGCAGAGATCTTCGGGGATCTGCAGCTTTTGCCTTTGATCAAATATGTGATTACCCTCGATAGCGATACCCAATTGCCCCGCGACACAGCCCGCACCTTGGTGGGCACCATGGCCCATCCGCTGAACCGGCCTGTTTTTGATCCCGCGCGCGGGGTGGTTGCAGAAGGGTATAGCATTTTACAGCCCCGCATGGGCGTCAGTTTGCCCAGTGCCCGGCGCTCGTGGTTTGTCTGGCTCTTTGCCGGGGAGGCGGGCATTGACCCTTATACCCAAGAAGTTTCTGATGTGTACCAGGATTTGTTTCAAGAGGGCTCGTTTATTGGCAAAGGCATTTACGATGTCGATGCCTTTCAGCGGGCGATGGAGGGGCGTTTCCCCGAGAACAAGGTTCTCAGCCACGATTTATTGGAGGCCTGTCATGCCCGTTCAGCCCTGATCAGCGATGTCGAACTCTACGAGGCCTATCCCTATCGCTATAACGTTGATATGAAGCGGCGTCACCGCTGGATTCGGGGCGATTGGCAGATTGCCCAATGGCTGCTGCCACGGGTGCCTGGGCCAGATGCCCGCAAAATTGCCAATCCCTTGAGTGCCTTGTCGCAGTGGAAGATCTTCGACAATCTCAGGCGCAGTCTGATCCCGATTGCCCTGCTCAGCTTTTTGCTCGGCAGCTGGTTGTTTTTGCCCGAACTCGGCGGCCTGGGTCTTCTTTTGGTTTTGCCGTTGATTGTCTTGCCCAATTTGATCTCACTTGTGTTTGACCTTTTTCGCAAACCCCCAGACAGCCTCCTTAAAACCCATTTGCGTACGATTGGTGTGAGCTGCATTCGCCAAATGGGCCATGTTTTTCTGATTCTGGCTTTTTTGCCCTACGATGCCTATATGAGTTTGGATGCCATAGGGCGCACACTTTTGCGCCTGACCTTGACCCGCAAACGCTTGCTGGAATGGCATACCTCGAGTGATTCAGAATTGACCCTGCGCACAGATCTGAGCAGCTTTTATGCCAGTATGTGGATCGTTCCCAGCACAGCCCTGGTCACTGGCCTGCTTTTGGTCCAGTTCTTTCCGCGTCACTTGCTGGGCCGATTGCCTTGGGCTTTGCCGCTTTTGCTGGTCTGGCTGGCGGCGCCCTGGATTGCTTGGTGGATCAGCCAGCCACTGCAGACAAAGGCCCCCAATCTGCTGCCCGAACAGCTCCGTTTTCTCAGACAAATGGCCCGCAAAACCTGGCATTTTTTCGAGATTTTTGTCTCTGCCGAAGAGAATCACCTGCCCCCCGATAATTTTCAGGAATTTCCAAAGCCCACGATTGCCAGTCGCACGTCGCCCACCAATATGGGCCTGGCTTTGATGGCCAATCTCGCGGCCTGGGATTTTGGCTATCTTTCGCTCAGCGGCTTTATGACCCGGACCCAAAATGCCCTGAGCAGCATGCAAAAACTGGAGCGCTACCGGGGGCATTTTTACAATTGGTATGACACCCGCAGCTTGCAGCCGCTTTTGCCGCTTTATGTCTCAAGTGTCGACAGTGGTAATCTGGCAGGCAATCTGCTGACCCTCAGTGCCGGCCTGCGTGGCCTGGGGCAAGAAGTTTGTTTTTCTGAGCAGGCCTTTCAAGGTCTGCAAGACACCTTGCAGATGCTGGTTGCAGAAGCCTCTGAATTGCCTGCAATACCTCTCTTTGCGCGTTTTTCCAAGGCCCTGGCGACAGTGCCGAACGGTCTCACTGCGCGTTTGCATCTGTGGGGGCATTTGAGCGATTTGGCAACAGAGCTGCTGAGCGCTTTGCCGCCCGAACAAGAACCGCTCAAAATGTGGGGGCAGATTCTCTCTGAAAGCTGTCTGGCCCAACACGAGGAAATGGACTATTTATTGCCCTGGTTGGCTTTGGAGCGACCGCTTCGTCTAGAACCGCCGCAAGTACCTGAGCAAACCCAAGCGGACTTTTCGCCCGAGCTCAGTCAATTGCTTTTGGCTCTCAACACCCTCGAAAGTGCCCCTTCGCTGCTTAAAATTGCGCAGGCCGCAGAACAATGCAGGCCGCTGATTCTGGAAGCCTTGCAGGCATTTTCACTCTCAGCTGAACAGGGAACCTCTGAACGGGCTTACCTGGCCTCCCTTTTAAACAACCTGGACCTGGCCTCTCACCGGGCGCAGATGTACCTGAACAAATTGGAAGATCTCGCCGCAGAAGCTGAACAATTGGGAGATATGGATTTTGGTTTTCTCTATGAGCCTTCACGGGCCCTGTTTTCAATTGGCTTTAATGTCAGCGAACGGCGCATGGACAATAGTTTTTACGACCTACTCGCCTCTGAGGCCCGCCTCTGCAGTTATATTGCCATTGCCCTGGGGCAAGTCCCACAGGATCACTGGTTCTCACTCGGGCGGCTGCTGGTCGCTTCACAAAATGAGCCATTGTTGGTTTCGTGGAGTGGCTCGATGTTTGAATACCTGATGCCCATGCTGGTGATGCCCACTTACGAGAACACGATGCTCGCCCACTCCTGTCAGGCCGCTGTCAAACAGCAAATTATCTATGGCAAATTGCGGGGGGTGCCCTGGGGCATTTCTGAGTCGGGTTATAACCGCACCGATGTGCAACTCAACTACCAATACCGGGCTTTTGGGGTGCCGGGCCTGGGCTTAAAACGGGGCTTGGCCGAAGATCTGGTGATCGCCCCTTACGCCAGTGCCATGGCCCTGATGGTGGACCCCCAAGCGGCCTGTGAAAACCTGATCCAATTGGCGGCAGAGGGCCGGGAAGGCCCCTATGGTTTTTATGAAGCGATCGACTATACCCCTGCGCGTCTCAATCCCGACGAATCCTCGGCCTTGATCTGTTCGTATATGGCGCACCATCAGGGCATGAGCCTGTTGGCACTGCTCACACTCTTGCAAGATTCCCCGATGCAAAAACGCTTTATGGCCTATCCGCCCTTTAAAGCTGCAGAGCTTCTCTTACAAGAGCGGGTGCCCAAAACGGCGGCCAGTATCTTTGCCCAAGATTTAGAACTGGAAGTTTCGCGCATTCTTTCAAGCGATGCCGAAAACACGATGCGGATTTTTACCAATCCCAGCACCTACACCCCCGATGTCCATCTTTTGTCCAATGGCCGATACCATGTCGCGATCAGCAGTGCAGGCAGTGGTTATAGCCGTTGGAATGATCTGGCGGTCACCCGCTGGCGGGAAGATGTCACCCGCGATCATTGGGGCAGTTTTGTCTATCTGCGCGATCTGGCCAGTGGCGATTATTGGTCGGCGGCTTTTCACCCCAGTTTGCGTCCGTGTAAAAATTACGAGGCGATATTTACCCAGGCCCGTGCTGAGTTCAGGCATCAACATGCCAGTCTCGAAGTGCATACCGAGATCAGTGTCTCCCCCGAAGATGACGTGGAGTTGAGGCGGATCCGCATTACCAATCGCTCTTCGGTGCCGCGCAGGATAGAATTGACCTCGTATTCAGAGGTCGTTTTGACCAGCCCAGCAGCAGAGGCCATGCATCCCGCTTTTAACAACCTCTTTATTCAGACCGAGTTTTTACCCGAGGCCTCAGCCCTGCTTTGTAGCCGCCGGGCCAGTTCTCCCGAAGAAACCCCGCCCTGGTTGATCCACTTGATGCTGGTGCAAGCGGGTGAACCCGATCAGATCTCATGTGAAACCGATCGGCTCAGGTTTATTGGGCGGGGGGGCACTTTGCAGGCCCCTTTGGCGCTGAAACAGATTGCCCCGCTCTCGAATACGGTTGGCTCGGTTCTCGATCCGATTGTCTCACTCAGGCGCACCGTCATTTTGCCCCCCCATGCCACCACCGTGGTGGATTTGGTTTTGGGCATGGCAGAGAACCGCGAGTTGGCCCTGGCCCAAATTGAAAAATACCAAAGTTCGCTGATGGCCGATCGGGCCTTTGATTTGGCCTGGACCCACAGCCAGGTCACCTTGCGACAGCTCAATGCCACCGATGGCGAAGCGCAGCTCTATGGCCGTTTGGCCAAGGCCCTGATCTTTGCCGATGCCAGTCGCCGCGCGAGCCCCACGCTGCTGCGCAGCAATACCCGCAGCCAGAGTGGGTTGTGGAGCTATGGCATTTCGGGGGATGTGCCGATCGTGCTTTTGCAAATCCGCGATTCAGAAAAGATGGAGTTGGTGCGCCAGCTGATTCGGGCCCATTCGTATTGGCGCATGAAAGGCCTGGCGGTGGAGTTGGTGATTTTAAACGAAGATGTCTCCGTCTATCGCCAGTCGCTGCACGACCAAATTACCAGCCTGATTGCCGCAGGCATCGAAGCGCAGATGCTCGATCGGCCCAATGGGATCTTTGTGCGCAGACTTGAACAAATCCCCAACGATGATCGGCTGTTGTTGATGGCGGTTGCGCGGATCATTCTCGACGACGAAAATGGCAGCTTGGCAGAGCAGATCGAATTGCGCAGCGTGCGTGATCCGGTGATGCCCGATCTGGTGCCCAGCCGTCTGCCCAAAACGAGCTTGTCTGTGCCTCTGCCCAAGCCAGAACGGCTGTTTGAAAATGGCATTGGGGGCTTTGCCCCTGATGGCCGTGAATATGTGATCGTGCTGGAACCCGGCCAAATGACACCCGCCCCCTGGGCCAATGTGATTGCCAATCCCTTTTTTGGCACATTGGTGACCGAAAGTGGCGGGGGCTATACTTGGTTTGAAAATGCCCACGAATACAGATTGACTCCGTGGAGCAATGATCCTGTTGGGGATCCTCTGGGTGAGGCCTTTTATATCCGCGATGAACAAACCGGTGAATACTGGTCTCCCATGCCTGCTCCGGCCCGAGGCAAGACCGCTTATACCGTGCGTCATGGCTTTGGCTACAGCGTGTTTGAACACAGCGAAAATGGTATCCGGTCGGAGTTGTGGGTCTATGTTGCCAAAGATGCCCCAGTCAAATTCTCGGTTTTAAAATTGACCAATTTATCTGGGCGGCCCCGTCGCATCTCAGTGAGCCATTATTGTGAATGGGTGTTGGGCGATTTGCGCGCCAAAAGCCTTTTGCATCTGCAGACCCAGATCGATCTCAAAACAGGGGCCTTGCTGGCCCGCAATTATTACAATTCAGAGTTTGCAGACTGCATTGCCTTTTTGGATGTCAACGATATTAGCCGCACCTTTAGCGGCGATCGCAAGGAGTTCATTGGGCGCAACCGCGATCTGTCGCAGCCTGCCGCGCTCAAACGGACCAAGCTTTCAGGCAAAGTGGGGGCCGGTCTCGACCCCTGTGCTGCGGTTCAGGTCTTTTATGATTTGGCTGTGGGTCAAGAGCGCGAAATCATCTTTCGCCTGGGGGTGAGCCGCAGCCTGCTCGATGTGCAAAACCTGATTCAGCGTTTTCGCCGGACCGATGCTGCTGGAGCGGCACTCAAAGAAGTTTTGGCCTATTGGCAGCAGACCCTCGGTCAGGTTCAGGTCGAAACACCCGACCCGGCCATCAATATTCCCGCCAATGGCTGGCTGCTCTACCAGGTCTTGAGTTGCCGTCTCTGGGGGCGAACGGGCTTTTACCAATCAGGGGGGGCTTTTGGTTTTCGCGATCAATTACAAGACGTAATGGCCCTGGTTCACAGCGAACCTGGGCTGCTGCGTGAACATCTGCTCCGGGCAGCCGCGCACCAATTTCGCGAAGGCGATGTGCAACATTGGTGGCATCCGCCTTCTGGACGGGGGGTGCGCACGCATTTTTCCGATGATTATCTCTGGTTGCCTTTTGTGCTCTGTCACTATGTGCGCCAGCTGGCGGATACAGGCATTCTCGACGAAAAAGTGCCCTTTCTTGAGGGCCGCCCGGTTCAGCCCGAAGAAGAGGCCTATTACGATCTGCACCATTCTTCCGAAGAGTCGGCTTCGCTTTATGATCACGCGGTGCGTGCGATTGAAAGAGGCATGGAGCGGGGCATTCATGGCCTGCCCCTGATGGGTTCTGGCGATTGGAACGATGGCATGAACCGCGTCGGCAGTGGCGGAAAAGGTGAAAGTGTTTGGCTGGCCTTCTTTTTGTACGATGTGCTGAACCAATTTGCCTCTTTGGCTGAGGCCCATGGGGATGGCTTATTTGCCAGGCGTTGCCACCAGCAGGCCCAAGAGCTGCAGACCAAAATCGAGGCCAATGGCTGGGATGGACAGTGGTATTTGCGCGCCTATTTTGACAATGGCGAGAAGCTGGGCTCTCACACCCAGCGCGAGTGCCAAATTGATACCTTGCCGCAAAGCTGGTCCGTGATCAGTGGGGCCGGGTCACTCGGGCGTTCCCGCGAGGCCATGCGTTCGGTTGAATTGCGTCTGATTCGGCGTAAAGCGGGTTTGATTCAACTCTTTGATCCCCCCTTTCAAGGACACGACCTCAACCCTGGCTATATTCAGGGGTATATGCCCGGCGTGCGCGAAAACGGGGGCCAATACACCCACGGTGCCATTTGGACCGTGATGGCGTTTGCCATGATGGGTGAAAGTGAAAAGGCCTGGGAGCTGTTTAAAATGCTGAATCCGATTCAACATACCAGCAGCCCTGAGCAAATCGCTGTTTACAAGGTGGAACCCTATGTGGTTGCTGCCGATGTCTATGCTGTGGCCCCGCATATGGGCCGGGGTGGCTGGACCTGGTACACAGGTTCTGCCAGTTGGATGTATCGGCTGCTCTTGGAGAACCTGCTCGGCATCGAGCGCCGGGGGGATACCCTCATTTTAAAACCGCTTTTGCCCTTGGACTGGGACTTTTTTAAGCTGCACTACCGTTTCAAACAGACGCTTTACCATATTCATGTGCGTCGCAAAGCAGCGGAGCAGACGCTTGACACCCTGCTGGTTGTAGATGGCCTCGCCCTGGAAGGGAATTCCTTTTTGCTGAGCGACGATAGCCGAGAACACGAGGTCACGTTTACACTGGATTAAACAGACGCAAAAGGGGTCTTGAGCATGGATGAACTGAGCTTGCCTGAAAGCCATTTACCAGAACGTTTTCAACTTGAGCGCGCGCTGGGGCAGGGCAGCTTTGGCAAGACCTATTTGGCCTTTGACAGCGAGAGTGAGCTGCCCTGTGTGGTCAAACAGTTGTCTTTCAGGCATTTGCAGAATTGGAAAGCGTATGAACTGTTTGAGCGCGAGGCCAAAGTGCTCGAACTTCTAGACCATCCACGTATTCCCCGATTTTTGGGCTTCTACAGCCAAACCGATGCAGGGGATCAACAGGCCTATCTGGTGCAGGGCTACGTCCCTGGCCAGACCCTCACCGCCGCAGTGGAAGCGGGCAAGCGCTTTCGCGAACCCGAAATTGTGGCCATTGCTGAGAAAATGCTCGAACTCCTGGACTATTTGCACAGCTTTTCGCCGCCCGTGATTCACCGCGATATTAAACCGGATAATCTGATTCTCTCCCCCGAGGGCGAGCCCTATCTGGTGGACTTTGGTGCCGTCAATGCCCAACTGCACAGCGCGGGCTCGACGATTGTCGGCACCTTTGGCTATATGCCGCCCGAACAATTGGATGGCCGCGCGGTACCTGCCTCTGACCTCTTTGGGCTGGGTGCAACCCTGATCTATGCCCTGACAGGCCTTGAACCGGGGCTGATCGAAAAAGAAAATCTCAGCTTGAATTTTCGTCCCCATTTGCAGATTCCTGGGCAGATTTCAGAAGGGCTGGCCCAATGGCTCGAAACCCTCACCCAAGCCGACTGGAAAAAACGCTTTCAATCGGCGGCAGAGGCTTTGAGCGCATTGCAGCAGCGCCACAGTTTGCGCCCTCCGCAGGGGCCGCTTCAAGCGCGAAACAAATTGAAAGGCCCATTGACCGCTCTGGGCTTGGCCGGGTTGGTTGGCATTGCGCTGCTTGTCTTTAAACCGGCTTTGCCTGCAGACAGCGTCAAAGGCCGCCTCAGTTATGCCGGTGGCCAGGCTTTGCCAGCCATCACGCCCCGCTTTTGGCTGCGCGATGAGGTGTCACGCCAACGCATCAAACCGATCGTCAATTACAGCCAGGGGCAGTTTGAAATTCGCGGCTTGCCGCCGGGCAAATACGGATTAAACGTTACTTACGACGCCAATCCGAGTAATCCGATTCAGTATCCGGGGGATTTGCGCGCCTGGAGCGTGTTTGAAATCAAAGCCGGGCAGCCGCCGCCCGAATTGGGCATGGCCTTGGTGAAATTGATCCACCTCCGCTCCCCTGTGGACAATAACCGCCCCCTGCCCGGTTGGGAGCAGCCCTGTGGTGCGGGTTCTCAGCAGCCTGCAGATGTTTCGTTTGTCTGGGACAGCCTGGGGCCAGGCGTGCGTTACAATTACCAGATTCAGGAATGGGCCTGTTCAACCACGGCCCAAGCGCCCCAAAAGGTCTTGAATCAAGGCAATACAGAACAAAACAAACTCTCGCTTCAATTGCCAGCCAATACAACTGGGCATTATTACCGCTTTGTGCTCGAAGCCATGCAAGACGGGCAGAATATCGGGCGCTTGCGCACCCATGGCAGCCAAGATCACGATTGGGACTTTGTTTTTGTCCGTTGATCTGAGCCCCAAGAACCCATCCCAGATCTATTGTTAGAGGCTATAATGCAGAATCTATCCCCTTGCTGGAGACGTCAATGAAATCTGCTTTTTTGCTGAGCTGCGTGTTTCTGAGTGCCTTCTATGCCCCCGCCGTTTGGGCTGCTGAGGCCCCCCAAGATCACAGTCAAGATCGCTTTGTCTTTGACAAAGCGATCTGTGAAGATATTCACGGTCAGGCGGCGCAAACCCGGATTGCGGCATGTACACGGGCCTTGGCCTTTACTGTCAAAGATGCTCGCCTGTGGTTTTACCGGGCCTATGCCTGGGATGATTTAGAAGATCCCCGCCGCTCGGTTTTGGATTTGGGCACAGCCATCAAATTTGACCCCAATTATGCCGATGCCTATTACAATCGGGGCTTGGCCTATTTTGCCCTCAAACAATACGATCTGGCTTTGGCCGATTATAGCCGTGTCTTGGAATTGGAACCGAATGACCCCGATACCTGGCTCAATCGGGGCAATGTCTATTATGCACAAAAAAACCTGGCTCTCGCTTTGGCCGATTACGAACAGGTCTTGGTTTTAGAGCCCGAATACCCCAAAGGCCTGTACAACCGGGCCCTGATCTGGACCGAATGGGGGGAGTACGACAAAGCCCTTCGCGACTATACCCATTTGATTATTCTGCTGCCCAACGAAATTGAACACTATCTCAAGCGGGCCTGGCTCTATGCCCTGCAAGCGGAGTTTGCCGAGGCCGAAGCGGATCTCAACGTGGCTTTACAGCTCTTGCCCGATGCTCCCAATAGCATAGAAATGCAGGGTTGGCTCTATTTCCTACAGGGCAAAAACGAAGCCGCTCGCGGGGCCTTTACCAAACTCTGGCCCCTGATCGAAGGGCCCGCCGATTGGGCGGTCTGGATCGACGAGCATCAAACCCAGCTTTTAACAGGTTTAACCCTCAGCGAAAGTCAAAAGCAAGCGCTGCAAGCCCTTTTGCAAAAATCCCGTGAGAGCAATGAGCTGAATGATTTGAAAGCTGTTTACGAAGCGTTCTTGGCGCTGCACACCTCTGATTAAATCTAAATAGGCAAAAAGATTCTTTCGTTTTTTCGAATTTATGCTGTTTTGGCTAAAAACCCGTGCCATAATAATTTTTAACAGGGGCAAATCGGAGGACACAATGTATCACTTACACCGACCGCAAGGTAGATTCGGTCTGATTTTGAGGGCGTTTTTGCCCACATTGCTGGCCACCTCTCTGGTCAGCAGCTTGGTGGCGTGTCAAGTCTCAACACAATTGTCTGCGCCCCGCGTCCAAGCTTCAGCTTCACCTGTTGCTGTTGCTTCAGCCGCTCTGACCAAAACAGCCACAACTGAGAGCGCTTTTCAAATCGTGCAAGGCCGTGTGCTCTTGCCCAGCGGTGTGCGCCAAGAGACAGCTGGCGTGCTGTTGCCCTCGGGCGTTTTATTGCCTTCGGGCGTGCTCTTGCCCTCGGGAGCCACTGCCGAAAAGGCGGGTGTGCTCTTGCCTTCGGGGGCGCAAGCCGAGACAGGTACTGCAGACTATAGCAATATTTCGTTTAAAATCACGGCTTACAATGCCAGTACAGATCAGGTTGTGGCCCAAACCGAGTCGGATGATGCCGGGGCCTATGTGCTGAGCAAGGTTCCCACCGATACCGCTGTGCGCATCGCCGCAGAGGCCAAAAATTTACCCGATATGACCCTGCAGGCCTTTGTGACCCTTCCCAGCGAGGCCGAGGCCCCTCTCAATCGGAATATCACCAGCGTGACCACTGCGGCGGTTTTGCTCGCAAAAGAGGCACAGGCCAATGCCGATTTAAAAACCCTGCCCCAGACCAATATCCAAAACACCAGCGATTTTTCGCAGCCGGTGCAACAAGTGGCGACAGAGTTGGAAAAACAGCTCGGACGCAAACCGATCAGCCGCTTATCCGATCTGTCGTCGGATCCCAAAATCTTCTTGGAACAGCTCAAAGAATTGCTCAAAAACAACCCACAATTGCGTGAGCCTGCCCGCGATCCGTTTAGAGACCCCAATTTATTGGGGCGGAATTTTGATCCGAGTAAATGGCCCTTTCCGACCCAATACTTTAAGCCCACCCAGGGCCAAAGACAGCCCACGCTGCCCGATGGTACCTGCCCAGCGCCACCGCCGGGCCCCGGAGGTGAGATTTTCCCACCAGCAAAGACCGATGCCGATGGCTATTGTCCTGCCCCCAATCGCGACCAACCCGATGCACCCGGCGGGCTTGTGATTATTCCCAAAGAAGGAGGGGTACCCATTTTGGTGCCTGGCGCGATGGGCACCCCCGTGCCAAGCACTCCCCAGCAGACCGAAAAACGGCCCGATCTGGCCAAAGCAGCTGCTACACTGGGAATCACTGAGCAAAAACTGCGTGAGGCCCTCGGACCACCGCCTCCCAATTTGCAAACAGCGGCGCAAAAATTGGGGATCACCTTTGAAAAACTCAAAGCGGCTTTGGATCAGTCCATGTCAGCCTGAGCTGAAATGTCATCAGCTTTGCTCGATTGAGCATAATTCATTCATGGCTTCTTTCTAAAGCACAGGCTTAAGTGAGTAGAGAAGCAGCGATCTACGCAACCGCACCACCAGTCTGTCTAGCGGAGATCTGCCGACGGATCTCAACCTGGCAGCCCAAGGGAATAATGCTTAAATATAAATCCGCGTCAGATAAGCCTTTGTTTGGAGAATGATTGTACGCTTGTTGGCTAACTCGGTGTCAAAAGAGGCAAGTTCAAGCCTGGTCACAGCGATAAGCTCACTACACCTATGATTGTGACCAAAACAGAGATCTCAGACATTGGAGAAAGTTTATGGACCCCCGTATTTCCTCTTTGGGCAGTGAAGTCTTGTCAGACATTTCGGCGCGCAAGCCTGTAAAAGCAGGTCGCACTGCTCCCTTGAACCCCAATGACTTAAAGCTAATCAACGTCAATAATGACAATAAAATCACCACTGACGAACTCAAAGGGGCTTTGGCTCAGAAACGCGGCGTGGCTGTTGAGACCCTGACATTTTTACCCGAAGAAGAAGCCGGCTTGGCTGAAGATGCCCGCGATTTGACCTCTTTCCTGCGCCGCGGGGGCAAACTGGAAACGGGTTCAGAGCCGGGTTTTGCTTATGCCGCTACCGGCAAGCAGCCAACGCTGAATGAGCTGCGTACCGCCGACAATGCCGAAAACCCGATCTCACTTGGACTTGGCGCCAAAGGCGAAGATGTACGCAAATTGCATGTTTTGCTCAATAATTTACACGCCCATGATGAAGATTATTCATCCCTCAATGAGCGCAACGATGTCTACGACGACACGGTCAAAAATGCCATTGCAGAGTTTCAGAAAAACTACAATTTACTCGGTACTGAAGGTGTCAGCGAAGGGGTCTTGGATGGCAAGACCCTGCGGGCCTTGGAGCGCGAAGTCGAAGGGGTTATCAAGGAGTCGGATATTTATTCACCTTATGTTCCTATCTCTGAAATGCCAGGGGTGCCCGACAACGATCCCAAACGCCTCGAAGCCCTGCAAAAAATCTCAGATCAGTTGGGAGCCAAAGGCCTGACCTCTACCGAAATTGAGCAGGCGTTTCAGACCGGGCACGAACTCTCGACTTTTGCGCAAGAGGCAATCGCTGAAGTTGAGTGTAAATACAAAGGCGGTTCAGAGGGCTTTTGTTATACCGGCGTGAAAGAGTCGATGGAAGGGGCGCTCAACTACCGTTACCAAGCCTTTGGTGGCAAAGGTGGTTCTTGGGCCAGCACGGCGGATGAAAATATCTTTAAAAAACGCCCAGACCTTTTTGCTGAACTCACTCTCAGCCGCGAAGAATTGAATTATTTGCCGCCCGGTGCGATTGTGGTTTATGAACCCGGTGGGGTTGGCCATATTGGCATCAAAGGTTACAATTCCGAAGGCAAACAGCTTGATTTGAGTGACCGGGTGCGCACGGGACGGCCTTACCCCAATGCCAAGTACAAAGTCTTTTTACCGCTCAAACCGGTTCCTGAAGGGGATCGCAGTTTTGCCAGTGCAACCGAGGGCCAAGATCTCAGCCGTCTGGAATACGCTGCCCGTCAGACGCTGGCCAGGCGTAAACGCAGATAGGGAAAGTGGTATCCGAAATTGAACTCTCCCATTGGTCAGAATCAGCGCTTTATTAACCAAGATCTTTTCTTGGGAACCAAACTCCGTGAACAGGGCTTTGGTGCAGGAGAGCGTGGGCTTGCCGAGGCTAAAAAAGCCGCGGAGAACACAGCCGGTTCTGAGCTGATTTTTCAAGACGCATCAGGCCATTGGCAGGCCCAAACAGTGGGCGAAGCCAAAAATGCCCAGGCCCCCCTAAAACCGCTGAGCGAGATTGACCAAGCTGAAATCGTCTTAAATCCTGTGGCTTTAAAGCAAAAACAGATCCACTCGGCCTTTGTCTCCTTTGCCGATCAACTGCCTGAAAAAGAATTACCTGTCCCGCTGAGCCTACTATCACCCTGGCAAAAATTGGCTGAAGGCAATTTGCAGGTGGGCAAAAATGTCTTCCACAAAGCGACGTTGGCCCTGTCTCATCCCGTCCGTACAGCCAGTGATCTCGCCACAGGTTTGGTCAGCAATACCTATTCCACGCTCAGGAATCCAACCCAGGCCTGGGAACATGTAGAGACCCGCTTTCAAGCCGACCCTGTCGAAGGGGTGATCGCAGGTGTGCGCTCTTTTGGGGCTGTGGTCGCATCTGCGGCATTGGTCACAGGGGCGGCGGCGGCGGTGGTCAGTACGGGTTCGACACTGACTTCTTTTAAAATGGCCCGCGCTTTAACGACTTTGCCTGCAGATGCGACCTTGGAAATGGTTTTACCCATGCTCAAACGGGCCCAAACGGTTTCGGTGATTGGTCTTCAGGCTGGACGGGTGGGCATGGTTGCGGGTCAAGTGGGCAAATATGCTGGGGGAACCCTTTTGGCGGCCACTGGGGCCTCTTGGCTCAAAAACCAATACGATCTCAGTCAAAGCCAAACCCCGGCCCAAATGCGTCACGAGATTCAGCAACTCACCCAAGACACCACGAGCTTGGCCCAAAGTGCGACCTTTGTTGTGGTCAATGACCTGTTTCAAGATATCGCCAAAATTGCCAAACGTCTCTACACCGAAAATCGCAATTACCCAAGCTTGAGTCCCGAAGCCAATCACCTTTTGGATCAATTTATTGCTGAGAAAAGCCAAAAGATTGCCAAACGGGCCCAAGCCGAGATTCCCGATCTGCACCCCCAAAAGTGGGAAAAATTGGGGCTGGAGCAAAAGCAGCAGGTGCTGCAACGTTTAAACAAAGTGATTGGCGAAGAACTCAATTTTCAGCCCGCACCTTTGGATGTCAAAGATTTGGGCGCAGATCTCGGTGGTGGCTATTTCTTTGAGCAGAATCAAGTGGCTTTAAATACCCGCATATTGGGTTCTTCTTCTGATCTGATCAACACCCTGACCCATGAACAATTCCATGCTTTTCAATCGCTGTTGATCAAAACTTTTCAGGCCGAGAACAAACACAGTCAGCCTCTGCTGCAGGCCCATATCGATGCTTGGCGTGCGAATCGCTTGAATTATGCCACGCCGATGAATACCCCCAGTATTGGGAAGCCCGGTCAAGAAATAATCAGTCGCGATGCGCTGGGTCTGGTCTTTCCTGGTATGGACAATATCATTGAATACAAGTCCCAACCTCTGGAGAAAAGCGCCTGGGCCATTGGCGATGCCACAGAAAAAGCCTTTAAACAAATCAACCAACCTTAACAGGTTTAAATGTCACCAGCTTCACTGAATTTTTGCCTGTCGAAGCGCTAAGCTTTAAAATAAATGGCATAAAGGCGCTCCCCATGAAACCCATTCTGGCTTCAGTTCTCTCTGTCTTTGCATCATTTTCTCTGCTCATACCTGTTCAGGCCCGGCCCTACGAACTGAATACCCCTGAGGCCAGGGCCTTGGCAGGGGTGATTGATCAGGTTCTCACCGCCCACAGCAAAAAAGATCTCAATTTGCTCATGGCCCAATTTCATCCCGATGTCAAAGCACTTTGGTCCAATGACAAACAGATGAACAGCTTTGAAGAACTCAAACAGACCTATAAAGAGGCCTTTTTGGGGTACAAAGGCTTCAGCGGTGCTTGGTTGCCCGAATATGTGGATATTGAAGGCAATATGGCCTGGATGATCGGCGAGACCAGTTGGTCGGCCCATGCTTTGGAAACAGGCCAGCCGATTCAACTGACCGTGCGCAGCACGTATATTCTGCGCAAAGTCGAAGAGCGCTGGCAAATTGTCTTGGAACACTCTTCGCATCGGCGCAGTGATTAATTGATGAAAAAGCGTTTTCAATACCCATTGCAAATTTGGATACAAGTCATGATTGGCTTTTCAATCCTGCTTTTGTGTTTTATTTTTTCTCTGGCAATTTCCAATACCCGCAATGCAGAAAAAACATTTCAAGAAGTGAAAAACAGTTTTGCAGTGCTGGAAAACCTAGAAGAAACAATGATCCGTATTGCCATGCTTGAGAGTGGAACGCGCGGTTTTGTCTTATTTGGTGAACCCAAATATCTGGAAACATACTTTGATGGCGAAGAATATCTTTCTGACCATTTGCTAAATTTAGAAAGACTGTTGAGCCAAGATAAAGATTTAAGTCAAAAAATAAAAAAATTATCTCAACGTATTTCTGATCGTATTTTATTTTATCGATATATTATTGATATCAGAAATAAAAAAGGCTTTAATGACGCTCAAAAAATAAAAAAAGAATCTAATTCACACGAGGAAATGCTAAAAATAAGATTTTTAGTAGAAAAGATCCAGAAAGAGCAACACAAAAAATTAGAAGCGTATTTGTTGGCTGAAGATAAAAAATTAGAATTAAATACAATCATTATATCTTCTGGTGGTTTAATTGCCGTAATTTTATTAATTGTTTGTTATTTGTTTCTAATACGTAGTCTAAAGCAGAGAGAAGAAAGTGAGAAAAAATTAGATATCTCTTATAAAAATGCCGCTCATTTAGCGAAATTTATTCAAGAAATGAATGTTCATCTCGAGCCTAAAAAATGTTTTGAAGCTTTGATTTCAGCTTATCCGAAAATATTTAAACACACCCAAACAGCTCTCTATAGTTGTCACGAAAATGAGCGTTTTAATTTAATTGCGGATAATAGCAGTCAGGATCAAAAAAATGAATTAGATCAATTGCCAAAAATTGTTATAAAAACAATGAGGGAAGTTTATCTCTCGGGACATCTCATTCATCTAGATAAATTAGATTTAAAAAATATAAATGAAAAAAATGAGTATTCATTTAATAACTTAATTTGTATTCCTTTGACAATCGCTGAAAAACAAATAGGAATATTAAATATAACGCAATTTCAAACGGATCTGATTAGCGATATGGTGCTGAATAATATCAAACAAGCAGCCGCTCACCTCGCTTTGGCTTTGCGAAACTCTCTTCTCTATGAACAGGTTCAGGCTCTGTCAATTCAAGATGAATTAACCGGTTTATATAATCGCCGCTATTTTTATCATCGATTAAAACAAGAGTTTGCCAGAAGTGGACGATACAAAGAATCTCTGAGTCTCATTTCGTTGGATATTGATTATTTTAAGAAAATAAATGATCAATGGGGACATTTGACTGGAGATCATATACTCAAAAATTTAAGTGAAAAAATATTAAAGCTCATTAGACAAACAGATATTTTAGCCCGGATTGGGGGAGAAGAATTTTGTTTGCTACTTCCAAATACGGACTTAGAGCAAGCACAATTACTGGCTGATCGAATTCTCATCGATATTTCAAGTCATCCTTTGTATGCGGAAATTTCAATTACATTGAGTATGGGTGTTTCTGAATGGAATATGGGAGAAGAGGCTGATGCTTGGCTGAGTAGAACAGATGAAGCGCTTTATGCCGCAAAAGACCAAGGACGCAACCGTTTTGTTAGCTCTATCTGAACAGGGTAGGCAGGTTATTTTAAAACATGTTAGATTAAATTCTGTCTCCAGGTTATTTTCAGCCGGTCTACGATATCTGGTTAGCTAACAATTACATATTATTGAGACAATTATCATGAAAATTTTATCTTCACAGCTTTTATCAATGACCTTTGTTTTCTTGTTAAGTGCCTGTAATCAAAGTGTTTTGCCCAATCTCATCACCCAAGTTCCCTCGCAATCTGGAAACGTGGTCTTGGGCGAATTTGATACGCAGCTTGGCCAGAACCTGGCCAATTACGCGATCAGCCAAAACACGGGGGGCACAGGCTATTGTTACCAATATGTGGCCCAGGCCATTCATGCCCATTTGCCCGCTTTTCTCAGTGGCAATCACGCCTATTTGGCCGCCGACCAATTGGCGGTCAGTCCCCATTTTAAAGAAGTCGCGATTTCGCCAGCGCAATTGACTTTGTTGCCTGCGGGGGCTGTTGTTGTTTGGAGCCAGGGCAGTTCTGAGTCGGGGCATATCTCGATTGCTGATGGCCGGGGCAACGAGATCTCTGACCATATTGGCCCACAAATGCGCGCCCATTATGGGGGTGGCGTGGCCCGTGTCTTTGTGCCAGTCCCCTGAGCAGAGTCGAAGGGGACGTCTGTTAAGGGGCCATAACCCAGTTCTGTTGCCATGCCATAGACCTCTTGGGCCAGCTCTTTGCCAGGACATTCGGTTGAATGGGCCGGATCGCCTTTAAATGTGAGGTGTTTGCGCTGTTGGTGGGTCCAGACCCCATCGCTGAAACCGCAAGGGCAGCGCAAAGCTGAGAGCAGATTGCGCAAGGCACTCAATTGCTGGGGGCTCGGTGCATTTTTGCTAAAGTCGCCATTGAGTACAATGCCCAGGTTATGGCCATTGTCTCTTTCACTGTGGGAGCCCAGATAACCCAGTGGGCGGGCTTCGTAGATATCACCGCTGGCAGGGATATAAAAGTGATAGGCGATATCTGCTTTGGGATCTGCTTGGTTTTGGTGGTATTTTTGCAGCGCGGTAATGCTCAGGGCCGTGTGGGTATGGTGCACCGTGATGCGGCGAAACCAACTGCAAACCGAGGCCTCAGCTGGGTAAGGTTGCCAGGAGCGCCCGGCAGGAAGGGCAGGGCCTGCTCCCCAGCTTTTGCGGCCAATGATTGTGACGGGGGCTCCACCGTTGAGATTCAGGCTATAATTGCCACCTTGCTCCTCAAAGAAACGTGGCGCAGCAGCTTGGCGGCAAAAGGTCGAACGTCTCAGTATTTCATGTTTATGATCTTCGGTGAGTGCTCCAAAAGGGGGCTCATTACCGCTCTCTGCGCCCAAGGGCTGAAAATCTTGATTCAGGGTCAGGGCCACTTCCGCCTGTTTCAAATGCAAAGGGCGCTGGTTTTGCCAGATCTGTTGGGAACTTGAACAGCTCAGCCAGACCTGCTTTGGGCCATATATTTGTGGGGTCATACCTGGCCCCAACCAAAACTCCACCCCGTATTCCCCCCCGGACTCAGACGCTGAACGGCTGCCTTTGATTAATGCGACCGGGCGAAACAGGGTTTGGCTGCCGGGCAAAAAAGAATCCAGTTGCTGGAAGTGCAGGGTGGCGATTTCACACTGGGCGGGCAGTCCCCCAATCTGAATCCGGGTGTTTTTGAGGGGCAAAGGTATATTTAAGGGGCTTGGCGAGGACGGTTGCGCGCTGGGCGGAATTTGGGCACTGACCAGCAAGAGCAAGCTAAATAGAGCTAAAATCTGCATAAAACGAGGATGAAAAGCGCTTTGCATCACGGCCTCCTGAGAGCAAGCTTGAGTGATTGTCCTCCAGCATACCCCAAATGAGAATCAAAGCAGTCTGGTCTGGATGCAAATTGCCCGTTAAAATAGAGGCAGTTTGAGAGAAAGCAGTAATCCCATGTCTTATTCCCACTCCTCTGTCCCACTTCGTCCCGAAGATTTGGATATTCTCACGGTCTTTTCCAACCCCGAAGATCGCTACGAACTCTTGCCCTATTTGGAGCCTTTTGAACTCCTGCCCGATGACACCTTATTGGCCGAAGGTTCCGAAGGGGATGCCATGTTTTTTATTCTGCGTGGCCAAGCCCAAATTTGCCGTGCGGGTTTGCAATTGGGCACCTTGGCAGCAGGTTACCATGTTGGCGAATTGGGGCTGATTACCGGTCGTCCCCGCAATGCTTCAGTCAAAGCCATTACCCCGCTTTTTGCGGCCCGCCTGAGTCGCACGTCCTTTGATTTGCTCAAACTCGAAAAGCCTTTGCTGGCTTTGCAATTGACTGAAATTTTGATTTCTTTATTGGGCCTGCAACTCACGGATATGACCGATAGTTTTGGCCGCTTGATGCAAGAGCGCTCGCTGCCCCGCCGTATGCATGTCAATGTGCGGGTCGAAGGGCAATCTCAGGGCTGGGAAGTGCCGACAGGCACCCAGGCCAAGAGCCTTTTGCCTTCAGAGATTGAGGGCAGCCCAGTGGTGGCCGCGCTGGTCAATTACAAGCGGGTCTCTTTAAACACCCCTTTGATGTCCGATACCTATTTGGCACCCTTGACCGTCGACCATTGGGAGGGGGAGCGAATTTACCGTCACAGTGCGGCTTTGATCCTGTTAGAAGCGGCCCACCACCTCTACCCTGGTTTAAAAATGAATATCACCCTGTCTGTCGGCAGTACCCAGTGGATTCAGGTCGATGCCTGCCCCAAAGACTCCCTGGAGGAATTGGCGGCAGAATTGCAAGATATGATTCAATCCTTGGTCGCTCAGGAAAAAGCTTTTCGCCATGAGTGGTGGGCCGTCGAAGAGGCGATTCCCTTCTTTGAAGACAATGGTCGCTTTGAAGCCGCAGCCATGATGCGCACCATTCGTGCCAGCCGGGTTTCTTTGGTGACCTGTGGCGAGTTTTACGGAATTAGTATGGGCCCTTGTTTGCCTCACACGGGCTATTTACACGATTTACACGTCCAAGCGGGTGTGGGTGGTTTGATCTTAACCACAGCCAGCCAAGGTCCTTCTGTGGCTGATTTGGCTTCTTACGCCAAGCTGATGTACGATCACAACCGCATGTTAGAGTCGCTGCACATTCACAGTGTGGGCCATTTTAATCAGGCCTGTATTTCAGGCCAGGTCGTGCAATTGATTCGGGTGGCTGAGGGCTTTCACGAAAAACGCCTGAGCCAAATGGCGGACAAAATTGCCCTGGCCCGTGAAAAGATCAAAATTATCTGTATTGCCGGGCCCTCGTCTTCGGGCAAAACCACCTTTATTAAACGACTTTCGGTGCAACTGCAGATCAATGGCATCAAACCGCTGAATATTTCTCTCGATGATTATTATGTCGATCGCGAAAAAACACCTTTGGATGCCAACGGTGAATTTGATTATGAATGTCTCGAAGCCCTGAATACCGAACAGCTCAGTGCCGATCTCAAGGCTTTGCTGGACGGCAAAACCGTGGCCACTGCCCGTTATGATTTTTCGCAAGGGCGCAGTTTGCCCCACGGGGGGCCGGTTTTGACCTTGGAAGACGATACTGTTTTGCTGCTTGAAGGCATTCATGGCTTAAATCCCCGTCTCTTGGGGGAGCAGGTGCCGGTAGAAAACCTTTTCCGGATTTTTATTCAACCGATGGCCTCACTCTCTCTGGATGAACACAGCCGGATCAATCCTTCGGATTTGCGGCTGCTGCGCCGAATTGTGAGAGACCGCCACAGCCGGGCGACCAATGCTGCGGAGAGTATTCTGCGTTGGCCTTCGGTGCGGGCTGGGGAGCGCTTGCATATATTCCCTTATGTCAATCAGGCCGATGTGATTTTTGATTCCTCTATGATTTACGAGCTTTCGGTTATCAAAGTCTATGCCGAACGCTATTTGCTGGAGGTGCCCCACAATCACCCTGCCTTTGCCACAGCTTACCGTTTGCAAAAGCTGATCGGCCTGTTTGTGGCTCTCTATCCCGATCACGTACCACCCACCTCAATCCTGCGTGAATTTATTGGTAACAGTGGTTTTGACTATTAACTGAGATATTGCTGTGATAAATTAAGCTTTGCTTAATATGCCTCAAGACGTTTGTTTGAAGCGTTTTGGGGCAATTATCATTTTTTGAAGACAAAAAAAGTTTAATGTTTTCTTAATTTTTTAAGCAAGTTTTAATCTGAACTTAATATAACCTTTTTATCAAGGTTCATTCGAGATTATTGCACACGAAGAAAGGTTATTCAGATGACTATTCAAAGCGTTTCCACCACCCCCACCACCCCTATCCTGACCAAATCCAGCACCATCACTGCTGTTGATTCCAAATCCCATGTGATTGGTCAAAAAGCGGCTCCCGCTCAATCCGACGCATTCAGCACCACCGACGTCTATATCCGCCAATCCAATGGTCTTGAAGGCGCTGTGCTCGGCATGTTCAACTCTTATGTTGACACCAAAGCTGCCATGGATCGCCAAGTGGACGGCCAAGTCGTCACCGATTATGGCAATGTGGGTCTTTCGATGAAACGCGCAGTCATTCAACGCTCTGTCACCTCCACCGTGCGCAACGGCTGGTCTGTTTTCCGCGGCAAAGCCACTTTGGCTGAAGCCGGTGGCCGTGTGGTCGGCGACGTCGCTGGTTCTGCTGTCAGCAGCGGTGTGAGCTCCTTGGCCAGTAACGCTGCTGTTTGGGGCCTGGCCAAAGCCGGTGCTTCTTCTTTCCCCGTCATGGTCGGCGGCATGTTGGTCGGCTGGGGCGCCAGCTACGCAGCCAACAAAGTGATGGAAAAAACGGGTGCCCAAGCCGCCATCGTTGATAAAACCACCGAATTGCTTCATAGCGCCGGTGTCAGCAAGAATTAGTTTTAACCAGGGGCCTCAATCGCAGGCCCCCAATTGAACACACCTTTAACGCAGTGTTTCAATATCTCGAACCGGAAGCCCGGAAGCGTTTTCCGGGCTTTTTTTTCAAGCTTCAGTTCCTTAAATATTCCCCCATTTTGCCAAAAGCGCCCAAAAATGCTACCCTAAATTAACCTTTTCTGTTCAGGAGACCCTTTCACCATGACCGAACGCAAATCCACCAAACTTGTCAGCGCCGCGCTGGCCCTTGGTATTCTCGCCGCCTGCTCCCCCGTAGGCGGTCCCTTGCTGAATCCCCAAGCCAACCCCGCTCTGCTGCAAAGCCAAAGTGCAGCCCGTGGCTCCAAAGTATTTAATACCGATGCCCGTCCCCAAATGGCTCCCAATCAGGTGATTGTCAAAGTCAAACCCGGCGACCCCAACCTCTTTGTGCAAAGTTTGGCCCGCTCCGGCGCCCGTGTGGTCGATTTCTTTGATATCGACACCCGCGTTTTCCTGGTCGAAAGTGCAAGCCGCAATACCGATGATTTGATTCGCCAATTCAGCCAAGATCGCAATGTCGAAATTGCCCAACCCAATTATCTCGTCAGCCTGAACCAGATTCCTGTCGCTCCCCGTCAACAGGGCCGTCCCAATATGGCTGCTCCCAACGATCCGCTTTATGCGCAGCAATGGCATTTGCCCCACGTGGGCGCTTTGGATGCCTGGAGCCAAGGCGGTCAGGGCAATAAAGATCTGATCGTGGCTGTTGTGGATACCGGCGTGGACTACAATCACCCCGACCTCAAAGCCAATACCATCAAAGGCAAAGACTTCACCAAAGAATCTCCCGATGGCCTCGACCCCATCGATAGCTTTGGCCATGGTACCCACGTGGCAGGCATTATCGCCGCTGTTGCCAATAATGGCGAGGGCGTTGCCGGTGCCGCCCCCAATGTCAAAATCCTGGCTGTCAAAGTGCTGAGTGCCAAAGGCGGCGGCAGCCTGTTTGCCATCGCCGGTGGGATCAAACACTCAGTGGATATGGGTGCCAAAATTGTCAACCTGAGCTTGGGTGGCCCTGCCGTGACCGACCTGATCTCCTCTGCTGTGGGCTATTGGGCCACCAAAAAAGGCGCACTGCTGATTGCCGCCGCGGGCAACAGCAACACCGCTGTGGGCACCCCTGCCCGTATCGACGACTATTATATGGCCGTTGCCGCCAGCGATCAGGCCAATAAACGCGCCAAATTCTCCTGCTACGGCAAAGAGCTGAGCGTTTCTGCTCCTGGCGTGCAGATCATGGCCACCACCCCGACCTACAAGGTGCCCCTGAACGACCACGGCTATCCCCAGAACTACGCCTTCCTGCAAGGCACTTCGATGGCCACCCCACTGGTTGCCGGAGTTGCCGCTCTGGTTTGGAGCCGCCACCCTGAGTGGACCGCCAAACAGGTTCGTCAACACCTCGAAAAGACCGCTGTGGATGTCGGCGCCCCTGGCAAAGACAACGAGTCCGGTTTTGGTGTGGTTAGCGCCGCTGCCGCTTTGAGATAAGCCAAGTTTAAACAAAGAGGCCTCCCGTTTGGGGGGCCTCTTTGCTTTGCGATTCTTTGCAACAAAAAGCAGAACCTTGTCCAAATTCACTGATATGGATCAAAGATCTCGCTGACAGCTATCATCGGTAAAATTTCTCAAATTTGTCAGAATAAGCATAAATGACTTGTTTTATGGAGGCAAACCATGGTCTCGATTTTGTCAAATTCCCAGATCAATACCCAATTTTTAAGCCCCGAGCGGCTGGCGCAAATCCAGCACAAAGCGCCTCAGATTGCACAGGCCGCGCAGGCGCAAAGAAATGAGGTGATTCTCACGGATCATCAAGGTGAGGTTCAGAGCCACAGTCTCGAAGCGCTGATCCGCGACAGCAGTCAGATCGATAACCAGCGCTTCCGTTCGGGGGTGCTCACACTGCACACACAGGGTCAGACCTATCTGCTCGATCTCAAGCAACTCGACAGGCAAACGCTCAAAGAATCGCTGCAGCTCTCACTACAACAATTGCAGCAACACGCTATTGAAATTCCGGCGGGTCTTCAGCACTCCTTGAGCCAAGCAGCCGAGGGGGTGATTGGCCAGATGCGCACACATCCAGAGCAAACACCTCATGCGGTCCCGCGCTTGGCTTCTGAGAGCCAGAATGAGATGCAATTGGATCGCCAGCATTTCCAACGTCTGGCCGCCCAGCGACCGCCCCTTGACCCCAAACAAAATCCCCTGATGGAGCAGCATTGGAGCGACGATGAAGATCGTGTGGGCGTGTGGGTGCGCCAATTGGAGGCCCAGGGTGATCTCAAAACCCAGGGACAGGTTTACGGGCATTGGAAGGCCATTCACCAGATTTTGCAGGCCCGGCGACGTCAGTCGCTCACTCCAGAGCAGGCCCAAGACATTCGCAACCATGTGATTCAGGCTGCCAAATTGGCTGGACGCTCTTTTCAAGCCGAATCGGACTCCCACGCTGCCACTGCAAATTTTTATGGCAACGCCTTGGTCGTCGCCGAATATACCCGTGATGCGGCGGCCTCGACCGTCAATGCGGTCGCAGATAAGTTGCCCGCGATCAAACCCCTGGCGGTGGGCATGAATTCAGCTCTGGCTTTTATCGACGCCTATGGATCCGGTGAAAGTGCCTCCACGGCGGGTATGCGCGCAGCTGTGGAAGGGGTACTCAGTGCCTTGCCCGGAGGTGATAGCATGGGCCCAAAAGTCAAAATCGCTTTGGGAAAAGCTGTCGTGCGGGTCGTTGCAGATCTGGTGGCCCAATACAAAGAAGGCCAGCCTATCGACAGCGCGGCATTTTTGGCCAGTTTACAAAATGCCATTGCCGGGGAACTCACTGGGCTGGTTGGGGGCGAAATCGACCACACGGCTCTGCGGGTTGCCGTAGAGACCCTGGCAACCCGCCTGTATGATACCTTTTTAAAGCCAGAAGCTTAGCTGATGAATGTGTGGCCTTGGGGAAGGAACATCCCTTCTTTTCCTTCTCTGGGGTATACTAAAAAAATTAAATCCATCTTCCTTGGAAGGCCCCATGAACCTCTCGCGCTGCTTGAAAGTCTCTGTCTGTTTCGGTATTTTGCAATTTTCCACTTGGGCAGCAGAAGCCGCCGAACGCCGGGTGATGATTTTGCCCTTTCGCAATTTGACCCGCGCCGAGGCTGATAATTGGCTGGGAGAGAGCTTTTCCGAGAGTCTGTTGATGGGCCTGGGCCGGGTGCGTTCACTCAAATTGGTCGAGCGGGCTGAATTGGCGCAGGTGATCAAAGAACAGGCCTTTATGCAGAGTCTGATGGCCGATCCCGATAATGCTCCCCGGATCGGCAAATTGGTGGGGGCTGATTTTATGATCACCGGCTCTTACCAAAAAATCGGGGAGCGGATCCAGGTCAATTTGCGTTTGGTGCAGGTGGAAACAGGCGAAATTGAAGCCGGTACCCTGACCCAGGTCCAAGGGGATATCGGCCACCTGTTTGAATTGCAGCAGAATTTGGCCGATCAGCTGGTGGACAAACTCAAAGTCGATCGCACAGAGGCTGAAATCAAACAGATGAAGGCCTCAATGGCTGCTACCCGTTCCACCAAGGCCCAGGAGTATTATCTCAAAGCCAAAGGCAATGACGATTGGCTGATGGGAGATCAAATGATGCGGGCTTCGATTGAAAATTACCAGCAAGCACTCAAAGAAGATCCCGAATACGCCTTGGCTTGGGCCGGACTCTCGGAGCGTTTGGCGGTGCGTGGTGCTGATAAGGGCAATGTTTATGATTCCCGGCAGCCCGATGATCTGCAAAAGGCCCTGAATTTTGCCGATAAAGCCCTCCAGCTTCAGCCCGATTTGGCCCTTGCTCACCGGGCCCGCGCACGTGCGCTACAGGCACTTAAGCGCTCTGAAGAAGCACTGCTTGAGGCGCACAAAGCGGTAGAACTTGAAAACTCAAGCGCGAATATTATCTGGTATTTGGGCGTCAAATACCCCGATTATAACAAAGCCAAAGAAGATATGTTTGAGCTGATGCAAAAAGAGCTGCAAGCGTTGGGAGCGGATTTTGATGACCCGCAGATCCTCAGCACTTTGGCTTCGCAATATATTTATAAGTTTATCTCAGATCCCAACACGGATCTCACGCCCGCGCTGGACATGCTGGAAAAAGCCCTGCGCAAACGACCCAATTACCCCCCGGTCTTGATGCTTTTGGCTTCTTTTAAACTCATGCAGCAGGATTTTAAAAGTGCGGGGGAATATGTAGATAAAATTCTGGCCATTGATCCTGAAAATCCGATTCTGATGTATATTGCAGCCAATATGTTGCGTTTTGTCGATAAGGAGCGCGCCCGAAATCTGGCTTTCGAGGCCTTGAAACGCCAGCCGAGTTTGATCTACGCCCGTTTGCTCTTGATGGAGATGTATCAACAGCAGTTTAAAGATTTTCAAGCGGTTGAAAATGAATACCGAGTCGCCTTGAAACAAGAACCCGACAATTACCGTGTTGAACATACCGCAGGTTTGGTCTATTTCCGTGAAAAGCGCTATTCCCAAGCGATTGAAATTTTTCAGCGCGCTTTGGATAAATCTGCCAATCAAAACGATCCCGAGGTACAAATCACCCGTTGGGTGACGCTGAAATTGATGGGGGACTCTTACACGGCTCTGAAACAGGATGATGCGGCCCTGGCAAAATACACAGAGGTGCTAAAAGAACCCGATGTGAGCGCTTTAAGCCGTGCCATGACCCACCAATCCTTGGCTTATATTTTCTTGCGCAAACAGGATTATCGCACGGCTTTGCAGCATTTTACCGAATTTATGCAGGGGGCACCGGGATATGCCAAAATAGACAAAAATCCCACGGTCTACCGGCTGCTCTACCTCTTGGTGCAAGAGCAAAAAAGCCCAAGCTCCGCCGCTGCCCTGAATGATATCGGCCAGGGCTTTTTAACGCTGGGAGAATATCCCGATGCCGAGCGCTATCTCAACAAAGCGCTGCAAGCGGAGCCTCAGAATCCGGTCATTCACTACAATTTGGGGCTGTATTATTTGGCGATAGACAAACCCGCAAACGCCCGACAGGCCTTTGAACAGGCCGTGTCTTTGAAGCCCAACTATGTCAAGGCCCTGTATAATTTGGGGCTCTCGGCGCAAAAGACGGGAGACAAAGCCTTGGCCCGCCGTTATTTTGAGAAAGTCTTACAGCAGGAGCCGGGCCACCCAGAAGCGCAACAGGCACTCAAAGCCTTGGGCTTATAAGTGTCTGGGGCAAGGGTTGTGTTGCAAAAATTACTGCAGTGCTGAGGCAATATTGGCCAAAATGGGATTTCTCACCACGTTGACATGAAAAGTCGCTTTTGTCACAAGAAGGTTACCATTGGCTTTGGCGATGACGGTGATTTTATAGCGGGACAGGGTGTCCAGGGTTGGGGCTGTCAAATCTTCTTGTAAAAAGAGCGTCAAGGCGTTAAAGCGGTTGAGTGCAGCTCCCTTGACTGTTTTTGCTGAAGGGAATTCTCGACTGTTGATTGGGGCATTGGGGATATCGAGGTTTTCAACTTTGAGCGTCACTTCGGGTATATCTGGGCCGTTATAATCGAGCCGAATCACTGCTGCATAGATTTGTCGGTTGAGTTTGACTTCTAAATCGGCATTGGGTTCAAGTTTACGCACTTCTGGATCTGCCAGACTGATGAGATTTTCACCAGGATCCTTCATGGTCAATTCCTTCACGGTCAATCCGCGCAAAACAACCCGACCATCCAAAATTTCAAGTTTTAGTTCTTGGTTTTCTGGACTGGGTGTTGGGCTGGGCTCAAGACTGGCGCTGGGGCTCGGCTGCGGAGTGGGCAGAGCCGTCGGGACTGGGCTGGGGCGGTTATTTAAGAAAGCGGCCAAGAGGGCATTGCTGCGCAAGATTTCAACCAGTTCTGGGGGAATTTGATTGAGCAAATTGGGCAAGTCTGCCAAATTTTGCTTGAGCAAAGTGGGGATCAGGGCATTGGCAATTTCGTTGAGGGTGATTTCAATCTGAGCGGTTTCGCCTGCTTTGCCTGTCACTTCTTTGTTAATGGCTTCGGAAGTGAGAGTCTGATTGTTGATTTTGAATTGCACACTCAGGGCCAGCTGTTTTTTTCCTTCGGGCAGATCCGAGAGGGTCAGACGGCTGTTGCCTGCCGCAAAACGGCTGCTCAGTGTCAGGCCTGAGTTCAGAATGTTTTCCCCAGTCACTTTGGCTTGGACAGGGATATCCAAGGGGACGGTCCGGGGCAATTTAACATCCAACGCAAAGAGCGCCGAGCGCAAATCAAATTCCTCGCGGGTGGTTTGGGAGGCCACAATGGTCACCTCTTTGCTGGCTGTGGCCAAGGCTTTGTTCTCATCAAAGGCCGTGACCCGCACCTGTTTGGGACCAATCGGCAATTCGCCAACGGTGTGGTTTCTCTGGGTTTCTCCTGGTGTGGCACTGATCTTGACGATTTTGGCTTCGGTTAAACCTGCGCCTGAGATGTGAATTTCATAGCTGCGCGAGCCAGCAGGAATGGCCTTGAGGGCAAAGCCGGTCTGAGCGTTGGGAAAAGCGAGCCGAAAGCTGATCTTGCCTGTGTTTTCTGGGTTTGTGGGGCTCTGAGTACAACTGATCATATTGCCCAAGAGCAGCAATCCCAATAGGGTTTGGGGAATTTTTCCGGCGTGTGTCATGGCGTTTCCTCTGGTTTAGCTTGGTGCTTACATCTCTATTGTAGCTGTCTGGGTTTTTCGGCGTAAAGTTTAATAGCTTTAATAAGGTGGGAATAATCGGCGAAAGCCGTGAAACAAGACGGCGAATAAGAAAATAAAATTGCGCAGGGGCAATTGCCAGACTGCCAATTTCTGTGGCATTTGGGGAGTCTCACTCTCGACCAGAGGCAGTAATTTTTTGGCGGTTTCAGACATCCAGGCTGTGCTGCGTGGCCATTCCCACAGCGTTTTGAGCAGATCAGAGGGCAAAGCCGCTGAGCCTATTTCTGAGCTTCTTTCTGCTCCCAGAATCGCTCCCAAGAGGGCGGCGGTGGTGTCGGTGTCACCCCCAGCGCGAATCAGCAATTGCAGACCTGCGACAACATTTTGGGGCTGGAGCAACCAGACAAAGATCACCGCAGGTACTGTGTGGTACATATACCCTGTGATGCCTTTTTTGCACCCCAAGCTCTCGAGTAAACTTTGCAGGGCCGCTTGCTGGACCTGCTCAGAAAGGAGACCCTGTTCGCGTATCTGTTCGGCCCGCAGCGCCGCCTGCTCAAGCAGTGTGAGCAATTCCTGGGCCTCTGGGGGCAAAGGTGTGGGCAAAAGTCTGCGAAATTGGCTTACAAATTCCGCTTGCGGGCGCTGAAGGGTCTGAAATCCAGCGGCCAGGGCAATGGCCAGCGCTCCCCATTCGGCTTTGGGATCGCTGTGGGTTAAACGGGTGGAAATGCGGTTGAGGGTCTTGAGTTTCTCGGGCTGGGTGGCATACAAGACCCCCAGTAAGCTGGCGCGCATAGCAGGGCCGTTGCCTGCAGAAAAAACACCGCTGTGTTCGGGCGAAACGCCCAACCAGAGCTTTAAAATGCCTTTGAGCGTGGCCAAGCCAATGCCTGCGGGCAGGCCCAAGAGCCAAAACCGCAGTTGCCAAGCCAGTGCACGCTGAAAGGCCTTGGGCTCTCCCCCTGAGCGCAGCAGGGCCTGGGCTACCAGGCAGAGATGTTCGGTATCATCCGAGACCATTCCGCGTTGGCCGGGCAAAAAATGGTAGTGGCTGAGATCGGGAAAGAGCGATTTTTGACGCCGGGGCGAGAGACCTTCACAGGCCAAACCCAGGGCATCTCCTACGGCCGAGCCCAACAAACAGCCCTGCAGTGAACGCGCCAATTGACTCTCCCATTGATAAGGGGCTTGTTTAGACATTCTCTGCTCAGTCTTTCGCTGGCGGCCGAATCTCTTTCTCTGACTGTATCAGGGCCTGATAGCCACTGGGTGAAGTGTCTTCGGTCCATTTTAAGATTTCAGAGATGCGCCAAACTGGAAAGGGGTGGCTCGATTGACTGGCGAGCAAAAGCGTCCAGAATTTGTCGAGAAAATCGGATTCATAATTTTTTTCAAAGGCTTTGGCCTGTTTAATAAAGGCATCCAAATTGGCATCCCCTTTGAGGGTGCCCCCTGCCAATTTCATCAGCGCGCTCATCACCACCCGTGGGTTTTGTGTTACCAGCAATGCGGCGCGGTCGCAGGTCAATTCGGCTTTTTGGTACCACATGATCAGCGCAATCCGAATCGGAATGCCAATGGTATTGAGCAGGGCCCCGACAGGGGTTTGCCCCAATACGGTGGCCATTAACATCAGCAAGGTGCGTGCGGCAATGGTGTAGAGCAGGTGCTGGTTGTGAATATGCCCCACTTCGTGAGCGAGGACGGCAAAGATCTCCTCTTCGCTCATGCGTTCAAGCAAACCGGCGTAGATAATAATAAAGGGGTCATCCACACCCGTGGTCATGGCATTGATCGCCATGCCGCCAAAATCGTTGGTCACCGAGACGTAGAGCTTGGGTTTTTTGACTCCCAGTGTTTGGCAGACAATCTCGAGTTTGCTGTCGAGATCGGCAAATTGCTCCTGGCTGACTTGAATGCTGTTGGCATTGCACATGACTCGGTACATGCGTTCGTAGGTCAATTCCAAGAGCTTTTTGAGAATCATGTCAATCCCAGGAATCTGGCGCAGGGCTTGCAGAGCCTGCCGATCGAGGGGGTGGCTGTAAGCGTCGGGGCTGACAAACTCCCATTTTTTGTGGGGTTCTTCAGAAAGGGGCAATTGGCAGCGCCGACAGCCGGAGTGGGCCTGTTCGTTTTGCCAGACGGCGTTCATTTTCTGGCAATAGCGGCAGCGGATATGTTTGCGTTCACCTTGATTTGGTTGGTCTGGGGATTCACTTTCTGCTTCAGCCATGGGATTGCCTCCAGTTGGGTTGGGGCTGACTAAGCGCGTTTTTCAGCGTTTTTTTCAGCCTTTTGCATTGTATACCAGTTACGCAGGCTGTGAAACAGGGGCGAATCGGGCGCTTGGTAGAGCCCCGCTTCGGGCAGCCGTTCGCGGCTGCAACTCAGCAATAGATTGCGGCGGGCACGGGTCAGAGCCACATAGACCAGGCGAATGCTCTCGCGCTCTTCTTCATCGGCAATCTGATCCATCACACTTTGGTAGGGCAGGCCTTGCTGCAGGGCCGCGAGCAGGGTGCGCAACTCTTGGTCTTGGGCGGTAAACGGCTGGCCATATTGAAAGAGCGGCAGCAGTACGGCATCCCATTCCAGGCCTTTGGCGCGGTGAACGGTCAGCAGATGTACGACCCCCGGCGCTTTGAGGTTGGCTTCGGGCTCTTCGGGGGCCATCAATTGGCGAATTTTGCGCATGCCCGCTTTTTCAAGCCAGGCCAAAAAGGCCTCGGGGCTTTGGCTACCGCTGTTCCAATGGGTTTTGAGCCAAAGCTGATGCAAGAGGCGCAGTTGAAACTGTTCGTCGCTGCTGCTGAGCATATTTTCGGCGATCCACTCCAATTGCCAAGATACATTGTAATGCTGGTGTTGGATTAGAAAAAACAATTTTCCGGCATAGTCACTCAGGCGCAAATACGCTTCGGAACTGAGATCAGGCGTGTAGAGCCACTGCTCGGCCAGGGCCTTTAAATCTCCGGCGTTGATACTGTCGGGAAAGAGTTGACGCAGGCCTTGGCGCGAAAAACCCAAACCACTCATGAGTTGTTGAAAGCGCGGGTAGTCCCAGGGTTGGAGCAAATAGGCGAAGAGATCGCGCAATAAATGCACAAGTGGAGTTTTAAAAAAATGCGGGCTTTTTTCGTGATGCAGCCGGGTGGGCAGCTCGGCGGCACTCAATTTTTGCTCCAGCCAGAGACAGCTTTGATTGGTGCGGCAGAGGATCGCCATGCTTTGGTTTTGGCTCAATAAACTCTGGCAGGCCTGGATTAACGCTGCGACTTCGGCCTCCAGTGAGGGGTAGTTTTTGATCCAGATCCAGCCAGGAGGCGGGTTCTTGATGCCCGGCTGAATTTCTACCGCAGAGGGAAAGGCCTGACTGTAGAGGCTGTGAAAGGCATTTGCCAGGGCGATCACCGGTGGGGCAGAGCGGTTGCTCTGGCCCATGGGATAAGCCGTATAATTGTCGGCAAAGCGGGTCAGGCGGCGGTAATCCGCGCCATTAAAACCATAAATACTCTGGTTGGGGTCGCCCACCCGCAGCAGATTGCCCTTGTCACCTGCTATGAGTTCCAGAATGGCAGTCTGAAGCAGGTTCGAATCCTGGGCTTCGTCTTCAATAATCCAGTGGTAGCGCGCGCGGATAAGTTGCAGGGCCGTGGGGTGTTCCAAGAGCAGGCGGTGGGTTTCGGAGATCATCATATCGTAGTCGATAAACTGCCCAATGCTGAGCAGGTTTTCGTAATCGGCAATAATCTCGGGCAATTGAAACAGCAATTCGGCGTGATCGCTGGGAATGCCTGTGCGTGTACCCACGTCTTCGGCGCTTGCCAAAGGTGTCAAATAGCTGCGTTGGCGGTAGCGGGGCATCAGGATATCTGCCACCAAGCGCACATAATCCAATTGGGAATGGCTCAGTTTGCGCTTAAACAGCACCTCTTCGAGCAGGGCATATTTGCGCTCGTCTGAGAGCACTTCGCGTTGGCTATAAGCCGAGTGCAATTGGCGCAAAAGTTTATTGCAAAAGGCATGCAAAGTCGAAAAATTGGGCTGGGCCATGCGTCTGTGCAAAAGTGCCAGGGTGCGCTGTTCAAACTCAGCAGCGGCACTTTCGGTAAAGGTCAGCACCAAAATACGGCGGGGGGAAATCTCCCGCAGCGAGACCATCTCGGCCACCAGATGCGAGATCAAAGTGGTTTTGCCTGAGCCCGGCGCAGCCAAGACGGCACAGCGGCCCCCCCGGTAATTCGCGAGAATTTGGGCCTGGTCGTGCATCATTGTGAGCGGAGCGGCTTGCATAGACCCGATTATAGCCTATTTTGAGTTTGGCGGGGCGTTTCAATTTTTCTGTTCATTTCTCTGTGAGTGATGAGGTATCTTATATACGGTATGGGGTACTTCTATGTTAGGATTTTTTTATGAATACATTATCCAATAACAATGTCCATTTTCCTACCCAAAATCAGGACTATACCTTTTCTCAGCGCATGGCGATTATTTTTAAGTGTGTCTTTAATCGCTGCCCTAAATGTAATCATGGGGGTATTTCTAGCCCGATTAAATTTCCGGATGCTTGTCCCCATTGTGGCTTTATCTACGAGCGTCACAATGGTTTTTTGTTGACAGCTTTGCCCGCAGTTTATTTTGGCTATGTATTGCTGATGGTGATTCCCACCCTGGTTTTGTTTTTAAACGGCTATTTGAGCGAAACCGTGGCCTTGATGGGTGCTGGAATTGGAGCTGTCGTGTTTCCACTTTTGTTTTTTAATTATTGTAAAATGCTGGCGATTGCTCTCTATTATTTCTTTTTGCCCAGCGAGCTGTACCACGAAAATTTACAGGATTCAATTTAAATTTTGCGCTTGACTTTGACCTTGCATGCATATCCCCGTTGGCGGGCCTGCCAGAGCTGAATGCTGCCAGCCAACAAAAAGCCCAGGGCCCCCAGCACAAAGAGCGGACGCCAGGGTTTAAGTACTTCTAGATAGCCAATGCTGGTGCTGCTGGCCCCGAGGGCCAATAAGAGCCAGGGCAGGCCACAACAGGCCTGGGCTGCAATTGCAGAAGCCAGACTGCCCCAAAAGGACCAGGCGGGTAATTCGGCAGACGTGTTTTCAACAGGGGGTTCAATTTGTTTTTCAGTGGCAATCGACATGGGACTTTATTACCTCTAGTGGGGATAGATCGGCGGGGCAGAAAGGGGAGTACTGTAAGGCACCCGTTGCACAGACATGGCCCGCAAACGGGGATCGACGCCTGCCAGCAGGGCTGAATTGCGCATTTTCTCGGAGTGTGTTTCGCCATTGAGATTGACCAGCATCAGGTGGCCTTCTCCCTGGCCATAGGCGTTGGTAAAATCGTAGACGGCCCCAACCACGGTCAATTTACCGGCCTGAATATCTGGCGCATAGCGGCGCAGGGCCACTTGGACTTGGTAGTCTACATTGCGCTGCACGGATTCAAGCCAGTAGCTTTCAAAGGCATCGGCATTTTTGGGCGCACTGTGTTGACGCAGATGGGCCGCCAAATGGTCCACCTCGCGCACAATTGCAAAAGACTCCTGGCTGTACTCTGTCAGGGCAGCTTGTACCGCCCCACAATGGGTGTGGCCGAGGATCAGCAAAACCGGGGTGTGTAAGTGGTAAATGCCATAGTCCACCGAGCCAAAACTGTTGTGAATTTGATTGCCAATATTGCGCACCGAAAAGATCTGGTTGACTGGGTCTTCGCTAAAGGCCACCGCATGGGCCCGCGAATCGGAGCAACCCAGCAACGTGATACCCGGATGCTGCTCTCCCTGAAATTTGCTGAAATAGTCGTGGCTGTGACTTTCTGCAAAGCGCTGGCTTTGATTCAATAATTTGCTGATAATGCCTTGGGGCGTCTGTTCGGCATAAGGGGCGGCGTAAGCCAAGCTGGGCAATCCCCAACTGAGCGCCAAGGCCAACAGCAAGGGTTGAATCCGCTTTCCGGCTAAAGATTTCATCGTTTTGGCTCCTTAACGCTCGACAGGGTAGCGGCGACTGTTCCAGGCCAACATGCCGCCCTGGAAATTGGCGAGACGCTTAAAACCAGCGATTTCCATCATTTGCGCGGCTGTGCCACTGCGATTGCCAGAACGGCAAACCAGAATATAGTGTTTGTCTTTTTCGAGTGTCTGTAGGTGGGAGTTTAAGGCCCCCAGGCTGATCTTCACAGACCCAGGAATCACCCCTTCGCGCCATTCTTCGGGTTGGCGTACGTCGAGCAGAACCAGATCTTCGGGCTGGTTTTGATAAAGTGCATACACGTCTTCTACATTCAGGTTCTCAACCAGAGAAGGGGGGGCGGGTTTAAAAAAGGGCAGACTGAATTTCATTGCAGGTTTACTTCCTTCTTAAATTACTTTTTAATTTTCGACTTTAACCTTATTACTATACCCCCTATAGTATATTTATTAGGCTTTTCTGTCAAGCTTTTTTATTGGTGAAACCATCGCGTTTGAAAAAATTAATTGATGACAACGATTAAAAACGATGAAATAAACGATTGGACTTTTAAAATTTTCTGTGCCAATAATTAAAATATCTGAATCTACTTAATCTAATAGAGCAGCCCTTTGCTCTCATCTGAAAGTCGCAACAAAATACCCAGGAGTCAAACCCTATGCTGAAAAAAGCACTGCCCTTCTTCTCTGTCTTTGCGCTCACGGTCTCAACCGTCATGGGCCCAGCCCTCAGCTCACCCATGACCAACCGGGATTGGTGGCCCAAACAGCTCAATCTTCAACCCCTGCGTCAGCACGCCGCTGAATCCAACCCGCTGGGAACAGATTTTAACTATGCCCAGGAATTTAAAAGCCTCGATCTCAAGGCTGTCAAAAAAGATATTCAATTGGTCTTGACCCAAAGCCAAGACTGGTGGCCTGCAGATTATGGCAATTATGGTCCCTTTTTCATTCGCATGGCCTGGCACAGCGCCGGCACCTATCGCACGGGCGATGGCCGTGGCGGAGCTGATGGTGGCCAACAGCGCTTTGAGCCCCTCAACAGTTGGCCCGACAATGCCAATCTCGATAAGGCGCGGCGCTTGCTCTGGCCGATCAAACAAAAATATGGCCGCAAGATTTCTTGGGCCGATCTGATGGTCTTGACGGGCAATGTCGCCCTCGAATCGATGGGTTTTAAAACCCTTGGATTTGCAGGGGGCCGTATGGACCAATGGGAGCCCGATCTGGTCTATTGGGGCCCTGAGAGCGAAATGCTCGCAGACAAACGCCGCAGTACCGATCGCAAATTGGAAAACCCCCTCGCGGCGGTGCAGATGGGCCTGATTTACGTCAATCCCGAAGGGCCCAACGGCAATCATGATCCGCTGGCCGCTGCCCAAGATATCCGCTTGGCTTTTGGCCGCATGGCGATGGATGACGAGGAGACCGTGGCCCTGATTGCCGGTGGTCATACCTTTGGCAAAGCCCATGGAGCCCATGCCCCGAATAAATGTGTCGGCCCCGAACCGGCTGCTGCTGGCATCGAAGAGCAGGGCTTTGGCTGGACCAACAACTGCGGCAAAGGCAATGGCAAAGACACCACCACCAGCGGTCTGGAAGGGGCTTGGTCGGTTACACCCACCGCCTGGACGATGCAATACCTCGACAATCTCTTTGGTTTTGAATGGGTGCAGGCCAAGAGCCCTGCCGGCGCCACCCAATGGGTGCCCGCCAATGGTCAGGCCGCCAATCTGGTGCCCGATGCCCACGACCCCAGCAAACGCCATGCGCCAATTATGTTTACCACCGACCTGGCCCTCAAGGTGGATCCGGCTTACAAAAAAGTGGCCGAGCGCTTCCACAAAAACCCCAAAGAATTTGAACTGGCTTTTGCCAAAGCCTGGTTTAAGCTGACCCACCGCGATATGGGGCCCCGGGCCCGCTATCTGGGGCCCGATGTGCCGGGTATGGCTTTGGCTTGGCAAGACCCGTTGCCCGCTGTCAAACACGCCTTGGTCGATGCCAAAGACATTGCGCAATTAAAAGCCGAGATTCTCAAATCGGGGCTGAGTGTGTCTGAATTGGTCAAAACGGCCTGGGCCTCGGCCTCGACCTTCCGCGATACCGATCTGCGCGGCGGTGCCAATGGGGCCCGGTTGCGTCTTGCCCCGCAGAAAGACTGGGCCGTCAACGACCCGCAAGAACTGGCCAAGGTCTTAAATAAGCTGGAGGCCATTCAAAAAGCCTTTAATCGCTCTGCAAAAGGTGGCAAACAGGTTTCGCTGGCAGATCTGATTGTGCTTGGCGGGACGGCAGCCATTGAGCAGGCCGCCAAACAGGGAGGCTTTGCCTTGCAAGTGCCGTTTAAGCCAGGCCGGGCAGATGCGACCCAAGCAGACACCGATGTCACTTCTTTTGAGCTCTTAAAGCCGAGCGCCGATGGTTTCCGCAATTATTTCAGCCCTGAGAGCCGCCTTTCTCCGGCTGAAATGCTGGTAGACAAAGCTGATGTGCTCAGCCTGACAGTGCCCGAAATGAGTGTGCTGGTGGCTGGTTTGCGTGTCTTAAATGCCAATGCCGGGAAATCTGCGCATGGGGTCTTTACCAGCAAGCCAGGCAGTCTGAGCAATGATTTCTTTGTCAACTTGCTGGATATGTCCACAAAATGGAGCAAGTCAGCCAAGGCCGAAGGGATCTACGAAGGGCATGACCGCAAAACCGGCAAGCTCAAATGGACCGCCACGCCCGTGGATCTGATCTTTGGCTCCAATTCAGAGCTGCGTGCAGTGGCTGAGGCTTATGCCGCCAATGATGCCCGCGAGAAATTTGTCAAAGACTTTGGCAAAGCCTGGGCCAAGGTGATGGAATTGGACCGTTTCTAAAGCGGCTCTGTCGCTGAATTTATCATTGTTTGGGGTATCACGCACTGTGCATGGTACCCCAACTTTGATCTCAAACATGCGTATCAAAGGAGAAAATATGAAAACCCTTCAATTCAGTGGGATGGTTCTGGCGGGTCTGTGTCTGTTGAGTGCCTTGTCGTTGCCTTTTGCCTTTCAGGCTCCCATGAGTGCCAAAGCCGCTCTCACAGTCGGAGACGCCAAAAAAGGGGCCGTACTTTACAAACAAAACTGTGCCATCTGCCATGGCGAAACAGGCAAAGGGGATGGCTTGGCAGGTAAATCTTTGCAGCCGCCTCCGCGCAATTTTAGCAAAGGGATCTTTAAATACACCAAAAATGACGCTGAATTGCTGAAATTTATTCAAACGGGGAAATCTCCCATGCCGAGCTGGGAGGGCACCCTCACCGAGGCACAAATCCAAGACGTGATTGCCTTTATTCACAGTTTGAAGCAGAAAAGGCGCAATTCTTAGCCCTGCAATCGGCTTGGTGGTTGGCTTTAAAAGCGGGCCAGCAAAACCCAGGAAAATCTGGAAACCTTGCCAGTTTCGTCTATCGCCTACCAACTGGACCCGGCTCCTTGTACAGTGATAGCTATGTTAGAAATGATCAACCTTACCCTCGAATTCGGCGAAAGAGTCCTCTTTAGCGACGTCAACTTCCAGCTTTACCCCGGCAATTGTTATGGCTTAGTGGGTGCCAATGGCGCCGGCAAATCGACCCTGCTCAAGATTTTAATGGGCCAAAGCAGTGAATACACAGGCAGTGTCAACTGGCCTCGGCAGGCCGAAGTCGGCTTTCTCAAGCAGGACCACTTTGCCTATGAAAATTGCAGCATCCTCGATACCGTGATTCAGGGCGACCAAAAGCTCTGGCAGGCTTTGCAGGTTCAAGACACCCTGAGTCGCCAGGGGCAGATGAGCCTGGCCGATGCCGAACTCTATGCCGAAGCCGAAGAGACGATTATCCAGCAAGAAGGCTACAGTGCCGAAAGTGACGCAGCCCGGCTGCTCGACGGCCTGGGGATTCCTGTTGAACAACACGGCATGCTGCTCAAAACCCTGAGCGGTGGCTATAAATTGCGTGTCTTAATGGCCCAATTGCTGTTCAGCAAACCCGAAATTCTGCTTTTGGACGAACCCACCAACCATTTGGATATCTTTTCGATCAAATGGCTCGAAGAGCATCTGCGCTCCTTCCCCGGCCTCTTGCTCGTGGTTTCACACGATCGCGACTTCTTAAACGCTGTCTGCTCGCATATGCTCGATATCGACTATGGCACGATCCGCATGTACACCGGCAATTACGATGCCTTCCTCGATGCCAAAGCCCTCGAAAAAGACCAAAAAGAGCGTGCCCTGGCCAATCAAGAAAAGAAAAAAGAAGAGCTGCAGGCCTTTATCAACCGCTTTAAAGCCAAAGCCAGCAAAGCCTCCCAAGCCCAATCCAGGGTCAAAACCCTGGAAAAAATGGAAGAGATCAAGCTGCCGCCGTCTTCGCGCCGCTACCCCCACTTTCGCTTTAACCCCTCGGTGGTCTCGGGCATTATTCCGGTCACGATTGAGAATATCAGCAAATCTTTTGAAGACAAACAGGTCATTCGCGATCTGAGCTTTGAGGTTGAACGCGGAGACCGCATCGCTGTGATTGGTCCCAACGGGGTCGGCAAATCGACCCTGCTCAAGATTTTGATGCAGTTGCTGAAACCCGATCAGGGCAAGGTCGAATGGGGGCATTCGGCTATCCCCGGCTACTTTCCCCAGGATTATCATGAATTGATCAAAGACGGCAATATCAATTGTTACGACTGGCTCTACAGCTTTGACAACACAGCGGATATCTCCACTGTGCGCGGCCTGCTGGGTCGCATGCTCTTCAGTGGCGACGATGTTAAACAGAAGCTTTCGACCCTGAGTGGGGGTGAAGCCACCCGTTTGATCTTTGCCAAACTCATGTTGCAACCGAGCAATGTGCTGCTGCTGGATGAACCCACCAACCATTTGGATATCGAAGCGATAGATATGCTGACCGAGGGCCTTTCACAGTACAAGGGCACACTATTGCTGGTTTCGCACAATCGCTACTTTGTCTCAAAGATTGCCACGCGGGTGCTCGAACTCAAGCCTGACGGTTTTCTCGACTTTAAAGGCAGCTACCCTGAATATCTCGAAAAACATGGCACCGACCACCTCAGCCGGGATGTCTCGCTCAAAGACCGGGCGGTGCTCAGCGTTCAGGGCAGCGAAGCCAAACAGGCCAAAGCCGAGGTCAAAAAAGCCGCAGCCCCAGCCTTAACGGGCAAAGCGGCCTTCGAGGCCCAAAAGGCCCTCAAACGCAAACGGCAGCAGCTTGAACGCAAGCTGCCGCAAATGGAGCAGGAATGCAATGCGCTTGAAGCCGAGCTGAATACCGGTGGCTCTTCTGAGTTGCAGGCCCGTCTGGATCAAGCACTCGAACGCTGGCGTGAAGCAGAACTCGAACTCGCATCTCTCCAGGACTGACACTGAACCGATGCTGACGGGGGCCAGTTTGACGCTGCAGCGCTTTGAACACCCGCTTTTGACTGAATCTGGGCTGCAATTGCAGGTTCTGCGTGCGGATTTGGTTCACCCGCTGCTTTCAGGCAACAAAGCCTTTAAACTGCATTATCCACTGCAAGTGGCAAGACACAAGGGCAAACGGCAATTGCTCAGCTTTGGGGGGGCTTGGTCCAACCATCTCTTTTCGCTGGCGGCAGCAGGGATGCTCTTTGGCTTTGAGACAATCGGTCTGCTGCGCGGCGAAGAGCCCTTGCAGCCCAATCCTGTCTTATTGGCCATGCGTGAAATGGGTATGCAGACCCAGTGGCTGGATCGGCAAACGTATCGCTTGCGCCACGACCCGGCCTTTTTGGCCGAGCTGCAGCAGCGCTATCCCGAAGCCTTGATCATCCCCGAAGGGGGCGCAGGCCGCGATGGCGCACGCGGAGCAGCGGAAATGCTCAGGGGATTGCCCCCTTCCATAGACTTGCTGGTCTGTGCTGTGGGTACAGGCACGACCCTGGCGGGCTTGATCTCAGCCGCGCCTGCTCATTGCCAAGTGCTTGGCTTGGCGGTGCTCAAAGGGGGGGATTATCTGCGGTCTGAGATTCAGCGTTGGCTGCAGGCCCTTGCAAGAGAACGTGAACCAGCGGGGCCTTTGGCCTCCTGGCAACTCGAAACCCGCTTCCACGGCGGGGGTTATGCCAAAGTGCCCCCTGAATTGGCGGCGTTTGTCCAGGACTTTTCGTGCCCGACCTTGCCGCTGGAGCCCGTTTATACGGGCAAGGCCTTCTGGGGACTGTGGCAGATGATTGAACACGGCGAGTTGCCTCCCGGCACCCGTGAGATCTGCTTTGTGCATACCGGGGGCATTTATGCCTGGAGTCAGCCCCAATAACTTGTAAATCAATCAGCGCCAAGGATATACTTTGGATATACATTTTTAGCGAGGTACTTTAGCAGATATCATGTTAACCAAACTCCAAAAATGGGGAAATAGCCAAGGTTTGCGTCTTCCCAAAGAGATTCTCTCTCACTTGCATTTGGCTGTCGGTGATGAGGTTGAAGTTTCAGTCGAACAGGGGCGGATTGTCATCGCGCCAGCCACGCAGATTCGAGGCAAATACAAGCTTGCTGCGCTGGTTCGCGAAATCCCTGCTGATTACCAGGTCAACGAGCAAGACTGGGGGGGCCCTGCGGGCCAAGAGGCCTGGTGAGGGTCTATATCCCGCAAAAAGGGGATTTTATCTATTTAAATTTTGATCCCCAAGCTGGGCATGAGCAACGCGGGCGCCGCCCTGCTTTGGTTGTAAGCAATACCCTCTTCAATCAGCACACGGGCTTGGCGATGGTCTGTCCGATTACCAATACCCAGCGAAACTTCCCCTTCCATGTCGCCATTCCCGCAAATACGGGGCTGACAGGATACATTATGGTTGAGCAGCTCAAATCTGTGGATTTTAAAATTCGCTCAGCAGAACGGATCAAACGCGCTCCTGTGGCAGTTTTAAACGAGGTCTTGGCGCTGTTAGACGCATGTCTATACTAAGCCTATCCTTCGCCCGGAAGTCCTTTGCCTTTTTGAAATGTCAGCCGGTAGAGATGCAAATGCCCCAGGCGAAAGCCCATTTCTGAGGCCATGAGATATTCATTGTAGTGCTTGTAAAGCGCTGGGCCATACCGTTCTTCGACGGTGGCTTTGGCGGCCCGCAGGTTCTTGCGCCAGAGCTGGCAGGTCTTGGCATAGTCATGGCGGTCGTTGCGCATTTGCAGCAGCTCCAAAAAGGGTTCTGCGGCACTGAGCAATTCAAGCAGAGTGGGCAGTTCTGAGCCGGGAAAGACGGCCTGGTTGAGGCCTGAGAGTTTGACTTTCATTTCTTCAGAAATCGGCCCATAGCCAATGGTCTGCAGCGAGAGGCGGCCTTCGGGTCTGAGCCATTCACCCACGCGCTGAAAAAAGGCCGTATACGCGGCCTGCTTTTCGCTGGCGCTCATGCCAGGCCGGGCAAAATGTTCAAAGGCCCCAATTGAGATTACGGCATCCAGGGGAGCGGGAGGGGTGTAATTCTCCCAGGATTCCAGCCGGACTTCAGCTTGTACTTGGGTCTGTGGATCGGGTTGAGAATGGGGATTGGTCTCAAAATAGTCCTTTTGCGCTTGGCTCAGGGTCAGGCCTACAGCCTGCTTGAGCTGGGGCTGTTTGAGTACTTCACGCAGCAGGGCCCCCCAGCCACAGCCAATATCCAGCACATATTCTGCCTTGTGGGCCTGGGCCTGTTGCAGGTGATAAGCCAATTTCAGACTCTGAGCCTGCTCCAGAGAGGCCTCGGGCTGGGTTTCGTCCCAGAGCGCAGCGGAATAGATCAGGTTTGGATCCAACCACAATTGATAAAAATCGTTGCTAACATCGTAATGGGCCTGAATTTCGCTTGAATTGGCACCGGTGAGGGCTGAATTTTCCATTTTTTATCGCCTATGTCTGGGGGTGAATGTTGCTTCAGTTTAACCCAGTTTTGGATTGACAGTTGAACAGCCCTTTTATATAATTCGATAATTAACGAAATATAGAAATGGAATGATTGTATGAAAGCCCATCTCAGTTTGTACGTTTCAGATCTGTTCAAGTCCACAGATTTTTACACCCGGTTTTTGGGCGTAGAGCCGATCAAAACCAAACCCGACTATGCCAAATTTGAATTGGCAGACCCAGCCCTGGTGCTTTCTTTGGTGCAAAATCCGGACCGGGTCAGCGCTGGATTTGGCCATACGGGGATTGTCGTGGAAAACAAAGAAGCCGTTCAAACCTGGCTGACTCAGGCCCAAGAACGGGGTGTGGAGATTGCGCTGGTGGAAGAACAAACCCGCTGTTGTTATGCCCTGCAAGATAAATTCTGGGTGCATGATCCCGATGGGGTGCAATGGGAAGTGTATACCTTTCATGAAAACAGCGAATGGAATGACCCCCAGTTCAGCTCTCAAGCAGCCCAGGAGCAGGTCAATGCCGTTTGTTGCCCCCAGTAAATGGGTTCAAAGCACTTCATTGCAGGACCTGGTTCTGCTGACAAAAGCCCTCAGTGATGAAACCCGCTTGCGGATTTTGGCTCTTTTACAAGAACATGAACTCTGCGCCTGTCAAATTGTGGCCGTCTTTGAACTGGCCAACTCCACGATTTCCAAACATTTGGCGATCTTAAAACAGGCGGGGCTGATTCAATCCCGCAAACAATCCCGCTGGATTTATTTTTATCTACCGCCGCAACCCCTGCCCGAAATTGATGCCGCTTTTGTCTGGTTGAACCAATGTTGGCAAGCGGATGCCAGCTTAGCCGCTGATCGCAGCAAAATTAAAGCCATTCTCCAGATCGATCCGGTGGAACTCTGCCGCCGCCAAAACGACAAAGACTGTTGTTAGAAAGGGTTTTATGCAACGCATTCTTTTTCTCTGTGTGGCCAATTCCGCCCGCAGTCAAATGGCCGAGGGCTTGGCCCGCCAAATCTTGGGGCCAGACTATACCATTCAAAGCGCGGGCTCCAAGCCCTCGTTTGTGCATCCACTGGCGATTCAGGCACTGTCTGAGCGCGGCATAGAAACCGCTGTTCAGAGCTCCAAATCTGTTCAAGAGATCGACCTGGGCCAGGTAGATCTGGTGATTACCCTCTGCGCGGAAGAGGTCTGCCCCGTGGTCTCCGGGCCTTTGCAGCGAAGGCATTGGCCGTTGCCTGACCCGGCAGCCCCAGCAGAGAGCGAAGCGGCTCAACTGGACCATTTTCGCCAGGTACGAGATGACTTGGTCCTGCGTTTGCAGGCCTTGAAAAGAGAATTAGAACATGACTGATCTGCTCAAACCAAAAGGCAAGCTGGATTTTTTTGAACGCTATCTTTCGCTCTGGGTCTTTCTCTGTATTGTCGGTGGCATTGGGCTGGGCCAAGTCCAGGGAACTTCGATTCAAGTGCTCAGCAAATGGGAGATCTACAATGTCAATTTGCCCGTGGCGATCTTGGTTTGGTTGATGATCTATCCGATGATGCTCAAGATCGACTTTGCCTCACTCAAAAACTGGGGCCAACACGGCAAAGGGCTAATGGTCACGGTCTCGATCAATTGGCTGATCAAGCCATTTACCATGGCCCTCTTGGCGGTGGTCTTTTTCAGGCATCTGTTTAGCCCCTGGATTTCCCCCGATTTGGCTCAGGCCTATTTGGCCGGGGCGATTTTATTGGGGGCTGCGCCCTGTACGGCGATGGTCTTTGTCTGGTCGTATCTGACGGATGGCGATGCCAATTTTACCCTGGTTCAGGTGGCGATCAACGACCTGATTCTGTTGGTGGCTTTTATTCCAATTGTCGGGTTTTTGCTGGGGGTGAGCCAGATTCAGATTCCCTACGGCACACTCTTTACCTCGGTACTGATCTTTGTCGTGATTCCGCTGTTGGCAGGTTGGCTGACCCATGTCGTTTTATACGCCCGCAAGGGCCAGGCGTGGTTTGAACAGGTTTTTCTGCCCAAACTCAAACCCGTCTCGATTCTGGCCCTGCTCAGCACTTTGGTGCTGCTCTTTGCCTTTCAGGGCCAACAAATTCTCAGCAATCCCTTGCATATTCTCCTGATTGCGATTCCACTCACGCTTCAAACCTACCTGATCTTTTTTCTGGCTTGGTTCATGGGCCGCAAGCTGAAATTGCCCCATGCGATCTGTTCCCCTTCAGCGATGATCGGTGCCAGCAATTTCTTTGAATTGGCAGTGGCTGTTGCGATTGCCCTCTTTGGCCTGACTTCGGGCGCTGCCCTGGCCACGGTGGTGGGGGTCTTGATTGAGGTGCCCGTGATGCTCTCCTTGGTTGCACTCTCCAACCGCTGGAAGTATTAAGATGTTGGAAATCTTTACCCTTTTGGCCGATTGGCTGGTCTTTTCGCTGCTGGGACTCAGCCCCCAGAGTAAATGGGGAGATGCGCTGCACTTTTTTATTGAAGACACCACCAAAATTTATTTTTTGTTGGCCGTGATGATCTATGGCATCGCCTTGTTGCGGGCCTCGCTCAAGGTCGAGCGGGTGCGGGATTTTTTGGCCCGCCGCAACCGCTTCACTGGTTATCTGATGGGGGCGCTCTTTGGCGCAATCACCCCTTTTTGCTCTTGCTCGAGCATTCCACTCTTTTTGGGGTTTTGTTCAGCGGGCATTCCCCTGGGCGTGACCCTGGCCTTTTTGATCACCTCGCCTTTGATCAACGAAGTGGCGGTGATTATGCTTTTGGAATTGCTGGGCTGGAAGCTGACCCTGGCGTATATTTTGGTCGGATTGGGAATAGGGATTTTGGCTGGGGCCGTGATGGAGCTGCTCAAAGCTGAGCGCTGGTTGGTGCCCGAAGTGGCCAAAGTCTATGCCGCCGCAGAGGCCCGCAAAAACCTGCCCGTTGAGTCTGCCAAAAAAGAGGTTCTGAGCTGGCAAGAACGCCATGCGTTTGCCCGTGACGAACTGCAGGAGATCTTTGGCCGGGTTTGGAAATGGGTCCTGATTGGCGTGGGACTCGGGGCCGGTTTACACGGCTTTGTGCCTGCGGGCTTTTTTGAGCAACACCTCGGGGCTGGACAATGGTGGACAGTACCCGCTGCCGTGCTGCTGGGGATTCCGCTCTATTCCAATGCCACAGGGGTGATTCCCGTGATGAAAAGCCTTTTGCTCAAAGGCATGCCGATTGGCACCACCCTGGCTTTTTGTATGAGCACGGTGGCTGCCAGTTTTCCCGAATTTATTCTGCTCAAACAGGTGATGCAGTTTAAACTCTTGGCACTGGTCTTTGGCTTTTTGCTGCTGGCCTTTAGTCTGGTGGGTTGGCTGCTCAACGCCTGGGGCCCACTGCTGTTAAACTAATTGAAAAGGGAACAGGAAAAAAAGATGAAAAAAATCCAGGTTTTGGGATCGGGCTGTGCCAAATGTCAGCGAACCGCTGAAATGATTGCCTCAGAAATTCAAGCGCTGGGGCTGGATGCCGAAGTGGAAAAAGACACCTCAATGGAGAGTCTCTTAAAATACCAGGTGCTGAGCACCCCGGCGGTGGTGGTCGATGGTCAACTCGTTCACAGTGGCGGTTTGCCCAAACTTGAAAAAGTGCGCGAATGGTTGCAGGCCCCATGAATACTGGCTTGGATGGCAATCACCCCACCCATTGGGATCGGGTCTACGCCGAAAAAGACAGTGAAACCCTGGGTTGGTATGAGCCCAGCCCACAAACCACGCTGGAACTGCTGAGGCAATGTCATTTGCCGCTTTCGGCCCAAATTTTGATTGCTGGGGCAGGCACCACAACCCTGGTCGACCATTTGCTCGATCTGGGGTATACCGGCTTAATTGCCGCAGACTTAAGCGCCGTGGCCCTGGATAAATTGCAGCAGCGCTTGGGTGAACGGGCCTCACAGTTACAATGGGTGGTGGACGATCTCAGTGCTTCTGAGAAGTTGGTGGCCTATCAGGGGCAACTCGATCTCTGGCAAGATCGCGCCGTCTTGCATTTTTTGCTGACAGACGCTGAGCGTGAGGGCTATCTGCAATTGTTAAAAAAGCTGCTCAAACCAGGTGGCTTTGCTTTGATTGCCTGTTTTGCGCCGGGCAGTGCTGAGCGCTGCAGTGGCCTGCCCATACGGCAATATTCTGCTGCCGACCTGGCGGAGTGGCTGGGCCCCTCTTTTGAACTCAAAACCCACCAACTTCAGACCTATACCATGCCCTCTGGCGGGCTGCGGGAATTTACCCACGCTTTGTTTAAGCGCCATGAATAAAACCCTGCAAGGCGTCTTGGCTTTCTTTTTTGTCTCGGTCTTTGGGCTGTTTGCCATCGGTTTGATGGGGTTTCTGGGGCGCAGTGTCTATCTGCATCTTCAGGCCGCCCAATGGAAAACCGTTCAAGCGGAGGTTCTCACCTGGGATCTGGTGCATGGTAAGGGCAAAAAATCGAATTCCAAATTGGTGGCCGATTACCGCTACACATTTCAGAACAAGGTTTATACCAATACCCAATTGGATTTTAGCGTGGGCTCTGACAATTTTAGCGGTGGGCGCAGACGGCGGCAGATGGACCTGCTGCGGCAGACCCCCGCTCAGGTTTTTGTCAATCCTGCCAACCCGGCCGAAAGTGTGCTGGACCGCAGCTTGCCCGTGCAACAGATGGCCTTTGGTTTGGTTTTTCTGGTCTTTCCCTGCGGCTTGGGAACGGTCTTTATACTGAGCTATCTGTTGCAATTTATTCAACACCTGAGTGGTCTGCAAACCACGCGTTTTGTCTTTCCCCTGCTGGGGATCTTACACAGTCTGCTTGCGCCTTATGCCATGCTGGTTGAAAGCCCCGATCGGGGCTGGGGTTCGGGTCTGATTCTGTTTCTTTTTTCTTTGCTTTTGGCTTATAGCCTGTTTGAATTTGCCTGGCGCATCTGGGATCCCAAACGCGGGCTTGAGCCGCTGCAGTTGGGTTTTTCGCGCAAAGGCGTGCCCGCCACGCCCAAGCCGATCAAACGGTCTGTGTCTAAAACTGAGAATGTATAATATATTCAGGCCCCCATCATTCTGTCTTTTCAGGTGAAACATGTTTAATTCAACTCAAGCTGTCAGACCTACGGCTCCCACATTTACCCCCCCTAAAATGGCGGCCATTGCGCCCCCTCCTGCCAAATTGATGATCGCGCCGCCCGTAAATAGCACTGAGACTGTGCGGCAAGAGGTGGCCAGCTCTCAGGCCGCGACCCAAGAGTTGGGACAATTGACCTGTCCCAATACCATTGAATCGGCCTTTCAGAGTATTGAACAATGCAGTCCTGAAAGTCTTGTCGCTCAACATGGCAATAAAATTGAAGCCTTTGCCAAGTCTGAATTGGGCCAATCCGTCAAATCTGTGTTGGAGCAGGTGGAGAGTGTCAGCAAAGTCAAAGGGGCGATCGCGGATATTCTCGAAGCCAGAGAAAATCCCGGGGACCAGGAAAAATTTGGCAAAGCAGTTGAAGGGGTGGAAACCCTGATTTCGGAAACACCCAAGGTGTTTGAATCCGCCACAGCCCTGGGGGGCTTGATGGTAGAACATGCCCCCGAATCGCTGAAAAAGACGGTCAGCGACCATGTCGAAAGCCTCACTTCCCTCACCGAACATTTGCCCGAGGTGCCTGAAGGGGTGACTTCTGTGGTCAAATCTGCCACTGAAATGGGGGGGCAGATTCTGTCGTCCACCCAGGCCTATGCCACTTCTCTGGGGGAATCGGCTTTAAGCAAGGTTCAGTCGGTGACCCCCGAATTTGTCTCCACGGCCGTGTCGGATATTTCAAGCACGGTTAGCCCCCACCTTTCGACCGATGGCCTCTTGCCGGCGGCCGTCAGTTTCTACCAATCTCCTGGCTTGGCCACAGGGGGCGATTTGGTTTTGGTGGGCCTCGGCGGCAAAGAAGTCTCTGATGCCGTGAAAAAGACCTATTCCCTGGTCTCTGAACCCTCCTTGGACAATGCCAAAGAAGCCTTGGACGCCGCGTCGGCGTTTGTCGAAAAAGATGGCCTACAAAAAATTGCCAATATTGCCACCGTGGCCAAAGGGGTCACAGAAGCGCTCACACCCGAGATCGTCAGCACCACCACCACCCAGGTGGTCAATACCGCTTCTGCCTATTTACCCGAAGCCAGCACCTTGACGGGCTATTTGCCCGAAATGAGTACCGTTACCAGTTATGTGCCGGATCTGAGTGGGGTCTCTCAAACCGTTTCAAGTTATATTCCCAGTGTGGTCAGCGATACCGCCTCGACCATCAGTGGCTATCTCCCAGCCACAGATTTGGGCAATCTGTTGCCAATCGGTGCTGCCGTTGTCAATACGGCCATTGCTGGTAAAGCGATTTGTACACTCTACAATGAGACCGATCCAGATAAACGCGAATACAAAGAGACCCTCAAGAAAACCACTTCAGCGGTGGGTTCCATTGTGGATGCCTACGGAGGGATGGGAATGGGCTCTCTGACAGCGACCTCTGTCAATCTGGGCATTGATGTGACCCAATACCTGGGCAGTAAAACCCTGAGTTGGGCCAGTTCTGCCTATTCTTATTTCACGACCTAAGGATCTAAGCCATGAAGCAGCAAGTGCTGAAAAAAAGTCCCACCCACGTTACTTTCCAGGCCCAGCTCTCTCCACTTGAAAAGCAGATGCTGCAAAAAGAGGCTTTAAACCGGTTTCCTGAATTGAACGGATTGAAAAATCCCGAGCAGAAAGCACAGGAAATTCTTCACTATGTGATGGGCCGAACCCTTGAGCGCTTTTTGGAAAAACATCCACTGGAATTGCAAAAACCCCCTGCGTTTCAACGTCTGAAAAGTGACAGCCAGGATTTGGCCTTTACAGCTCAAATCAGGCTCTATCCTGAGGTCATTCTGCCTGAGAATTTGTCTGTTGAAATCGAGGTGTCTCCTCCAAAAGCACCCAAGCCTGAAGATATTCAAGCCACCTTAGAAGCCCTTCAGTGGGACCATGCGCGCATTGTTCGCAGCGAGCTACCGGCGCAGGCGGGAGATGTTTTGCTGGTCGATACTTATTTGAGCCAAGCGGGAGACATTCTGCCACAAACCGCCCAACAAAACCAAGTGTTGGTTTTACAGCTCGATCGGCTTCAAGCTGACTGGTTTGATGCTTTGTTGGGCGTTGAGGCGGGCCAGCGGCTTGAAATTCCGTTTGAAATGCTTTTGCAGACAGAGGCTGGCCCCATGATGCAAGCCACGGCTTGCCATCTCCTGATCAAAATGGTGGCCCAGGTCCAGGTCGCCCGGCTGGATGATCACCTGGCTCAAAAACGGGGGTTTGCCTCCCTGGATGCCCTTTTGGCTGAAACAGCCACAGCTTTGTCTCAAAAAAAACAGACCCAGTGGGCAGCCCAGGTCAAAGAGCAAGTGATTCAAACCCTGGTGGCTGCCAGTCGGGTTGAAATTCCTGAAGATTGGCTCAATGAAGAATTGGAAAAAGCCTGCGAAACCAGTGATATTCAAAACCTGAGTGATTTTAAACTTTCAGAACAAACCTTGGACCAATTAAAGTCCCGTTGGCTAAAACATCCCGATTTGCGCGCCCGCAAAGCCCAAATTCTCAAAACCCTCTTGGTGCTGCGGGCGATTATCCAACAGCGCGGGCTCAAAGTGGAAGCGCCTGAAATCGACGCGGCAATTGAGTTGATGGCTGCAGAAAGGGCGCTCGCAGAATCAGCTTTGAAACAAACCATGATCGAAAACCACACCCTGCTTTTTTTGGCAGAGCGAATTTTAATGGAAAAAGTGGCAAACTCGCTGATGCAGACGGCCCGAATTTTCTGTCAGGGTCAGGTGATTTCTGGTCCTTAGGCCATTTCATCGAAGCAGTCTTGAAGTAAACTGACTTTTTGCAATAATTGCTGATAAGGGGGCTCCAGCAGGGCGATGGAGACCCCTTGCCCTTCGGTATCATCCAATTGATCTGCGATATTGTCGCAGCGATCGAGCAATTGTTCAAGGGTCTCATGGGCTAAGGCGCGATCTGCTTTGAGCAGATGATACACCTCCGCCACAGTCTGCTCGAGTGCTTGCATGGTTTGATACAAATGGCTGAAGGTCTCCGAAAAGAACAAGGCCTTTTGGCTCGCCTGCATCGCCATTTCAATGCGGTGCAATTGATAATCCAATAAATGGGTATCCACAGTCTGGTCCAATTGCTGAACTTGGCTTAAGATTTCAGCCAGCACAGATTTTTCATCATTCACGCGGGCAGCTAAATCCGCCCGTTCTTCAGGGGTGATCACAGCTTGGGGAACGGGCTGATTTCTGAGCCAGGTTTGGTGCTTGAAGAGGCGCTCTTCGATCTGGGCATAAACGTGGTCGGAGTCTGTGGGTTTGACCTCTGCTTCTTCTGTGCGCGACAGCGCCTCTATAAACAGTTTGACATCGGGATGATCGCTTTGAATGCTTTGAGCATGTTTAAAATAGCGCAGTGCCTGCACCCGATTCCCCAGCAGCATAAAGACATAGCCGATAGCAATCACGGGTTTGGGGTTCTGGCGGTGGGTTTTCATGGCCTTGAACCACAGGTCCATGGCGCTTTTTAAGGCCTGTTTGTCGTGAAACTGGCTTTGAAGGGCTAATTCAAATGCGTGCAGCCCTTTTGCATAATAATCCGACGCTGACTGGTGTCGGCGAGCATGTAAGGCTTGGCTTTGTTCCCGAAATTCCAACAGGGCATTTAAATTCATCGGGTTACGCGGGAATGCCCCAAGGGCACCTGACCTCGGCGTTCCTGGTACCCCTGGGGTGTACGCCGGGGAGGAATAGCGCATCTGGCGTCTGCCAGACTGTACTCTTTTCCCTTTCCTTTCTTTAAATTAAATGTATTTTGCTGAATACTGTATGCTATAACATGAATATGATTATTCAGCGAACTATTAAACTTAGATTGCGCCCAACACCTGAGCAAGCGTCCATTCTGACTCAGGCAATTCAGGCATATACAGACTCTTTCAACCACGTTTCTGCTTATGGTTGGACCCATAAAGTGTTTAATAGTATCGAACTGCATAAAGCCACCTACCTTACCCAAAGAATGCAAAGGGCTTTGCCTTCTCAATTGGCGATTTCTGCAAGGATGAAAGCGACGGAAGCGTTGGTTTCTGTCAAAGCTCTTTTGCGCAAAGGAAAAAAAGCGAATCAACCTCAATCTCTGCGCTGTCCAATTCGCTATGATCAGCGTTCCTATGGGCTTTGGTTTGACAGAAACGAGGTCTCTCTCCTGACCTTGCAAGGCCGTTTGAGAATCCCGTTTACGGTAGCCAAGCATTACCAACAGTACGCAACTTGGCAGCGTTGTAGCGCTGATGTGATTCAAGACCGCAAAGGCAGATGGTGGCTGCATGTTGTAATGAGCAAAGACATTCAAGAAACTCCCCTCAATGACACCGATGAAAGTTTTGTTGGTGTTGATTTGGGGATTGTGAATCCTGCTGCAGATAGCAGGGGACAATTTTATGGTTCTGAACATTGGGAAAAAGTTGAGCGCAGACATGCTGTTTTGCGTGCTGAGCTTCAGTCTAAAGGCACTCGCTCTGCCAAGCGCAAACTCAAGCGTACATCGGGCAGACAGAGACGTTTCAGACTTGATTGTGACCATGTTCTGAGCAAGAGACTTGTTCAATCGATGGAATCTGGGCAAACTCTGGTGTTTGAAAAACTGACAGATATTCGTGGCAGAGTCAAACTGAAAAAAGCCCAGCGTAAGCGGCTGCACAAATGGAGCTTTGCCCAATTGCAAACATTTGTGGAATACAAAGCGCGGGCTATGGGAGTCAGTGTTGTTTTTGTTGACCCCCGTTACACATCGCAAAAGTGTTCTAAGTGCAAACATGTTTCCCGCTCTAATCGTCCTGAACAGTCTGTATTTAAGTGTCGGGTGTGCAAATTCACTTGCCATGCTGATCACAATGCAGCGATTAATATTCGCGCCAATTACTTGCAATTTAAAGGACTGTCTGTCAACCAGTCTATTGTAGCGACTCAAGGGGACATCTCCTTTGGTTAGTTACAAGCTCCGGCCTTTTATACACCCTTGGGGTGCAGGCCAGGGTAGTTGACGTTGCATTTTATCATTCCTGTCTGGAGATGGGTACACCCACTCTCTCGGCTCAGATGATTGCCTTTAGTGCTCTTTTGAGGGAGGATGTGATGGGGTAGAATGTATACGCCTTTTGAGTTTTGTTGAGGTGGTCAATCCGTGAATTTTGAGCATTTGATTTCCCTTTTAAACCAGACCCACCAAAACCTGTATCAACAGGCAACAAAAAGCGTGGATATCGCTCTCACCTTACGAAACTGGTTGTTTGGCTATTATCTGGTAGAGTATGAACAAAATGGTGAAGATCGCTCTGAGTATGGTAGCCGATTGATTCCCTTAACAGCCCAAAAACTGAAGGCTATACAAATCAAGGGCATGTCGCCCACGAATCTTAAGTTATGCCGCCAATTTTATCTTACCTACCCCCAAATTAGTCAGTCAGTGACTGACCAATCTTCAATGTTCATTTTGCCTGATGGTTCAACCTTAAAAACAGTAGCAGCGGTTTCAAATAAGGATATTCCGACACTCCCACCGAAACAATTGATTCAGGGCTTAACATTTACCCATCTGGTAGAACTGCTCAAGCTGGATGACCCATATCAACGGGTATTTTATGAAATGGAATGCCTCAAAGGACAGTGGGGAGTGCGTGAACTCAAGCGCCAAATTGGCAGTTTGTTGTATGAACGCACAGGACTTTCGCGCAATAAGGCAAAATTGCTCCAACTCACTCAGGCACAAAGTTTACCCATGGTTTCCCAGGATATTATTCGCGAACCCTATGTCTTTGAATTTCTGGGGTTAAAGGATCAAGATGTTTATTTAGAGGAAGATCTGGAAAGTGCCTTACAGAATCATTTGGAGGCCTTTTTATTGGAATTGGGTCGCGGTTTCTGCTTTGAAGCCCGTCAAAAACGCATCACGGTAGATCAAGAATATTATTTTATTGATCTGGTCTTTTATCATCGTATTTTGAAATGCCATGTGCTGATTGAGCTGAAAAACAGGCGATTTAAACACACAGATGCGGGTCAACTCAATTTTTATTTAAATTATTACCGAAAACATGAGTGTAGTGAAGGTGACAACCCGCCTGTGGGTATTTTGCTCTGCACAGGACGTGACGAAGCCCATGTCGAGTATGCAACAGGAGGGCTGGACAATCAAATCTTTGTTTCCAAATACAAGGTGGCTTTGCCCAGTGAAGAAGAGTTGAAGAAGTTTGTGCGTGAGGAGTTTCAAAAGCAAAGCCTTGAACGTGATAAAGATTTATACACAGACGAGAAACCCAGCACACATGAATGATGATTTAGAAATCCAGGCAAGAGAGACCCAAATATGAATGGGCTTAGTATGATTCAATTGTTACAACAATCATTAAAACAATCACCCCAAAACCTGGATCAGTTATGGCTTGATCATTCTATGGTGTGGGGGGAATTTGGATGGTCAAAGGCACAGTTACGTTTGTGGTTGCGATGCCTGCCGGAGATAAAAATAGAGGAACCGAATCATGAAAACCCGCTCTATCGGTTGTCTGAATTGAGCAAAAACGAAAACCATGATTTGGGGTCAATGGTGGTTGCCATACTGGAAGCCACAGGTAAACCAGTGCCTATTAACCAACTCATCACTAAAATGCCCAAAACCCAGGTATTAACTGAACCCATGATAATAGCAGCCATTAAAGCAGACCCTCGTTTACAGCAAACAGGGCCATTGGTAAGGTTGCTGTAATACGTCCGATTTAAGAAAAGACTGACAAGGAAGCAAAGATTTTGAAGGCTGAAGAAAAAACACTGACGCGACTTTACCAAGCGATTCGAAGTAAATATGCTGATTTTACAGAGGACCGCGAACTCAAAAGCGATAAAGATTTTGTACAGGCGGGGTTGATTTGGGGCGAGGTTCAAGGCAATCAAACACCCAGTGTTTTGTTAATTGCCATGGATCCTGGGCATTGGGAATACTCCAGAGAAGATAAACTCGATGAACTGGTCTATGAATTGCTAGCCAGTGTGCACGGTGATTGGCCCGTATTTGCCCATTTGCAGGATGATAAAAACCAGCGTTGTTATAGCTTATTTGGGGTGGATGGCTCTGATGGAACCCATTCCGTAGATGAAATACCCTCTCTTGAAATCATTCGTGATTATGAACGGCTGGAAAAAGATCCGACCTTTAGATGGTCGATGCGTATTTATACCCGTTTGATGCATCGATTTGATGCTTTTCATGAGCAGGTCTACCAAACCGTCAAAGACAAGGTATCAGACAAAAACGATATTATCGAAGAAGTCGCCAAAATTTTATTTCTGGAAACCTTTCGGGTTCACCACGATGAGGGTTTAACTTTTAAAGATCAGGAAGGTAAAACGCAACTTTTTCGAGACATCTTTGATTATAACTATGTCGCCAAACATGGGGCCAAGGCAGTGGCCGTGATTCAGTCAGCATTCGAGGCCTTCAAAACCCATCAAGATTATGTTGTTGTGACAGATGATGGAACGTCCAATGCCATTTTTGATAAAAATAGCCATTTGCGTCTCAGCCAGCCCAAAAACTATGAAACACTTTTGGAGGCCATGCAAAATTTGGGGCCAGTCACCGATAATCAAGGGCGCAAAGTGAAAGAACACGGAACCCTGGCTGATGTCTCAGGGGATTTGTTGGGGCGGGTGTTTGATGTTTTCTTAAGGGCCAATTTTGAGTCCAAAGGGGGGCTTGGCGTTTATTTGACACCAAACCCAGTGAAACAAGCCATGCTTGAAATTGCGATGCATGATATCCAACAAGATCAAAAAATAATGGAACGTCTGACAGCGGGAGATTTTAAGTTTTGTGATCCTGCTTGCGGCTCCTATGGCTTTGGCTCCGTGGCTTTAAGCCATTTAGAAAACGTCATCGACCGCTTGGCCGGAATGTCAGACTCACAAAAGCGCAACTTGAAAGCGACCTTACGTGAAAAAGCGTTTATTGGGGCTGATGCCGCTCCCCGCATGGTGATGCTGGCTCGGGTCAATATGGCCTTACAAGGTGCACCCAAAGCGAAAATTTTCTATACAGAAAGCTCATTGACCTCCCAAGCACTCAAACCCAATAGTTTTGATTTGATCTGTACCAATCCCCCGTTCGGAACCCCTAAATTTTCAAGTGATAAAAAAGGTGCAGAATCAAAAAAGAACTATACTACACAGATGGAGCAGGTCTTGGGCGGCTTTCGGCCTGCCATTCAGAAAGCGGTAGCGTACAATACCTACTATGATCACGTTAAAATGGCCTGGGTCGATACCGGAGATCTGGAATTGGATCATAAAGGTGAACCCAAATGGGCGGGGTATCGCACTGATCTACGTAATGTGAGCACAGGTAAAAAACCTGTCAACCATCTCTACCCCACCACTTCAGGTTTGGCTATGGGCAGCAAACCCGATAGCAAAGGCAATTGGCAGCCCGTGAATGCGGGTTCGATTGATCCCGCCGTTTTGTTTATTGATCGTTGTTTGCAATTGTTACGCCCAGGTGGCTATTTGTTGATCGTTTTGCCTGATGGGGTACTCTGCAATTCGGGGGATCGCTATGTGCGCGAGTATATCATGGGCAAAAAAGATGAACAAACAGGGGCGTTTGTGGGGGGGAAAGCCATTGTCAAAGCGGTGATTTCTCTCCCTGGAGACACCTTTAAGCTGTCTGGGACAGGTGCCAAAACATCTGTGCTCTATCTGCAAAAACGACAGGCCAATCCCCAACATCCTGAACAGTTTTTGCCGGAACCGCAAGGCAGTGTGTTTATGGCTGTGGCCGAAACTCTGGGGTATCTGGTGAAGAACAATATTGAAGATTATTCAGCCGGGGTACCCAATGATTTGGATAAAATTGTTGGGGCTTATAGGAGGGGGGAGTAATGGCTGTAGATAAACTGAGAGAGCAATTCCATATAAATCGAGTTTCACCAGATCTTATTCAAGATTTTTTAACAGCTCAGACGTATAGAGAAGAAATTACAATTGCCAAGCAAAAAATATTATCTCTTAATAACAAACTTCTTCAAAGTGTTTGCTCTACGCCAATTCAGCAAGGGAAATCTCCATCTTACATAAATGACAATGGTTTATTATGTATTAAGCCAAAGCAAACCCAAGATCTGCTTGTCTCACTAGATGGATGTGACAATATTGACCCATCCACAAGTGTAGCTATGGAAAAACAGAAACTAAAAAATGGTGACATTGTGATCACTCGTTCAGGTGCTGGCACTATTGGGCGAGCGTCATTATATTTACAAGATCAGCCAGTTTACACCAATGATCATTTATTTATTGTAAGAGCGGATAAAGCCGATAACTGCTATATTGGTTCTTATTTAAGGTCTTATTGGGGAGAAAGATTGTTGGAGTCTGGGATTTCAGGCTCAACTGGTCAATTAAATCTGTCCAATGAACATATCAAAAAAATACCACTATATCTGCCTTCTTCACTTGCCCAAAAATACATCGGTGATAAAGTCCGGCAGGCTGAGCGTTTGCGGGATTGGGGAACATCCTCTTATCAAACAGCACAAGAATCCTTTCAAAAAATTGTCGCAGCTCTTGGCTACAATGCCAAAGCAAGTAAGAAGTATGTTTGGACTACGCTCGATAACCGGTTAGATCCAGCCTATTATGACCCCAAATATTCTTTTCTAGGAGAGCAGTGGTTCGCGAACAGCAGCCAACCACTTTCCAAATATATAGTTGATGGCTCATATGGCGTGCTTCCTGATAGCAATTCTTATGGATCTGGAAATCAACGATTTATCAGGGCAACCGATATCCACCAAAGCAATATTGATCCTTCTGCTTTTACATGGGTGCCAGCAGATCAAGTTGCACCAAAAGCGAAAATTAATACAGGGGATATATTACTTGAAGTTAAGGGCGCAATACAGGCTTGTGAACTTGCAAGCTTGCATCTTAATGGAACGTATGTAAATGGCAGTATCTATCGTTTTACTCCGAAGGATATCTTTCCTGGCTACTTAACGTTCTATTTGAGAGCGTTTATCAAGCAGCTCTATTGCGAACGTGTATCAGTTAATAACATCATCAGCTATCTCGATTTAGCAAGTATCGCGACTCTACCTATTTTAAGATTAGAAGTCGAACAAGAGAACTATTTAGGTGAGGCGTATATTAATCAACTTGAAGCAGCTCGTTTTACTTTTGCGCTCACAAAAGCGGCTAGGTTGTTAATCGAAGCCCTCATCGAAGGCCAAATTACGGAAGATGAACTCATTCATGCACAGCAGGCTCTAGAAGCTGGTAATACAGAACCTGATGTAGCGATTTTGAGGCGTTTGAAGGGTGATGGGCTCGATGGCAAAGGCCAACCCCTGTTTAGCGATCTGGAGCAACTCTATAACTTGCTTCGCCAAGCTGATCAGGACAGGGAATAAGTCACTCTAATGGCTGTGATTCAATCGCTGATTCAATTGATCGTAAAAGGGCAAATTCCAGATAACAATCAAGAGCTTGCACCCATTCTGAAGGGCTTAGCCCATGCCTGTGAAAAGGGTTGGGTTTTGAGTGAGCGTTTGTTGCAAGCACGTCAAACATTAGCTTCAGATGCTGAGTGGGTTGTAGCACTCTTAGCGACGCAATATGATCACCGCACCGCTTGGCTCAGAATCATGGCGGCCCGTTGTCAAGAAGCAGGGCAACTTCAAGATAAAGAGGTGCTTGTTCAACTTGTGAGTCGCTTGGGAGAAGCCGCTTCTTGGGTGGAAGCAGAAATCCAAAATGCAAGTTTAACGCCCACTCCCTTTAAAGAGGATGAACATGTGTTATTGGGTTTGTCAGCCGAGCAAAATGCCGCAACTCCGCTTCTGACTCGTGTTTTGGCCACTGCGGCGCAATTCGCTTCTTGGCGAGAGGCTGATTTACCGACCTTAAACGCTGTTGAATCTTCAGGGGCTGAAATTAAAATAAATTGGTGCCGAGGACGATTGTTGGTCTTGCCCGGACAATCGGTTTCAGGTGAATATCTACTCCAAAATTTGAATGCGTCCGTATCTGATGAACCCTTGGACTGGATTTTGACCCAGCCCTGGGCTTTGTTGCTCACCATGATTACCTATGCCCAATATATTTGGGCTGCGGAGAATCGCGGCGGATTATTGCTGGAGTTGACTGCGGGACAGAGTGTGTACCAGCCTGCCGAAGTACAGGTCTTGGTTCAGGGGCCAGAAGGGGATGAAATGCTCTGCGGCAGTTTGGCTGAGTTGGTTCTAAAGGTGCTTAAACATCTTGAAATGGCCTGTTTTCCAGCTGCGCCCACACTGGCTGAGTTAAATCAACGCCTTGCGCTTCTGATTGGTGAGTTGTTGAAAAGGCAGATCTGGCAATACCGCGAAGGCGGCTCAAATGAGCAAGGGCAATACCTCTTACATCCTGACTTTACTGACACGTGTTTCACTATTCAGGGCGTAAAAACCTTTAAACTTCAAGGTCTACCCCTTTGGCAGGCCGTACGGTTCCAATCAGAACAGTGGTACAAAAGCCTGAAGCCGCACCTGCGTTTATTCCACGCTAAAATAGAACAGGATCAAGAGGTATAAGCCATGCTGTCACAAGAAGATATTTTCAATTTGGCCCAATTGCATCATTGGGCAGCAACCGGGGTCTCTGACTATCCGCCACGCGATCCCCTCGTGGGCCAAAGCCTCTTTTTTAAGCGTTATAAGACCTTTATTCATACTATCGATCAGGATGCAGACCATTTTGCCCATGTCTTTGCTGTCGAAGGCGAATGGGGACGAGGTAAATCTCGATTGGGCCATGAACTGATCGCCCAGATCAATGACTGCTCAAAAGGTTGGTATGTGCGGGGTGAGAGTCAGGCTTTGGAAAATTTCAACCTGTTTAATGAAGCACAACAAGACAAATATCTGGGCTTGTATATCCGATATTCTCAAGTGGCTTCAGAATACCAAAACTCAGACAATTGGTTTGGTTATGGTCTGTACAAGGCCTTATTGCCATTGGCTACTGAACAATTTGATGGTTCAATTCAAAGTAAAATTGCGGAGCAAACCCTCCGCAGATTTGAACCCAAGGGTTTTGACTCAGCAAAATTGGCTGAATGTCTCGAATTGGCATCCAAACACGACGAATCAGAATTATACTTAAATCCCACGTTGGTCGTTGGCTTGGTTCAAAGGGCCTATGAATACCTCAAACAATTTGGGGTTGAATACATTCTGGTGGTTTTGGATGAGTTGGAAACGGTGGCAGAAGCGGCTACTTTTGGCCTGGAAGAAGATGATGCTAAACGCCTGGATGGCCAAGCGATTCGCTTAATCGGAAAAGCCATTAAAGAAGAAGATCCGCGTCGCAAGCTCCCTTGGCTGCGTTATGTTGCCCTTTGCTCACCGCTTTTGGGCCAACAATTGCGTGAAATTCAATCCACAGCCCGCCGTTTTGAACTTGTTCAATTAGAACACAATGCTTTTGCGGATGTGTCTGATTATGTGGGGCAGCTCAAAGAAAATCGCAAATTGCGTTTTGATTATCCCTTGGGTTTGATAGAAGCAGCTTATGTCATGAGTGGGGCTAACTTTGGTTGGTTTAATGTCATCATGGCCAATCTCGATGCTGTCCTGTCACAATTTGCAGAAGCAGAAAAACCGATTCCCTCGATGGGGAGTCTCTTTGAGTCGGTATTGGAAAGTTCAGGTCGCGTGGCCAAATATGTGTTAGATTCCCATGCCATTGAAGGGATTCAAACCAGCGACCATAACCTATTAGAAACAGCACGAGAACTTTTATTTGGTCAATTGCCTCTGCCGCTCAAGGCCTGCCCACCGCTCAGCCAGGAATTGCTAAATTTAAAAAATGAAGATGGAGAGCCCGTCGCCAGCCTTTATGTCAAGGTTGATTGGGATGCTTTGGACTGCCGTCGGGCTTTGGAAAAAGCCAAATTTACCCGCCAAAAAGATGAGTGGGTCTACCCCAGCGTGGAACAACCGCTTAATCTGTTTTCGCTATTGCAAAATCTTCGCACATTGGCAATCCGAGAAGAAAAGCATTTGCTCATCCCCGTCTTACAAAACGAATTCAAGCATTTGCTCAGTTTGCTTTATGACCACCCAGCCGTGGAATTTGCAGCTGATGCGCTTTGGCAACACTTTATTGGCAACGAAGTCCAATTACCAGAAGAAGACGCCTCACATATAGGGCCAAGTGTAGCTATGCTCTTGCGTTTAGATTTGCGTTATCGCAGTCAGCAACACAACTCAATGATTTTCCGTGACCCCAGCCATGCCGATGCCCATGAAGCAGCAATGAAAACCTTTTTACAATCATCCAACCAAGATCAACTCTTGCGATATCGGGTTCGATTAACAGGGTTATTCCGACTTTTGGACAAAAATTGGTCTTATGCACAAGCCCCTCTTCCAAACAAAGAAGGTTTGGCTATTCAAGTTTCTCCTCGCGCTCCAGGGCCGGGTCAGAAAGGAGGCTTGCTATTCTGTGAAGCTTTGAAGTTACATCCAAATAATCTGGCTTGGTTTGCCTGGGTCAATCAATTGGAAGAATTAGAAAAACTCCATACCTTGGTGTCTCAAACACGCGAAGAAAATGGCCGCACACCTGTCATTGCTTTTACTGCATCCAGTCATCTCATGGATCAATACAGTCGTGGAGGTATTTCTGAAACGCTCAAAGATGATGTGCTCTTATACTACATCAATGCCAGTGAAGTGGATCAAATTGAGCGCATAGGCTTACTTCCTGAACATGGGATGGAGTTTCAATTAAATGAGAGTATATTCACCAGCCGATTTAAGAATAAACTCTATGCACTGCGTGATTTTACTTACCAAGCTATGCATCAATGGCGACAGCGTTTGGATACAAGAGGACTCATTGCATGGCCTCTTCGACCTGGAGGAAAAATTAATCAGGCTGAGAGAGATTTATTATTTAAGGCCTGGAAATTGTTTGTGGTCGATGATCCCACCCTTAAAAGTTTAAACGACATTGAAAAACACCATGGCATTGAAGCTGATGAGCTGGCGACTTTATTTCAACGGCTTACTGTGGGGGGGAAGGTTCTCGCCCAGGGTTATAAAGCCGATGAACATGCCAGATTATTCACAGATGTCGATAACCCTCAACGCTCACAAGCACAACTCCCTCCTTTCTTAGCCCGTATAACCAATCCAAGTCAGAAACAGGAATGGACTTTGGAAAAAGCCGAACGGGACTGGTATTGGGGCTATCTATGGCAAAGCAATGGACTGACTGCAAAAGTTGTTTTTGATGATTGGATGTGGTGGGGGAACGAACTCCATGTCTTTAGCCTTGAAGATACATCAGTCAAAAAAGCAAAATGGATGAGTCTGCCTTTAGCAGCTTTGAATAACCTGATCACAGAAGCCCTGAATTGGTTCGATGGCAAAGATGTCGACGGTTATCGGATCACAGTTGACAAATTAGAGCGCGTTTTTGGCTATGACCGCATTCCTGGTTTATTTGCGCCACTGGGCAGAGCCCCGCAGGGCACAGAAACAGTAGAAGCTTATGAACAGCTTAAAAAGGCCCGCGAGCGCTTTGAGCAATTAAAACGCTCCGAAGAAGCATTGGTCAATGAGCTGAGCTTAGAAAATCAGCTGAATCATTTACCAGAATTATTTCAAGGTCGAGCAGAAGTTTTGACCAGAGTAAACAGAGTGAAGCCCCAAAAGGCCATGCAAATCCAATTGGGTAATACAAACACACTCAGTTTAGATGATAAATCCCAGCCATTGTTTCAACGTATTGAACAAGCAAGGCTCTTTGCTGAGTTTGTTGAAAAAGCAGCCGAGCTGATTAAAAAGGCAGTTCAAACCCGCATTCATGATTTAGAGTCGGAGTGTGCAAAGCTTAAACACTTCCCACTGGCTTTATTTACCTTGTCCTTACAAACCATTACACATATCTTGGAAGGTGCGTTTCAACAATCTAACGATTCAGAAACCAGTAAAACCGAGGGTCTTGCCAGCTCTGAAACGCTTTTGCATTTTATGCGTTCACTGCAATTGGATAAGGCTGCTGAGCGTATGAAACTATTGGCCGAAGAGGTAGGAGTCAACATTGAATCAGGACAACAACAAGCCTTTCATGAAGTGATAGGCCATATTCTGAGTACATTTCGCCAAACCAAAGAGCGTTTTGAGAAAATACAGGAACAGCATCAAGATCTGAATAACCGCTGTGAACAGGCCTTAAAGCAACTGGATCCCCTGCCCATAGATTACCCAGATCCCGAACAACCTCAGAGGCTGGCGGAATTACAACAAAAAATTGTGCTTTTGGGAGACGCATTTGAAGATTTAAATGAGCAAGCTCAAAATGAGCGGGAACGTTTCAGAGAACAGGCCCGTAAAGGACAATTCAATGCAATTCGTGAAATCCCAGAGCGCTTATTGAAGCCTTTACAACAACATTTTCATGTCTATGGAGGTGAGCTACGGAAAATTGAGCAAAGTATAGAAACCTATCGTCAAGAAAAAGTACAAGCGCATAATCAGTACACGCCTAGAATATTAGCTCCCTTATTTAACCAAGTAGGCACTTTAACTCCTCAGATGACTCAAGTTGATGAGGTCAGTTCAATGAGTTTACATGAGGTGCAAATCGTTCTTGATGCAATAAAAGCAGACTGGGAAAAAAAGGCCCAAGACGTTTTAACAGAGGTAGGCTTAAATTTATTAGAATGGCACAGTATTTCTGAAGCCATTTTGAATGGAGAGTCACCATCAATTCATCCAGATATTCAGCAAAAATTGGTGGAAAAAGGGATACTGAAAATTACGATTACCTTTGGGAACCCCTCATGAATATCTATCTTAGCTTAGAGTTGGCAGGCCATCGACGTGGTCGTTTTTTAACGAGTTTATTGAGGGCAGAAGTTTGCCAAGAAAGGCTACCTCTTTCGGGTTGTTTGTTGGCAATTGGAGAACAGTTTCAAGTCCAAAGAGAAGAACAACTGTCGCTGATTAATTGGAGTCGTCAGCCGGGGTGTGCTCTGCTCTTATTGCCGCCATACCAAGAAGGAAAATTGACTGATTTTTTGGACTGGTCATTGAAATTTTTGCCAGCTCAGCCCCAAAGCATGGTGGCTGGCTCAATTTCCGCTAGAGTGTCCAATGAGGTTGTGTTTGAAATTAATGGCCGTGATGGTGGTTATGAACCAGAATGGGGGCATGAGTGGGCGGGGCACTCTCTGAATACCAAATATTGGAAAGCACATAGCAACAGTGGGGTCTTAGTTGCAACAACTCTGCCATTATGGTCTATCAGTCTGCTAGAACATCAATCAGATGTGCTTCATTGGCTAGAAGGCTTGTATCATTTGGCAGGAAAGGCAGCCAATTCTTCTTTATCTGAAAAAGAGGATTTACAGGATATAAATTTAAGCCCGCAAGACTACTCACTACTTGTTTGTTGTTATGGTTGGGGAGTCTGCACAGAGAGAGAACTTGATGCTCGTTTAAAAAAAGATATCATTCCCATATTTGACTTTTCAAAGATCAATCTACAAGAACGTTTTGATCGTTTGGGGCAAGCTGGACTGATTGACGAACAAGGTATTAGTGACACTGGCGTAACAGAGTTGCAATCTTCATCCTATTGGTTCTATGCTCAACGTTTGAAAGAGGGAGAATTAGTCAGGTGAAAAATATTCAACTTGCTCAGTCACTGGCTATCGAAAGCCAATTGCGTCTACCAGGTAGTGCTGGGAGGCTGATGAAGCAAATTCGAGATATTGAACAAGTTGCTCCCCTTTTTCGGGAGGCGGGATTAATTAAATCGGTCAAACGTCCAGCCATGATTGATCTGACAGTCTCAGGCATTACAACCTATTCATGTGTAAAAAAAGCTCTGGGAGGTTATATTTACGCTTCAGCTGGTGTCAGAACCGATATGTTGATTGAACAAAATAAGGTCAGTACTAAGGGTTCTGATTCGGTATCTGAATTAGACGATATTGACTTTGAGGCCCAACGTAAACGGCTTGAACTTATCGAAATGCGACAATCTTACGAATTGGTTGAGCGTATAATAAAGCAAGAAAATTCTACACAGCTTATTTTGATTGATACCCCCTTGTTTTTGAGCCGTGAAATGGCTCCTCTCGAACGCAATCTCCGACATATGCAAGAATATCAAAAAACCTTAGATTATATTGAGGGCTTTTGGAAAACCTATCGTCACAGGCTGTTTCCCTGGAATCCGAATGGCCCTGTATTTGCGAGTATTCTTACTGAAAGATTCAGTGCAATTATAAGTATTGCCAAACAAGATCTAAGAACCCAAGAAGGTAGAAAATATTTGTTGATTTCTGATGGGTTTTCCGAACAAGCCGCCGCACAATTAGAGCATTTAGATGAAAAATTAATTGGGATTGGGGATACACGTTTTATTCAAGGTCTTTTGGGCAGTTTTTCACGAACAATCGCTTTTCGATTAACGGAAAACAATTCACGAATGGAACCGAGCACAGCAGTAGGGGCAGGAGTTATTGGCTTTCATTTTAAGGGGGGACGGAGTAGCCAACTTCAAATGGTTCAATTGGCCGGGGAAGAGTCTGATTGGAACACAGAATGGTTAGATACAGTTGCTTTGCGACTTATGATACTGGATATGCAAAGTCAACGTAAAGCAATGCCTTTGCCCCAATTACTTGGAAGACAACAGCTTAAAATGTTAGATCAATTTGCTCTGTTTTATCAACAAGGATTAAATGATGCTTTGAAGAAAAATGAAATTGAGGACATTTGGTTGTCCGGGCTTGAGGAGGGCAATTAAAAGTGAAGTATAAAGTATTAGGTAAGTTGGTAGGTAATACAGGGGATGTTCACAAACTCACCATGGTTGTTAAAGACTCTTTTTCAGTACGCCGTGGTGAATTTGTACGGATTATGCATCAAGAAAGGTCTGATGAGCCATCTGTTCCTGTATTGGGTCGTATAACAAGTATCCATCGCTCCAATATGCTTTTCAATGCTGGTTTTGGCGATGGTGTAACAGAGCTGGAATTGCTACCTGGTGCAAATGTGACTGGTGAAAATCTATATGCAAGTTTAGAGCTGATTGGATATCGAGATCCATTTACACGCCAAATAAAGACGCCTCGACGGCCACTTGATCCAGGAGCACGGATCGAAACTGTTGATTTTCAGTTTTTAAGTGATTTTTATGAATTCAACGAACATACCAGTTTGCATCTCGGAAATCTTGTCGGGTATGAACGAGGTGAAAATACTGTTCCGGTTTTCCTTGATGTGAATAAGTTAGTGACTGAGCATTTGGCCATTTTGGCCATGACCGGCTCAGGAAAATCTTATACTGTAGGTCGGATTATTGAGCGTTTGGTTGCTTTAAATAATGGAACGGTTGTGGTTTTTGATCCCCACGGTGAATACGGAAAGGCACTGGCAAAAGGCCAATTACATTTTGAATCTGGTTTTGACCAAGTTGAAGATTTACGCGATAGAGAAGTTTTGCCAAAAATTCAGACTACGTTTGAGCGTTTACAGAATGCAGGTGCAGGTATTCAAGTTTATTCCCCCCAGCATGAATCCTTTAAACATAAATATGCTGGTAAAAATATGCCTTTGGCCTTACAGTTCGACCATTTTGAAATGGATGATATCGCAGAAATATTACCTGGCTTAACTGAGCCGCAACAACGTGTATTGGATGTCGCAATTCGCTTTTGGCGCACTGTCGATAAGTCAGAGCCACGCGATATAAATCGATTACGCTATTTTCTAGGCGATGGAATTGATGAGATTCGTTCTTGGGATGATTTGTCCGAAGCGGAATCAAAAGCGCTAAATGGTCGCAGTGCTGCTGTGGCTTCCATGAAATTGAGTCGAGTATTAAATGAAGCTCAAAGCTTTTACTCAGCAACGCTTGATGCACCAACAGATATTTACCGCATGGTGGGCCGACCTACAAATAAACAAGGGCGCTTGATTGTCGTGGATTTGCAGGGACTTAGCGATACAGCAAAACAAGTTGTGTGCGCCCTATTATCCAGTGAAATTCTCAGAGCTGCTTCAAGTAAGACAGATCCACTGAGACCCTGTTTTTTAGTCTATGAAGAAGGACATAATTTTGCGCCTGCTGGAGGGCAAGCGGTGAGCCACCGCATCATTAAAAAAATCGCTGGAGAAGGCCGTAAGTTTGGAGTCGGGTTTGCCATAGTCAGTCAACGCCCTTCCAAACTCGATTCAGATGTAACCTCTCAGTGTAATACTCTCATTACGATGAGATTGAAGAACCCTGATGATCAACGATTTATTGCAAAAGCATCAGATATGGTAAGCAAAGCTGATTTGGATGAGTTACCAAGTCTATCCACTGGTGAAGCTTTGGTGTGTGGTCGCTCTATCCCTGCACCCTTATTGGTAAAGGTTGGCAGTAAGGCGTTAATTCATGGGGGCGAATCTCCCGAAGTTCTAAAAGTTTGGGACGTTTTTCATGAATGAATGGTCAGAAAAAATTTGTCAGGTGATGACTTCTGTTGATTTCATTAATAAAAATTTTCCCATTCTTTCGAATTGGGGTGTGCAGGATGAAGATGTATTCATTCACAGTTTGGGCTGTAGTGTCTGGAATGCGCTTGGACAGGAGTTGGGATTTATGCCTGTAGTTGAGTGCCCTGTGCCAGGAGCAATAGGATCGGACATTCGTTCAGATTCCACATGGTTTTGTATGAAAGATAGAATTCCCAAAGTAATCATTGAATTTGAGCGTTTTGATGGAAGTACTCGTACTCAGACCAAATTAGATGAAAAAATAAGCAACTTAATGGAAGCCTCAGCCCGTTGGAAGCATACCCCTTTAGTTTTAGTACTTTCAGCATGGAGTCAGGGTGTTGTGTCAGCTCCTGATAAAGAACGTTTGCTGAACCGTTATCGATCAGGTTTTAAATCGACCACAGGTGTACAAATCAACTCACCTCAGAAAGCTGAATTTGTTTTTAGTCGATTCATTTTTGAGAAAGATATGCATAATCTACTTCAATTACAGCAACTAAAATGCGATAAATTATAATGAATATACATTCTGCACATTTCCTTCCAGGTACAAATAAGCGTTTAGGAACTAAATATCTTCTTTTGGAGTGTTTAGGTGATGGTAGTCATGGCTGGGTATGGAGAGCAGAGCGTTTAAAAGACAGTGAGATCGTGGCTGTAAAAATCCCAAAAGACTTATCAAAAGATGATCGCCACTTGATTGAGGGAGCAGATTTAATAAAAATTACTCCACATAAAAATATTATTCAAATTTTTGATATGGGTCGTATTCCGCCTGAAAATTATTGGTTCTTTATTGAAATGGAATATTTTCCAAGTCAAAGTCTGGCGCAAAAACTAGAATATAGAGAAAAAAATGGGGGAGACACTTTTGAGCGTTTATTCAATATCTATAAACAAGTTCTCGATGCAATAAACTATCTTGCAAATTTAGCAAGACCTATTTCCCATGGAGATATAAAACCACACAATATCTTGGTCGGTGCCAATGATCTCATAAAATTGACCGATTTTGGTAGTTCAGCTTTGCCAGAAGAAATTTACGTCCGCACAAGAGAAAATGGAGGAACAGTACTCTACGCTGCACCAGAGTTTTCAGATTGTATTTCTCGAAAAGGTTCATTTAGTCAGTTATTAAGTGGAGATATTTATAGTCTTGGTGTGCTTCTTTATCAACTCGTAACTGGGCAGCTCCCTCATGATACTCAAGCTCAAGTAAGGTATCATAATCCATTCAAAAAACCCAGTGAAATAAACTCAAGCATTCATCCAGAACTAGAATCAGTAATTTTAAAATGTTTGGAAAAATTACCAGAAGACCGATTTAAGTCTATAGAACAACTAATATCACATTTTGAAAACGCGAGAAAAAAACAACAAAGCTTTTCAAACTATTCTTTACCAATACCTCCACCAGTAACCCATGATTGGTCAAGCTATGTCATGAAAGCAATGGATGAAGGTGACTATCGTAAAGCCGCAAAATTGGCTGAACTTGAATATCAAAGAACTAGTGAATTATCTGCTCTTCTGCATCAACTGAATGCACTCAATCGAGCAAATCGCTTATTTGAATTTGAACAAGTTTTTTGCAATGAAAAATCTCGACTCATAGAAGTCAATGCTGATACGGCAACAATACGCTTATTAGCCATTAAAGTTTATACGTTACTCCGAAGGACAGATGAAGCCAAGAGTATTCTCAAAGAAGCTGTTTCTTTAGATGGAGAGTCCTTTGAGCTTGAGCTTTTATCCGCTTCTATATCAGGACTTGAAGCAGATTATCATTTGGCGAAGCAAAAGTTAGAGTCATTAAATCGCAATCACCCTGGAAATATGCAAATACTTTTGAGATTAATTCAAGCTTGTGAGCAATTAAGGGATTATAAATCTGCCGCTGGTTACCTTAGAGCTGCACTAAAGAACTCTGCACATGATGAAAATTTAAGAGAAAAGAAATTATACTATGAGAGATTGGGTGTTTGGTAATTAGACCTGTTGCAATGGGTCAATGACTGAGACAGAAGCTTCATAATCAGGTACATGCCCCTGAAATTCTATTGAAATGACCCAAATGTGTTATCCTTAATCTGAACGATAAAATGCGATAACGCTTCAGACCAGAAAGACTATTTTCTACGGAAATATGATCTTTCGCTTTGAGCTTTTTACTTGCTTGTTCTTCGGTAAATACGATTCTTTGCAGGGAAAATCTTTTCAAAGACTTAATAACCTCTTTATTTTTCGAGATTTTGAAAAAACCAATGATAAAGCCATTCTGTCGATTCGAAAAAATCAAAATTCAAAGAAACAGCATCTTATTGCATTTGACAGACCTTTAGATTTTTTTTTTCGCTGAAAATCTATAAAATAAAACTATATATGACCTGGATTTATTTTTAGTTCTGTCATTTCTTCGAAAATACAGGATTATAAAAATGAAAAATAATCTGAAATGAAACTAATTATTTTACTTGGTCAAGAGCTTCACGTGCATTTTTTGTTCTCAATTTGTTTAGAAATGAGTAGTTTTCAAGAATTATAGAAAATAGAGCTACTACTTCCCATGCTGTCAAAGTAGTTATAACAAAGAAACCAATGTATTTAAAATAGATAATTTGATTTTTTATAACATAAAATTTTAGAATGGGTACAATATATAGAATTAGTAATATTGACATTAACACTATTGCTGAAATTAGTGCAATCTCAATTAAATTATGTAAATTAGATGCGTCCTGTTCAGATTCAGCAAGAGTATTGCCTGATTTACCATCGAAATTTCTCACAATTGCTTTCGGATAAATAACAGCTACCCATGCCCCAATAATTGCAAATACAATCGATGAAATTGTCATTAATGCCGATAAAATCTCTTTGTAGCTATTGAATCCAATTTTAGGTATTGCCTTACTAAGACAAACGGTTATAACTAAAACTAGAATAGGTATCCATAAATACTTTTTCAAATAAATACCTCCTAAAATTATGATTTTAATTGAGAAAAAATAATTTTCTTTTCTTTTATTAATTCATTTAGTAGTAATTCGGGATTGAATATTTGGTTGATTTTTCTGGGAATAGAAAGATTAACAGTGAACTTACAAGCAGTACCATCAAGCATAATTCGACTCCTATTTTGTAATTCAAATCCAATATCTAAATGATCTTCATCTGTATAACTATTAATGATTTCATCTAACTCTTTTTTATTAGGCGAATACTCTAATTTAAACTCAGAAATAACATTTTCTTTAAATTGTGGTTTTGGTTCATTTAAAAACCCTGAAAAAACTTTCTCAATCAATCCTCTTTGATCTTTTTTTGATCTCCCTAGAACTTCCTTTCTTATAAAATATTTAATATTCTTTCTTTCTTCATGTAGTTTTTCAATTACATTCTTATTCTTTTTGAGTTTCATATAAAATTGGGGTTTTACTTTCAATGGAATTTTTGGTTCTACCCCAATTTCTCCGTAACCAGTGATTTGATCATCTATTTTTATTTTGTAAGGTGATTGAGTTTTTAAGTACCCTTTAATGTAATTTTTAAAGTTCAATATACCCATAGAAGAGTGATTGAATTTTACAGATACAATAGAATTTTGATCTGGAACAAACCAAAAATAGCTTGGAAATCCTGGTATTATAAGCTTGTCTCCAAAACTAGTTTCTTCCATAGTTGTTGCTTGGCCAGGTTTTAACAATTGATTTAAACCATAAATCACGCCATCATCATTAATGGACTCATTCCAGAGAATAAGCAGTGAATCACTTCCTTCTTTTTTTTCATGAAAATCTAAAAAATATGTATTGAATTGATCCTTTGCATTATCTGCCTGATAGCAAGTTGTATTTACTAGTTCTCTACCATCCTTTGCCCAAGAAGTTAGATGACTCAGCGTTTCTTGAAAATTACTTAATCTTGGCGTTGTAGAACCTCTTTCGTAATACCCACATTTTTCAATGTCATACATTTTAAGTGTTGCTGTTGTTAACAAAATTTGCTCCACGAAAATAAATTTTTTAAATTTGGCAACTTAATTGTGGTGCAAATCTTGGTTGCATACACAATTATACACAAATAATTCGCTATGAAGCAAATCCATATTTAAATGAATGCGAGTGGTTAGCACAGGTTAAGACAAGATTTTTTCTATCAATTTTGGATTTGCATTTTTTAGGTATTTGGTTATTCGATTTACTTCTTAACATTTAGCACCATTTTTTCAAAATCATCGCATACATAATTAAATCAGTGCAAGAAAAAAATGTAAAACCTGGCAGTTCCTGTAATTTGAAGATACCAAACGACTGAACATGAAGATTACACTCCGGTTAATATACTGTTATGCCTAACTGATTCAGAGACCAAATTTAATTGAAGCACTCTCAAAACATACGAGCAGAAAGAAACGTGACTAGATTTGTCATCACCTTAGATTTAAGCGTTTTAGCTGTAACTGAAATTGTCAAAAACTTGGGTCTATCTCCCTCAATAGTTTATAATCGAGGCAATCGCTTATTAAAATGAACTGACTGATATTTTACCAACAAACCTTGCTCTGGCAGTCCAAAAAAATTAGCTCAGAAACCAAATCCATTTTATTTAAGAACTGTTAGATCAAGATATGTAGAGGACTTTACATGCATTGGCCCGCGAGTTTCAAGAGAAACTGTCCGAAAAGCCATTCATGGTCTTCTCTTCAGCAGGCATTGCCCGTGCTGTGCGCAAGCAATTGAATAAAGAAAATTTTAATATTCCTTGTTGAACTGGTCTAATGCGTTTTTTGAATTGAAAGATGGATATCTCTCGTTTAACAAGGAATGTTATCCCGTTGGCCAAGTCCCTGAAAAGGGCGGGCAACCTGCCGCGCCGCAGTCCCATGGAAGGAATAGACAAGGCGCGGCACTTAGCGAATGCGCACACGATGTGCGCGGTGAGCGGCCCGTCCTTCAGGGGCTTGTGCCAACCGGAATAGGTATTTCCTTTAATGTTTTAACTTTCATTTCGCACTGACCATGTAAAAGCGGGGGTGTTAAAATCCAAAGGCACTCCTGTAAACAAGATATTTCATGGTAAAATGTCCCACTATGAACGATCAGATTAACACCCTTCAAACCCAAGCACTTGCTGAAATTTCAGCCGCCCCCGATATCGCCGCCCTGGACGCTTTGCGCGTCAATTACCTGGGCAAAAAAGGCCCGATCAAAGGTTTTTACCAAGAACTTGCCCGCCTTGGCCCCGAAGAAAAAGCCACAGCCGGTCAGCTGATCAACGCGCTTAAACAGGCCCTGGAGGCGGGCCTGGAGCAGCGAATGACAGCGCTCAAAGCCAATCGCTTTACAGATATTGCCACCAGCGAGTGGATCGATGTCACGGCCCCCGGCCATGTGCCGCCCACAGGCCATTTGCACCCGATTACCCAGATTCAATACGAGATTGAAAGCATTTTTCGCTCGATGGGCTTTCAGGTCTTTGATGGCCCCCAGGTCGAAGACGATTACCACAATTTTGAGGCCTTGAATATTCCGCCCGATCACCCCGCCCGCGATATGCAAGACACCTTCTGGCTGACCAATGGCCGTCTTTTGCGCACGCATACCTCTTCGGTTCAGATTCGCGCCATGCAGGCCCAGAAACCGCCCCTGCGCGGCATCTCTCCAGGCCGGGTCTTTCGCTACGAGGCCACCGACGCCTCCCACGAAAATACCTTCTACCAGGTCGAAGGCCTGATGGTCGACAAAAATATCTCAGTCGCTGAGCTGATCTACGTCATGAAGGTCCTGCTCAAAGAGATTTTTCAGCGTGAGGTCAAAGTGCGTCTGCGGCCCGGCTATTTTCCCTTTGTCGAACCGGGCTTTGAATTGGATATCAACTGCCTGATCTGCGGCGGTGACGGCTGCCCGGTGTGTAAATACGAGGGCTGGGTTGAGCTGCTGCCCTGTGGTGCAATTCATCCCAATGTGCTCAAATACTGCGATATTGACCCGACCGTTTATACCGGCTTTGCCTTTGGTCTGGGCCTCAATCGCCTGGTCATGATGCGTTATGGCATCAACGACATCCGCTATTTCCAGAGCGGAAATCTGCAGTTTTTGGAGCAATTTTAAGATGAAACTTTCAAACAATTGGCTGGCGGAATATGTGGATATTCCCGAGGCCCCACGCCCTTTGGGCCTCAAATTGACCATGGCCACGGCTGAGATTGAAGGCCACGAAAGCCACGGCAGCGACACGGTTTTTGATATCGACAACAAGTCTCTGACCCACCGCCCCGATCTTTGGGGCCATTACGGCTTTGCCCGTGAAGTGGCCGCCATTTATACCCTGCCGCTTAAACCTTTGGCTTTGGCCGACTTGCCTGCGGAGCCTGCCGGGATAGCCGTCGAAGTGCCCGTCAGCGCCGAGCTCTGTCCGCGTTACAATGCTTTGGTGATTGACAATATCCAAGTGGGGCCCTCGCCCGCTTGGCTGGTCGAAAAACTCGAAGCGGTCGGCGCGCGCACGATCAACAATATCGTCGATTTGACCAATTATGTGCTCTACGAAGTGGGACAGCCGATGCACGCCTTTGACAGGGCCAAACTTGCTGGTGGCAAAATTGTCGTGCGCCTGGCCCACGAAGGCGAAAGCCTGGCCACCCTCGACGGCGGCGAACACACCCTCAGCCCCGAGATGCTGGTGATCGCCGATGGCGAAAAAGCCGTGGCTTTGGCTGGCGTGATGGGAGGGGCCAACAGTGAGGTGGATCAAAATACCACCTCCTTGGTCTTGGAATCCGCCAATTTTCATCCCACTTCGGTGCGGCGCACAGCGGCCAACTTGGCGATCCGCACCGAGTCTTCGATGCGTTTTGAAAAAGGCCTCGATCCTGTGCAGACCGAAACCGGTATTCGCCGTTTTGTTGAATTGCTCAAACAGATCTGCCCTGAACTCAAAATCGGGGGCGGCTTGGCCGACAGCGACCGCTCTGACAAAGACACGCCGTTGATTTCCACCCGTTTTAGCTGGATCAATGCCAAACTGGGCACCGCATTGCCCGATGCGCAAATCACAGGCATCCTCACCCGTTTGGGATTTGGTGTCGCAGCCCAAGGTGATGAATTACAGGTCAAAGTCCCGTCTTGGCGTGCCACCGGCGATATTGGTATTCCCGAAGATCTCGTCGAAGAAGTGGGCCGGGTCTTTGGTTACGACAATATTGAACCCGTGGCTCGGCTGACTCCTGTCGCACCCGTGCGCCCCAGTGCTTTACACAGCTTGATTCAGACCTTGCGCCAGACCCTCTCGGGGGCCCTGCGCTTTACCGAGGTGCTGAATTATGCCTTTGTGGGTGAAAAGCTCTTACAGCAGGTGGGCCTCTCTCCTGAAAACCACTTGGCTCTGGCCAACCCCCTGGCCTCGGACCAAAATCTCTTGCGCACCTCTTTGGTGCCCAATATGCTCAAAATTACCGCTGAGAATCTGCGCTTTAAGAAGTCCTTTGCCATTTATGAGCTGGAACGTGTGTTCCAGACCGAATTTCAGACAGGCACTATTTTTGAACACGAAAACTTTGCGCTCTGCGCCTTGCTGGCGGACGTCAGCTGGAAAAACGGATCGGAACAGGCTTTTTACGCCATTAAAGGCCAAGCCGAGCACCTGTTAACCCAGCTCAAATTGGCGGGTCAAGTCAAAATCTATCCGCCTGCAGCCGAAACACCCCTGGATCCCTGGTGTCATCCGGGGCGCACTGCGGAAATTTGGGTGGGCGAAACCCGGATTGGCCGTTTGACCCAGGTGCATCCCCAGGTGCTCGAAAACCTGGAGATCAAAGCGGGAGTGGGTTTGCTCGAACTCGATTTAACCACCCTGCTGGGCTTGCCCTTGGCGGGTTATCTCTTTGCTGGGGTGCAAAAATACCCCACTGTGCCCTTTGATATCTCGCTGATCTGCGTTGAACAGACCCTGATCGCTGATGTCGAAAGCTGTATCCTGGCTTCCGCCCCTGAGCGGATTCAGTCCATCAGACTCTTCGATGTCTACCGGGGTGAAAACCTCGGCAGCGGTCAAAAAAGCCTGGCTTTTACGATTACTTTTGCTTCCCCGGATCAGACCCTGGGTCCCGATGAGATCGAAAAACTCCAGCAAGGTGTGATTGCCGCGCTCGAAGCCCAAAACTACACCGTCCGCAAAGGCTGATTTCGGTTTTGAGGCGTTTCGGTGCTTTACTTTCTATTGCTTCACGTACTAGAATAAGGCATCAAAAGCAATGAGCATCACATGAAAATTGGCCTTTTTGCCCCCGGTAACTACAGCGATCCGACGATCAAATACAGTGGCCCCAGCTTGGGCTTGGGGTATATTGCCTCCAGTTTAAAAGAGAAATTTTCCGAGATCGACGAGGTCTTTCTCGAATTGGATGCCGAGCGTTTGATCGAACGCAAACCTGATTTGGTGGGGATTTCGGCTTTTACCTATGCCTATGGCTTGGCGATCAAGGGCTCGCGCCAAATCCGTGCCAAGCTGGGCCCCGATGTGCCCATCATCCTCGGCGGGCCCCACGTCTCTTCTCTGCCAGAGAACCTCGACCGCTCCATGGATTTGGGCGTGATCGGTGAGGGTGAGGCGATCATGGAAGATCTGGTCAAGCACTATATGCGCAACAATTGGCGCAGTTCGGCCTTTCGCGAAGTGCCGGGCCTGATTTTTTGGAACGATCAAGGCGAACTTGAACGCTCAAATTGTGGGCAGCGTGTGCCCGATCTCGATGCCCTGCCCCTGCCCGATCGCGACTTGATGTCGGCCTTTTGGCCCGAACAAAAAGAGACCATCACCTGGATGCCCTCCCTTTCGACCTCGCGGGGCTGCCCCTTTACCTGTGGCTTTTGCATGTACAGCAAAACCGCCAATCTGGTCCGTTACCACTCCGTCGATCGCGTGATCGAAGACATTGAAGATATACTCAGGCGCTTTCCCAACCTGACCCATATCCGCATCACCGACGATTTGTTTGTCACCAAAAAAAGCCGTTTAAAAGAAATTGCCGATCAGATCCGAGCGGCCAAGCTGCACACCCGTGTGACCTTTGGCTGCATGGCCAAGTCCAGCTTTTTTGACGAAGAATATGCTCAGATTCTCAAGAGCATGAATATTGCCGTGATCTCTTTTGGTTACGAAGCCGGCTCGGACCCGGTTTTACACTATCTCAAAGACAAAAAATCTTCAGTTGTAAAGAACCAGAAATCCCTGGATCTTTGCCGCCAAGTGGGCATTCATGTCGGCGGCTATTTTATCATCGGCGCGCCCCCCGAGACCCGAGCTGACCTGGCCAAAACCTATTGGTTTATCGAAGAGAACAAGCCGGTGATGCCCGTGGCAGGCATTTTTCCGCTGATTGCCACGCCTGGCACCGCCGTTTGGGCTGAGAGCCGTGCCCGTGGCCTGATTGATCCCGATTATGAACGCTGGGACAGCTTCAATTATAATTCGGTCGAAACCGGACAATACCTGCATCTCAATCAGCATTACAGCTTCGAAGAACTTGCCCATTTCCACCGCGAGACCTTTGCGGGCGTCAAACGCCGCTCTTCGTTTCATCTGATGTTACAATCCCTCTTCCGCTGCATGTTGATGCATTATTACACCACTGAGGTCTATCCCACGATTCAAACCCTGGTGGCCAAAAATACCAAAATCCTCGAAATTCACCGGGGTGATATGGCTCTGCAACACCTGCTCGAACAGAATTATGTCTTGGAATCGCTGTTCTGGAACCAATCTCTGCCTGAGCAAACAGAGGCGCAAACGCTGCTTTTGAGTCATACCTTGGAAAAGATCGGCTTTCAATCACCGCTCTGGCGACAAATCAAAGCCCAAAACAAGCCCCTTTTGCTGGTGGTCGAAAATATGAGCACCTGGGCCCATCTCGTCTCATTGCTCAAAGGCTGGGATGTCACGGGCAATAGCTTGGAACAGACCCTGTCTTTTTTCCGCTATTCGCTCAAAACGCTCACAGCGGCCTTGGCCCAAGAGGGCTTTGAGGTGATTAGCGTTCACAAACACCGATTGCCTCCGGCCGAGTCGGACTTTGTGCGTAGTTTGACCCAGCCCTTTGATCAGGCCCAATTCCCACCCGAGGCAGACTTTTTTAGTTATCCCATGTTGATGCATATCTTCAACGGCTTTGCCAATCCTGAATTGCTGACGTATTTCCAAAACCAGGTGGTCAATTCGGGCTTTGAAGAAGAAGCAGATATCTTCAGTTATACGGTCATGGCTGTGCCGATCACCCAAGTCAATATTTAAGACAAAAGCCTTTTAGAACGGTAATTTGGATGGCTTGGCCTTGAGCTTGGCCACCGCTTGGATCACCGAATGGATGGCGGCCTCAATCTCTGCGGCTGTGGTAAAACGGCCCAAGGAAAAGCGCAGAGCGTTGTTGCTTAGATCGGATTCCAGCCCCAAAGCCTCTAAGACATAAGACGCCTTGCCCGAAGCCGATGAACAGGCCGAGCCGGCACTGACTGCCAAATCTGTCAGGGCGACAATCAGACGGCCTTTGCTCAGTCCTGGAAAACAGAGATGCAAAATTGCAGGGGAACTGCTTTCCAGCGGTGTGCTCAAATAGACCTCGGGCAGGGCGTTTAAAATGCCTTGGTAAAGCTGATTGCGCAGGGTTTGCAGGCGCATGTGCTCAGCTGCGAGTTCGGCACGGGCCAGTTCGGCTGCTTTGCCAAAGCCGACAATGCCAGGGATATTCAAAGTGCCTGCCCGCAGTCCCCCTTCTTGGCCGCCCCCTTCGATACAGGCTTTGAGCGGAATCAGGGGGTCGCGATGGCGCAAATAGAGGCAGCCAATGCCTTTGGGACCATACATTTTGTGCGCACTGAGCGAGAGCAGATCGATCTGAAGGGCTTCGACATCGATCGGCAATTTGCCCCCACCTTGAACGGCATCGCAGTGAAAGAGCACATCGTGGGCCCGACAGAGGGCGCCTATTTCGGCAATCGGTTGAAGATTGCCAATTTCGTTATTGACCATCATGACCGAGACCAAGGCCGTGCGGGGTGAGATTTTTTCTGCCAGCAGGCCGGGATCGACAAAACCTTGGCGATTGACGGGTAACACTTCGACCTCAAAGCCTTGGGCCTCAAGGGCATGGGCAGAGCAAAGCACGGCTTTGTGTTCGGTGGCCACGGTCAAGACCTGGTTCTTTTCGGGCAATAAGGTGTGTAGGCCTTTAAATGCGAGATTATTGCTCTCGGTGGCGCCACTGGTAAAGACAATTTCATGGGGTTTGGCGTTTAGGAGTTTGGCCAGTTCTTGGCGGGCCTTTTGTACGGCCTGTAAGGCTTCGCGGCCATAGCTGTGAGAGATATTGGCAGGATTGCCAAAACGCTCGCAAAACCAGGGTAACATGGCCTCTAAAACACGGGGGTCAACGGGAGTGGTTGCGCTGTAATCCAGGTAAACAGGTTGTTTCATGATGTTTATGGCTGTCTCTTGTGCGTGAGAATGCTGAAAACTAACATGGCCTGACAGGGAGTGTCAATTGTGATATATAACCTATTGTATATATTATTCTATTTTGAGAATCTATATTCTATTTTATTGACATTTTTCAGTCTGGCGGAATATAATGAATTACAAGTTAATTATGGTTAAAGATTAGGTTAAGAAAGGAGTCGCGTTGAAAATGATTCAAAAGACTTCCTTTGTATTTCGAAGTTTGATGCTTGCAGTTGCCGCTTTGGCACTGACCGCCTGTGGACAGACCCCCATTCAGGCCAATTATCCGCTCTCGCTCAAATTGCCCACCCAGCCTGTGCGTTTTGTGCAGCCCACGACCGGTGCTGTCACCCTGCTTTTAAAATTTAAGCCGAATACCACCCGCAATGATCGCTCACTGTTACTCTCTCAGTACAATCTCAATCTGAAAGAAATTCTAACGGGTCTGGATCTCTATCTGGTGGTTGTTCCCGCCCAGGCTCCGCTTTCACTTTTGCAAACCCTCAAAGCAGATGCCCGTTTGAGCTATGTCGAATCGAACAGCGTGCCCGCTGCTCAGTCTGGTTTTCTGGCTCAGCCAGCCACCCGTTTTCAGGCCCTCTTGGGCAAACAGGTGGAGCTTGAAGGTATCTACAGCGATGAACAGTCTGGTGCCAGCCTCTTGTTGGCAGAAGGCGAATCGCTGCCCTTGGTCAGTCAACAGGGACAGGCCTTAAATGCCCTGCCCAGCTTGGAAGACCGCACCCGTGTACGCCTGATTGGAATTGTGCGTCCTGCCCTTGGCGCCGCTCCATCAGTTGCTTTAATGCCTGTGAAATACCAGCGCATTTAATTTAAAAGTGCGCCTAAACAGCGCACTGAGAAACAGTGTGAACTAAATTTGGCAGCATCCGTTGCCAAACATCTGGATAACCTCGGCCTGTCCTTCTGGACAGGCTTTTTTTTGTGCCGGGCTTAGGTATATACTGGAGCGGAGGAAGAAAACGTGTTAAAAAATCGTCTCAGTGCTTTGTTGAAAGCCCTCAGCAATGGCTGTCCCCGCTGTGGTCATCGCCCGATTGCCCGCCTGACCGGTTTTGCAGCCACCTGCCCCAATTGCCAATTGGTGCTCGATCGCGGAAATGGATTTTTGCTCAGTGCCATTCCGATCTCATATGCCATTTTTGTCTTGTTTTGGTTGATCCCACTGATGGTGGCCTGGATTCTGAAACAGGTAAGTTATCCCTTGGCCTTTGGTCTGGTCGCCTTCGGTGCCATTTTTTGGCCGCTGGTGCTGTATAATTATTGCAAAATGATGTCCTTGAGCCTCTATTATTTTTTTATGGCCCATGAATTGGAACCGACCGAGTCGGCTGCCCGTTAGCCCTTAAAAAAATACAGCAAAAAACAGAAATACCTTTAAATTTTTCTGTCGGATAAGCATTAATCTGCCCTGAGAAGGGCATAACTAGATAAATAGAATGTGTGTTCAACCAGAAATGGTTGATCTTACGATAGGCAGGTTCCATGCTAAAACCACTCCCGCTCCTCTCTCCATCGGGTCTGGCAATGATTCAACAGCAGTCCATTAGCCGTCTGCTGGAACATCCCACCCCCCTTGCTCAGGGGCTTGCTCCGGTCCCTGCCAGTGGGCGAGACCAATTTCAACTCATGCACCCCAGTCTCTTACAAAGGCATACTGCCACGCCTGTGGCTGCGCCCCCAGTGACGTTTTCGAACCCGTCCCAGCAATTGACTCAATTGGGTCAAAAATACGGTGTTCCCTTTCAGGGTGGCTCTTTGGAGCGTTACCAGAGTGATGTGATTAAAGCGATCATCAAGGTCAAAGCCCGTGAAAAAGGCATTCCCGAACAGGTGGCTTTGGGCATGGCAGGAAACGAAAGTGGCTGGAAAATGTGGAGTGATGTCTCCAAAGGCACGCTGGTTCAGGGCCGCAATGTGCGCGAAGGCATTCTCAAATCCACCGATTGGGGCGTGATGCAAATCAACGACAAGGCCCATGGCACAAGTGCCGTTTTCCCCAGGGTCAAATACGACCTCGAATTTAATATCGACTACGGCCTGACTTTTTTGGCCCGCCAACGTGAAAAAATCAAAGGCGATTTGGGCCTCGGCCTGGGAGATTGGGATCGCACTGTGGCCTCGTATAACCTCGGCCACGATCCCAAGACTGAGAAAAGTCTGGCAATAGCCCAGCGCTACGTCACCCATGTCAGTAACCGCTCACAAATGGCGTAAAATTTAATCTAGAGTGATCTCAATCTTTGCAAAAGAAAATCCCCGGATCAAACCGGGGATTTGTCTTAAATTCAAAATTACTTTAGGGTATGTTTAGGGCATGCCGCGCAAAACCTTGGCGGCTTGATTCAACGCTTCGCGCATTTTTTGCAATTGCTCTTCGCCAAAAGCGCTCAATTGCTCATCCAAGCGTTTTTTCTGAAACATCGCCAGCAATTCTTCAATGGAACCTTTTAACATTTCTTGTGGGTCTTTGACAGCTGGATTGTCGGTTTCTTTGGGCGATTCAGGCGATGTGGGCGTCGTTCCGCCTGTGGGCCCATCGCTTCCGCCGGTTTCGTCCGTGGATTCTGATGCTGTGGTTTCAGCTGCCGCAACTTCAGTCTCGGCTTCTGCTGCATCGGCTTCGGCCAGGGCTTCAGCGACGGCTGGATCGCTGCTTGCGGGTTCTGGGGTTGATTCTGGGGCTGTGGTTTCTGCTGCCGCTTCCGGTGTACTTGGTGCCTCAGGCGCACTTGTTGCCTCAGGCGCACTTGGCGCACTTGGCGCTTCGGATGTGCTGGCCGCAGGTTCCGCTGCTGGCTCAGCAGCTGGTGCGGGGGTCGATTCGCTGCTGCTGGGCGCTGTGGCTGGATTGTCTTGGCCTTTTTCCAATTTTTCGGCCAATTTATCAACCACTGCTTTAAACTGATTGACGATGCGGGCCAGTGGGGAATCGGGAGGGGGAGAGATTTCGGCCATGGCCTCTTTAAATCTTTGCACGATGGCGGCCAGTTCGGGGTCTCTTTGGGCCGGGGCCAATTCTGTTTGGGCCGCCAGGGCATCCGCTTGCCCTATTTTTTTGAAGATATCTGCTGTAATCGGGTTAAAGCCTGCACCTTGGCCTACGCCGGGTGTGCCTTGAAAACTGCTGGGTGTGTCTATTTTCGCTGGGGGCTCGCTGCTTGCGGCAGGAGGGGTAACGGGGGTGCTTGGGCCCGTTGTTACAGGGGGTGTGGTGATGGTGGGGGCGGTGTTGGTATAACCCGCACGGCGGATACTGGGGTCGGAAGGAGGAATGACTGTCATAAGAAGAACGGCCTTTCAAAGCAAAGGGTGTTTGAATAACTATTACTCAATATACCCTTCTTTGCCAAAAAATTCACAAGCGAAAAAACTTAACCAGAAAAAAGATTTGGCCGATAGAATGAATGTGAGACCTTATTTTCAGATTGGGCATGGCCCACAGGAGCAGATCGATGGCACTTAAGATCGGAAAAATCAAACACAAACCCGGGATTCGTCTCTCGGGGCCTCTTTATCATGCGGGCCCCTTTGCCCGCTATAACCGCGCCTTAGCCGAAATCATCAGTCAAAAATCCGATTACGATCTGGGCTTGGCTCCCGAAGACACTGTTCTGCGCCGTGAAGGTTTTCTCAGCCCTCTGCTCGAAAGTCGTTTGCAAAGAGTGCCTGCCAGTTTGCAATTTGAGTTGATGCATCAAGGTTTGCCCTCTGATATGCCCCTCTCTCAGGGCAAATGGATTCATGCTTTGCCCTGGGAATATGGATCGATGCCCCAGGAGTGGCAAGACCTTTTGAGTTTTACCAGTGACGAAATTTGGGTGCATACCCCCGAAAACCGCAGTATCTATTTGCGTGAGGGTCTCTCTCCTGAGCGGGTTGCTGTGATTCCCGCTGGGGTAGACAGCTCTCGTTTTCATACAAAAGCGGAGCCTCTGCGTCTGCCTGGACGGCGGGGATTTTGTTTTCTCTTTTCGGGTGAGGCACTCTGGTATTCAGGCATTGATCTTTTGCTCAAAGCGTATGCTGACGAATTTTTGCCTGATGAAAATGTTACCTTGGTGATTCGGAATACCCGGATTTCAGATTCACAGGATCATCACTTTTGTTTGGATCAAATTCGGGCCTGTCAGGCCAATCCCGACAATCCCCCGATTATATACCTCGATCGCGTGTTGAGTCCGGCAGAAGAGGCCGGCTTGTATACTGCCTGTCAGGCCTTTGTCAGTCCTTTTCGGGCTGAAGCTTTTGGCCAGAACATCTTTGAAGCCATGGCCTGCGGGTTGCCGGTGGTGTTGAGCGGCAGTGAGGAACGGCTGGGGATCGAACCTGAAAATCTCAATATTTGGCTCAAAAGCCGCAGGGTCAAAGGGGCAGATAAACAAATGGGGGGCATTCCCACCCTCAGCTTTCCCACTTGGTTTGAAAACAATGGCGCTGAATTGCGCTACCAGATGCGCCAACTTTTTGAAAAACAGGCAGATTTTCAGGCCATGGGCCAAGCGGCAAGTGAATATATTCACAGCCATTTCAGTTGGGAAAAAGTCTATGCCAAAATCCAAGACAGGCTGCAAGCCCTGTTGCCCAAACCGATTTTTCGGATGGAGCAAGCCCGCCTGCAGGAAAAAACCCTGAATGGTTTAGAGGCTTTACACGCTGGGCAGGTTGAAAAAGCCCAAGCCTTGTTTGAAGAGGTACTCCAAGAAGATCCCGAAAATCCGGTTTTGCATCTGGATTTGGGCAGTCTTAAATTACAGGAAAAAGACTTTGTGGGGGCCTTGGCCCATTTTCAAAAGGCCCTTTCCAAGGCGCCTGGAAATGCCAATCTCTATTCTGTGGCAGGCATTGCCCTTTACCATTTGCAGGCCACCCAATTGGCCGAACGCTGCTTTTTGCAAGCTTTGCGTCTGGCTCCAGAGCATGTGGGTGCCCGTGAAAGTCTCTTGCAGGTACGGGCCGCTTTGGCTGAAGAGCCGGCAGCGGTTCAAACGGCTTGGCCCGAATGGGAGGCCCTGCTCGCAGGTGCGCCTCAACCCCCTGTGGTGAATCGGATTTCGCTCTGTATGATCGTCAAAAATGAGGAGCGTTTTTTGCGCACCTGTCTCGAAAGTGTGCGCGAAGTGGTGGATGAAATGATTGTGGTGGACACGGGCTCCACGGATCGCACGGTTGAAATCGCCGAAGAGATGGGGGCTTTGGTCTCCCATTTTGAATGGACTGGCAGTTTCTCTGAGGCCCGCAACCAAGCATTGGCCAAGGCCACAGGTGATTGGATTTTGATTCTCGATGCCGATGAGGTGCTCTCTCCTGAGACCGTGGGCAATATCCGGGAGCTGGTTGGCATTCAACAGCCCCATTTGACTGGCTACCAGTTTAAAATCCGCAATTTTAACAAGGTCGGCAATGAGGTCGATACGGTTGAACACTATATGTTGCGTCTCTTTCCCCGTCACAGCGATTTACATTATACGGGGTATATTCACGAGCAGGTCGAACCCCGGCGAGAAGGCCTGATCTTTGAGCGTATGGCAGCGCCAGATGTCTTGGTCTTGCATTATGGTTACACCGGTGAGTTGATGGCCGAAAGGGATAAATACCTGCGCAATCTGGAATTGATTCAAGCCTCTTTGCTGAAAGAGCCACAAAATCCGTTTCACTCCTTTAATTTGGGACTGACTCACCGCGTCAATCACGAAAACGAAGAAGCCCTCGCTGCTTTTTTAGCTGCCGTTGAAAAAAGTCTTAAGTTGGAAGCTTTGCCCACCTATATGGCAGCCTGCTGGTGTTATATCGCCTCGATTTATCTCGAAATGCATCAGCCTGATCAGGCGCTTAAAACCTGTCAGGATGCACCTGAACTGTGCCAGAAAAACCCAGATTATTGGGTCAATCTGGGCAGCTCCTGGAGTCAATTGGGGGAATTTGAAAAATCGGTAGCGGCCTTTCAGTCGGCCATGGCTCTGCGCTTGGAGGCCTTTACCTCTCTTGTTTCCGATCGGGCAGCTACGACCTGGAAGCCCTTTGCAGGTATTGGCAATGCCTATCTGATGCAACAAGATCTGGAAAAAGCCGACCATTATTTTCGCAGGGCCCTGCGCGAGAATCCGCAAAGCACGGATATCCGCCTGGGTTTGGCGCGTTTGGCATTGTTGCGCCAAAAGCCCGCTGAGGCCCGCAAATACCTCCACACTGAAGCTCTGGATGCCTATACCGAGGCCACCTTTGAATTGGAACTTGGGCGTTGCGATCTGCTCGAAGGCAAAGAAAGTGATGCGGAAACGCGTTGGCTGAAATTGGCAAACAATGCCTTGTTGGCCGAAGAGAACAATCTGCCACTTTTACAGGCAGTCAAAATTGAATTGGGCAATCTCTATTTGCGTCAAAACCAATTGGAAAAAGCCGGTCAATGGTTGGCGAGTATGGAACACTCACGGGATTTGGTTAATCAGATTGCCCGTTACCATTTTCGGGCAGGTTCACTCGACAAGGTGCGTGAACTCTATTCGGGCCTGATTGAACGCAGCAGCATTGAGCAGGCTTCTGACTTTCGCCACCGCGGCATTGCCTGGCTGGAAGGCGGGCAATTGGACGAAGCCCGCAGCGATTTTGAAAAGGCTCTGAGTTTGGCCGCAGATGATGTTGATTCGCTGCACAATTTGGGGGTGATAGCCCTTCACGAAGACAATCTCTCGCTTGCCCGCAGCTGTTTCGAAAAGGTGCGGGGCCTCGACCCTGCGTTTTATCTCAGCAGCCTCGATTTGGCCAAGCTGGAATTGGCAGAAGAAAACCCTGGACGTGCCCTTGTGCTTCTGCAAGAGGTGCTGAAGATTGTGCCCAAACAAGTGGATGCCTTGATGTTATTGGGCTGGTTAGAAAGTTCAGAGGGCAATAGCGGCCAAGCGTCTGTCCATTATATGGATATTTTGGAGCAAGACCCCACCCATACCGAAGCCATGACCCAATTGGGCTATCTGCTGCTGGAAGCCGGCGAAAGTGGCCAAGCTTTGCAACTCTTTGACCGGGCACAGAACCTTCAGGCGCCCAATTTGAGTATCTACAATGGGATAGGCCTGGCCTTTTTGCAACAGGAGCGCTATGAAGACGCGCGCAATGCCTTTTTATTGGCGTATCAACTGGAGCCAGACAATCCTGAAATCCAAAAAGCGTTGACGTTAGCTGACCAATTGGTTACCCAGCTCCTGCCCTCTTAAAGCGGCAAGTGAGCGTTTAGCCAATCCGACTGCGCAGACTGGCCTGGTGTTTGAGCGCCCAATCCAGTTCTGTTTGGCCACACAGTTTCAAACGCAACAGGGCCTCACCCAAGGGCACATCTTCGGAGACATGGTAACTCAGGGCGGCGATCAATTGTTCTTTGGATATAATCCCCTCCTGAATCAGCAAATTGCCCAAGCGGCTGTTTTGACGCACCCGGTTGCGCTTGCGGTAAAAACTCTCGGCCAGTTCGCGGGCACTTTTGCCATTGACGAGTGTTTTTTCATCCATCAGTCCCACTTCGTCCAGAGCAAAGCTGAGCAATTCGGGAACCGTGGCCCCAAATCCAGCGAACGATTCACAAAAGAGATTTTGAATATACGAATTTTCTCCGTCCATACTCAGCTCCTGCTCTGTTTTTTTGTGGGTATCATTGAATCTCAAAGGTTTTTTTAGCGGTCTGAACATTGCCCAGACGGTCAACGACCCGCACCACAACAAAATGTTGGCCTTTGCCTGGTTTGGCCAGGGTAAAATCAAATTGCTCTTCTAAGCCATCGACAATCCCATCTTTGGATTGAAACAGGGCTGTCTTTTGGCCGTTGAGTGAATACTCCGCATAAGCCAAGGGAGAGGTGCTGTCTTTGGCTGAGAAACGCAGACGAATATGTTTCTCCTCAATACTGGCTTCCAGATTGGAAATGCTGGGAGCGGTATTGTCAACGGTGATCAATTGGCTGTCTTTGAAGACCTTGAAACTCGGACCTGAATTGGAAAGCTGATCGTGGGCAAAGACCCGAAAATGATAGGACCCATCCATCAGCGTGGCGGTATCAAAGGAGAAAACATTCTCCTGCAGATCCTGGGCCAGTTTTTTCCATTCTTTTTGACCGTAGGGCTGGTACCAGACCTCATAGCGCAGTTCATCTTCGTTGGGGTCATCTACGTCCCAGGCCAAGCTCAACATGCCTGGTCTGTACTCTTGCAGCAGGCGCATTGGACCCGCGGCTTTTTGGGCCATTAACTCTTGGTAGATCTCTTCGGTGCCACGGGGGCGGCGCAATTTATCTAAAACATCTGGATTTAATTCAATCGTGCGCGGCCCTTCGACTTTGGCCAAGGTATGCGGTTTAAAATAAATCCCGCGCTGCAAAAAATAGACGTCTTTGAGGTAGGGGGGCAGGTTCTCGCGCAGATAGCTGATATCAAAACTGTGTAAATAAGGCGTTTGTTTGCGGTTGCGGCTGCTCAGTTCAAAACGGAACTGCAAATATTTGCCATCAGGTGATTTGATTTGATTGCCCTGGGGACGGTTGTATGGGCCGCTCCATTCGCTCCAGGTATTGTCGGGGTCAGCGGTGTTGCCGCTGCGCGACCAGGCCTTGATTTCGGTCTCAGGGGGCAATAGGGCATCAAAATGCAAGCTGCCCCATTGCGAGGTTAAATTGCTGCTGAAGATCTGGGTCTCATAAATCCCTTTGCTGAGATAATTGCCCTGGTAACTTTCAATTTGGGCCGGGCTCGATCCCACCAACAAGATATCCTCGCCGGGTCCCTGCAAGAGTTTGACCAATTGCCGCGATTGGGAGCGGGCGGGCAGACTCAAAATGCGTTTTTCGGGCGAAAGCGGATCGCTGAAGCGGTAAATCCGGCCACGCGGACCGGTGCCGATCAACAGGCTGCCAGATTTGTCCATTTCGAGCGTAAAAGCAGTCTCGCTGCTCATGCGAAAGATCATTTCGCTGCGGCCCTGTTTGTCGATAAAAAAGACGGCACTTTTGGGGCCGTTTTTTTCGGGGGTGGCGCTGGTGGCTGCCACGAAGACATTGCCTTTGCCGTCCCCTGTTAATGCCGTGATTTCGCTAAAGGGGGTGTGCAAAAGCGCCTGGGTTTTTCCTCTCTGATGGCGGTAAACAATGCCTTTGCTGCCACTGCCGAGTAACAGGCCCCAATGGCTGTCTTGGTGCAAAACTTTGAGGTTGGCTTCGCCGGATTGGTAGAGCCTTGTCATTTTTTGGTCGCTGCCGAGGCGGTAGAGCGAGCCGGAGTCGCCGGTTAAAATATAGACTTCGCCCTGGGGGCCGTTCTGCATTTCCCAGATATAACGTTCGTCCATGGAGTGAATTAAATCGGATTTTTGGCCATCAATGCGGTAAATTTGGCCAAAGGGCGAAAGCGCGGCCAAAACAGTTCCGCCTTTTTCGGGTAACACCGCAGAGATCACACCCTGGCTGCGCTGAAGCAGGTTTTTAACCTGGTAACCGCTTCCCTGTTTGAGATCGATTTGGTAGACGGCAGCCGGATTGGCGGTGCCCACCAGCAATTGATTGCCAGTGCTCTCGGCATCCAGGATCACGCCGCGCGGCAGATTGACCACCGGACGGATATCAAAACCCAGTGAAAGGGAACCATCGGCTTCAATCGCCGTGGAGAGGATGTCTCCGTCTAAAAAGTCGCCCACCCCTTCTAAGTACCAGTTCTTGGGAAATTCAGCCTGTGCAGGAAGTGAAAATGCGAGGAGCATTGCGGCAATCAGGGGGAGCTTTTTCATGGGCGAGAGATACATCCTTCCTCAAAATCAATCGTGTTAAGTGAGCGGTTTAATTAATGGCTTTGGCATGGGAAGTGACCCACAATTGCAGAGAGGCCTGGCCTTTGAGATCAGCGCCTGTGGCAATTCTTTGCTCAGAACCGGGAGAGCGAATCGGAATTGTGAGACTTTCGGTTTCGGCGGTAAACAAAAGCTCTTGTACCGAGGCCGGCAATTTGGCCATCAGGGTACTGTTTTGGGCCATGCCTCCCTCGTTGGTAATCAACATCAAATGCAAATCACTGTTGCTGCGCTGGCTAAAGAGATGGCTTAAAAGATCGTTGTAGCCTGTAAAGCCTGTGCGCACAGAGGCCTCTAAGCCATCAATCGCACGGGCATCTCCGGCCAGCAGGGTGAGCGGACCATAAGGGGTATTGGCGGGAATTTGCATTTTGAAATTGCGGATCTCCCGCTCCTGCCGCCAATTGGATAGTTCGACATGTAAGGTGACCGAGTCTCCGGGTTTGATCTCGTCACTGTCGGTCCAAATGCGGCGAATTTGGGCCTGTCGCTGCTGAGGTTTGAGACTGACTTTTAAATTGAGACCGCGAATATCGGGCTTTTGAAAGGGATTGCTCCAGAGCGCAAAGAGGGAATTGGCCAAATCTTGCACGGCCACAATCACCACATCTTGCCCCTGCTCGATGGTGTAATCATTGCTGAATTTCAGGTTCTGGCCGTCGACATTGAGGCTGCCTTCGAGCAGCAAAGTGCCCCCGAGATTATAATTGAGCCGCGAAGTTAAGACATTGTGAATGCTCATGGCCATCAGCATGGGCGTTAAGCTCGGGCTCTGAAAGACTTCCAGTTTAAGTTGGGCCGGATCGACACTGGCACTGTCTTGCACCTGGATTTGCATCGGGATCATCGGGGTCTTTTTGCCAATTTCGCCATAAATCGCGGTCAGGCGATCTTGGACAATGGTGCCGACTTCGCGCCCCGATTGCGACATTTTATACGAACCCGCTTCGCTGGAAAGAATGTGGTGAATATAAGCTGTGGCCATCGGAATTTGCACATAGCCTTCGTTAAAAAACGGGTGTCCAAAGGCCAACACCCGGTTTTTGTCGATATAAGACACGGTGCCGGTGCCATCGATCGAGAGATCTCCGCGCACCATTTGTCCGGCGACAGCCCCACCCATTTCGAGTTTGTCGGGCATATCTGGATTGGCAATTGAACCCGCACTGGGTGTGCTAATGCCACCCATCACGGTCTGAAACCCCAGTTTTTCTAAATCTGCTTGGTAATGGGCCAGCACCTCGCTGCGAAAGCCGCCAAAGGAGAGCGGTGTGGCGATGCGCTGAAAGCCGGCAGAAGCCACGGGCATTGTCTTTTGGAGCTGGCTAAGGCTTTGTTGATAGGTTTGAGGGGTATAGGTATTGCTTGCGGTTTTGGCAGGCTCAGGTGGCAATTTAAAAATATCCAACATGTTTTGAATCGGGGTAATGCCCGCAATCGGCTCTTTGGTAAAAGTGCCAAAGCGGTAGGCCAGGGCGCCAATCAATTTGCCGTTGATATAACAGGGGCTGCCACTCATACCGGCCACAACCCCTGTAAATTCAGCTTTATCACCAGTCAGGCGGGTCAGAATTACGTCTTGCCCAGGGCCCAACATGCCTTGCATCAAGCTCAGTACTTTAAATCCAAAGGGCTCCACGGTTTTGCCCTGAAAGACGGTACGGCAGGTTCCCTCCATGCCGCGCTGAATCTCATGGACGGGCATCAGCACCTCTTCAGCCCAAGCGGGTGAAGCAAAGCAGAGCAAAGCGGTTGCAGCGAGAATATGAAAGCGTTTGGGCATGATTCCATCCTGGGCACCTGAATTGAAATCAGTTTAACACAGGAAAAACCCCGCAGGGTGAGCAAAAAAGCCTTCAGAGACCGGGATTCCGTTCTGCTCGTAATTTTTGCAAATATTTGCTGCGCTCTTCGGTATCCATTAAGGTCTCATAGGCCTGATTGAGCAGCCGGGCAATGGTGGCAAAGCGATCGGGGTGGTAGAACTTCATTTTGTGGCGGTAGGCGTCTTTGATCTGATCTGGTTTGCTGTCGAGACCAATCCCAAGCAGGGCAAAATAATCCATTTGGGCCAGCAAGCTGGGGTCAAAATAGCGAACCTGCTGCATGGATAATTTGAGTTCTGCCAATTCATTTTGGCATTCTGCCAATTGTTCGCTGAGAAACATATTCTGGGTCTGCAAAGACATCACCATTTGGTCTTTTTGGATCAACTGCAACTTGAGCTTTTTCAACTCTTCTTGTTCTTGTGAGCGCGTGGCACTGGCTGCTGGGCGAATCAGATCGTAATCCGTATCAGCTGAAGGCGCTGCATTTTGGAGCATGTTCAAGGGCTGTTCTTTGGCCCGTGAGGGCTCTGCCACGGAGCGCCAATGCAGACAAGCCTCTCTTTGCACATGCATGCGTGAGACCGCTGAACTGGTGCTGTAGCGATCGGGCTTGCGGTTGAGGTTTTCGTGTTCTTTGATCTGACAGATCACGAAGTTCTCGTCTTCGTCACCATAACGGGTGTAAGCGGTTGCGCCATAAGCGCAATTGCCACAAAGTCTCTCCATCTTTGCCTGCCTGCGGTTTCTCTGGGATCTTGACTTAAGTCTCTAGCTGTATTCTATCAAAGGCTGCGGCTTTTGCCCTAGTCAACAGCCCATCAAGGGCGATTGGGCCCAGATGAGGCCCAGATGAGGCCTGATCTGATGCCCACAAATTGGGGTATACTGGGCATATCCCTTGAGAGGCCCGAAAGCATTGAATTTAAATGCCTTGAATTTGGCGCGAAGCTTCTATTTAATTCTGTTCTGCGCTTGGCTGGTTTTGTCCACCGGATGTGTGGGCCGACCCGGTCAATTGGGCTGGATTATGCACAGCCGTTATTGGGACCCCAAGATCACCTTGGTGGATATCAACCAAGATGGCACCCAAGATATTGTGCTTTCGGGCTACCAAAAAAAAGAACGCAAAGACGATCGGGATAAAGTCATCACCGACAGTGTGGTGGCCCTTGATGGCCGCAACCACAAAATGCTGTGGGGCTATCAGGCCCGGGGCCACGTACAGGGCTATCCCACGGTCTACCAAGACACGGTCTATTTTGGCTCCACCGACCACAATCTCTATGCTCTGGACCTCAAAACCGGGCGGCTCAAATGGCAGTTTTTGACCCAGGGGGCTATTTTAGGTACTGTGGCAGCCGGGTACGGCAAGGTCTATTTTGGCAGCCGCGATCGCAGTCTCTATGCCCTTGATGCCAAAACGGGGATTCAGGAATGGCGTTATTTTATTACCCACCCGATCGACAGCACCCCCGCTGTGGGTTATGGCAAGGTCTTCTTTGGCGGCTGGGATCAGCAAGTCCATGCGCTCGATAGCAATACGGGCACCTTGGTTTGGCAGTTCCGTTCAGGCGGCTATTTCTCGCAGTCTTCTCCTGTTTTACACAGTGGCACCTTGTATATTGGCAGTTGGGATCGCAGCCTCTATGCCCTCAAAACCGAAAATGGGCAATTGCGTTGGCGCTACGAAACGCGGGGATATATTGAAGAGTCCAGCCCTGTGGTCTACCAAGACCGGGTCTATATTGGCAGCAACGACAAACATTTTTACGCAATAGCCCGCAAAACGGGGCGCTTGCTCTGGAAATACCCCGTCAAAGATGCCATTTATTCCACCCCAGCGGTCTCTTCGCGCTCAGTCTATTTCGCCTCCCGCGATGGCTATGTCTACGCCCTCAATCACAAAGGTGTCTATCGCTGGAAGTTTTATGCCGGCCAACCGATCCATGGCTCACCGGCCTTGGCGGGCAACCAAATTTATTTGGGCTCCGAAAAGAATCAGTTTTTCTCTTTGCACGATCCCGGTATGGGTGAGATCTATTGGGGCATGTACGGGGGAACCCCCGATCACCGACAATTGCTCTCCGAGGCCGAAGAGGCTGGAGATACTCTGTCGCGCAGTGGCAAATGGTGGCTTCCGGCATGGGAATGGTTACAGGACCAATTTTAAACACACTTCAAAACCGTCCCCAGGCCCTGCGGATTCTGCTGGGCCTGAGCTGGGCTCTGTTTGTGCTTTTTGCGATCACCACCGTGGTGGCCTGTGTGAATATTGCGTTTTTTCCAGCTGAGCAACAACTCAATTTTTCGCTTTTTGATTTGATCATTGCCATTGCTGCCCTCAAAATCCTTTCGGTTGTGTTGGCCAGCTTACATGAAATGCGCATGAAACAGCTGATGCCCCACCAGCCTGGCTCTGCCTTAAACCATTTGCACTGGGCCCTGCGACTAACGCCTGGCAATCCCGAATTGCATTATGCCTGGGGCCATTTGCTGTTTTTGCAGGGCGATTTGCAGGGGGCCCGTGAGCGCTACGCCTATGTCTTAAAACTCTTTCCGCTAGAGAGTCCTGCGGCGGTCTATTTGGGTCGCTTAGAGTTGTCTGTGGGAAATTGGGAAGCCGCGGGCTTTCAATTTGGAAGGGCCTATCGTCTGCGCCGGGGTGTCGCTTGGAACGACCTGCGCGAAGCCATCCCCGCCCAAGTCGCTGAATCTGTGCCCAGCAAAATTCGCACCTCTTGGAGCAAGCTCAATTTTGATCAGATGCAAATCCAATTTCTCTTGCAGGGCCGCTATTTGCCTGCCAGTTTTCAGGTTTTGAGCGAAAACTACCAAAATCTCATGCGCCAGATCAGCTCCCGGGGCCCGATCACTTACCCGCTCAAACTCAGTGCTCAGCAGCATGCGCCCATTTCCCCTTATTGGGGGCGCAATGTACATGTTTCTCCAGTACCTGCCTTCCCCTCGCGGGTGGTCAAAATCACCGAGCCAGAGGCCATTGAAGCGACTTTTCAATCTGAGGGCCTGGTCGTGGTTGACAATTTTCTTGCCCCAGACGCCCTCGAAGCGCTTCTGCACTTTTGTCAAAAATCAACCATCTGGCACGATGACCACAAAGAGGGGGGCTATCTTGGCAGTTATATCGACGACGGTTTTAGCTGCCCACTTTTGTACCAGACTGCACGGGAGCTTAAAGAGACCTTGCCCAGCGTACTTGGGGCTTGGTCTTTGTTACAAATGTGGGGCTATAACCATGACAGCCACTGTCCGGGGATCGGTCTCCATGCAGACAGTGCAGCGGTGAATATCAATTTCTGGCTGACCCCTGATGAGGCCAATCGCGATCCCGAACACGGGGGACTCTTGGTCTATCCGATTGAAGCGCCTGCCGACTGGAATTTTGAGACCCTGAACAATGCCACCGATCAAATGGCTGCTTTGATTGCCGAAAAAGCGGTCAAACCGATTAAAATTGCCTACCGCCAAAACCGAGCGGTGATCTTTCGTTCTCGCTTTTTTCACACCACCGATCAGGTGGATTTTGAGCCCGGTTATCTCAATCGCCGTATCAATGTGACCCTGCTCTATGGGCGTTACCAGCCCGAACTCTGATGTCTTCCCTCTGCAAGGCTCAAGAATCAGAGTTGGCCTGTGGGAGTTCGGGAAAATCACTGAAGATTTGCAGGGTGGAAAATTGGGTCGGGGCATGGGCTTCTTTGCACTCGGAAGCGCCGTCTACAAATTTTGAGCTGATTGCAATGACCCGCCGGTTCTTGCCAAAATTATAACTGGAATGATCCAGGCCTTTTTCAAAAATAGTGTATAAATTAGAGAGATAAATACGCGGGTTATTCAGGCAGGGACTGACTGGCAGATGTGTGATCACCGCTTTTTCGCGTTTGATCAGTTTGCGCAAATTGGCCCGACTCGATGCCGATTCCAGCGCTTCTTTGGTGATCAAGCGGGTGACTTTGTGGTAACTGCGTTCCATGGCCCGCATACCTTCCAGCTCTTTGGGCTCCTGATTGAAATATTGGTAGGCCCCATACGCGCAAAGCAGCAAAAAAACACTTCCGAGATGAGAAGAGAGATTCAGTGTTTTTTTGCGTTTGTGTTTGCTGCGATCGATCATATGGCCTTGAAATGGCGCAGGTGCTGATGTGTCCTGCTCAGTGGGCTGAATAAAATGGCAAAGTGTACAGGATTTGCGTTTGGCGCCGGGCAGGGTCATCAGGGTGTCGTGGCCACATTGTGGGCATTTTTCTGCTTGTGTTGCCATCTTATAACAGTGGTTCGATCTGTTTATTGATGCCTTTTAAGGCTTCGGAGGCAGGCATGCGGCCATCCCAAACGGGTTCCAGAGAGCGGTTGAGCACTTCCAGCATTTCATTCCAATAGGGAATGGCGGGGGTGGGTTTGCCCGTTTTGAGCGCATCGAGGAAATAGACGGCATCTTTGGGGGGTTGATCTGGATTGAGAAAGACAGCCGACTGAGCCACGTCTTTGCGGGCGGGGATGATCAGCCCTGGACGGGTAAAGGCCTCTGAGGCTTTGCGGGCGGCCAAAAATTCGATTAATTTCCAGGCCTGATCGGGGTGTTTGCTCTGGCGTGAGATCACCCAGCCCGAGGCGTCTGCGTCGACAACCGAACCGGCTGGCCCCGTGGGAAAAGGGGCAATATTCCACTTGAATTTGAGGTTTTGACGGTAGAGCGGCACAGCCCAGCGGCCATTGATGACCATCGCCAATTTGCCTTGGACAAAGAGCTGAGACATGGTACTACTGCCCGCTTCAGCTGCAGTGGGCGCAACGTGGTATTTGTGGCGCAGATCGGCATGCATCTGAATGCCCGCCAACGCTTCCGGGCTTTCGAGCAGGGCTTTTTTGCGGTCGGCAGAGAAAAAGTCTCCCCCCATACTCCAGAGGTAAGGTGTCCAAAAGAGAAAGTGGTTCTGAAACGAGACCCCAAATTGCTCGGGTTTGCCGTCTTTATTGGCATCCAAGGTCAAGGCCTGGGCTGTCTTGATCATCTCCTGTAGGGTCCAATTGGCTTTGGGATAGGGGACTTTGGCTCGGTCGAAGAGTTCTTGGTTGTAAAAGACGACCATATTTGAAGCGTCGCGGGGAATACCTTGCAATTGACCTTCCAAGCGAAAGCCTTCAAGCGTTTGGGGATAAAAATCGCTCGCTTTGAGCACCTTGCTGGCACTCAGGTATTTTTCGAGCGGCAAAAAAGCGTTGTTTGAGGCGTAGATCGGAAATTGGATATTATTGACAAAGACCACGTCTGGCGACAGATTGGCTGCGATTAAAGTATGCAATTTTTGGAAGTATTTGTCGGGGATATGCATCAATTCGAGTTTGATCTCGGGGTGCAATTGTTGGAACTCTTTGACAAGCGGGTTGAGGATCGCCATCTCTTCGGGGCTGCCCCAGGTCGAAAAGCGGAGAGTATTGGGGTCGCGGGCCGGTTGGCAGGCTGACAATGCCAAGCCCATGGCCAGGAACGAGGCAAGTGCCAGCGAGGCCGTCTGGATAATCGAACGAAGTGGCGTGTTTGACATGCAGATAGTATAGCCTGACTTTAAGGTGGACTCAACGCAGGCGGTTGACCAATATTCGAGCCCAATGGGGCCGGTGTGGGGGCTTCATTTTCGCCCAAATCAATCGCGATATAGGTTTCGCGTACCCGTTTGCCGTTGTTGCTGATATAAGAGACTTCCATTTGGTTGGCGTTGAGCGCGAGAATTTTTAATTCGTAGGGCTGTTCGGGGTTCACACGCAGGAATAAATTCAGACCATCGGTCATTTGCCAGCCGCCGAGACGGTCTTTGACCGGCGCGCCATCATAGCGGCAAAGGGATCTGCCGACGCGGAGTTCAATCGTGTTTTTGCGAAAAATCTTGATCTGATCGTCGAGAAAACAGTCTTGACCGGCATCTCTTTCGTCTTCTGTGCGTTTGCTGACCTGCCAGGTCTTGGAACCATTGCCGGTGAGCAGATTGAGCAGGCTCTGTACATCGGTGGGTTTGGCGGGGGCTTGGGCATTGACTGGCGGTGCCAAAGCACTGGCGCTGGGAGAGGCATTGGCAGCGGGCTGGAGCGGATCTTCTTCGCAGCCGGTATTGAGGCTTGCCAATACCAAGAGCGGCAGAAGGGTCCATTTCGGGGTCCATTTAAATCGGAGCATTTTAAAGCAGCCTTTCGTATTCAGCCGGTTGCAAACGCCAGACCGGTACGCCACAATAGCGCTGCCCTTCGGGACAATAAGGCGTGCGGCCACCCATTTGCCGCAAACCACAAGGCGGGCGCAGGTAGGCCCCAATTTGGGGATGAATGGCGGTGATTTGGGCCAGCTCATCGAGAGAGGCCTGCCAGATCTCTTCCTGGGCGTTGTAACAGAGCCGGGCTTTGAGCTTGTGGTGCAGATTCAAGAGGTCTCCCGACTCACTGAAGCGCACGCTCACGGCATTGGGCAAGAGGTAGCTGACCATTTCCAGCGAGCCCCCGCCTTCGCGCAATTGGTTAATGCGGTCCCAAATCCGTTCCATGCAAGCGGTATAGATTTCCAAACAGGCGGGGTCGGCTTCCAGCAGCCGGGGGGTGATATAGTCTGGGCTGCTGTCGAGATGCAGACCCAAAACCGGCCGCGATCCTGGCACCATGCGGTGGCGTTGGTCTTGCGAGTCGGCGGCGTGGCTGAGTTTTTTGCGAAAGGTATAATGCGGATGGTGCAAGACACGGGTCAATTTGGAGTGGGTGGTGGTGTTTAAGGTGGTCGAAAGCACCTTGTTGCGGGCCGGGTCGAGCACCAAAGCCAGGGCCTCCGCATCTGACATTTGGGTGGGCATCAGCCCAAGCACCTCACGCACAGCTTCGGCCATGGAGGTCTCGGCATTGACCTTCCAGTCCACCAAATGCGAGACCTTGCCTTGCAGTGATTGGTCAAAATGGGAAATAAAATCGCGGCGTTCACTTTGGCTCGCTTGCAGACTTTGCAACCAAAAGTGGCTTTCGGGCATCTCTTCGAATGCCAAGGGCGATTCAATCAATTGCTCAATCAGTGGATCAGCCTGTCTGACACTCTCCAACATCGCACTGATCACCTGCCGCGTCTCTTGGGGCACGTCGGCCTGTTCGGCCATGTGGTGGTAGCGCAAGAGCGTCAGCAGCGAAACTGTGTGGTAGAGATTGGCAAAGGTGCCGACAGGAAGTACATACCGGGCCACTTCTTGGGTCTTTTTTTTGATCTCGCGGTCGTATTTTTCGGCCTGTTTTTTGCGGCCCGGAAAAATCCGGTAATATTCAGTTGCTGCAGTTTCGAAGAGTTTGCTTGAAAGTTCTTCGTAGGTTTCCATCTGGTCTTGCAAACAGGCCCTGTAAATGGCTTGCAGTTTCTCAGAACCAAAGTCAGGCTCAATCACTTTGCCAGGTTTGACATGCACATAGCGCTGGCTCTGCTGTTCGCTGTTGTAATAGGGAAAAGCATGCAAAAACGACCAGAGAAAATGGCGCGAGACGCCACTCAGGGCAAATTGCACATGGGCATGTTGCAAGGTGGTATGGTGACCTGCTTCATAGGTGCTGGCAGCAATGCGATCACGCATGGCCTGTCGCTGCTGCTGTACTTCTGCGCTTTGCCCCTGACCACTGACCGCTGCCACGCCCACCAATTCCGAAGAATAACAGGTGCGGGCTGTGGCCACAGCATTGTTATAGGGTTCGGTAAAAATATTCACCAGCGAAATTTGGGGGGGCGCAGACAGGAATACAGGCATACTTTGAGAAAAGCCTCGTACAATTAGGAATACATCATTATACCAGTAAGATAATACCAACAAGGACCAGAGCCGAAGTGACCATGATCAACATCGCCACCGTGGATCAAGAAATACTCGACAGCATTTTGGGGGTGGGGGGACCCGCTCTGCTGGCAGAGATGCTCAACCTGTTTTTGAGCCAAATTCAGCATTACCGTCAAGCGGTTGAAACAGCCCTGGCCAGACACGATTACCCCACCCTCGAAGCCGATTTACACGCCATGAAATCCACTGCTTCGAGTCTGGGTTTTGTGGCGCTTGAAAGCTGTTTAAAGGGCTTTGAAAAAGCGGTTCAGACCCAAACGGCCTGGCCTGAGTTGTTTGGCTTGGCTGATGATTGGCGCAATACTGTTGTTCAAGCCAGAGAGTGTGCTGAGCAGCTATTAAGTCAGCAATGAAAAACCGCTCTGGGGCTCCAGAGCGGCTATTTCTGTCTGTTAAATTCTCGGATTAGCGGATGGTGTTCAACATATTCCGTTCGGAATCTTTAAAACCGCGAATCAGGGTGGCCAGAGATTGGATACAGTTGGACAATTCGCTGGCCTGCTGTTGGGCAGTACTCAAGGCAGCGCCTTCCAGGGCTTTAAATTCGGCGATGGCGATCACGTTGCCGACACCGGCGAGACCGGTCACAATTTCGGCACCGGCGTTGGCATCTAAGTTCACGCCCACAATGCCGGCGGCATTATTAAGATAGACCTGGCCGCTCATGCGATCGACCAAATAACGGGGGTTTTGCGCTGGGTCAAAGGGGTCTCCTGCTTGGCCAGGAGTATAACCGGCCCCAACTTGACCAGGGACAGAACCATCGGCGTTAAAAACGCCATAATTGAGCACTGCACCTGTAAATTCATCGCGACGAACCCGGATAATCAGGGGCTTGGCTGTGACCAAATTGGCCCCAGTGGTGACCTGCCCAGGAACATTGAGAATGTTCGAAGGTGTGGCCAGAATGGCGGTAGAAGATTTTAAGGTGGAGGCTGGGGTGGAGTTAAACGTACCGTCTGTGGCGGTTTGGGCGGTATCTCCAGCAAAAGAGGCAATCGGAACAAAGAGCTTGGCAATGGCAGTTGCTCTGGATTCATAAGCTGCGGCAAGAACGGTCACAGGGTCAGCGACACGGACGGAGTTAGAAATCTGGACCCACGTATTGGCCATGGTTGGGAAAGCTCCTTTGAAAATATAGACAGAATATCGGATGTCATTTCTATCAGAGAAAGCCTGTTCTCACCTGTCTCTCAAAACAGAAAAAAAATAACTATTTAATGCTTGCTTAATATTAACATGAAAGATGGGCACAGAATAGGCCTGCACGTCAACGACTGACTGTTCTCAGATAGCGACAAGCGAAATAGAGATAGGCTTTGAGACTTAACTCCCCTTTTTCGCTAATAAACTTAAAATGATTCAGGCATTTGTAATTGGCTTTTCTGACCACAGGGTCTTGTTCATAAGGCAAAGGTTCTGTCTGCCATTGACGGATACCCTCCGCTTGTTCTGGGGTACACAGCGACAGGGCATTGAGCCAATATGTCCAGTTTTTGACGATCTCCCCATTTTGTTTGTAACTGGGATGGAGATAGGCTTCGAGGCCCCAGCGCTCGCGAAAACGCGGGCCCAAATCGAGGTTTAAAACCCAAAAATCGCCCAACATCGCAACCTGTCTGTCAAAGAGGCCAAATATGGCCTGGGTAGGCAATTCCAATCGCGCAATCAGGGTTTTGAGTGAATCCAGTTCCGGACAGGTTAAACAGAGCTTGAGGGTATTGTTGCGGGCGAACATCAGCCCCAAATAGCTGGCTTGAACGGACTCGGGCAAAAGTCCAAGGACAGTGTCGAGCTGTTCCTTTTCCTGCGCGGGGCAGGGAAACCCCGTTAAAGCCAGATACATTTCGGTCACGAAATTGTGCCAGTCTTGCTGGGCATATTGGGGGTGGTCCAGATGATCCGACTTGAGATAGAGCCCATCCAAGAGCGGAAGCCCCGATTCTGCTGCCAAAGCCCATTCAAACCAAAGTGAGGGGCCGTGAATGGCCTTAAGAAAATCTGGGTTTTGAACCTGGTTTAAAAAGTCACTCAGATGGCTTCGAACTGTGTTGGGCAAAGCCTGACTGGTACGTAACAAAAAGGGTTGTAACAGGGTCCAGACCGGTTCGCTGGGAATCACCCCCGCAGCAAAGGCCAATTCACTTCGGTTTTTGCCCAGTTCACATTCAAAAATACCGCTGGGAACCCAGAGCAACGAATCGGTCAGATGATAGAGAGCGGTCAGTTGTTGCGCGGGTTTAAAGACCTCGGGCAGATAGTGACAGGCATACCGCAAAACAGAGAGGGGCGTTTGAGCCATACTTCAGACAAAGACCGGGCTGACATCGTCAGGTAAGCCCTGAGTCAAAAATCGCTCGCAGCGTTCCAAATAATAGCGGGCTGCCGTATCGCGGGGATTGGCATCAAGGGTGGCTTGGAAGCCGATCCGAGCCGCTTCAATCTCGCGGTTAAAATAGTCAGCCACGGCCTTTTCAAATAGATCGAGGCTGCGAAAGCGGGCGGTAAAGTCTTCGACCATACCGGCATCAAAGATTTCAAAAATCGAAATGGATTGGATTTTACCCTTGACCCGCACCCAGCCCAAATGGCGCATGCTGTATTTTTCGGGTTGACTCAACTTGCTGCGCGTCTGTTCGGAGATGATCAATTGTGAGCCATAGAGTTTGGTCAGCCCTTCGAGGCGGGCCGCTGTGTTGACCGCGTCGGAGATCACGGTGCCCTCCATGCGCTGTTCTTCGCCAATGGTGCCCAGCATCAGCAGGCCTGTGTGCAGGCCAATACCAATCTGGATCGGCAATTCTTGATTGTTTTGCCGTTCGAGGTTAAACACGGTCACTTCATGTAACATGTCTACGGCAGCGTCCACAGCCTGTTGGGGCTCTTCGGGAAAGAGCGCCATGATTCCATCACCAATATACTTGTCGATAAACCCCTGGTGAACACGAATAATCGGGCTGATGCGGTTGAGATAATCATTGAGAAAGTCAAAATTGGCTTTGGGGCTGAGTTGTTCTGAGAGTGAGGTGAAAGAGCGAATATCTGAAAACATCACGCTCATCTCCTGTTGGCTCTGATCGCCCAAACGTACGTCTAAAATGCTCTCGTGGCCCAAAAATTTGAGGAATTCATCGGGCACAAAACGGGCATAAGAGAGATTGATCTTGGAGAGATGGATATGGGTTTTGATCCGTGCCAATAACTCGTTTTTGGCAACCGGTTTGGTGAGGTAATCATTGGCCCCCGTCTCAAAACCCTGGACGAGATCCGCAACCTGGTTTTTGGCGGTAAGAAAGACAATCGGCAGGGAATTGGCGGGGTATTGCTTGCGCACGGCTTCACAGACCTCGTAGCCCGACATTTTGGGCATCATCACATCCAGCAAAATCAAGTCAAAGGTCTGGTTTTCAATCGCGTCCAAGGCCTCTTTGCCACTGTTGGCTTTGGTCACGGAATAGCGTTGCAGGGCCAGCATATTGACCAAGACCTGCAAATTGACAGGTTCGTCATCGACAATCAAAATCCGGAAAGGGGCTTCTTCGCTGGGCAATTCTGCCAGCGGCCGGGTCTGCCTGACCAATTCTTTGACCTCTTCCAGCTCTCCTGTGGAGGGAAAGAGCCGAATACGAGGCACTCGCACCTCTTGCGGTTGGATGTCTTCGGCCAAAGGCAGCAAAAAGTGGAAATGGGATCCTCTGCCGGGAGCTGAATCGACGCGGATCCGCCCGCCGTGGAGTTCGACCAATTGACGTGTGATCGCCAGGCCCAAACCGCTGCCCCCATGTTCACGGATGGCCGAGCCATCGGCCTGTTCAAAACTCTCAAAAATCCGTTCGTGCCAGCTCTCGTCAATGCCTGGACCCGTATCTGAAACCGTGATTTCGAGGTGTTGGCGGGTGGCGTGAGCCGTGATCTCCACTTTGCCAGCTGACGTAAATTTGATCGCGTTGCTGATTAAATTGTGCAAGATCTGCTGGATGCGGTCTTCGTCGGCCATCACCGGCGGGGCATCTTCGGGCACGTTGTTGATCAGTCTGAGATCTTTTTGACCCACCAGCGGTTTGGAGAGTTTGAGTACGACTTCCACAATTTCACGCATCCAAACGGGTTTGAGGTGCAGTTGAATTTCTTTGTGTTTGAGTTGGGAGAAGTCGATCAAATCATTGACCAAGTGAAACAGTCGGCGGCCACTCGAAATCACCAGCGAGAGATTGTATTTTTGCTCGCGGCTGATCTCCCCTGTGGCCCCATCCAACATCGACTCGGAGATACCAATAATGCCATTGAGTGGCGTGCGCAATTCGTGGGAGATATTGGCAATAAACTCATCTTTGAGCTTGTCGAGTTTTTTCAGGCGTTCGACCATGCGCTCCTGGGACTGCTTGGCCAGTTTTTCTTGTTTCAGGCGGGCCGCTTGGGCCTCCATAATCTTTTGCTGATCCACACGCAGGCGATCGCCCAAGGCCATCGAGAGCAGTACAACTTCAATGCCCGTGCCAATTTGCAGGGCATAGGTGGTCCAAAATGAAGTGGGCAGAAGGCCATAGGCCGTAAACCCAGTCACCAAGGCACCCAGCACCAAAGAACTCCAGGCGATCAAGAAATAACGTGCGGCTTGGTGGCCCAAGCGCCAGACCAAAAAGCCCGAAATCCAGATCAAGAGCGTTGCGGCAATGGCAATTTTGCTGCCCCAATAAATCGAGAGCCAAGAGGTAAAGGTTTCATCGGGGGTCAAATTAAAGATCGAAAGGCCCAAGCTGACAAAACGCAAGATATTGAGAACCCAATTGAGTCGGGGCACATTTTTTTTGAGCTGCAAAAAATGCTGGCAGAAAGAAATTGTAAAAAAGATCGAAAGAGCCAGAAAAAAGCCCAGGCAATGGTTGTTCCACCAGACCGCTTTGGGCCAGAAATACTCATACGCCAAACCGTTATTGGTGGCCTGAAAGAGCAAATGTAAGAAGAGCAGGGTGAGCACATAATAGAGATAATTGAGATCCCGCACTGAGAGCCAGAGCACCAGATTGTAGAAGATCATCACAAAGATCAGGCCATAATAAAAGCCAAATCCCAATTGTGATTCGTGGTCTTTGCGGGTAAAGGCCCGTTCTGAGAGCAGATTTAGCGGCAGATAATAGGCCGAAGAGCTTTTGACACGAAAATAATAGTCCCGTGTCACCCCTGGCGGAATGCGGATCTGAAAGAGCTGGTTGCGGTTTTTGACCTCGCGGGCTTCAAATGGCAGGCGGCGGCCGGCGTGGATCTGACGCCAAGACCCATCGAGCCGAGGCAAATAGACCTGGATAAAGTCAATATTGGGGTGGCCAATTTCAAAGAGGTAGAGTTGTTCTTGGATCAGCGGGTTGCGCACACGGAAATGCAGCCAAAAGGCCGAGCTGGAAAAGGCAAAATTGGGGGTCTCATCCAGGCTGGGCTGAAAATTCTGGGGCTGTTCTAAGATCTGCTCAAAGCGCAAACTGCCGCCGGGATCTTCGAGGATTTCGACCCGTTTGCCGAGGGGGTACACCTCTTGGTTGGGTCTGAGGATCACGGTTTCGAGAGCCCAGGCAGGGCCTTGAAAGAACAATAAATTGAATCCCAGCCCCAACACAGCGGGCAGAATCAACAGCCCCCAAAGCCAACAAACCGGTGAGCGCAAATAAGGCGGCAGACCGGCAGGGAGCAGAGATAAAATAGATCTGTTCATGGTGATTGAGATCAATATATCAGGCCTTGGCCGATTGTCACGTTATCTGCCCCTTTATTCTCGGTTATTCGAGGGCGGTATTGCGGATGACATAGTGCAAATGGTCCTCCCAGTGCCCATTGATCTTGAGGTATTTGGGCGAGTTGCCTTCGCAGACAAAGCCGAGTTTTTCAACCACGCGGATCGAAGCTGCGTTTTGGGGCATGATATTGGCCTCGAGACGGTGCAACTTTAAAGGGCCAAAGGCCAATTGCACAGCTGCTCCCAGCGCCTCGGTCATATAACCTTTGCCGTTTTGGTGCTGGTCGATGCTATAGCCCAAAAAACAGGAGCGAAAGGCCCCCCAGACGATATTCGAGAGGGCAATATGGCCCAAGATGTGCTGCGGGGTTGTTTGCTTAAAGATCCAAAGCCGCAGTAGCCTGCCGGCCTGGGCTTCAGCCAGATCCCCTGCCAATTTTTCCGCTTGGCAGTCCAATTGATAAAAGTCTTTGCTGGGTTTGGGGTTCCAGGGCCGAAAAAAATCCCGGTTGCGCAGGTGGTAATCGAGCACGATTTGGGCTTTTTCTGGCGGCAGGGGCTGCAATTGCAAACGGGCGGTCTGCACCCGCAGTTTTTCGATCTGTTTAGGCAAGGCCATGTTTTTTCAGCCCTTTCCAAGCCAGGAACAATTCCAGCAAGCCAATCAAGCCAAAAAAGGGCTGCAACCAATAAAGCAGACCCACTGTGATGATTTGCACCCCAATCCAAATGATCAGTGCCAAGGCCTGCAAACAGGCCAGTGGGTAAAAATACCTGTGTTTGAGCAGGCCCAGCAAGGCCGTGAGACAATTGCCCAGGCCATTCACGCCCAAAAGAAAGAGGCCGGGAATCAGGTAATTGCCAAAGATCGTGTTTTCGATCAGGCCCGGCGGAAAGCCTACACCCCGCCCAGAGGGATCGCTGATCAGCGAATAGCCGGGCATCAGCGCACCCAAACCGACAAAAATCTGCAAGACGATCAAGATGATGCGGATTTTATCGGGTGTTTTATCGGGTGTTTTATCTGGGGTGGGCGGTTTCTCTGTTTCCATGGTCTCACTCTTTGCTTTTTGCGTGTGTGTGTCTGTGTGTGTGCCTTGGCCGGGTGCCAAAGAGCAGGGTGATATTCAGGCGCATATTGACAAAACCCGGTGCAAACACCAGCTGGTCTGCTTCGTGGAATAAATCTGAGCTAAACAAAACGGCTCGGTTTTGGCGGTAGGCAATTCTGTGGGGCTGGGCCTGTGAGCGCTTTAAAAAGTCGTAGATCTGTGGAATTTGGTCAGCCTGGTTGTATTGGTTAAAGGCCCAGTCCGCGGGTGCAGCCTTGTCGTAAATGATCAGTCCCCCCGCTTCGGGCTTGAGATTGGCCGCCGTGGGTGTGATCCAAAAATTGAGATTGAGGGCCGCTTCGTCGCCGTGCACGCCGGTGCCCCGGCCCCGCTGATCACATTTAAATGACCAGAGATGGGTGAGTTTGTGCTGTTTAAAAATGCTGGGCAAGGCCGTTTGTAATTCTTCGGCCAATTGAAAGAGCAATGCCGGATGAAAGCCCTCGCGCCAAGAGCTGCCCAGATAACCTGTGGCATAAGCCTGGTGCCAAATCGTGGCAGACAGGCAGTATTCATACAGAGCGGCCACGACTTCTGGTTTCAGCAAAGGCTCCAGTACGACGATGCCTGAATTTTGCCCCAGAAATGCAGTTTCGACCGCGGCCAGATCCAGGTCTGGGTGTAAAAGGGTTTTGAATGTGGGCAGGGCAGGCAGATAATAGGGCTGCTTGAGCAAAGCCAGGCCTTTGCCGCTGATCTCTTGGCATTGAAAGGGATTTTGCCCTTTGAACTGCTCAGATAGATCTTGCCACTGGGCCAAAAGGGCTGTGTATTCAGCCAATTGGTCGCGGGCAAAAACGCCTTTTTCTAAGAGATAATTGAGCTGGGCCAGATGGTGTTCAAACTCGTAGGCATAGAGACTCAGACTTTCGGTCTGGGCCAACTGCGCGGCCTTTTGGGGGGGCACTTTGGCCAGATACAGCTCTGCGATCAGGGCTTGAGCGGCTGCGCTTTGGCCCTGTTGCAAAAGCAATTTGGCCTGCAAAAAGCGCAATTCGGGATGGCCTGGAAAGATCTGCAAAACACCTTGCAAGGTCTGTGTTGCCCGTTCAAAGTCGCCGCGCTTAAAGGCCAGTTCGACGACTTTGTGAAAACGGGCCAGGGCCTGGCCGGGGGCATTGAGATGCAAGTGGGCCTCGCCGATCCGCAGCAGAGCATCAAGATCGGCGGGAACTTGCTCAAAATAGGTGTTTTCCCAGTGGATCACCCCCTGCCAGTCGGCCTGGGCCCGGCAGGTCTGGGCCAAAAAAGAGGCCAGTTTGGGGTCGCTTGCTCCCAGATCCCAAGCCTGTTTAAAGGCCGCTTGAGCCACCGCTGCTTGGCCATTTTCCAGGTTCAGATAGCCCCAAATGACATGCAATTCGGGGTCGTTGGGGGCCGTTTGCAGGCTGCTTTGGCAGAGCTGCCAAGCCTGATCCAACTCTGAGGCTTGAATCAATCGGGTTAAGTGGTGCAAAAGGGAGGGATTTGACGGCATGTTTTCAATTATAGCCCAAGCGGGAGAGGTTTAAACCCGGCCCCCAAATGCGGTATTCTAGTCGTAACAGATACCAGAGAATTTCATAAGCAAAGGAAGACAGCATGGCAAACGGACAAGGTTCAACGGGCAATGTAATTGCCGCACTCTGCAGTTTTTTTGTGCCCGGACTCGGACAGCTTTTGCAGGGCCGTCTTTTGCTGGCGCTGATTCAATTTGTCTTGGCCGGGGCACTCTGGGTGGTGCTGATGGGTTGGGTGATCCACCTCTGGTCGATTATCGATGCGGCGATGTTTAAGCCGCGCTAAGTTTTATTAGGAGCCACCTTATTTTATGCAAGAACGCAATTTTGAAGTCACAGGCATGACCTGCCAGGGCTGTGTGCGGGCCGTGACCCGTGCGATCCAAAAAGCCGATCCCCAGGCCGAGGTGCAAGTCACCCTCGAAGCCAATCACCTCAAGGCCCAAACCAGTCTCAGTGCCGCTGAGTTACAGGCCCGCATTGAAGGGGCCGGATTTACGGCCAAAGCCTTGGTCTGAGTTTAAAACCAGCTTTGGATTTCCGCATGCAGGGATCTGAGCTCCTGCTCAATGCTCTCCCAATCTTGGCGGGCCAGAGCCGCGGGTGAGACCAAACGCGTGCCCTGGCCCACCGCCAAAACACCCGCTTGCTGCCAGGCTTTTAACTCGGCAAAATGCAGACCGCCCGTGGGCAGCCACTGTACGTGGGGGAACGGTCCCTGCAGGTGTTTGAGGTAATCCAGGCCACCTGAGCTGGCGGGAAAGAGCTTGAGCCGGGTCAGGCCATGATTGAGGGCGGTCATGACCTCAGTGGGGGTATACACCCCAGGAAAATAAGGCAATTGGGCTTTGTTGGCCAGATCGGCGATCTCCAGAGACAGACCCGGTGAAACCAGAAACTGAGCCCCACTGGCCAGAGCCCGTTCGGCCTCGATTTTGCTCAGGACCGTGCCTGCGCCAATACAAATCCCTTCTTGGGCCAAGCTGGCAATCAGCTTCAGCGCTTCGGGGGTGGTCAGGGTTATTTCGAGGATGTCAAACCCTGCTTTGACCAAACAACGGGCCAAATGCAGGCAGGTCTGCGGGTCGTCCAAGCGCAGAATGGGCAAGACAAATTGCCTGTGCAGGGCCGTTTCGAAATGTTCGAAGTGTTCGAAATGATGGGACATCAAACGCGCATCCCAAAGACCTGTTGCAAAGCCTGCACCACGTGCTCAAATTCTTCAGTTTGAATCAGGCCCCATTTTTTGATCAGCCGCTGAGAAGAAACTGAGCGCACCTGAAAAAGATCGACGACAGATTTTTTCTTCAAGCCATTGGCCCGTGCGGGGGCCAGCTCAACCATCCAGGGGACATTCACATAATGGGGTTTGGCATCGGTAATCGGCGCAATGATGCGCAAGGGTAAAATGCCCATTTCATCCGCACTGACAATCAGTGCTGGCCGGGTTTTGCTGATCTCAGCTCCCAAAGTCGGATCGAGGTTGACCAACCAAATCTCACGCTGTTTCATTTAAAATCTTCGCCATCGAGCACATTAAAAGCGCTGAGTTCGGGATCAGAAGCATAGTAGGGTGCCATTTTTAAGGCGGCCTGCTCCATTTTTTGCTTTTGATGAAGCTGAATAAAATGCTCGGCAGCCCGTTGAAAAAACTCACTCTGGGAAATAGCCAATTCAGATTTGAGTTGCTCTATTTGTTGGCGCAGAGGAGCAGGTACAGACACCGTCACCCGTTCAGCACTAGCAATTTTTTTCATGGATAAACTTTCTGTTGAAGCGCGCAAAATCTACCAAGATCATAACACATACTTATTTTCATAAAAACAGTATGTGTTTGAATATGCAAAATAGCATGTTTAATTTTTATCAGCTCTTCCGCCAAGGCAATAAATTGGCGGTCCAAGAAAACCCGACCCAGCCCAAGGCAAAGGCGATCAGCAGAATGAGCGCCAGGCCGGTCCATTTGAGTGCCAGGCAGGCCAAGCCGATTCCGCCTGTCAGGGCCAACATGCCCGTGTAAATGCCCAAAAACTGGCGGCTGCGGGCCTCTGCAGTCATAAACGTGCCCGAGATGGGGATGGTCATGGCCAGGGCCATGATGCCCAAACCGAGCAGCGGCCAAGACGAAAGAGCCACGCCTGACAAGCCCGCCAGCAAGCCACCCCCCAGCAAGCCGCCCAGCCAATTGCTGGCCACCGTTTGCTCGGGTGAGAGGGCCAAGCGGCCATAGCGATTGAAGCGCAGCACCAAGTTAAACAGCGGATCTGCCAGCCAGGTCAGCAGCACAAACCCCAGATACACGCCAAAAACCGCCCCGCTGACCCAGAGGTGGGTCTGGGCTGGAAAAACCAACCGCAACAGGCGCACGCCCAGCAGCAGACCAATCATGACCAGCCATTGGTGGCTGCGGCGCAGGCGGCCCATCATAAAAAAATACTTGAGCATCAGGCGGTAGAGCAGGTAGCGGGCCTTGAGCGCTTCGACCAGCCCTTCGCGGGCCCAATCCAGGTTGGGGTCGAGGCTCAAGGCCTCTTGAAAGGCTGCCAAGGCCGCTTCGTTTTGCCCCTGTTCGAGCAGGGTCCAGCCCCGATTGGCATGGGTCAGGGCATTGTCGGGTTCTTGCATCAGGGCCGAGGCCAGTCCAGCTAAGGCGGCGTCGCCCTTGCCCAATTTGATCAGGGCCATGCTGCGCAAATTGTTGCAAACCACATGCTCCGGGTCGAGGCTCAGGCCGATTTCTGCATTGTCCAAGGCCTCTTGCCAGCGATTTTCTTGCAAATACAGGCTGCCCAAGAGGGCAAAATAATCGGGGTCATCGGGGGCCTGGGCAATGGCGGCCAGAATCACCTCGCGGGCCTCAGCCAATTTGCCTTGGCGCGAGAGCACGGTGGCCAGGATATAGCGGCACCAGGGTGAGTCGGGCGCGAGAGCCACAGCTGTATGGGCCGAAGGCAGGGCCTCTTTGAGTTTGTCCTGTTCCGACAGACAGAGTGCCAGCAGGGCATGCACAAAGGGTTCATCGGGGCTTTGGTAGAGCACCTCGCGCAGTTCCCGCTCGGCTTGGACATAGCGGGACTGCTGGATCAAGAGCTGAATGCGTTCGTAAGAGGGGGTGAACATGTGGATTTTGAGTGAGCGTTTGAATTAGAGTTTGAGATAATGCAAAACGTCGTCATAAAAACCGCTCTGATTGGCGTAGAGGGCATAATTGCGGGCACTGGTCAGCCATTCTTGCACCGTTGAGCGGGTTTGTTTGAGCGCCTGCAGCAGATCTTTTTGCCGCAGCGGAGCTGGACTGCCACTTTTGATCGCCTCCCGCAGACGCATTTCGACGGCCCGATCAACCAGAGCCTTGAGATCGGCCCCCGACAGGCCTTCACTCTTTTTGGCCAGCGTGGTGTAATCGATGCCCTCGGTGGGTTTGCCACTGAGAATCAGCTTGAGCACCGCTTCGCGGCTCTCCTGATCGGGGGGCGGCACAAATAAAATCCGGTCAAAGCGGCCCGGACGGCGAAAAGCGGGATCGAGATGCCAGGGGGCGTTGGTGGCTGCCAGAATCAAAACCCCTTCGTTGCGGGCCTGAATGCCGTCGAGTTCGAGCAAAAACTGGTTAATCAGGTGGCGGCCTGCACTCTGACGCATGTCGCTGCGGCTGGCACCCAGGGCATCTACTTCGTCAAAGAACAGCACACAGGGCGTGCTGGCCCGGGCCTGTTCAAAGATTTGGTGCAAATTGCGTTCACTTTGGCCCATCCACATGTCCAAGATATCGTTGATGCCCACGGCCAAAAACGAGGCATTGACTTCGCCGGCTGTGGCGCGGGCCAAATGGGTCTTGCCGCAGCCGGGGGGGCCATACATCAAGATGCCGCCGCCGGCGCTTTTGCCATATGCGGCATAGAGTTCGGGGTGTTTGAGCGGGTGAATGATCTTGAGCTCGATTTCTTCTTTGACCTGGTTCATACCGCCCACATCGGCAAAGCCCAGATCGGGTTTTTCCAGGGGCAAAAATCCAGGTTCTTCGGGAAACAACTGGGCGGGCACACGTTCCAATTCCGACTCTGCCGCCAATTGAAAGAATGAGAGATGGGCCAGATCGGCACCTGGGGGAGCGGGCAGTTCAGGGTCTTGATTCAGCGGCGGATCTGGGGGTTCAAAGAAGGGAATCCGGCTTTCGAGATCGGGGTCCTGCAGGCCAGGTTGCAATTCGCGGGCTTTCAGGTAATGGTGGGTCGCGCGGCCAATATCTCCCTTGCGGGCCATCAGATGGGCCGAGAGCAAATGGGCCTGGGCCGAAGGATTGGGTTCCGCCAGCAGATCTTCGACCAGTACCAGCGAGGCCGAGTGTTTTTCTTGTTTGAGAAAGGCCTCGGCCAAAGCCAGTTTGATGCCCAGATCTTGGGGCGAAAGTTTGAGGGCCAAACGGTATTCTTGCTCCGCGCCCAGCAGGTCTCCACCCGCCATGAGAATATCTCCCAGGTGTTTGTGTAAATGGGGATTGTCGGGGCTGGCAGCCAGTGCGGCGCGCAGCGATGCGACCAATTCTTCATTAAAAGGCATGGGCAGCTCCAAAGGGTTTAAACATTTTTTTCCAATTGCCAGATGCCCGACCAATCGTCGGGAGCCATTTCGGGCAGTTCATGCAGGCGGTGCAAGAGATTTTGGGCCAGGATATCTTGGCTGAGTTGGGGGGACGCCAAACAGGAGCGGGCCTGGGGAAATTTGCCCAGGCGGTAGAGTTGCAGAGCCTGTAAATAGGCCTGAAACTGTGATTCAGCTCCGGGACTCAAACTGTGTTCTTCCCAGGCATAGAGCGTCACGGGTTCTTCTTTGCCTGCGACCCGCACGGTATCTACTTCGCGCAAAAAGGGTTGGCAACGCTGGGTTTTGTCCCTCAGAGCTTGGCTGACCAAAATCTGGGTGCCGTATTCTTTGTTGCAGTATTCCAGCCGAGAGGCCAAATTGACCGTATCGCCAAAGAGGTCGAGGGATTCCTGCTCGGCATAACTGACTTCGCCCAAATGAATGCCTGCCCGCAGGCGCAGATCTGGGTAAGCTGTCAGTTGCCGAAATCCGCGCACGGCTTCCCAGGCAAAGGCCAAAGCCTGATCTGGGGGAGAGAGGGTATTGGGCTGTTGGGGGCCCAGTCCAAAGGCACACATCAGGCCATCACCCAAATTTTTGATCGGAATGCCTCTGTGAATCAAGGCCCGGTCTTCGAGTTTGGCAATTTCAGCCTGAATAAAGAGATTGAAGGCCTCGCCATAGCGCTCGGCCAGACCTGTAGAATTGGCCAAATCCAAAAACAGCACAACACATTCGCCCGCATAGGGTTCGGGGGTATGGGGAGCGGGCAAAACCTGAAAACTTTGGTCTCCCAATTGAATCAGATCCTGAGCCCGAATCACAGATTGACTGACCCGCACCTGATTGAGCAAAACACCATTGGTGGAGTGCAAATCGCGCACCCGGTAATGGCCACCAAATTTGTAGATGGCGAGATGGTACCGGGAAATCATTTTCGAATTGAGGGTGAGGGTACAGCCTGCGTCGCGGCCCAACAGCACAGGCGCCAAACCGAGATTGTATTGTAACCCCATCCCTTTGAGCATCAGACCGGCTTCTGAAGTCATCTCTTCGACCATGCCTAAATCACCGATGATCGTGGCCTCTTCATCCCAGTCATCCAGATCTGCATGTGGGGACGTGGGTAGAAATGTGTCCACGGTAGAGGGGTTCAATTTTTCGGTGCTCATGCCCGGCTGATGCGCTCCCAAACGGTTCATTATTCACGTCTTGAGTTTTCTCTCATTGTAACGGATCCCAAGGGCTTTGTCTCAACTCTTAGGCTTTCACAGTTTGAATTGTAATCTTGCGCATAGTTCGGATTTGTCCAATAAGGGTATAATCAGGCAGAGTTAAAACCACCATGCAAACCTTACAAATTATCCTGATCTTTCTCAGCTTTGCCGGCCTGACCCTGCTGATGGTCACCCGTCTTTTGCCCGCCCTCTTGGCTTTGCCGCTTTTGGCCGTGCTCTTGGCATTGGCCGGAGGCGTGCCTTTGAATTATGTCTTGGAATATGTGGTCGGTGGCGGGCCCGCCAAGCTATCAGGGGCCTATGTCGTGGCTCTTTTTGGGGGCATGTTGGGCGCCATTTTACAAAAAACCGGTGTGGCCGAAAACTTTATTAAAAAAGGCGCTGAACTGTCTGGAGATAATCCCTGGTTGATCTCCGTGACGATGTTGGTGTTGATTATTTTGCTCTTTTCAACCTTGGGCGGCCTGGGTGCGATTATTATGGTGGCCACCATTGTGTTGCCCGTGCTGGTCTCTGTAGGGGTGGGTCCGCTCACCACTGTGGGGATCTTTTTATTGGGCATTTCGATTGGGGGAACCCTCAATGTGGGCAATTGGGCCCTTTATACCGAAGTGATGAAACTCAAGCCCGAACAGGTTCGGCCCTTTGCCCTGATCATCTTTGCCATCGTCTTTGCTTTGGCGCTGGTGTATATCACCGTGCAGCTCTGGCGCGATGGCCACGATCTCAATTTCAAAAAGTTGGCCCTCAACGGGGCCGGCATTCTGGTCCTCGGTGCAGGTGCTGTGGCCCTCTGGGGCTTGGGCCTGAGCAATGATATGCGTTTGCTGATGATGGGTGGCTTGGGAAATGTATTTATGATCCTGCAATGGGGGGCCGGAGTGGGGCTGATTGCACTTTTGGGCCTGGTTGGCTACCGCGCTACACAGGGCCAAAATCACAAAGGAGAGGTGCATTGGAGCGCTTTTCTGGGGCCTGTGCTGCCGCTGATCTTGATTCTCTTGTATAACGTCAATTTTGTGGCCGCTTTTGTGGTGGGTCTGCTCTATGTCTTTCTTGCGACCTGGCGCAAAGGCCATTTAAACGTCTTGATTCAGTCTTGTTTAGAAGGCTCTGCCATGGTCATGCCTGCGGTGATTTTGATGTTTGGCATCGGCATGATTCTGATTGCCATCATGGGCCCCGGTGGCGATTTGCCCAAAGAGGCCTTTCCCAACGGCTGGCCGGTCCTCAAACTCATTCAGCCGCTGGTACAGGCCATTATTCCCAAACATCCTTTGGTCTATGTCTTGATGTTCAGTTTGCTCGCTCCCTTGGCGCTGTACCGGGGCCCCCTTAATCTCTGGGGTATGGGTTTTGGCTTGGCGACTGTCTTTCTGGCCGCTGGCCTGCCTCCTACTGCGGTCATGGGACTGCTGATGTCTGTCGGTCAGGTGCAGGGCATCTCCGATCCCACCAATACCCAAAATGTCTGGCTGGCCAACGAAATGCGCGTAGACGTACAAAAAGTGCTGTGGAATACCTTGCCTTATGCCTGGGGAGCAGCCAGCCTGGGCCTCATGGCCTCTGCCAGCCTGTATTTGCGGGGCTAAACAAGAAACGATGCGCAAAATTAAAATTGGTATTGATGTCGGTGGTACCTTTACCCATGCTGTGGCCATGGATATTCGCAACCAGCAATTGGTGGGCAAAGCCTGCGTGCCTACCAGTCACAAAGCCGCAGAGGGTGTCGCACGGGGAGTGGTTGATTCGTTACAAGCTCTGCTCGAACTCACGGATATTCAGATTCCCGAGATTATTCTGATCGCCCACTCGACCACCCAGGCCACCAATGCCCTGCTCGAAGGGGATGTGGCACAGGTTGGTATTATTGGGCTCGGAGCGGGCTTAGAGGGCCTGCGTGCCCGCCAAGAAACCCACCTCAATGGGATTGAATTGGCTCCCGGCAAGATTCTGCCCACCCGTTTTCGCTTTGTCGATACCGCCAAAACTGAGTTAAATGAGGCCAAAATTCGCGAATTGATTCGCGATCTGGCTGCCGAAGGCGCCCAGGTCTTTGTGGCCTCTGAGGCCTTTGGCGTGGACAATCCCGAGCGCGAAGATCAGATTGTCAAAGTCGCAGAGAGCATGGGCTATTTGGCCACCGCTGCCAGTCGCATTTCTCGGCTCTATGGCCTGCGCGTGCGCACCCGCACAGCGGTGCTCAATGCCAGTATGATGCCCAAAATGCTCGAAACCGCCAATATGACCGAAAAAGCCATTCGCGAGAGTGGTATCAACGCCCCTTTGATGGTCATGCGCTCCGATGGTGGCATTATGGACATTGCCGAGATGCGCAAACGCCCGATTCTGACCATGCTCTCAGGGCCAGCTGCAGGTGTGGCTGCGGCTTTGATGTTTGCCCGTGTCTCTGATGGTATCTTTATCGAAGTGGGGGGCACCTCCAGCGATATTTCGGTGATTCGCAATGGCAAACCCCAGATTAAATCAGCCCAAATTGCCGGGCAGCGCCTCTATCTGCAGACCCTCGATGTGCGCACCTTGGGCATTGCCGGAGGCTCTATTCCGCGTATCAAGGGCCAGACTATTCACGATGTGGGTCCCCGCAGTGCCCATATTGCCGCTTTGGCTTATCCTTCATACGATCCCAACCCCGACTTTAGCAGCTTGGAAATGGAATTGATCACCCCCAAACCCGGTGACCCCAATGATTATCTGGCGCTGCGCCGGGGAGATGGGCGATATACGGTGACCCCGACCGAGGCTGCTTGGTATTTGCAATTGGTCAAAGAGGCGGGCCATGGCGAGGCCAATGCGGCGGGAGTCAAGTCTGTGATTGAAACCCTGGCTGCACGCTTGAATCTGACCGGAGAAGCTCTGGCACAGGCGATTTTAAACCGGGGTGCAGACAAGATCAAACCCGTGCTCAAACAATTGATGCGTGAATACAAATTGACCCCTGATATGACCCAATTGGTGGGCGGTGGCGGGGGAGCCTCTGCGCTGGTGCCCTTTACCGCTCAAGCGATGAATTTGCCCCATTTTATTGCTGAACATGCCGAGGTGATCTCCGCGATCGGTGCGGCTTTGGGGATGATTCGCGATTCGGTCGAGCGCAATTTACTCAACCCCAGCAATGACGAAATTTTGGCCTTGCGCCAGCAGGCCTTTGATTCTGTTGTTGCCATGGGGGCCATTCCCGAAAGTGTCGAAGTCTCGATCGAAATAGACAGCCAGAACCGCAAGGTGCGTGCCATTGCCATGGGTTCCAGTGATATGCGCAGCCGGGAAAGCGATGCGGTTAATCTGAGTGAGACCGATTTGCGGGCCTTGGCCGCACGCTCACTGCAGATAACTCCCGATGCCATCTGCGATTTTGGCCAATCCAGGCATTTACTGGCTTTGGGCCAAAGCTGGACCGAAAAGCGCTTATTGGGTCTGTTTAAGCGTCAAACCAAACGGCTGCGTGTTTTGGACCGCGAGGGCACCATTCGCTTGCAATTGCGCGATGCGGAGGCTTTTGCTTTGCCCCTGGATCAGGTACCGGCACAGATTCGCACAGCCCTCGAAGAAATGACGGCTTATGGTGATGCCGGTGGCCTTTTGCCCGATCTCTATCTCTTGGCTGGGCCCCGTATTATCGACCTGACTGGTTTGCTGAGTGAAAGTCAAATTTTGGCCCTTTTGGCGATTGAAACCAAAACCTTTCAGGCAGATGAGCCTTGTGTCTTGTTGGCCTGCGCCAAATAAACTGCTTTCAGCAATTTGCCACTTGTACTTTCTGCTCAGGTGCTTTATGCTGAGTAGGTTGACATATGTTTGACTGGAATTCATTGAGTAAACATACGTCAAACCTGTGTCAGGTTTCATAATAATTAACAGACACAGGTTTCTACTGCGTTTATACCAACCTCTCCAGATTACAAGGAGTTTATCCATGTCTACCTTAACAGCAGAAGAAAACAATACCCCCAAATACTCTGTCAAACAGGCCTCCGAATTGACGGGCCTGACCCTCAACCAAGTCCGGCTTTGGGAGCGTCGCTATAATTTGATTTGCCCAAAGCGTGCGGCCAATGGCTATCGCCTCTATTCCCAAAACGATCTGGATATTTTAAATTATGCCCTGCGTGAAACCCAAAAAGGCGTGGGGATTCAAACCGTGGCCGAACAAGTCCAAACTGGACGCGAAGAGATTTTGGTCAAAATCCAGCAAAAAAAAGCCCCTGCCTTTAAAGAGATCAAAGCCGATGATGCCTTTCAGGTGCCTCAGCTCGAAAAAATGTTACAGGCCGTGCAAAATGGTGATCCGGTTCAATTTGAACGCCTCTTGGTTCAGGCCCAGGCTGGGCACACTTTTGCTGAATCCTTGCGCGGAATTGATCTGCCCGTTTTGGCCCGGATTGGAGAATTGACAAGCCACGGAAAACTTTCAATCTCCTGTTCGCATCTGGCCTCTGCGATTATTCGGCGCAGGATTCTTTCTCATGTGCACAATCTGGGCATTCCCAAAAGCAATGAATCGGTGATGTTGGCCTGTGCCCCACTGGATTATCACGAGTTGGGGCTCTTGTGCTGTCTTTTGGAATTGACCCAGGAGTTGATTCCGACTGTTTATTTTGGGGCCAATTTGCCCTTTTCGGAGCTGATTCGCTACGCAGAAAAGGCCAACCCCTCTGCCATTTTACTTTCGGTGGTGGCTCCCATGACGGATCGCGACGCCCAAAACCTGACCAATCAAATTCAAAAAGAATTGCTGAAAATTGCCCCGGTGGCCGTTGGGGGATACGAAGCTGAAAAACGCCGCCATCTTTTTGAAGATGCGGGAATTTTTGTCACGCGGCAAATTCAGGATATTTTTAAATGGCGTCCGATTCGTGCCTTAAAAACCCAAGAAACTTAACAAGAATCTTGGGCAAAGTGTTTAAAACAAACTGCGGTAATCGGGTTGGGTGAGCCCCACCAAACCGCGTTGGGAACTGTGCACAAAGGCCAACATTTCTTGCATCTCAACACTTGTGGCCTGACCCTTGAGGTTTTCAAGGGCCTGGGCCACTGCCAATTGTTTGCGGTAAATTTCCTGAAAGGCCAGTTTCAGTTCTTGGCGACTGGTCACACCTACGCCATGGCGGCGCAAACCCACGCTGTTGAGACCATAGACCCGCGGGGGTGAACCCACCGCCATCAAAAAAGGTGGCACATCTTGGCAAACCCGCGACATCGCACCGATCATGGTCATCCGCCCAATCCGTACAAATTGGTGAATACCACTCATCGCACCAATCACTACATCATTGCCGATCTCGACATGGCCACCCAAGGTGGCTCCATTGGCCAGCACTATCCCGCTGCCCAAGTGACAATCGTGGGCCACGTGGGCATAAGCCATGAATAGGTTATCATCGCCAATCCGGGTCACTGCCCCCGCCGCTGTGGCCCGATTGATTGTGACAAACTCGCGAATGCGGTTGCCTCTGCCTATTTCCAGCCAAGAGATATCTTCTTCGCGGTGTTTGAGATCCTGAGAGGGGGTGCCTACCACTGCATGGCTGGCGACACGGCAATCAGGCCCCAATCGGGTATAATCCCCAATTACAGCATGGGGCGAGAGACGGCAGCCGCTGCCAATCACGCTCTCTTTGCCAATGATCACATAAGCACCAATTTCCGCGCCAGGTTCAATCTGGGCTGTTGCATCGATTTGAGCTGTGGGATGAATGTGGGGCTGAGCAACCATTCGGGTTTTAAGGGCTGGGTTCATTTTTGCTCAAACAAAACAGCAATTCACCTTCGGAGACGGGGTGTTGGTCCACCCGTGCTGAGGTGCGTATCTTGCCCATATTGCCGTGAATCTTGAGGATTTCCGCCTCGAGAATCAACTGGTCGCCGGGCACCACCGGGCGGCGAAAACGAACCTTGTCCACCCCGGTCAAAAGTGCCAATTTTTCGCCAGGGGGCGCCAATTGCATTAACAGTACGCCCCCGAGTTGGGCCATGGCCTCGATGATCAGCACCCCTGGCATGATGGGATGATTGGGAAAATGACCCGCAAAAAAGGGTTCGTTGGCACTGACATTTTTCAGGCCAATCGCCCGCTTGCCCGCTTCAAATTCAAGCACCCGATCAATCAACAAAAACGGATAGCGGTGGGGAAGCAATGCTTGAATCGCAAGTATGTCCAAAGTGGTGCTGTTTTCGGGGGGCTTATCTTCCACTGCTCGTTTTTCCATGCCAAGATTTTACCATTGTAACATGGGCCTCATGGCCTGTCCGGTAGGCTTTGATCCGCACCAGCGGAAAATCACCCGAGAGGGCCATATCGCCGATCAAATCGAGGATCTTGTGACGCACGGGTTCGTTGGGCCAACGCCAATCAGAGGCGGGAGCGTGGTCTTCAATCACCAAAGCATTGTCGCGGCTCCCTCCCTGGGCCAATCCCGCCGCTTGGAGCTGTGCCACTTCGTTTAAATAGACAAAGGTGCGGGCCCCAGCAATCTCTGCCATAAACGCCTCGGGAGACCAGACAAAATGAAAATTTTGGGTCAAACTTGGCGGGCCTGTATAGTCGATGCCATATTCGATTTCAAGCTGATCTGCGGGTTCCCAGTCCAGCGATGCCCCCTGCTCTTCCCATTGGCCAGGCTCTGGGCGAAAAAAAGTACGTTTCTGCGGCAACGACTGAATGCCAGCGGCTTGAATTTCCTTGGCAAAAAGCAAGGCACTGCCATCCAATATCGGTATTTCTGGCCCATCCAGTTCCAATTGTGCGGCAGAAATCCCCAGCCCCATCAAGGCTGCCAAGAGATGTTCCACGGTTTGCACGGTGACGGTGCCCAATTGCAAGCTGGTACAATAGCGGGTTTGGCTCACAGAACCTGCGTTTAAAGGAAAGGGGTGCCCCTGACTCAATAGAAAATACCCAGGCTGGTGGTGGGGCAAAAGGGTGAGACGGACACGTTGGCCGCTGTGCAGACCCACACCCTGCCAATCAATGCGGCGGGCCAGGGTCCAGTGATAGTCAAAATCGTGGGATTTCATAAATGCTCAAAAGCTGAAAAAAATCGGGATGACACGATTCGAACGTGCGACCCCCTCGTCCCAAGCGAGGTGCGCTACCAAGCTGCGCTACATCCCGATGTGATTTTTATATTACCACACCCTGTGCCTGAGCACACCCCTTTGCAGTTTTTAGGGCGTTTTCTTTGAGACCGATTCTCTGATTAATTTTGCAAAATTCATTTTTTGACCAATATACTTGGATCCTTCAATTGAAAGATGTTTGTCATCGCGGTAAATATAAACCCCCTCTGATTCAACCTCACATTCTTGAGCATGACAGAGCCCCTGTTCCAACCAGACCACAGGGTAATCATGTTCCAGATTTTTTAAGAGGCGAATGACATCACGGTAGTGGGTTTGATAGTCAGTGACATAAATTTTACAGGCCTCGGCCCGTTCATGAGAGTAATAAAATGGCCGCGCAATACAACTCCCCAGGTTTTCTCCATTTTTAGGGGGCGGAGAGAATAAGATGGGTTTGATGCCCAATTCAGTCAATTGATTCAGTGTTTTTCTGAGTTTGCTTTCGACAAGCTCAAAACTTACATGGGTTGTCTTTTGGTTGTAGAGAATTTTATTTTTCGTGTCGAAATAATTTTGAAAAATCGAACTTAACACCACATACCGGATTTTGGGATGTTGTTTCAGCCACTTGAGGATATTGTGATTAAATCGAATACACTCCTCCCCCCATCTGTTTGTTCTGTCGCTGCTTAAAGGCGCAATATCTAAGACGGGACCGCAGGCGGACTTCGTGGCTTGAATGAATTGAGCTTTGGGATTGGATGCAAGAATACCATCGACCAAGTGCATGGCAAATGAATCTCCCCAGACCAAGGTGTCTGGTTCTGCTGAGGTTTTGCAGGCATCTGGAAGCTCATTGATATCATAATCACAGGCACTTAAGCCGAGGTTTATTTTCAGCCTTGCTTTAATCTCTGCTTGCATGTGTTCGGTGTATAAATAAGTCACGCCAGACAGACCACAAAAGGCAAAACAACCGATCAATGAACCTTTAAAAATAAATTTGGCTGAGAATGTATGTCTGTTTCGAAACGGCTGTTCGACATACTTCCAGCTTAAATACCCCAGAAACAAGGCACAGATACCCAGCCCCAATAACTTCCCACTTTCGCTGGGGTTCACCCATTTCGAGATCCGGGCAAACGCAAAAATGGGCTGGTGCCATAAATAGGCACTGTAGCTGATCAAACCCAGTTGAACACAGATCGGATGACTCAAAAGACGGCCCGTTAGGGTCTTTGAATCCGCAAAGAGGATAATCAGCGCAGAGCCAAGAACCGGAACCAATGTGAATAAATTCGGAAAAGGAGGGTATTCATCAAAGGCAAAAATCGAAAACAGGATTAAAAACAAGCCCAAAAAACTAAATATGTCATTGTGGATCGTGTTTTTGATTGCCTTGTTTTTGTAAAAGTCTGAATGAAGGTAAAAAGAAATCAAAGAGCCAGCCAATATTTCCCAGAGCCGTCCGTGAAGGAGATAAAAATTGGCTACAGGAAAATTATAAGCCCCCCATTCGCTCAATCCCAGACTGAGCAGGCTGAGGCAAACCAAAAATAGCGATAATTTTTTCTTTCCCCATTGCCAAGCAAAGACCATCAGCAGTGGAAAAAATAAATAATATTGCTCTTCGACCGCGAGTGACCACGTGTGTAATAAAGGCGCTAAATTTGTATCGGGCCCAAAATAATTGCTCTCTTGCCAGAAAAAAAAATTAGAAGAAAAGAGGCTAACAGCCATCAAACTTTTGAAAAAATCACTTTGTTCAAAGACATTCATACATAGCCAAGCAAAAGGCAAACAGGCCAAAAGCACCAAAAATAAAGCGGGTAAAATGCGTCTTGCCCTGCGCTCATAAAACCGTTTTAAGCTGAAATCTCTGTTTGCTATTTCCGACACAATAATTGAGGTAATCAAAAATCCGCTGATCACAAAAAAAACATCAACGCCAATAAAACCACCTCTGAAAACAGGGGCACTCCCATGAAACAGGATGACGGCAAGCACTGAAATGGCGCGAAGACCATCGATCTCCGGTCGATAAGCCATTTTTTCACTCATTAGCCAAATCTCACTCTATGCAAATTACAATCCGAGTTTTTGCACCAAAGGCACAATCAGACCGCGGGTCAGGCCTGCCAAGCTGCGCCAGGGAAGCTGTTGGGCCAACGGCAGGTGCTGGTAATAGACCAAATTATATTCCAGAGCGGGTTCACAGCCCCGCAGGGTTTTAAAGCGCGCCACCCCTGAGCTGTGGTTGAGAATCCAGCCACGTTGGGCCGCCTCCTGAAAGAGGCGCACAGTGATTAGGCGGTAGAGCCCCGTTTTTTGGGGCAGAGCTGTGTCGTAACCCACCAGCGGTGTGGTAAACACCCCATCGCGTTCAAAAAAGCCCAATACACCATCGATCCGGCCATCGATTTCGAGGGCTGCCAATTGCAGCCAACCTTTGTGCAGGCACTCGCGCAAAAAGGCCTCGTTAAATTGGGGGTTGAGCATCGAGTATTTGCGCAGGTAGAGATCGTCGTAGAGCCAGCGCAGGCGTTGCAGATCGCGATCGTTTAAATCGGCGTGTTCGCGCCAGCGGTAACGGGTTTTACGGGCCAGGCGCAGATCTTCTTTATACGGATTTTTGCGCAGATACGCCCCTTTGGCCGGGTCGAGTAAATAGACCTGGCGACTGAAAAGGGAGTCAAAACCAGCCGCTTGCAGGGCGGAGATCAAAGGAGCGTTGAGATTTTGGTTCAAGGAGCGAAAAATCAGGGCGTGGCCTGGAAAAAGTGGCAGCAAAAAATCGCGAATCTGTTTGAGTTGGCCCGCGTCAAAGTCGGGGTAGAGATTGGTGGACACCAACCAATTGTTGACATAGACCGCTTTTTCAAAATCCAGGGGCAAAAAACAGGCTTGCAGGGCCTGAATCAAGCCCTCCAGTGGTTTGCGCAAATAGGGTTGATCGGCCATCTCCATTTGCACTTCGGCACGGGCATAGTCGAGATAGTGGCAGGCCGGGGAACAGACATAGGAATTTTTCACCCGAGCGTGTGGATTGGCAATCACCAATGGAAAGACCAGATCGCCGAGTTTGAGCACCTGCACCTCGGCGTCGATATTGTCGATATATGCCAAGGTGCCCTGGTTGATCAGTGCCGGGAGCAAGGATTGGGCATAACGCCCGTCGGGGGTATCGGGCCAAACCAATTCAGCCAGGTTGTAGCGGGCATAGAGGGCGGGCTCCAGAATTGTACTGGTGTGCGGAAGAAACGCATTTTCATTCACAATTTACGGGTGGCTCATTTCTTTTTTACAGGCTTCCCTAGAATAGCAGGAAAAAAAGGACTACATGTTAAAACGAGCTTATGCAAGATGCTGAACGATTTTTGCGATGAGTGGACAACCCATCGCGGTTTAATTTTTATCCTGACCAAGGAAAGGGGCTAAAACCTCCCCAATTGTGTGCGGAAATTCCAAATGGTGCCGAAGGGTGACATCCAAATTGATCTGATATTGATTTTGTCGTCCGACTTTTTGTCGGGTAATCGCACCGGCATTCTCAAGGTCAGCGATTATTTTCTGTACCGACCGCTCAGTAATCCCGACTTCAATGGACACTTGGCGAAGTGATATTTTTTTTTGACGTGCCAGACAAAGCAGAACATGTGTGTGATTTGTAAAAAATGTCCATGGAGAATCTGATTTATTCATACTCTCCAGAATACTTTTTAATTATTTACCTGTCAAATAATTGGCGATATTTAATTCGTGTATTTCAATTCATGATATATTTTATGTACGTAAAATATATAAATGTATAAATCTATGAATATGAGAATAAATTAAACAGTGATAAGAGAACGCCATGAAACGCCGTTTGGTTGACCTTTCAGTTTGTCTGGTTCCAATTCCAACAATCATCTGTATTTTGTTTTGGGTCTTTGGGCAGACATTTTTCCTGCAGCTAAACCAGAAATATTGGGATTTGCTATTCATTGATGCACTGTCCCTGACTTTTTTGATTTTTATTGCAATACTTGGAACAATCATATACAGTTTTGCATTCCGAAATCTAAAGGGCGATTTACATCGCACTCGGTTTTTGTTTTTCTTGGGCAGTACCCTCTGGGTTGTGCAAGGACTTGCTGTTTGTGGTAATTTTGCTCTTTTTATCGTTTTTTGGGTACTGACAAGTTTCGGACTTCACCAGCTTTTACAGCATTTTAAACACCGCCCGGGCGCAGTGATTGTCGCTAAAGAAAAGTTTCTCATTAGCCGCTTGGGTGATTTTGCTCTCATTGCTGCCGGAGTACTGATTTATCTTCATTTTCATACCTGGGACTTTGCTGAATGGATATTGATCTTTGCCCAGGATCCAGATGTAAATGTCTTTCCTATTGCGGCTCTCTTGGTGATAGGGGCTTTAACCAAAAGCGCTCAGGTTCCTTTTCATGCATGGCTTCCTCGTACTCTCGAAGCGCCTACAGCCGTATCGGCATTAATGCATGCTGGGATCATTAATGCGGGTGGATACTTACTCATCCGCACATACAGTTTGATCTCTCATAGTGAATCTGCGATGGTGTTATTAATCGGATGTGGCGTTGTTTCAAGCGTTTGGGGGATTTTGGCTATGCAAATGCAGGCTGATATTAAGAGACGCTTGGCCTGGTCTACAATCGGACAAATTGGTTTCATGATGATTGAAATTGGGGCCGGGCTGCCTGGTTTGGCATTGTTACACCTGATCGGACACGGTCTCTATAAAGCCAACTCTTTCCTTTCCTCGGGACAATTATTGGCCTATACATCCTTACGACGTATTCCATCGCTTGCAAATAGTATTGCAGGGCTGTGCTTATGGTCTCTGCTTTCCTTACTGGGGATTGTTGCTGCAGCTTGGTTTTCTCCCTCTCATGTTTTAATGGCCTACCTCATTTCTGCACTCTTATTGCCCTTGGTACATATTTCCGTTTTGCAAACCAGTTTGAGGGCGATGCTCAAACGCCTGTTTGTAACGTTGTTTGTTGCTGTCAGTTCTTTCATCATTGGAATTTATGCTTCATTCTGGTTTGGTCTGCATGAAAGTCTTCCTACAGAAGGTCTGCGAGTAGCTGTTTTAACGGGTGCTATTGTCACTTTTTTGCTTCTCAGCTTAATGGCTGTTTTTCAACCGCTGTGTCAATCATGGCGTTGGTACCAATGGCTCTACGCATACGGCTTACACGGATTCGGTTTCGGGCGTTGGCCAGAAGCTTTGGCTGATCGGTTTTTTTCTAAGAAAGAGAGACACATATGAAACCCATTGTTACTCAGGTTTTAAGAGAAATACCTCCCCTTTGGGAACTGGATCGGTTTGTCGCCGTTAACCCTTTTCTGGGTCTCTCAGATAAACCCTTTTCGGAGGCCTTGGCTGAGCTGGAAACGATCTGGCAAAGACCGGTTTTGCCTGGAGAGGACGGGCGACCCATTCCTCTTGAGCAGCCTCATTGGCGGCCAGATACTGCAGCGACGCTGCTTGGCCCCTTTCTGGCTTCTTATTATGATAAAGGTCAGGCCATCTGGCCCGCTCCTTGGAAAAATAAACCTCTCTTTCATGCTTGGTTGTCTTCTCTCCCTGGTTCAACAGGTCTTGTGGGCGAGTCCTCAAAATTGCTCAAAAAAATAGTCAAAACTTTGCCCTCTGATTTGAATCTTGTCTGGGACTATCTGATTAATGAAAATAAGCTGGATGCCTCCCAATGGAAAAGACATCTGCAGATACTTCTGGCTGAATTACCTGGCTGGGCAGCCTATCTGCGTCGTCGCGCTTGGCCAGAAGACCCAGGCATTGACAGCGAATTGTCGGCGTTAACGGCGATCTTGGTCATCTTAAACCAAGTTGTGGAGCTCGAATCTAAATGGCCACAGCATCTTATGCCTGCGTTTCGAGATCGGCTTAAATGGTTTACCTTTCGAGAAGCCGGTTTGAAAGAAGTATTAGCGAAAATCGTCAAGCAGCCATTAGAAGAAGTGAAAACGCCCGATGTAAGAGCCGCTTTTTGCATCGACGTTCGTTCTGAAGTGTTTCGCAGAGCGTGGGAAGATCTGTCTCCACGTATTTTGACTGATGGCTTTGCTGGTTTCTTTGGTTTGCCTATTTCTTGGCAGGGTTCTGAATCGACAGAACATTTATTGCCCGTTTTAATTGCTCCCGCACTCAATTTGAAGCCCATGCAACCTATGGAAAAACAAGATCGTACATTCAAATCTGATTTGGTCAGTGGTCCCCAAGGGCTTGCCTTTGTTGAAGTCGGCGGCGGTTTTTCGCTACTCTCTTTGCTACAAGGAGTCAAAGCTAAACTGAAAAAAGATCCCTATGCCGGTATAGAAGAGGCTGCCAGAGCTTTACCTACAGAACAAAAAGTCGCTTTGGTGGCAGGTATACTTAAAAATCTGGGCTGGTGCGCTCCTTGGGCTCCGCTGATGATTTTTATTGGGCATGGCAGTACCTCTGTCAATAACCCACACGCCGCAGGTTTGGATTGTGGTGCTTGTGGCGGTTTGACAGGTGAGGCCAATGCCAGGTGTGCAGCTGCTTTGTGTAATGATCCTGATGTGCGTGAGGGGCTTCGCCCTTTGGGCTGGGATATCCCTGCGTCTGTTTTGTTTCTTGGCGGGCGTCATGATACGACCTTGGACGAAGTGAAATTATTTACATCTGAAGCACCTGAGGCTTGGAAAGATTCAATCATCAACGTTGAAGCTCAATTAAAGCGAGCAGGAGCTAAAGCGCGGGCGCAAAGGCTCATTCTCTTTCCCTTTTTGAAACGGTCTGCTTATGTCCGTTCCAAAGATTGGGCTGAAACCCGACCTGAAACAGCTCTTGCAGGCAATGTCTTTTTTATTGCCGCTCCAAGGTCAGTGACACGGGAATTAAATCTTGAAGGGAAAGCCTTTTTGCATAGCTATCAAGCCGACTTGGATTCTGATGGCTCTACATTAGAACTGATTTTGACAGCTCCCGTTGTTGTTGCAAGTTGGATCAATCTTCAATACCTTGCTTCCACTGCTGCTCCCGAAGTCTATGGCGCTGGTGACAAAGTATTGCATACGATTGTCGGGGGGATCGGTGTTAGCGAAGGCAATAATCCTGATCTCAAATTCGGTCTGGCCAAGCAATCGGTTGATTTTGAAGCCTATCCCTATCATATGCCCTCGCGGTTACATGTCTTGATACAGGCGTCTCAGTCAAATATTGAACGTGTCTTAAACAAACATGCCGAAGTCAAAAAATTAGTGGAAAACGAGTGGATTCATTTGTTTGCTTTTGAAACAGGGCGTCCACTGACCCAAAGAACGCTCAATGGATGGCAGCTCGTTTCTTGAGTCGTTTTTTTGCTTGATGCGCTTGACGATTGGATCATCCGACCAAAGGCCGACCTGCAGCTACACACCGAGCATCATCATGTTAAGCTTTGGAGATATCCTTTTTGAGAAATGGCTTCATGATCAGTTTGCGTCTGTTGGCTTTTTATGGCAAAGGGGTGATGTTCTATGCCCTGGCCGCCTCAGCCATTTTGCTTTTTTTGGCATCGCTCGTTCCTGCTCATCCGCTATTTGGGACCTTGTTAAAACACCCCCCCTGGTTTTATCTCAATCTACTCGCCACTTTGGGCATTCCCGCGGGAATTATCTGGCAGCGCTATCTACACGTCTCAGAACGCTACCTTTATCGCAATCACGGGCTAAGTAACATTCAGTGTTGGTCTTTTGCTGCTTTGCTGGTGTGGCTGCTCTCAGGAACAGCGGCAATGGCCTTGCACACTTGGCAAAACAACGATTGGCTCTCTCGGCAATTGCGCTTTGAAGGCTCTGTCTTGGAAGCGTTGGTCTCCAGCGCAATACAGAGCAGCCAAAATTGGATCAGAGCCCATCCCCAGGTGATGATAGTGGCAACGGTGTTCCTGCTGATGCTGGGGCTTGCCGCCGTGATCAAGTGGCTCTCAGACCCGACAGAAGGCTTTGAAAACAGCGAAAAACCCGGCTGGGAATTGAGTGTCGACAGCGCTGTTCACAGTTTTGGCTCACGCAACGTACTCAAAGGGGCCTGGCTCAAATGCCGGAGTGGGGAGATTCTCGGCCTGCTCGGCCGCAATGGCTGTGGCAAATCTACCCTTTTGCAAATTCTCTTTGGCACCCTCAAAGGCGATTTCCGCGCGCTCTTGCTCAACGGCCACCCCATCAAGCAACTCTGTGTTCTGGGCTTGGCTGGATATTTGCCCCAGGCCAGTTTTTTGCCCAGAGGCCTGACCGTCAAACAGGTGATTCGGCTCTTTGCTGGGCATCCCCGCGAAGGTCTGTTGGCGGAAGAGCCCCGGATCAAAGAATTGGGACCCAAACGGATTCACGAACTCTCAGGGGGAGAATTGCGTTTTTTGGAGCTGGGTTTGATTTTGGCGTTAAAACGCCCGATTCTGCTTTTGGACGAGCCCTTCAGTGAATTGGAGCCCCTCTACAAACAGCGGGCACGCAAATGGATTCAGCTTGCTGCAGAACAAGGGAGTGCCGTTATTTTGACTGATCATGACTATGCTCAGATCATTCAACTCAGCCACCGTCTGATGCTGATGCACCACGGCCAAACCGAAGAGGTTCACGATCTCAAAGCCTTAAATAAGATTTATCTGCCTGATTAAAACCCGTCTTTGTTTTTCATCCCAAATCTGAGTTGCTGCCTGTGTTAGAATGCCCCCATGGAACATCCTCTGAGTTTAAATTTAATCAAACACATCTTGATTCGCGCCCTCGCGGTGATGGTGGTCTTTGGCTTGGCCTTTGTCCTTTTCACAGGGGTGCTTCCCAGCCCCTGGCCCTACCCGGTTGGATTTTTGGCCTTTGGGATTGTGCTGCTGGCTTTCCGATCCGTCTCTCGGTCTTCGTCTTCTGAATGGGGCAAACACCCGGCTCATTCTTCTTTGCCAGACCAACACAGCCCCAAATAGGCCATCAGACATGCAGCTCAGTGTTTGTGTCAGCCAAACTTGGAACGCCCTGCCCATCAGCCCCGAAGAACAGGTTAAAATTTCGCTGGCACGCCTGCCTGAAGGCCTTGAAGTTAAAGTGGCAACGCCTTTTTATGCCGACCCCGCCCCGCCCTTTCCGGTGGGGCCCAGTGATGGGCTCTGGGACTATGAGGTGGTGGAGTTGTTTTTGGTGCATGGCGAGCAATACACCGAGCTGGAGTTGGGGCCCCACGGGCATTATCTCTTATTGCGCTTGGAGGGCATTCGCCAGGCTTTTGCCCGCGCTTTGCCTTTGACTTATCACTGGGAAATCACAGGCAAACATTGGTGGGGTGAGACCCTGATCCCTTGGGAATACCTGCCTCCCGAACCTTGGACCTTTAACGCCTATGCCATTCATGGCTGCGGTGAGCAGCGCAGGTATTTGGCCCTGTTTGCCGTTCCAGGCGCAGAGCCGGATGCAGAGGCGGATTTTCACCGGCTGCCCTTTTTTCAACCCTTGGTCTGGGAGCCTTTGCAGACAGGATAATTACGCATTTCAAAGTCCTGTGCAGAAAAGCGTATAATGACAGCGTATAATGATTCTGTGAAAAATACGCAATGAAAAAACTGAAGACGGTGCTGGATACGTGGACCCTTCAAACCCTCGGGCGCGATCGGTTGGACTATTTCTGCAGCAATACCATGAACCAACTGACCCGGCGGTTGAGTCCGTTTTTGTGGAGCTATGATCTGCAGGCACGGGTCTTGCAACGCCGCAACGAAACCGCTGATGTGGTCAGCTTTGAGCTTTTACCGAATCAATACTGGCAAGCCCCGCAGGCGGGACAATATATTGAACTCAGCTATCAAGTTGCGGGCCAGAACCTGGAGCGGGCCTATTCCATTTCAGCGCGCAATCAACACAGCTTTTGGATCACGGTCAAACGACAGGGCCAGGTTTCAAGGGCTTTACATGAAACGCTTCAGGTAGGCGATGTCTTGAAACTGCGGGGGCCTTTGGGCCAATTTGTCTATCAGGGGCAAAAATCTTTGCTGTTGATCTGTGCCGGTTCGGGCATTACTCCCTGTTTTGCCATCTTGGCTGATTTGCTTGCCATGCCGGCTGAACAACGCCCCCAAATTCAGTTTTATGCCCAATTTAGCCATCCCCAAGATACGATCTTTGCTGAAACCCTCAAACAGTGGCGAGCAGCAGGTCTCCAGCTGGATCTGGCCTATTCTCAAGCACCGGCAGCGGGCACGCTTCCGGCTTTAATACGCGAAAATTTCAGCGCGCTCTTCCCCCATTTTGGGCAACAGGATATCTATCTCTGTGGCCCTGAGGGTTTTAAACAGACAGTGATCCAGGCGCTTGAGAACTTAAACTTTCCAGCTGAGCGATTGCAGATAGAACACTTTGGTGGTCTTCAAACAGCAGAGGCGGATTGGTCTGAATCGGGGCCACTGCCCGAAGTTTATTTCAGTGCGTATAATTGCCGGATTCAAATGCGGCCCGAAGATCGGCAAAAAACCCTCTTGGAGCTGGGCTTGGAACATGGCTTAAATCTGGAAAAAGGCTGCCGCAAAGGTTATTGTGGCAGTTGTAAATTGGTTTTACATGCAGGCCAAGTGCAGGGGCAGACCCAGGGCAAAGCGGTGTATATTTGCAGTGCTTATGCCAAATCCGAGCGGGTGGTGTTGGGCTATTAATCCATGACGATTCTGATTCAAATATTGAGCGGCGTGCTGATCGGTTATGCGGTGCTGTGTGTCAGCGAATCAGCCTCTCACCACCATTTTTTGCATGCCGGCCCGCGCATCCGCAAGTTTTGGCAGCGGATGGGTGCCATTGGCAGTTATGTCCACAATTCCTGGTACTCCCACCATGTGGTTCACCATTACCGCACTTTTTGTTTGAATCATGTGACCCAATTTCGCTCTCCCGAAGAAGAAATCGCCTTGCGCGAAGACCTGACCTTGCGCGGCAAGCGGCAAATTGCCCTCAATTCGTATGGCCTGCGCGTGGGCAGTTTCAAAGAGTTTATTAAATACGTCTATCCCCACGTGCCCCATTATGCACTGCTCTGTTTTTGGGGCGGGCCTTGGTTTAGCCTCGGTGCGCTTTTGCCTGTTTTGTTTTACCAATGGCTGGCCCATTTTGCCCATCCGTATCTACACATGAATTATGCACAGGCACTCAAGAGTGCCTCTCCTTGGATGTTGCCCTTTTTGCGCAGCCGCTATTTTCGCTTTTTGGCGCAGCACCATTTTTTGCATCACAAATATGTCCACTGCAATTTTAATCTGCTCCTGGGCGGGGATCTGATCTGGCGCAAGCAACGTTTGCCCAGCCCCGAAGACTATATAGAGATGCAGGCCCTGGGCATGTACGTTGCCCCAGAAGATATACACGTTTCGGATGTGAATCTGATCCAAACCCCATGAAAACAGGAGCCCACCCAGACCCATGAGTATCATCCGTATCTTGGATCAGATCTTGAGCCCCAGCGATCAATTGCTGAAGTTTAAAAACGAGGCCCGACGTCAACTCGAAAAAACCAATTACCGCGCAGCCAAACGGCGGTTTTTGTTTATTATTGCCGATTCTGGCGGTGGGCATCGCACCACTGCCAATGCTGTCAAAGCACAAATTCTCAGCGAGCAGCCCGATGCCTGTGTCTATTTAATGCCTGCGGTAGATATTCTCAACACCCCGCAACGGCTGTTTTCGCGCGGGATCGAAGAAGCGTATAACCACTCCATTCAAATGGGCACCTATTGGATGGAGCCTTTTTTGTTTAACTCAGTGTATATGATGGAATTGCCCGTCATCCACCAGTATATTGCCCTGCGCAATGCGCAGATTGTCGCCGAATTTCAGCCTGAGTCCATTGTCGCTTTTGTGCCCGCCACCCAAGAGATCACCTACCATGGTCTGCAATTTCTCCAGAAAGAAAAAGAGATCCCGCTCTATACCGTGATCACCGATCTCGTCAGCATGCGCCACAATTGGATTATGCCTGAGCAGGCCTTTTCATTTGTGCCGACCCAAGATGCCAAAACCTTTTTTGAGCAGCGGGGCATTCCCTCAGAAAAAATGCAGGTAACCGGCCTGCCGGTTCACCCCCGTTTTTACCAGCAGGGGGGAGATATTGCCAGTCTCAAACAAAAATACCAATTGGATCCCGAGCGCTTTACGCTCTTGATTCTGATGGGGGCCAACGGCTCCCAGAGCATTTACAGCTATTGCAAACTGATCGACAGTCTGGATTTGCCGATTCAAATCATCGCCTGCTGCGGCAAGAGCAGACAGGTTCAAGCCCTGCTCGAAGTCTATGCCCGCTCTTCAAAAATCCCAATCAAAGTCATGGGCTTTACGCGTGAGATCGACGAATTGATGCAGGTTTCAGACCTGCTGCTGACCAAACCCGGTTCGGTCTCCCTGGTCGAAAGCATCACCCAAAATCTGCCCCTGCTGATTGATGCCTCCAATTATATTATGTGGCAAGAACGGGGCAATGATACCTATGTCGAGCAGCATAAAATTGGCATGGTCTTTCGCTCTCGCCAAGGTCTCAAGGCCATTCTGGACCTTTTATTGAATCAGCCCGAAAAATACGCGGATCTCAAACGCAATTTGCAAAACTTTCCCAAACAAAATTCAACGGCCTTGATCGCTGAACATCTGTTGCAAGCCAAAAGTAAGCCTTGAATTCCACCCATTGCTTATGAAAACCAGCCTGATTCGCTATAAAATTGACCTGATTTCCATCACCTTGGTGCTCTTTGTGCTGGCACTCAGTCTCTTGCCGCTCTATGTCGAATTGAATGCCCTGGGCCTGTGTTTGGTTGTGGGGCTCTTGCTGTTTTTTAAGCCGATTGCCTCTTTGGTTCAACACAACCATGTGCATTACCCCATCTTTGCTTCACCCCTTTTAAATACCGCTTTTGATTTGCTCTTGGCCATCAGCGCGGGGCATCTCTGTTCGGAGTGGAGCTTGCACCACAATATTGGCCACCACGGTAATCCCATCAATTCGCGCGACGATACCTCTTCGGTGCGCCATACCGACAGTGGCAGATACATGGGCAAACTGGAGTATATTGTCTCGGGCAGTCTCAAAATTTACCCCGATTGCCTGAAAATGGCCCTGCAGTTTTACCGCCAAAAAAAGCCCCGTTATCTGCGTGTCTTGATCCTTGAAACGCTCTTTTGGTTGGCCGTACATGCCTATTTTTTGAGCGTGAATCTGAAGATGGCTTTTTGCTTTTTGCTGCTCGCCAATGTCATCAACCGGGCCCTGGTCTGGCTCGGGGCCTATTGGCACCATTTAAACGTGCCCGCTGAAGATATCTATACCTCTACGAATATGTATACCGGTCCATGGTTTAATTTGATCAGCCTCAATATTGGCTACCATGTGGCCCACCACGAACAGCCCACACTGCATTGGTCCCGCCTCAAAGAGCGCACAGCGGTGATTTTACCGCGCATTCCTCCCCGCCAGATTTTGGAAAAAATTCCCTAGCCTTTCTCCACAAAAAAATAGCTGATTGAGGCATTGTATAAACAATAAAGACTTGATGTGGCCAATTCAGTTATTTTCAAGAGGGATTCTCTTTGTTCCATGTATCAATATAATCACACTTCATAATATATATCTCAAGGCCTGGCGTCATTGAAGTGCCTGTACAGGAGGCATTTTTGGCCGTGATAACATTTTTTCCATAAGTCACATCTAACTCACAGCCCTCAGAAGAGGACGACGCACTGCTTCTGGTCATGATTAATTTATTGGCTGTAAAAGTATGTACTTCTGGCGACTTCGCGGCATTTTCTTTTGATGCGCCAATCTGATATTTATTGGCGGCAATTTTCTGAAAATACATCGGAGCTGCGGCAATGGTGGTCGAACCTGCCTTGTTGGCAATTCCCCAACATTCCTGACTAAAATCAGGGCTAAAATCTGGACTCAGACCAGAGGGAAGACTGTTTGGAATAGTTACTGAAATAGGCAATGCCCCAGGTGAAACACAACTCTGATTCAGTTGAAAAGAAGCAGAAGGAGCCTGGAAACAGAGACCTTGTTGTTCTGCAGAATTTAAGGCAGAAGGCTTATTCGCACAGGCACTCAACACGGAGCTGATCAGGATTGCTGTGATAAAGATGTGGCTTTTCATAATACCCTCCAGTTCTATCACCAGCGTATGCTGAAAGCGGATTACTTCAATTGACAGTGATCAGACTGCAATTTGATTAGAGTCAAGATTATTGGGCTTGGGGGGAAACGAATACTTCCAAAAGACCGCCAAATAGCGGGCAATCGCCACAAAAATATTCGGATTGCATTTGTAATCAATGCCGTATTGGTGGCAGATTGCTTGCACTTCGGGGGCCAGTGCTGGATAGTGGCGCGAAGGCAAATCTGGAAAGAGATGGTGCTCGATCTGGTAGTCGATATGCCCCCACAATACAGACTGCCATTTGAATCTGCCTTTAAAGTTGATCGTGGAAAGGATTTGTGATTCATACCATTTGCCTTTGTGTTCGAGACAATTCTCTGCCTGCAAAGGTTCGGTAAAATGGCTGCTCTGCAGAGTAAAGGTCATCCACAGGCTGTTGACGATGTCCACAGATAAATTGGCAAAGAAGACCCGCAGCAGCGAAAAACCCGTCAACAGCGCCAAGAGTGGAAAGAGATAATACTCTTTTAAAATCACCCGCGCTTTGGCGCGAAAATCCCGTTTGCGCAAGGCTTTGGGGTCGCCGCCGTCTATCACATAATTCAATTCAGCATAGCCCTCCATGGAGGGAAAGTGTTTGGCAATAAAGGCCTTGTTAAACCCCAGATTTTGGGCGTTAAATTTATAGGTCATAAAGGGGTAAAAATACAAGAGGTAGAGAGGGAATTGAATGCGGTGCCAGGGGCTCCAGGGCAGACGATCATTGGTTCTGAGAATGCCGTGGGTCAGATCGGGGTCTTTGGCATAGACATTGGTAAAGACATGGTGCATATTGTTGTGTTCCCGCCGCCAGCCCTCTTCGTCGATCGGAGATTTCCAGCGAAAATTTTTGGCGTGAAACTCGGGGATTTCAGCAAAATAATCGTATTGGCCATGTAAGACATTGTGGCCAATTTCAATGCTTTCGAGATTGCGGTGCAAAAATAAAAACACTGATCCAAGCACCCAACTCAAGGGGTCAAAGCCAAACCAGATCAGCCCGCGACCCAGACATTCAAAGATCCGGCTCTTTTGCCGCAGCCCCTGGATATAGGCAATATCTTCTGCGCCCAATTGGGCCCTGTAGCGGGCTTGCAATTGATCAAAAGCCATTTGAATAGCGTCGTAGCGCTCGCGTTCAGCCGCTTCCATCTGTCTCTTCCTGAGCCCCAATTGTCTTGGCTTGTGTTAAAAAATCGTGCAGGCGATCCGGGTAATCGGTAATGATGCCTTTCAGCCCCAATGCTGAAGCCTGTTGGAAGTCTGCAACGCTATTTAAAGTATAACCCAAGACCTGCAGACCTTTTGCTTGCAGGGCCTTGACGATCTTGGGGCTCAAATAGCGCAGATCCACATGTAGATAACAGGCCCGAATGCGGGCCAGCAAATAGATCAAAAAGGGGTTTAAAGTCTGGGTGATCAGATAAGCCGTTGAGATCTCAGGGGCCAATTTGCGGATTCGGTTGACGATCATGGGGTTAAAGGCTGCAATGATCACCTGTTTTTCGCGTTGATGCGCTTTGACCAGCGCCAGCACAGCCTTTTCCGTTTGCCAATTAAAAAAGCTGCTGGCCTCGTGTTTGATCTCAATATTGATCAGGGTCTCAGGGGGAATCAAGGCAAATACTTCACTGAGGGTGGGAATCTGTTGACCGCGAAAGTCATTTGACTTCCAGGCTCCGACATCAAAAACACGCAGTGCTTGCGCGGGTAAATCACGAATATACACCGCTTGGCCTGTCAAACGCTTTAAAAGCGGGTCGTGGCAAACCACAATTTCGCCATCTGCGCTCAGTTGCACATCCAGCTCGATCATGTCTGCGCCTTGGGCCAGGGCCTGTTCAAAGGCCAGCAAGGTGTTTTCGGGATAAATCCCCGAAAAGCCTCTGTGTGCCGTATTAACAAACCGATCGAGACGATCCAAAAGGTGGCTATGGCCCAAATAGCGGTCTTGGTGGTATTCGTTGAATTCTTTCAGGGCAAAATAATAGACCAGCGATTTGGCGATGGCTTCTTTGATCAGGGGATGAAGCCGGCGTTCGAGCTGGATAAAAAAAGTGTGAATCGGTTTCATGGCAGTTTTTCAGGCTCAATTATACTGGATTTTATTGGCCGGGGGTGTGCCTGCTTTTAAATAAAGCTTAATGCGACGCTATCCTTATCTTCAGAAAGTATTCTCAAATCAGCCAGATAAATAAATCAGCGAGTAAGAGAGTAGAGAGTCCGTATTCACATGAAAAATCAGATCATTGTTGTTTTGGCCCTGGCTGTTTTGAATAGCCTGAGTGGCTGTTCCGGTAATGTCCCCAATAGCGCAGCTTATCCGGGTTATGCTGCGCAACAGATGGCCTATTCCCAGAACAATCTGCAAAACACGCAACAGCTGGGCCTGCAGCCCAATCTAACAAGCAACCCAGCAACCAGCCAGACACGGGCAACAAATTCAACTGCCACAATCCAGCAAAACACAACTGGCAGCAAAGCCGCCCCCGTCAAATCCGCAGCAACCAAGCCTGCAACCTCCGTCAAAGGGACTCCTCTCGCCATGCCTGCCAAAGCGGCTGCCCCACAGGTTTCAGTTGCACAGCAATTGGTCACCAAAGCAGTGGCCCGTTTTAACTCCCTGGACAGCTTTAAATTTATGGTTGAAGGCTTTGAAATGGTCAGTGGCAAAACCCCTTCTCGTCTGAGTTTTAATATGTTTGCCTTAAAAGGCCAAGCCAAAATCGAAGTCCTCAAACACACCAATTCACTTTATGTGGGTGTCAAAATGGGCTATCAAGCGGGCAAAGATGCCATTTCGGTTCGTCCCGGTGGTGCCTTGGGTTTTGTCAAAGTGGATACCAAGATGAACGATGAACGGCTCTCAACCCCCCGGGGCTACCGCCTGGACCAAATTGATGCCTTTGCTATCGCCAAACGCCTCTTGAGTGGCCCACAGCAGCCAAAAGTACTGGGCAAAACCCAGATCAATGGCCGCACCATTGCTATTCTGGAATACACAAATGCCAATTCATTTGATCAACGCATTACCCGCGAACTGCTGGGCATCGATATGGAAGACCATTTCATTCGCATGCATGAGATGTTTGAAGGCGACAAGCTGGTTTTTTCTTTGAAGTTGAACAATATTCAGCTCAACGCCCCGGTCTCTGAAGCGGAAATCAAAATCTAAACGCCGTTAAGATTCGGCGTTAAATTCTGAGTTAAGTTCCGAGTTCCCAGGCCAATTGGTAGTCTTCTTGTTCGCGGGTGCGCAATTGCAGTTGAATGCCCATACCTTGCAATTTCATCAGGGCGACCTCTTCGTCGATATCTGTGGGCACGGGATAGACTTTTTTGTCTAATTGGCGGTGGTGTTTAACCAAATGCTCCAACGAGAGGGCCTGATTGGCAAAACTCATGTCCATGACCGAAGCCGGGTGGCCATCGCCACAGCTCAGATTGATCAAGCGGCCCTGGGCCAGCAAATAGAGGCGTTTGTCGGGCAGGTGGTAACAATCCACCAGCGGGCGCACCTCTTCTTTGTGGCTGGCCAATTCTTCGAGGGCCTGAATTTCAATTTCGGAATTAAAGTGGCCGGCATTACAGAGAATGGCTGCGTCTTTCATGGCTGCAAAGTGCTTGCGGCGAATCACATTGAGATCCCCTGTGGCGGTGATAAAAATATCCCCGAGTTGGGCTGCTTGGTCCATATGGGTGACAAAGAAACCATCCATGGCGGCTTCGAGGGCATGTAAAGGGTTCACTTCGACCACAATCACAATCGCACCCAGACCCCTTGCCCGCATGGCCACCCCTTTGCCGCACCAGCCGTAGCCACAGACCACCATGTTTTTGCCCGCCAAGAGAATATTGGTCGAACGCATCAGGGCGTCGATGGTGCTCTGGCCTGTGCCATAGCGGTTGTCGAAAAGGTATTTGCTTTTGGCATTATTAACGGCCATCACGGGGAATTGCAGCACCCCGTTGCGGGCCATGCTGCTCAAGCGGGTGACACCCGTGGTGGTCTGTTCCGTTCCACCAATGACCTCTGGCAATTGCTCTTTGCGCTTTTTGTGTAATTCAGAGATCAAGTCTGCGCCGTCGTCCAGGGTCAAGTGGGGGCGGCTGTCGAGCACGGCGTTGATGTGTTTGTAGTAGGTGATATTGTCTTCGCCCCGGCGGGCAAAAACGGGGATATCCAGTTCGGTCGCCAAAGCTGCGGCGATATCATCTTGGGTGCTGAGGGGGTTGGAAGCACAGAGGGCGACTTCGGCTCCACCCGCTTTGAGGGTGCGCATCAAATTGGCGGTCTCAGCGGTAATGTGTAAACAGGCCCCGATTCGGTAGCCTTGAAAGGGCTGGCGGCTTTCAAACTGCTGACGCACTTGACGCAAGACGGTCATGTTGTTGTCGGCCCAGAGAATTTTGCTCATTCCCGAAGGAGCCAGGCTGGGATCAGTAATGTCGAAAGCCACAGCAGCGGACTCCTTCGGTGAGAAAGATGCAAAAAAAGAAAAGGTACCCGTAAGGGGATTCGAACCCCTGTCGCCGCCGTGAAAGGGCGGTGTCCTAGGCCTCTAGACGATACGGGCGGGTGGTGAGCCATCCGCGACTCGAACGCGGGACCCATTGATTAAAAGTCAATTGCTCTACCGACTGAGCTAATGGCTCATGATACTACAGATAACCCGGTTTGTCATCCGGTTTTTGAGGCGACTTCTAGATATCCGTCTCAGAAACAAATTTAGTATAAACGATGCCCAGATGGGGTGCAATAGGAAAGGGCCTGTGAAAATCTGAATCTGTCTCTAACTTTGCAGGGATAATCGTGGTATTTTCAAGCAGCCACTGGGTTTCGGCGAAACTAAAAACAGCAGCATGAGGATTGGCGGGCCATTCCAGAAAAGTGGGTTTCCCTGAAAGCCGAGCGGCAAAGGCTGCCAGAAAAGCGTATTCCGGCTCCGTCACCCAGAGGGCTTGCCAATCGATGTGTTGCAAAAGATGAAACAAGAAGAGTTGGGTGTCGACACTTTGGGCCATTCCGCCCCACGTGATTTGGGTAATGCCTTGGGTTTCAGTCAGGGCCGTTTCCCAGGGCAGCAGGCGCTTGTCTTGTTGCACGCTCAAAAATTGCCAAGGGTTGGGCAATTCTGGCTGCCAAGTGGCGAGCTCCGGCAGGGTGGGGCCCAGGCAGAGAAGGTGGGCAGAGTCGCAAGCTTCGGATAGATTCAAGTCGGACTCTCGATAATGCCATGTTCAATTGCATACCTGAGCAGTCCAACCGTGGAGCGCAGCCCAAGCTTTTTCATCAGGCGCGAGCGATAGGTCTCGACGGTGCGCACGCTGATATTGAGATGAAAGGCAATATTGTCTTTGCTATAGTCTTCGGCCAGCATCCGCAATACCTGCATTTCACGCAGGGATAATTTTGGCTTAAGTGGCGTTTCTGCCGTTGAAAAAATAGCCAAGGGAGAGTCCAAACCAAAATAATAACCACCAAAATAAACACTCATCAAGGCTTGGGCCAGCAATTCGGGATCTGTGCTCTTGTGTAAAAAACCGTGCCCCCCGGCTTGAATTAATTCAGTTTGAGACATACTTTGAGCGGCACCCGTATAAAACACGATTTTGAGTGTTGAGCACAGGGTTTTTAATTGACGGGCCAATTCGATGCCGTGGCCATCTCTGAGATTGAGGTCAATGATGGCAATTTGGGGATCATGGTTGCGGGTCAGTTCCAGGGCATCTTCAACCCCTGTTGCTTCAAGAATGTTCAGGGATTCAAAGGGCAATTCGCTGTTTTCCAAGGTCAGGCGCAAACCAATGAGGGTGAGGGGGTGGTCGTCCACCAATAAGACGCATAGTTTTTTACGTAGAGTCATGGTTCAGCTTTCAGGCAGATAAAAATCCTTGCTCTGAGCAAAGATGAAAAGGGGGTAAAAGGGTTTGGCACGAGTGAGTTCCCATTGCCTCTTAAACGTTTTGAGTCGCTTGTTTAAAGTATACAATTTTAGTCCAGGTTGGGAGCCTCCATAAAACCCAAAAACAAGTAAGCGATCTGAATTCGCCAGCGTTTAACTTCAACAATCACCCGCTGCAATTGTAAAAAAAATGTCATTTTATGCTTTTTTCCACGCTGGTTTTTGAGCCGAAAAAAACTCTGAAAATCAGTTTGAGGCACTGAATGAGGACTGTTTTTGGCTCGATTTGCTCTGGCTGTACGTAAATTACTTACACTCAGATGTTGAGAAATGACGGGTCGGAATTGAAACTTACCTACATTGTCAGCACAACACGGACATGACTTTTATGCAATTTGAATGCTAATTTTGTGATGGTTACGTAATAATCGCTGCTATAAATAACGGCTTCTTAATTGACAATACTGCCTGCTGCTGAGGCAAGAGAGGAGATTCGAATGTCTGTTGTACTCGGACTGGAATTGCCTTCCCTGGTTCAAAATTATGAATTTTTGAACGAATTGGGAGAAGGGGGTATGGGGCAGGTTTGGTTGGCCCGTGACAAACGCTTGGACCGTTTGGTGGCGATTAAAAGCCTTAAAATGCCTGACGATATTGCCAGCCAAAAAAGCTTTGTCGATCGCTTTTTAACAGAAGCACGCGCCATTGCCCGTCTCTCTCACCCCAATATCGTGAGTATCTATGATTTCGGTGAAGAAGCGGGCCAGTATTACATGATCATGGAATATCTCGAAGGCCGTCCACTCAGCCAATTGATCGACGATTTTCCCCGAATTCCTGTGCCTTTGTGTACCGCAATGGGGGTGCAAATATGCAGTGCATTGGAATATATTCACAAACGCGGCATTATTCACAGAGACATCAAACCCGCCAATATCCTGCTCTCGCGTGAGGGGGTGGCCAAATTGACCGATTTTGGCATTGTCAAACTCACGGGCACGCAGAAAGGCATGGGGCAGATCGAAGATGCCAATACCAGTTTGGGTACGATCAAATACTCCTCTCCCGAACAAATGCTGGATGCTGCCAAAGTGGACCACACCACAGACATCTATGCATTGGGCTTGACTTTGTTTGAGTTATTGACCGAAGAACACCCTTTTCAGGCGGCTTCAGTTTCAGAGTTTATCAGCAAGATCTTTGAAGGCAAATCCCCCTCTTTGCAGACCATTTTTTGGGATATTCCCGAAACACTGGATCAAATTGTCAGCAAAGCCATGAGTCGCCATCCCGAAGAACGGTATCAAAGTGCTGCAGAAATGGGCCAAGCCCTGTCCGAATTGGTGGACAGCAAAAGTCTCCAAAAAGTCTTGGTGGGCCCCTTGTTTAATCTCAAAACCAGTCTGGCAGAGAGCTCCCTCCAGCCCAGTCTGGCCCCTGCACCTGTCGAGGCCACCCATACAGATTTGCGTTTGCATGCCGACACACGCAAACAATTACAGGCCTTAAGGCAAGATATCTCTTGGATTGATGGGCTTTGTATTAATTTGCCTTATAAAGAATCCAATCATTTGCCCAAAGCCCGATTTTTAGAGCGGGTCGTTGTTTCAGGCTTCAGTGGCATTATTCAAATTAACCATGATGTCTATGCTTTGGTACAAAATGGCTATTTTCTAGATTTTGTCAGCCATTCGATCACAGAAAAACTTCAAAAAACAGGTGAAGAGCTGTTTTATATTATTCCTGAACAATTGGAATATATTCGTTTATACCTAACCTCTGGAGACAAACGCTACTTGCCGCTTTTGATTGCCAATATTCTCAACGAACGCGGCCAAAGTACAACAGAAACAGATGCAAATGCACCTTCAATTGCCAAATTTCTCTCAGCGGAGCCTGATTTAACCGGCTATTTAATGTGTAAAAATGCCAATACACTGTATTGTCTGGGTTATTCCAATGGGAATCAGGTGTTTAATCTGGAATTAAATGGCAAGCAGTCGACCGTAACCGATAGCTCATTTGAACAAATACTCGGTCGCAGTCACACGCTCTGGGATCTTTACCATGCCGAAGTGACTCTCTCTCCCCTCAATGAGCAGGTTTTGCTGAGGCAAAGTCATGTTTTGCCCGAATTTCCGAATCAGCCAAATTTGGATACCTTGATCGAGGCCTCTTTGGCGAATCAAATCCTAGATAAATCTTTGCAAAAGACTTTCAAACAGGGCTTGGTCCTCAACAGTCAATTCAAGTTGGATAAACCCGAAGACATGATCATTCTCAATACCCGTATTGGTGCTGCTCAGATTGTGAATGAGAGTTTGCACCACCGTTTTTTAAACTATTGGCTGACAGAATTGGCGCTTTTGATACACAATGCTCGGCAATTGGCGGGCTTTCAACGCATCTACCAGAGCTTGCGATATGTCGGGGAGTGTCAGTTTTTTCGCACCTATCCGGGTGAACTCTCCCCTTTGACCTTGGATATATGCTGTTACGACCGAGAAAAGCCAACCCATGTTTTACACTGCGTCAAAGTGACCTGTGGCGAAGAGGAAGAGGTTGAAAAATTGGTACGCGAATTGTCCAATCTTCAGCAGAACTATCCCGAATTTCAAGATTTGCAGGGCGCTTTTTTGATCTCTCCAGGCCCATTTACCCCAGAGGCCTTACAATCTTATGCCCGTTTATTGGTAACGGATACCAGCCAATTCGGCCCCCTCAAAGGCATGGTGCGCAGCAAGGCCAATACGGGCTTCCAATTCTGTCTGGTGGAATATCTCCAGCATGAGAAGCGGTTTAATCTGATCACCCCTTCTGTTTATGGTTAATCTCATATGATCGAACCTGAAAAAGCGGGTGCAGAGCCCGAAACAACAATTTCTGAAAAACCCAAAAAACGGCGCGTGTCCACCCGCAAAAAGGGGGGGATTGCCGGTGCTGGTCAGAATAAAAAAGAACCCAAAAAACAAATAGCACTCAAAGGAGTATGGAAAATGGGAAAAATGGATCAATTGTGTCAGCAGATTGTCTCAGATGTAGATGGTGCACTGGCCTGTGGGATCGTTGATTTAGAGTCAGGCATGATGATGGGGGTACATCACTCGATTCCCTATTTTACCCAGGACTATATCGATGCCGTGGCTGCAGCTTCGGTCGATATGTTCCGGGGTCGGAATATCAGCCGGATTGAGCAATTGATTGCCAAACAGCGTGGCAGCACCCCCGAACACACCATGGAAGAGAGTTTTATGACCACCAAAGGCACCTATCATTTTATGAAAGTGGTGCCGGGTAAAAATTCCCTGATTGTGTTGATTACCAAACGCACCACCAATCAGGGCATGGGCTGGTCTGCTGTACGCATGTCTGTGGGCGATGTTGCAACAGCCATGGGTGGTTAATTAAAAACTTATCATTCCCCTCATTTTGGGCTGCAGGGGATCTCCCTGCAGCTTTTCTCGTGTTTTCATGTTTTCTAATTTGAGAAGCGTCATGTTCAGTCTCTTGATTCATTTTGTCATGCTGAAAGGAAAGCGTTATGGGATTATATGAAAAATATGGAGGGCAAGCCACTGTTGCCAGCTTGGTCGATGTGTTTTATGCCAAGATTTTGGCCGATGAGCGAATCAAACACCATTTTCAAAACACGGATATGCCCCGTCAGAAAAGGCATCAAACGGCTTTTATCTCTCAGGTCTTGGGCGGCCCCAAAGACTATCAAGGTCTGGATATGCGCAAAGCACACGCCCGATTAAAACTTCAGGAGAGCGATTTTTCTGCCGTGGCAGAACATTTGCAAAATACACTGCAAGAAGCGGGGGTTGATGCTGAAGATATTGGCGAGATTATGGGGGCTGTAGCCTCTTTAAAACCCGAAGTCTTAAATCTCTGATGAGCAAGTGGTTTCCACTGCCTGAGTCTCCCGCAGATCTGGAGCTCTTGGTCGGTTCCGATTTAACAGAGGAAACCCTTTTTTTATCGCTGACTGACCCCCAAGCGCAGGAGTGGCGGGAAAAGGTTGGGGTGCGTGGGCTGCAAGAGGGCTCAGGCAAAACCACCACCCGCCTGCTCTGCGCTCAGGGTTGGGTCTTTAAAACCGATCGGGTCTTTGCCCTCGAACATCAGGATCTTTTGCGGCAAAGGCATCGGCAATTGGGGCGAGAGGCTTTGGTTTTGGGCATTTATCATCCACGAAAACATTGGTTTTTGTTGCGAGAAGGGGAGTTTTGGCTGCCAATTACGGCCTGTCCCCAAATGAAGACCCTGCGGGCGAGCCCCGATTTGCCAACGCGCCTGCGTGGGTGGTTGGAAATGTACCGCTTGGGAGCCCGTCTTTTGCGCGATCAAGAAATTGAATTGGATTTAAATCCCGCCAATTTTAGTCAAGAACACGTAAATAGCCAGCTTTGGTACCTCGATGATGAGTTTTATACCCAGCAAAAGGGTTTGGGAGCCATTGGCATGTCTTTGGCACACCGCATGGCAGAAGCAGAATTGCCCACCGATTTTTGGCAGACCTTGGGAATTGCCTTGCGGCTGATGCTCTTGGATTTAAAACTCTCGGATTATGGCTCTCTGCGCTCTTTGCAGGACAGCTTGGAAGAATACCCTTTAAGGGGGAATGCCACCCAGGCCCGTCAGTACCTTTTGCGGGGACTGCTTGAAAAAAAAACAGTTGCCCTTTCTACTGGATCTATGCCTCACCGAACTTGTATTATTGCAGATGTCCATGCCAATTTACCGGCTTTGGAGGCTGTCCTTCAGGCGGCCCAAGAAATTGGCGTCAATGATTATCTCTGTTTGGGTGATATTGTTGGCTATGGTCCCCACCCCGAAGCCTGTGTTGCCCGAATTGCAGAATTGCCGCTGATGGCAGCCATCAAAGGCAATCATGATCAGGCAGTGGTATCAGGCAACGAAGAAACGGGGATTCGCTCCATGGCCCAGGAATCGTTCCGTTGGACCTTGGATAAACTGAGTGCCGAGAGTAAAAAATGGCTGTCAGAACTTCCCACGAGTTGGCGAGATCAACAGGTCATGGCCATTCATGGCTCTCTTTTAGATCCTCAACATATGTATGGCTATATCTATGAAATGACCTATGAAGACAATTTGTCTAAAGCCCAAGCAATGGAATTGGCGGTTGTCTTCTTTGGGCACAGCCATTTTCCCTTGGTTTACCGCATGTACAAACATCAGCACGAACAGCGACTTCCCTCTCAATCGGTGCGTTTGTTTGAGCCCGAAAGCCATGTTTTGATCAATCCTGGCTCTGTGGGGCAACCCCGTGACCGGGATCCCCGTGCTGCTTTTGCGATTTGGGAACATGCTTCAAAACAGGTCCATTTTTTCAGGCAGGTTTATCCCATCGAGCAGACCATGGCAGATCTGCACAAAGCAGGATTAAATCAACGCCTGGCCCAGCGACTTCAAGAGGGCTATTGAGCTGGAACATACTTTATTCGAGCGACAGATCAAAAACTTTATTCATGATTTTTTCGAGCAAGCATCGGTTGAAACCCAGGCCTTCCAAATCCTGAATTCTTTAGATGAAGGCTTAATTATTTTTGATCTCCAGGGAAAGCCGGTTCTGTTTAATCCCTCAGCTCTCCGCATTTTAAATGTGAGTGAAGAACAATTACTGGCTTATAATTTGCTGAATGATGATTTGCCTGTTAAGTATTTTGAAACTGGGGAAATTTGTCCACCATCAGAATATGCAGGCAGAAAAGCACTTTTAGAGGGAAAAAGTTATTTTAAACAAGTACTTGGAAGAGAGCTCACTGGCGGGAAGCGAGTTTGGATTTCTCAAAATGCTGTCCCGCTTTTTCAATTGGGAAAATCTGTATGGCACGGAGTGATCTTAACTTTTCGCGATATCAGCGAAAATATCGAACAACTGCAAGAATTGCGTACCCGAGAGAAATCGCTCATAGAAGCTCAGCGCATCGCCCGTTTGGGGTTTTGGGAATGGGATCTTTCCAGCAATCGGCTCAATTGGAGCCCCGAAATTTATCGCATTTTTGGCCGCAGCCCTGAAACCTTTGAAGCCACTTATTCCAATTTTCTTTTGACCCTTCCCGAATCCGATCGCACGATGCTCGAAAATGCCGTTCAACAGGCCTTTGATGACCATTTGCCGTATTCGGTCGAACACCGTCTGATCATGCCTTCGGGTGAGATCCGTTATGTGCATGAACAGGCAGAAGTGATGAGAGATGCTTTTGGAAAGCCACTCAAAATGCTGGGTGTGGTCAGAGATATTACTGAATCCACATTATCCCAGCTTTCACTCAGTGCCCAACAGGCACGACTGGAACTGGCTTTGGAAAGCAGTGATCTGGGTATTCTGGAATGGGATTTGTATACAGACCGGGTCTATATTGATGCACGCATGGAAGAAATTTTTGCCTGCTCTCAAGCTTCAATTATCAATTTTGCGGATTTTGAAGCCCTGTTTCAATCCGAACAAAAATCCATCCTCTTTTTTCATATGAACCAATTGCTGGAAAGTCAAAGTCCTTTCGAAATAGAATTGTGGTTAGAGCAGCCGGGACGAGAAAAAAAATGTGTTCGTGTTCGCGGTAAAAGTTTGTTAAATGAACAGAGTCTATCTTATCGGATTATTGCTGTTTTTTTGGATATTACTCAGCATAAACTGGCTGAAAAAAAACTTGAAGAACAAATTCATTTGCGCACGATCAATTTGGAAGCCACGATCAAAGAAAAAGACCGACGCATGCAAGAATTGCGCTGTCTCTATGCCATTGCACAGCGCCTACATGATCGGGCCCATTCGGCAGATTTGGTCCGGGACGTCATTGATTTATTGGAAATGGGATTTAGTGAGCCCGGAAATTGGTGTTTTGAGCTTGAAATGTCGAAAGATTATGCTATTTGTGATTGTGTTCATGAATCTGTTCCTTTGAGAGAAATAAAAATTCAATTGGGGCCAGCTTTTGACAATGGCTTTTTACGCCTCTACAGGGGCCTTCATCCACAGCAGCCGGGGATTACATTGTCTCCAGAAGAGGAAGACCTGTTACAAGGGGTGGCCTTTATGCTGGAACAAACCTGGCAACGCCATCTGACTCAAGAGCAATTGCAATTGGCGCGGGAAGAAGCTGAGGCTGCCAATCGTTCCAAAAGCCTGTTTCTGGCAAATATGAGCCATGAAATTCGCACACCGCTGACGGCAATTCAGGGATTTTCAGAACTTCTGCGCACGGAATTGCAAGAGCCCCATTTACTCAAATACTTGGATATTATTCAAAACAATAAACAGACCTTGATGGTGCTTTTGCAGGATATTCTCGATCTCTCCAAGGTCGAAGCGGGCAAATTGCTCTTTCAGCCCGTACCTTTACAGTTAAGCGGGCTGCTTCAAGATCTTTGGCTGATGTTTCAAAAACCCTTTCAAGAAAAGGGTATTGCGTTTGAAATGCTATTACCCGAGAGCGAGATCAAACCCATTTATCAAGATCAGCACCGTTTGCGGCAAATTCTCTGCAACCTCTTAAACAATGCCTTAAAATTTACGGAAACCGGCAAGGTGCAGCTCTCTCTCCTGGTTCATTCCCAAAGTGAAAACCGTATATCGCTGGAAATTGCCGTTCAGGACACGGGCATCGGTGTGCCACATGAGTTCCGCGATTTTCTCTTTCGCCCCTTTGAACAATTTCATGGCCACACCCATCTCAGTGGTGCGGGATTGGGGCTTTCAATTGCTTCAAGGCTGGCCAACCTGATGCGGGGAGAGTTAAATTATCTGCCCATAGCCAGTGGGGGCAGCCGTTTTTCGCTCTGCCTGCCTGAACAAGACTTTGCCAATTTAGAAACACCGCTTAAAAGTGTTCAGCGGATTTGTCCTGAAGAAACAGTGAAATTTGAGCCTGCTTTGGTACTCATTGCCGATGACATTCTCGAAAACCGGCTTTATTTAGAACAAGCACTCGATAAAATGGGGCTGAAACATTGTTCTGCGGCCAATGGGAAACAGGCATTGGAGCTGGCCTTGAAGCAAAAACCCAATTTAATTTTACTTGATTTACGCATGCCAGAAATGAATGGCCAAGAGGTCTTAAAGGCCCTTAAAATTCATCCTGAGACGTTTCAAATTCCTGTCCTGGCACTCACGGCCTCGGGACTTCAGGGCGAAGAATTTCATTTGGAGCTGGAAGGATTTGAATGTTATTTGCGCAAGCCCTTTTCAATGGCTGAACTGCAATTATTGTTGATGCAATATCTTCCCAACCAATTGGAAGTAAATAAAAATCAAAATTTTCTGAATTTTTCCGCTGAAAAAAAGCAAGAAATTAACAATTTAATCAAAAAAAAGTGGATTTGTGAATGTGAAAAAATAAAAAGCTCTGTTATTTTAAATGAAATAAATGAATTTATTCAATCTTTGACTGATTTTTCGAATCAATATCATTTGCTTGAATTAAATGATTTTATCCAGCGTTTACACCAGAAAATGGCTGACTATGATTTGATTGATTTTGCTGAAATGATTCAAGAATTGTCTTTGCTGCTAGAAAATATACTCCACTCACAGGAGATTTAAGATGCTCAGATCTGGCTCGCTTGAATTGATCATGATTATTGACGACAACAAAGACAGCATCAATATGCTGTCTGAAAATCTGCAAAAAAATGGCTATTTGGTGACAGCCGCTAACCATCCTTTTAAAGCATTGCAATTATTGCAACGGGTCAAACCCGATCTGATTCTCTGTGATATTTTAATGCCAGATATGAGTGGAATTGAATTGACCCGTGAAATTCAGAAAAACCCTGAATACCAGAATATTCCTTTGATTTTTTTGACAGGCAAAACAGAGTCCGAAGATATTGTTCAGGGATTTGACGCCGGGGGGGTAGACTATATCTGTAAACCCTTTAATCAAGCTGAATTATTGGCTCGGGTGCGCACCCATTTGGATTTAAAGTCAGCTCAAGATGCCCTGGCCAATTATACCCAACACCTCAAAACACTGAACCAAGAGAAATATGACCTTTTGCATATTACGGCCCACGAATTGCGCAATCCCCTGAATGCCATCAGTCTGGTGGCAGAAGGCTTAAAAACTGCCAAAGAGCCCTTTTCTCTCGCGCAGCTCAAACAATTGGGGGAAGCCATTCAGGTAGATATTAAACATATGCTGGCGATTACACGTAATTTGCTGGAATTAGATCAACTCGAAACCCAAACACTGATAGCTTTCCCCCGACAATTGGAACTCTGTCAACTCATGGCGCAGTGTGTGGAAGATTTTAAGTCCTTGGCGGCAAAGCGCCGCATTGAACTGGTCTGTCACCCGCCCCCAGCGAACTGCTTTACCTATCAAGACCCGTTGCTGCTGCGCCAAATGGTCGACAATTTGATCTGCAATGCCCTTAAATTTTCGCCTTCGGGAACCCAAATAGACGTTGGGCTCAGCTTGAATGAAAACAAGTTTGTCATCTGGATTCAAGACCAAGGTCCTGGATTTACCCCTGAGGACAAAAAAAAGCTCTATCAGAAATTTGGCCGACTTTCGGCCCGACCCTTACACCGGGATCTTTCGACCGGATTGGGGTTGGCGATTGTGAAAAAACTGGCAGATCTATTGGATATTCAGCTCCATCTGGAGAGTGAATCGGGACAGGGTGCTAAGTTTGAACTGGTGTTAGAGCCCATGCTGCAAAAACTGACTGAAACCCCTGTCAGCAACGTGGTATCATAAAAAACATGAGTGAATATTGTCAGGCCATTGTGGGTTATTTGGTGCCCCGGCGCTCCTGCCGGAATTTGCCAGATGCCCGCTGCATTAAATGCCAAGCGTCTATCTGTCACGATCATGCCCGCATCAATCAAGCGGGGGTCTTGTGTACTGCTTGTGCATTGCCTGAGTCTTTAAAGGGCTTTGAACTCAAAAATGAAGTCTGGTTCACCCCCGAAGATCTGAGCAGCTTTTCTGAAGCTTGGCGCAAACAAAAAGGGGCGCAGGGCGGCTGGGTTGACTTTACCTGAGCGGCGTCTGCTCTTTTATGCGCTTGGTGGTGGAACAGGCCATTTGAACCGGGCCTATGCCCTGGCCCGGCAGGTCAAACGCCATTTGCCAGCTGTCACGCCCCTGATTCTGAGTTCCGCGCCAATCATTCCCCCCCTTTTACAAGAGGGGCTGAGTTTGTTGCGTTTGCCCTCTGTCAGCGAACATCAGGCCACAGGACTCCATCCCCGCTGGGTGCAAACCTTGTTGCGGGATTACCAACCCGATGTTTTGGTGGTCGATAGCCACAGCCAGGGGGTCTGGCAAGAGTTGGAGGAGATCTGGCCCGAATTGCAAGGCCAAAAAATCTTTCTGCGCCGCGATGCCCACATACCGCCTGCGACTTTGCCTTATGACCTGAGTTGGCTGTTGACGCCGGAAGCCGAGGGGTGGCTGCTCAATCGCCAGAGAGCTGAACTCAAAAGCCGGGACCAGGCTTTGGCTTTGCTCAAGGCCGATCCCGATTTGCCGGTTGTGCTGCTGGCGCACAATGGCCCACCCCCTGAAACCCAGGCTTTTTTTCTAAGGGCCTATTTGGCCTTGCAGACTTTGCCCTTGCAATTGCGTCTGGTTTCACTGGCCCCACCGGGGCTGGCCGAATTATTGCCTTTTTGGTTGAACTATTTTCCCATCAGTGAGCTGTTAAACGGGGTCGACCTCTTGGTGGGCGGCGGTGGCGTGAATCTGCTTTCCGAGAGCCGGGCCTTTGGCAAACGTTCCCTCTTTTGTGCCTTTGAGCGCCCGATCGATCGACAGATCCTGCGTATTTTGCCCAGTGATTTACTCAAGTGGGATGCGGCCCCGACTGAATGGGCCCGGCAGGTGAGCGAAAAATTGGCGCAAAAGCCACCCGAGCCCGTGAATGGCGACAAAACCCCAGAACTTGCTTGCTTGCTCGTAAAAATGCTGAATTGAATGGCCTTTTGATTCGGGTCTGAGGCGGTTATACTGCGCTAAGCATCACTCCATATTTGCTGAGCGGAAGTCCCCATGCCCACAGACAAACTCAACCTCGATTTTTTGCCCAAACATGTGGCCCATTTATTGGAGCAGGAAAAAACCGCTGAATTGCAAGCGCTTTTGGCCCAGTTCAGGTCTGAAGATGTGGCTGAAGCCTTGTTGGAACTCGACTATACTGAGATCCGTACGGTCTTAACCTGGGTTGATGTGGAATTGGCCAGTGAACTGGTCACCCATATCGACTCAGATTATTGGTATGAATTGCTCATGCCGATGGATGAGACCCGTTTGGTCGAGATTGTGCGAGAATTGCCTTCAGACGAAGCGGCCGACCTGCTCAACGAACTCGACGACGATCTGGCCGAAAAAATCCTGGCGGCCCAGAGCAATAGCGAATCGTACCAAAATCTGGCGACTCTTTTGCAATACCCCGAAGAGACAGCTGGGGCCATGATGAACCCAGATATCGTCTACGTGCCTGAATCCCTGAATACCGATCAGGCCCTGAGTATGATCCGCCAGAATATTGAGTCGTTTAAAGACATCAACTATATCTATATCACCGATTCCCGCCAGCGCTTGACCGGGGTTTTGCCCCTGCCCGCTTTAATTGCGGCACCCACCAATGCGCTGATCGAAGAAGTGATGACCCGCGACGTGATTGCCGTGGATGTGATGATGGATGAAGACGACGTGGTCGACATCGTGCGCAAATACGAACTGATGACGGTGCCCGTGGTCGATGCCCAGCAGCGCCTCTTGGGGATTATCACGATCGATGATATCCTCGATGTGATTGAAGAACAGGCCGACGAAGAGGCCTATAAAATGGCCGCTTTGGGAGAATTAGACAATCAGGCTTCGGCTTTTCAGGCGGCTCTGACCCGGATTCCCTGGCTCTTGATCTGTCTGGGTGGCTCGGTTTCTGCGGGCACCATTATCCATCTGTTTAAACACACGCTGGAAGAGGCCATTGTATTGGCTTCGTTTATGCCCGCGGTGATGGGCATGGCGGGCAATACCGGTGTGCAGACATCCACCCTCTTGATTCGCAATATGGGCGGGGGGCCGCTGCCACGCAATTATCTCTGGCGCATGGTGCTGCGCGAATTTCGCACAGCTTTTGTGATTGGCCTGCTCTGCGGTGCCATTGCCAGCTCCGTGGCGATTTACTTTTTTCACTCGAATCCGCTGATTGGCGTGGTGATTGGGCTCTCTCTCTTTTTGAGCATTTTGTTTTCGACATTTTTGGGCACCAGTTTGCCCTATCTGTTTCAGAAATTTGAAATAGACCCCGCAGTGGCTTCAGGGCCTTTTGTTACCACGATCAACGATTCGACCGCGCTGATTATTTACTTGGGCATTGCCAGCATGGCCCTGCGCTATTTGCTCTGATCCCGATTACCCTTTTAGCTTAGCGATAGCTTAATCTTTTTTTAGCGTACAGATAAGAAAGAAATAGCTGCTTGAAGCGGATAACCTAATTAATTAATGCGTAGAGGATTTATTCAATGAAACGTTTTGCCCGTCTGCTGCCTGCTCTGCTGGGTCTCTCCCTGTTTGTGGGCTGTTCTGCCCAAACCCTGCCTGTGGCCCTGCGCGGTGCAAATACCCCCGCTCAATTCAACCGCATGAGCGCCGCTGGCAACGCCAAGACCATGCCCCAAGCCATGATCATGGACAATTTCAGCGCTTGGGTCAAAGCCCAGCAGCCCCCCAAAGCAGACTTTGCCTTTGCATCAAGCGAAGTGCCTGACGGCGTACCCGTTGAAGGCCAAGCCGTCGATCGCCTGCCGACAGCTCCGGGCCCCAAAGCCTTTACCTATCTGACCTACGAAGCCCTCGATAATAACCTCTTTGGCGATCTCAACCGCATTATTGATACCCTGGAATTGGTCGGCAGCAATCCCCAAATGAACCTGCTGGCTCAAACCGACAGTTTTGGCCCTGGCAACACTGCCCGTTACTTTATCTCTCCCGACAAAAAATTTGACAACAATGCCCCCATTATTGCTTCTCCTTATGTCAAACTGGCCGAAGAAAATTCAGGTGACCCCCGCACCTTGACCCAGGCTGTTAATTGGGCCTTTGGGGCTTACCCCGCCCGCTTTAATTGGTTGAATCTCTCGACCCACGGCATGGGTTTTGCGGGCATTAACTACGATGACAATCCCGAAGCCAGCATGAATATCATGGGCTTTGCCCAGAGCGTACGCCAAGGTCTGAACGGCAAAAAGCTTGATGTGATTAGCTTTGATGCCTGCTTGATGGCCACTGCTGAAGTGGGCTCTGAATTACAAGATATTGGCAATATCATGGTGGGTTCTGAAGACTCCACCTATTATTGGGGCCGCGGCTATGCCCAGACCATGGCCAAAATTGCCCAGAATCCCGCAGCCATGAACCCCGACCAGATTGTGCGTTCAATGGTCCTGGATGTTCACAGCAAAGGCACTTCCAATATGACGCTGACAATCTCTGCGATTGACCTGCGCAAAATGAAAGAACTCGAACCCGAACTCGACCGCTTTGCCCGTTCGCTGCGCAAAGCCCTGACCACCCAAAAAGCTGCAGTGATCCGCGCCATGCAACAGACCCGCGAGTTTCATATGGGTGAAAATATCCCTTTCCGCGATCTCAACCGCATCCTGAGTCTGACCAAAACCCTGGTCAAAGACGCCGAAGTGAGCGCTTCTGCTGATCGCATCAACCATATTCTCTTCCGTCGTGGCCTGATCATGTTGGCCCGCCAGAACAAGCTCGAAAATGGCGAAGGTCGGGGCCTCTCGATCTACCTGCCCACCGATGGCCAAGTCAGCAAAACCTATTTGCAGACCCGTTTTGCCCGCTCCACTCAGTGGGATGAATTCCTGCTGGATCTGAATGCAGCCATCGCCGCTGGCGCTCCTGCTGCTCCGGCCCGTTAAGGCCAGATAAACAGTTTTTTTCTAACTCTCTACGCTATTGGGCGGGCATATGTCCCGCCTTTTTTCTTTTTTGTATTTTAGCGTTGATATTTGTCGTAAACAGGTTTCCATGCGTCGTTGGTTTGCTCAGGCGTTTTGGTAAGATCAAACACAAAATCGGGCTTTTCTGGTGGCTGCAGTTTGAACTTGGAAATAAGTTCTCCACTGGGACTCAGCCCCATAATATCTGCATAGTGATTTTCGCCTTGTTTGACAACAAAAATCGGGGCTTGTTCAGAAAAAGAGGTGTGTGATCCATTGGCCGTGCCCAAATAGGCGTAAGTGGGTGGGGTGAATAAGGCTTCAAACTGGCCGGGTTGCTCGGGGGTTCCTTTCAGATGGTAGACCTGACCTTCCCCACACTGGGCCAAGATTTGATTGTATTGGGCTTTGTAAAGTGAATGACAGGACTTCGGCATGGCCGTTTCTATGCGGGTCTGCCCAGTCTCAACATCTAAGAGATAGATTTTGTGAATGACATTTGCAGGACCGCCAGGCACCTCTTGAGTGAAGTCGACAGAGAGCAATCGTTGATCCGTGATCCAGAGGTAGGGGGTGCCTTTGACTTGAAAGGGCAAGACCTTTTCTCCATCATGGATTTGATTCAAAAGGACATAGCGTTGAAAATTGGGGGCAAAGAGGGCTGTTGTGCCATTAACGCTCCCATTTGAAATATCCGCTGCTCCCGGCAATAAATGGGCTTTAAAGGTATATGTATTGTAGACATAATAATCCAGCAAGGGCACAGGCAGATTGGGGGCAGGCGGAGCCAATTGAATTGAAAAATCGTATTTGCCCTGTTGGTTGATTAATTTGGTTTTTTTGATCAGGATCTGATTCCCCAGATAGGGATAAATGCCTTGGGTGGCGTATACCGTCATCGCTGGCGGCATAGGCGTTGTGGTGCCTGATGACAGGTGATACTCAAAGAGTTGGTTCGCAGCCAAATAGTAGAGATTTTGGCCCTGCACAAAATACTGATCAATCTTGCGTGTCGACACAAGTGCTTTTGTTTTTTGAGCCAGATCGACGATGAATAAGTCTGGTTTTTCCTGGGCAAGGGTCTTGGCTGAGGGGCCCATAGCCAAAACCCTGTGCTGATCAATCCAGATCATGGGGTGTGTCGGATAATTCTCAGGGTTCAATTGCAGTTCAGCTGGCAGTCTTTCATTTTTACCTGTTGAGCGATCAAATAACCAGAGGCCTGAATACCAGGTGCGTCGGGCCGCAAGCCCTTTGCTGTCTTTAAAATCCACTTCTTCAGTGGTGTCATAAGCGTATAAGAATTTGCTGAAATCGGCATTGGGCAAAGCCATTTTATACACATATGTTTCGCGCTTGGCGCTGACATCTTTTTCGGTTTTTCCCAACAGACCGGGATGGGCTCCAGGGGTTGGCGTTGGGGTGTTAGAGACTTGGGGCCGAATAAAGTCGTAGGTTTCAATCACTGGTTGCGGGAGTAAAGAACAGGCAGTTAAAGCCAGTAAAAATGGCCACAGCGTTTTTTTCATCTGTATGCCCCTGTTTCTTCGAAAGTGGTATTCCTGAAAAAGGTTTGCCATTGGTCGGGTCTGTCTTTGTATTCGGCAGGTGCTTCAAAGACAAAATCGGGCTTTTCGGGTGGTAGCAGTTTGAACTTGGAAACAAGTTCACCCATGGGACTCAGCCCCATAATATCGGCAAAGTGTGCTTGGCCTTTTTTTACGACAAATATTGGGGCCAGTGGACCAAAATTTTTATCTAAGCCATAGTCCGAACCCAAGCTGGCATAAAGTGGGGGTGAAAACAAGGGCACAAACTCACCCGGTTGCGCGGGGGTTCCCGTCAGATGCAGCACTTGGCCATTACAAAAACCAAGTATGCGATTGTGTTCCGCTTTGTACAGGGATTTACAAGGCGTTGGGAAAGAACTCTCAAAGATGTTTTTCCATGTTTCCAGATCCTGAATATAGACTTTTTTGATCAATTTTTCGCCATTGCTTTTTGTTTCAAAATCGACAGAAAGCAATAAGGTATCACTGAGCCAGAGATAGGGACTGCCCATCGGTGTCAAATCGATAGGCCCGGCAGATTCGTATATTTTCTTTGAAATGGTATAGCGCTGGAAATTGGGAGAAAATAGTAAGTTGTTTCTCGCATAATAATCCAATTCATAATCCACGGCACCGGTCAAGACGCGGGCCTGAGCATTGCGTGTATTGTAGAGATAATAATCATATACAGCTGCTGGGGGAGCGCTTGGGCTTAACTTCACAGAAAAATCGTATTTGCCAATTTGGGTTTTGGGTTTTGACTTCGATATCACAATCTGTTCTCCCTGATAGGGAGCGATTTTAAAGCCACTTGTGGGAAACTCAGGGGCAGCAGTTGGCAAAGCCAATGGTTTCGACTGTTCCGATTGAAGATCATATTGATAGACTTTGTTCCCAGCCAAATAATAGACAAAATTGCCTTGGATAAAATAAGTGTCAATGATGGCTGTTGAGATGATCTTTTTGACACCTTGGGCAAGATCTAGAATTACCAAAGCCTCTTCTTTGAGATAGCCTAATTTTGTGTTTGTACTCATGCCCAAGACCTGCTGGGAATCGAGCCAAAGGATGGGACGTTCAACAGAGTTGAGATCGCCCAATTGCATCGTTTCGGGTAATTTTTCGTTTTTGTTGGTGGCCCGATCAAAGAGCCACAACCCAGAATTCACTGTGCGCCGTGCCGAGGATTTATTTTTGTCGTTAAAATCCACTTCTTCAATGGTGTCATAACGGTAGAGCATTTTGCTGAAATCGGCATTGGGCAAGGCAACTTTGTAAACATAACTTTCTCGCTTGGCGATAACGTCTTTTTCAGTTTTTCCTAAAACAAAATAGCGAGGATCATCTGGTGAACGGGGGTATTCAGTGATAATCGGCGTGGGAGTTCCTGTACTGGGCCTGGGAGTTGCTGTACCGGGTCTGGGAGAGGAGCGCTCGCTTGGCTTGAAATCACCGTCCAACACAGGCGTATTGTTCAATGCACAGGCTGTTATTGCAGATAGAGCCATACCCGTTGTGATTAATTCCCTGAGACATTGCTTTTTGTTGAACATAAAAGACAGCCCTCTTGCTTGGTTTTTTATCATTAATAATATCATCTTTAAATTTTTTGTAAAGTTCCGTCTCGGTTCTCTTTGCACATTTGCACGCAGGGTGAGGAGCAATCTTTGACAAGCCATCCTCTTGCTGGGGATAATGTACGGGAGCAACGCTGAAAGTAGAACATCATGGCTGAATCCCCCGAAACACCCAAACCGGCTTCCAAGGCTGTGTATTATGCCGACTACCTCAAGTTGGACTATTTACTCGAAGCCCAGCACCCCCTGAGTAAATTGTCGGATGGGGCCCCCGCCCACGATGAAATGCTGTTTATTATCATCCACCAGGCTTATGAATTGTGGTTTAAACAGGTTTTACATGAATTGGATTCGGTCATGACGCTCTTTTCCAAACCCACGGTTAGCGAAGACCAAATGGGCATGGCCGTGGCCCGTTTAGAGCGGATTATCGAAATCCAGCGCCTGATGTTGATGCAGATGCAGGTCTTGCAGACCATGCAGCCCCTCGACTTTCTCGATTTCCGCGATCAGCTTTACCCTGCTTCGGGCTTTCAGAGCTTTCAATTTCGCATTTTGGAAAACCGCCTGGGTCTCAAACCCGAACAGCGTGTGCCCTATCACCAGGGCCGCTACGATGCCAGTCTGGATGACCGTCACCGCGAAATTTTGCAAAAAGCTGAAAATGAGCCCTCTTTGCTGGAATTGGTTGAAAAATGGCTGGAGCGCACACCCTTTTTGACCTTTGGCACATTTGACTTCTGGGACAGCTACCGCCAAGCGGTTGAAACCCTGTTTGATGGCGATGCTGAGCGTATTTCCAGCAATCCACTGCTGGGGCCAGAAGATATTCAGTCTCACCTGGACCGTTTGTCGGCTACCCGTTCGACTTTTGCCACCCTGTTTTCAGAAGATCAATACCAAGAACTCCAAGCCCAAGGCGGCCGCCGTCTGTCTTATAAAGCCACCAAAGCGGCTTTGCTGATTCTGCTCTACCGCGAGCGCCCGATCTTACATTTGCCCTATCGCCTGCTCAACGCCCTCAGTACCGTCGATGAATTGCTCACGACTTGGCGCTACCGCCATGCCCTCAATGTGCAGCGCATGATCGGGGTCAAAGTCGGCACCGGCGGCTCGATGGGCTATGAATATCTGCTTCACACCATGGCCAAACACCGCATCTTTGGCGATTTTAACCAACTTTCAACTTTCTTGATTCCCCGCTCGGCCCTGCCGGAATTGCCCGCCGAAGTCGAGCGGCAACTCGGATTTTATTACCAAGGAGAGCCGGCATGAATAGCTTTGATTTAAGTGGCAAACGTGCGCTGGTCTGCGGCGCAAGCAAAGGGATCGGCAAAGCCGTAGCCTTGTTATTGGCCGAGCGCGGCGCAGAAATTGTGGGACTCTCGCGCAGCGATCTGGCTCTCAAAGCCTTGATGCCTGAATTGCCAACACCCACCCAGCAGCAACACAGTTGGCTGGCTGTCGACTTCAGCGATCCAGCGCTTTTACAAACTGAACTCCAGGCTTTTTTGGCGGGCCAGGCCCCTTTCCAGATTTTGGTTCACAATGGCGGCGGTCCCCCTCCTGGTCCGGCCCATACTGCCACTCTGGCGGCTTTTTCGCTGGCCTTTTCTCAGCATTTGCTCTGCGGCCAGGTTCTCATGCAGGCCCTGCTACCGGGCATGAAAGCCTCGCACTATGGCCGTTTGATCAATATTATTTCAACCTCTGTGCGCCAGCCGATTCCCGGTCTGGGGGTCTCCAATACGGTGCGTGCCGCTGTGGCCGCCTGGGCCAAAACTCTATCCGATGAATTGGGGCCCTACGGTATCACCGTCAACAACGTGTTGCCGGGGTATACCCGCACTGAGCGACTCGACCAGATCATTGCCAACCGGGCCGAAAAAATGGGGCTTTCGCGCGAATTGGTCGAAGTGGATATGCGTGCCGAAGTGCCCCTGGGCCGTTTTGCCGAAGCGCGTGAAACCGCAGAAGCTGTGGCTTTTCTGGCCTCGGAAGCGGCCGGTTATATCACCGGCGTGAGTCTGCCTGTGGATGGTGGGCGACTGCGGCCAATCTGAAATTATTGCCTGATCAAACAGGTGTCTTATCCGCAAAAATGGAGGCCACCAAATCAGGGAAATGACTGAGCGTTTCTTGGCTCTGCTCGAAGGCAAATTGGCCGATTTGCATAAGCAAGCGCTGGGTGAAGTTTTGCAATTCAACTGACTGATAGGCCTTGGCCAGCGCCTGAAGCTCAGTGGCAAAAGACTCCAGATCATTGATGACGATTGAGTCCTTGATGGTTTTCCAACGGGGTAACCATTGCTCATAGAGACGTTTTTGCAATTGTGTCCATTCTTCAACTGTCAGCGGCACTTCTGAAAAAACGCTTTCTGCTGGGGCTGTTTCGGAGGCCCTTTCTCTGTTGGGCAGAAAGTTGTTTAGACATCTCAACAAATCTGATTTTTGCACAGGCTTAGACAAAAAAGCATCAAAGCCCTTTTTCAACAGGCTTTCTTGATCTTGTTTGAGAGAATAAGCCGTGAGTGCAACCACCGGAATTGCCTGGGTTTCTGCTTGGCTCTTGAGCTGTTCCAGGGCTTGAACGCCATCCATGACAGGCATTTTTATATCCATCAGAATCAAGTCTGGACGAACCGTCTGGGCAATTTCACAGGCTTCAAGCCCATTGTGCGCCAGCATCACTTTAAAGGCACTGGATTCTAACAGTGATTCAAGTAAAAGCAGATTTTCGGGCACGTCATCAGCTATCAAAAGCTGAGCAGGCAAAAACAGATTCAGATCAATGGGGGCTTGAATCGGTTCTGCTGCAAGAGGTGCTGCCAGATGAACCTCTGGCAGTACGACCGTAAAACACGTCCCTTGCCCAACAAGACTGCGCATTTGCAACTTTCCGCCCATCAGCTCGACCAAGCTCTGGGTGATTGCAAGCCCCAAGCCCGTCCCGCTTGAAAAAGGGTGCATGGGGTCGATGACTTGTTCAAACGCTTTAAAAATCCGCTTTTGATTTTCTTCTGAAATCCCAATACCTGTGTCTTGAACAGTCAGTGTTAAACACCCCTGATCGGCTTTCTGAGTCACAAAATCCAGCTTAAGACTTACTTCGCCTAAAAGTAAATTTGAGTGCATTCCCGAGCAAATTTAAGAGAACCTGGCGCAAGCGAAGGGCATCCAACTCAAGATGCGTTGGCATTTCTGCAGACGTTTCCACGTAAAAATGCAGTCCTTTCTGTTCAAAAGACCGTTCCATTAAGACTTTAATTTCATCGATGATTTGGCAGAGGTTGACCGGCTCAGGGTTAAGTGTCAACTTGCCCGACTCGATTTTAGCAATGTCGAGGATTTCATTGATGATTTTGAGCAAGGCCTTGCCACTGGAATTAATGGCTTCCAGGTATTTTTGAAAACGGGGCTCCCTGGACTGCTCTTGCATTAACTCACTAAATCCAAGAATCGCATTCATCGGGGTGCGAATCTCATGGGACATATTTGCCAGGAACATGGATTTGGCCTGAGAGGCGATTTTTGCTGATTCGATCGCCTCTCTGAGTTCCTGTTCAACCCTTTTCTGGCGGGTGATATCTTTGATCACGCCTTCTTCAGCGATCACTGTGTTCTGTTCATTTCGGGTGATATGTTCACTGATTTCCAGGTATTGTTTTTTTCCTGAAGGGTCAGATCGATTTCAAAGGGTGGGGGATTCTGATCATCAACATGGATCCCTTTGAAAGCATGTTGATACAGCGGGCCTACATTCTCTAAGTGCAGCAACTCATTGCCAGACTTGCCCAGCAATGTGTCCATGCTCTGACCAAAAAATGTTTCCGCAGAGGGACTCAAATACGTGAGCACACCCTCAGGTCCAATCGTAAAAAAGAAATAGTCTTGTTTGACCCCCTCTACCAGATGGCGAAAATGGCGCTCACTGGTCTGAAGTTCATCTGTCTTTAAGTCGACGAGTTCTTTTAATTTTTGCTGATATTCTTGTAGTTCCTGCTCTGTGCGCTTTTGTTGGGTGATATCGACATTAAAGCCAAACCAAGTGACACTGCCATCAGGTAATTGTTCAGGTTTCGATCTGGATAAAATCCATTGTATTTCTCGGCCGGGTATGTGTACCCGAAACTCGCAAATAAAGTCAGTCAGGTGTTCGGCTGAATATTCAATCTCTTTGATCACTCTGGCACTGTCTTCGGGGTAAAGAACCTTGGCTATGGCCGCAAAATCGTCTTTGACCTCTTCTGGGGTACAGCCAAAAATATTTTCGATCCCTTTTGAAGCGATGGGCACACAATAAGTCCCATCGGGTCGCCGGGTAAATTGAAAAATCAGGCCGGGTACATTATCCGAAAGCTTTCTGAATTGGATGTCTTTTGCTCGCGTTTCTGCTTCGGTCTGTAGCAGTTGAGTCACATCTTGAAAGCTCCCCGTCAGCTTAACGGGACGCCCCTGATCGCATGTCACGACACAGGTCGTGCGAACATTGATCCGGCGGCCCTTGGTCGTAAACATTTCCAAGGTCAGGTCGTAACCCTCTCCCTGTTCAATCGCAGCTTGCAAAGCGGCAAGGATGATGGGACGGGATTCAGCAGAATAACAGTCGACTCCCGCATCTACTGTCGGGTTAAACTCTTCCGGAGAGGTATCATGAATCCGATAGGTTTCAGCGGTCCAAAACAATTGATTCGTCTTGAGATCCAATTCCCATCCACCCACTCTGGCGATCTCCTGCGAGTTTTCAAGCAAGAGCGTGTTCCGACGAAATTCATTTTCCATCTCTTTGCGTGCGGTAATATCCTGAATGACCCCAATCAGAAATTTTTCCCCATTTTTGTTGATATAACGGGTCTTTGTGGTCAATAGGGTTTTGGATTTATTTCCCTGAAGGGTCAGAGATTCTTCGACAACACTCTTTTGGCCGTCCAAAAGCACTTCGTTGTCAATTTTTAGAAAGAATTCGCGCTCATCCAGAGGCACGTTTTCGGCCAGGGTTTTGCCGATAATCTGATTTCTGTTTAAGCCAAAAAGGGTACAGAAAGCATCATTGGCAAGTAAGAATCGATGCTGGTCATCTTTAACAAACACCGACTGCCCCATACTGTCGATAATATTCACCAAAAAATCATTGCTTGCCACTGCGGCATCTTCCACCAAATTAGCCACTTTGAGCCTGGCCAGGGTACGCATCTGAGTTTTTAAGCTGAAGGCATCCAGCGGCAAGCGCAGAAAGGCGTCTGCCCCAACCTCAAATGCTTTGGCAAGGCTGGCTTGGTCGCTTTCAGCGGGGATCAAAAAGACGACCGGAATAGACTTCAGTCCGTGATCTGCTTTCAACTGCCGGCAAATCTCATACGACGCCATTTCTGGCAGTGCCATGTCAAGCAGGATAACATCGGGGTCTTCGCGCAGGGCCAGTTCCAGGCACTGTTCGCCGCTCAATGCATTGATTAAATGGAGCTCAGGTAACGTGTCCTCGAAGAGGGATTTAAGGGTCTCTAAATTGTCTTGATTATTGCCAACGACCAGTAACTTAAGGCGGTTATTTCTCACGACAATTATTTCCTGATTTGTGTTTATATCACAATGCGACCCATCATTGTCGACCGCTTGTTTCAGTTTGAAGGTGTTTCTTAAATCTAGCTCTTCATACGCCGCTATTACGATGAAAATTATACAGGAAACAATGAATGACCGATAGGTTTTCTCACCTTGTGAGCGAGCACGGATAACTCAGTTTACGTGAACAAGTGAATCTCTCTGCAAAGCTTGACGCTCCTGCCTGATTCAAGGCATCATACCTCTGTGTCTTGCCCCTTCCCTGCTAACCTAAAATCTAATCCCTAAAACCTAGAATCCAATCCCCACCATGTCTCACCCCCACACCCACTCCCATGCTGATCAAGCAGCCCGCCTCGAACAGGTTTTGGCCCTACTGCGCGATTCGCGCCTCAAATTGACCCGGCCCCGGCGCGCCCTGCTCGAAATTCTCGTGCATGAACACGGGCCCTTTACCATTGAAGAATTGGCAGTTAAACTCCACGATACCCCCTGTGACCCCGCCACGATCTACCGCAATATGGCGGCCTTTGAAGATCTCGATCTGGTGCGCCAATGCGATTTTGGCGATGGCATGGCCCGTTTTGAACTCGTGGGCCAAGACGAAGACCACCACCACCACATCATCTGCCGCAAGTGCCGCAAATTGGAGCTGATCGACCTCTGTTTTGTGCGCGAACTGGAAAAACTCGTGCGCGACCGGGGCTATACCCAGGTGCATCACAGCCTGGAATTTTATGGCATTTGTGCCAATTGCCAGCCCTAACACCCTTCCTTTTGAAAATCGTAGATGACATACCCATCATTGAGAAACTGAACAGTGGCACAGCGTTTCCCCCCAGGATGATCAAATGTAAGGCCTGCCCCCATTTGGAGATCTTTACGCTCTTTGAGCTGTAGATCTTTGAAAAAAGTCTGGCGTTGACTTTTTTTGACCAGATAGCGCTCGGGATAAGCGGGAATTTTTTCGTAGGCGTGTTGATCCAGCATCAAGTGCAACAAGGTGCTGCTGGTCGAGATCGGATCGTGTCCAAAGCCAAAGCCAATCAGGCGGGAATAGGCTAGCAGGCCCGCAAAAAAGACAAATACCCCCAAACTGAGCCAGGAGAGCACAATGATGGGTAGATTTTTTTTGATCCAATTCATTCTTTAAACGGGTCCTTGTTCCAGGGTTTGTCTGATGGGGTGGGTTTAAAGGGATCTTGGTTCCAAGGCGGATTTGCACTGGGCTGCTGGCTGGGGGACGCCAAAACCTGTTTCATCAAAATTTGTGCCTCTTCTTGGGTTAAGGCCCCGGTTCTGACCAAATCCCGTCCAAAATTGTCTTTGCGCATCATATGCTGTTGGATGATGGCTATTTTTTGTTCCGGGCTGAGTTGGCGGTAATTTAAGAGTTCTGTGCTGAGCAATTGTTTAATCACACGATTGGCATCAGCATTGGCAAACAAGCCACTGTGCGGTAATTCCCGACCAAAACTGTCGGCCTGAAAACGTTCAGTGTGGATAAGATTGAGCATGTCTATCAGAGATTCCGGACGACGGGGGTCGGATTTGCTGTAGGTGGCCGCTTTTAAAGCCAAACTTGCCATTTCATCGTGTTTGAGTGCGCCTTTAAAGGGGTTGTATCTTTGAAAGCTATCCTGTTCCATTCTCAATGGCTTAAGCAATTCAAATTTTTGTCTCAAACTCAAACTTTGCGCTGCCATGACCTCCCTCTCCAGATAGGCCCGAATCAACTGATTGGCTTCGTCCGGTTTAAACAGTCCCGTTTGTGGATCTGGACGCCCAAAAGCGTCGGCTTTCATTTTGCGGCTTTCGATTCCCAAAAGGGTTTGTTGGGCACTTTGATAGCTGGGGCCTTGTTGACCCGGTGCAAAGGGATTCTGGGCCGTGCCTCCCCCAAAAGCCCCATTCAGACCCGCTTGCATTTCTTCTGGGCTGATAATCCCATCGTGGTTGCTGTCCAACCCATTGGCAAGCTGTCCCAATTGGCGCAGATCCAGTCCTGGGTTTTCCTGGGCAAGGAGGGGGAGTGTTAAACAAAATCCCGCGCAAAGGATCAAACTAAAAACAAGTGTTCGTTTGTGTAATCTCTGAATTAAATGGTGGGACATTTATATTCCTCTACTTCCTCTAAGGCAATTGCCAAGCCTTTTTGAGTCTTGTATATTCACTTTGGGGCAATTGGACCAAGACGGGGTGTTTTGCCTGATCCAGCCATGTGAGCAAAATTTCGATCTGATCTTTGTCCATCGCGGTGCAGCCAGAGGTGCCAGAGCCATCCCCTTTCCAGAGGTGAATAAAAATACACGAGCCTGAGACCCGGTCGGTATCGGGGGTATTGTGATTGACAAAAATCCCCCAGCGGTAAGCCCCTTCGTCGCGGATCGCATCGAGGCGCATATACTCGTTGTCTGAGTCGTTTTTCCAGTCTTTTTTGACCTTTTTGCTATCGACGATCTGGTTATACAGGCTGGATTCGTTGGCGCCAATGCAGCGCATCGAGTCGGTCAGGGTGAGGTAAGGCATCTTGAGCCAGGGAGCGACCTCTTTGGGAGTGGCCAGCCCAAAGACGGTGCCGAGTGAGAACACCCCCGCTGGGGCGCGTTTATCGCCTTCTTTGCGAAAGTCCCCATTGAGTGCATCGGCCGGATTGTGCAAGCCACGGCCCCAGCCCAGGCCTTTTTTGCCCAGCACGGTGGGAATATCTGGACCGACTGCCTGCCAGGGTGCCGTGGCTGAGCTGCGCTCAAAGCGCTGCAAGTTGGCAGGTACGGCGCTCCAATCGGCACTGATCACACGGATCATCTGCCGGGATTCAGCTGGAATGGGGCTTGCGGGGGGACTTATCGGGTTGGTTTGCAGTCCGAGTGCCAGAAAAAAAGCCCAGAAGCCCAAAAATCCGCTCATCCGGCTGTCTCCAAGCGGATCTCAAACTGTTCAAAGAATTGACGCCGGGCCGGTTCGAGGTATTTGTCCCGCAATTTGGGGATTTGCTCTTTCATTAAATCGCGGATCTGTTCAATTAACTCAGGCATTTCCAGATGCAAACCGCAATAGTCGAGCAGGCTGCTGTACCAGCCCTCCCAGAGCGCATTGAGCAGGGCTTCGGCCTCGTGTTCACGTTTGCTCCAGAATTCCTGAATAAAGACCTGCAGCAAGGCATTTAACATGCCTTTGCAGATTTCGAGCAAATAAGTCGGGTTTTGGTCGGATTCCCGCCAGAGAAACTGGCTGAACTCGTAGAGAAACCAGGATAGGCGGTCCAGAGGCAAATAGGCGAAAGCCATCAGCGCCTCTCGGCTCACCAATTGTGCCACCTGTTCCAGGGCCAAACGCTCGGATTGCCCGCGCTGGAAGACCTGTTGCACAAAGCGTTCGACCCGTTTGAGGGTCGGGGCATTGAGGGTCGGCCGCAGTTCTTTTTTGAGCACGTCTTTGCGCCAGCGCTCCTGTAAAAATTGTTCAATGTGGGAGGTGCGCAGACTGGTTTCGGGGGTGAGCTTGCTGTGGCTGAGCAGCAAATCTGAGATCTGTTGGGTGGCCAAAGTCAACGAGACCCCTTTGCCGGGTTCGCGAATTTGGCCAAAGCCTTTGCTGGTATCTGGCAGCACAATATGGTCGGCAAAGACCGAGCTGCCATGAAAAACCCCGTAGACATCGCGCATCACGCTTTGGCCCCAGCCCCGGTTGAGAATAAAAAAGACATATTCCCAATCAAAAGGACTTAAGTTTTTGACGGTATATTGATCGGATCGGGTCAGCGAGGCCCTGAGAAAATTGCGGATCAGTTTATTTGCGGTCCACTCTTGGGAGATGCGGTGAAAGAGATAGCTCTCCTGCTGGTTTTCGAGCCGTTTGAGCGCCTGTTCTTGAATCGCAAAAAAGGAATGGCTGCTGCAAAACATATAATAGATGATCGCCGTCAAGATGCGTTCAACTGCGGGTTCGGGCTCGGTGATCAACAGCCGCAACTCTTCGGTTAAAACGGGCAGGGGCACGCCAGAGATCAGTTTGAGATGCAGCAAAATGCTCACATATCTTAAAAAGCTCTCTTGATTGCTGTGGGGCAGGAGATAAGCTGAATAGGTCAAAATCTCCCGGATCGAGAGGGGCTGAATTAACTCAGCCAAGGCAAAGGGGCTTTTCTCGTCCTGCCAATGCTCCAGCAGGGCAAAGAGCGGAGGCAGCCACTCCATCAGGGTTTCCGCCTGGGCATAAAAATCCGGGATCTTTTCAAAATCGATCGCTGTTTCGCGCACAGCGCGGGGCAAGGGCAATTGGATCGAATCTGGCAACGAAGACAGTGTATTGGTGTGGCGCTTGGGGGAGACGAGTTTATCCACAGGTTCAAAGGTCAAATTGGAGATATCTGGCAATTCTGAAGTGCGGGCCAATTTGATCGCCAAAGGCCTGCGGCGGCGGCGCGGCACTGGCTGCAGCGGGCGATTTCGCATTTCGAGCAAAATTTCATCAGCCAGCAAGCGGATCAAACGGTAGGTCTCGCGTGAAGGATGGGTGCGCAATTGCTGAGCGGAAATATCTTGAATATGGTGCAAAAATGTACGCAAAACCGGCGTGCGGGAGTCGTCGGCGTTGAGTACTTCCCAGAGTTCTGAGCGCATTTCATCGAGGTCGCCGTCTTCTTTGGCATAGCGGGCCAGCACCATTTTGGCCAAAGTCAGGTGCAATTCATCTTCGGCAGGGGTCTCGGGGGTGCGTGAGATGATCTCCAAGAGCGTGGGGATCGAAAAAGAGCCGAGTGAAGAGGCCAAAAGGGTGGGGGCGCGTTCGTCCCAATTGGAGGCGATGGCAGTCACAGTGTCTGTCAATCGCTCTATTTCCCGATGGGCCTCTTCTTCTCTCACGCAGGGCTCCGTTTCTGTTTGTTTAGGGCTTTAGCTCGTTTTAGCTGCCCTTTAGCTTTGGGCCTTGGGCTGAGGCATCACAGTGCGCAGATGCAGTTCTTCCATCTGCTCTTTCGAGGCCGTGCCTGGGGCATCGGTCATCAGACAACTGGCCGCCTGGGTTTTGGGGAAGGCGATCACTTCGCGGATCGTCTCCTGGCCGGTCATCAGCATCACCAGGCGGTCGAGGCCATAGCCCATACCGCCGTGGGGCGGTGCGCCGTAATCAAAGGCCCCGAGCATAAAGCCAAATTTGTTCAAGGCTTCTTCTTCGGGGATTTGCATGGCCTGGAAGATTTTTTCTTGCAGATCGCGGTTGTGGACACGAACGCTGCCGCTCGACATTTCCACGCCATTGATGACCAAATCGTAGGCCTGGGCGCGAACGGCACCGGGATCACTGAACAATTTTTCGATATGTTCGGGTTTGGGGGAGGTAAAGGGGTGGTGCTGGGCCTGCCAATTGCCGGTTTTTTCATCCCATTCAAACATCGGGAAGGCATTGACCCAGAGAATGTCCCAGCGGGTCTTGTCGATCAGATTGAAGCGCTCACCGAGGTCTAACCGCAGGCGGCCCAACACGTCGTGCACGACTTTGGCTTTGTCGGCCATCATGATCACAATGTCTCCGGTTTGGGCACCTGAGACTGTCTGAATGGCATTGAGCTCGCTTTCGCTGAAGAATTTGGCCACGGGCGAGGTCAGGCCCTCGGGTTTGTAGATAAACCAGACCAGACCTTTGCCGCCGTAGCGAATGCTGCGGCTGCGCAATTGGTCGAGTTCATTGCGGGTCATCTGTTCGGCTGCGCCTTCGAGGCGGATGCCTTTGATCAAGCCGCCACTCTGGGCGACCGAGGCAAAGGCCTGAAATTCAGCGGTTTTCATGATCTCGGTAAAGTCCACCAACTCCAGTCCAAAGCGGGTGTCGGGTTTGTCGGAGCCATAACGGGCCATGGCGTCGTCGTAGGCCAGCACAGGCAGCGGCAATTTGACCTCGACATCGAGAATTTCTTTAAAGAGATGGGCAATCAGGCCTTCGTTCATACCGCGCACATCTTCTTCATCCACAAACGACATTTCCAAGTCGAGCTGGGTAAATTCGGGCTGGCGGTCGGCGCGCAGATCTTCGTCGCGGAAGCAGCGGGCAATCTGGAAATAGCGCTCCAAGCCTGCGACCATGAGAATCTGTTTGTAGATTTGGGGCGACTGGGGCAGGGCATAAAAATGGCCCGGGTGAACCCGGCTGGGTACCAAATAGTCGCGGGCCCCTTCGGGGGTGGTTTTGATCAACATCGGGGTTTCGATTTCGTAGAAACCCTGGTCTGAGAGGTAATTGCGAATCGTTTGGGTCACGCGGTGGCGTACTTTGAGGCGCTCTTGCACCGAGGGACGGCGCAAATCCAGGTAGCGGTATTTCAGGCGCAGGCTCTCGTCCACGTTTAAATCGTCGTCAATTTCAAAGGGCGGGGTTTTGGCTGTATTTAAAATCTCCAACTCGTCGACTTTGATCTCCAGGCGTCCGGTGGGGCGGTCGGCATTGATTTTGTCAGCATCGCGCTCAAGCAGACGGCCTTTGGCGGCTACCACAAACTCTGCCCGCAGTCGGTCGGCATGGGTGTGGGCCTCGGGATTGACCTGGGGATCCATCACCAATTGAATTAATCCTGAACCGTCGCGGAGGTCTACAAAGACCACCCCGCCATGGTCGCGGCGGCTTTGAACCCAGCCACAAACTGTAACGGATTCGCCCAGGGGAGCTTGTAACAGCGAGGTTGCCATATGGGTGCGTTTGAGTTTCATTGTCGAGATATTCCTGTCCATCAATTTGTCGTGTTGTTATTTGCCAAAAGTTGTCGATTGGCTTCTCTGTTCTGGGCTTCGTGTCGGCGCTGCTCTTGATCGAGAAAGTCTTGCAGAATATGTACCGCCGCCTGTTGGTCGATCAGTGCCTTTTGCTTGCGGCGCTTCATGCCTGTCGCGCGCAGGCTGGCTTTGGCACTTTCGGTGCTGTAGCTCTCGTCGATATAACTGAGCTGCAAATGCGGAAATTCTTTGATAATCCGCTCTGCGGCCCCCCGGCTGTAGCGGGCCTGCTCTGTCATTTCACCGTTGCTGCCCAATGGCAGCCCAACCACCAATTGCGCCACCTCATACTGAGTGAGAATCGCTTTTAATTGTGCCAAGTCTGCTTTCCAGGATTGACGCTGCACCGTGGTGACCCCACGCGCAAACCAGCCCATGGGATCGCTGACCGCCACGCCAATCGTGCGGGTGCCAACATCCAGGCCAAGAATACGGGGTACAGGTTGCATTTTTTCTCCAAAAGGGTGACTCAGCAACCTATTTTACCTTGGAATCGGGCCGAGCGGGAACGGCAAGGGGGCGGAGGAGGATTTGAACCTGTGATTTCTTTGAGCAAGATCAACCTCCTGTCTGGTTTGTATCAAAGTCCAAAAAAGAGTTTATGGGTAGAATCATTCTAGAAATGGAGGGTTATTTGTATGAAAACCAAAAAATTTTCGCTTGGCTTATTGGCTTTGACCTTATTTACAGGCTGTGGCTTCAGCCTGGATAATTTTTTGACAGGTGCTACCCTCATGCCTATTGGTTTGCCAATCCCAAGGTCTTGATTCCCACTGGCAGCTACACGGTCACGGATTCTCATCCGCAAAGTTGGTCTTATAACGCGGCTTCGGGGGGGGGGGGCGATCTCCTGGCTAACAGGGATCCCCCAGTCGTTTAAACACAAACAGCCCCTGGGCCTTAATGGCACAGGGGCCTGTGAAATTTAAATCAATCGAAACGCCATTCCGTCAATTTTTGACAGGCAGGCTATTCAACACACTGAGAAAGCGCTGCAACTGGCCTTCGTCGAGGGCGGTACGATCAATTTTTTCCAATTGGTAGCGCACATCTCCTGTGTGTTTGAGGGTCAGCTTGGCTTCTGCCAGCTCCAGGCGGCTCTTATCTGGAACCGGTTGGCGGGCTTTTTCCAAATCGCCGATTTGTTTGATTAATTGATCAGATTTGAGCTGGGCTTTGAGTTCGGCCAGTTTTTGCGTTTGCGCTTGGCTGAGACCTTCGCGGGGCAGAGCATCGATCTGCTCTTGTGCCTTGCCATAATTTAAACAGCCCAGATAGGTCTGAATCAGCTGCAAACGGGTATCTACAGGCACAGGTTGGGCTTTGGCCTCCAAGTCCTTGATCTGATCGCGCAATTTCATCAATTGGTCACCGGCGCTGCTGATGACAAGTTTCACGGCCCCGGCCCGCAGATGTTCGGGAGCGCCATTGTAAGCCTCCATCATCAATTCATTCAATTTGACAAAATGCTGCTGGAAGTTTTGCAGGGTTCCTTCACTTTCGAGACCCGGATTAAAGCGGAATTTGGACCCGCCAATCAGCGAGATATTGGAATGGGGAAAGCCAAAACTGGCCCGATTCGAGAGTGGGAAATCCTCGGGTTTTTCACGGTTGCGCCGGATCAGATTGGCCTGCAATTGGGCCAAAAAGTCGTTGGCACCAGGGCTGTCCACTTCGTAGAGCGGGCAACTTAAATCGAGGAAGACGACCGAAGGATCGGTGTTTGGGGCTATTTTGAGCAGGGCGTTGGGGTGAGCCATATCATCGCTGCTGGCGTGATACATGGCCTTGGGAAAGGCCAGGGGCGAACCCGAGTCGGGATTGGCCAGATTACTCGCCGCTTTCATGATCCCAGCCCGGTAATCATTCAGTTCTTTCTGAGCGTATTTCTCAAAATGGCTGAAGCCCTGAATATTGATTTGTGAGAGCTTGTCTTCCCGGCCTTCAGACGATTCCATTTTGCTGTTAAAGGCCTTAAAGTCTTTGCCATTGTTGATCACCGACATGATTCCACCGTTGTAATTGTCCATGCCCAACATATCAAATTTCTGAGCACTGCGGTAGAAGACAATATTGAGCTTGCCGTCTTTGATCCGCTGCTCATTGTGTTTGAGAAAGTCTTTGAACTCCTGACCATTGGTCTGGGCAATGGTATTGTCGATGGCCACCGTAAATTTATCCGAGACCATGTCTTTGGCAAAGAGTTTGTCCACTTGCTCTGTGAGGTTTTCCATATGGTAATTGGTTTTGCTATAAGAGATATTGTGGTGAAACTCGCAGAGATACAAATCGAGCTTTTGCCCCCCGAGTTTCTCTTGCATGGTTTGAGCTGTCTCATTGACCTTGTCGCCATCGAGGCTGAAAAGGCTGTGTTCGCGGTTGCCCAAGGTGCTGTGCTCTTTGTCGCCTGTAATTACAAACGCGGATTCGTAATAGGTGTCATTTTGCACGGCAATATTGAGTTTGCCTGAGCCTTTGAGGCTCTCCACCCCCGTAAAGACCGTGGCCAAACCGCGCATGCCCGAATTCTTGAGAAAGAAATTGGGTTGAATGGAGGGGTCAAACTCTTTGGGCATGAGATCGGTGTTTTTGCGCATCATGGCATTAAAATCTTCAATTGAGTGTGGCTGGGCAATGGCCAGCAGGGTGCCCAATTCTTCGTGGATCAACTGGATCTGATCCAAGACCTTGTTGAAATTGTCTTTGTTGGCAGTGATTTGTTCCATCGATGCCAGAATGCGGTTGGCTGAGATCTGGTAGAGATCTCCCAAACCTTTGGATTCAAAGGTTCTTTGCAGATCGCATTCTTGCAACCCTTTGAGCAAACTGACGGTGGCATTTGGCAGAATCTGCAGATAGGGAGCCGGTTCGTTTTTGAGGTTCTCAAAGGCCTTAAAGGTATCGTGATTGAGTACTTTTCCCCAATCCCCGATTTTTTCCAGTTTGCCAGTTTGGTTGATGGGGAATTGTACGTCTGCCTTGGGCAGCTCCAGCGTGCCCATGATGCTGTCCAAATCGCTGAGTTCGATCCAGTTTTCCAGCATTTGCTGGGGCCCAACAGTAAAACCACTGTGGTAGACCAGATTTTTAAATTCGGTGCTGGCACCTGAGCTCAGCTTGCGCTCGACAGGCTTGAGCGAGCTAAAATCTGTATCCAAAGGTGCGGTGTACAAAATAGACTGATTGCCCATTTTAAGTGTGCCACCCAAGACCACGCGCTCTTCGAGGTCGGTTTTGAGCTTGGCAAATTCAGGACTCTGGCGCACCGTGGTGAGCAGGTCTTTTTCGGGCCGGGTATCTTCGGGGTGGGCCAGTTTGTAGCGATCCAGGGCCACCTCCTCAGCGGTAGAGCTGATCACATCCGAAACAAATTGACGGGAAGTTTGGATATAGTCTTTGACAAAGGCCTCATCCTGACTGCCACCTTTGAAATTTTTGGCTAAAATGGGCGAGATATCTACAAAGAAAGAACTTTTGTCGTCGCCCGTAATCGCCTGGGTGACCAGGTTTTTGAGCAATTTGCCCTGGTCTTCGGGTTTGAGTTCGGGATCAAAGGCATCAACCACCTGATGGTGGCCAGTATTGCGCAAATCGCGTTTGACCACTTCGAGCACACGGTTATCTGTGACCACTTGAATGTTTTCGGAATGGACCCCCAGATGTTTGGCCAGGGTGTCGCGATAAGATTTGACCAAGGGGTTGCCATTGGCCCGGTGGTAATCGGTCAGGGGCTTTTGCAAAGGGGTGGTTTGCACCCCCAGATCTTTGGGGTTGGGGATACTGGCAAAGCGGGTGAGATAACTCAAGGCCCGCAAAGTCAATTGATCGCGGGTGCTTTTATCGTCTTTGGGCACCTTGGCCAAGGCGTGACGGATCATGGACAAATTGATCGCCCACTCGCGGTTTTGCGGCTGGGTGCCGGGGGTTTGAATGCCACTGAAAAACTCACTGACTTTGCCGGGGGTGGAAGAGGGGCCGATCAATTCGCTCAGCACCTGTTTGAGCCCAGCGTTTTCTTCGAAAACGGGCAGTGGTTTAGGTTCACCCAAGCGGGTCAGACCCATTTCACCGCCCCGCAACTGGACCTCTGAGAAAATTTGGCTGAGTGTCTTGGTTGCCGTAGGATTGAGGAGGGCCAATGCTTGGCTGTAATACTCAATTTGGGGACCTACCAATTTTGAAATATTGCGCAGGTCGGAGCCTGTCAAGGGCCGATCCACGGTGAGCAATTCTTTGTACTGTTTGTCTGTCTCTTCACGGTTGGCTTTGTCTTCTGCAATGTCTTGCAGAATATAGTTCATAAAGAAACCTTCCATGCGATCTTCGAGTTTGACCAGTTTGAGGTCTTGCAAGAGCCGGTCAGCAGCCTCTTTTTGCAGAAGCGGATCGGTCAGGGCTTTGACATCGTCGAGTTTTTTGAAAAATGAAGGGCTGAGCCGGTTTTGCAATTCTTGGAATTGGCTGACATTGTTGCCTTCATTCAATCCCCTTTGGCTGGCTTCGACTTTGAGCTCATTGTGGAAAGCTTCAAAGCGCTCAAATTCAGGCTCATTGATCCCGGCATCCAGAACTGTCTCGTAAGCTTTGAGTGCGACAGCTTCGGAACGCTCCAAAATACGGGTTTCAATTTCGTGTTCATTGACAGGAATATTTTTGAGGGCATTGACCAGCAATTCGCGTGCCGGATGTAAGTCCAATTTGTCGTAGAGTTCTTTTAATGCGGGTTGATCTTTCAGCAGTTCGGGTTTGTTGAGCCGGAGTGCCTCATCCAATAACAAAACTTTGCCCATGTCTGGTAGCTTGTCACTGAGAATGGCGTCAAATTTCAGATCTTGGGGCGTTTTTAAGGCCAAGATCAGGGCTTCTTTTTCGGGGTGGGCCTGAATTTCAACAAAAAGGCGCATCAGGGGAGGCACTTGATCGAGGATACTTTTGTCAGTTAATGTTTGCAGCAAGGCAAAGACATCGGGTGCTTTTTCTTGCAGATCGCCACTTTCGCTCGTTACCAAGGCTTTAAACAGCAAATTGAGGTTTTGCTGGGCATCTCCCCCTTCGAGCACCTTTGTGTCATGGCCGAGATCTTTGAGATGTTTGACAAAGGCATTGCGTTGTGTGCTGGTGGTCAAAATATTGGGCCCAGTGTGTTTGTCCAACAGGGCCTCGCTTAAATTTTTACAGGCGTTTAAATCCAATTGGGACAGGCCATTGCCCAGACAATCCAAATTCAATTGGGGCTGGGTTTTGAGGGTTGCGACCAGATGAATACCCTGTTGAGTGGCTTTAAGCCGAGTCAATGACTCATTGAGCACGCCCATTTTTGCAATTTGGTAGATATGGGTCGACTTGATTTCTGGGCGCTGTAACATTGCCCGGTCGGGTTTATCTGTCAGATTGCGGGCATTGTTCATGACAAAATGTACGACCAAATCGGGGTGGCCAATCCCGGCTTTATAAAGTTCGGCCAAAAGGGGGCCGCGCATAGCGTGGGGCATGGATTTGATGCTCTCCCGGCCCAAGACTGTGTGAAAGAAATTCTCAAAACCGGCATTGCTATCCAGTTTCCACTCTTTGTGGCCCACAATTTTAGCCACCAATTTGGAGATGTCCCCAGGGGTTTTGATTGAAAATTGATCCAACTCCAAATAAAAGGCATTGTCTTTGGCCTGTTGAATGACTTCCGCCGTTGGCAGGGGATCGCGGGAGAGAAAATCCAGCCCAGAATCGGGAAATCCCGGTGAGCGCAACAGCAGATCCAGACGTTGATTTTGTGTTTTAAGCAAGAGAATTTGATCTTGCACTTTGAGCAGTTTTTCAAGTGCAAACTTGGGCCCTGAACGGGCATCGGGAGGCAAACTCACCATTAATTCTTCGCGCGCGATATTGATCTGCTGGCGCAATTGCTGGATGCGGGAGGTGAGTGCACTGACATCTTCGCGTTTGGCCATGCCTTGGCCCAAAGCCAGATAGGTTTTGCTCAGTTCCTGCTCCAGCCCTGTGATTTTTTCTAAAGAAGGTTGGCAGGCGGGAATTTTAGCCAGGGTGCCTTTTAAGGCATTGTATTCGACTTGCAAATGCTGGGTTTGCCCGATAAAATGAGCCTGAATTTGGGTCAATTCCTGTTTATTCTGATTGCGAAAGAGTTTTATCGCATTTTCCCGCAGTTGGGGATCGCCTGTATTGTCGAGTTGGGCCAATGCCTGTAGGCGTTTGTCCAGGGGTTGAGTGCTGTCTTGGGAGAGTTTGAGCAGGTCTTGATTGCTGGGTTTGGGATTGGGTTGATTGAGGGGTTGAACGTCCAGCAAAGGCCCTTCTTTGACAATGGGAACTTCAGATTGGCTTTCAGATAAGTGCAGCAATAGTTTGGCTGACTCGTTTAAATCTGTGGGTTTGGCATCGACAATTTCTGAGTGCAATTCATCCAAATCTTCTTGGCTGCCAACGGTGTTGGGGGGCGTCTTTAGACCTTTAAATGATTCTGGGCGGGACTCATTGGAGGGGGGGATTTTTTCTTTGGGCTGAAGCGGGGGCGTTTCGGTCAGGGGTTTGAGATTGCCAAGCGGTTGGGAGGGTTGCAGTCCGGAAGTTCTCAAATCACTCATATACAAAATCCTTCTCAATTATTCATTCTTAGGGTCGTATTTATTCTTGAAAAATTGTATTTTATTCAACTGAAAATATACTTTTACCAGCATACTGAGAAACGCATTTGAAGTCAATATCTGCCCATATGTTTTGCCTGCCTATTTCAGTTAGAATGCAGGAGTCATTAGAATGCCGTCGCTATTTAAGAGGAGAATTAATATGCCTTTTGCACTCACCCTGCCTACCGATTTTGAAGCCCGTTTAAATGCCTTTCAAGCCCAAGAAATTCCAAACTTGATCGCCGACTTGGAGCAGTTGGTGCGCATTCCCAGCATTTCAAAATTACCTGAACATGCTGGCGACTGTCTCAAGGTCTTGGAACGGGTTGCAGATCTCACTCAAAAGCTGGGCTTTCAAACTGAAATTGTGAAAACGCCAGGCCAGCCTGTGTTTGTTGGCTGGCTGGAAAACGACCCGGCTGCACCCTGGATCACGATATACAACCACATGGATGTGCAGCCCGCAGAAGAACCCCAATGGGAAAGCGCGCCGTTTGAGCCCCTGCTCAAAGAGGAACGGCTTTATGGACGTGGCAGCACCGATGACAAAGGGCCCGCATTGACCTCCCTTTATGCCATCGCCTTCCTCAAACAGGTGGGGTATGCCCTGCCCAATATTCAGCTCATTTATGAAACAGAAGAAGAAAATGGCAGTGGCCATTTTGGCTGGTTTCTCGATCAGATGGGCGAGCGCTTAAAAACGCCGAGATCGGTTCTTGTGAGTGATACGATTTTTGAAGGGGAACACCCAGCGTTAACCTATCGCCTGCGTGGGCTTCTACAAGCAGAAGCAGAGCTGGTCTCAGGCAGTATGGATCAACACTCCGGGCTGGTCGGGGGGGTGGTCGAAAATCCCTTAAATATCTTAATCCGCGCCCTTTCAACCTGTACAGACGCCCAGGGCAATGTGACCATCCCCGGTGTCTCGGCCCCGGTGCTCAACGCCGAAGAACAAGCGGCCCTTGAGAAAACCGCAGAGGTCTTTGACATCCAAAGGCTGCATCAAGACACCGCAGGAGCCCGTTTTTATAGCGAAGATCCGCGAGAGATTATTGAGCGCATTTGGTGCCGTCCCACTTTTGAGGTGCATGGCTTTGAAGGCATTCAAACCACCCCCAAAGTGATCAAAAGTGCCTTGCCTTATCACGTTAAAGCCAAGCTCACCCTGCGCCTGATGGCGGAACAAGACCCCCAACACGTTTTGCAAGCCCTGGAAAAACATCTGCAGTCTTGCCATCCCGCCATCCAGGTCAACGATCGCGGACAGCTTCGTGGCTGCAAAACAGCCTTGGATGCCCTGCCCATGCAGGTGGCTGCCGCCGCCTGTGAATTTGGCTTCGGCAAAGCGCCGTTGATTGTTGGCAGTGGCGGTACGATTGGCGCCTTGCCACAATTTCAGCGGGTTTTTCCGCAGGCGCCGCTGGTCTTGATCGCCCAGAGCCTGATGTCGGACCATTACCATGGACCCAATGAAAACTTTCGCCTGAGTCAAATACGCGATGGCATGCGCACAATGGCAGCTTATCTACATGGTTTGACAAAAATCTGAACCTGCATGCCCGTTGGGAGTCAATCAAGACATGGTTTTCTCTTTGCGTGCATGCTAGAATTACCCTCTAGTACCCCCACATCAAGGAGTTGTTTTCTGTGAAAAATCTGATCTTGCTTCCCGGCTTTTTAATCATTGCTCTGTTGGCTGCCTGTGCCGGAAACAATACCCCTGCCAGCTCCAACTCACCCTCTCCCAGCGGCAGCACGCCTGCTAGCAGCACACCTGCCAGTGGCGAAAAAGTCAGTTTTTCGGTGGCCAGTGCGATTGTCAAGCAACGCTGTTCTACTTGCCATTCAGGAGCTTCCGCTCGGGCTGGCGTCAATTTTGACAGCAATGATCAGATCAAAAAATATGCAGATCGGATCAAAGCCCGGGCTGTGGATAGCAAAGGCATGCCGCAGGGCAATGCCACAGGCATGACGGATGCTGAGCGCCAAACCTTGGGAGCCTGGATTACACAGGGCGCATCCCTGGACTAATTTTAAAACCCATGACTGCCTGCCCTTGTGGCCTCAAAGACCCTTATTCTGAGTGCTGTGAACCCTTTCACACAGGGCGGTCTTTGCCTGCTACGGCTGAATTGTTGATGCGTTCGCGTTACAGCGCCTATGTTTTGCATTTGGTCGACTATTTATTGCACAGCCACCACCCACGCCAACACGGCAAAAATGAAAGAGAAAAAGTCAAACAGGCCGCTGAAGGTGTTCATTTCTACAGGCTTGAAATTCTCAGCCAGGCTCAGGGGCAAGCCGAAGATAAAATTGGCAAAGTCGAATTTAAAGCCTTTTATCGCCAGGGAAATGAAGTGGGGTGCATTCACGAAAACTCCCGCTTTAAACGCTATCAAGGCCGTTGGGTCTATTTCGATGGAGAAATGCAGGACTAAACCTGCATCAAACAGACTTTAAGCGATCCCCAAATTTTTGCTCCAACTTGCGCAATTTGGGTGGGATTGCAAACGAGCAATAGGGCTGGTTGGGGTTTTGATTAAAATAATTCTGGTGGTAATCTTCTGCGGGATAAAAGACCGTAAGAGGCACAATTTCCGTCACGATGGGCTTGGGCCAGAGGCCTGAGGCATCGGTCTGCGCAAGCGAAGCCTCGGCCACAGATTTTTGCTCCGCATCGGCATAAAAAATGGCCGATCGGTATTGGGTTCCCACGTCGTTGCCCTGCTGATTGAGGGTCGTCGGATCGTGGGTATGCCAAAAGACCTCAAGCAAATCTGCAAACGAAACCTGGGCAGGGTCAAAGCCAATTTGAATGACCTCAGCGTGGCCTGTGCGGCCTGTGCAAATCTCTGTATACGTCGGAGCGGGCGTTTTTCCCCCGGTATAGCCCGATATGACGCTCTCAACGCCTTTTAAGCGCTGAAACACCGCTTCCACGCACCAAAAACACCCGGCTCCCAAAGTCGCAGTCTGCAGATTCTTTGACATGGATTGCAACCGCCTTTAAGGACTGGCCGGAGGCTGAGGCTCCGACTGCGGGTTGGTAGCAGGCGGATTGTTCTGGGTCGGTGGATTCTGTGGCACCGTTGGTGGGTCCGCAGGCGGATTGTTCTGGGCCGGCGGATTCTGAGGCACCGTCGGCGGTGTCTGGGGCACGGTCTGACCGCCAGAGGTGCCTCCTTCCATCCGGCCTGAACGTGAATTTGTGCGCTGGCTGCCTTCTAGGCGACCGGATGTATCGTGATCTTCTGGCACAGTGGGCACAATCGGACGGGAGGAATTGTTGCGCAGGCGCACGCGGGTCTGTTCGCTGGTGTCGAGTTGCGATTCGGGAATCTGGGCTTTTTGCTTAGCCGCTGCCAATGCGGCTGCTTTGGCCCGTTCTTTTTCCTTTTTCCGCTTTTCTTCTTCAGTCTCTGGCTCCACGCTGGAGATATAGGTGCCTTTGCTGAATTGGCGTTTGCGATTGAGTGGCAGTTGCGGCGGGAAAACTTCGGGTTTATACGCTTTAAGTGCATCTACCATAAAGTCTTTCCAAATGGGAGCACAGAATACCCCACCTGTAGCACCATACATCACCATCGGCGTGTCGTTGCCGATCCAAATGGCCGTTGTAATTTGAGGGGTATAGCCCATGAACCAGGCATCTTTGTGACTGCTGGTGGTGCCCGTCTTGCCGGCCACCTGTTGACCGGGAATATAGGCGGCTGTTGCGGTACCGCCGGTCACCACCGCCATCAGCGTATGATTCAGGGCGCGTACGACATCTTTGTCCAAGACCCGCTTGCCTTTGGGATGGGCATTGTCAAAGATGACATTGCCATTTTTATCTTCGATCCGCAAAATGGGTGAGGCCATATTCAAGATGCCATCGTTGGCAAAGGCTGAAAAGGCCTGGGTCATTTCCAGGGGGGTAATTTCAGAAGCGCCCAGGGCAGAGGAGAGAAACGGTCGCACTTCACTTTTGATTCCGAGACGTTTGGTCATTTCGACCACTTTGTCGATACCGACTTTGTCCATGACCTTGACGGCAACCACATTGGTCGAAGCCACCAGGGCACTGTGCAGACTCATTGCCCCACGGTAATTGCGGCCATAGTTTTGTGGGCTCCAGGTCGTCCCGGGCCCGGTACGGTACACCGTAGGACCGTCTATTTCGGTGCTCCAAGGGGTTAAACCATTTTCAAAACCAGTGACATAGACAAAGGGTTTAAAGGCTGAACCGGTTTGGCGCTGGGCTTGAAAGGCGCGGTTAAATTCATTGGCCCCATAGCCGAATTTGGTGCCGCCCACCATGGCGATCACATGGCCTGTTTTGGAGTCGATCGCCACCAGGGCACCCTGTTGGATATTGTAATTCTTCAGCTTGCTCAGATGGTCATTTACCACTTTGACCGCGTGGTTTTGGGCCTTGACATTGATACTGGTATATATTTTGAGCCCTTTGGTTTCGAGTTCGCTGTCGGTATAGAGCTTTTTCAAATGGTCCATGACATAGGTGGTGAAATAGGGGTGTTGCATACCCCGACGAATGCCATTGAGTTTAAGTGGCTCTTTTTTGGCTTGTTCAGCAGCTTCTGCCGTAATAAACTTACTTTCGACCATTTTGCGCAGGGTTTCTGCTTGGCGAATTTTGGCCATTTTGTAATTGCGGTAAGGCGAGAAATTTTCAGGTCCGCGAATCAGGCCGGCAATCATGGCTGATTCTGAGAGCGTCAGATCTTTGACCGACTTGCCAAAATAGGTTTCAGCAGCAGCCTGAATCCCATAGGCATTGTGGCCCCAATAGATCAAGTTGAGGTAGAGTTCGAGAATTTGTTGTTTGGTGAAGGTCTGATCCACTTGAATCGACAAAACGGCTTCCGCCGCTTTGCGGGCATAGGATTTTTCAGGGGTGAAAAAGAGATTTTTGACCACCTGCTGGGTAATCGTACTGCCCCCCTGGACCACATCGTTTTTATCCATATTGGCTTTGACTGCGCGAATGATCCCGATCGGATCCACCCCGCCGTGCTCTTCAAAACGGGCGTCTTCGATCGCCAAAACAGCTTGACGGACTTGGAGGGGAATGTCTTTGAGCAAAACCACCTTGCGGTTTTCTTCGCCAAAAATTTCTTTCAGAACTTTGCCATCGGGTGTCAGGATTTCGCTGCGTTCATGGGGATCAAAACTCCCCAATTTGCGCACATCGGGTAAACTTTGCAGGCGAAAATAAGCCCCAGTGGCCAAGCCCCCGGCAGCAGCCAATAGCAAAAGCAGCATGGCCAGAAAAAACTTGAGGAACAAGAACAAGACAAACAGACCCATTTTTTTGGATTTGGACTCGGGATGGGGCTGGTTAATAGGAACAGCAGAACTCATAGACGCCTCCAGTGGGCATTATAACATTCTCGTATCGACACCATGAGGGGATTGGTCACAACCAGGCAGGCATAAACCTGCCTTTGGCAGCGACAAAGCGGTATAATGAATAAATCGAAAACTGAATTGAAACCAAAACAATCCTAATTTTTAATTGAAAAACGATGGAAGCATATACCGCAGCAATAGATATTCAAGGCTTGACCAAAACATTTCACGTCGGATTCTGGCGTAAAAAAGTGGAGGTTCTAAAGGGCGTAGACTTGCAGGTCTTTGCCGGTGAGACCTTTGGTCTCTTGGGCCCCAATGGCGCAGGCAAAACCACCACGATCAAAACCCTGGTGGGGCTTGTCAGGCCCGATCATGGCGAGGTCCTGATCATGGGCCAGTCCCCCAGCAACACCCGCAATCGCATGCAAATGGGCTACCTGCCTGAGCTTCCCTCTGTCTATGCCTATCTCACCGCCCATGAATTTCTTCAGCTCTGTGGCAGCTTTTTTAATCTCTCTCCCCGTTTGATTCGGCAGCGAATTCCGCAATTGCTCGATCGGGTACAGCTCTCTGAAACGGCAGCCCGCAAACAGATCCGGACCTATTCCAAAGGCATGATGCAGCGGCTGGGTTTTGCCCAAGCCCTGATCAACGATCCCCAACTTTTATTGCTCGACGAACCGATGTCAGGCCTGGACCCACTTGGGCGGCACGAGGTCAAAGAGCTGGTTCTCGAACTCAAACGCGAAGGTCGCACGATCTTATTTAATTCCCATGTTTTATCGGATGTCGAAGCCATTTGTGACCGGGTCGGGATCATGGTCGATGGAAAAATTGTCCTCACAGGCAAAATGCAGCAATTGTTGCGTCCGATGGATCATCTTTACCATATGCAAATTCACAAATTGGACAAACTCGGGCATACCAATCTCAAGCGCCTGTCTTTGCGCTGTGTAGAATACAAACCTGGCATGGTTGAAGCCACCTTTAACAATCTCGAAAAAGCCCTCAAAGCCCTGGCGGTGGCCCGTCAATCTGGGGGTGAGTTGATTGAATTAAAAACCCATTACCGCAGCCTGGAAAATTTGTTTGTTGATGAAGTCAACAAGGCCCGAACCCAGGCGGGAGACGAATAATGCGCAGCATACCTTTGGCCCTCAATACCTTGCGCGAAGCTATTCGCGACAAAATCCTCTATGTGATTTTGCTCTTTGCCTTTATCTTAATTGCCTCTGGGGTTTTGTTGACCTCTTTGAGTCTCAACCAAGAAAACAAAATTGTGATGGATTTGGGCCTTTCAAGTATCAGCATCTTTGGGCTGATCATCACCGTGTTTGTCGGGACCAATTTACTCAATAAAGAGATCGACAAAAAGACGATTTACTTGCTTTTGAGCAAACCGATGCACCGCGCTGATTTTATCTTGGGCAAATTCTTGGGGCTGTCCTTAACACTCCTGATTATTACCCTTTCGATGGGACTGGCTTTTTATGCCGTGCTTTGGTATACCTCCGGCGGTTTGAGCGGGATTATGCCGATTTTGGAATCCAGTGCCCAAGCCCTTCTGCTGATCTACCTGGAATTGGTGGTCTTGACCGCTGTGGCCGTCTTTTTCTCGACCTTTGCCACCCCCATTATGGGCGCAATTTTTACCCTGGCGGCCTACACCATCGGACATATGAGCAACGATATAGTGGCCTTTGGCAAACTCTCAAAAAATCCGGTCCTGGAACAGATCTCGCAATTGATGTTTTATGTCTTGCCCGATCTCGAACGGCTCAACCTCAAAAATCATCTCATGACCTCGGCCGTACCCAGTGAGGTCTTGGGAGGTAGTTTGGCTTATGGCCTGATGTATACCTTGGCGTTGTTATTTTTGAGTATGGCCATTTTCGACTTTAAGGAATTTTAGGCCATGTGGGTTCGTCTCCTACTGTTGGTCTGTTTTGTACTGGCGGTCAACGCCATGCATTTTTTACATATCCATCAGATTCGCCGCCTGCCGTTTAACAAAGATCACTTTGACGCGCTCTATTTACCTGACCCGGCTTTTTTGCAATTTACCAGCTTGGGACACGAGACCCTGGTCTCCGATTTTATTTGGCTCGAAACCATCCAATATTATGGCGATCGCCTCAGCAAAACCAAAGCCACCCCATTTTTGTACCGCTATTTTGACGCCATCACGACCCTGGATCCTGATTTTATTGGGGCCTATATTTTTGCCAGTTATGTGATGGGCTCTGAGCCCGAGTTACGTGATGACGCTGTTAAAATCATGAAAAAAGGCATGGAACTCAATCCCACGGTCTGGGGGTTGCCCTATCAAATGGGCATGATGCATCACCTTTATTACAAAGATCCCGAAAAAGCCGCAGCCTATTTCGAACAGGCCAGCCGATTGCCCAATGCACCGGCTGTCACCAAAAATTTAGCTGCTCAACTCTACCGCAAAGCAGATACCCTTGGCGCATGTATGGTTTCGCTCCACCTCTGGAGTGAAAATGTCAAACAGGCTGCCGAAAAACATCTCAAAGACAAAGCCGAGCGCAATTTTATTGAAACAGCCATTACCTGCGATTTGATCCGCATTCGTCAGGCCCTGGACGCCTATCGCAAACGGCAACTCAGTGCCCCTGTCAAACCTGCGCCAGCCCCTGTTTACTCCCGCCGCTTGAGACGCTATCTGCCAGTGACTGCCAAACCTGTTGTGGTTTCACCCTTTCCGGCCAGTTTAGACGAATTGGTAGAACTGGGTCTTTTGGCCAAGCCCCCGTTGGACTTTTTTAAACGTCCCTATCTTTACGATTCCCGAACGGGTCAAGTCAGCGTTGCGCCTTTGCCCTGGTTGGCGATTGACCTCAAATTGCGGGAATCGATCGCCATGCCCAAGAAAACTGCAGGCTAGGGTCTATTTAAACTGCTCAAACATGGAGCGGTTATTGAGCTGTTTCTCCTGAAAACCGTGGTTGATCAAGGTCAGACGCTCTTGGGTATTGAGTAATTTCCAATCCTCTTTGGTAAAGAGCCCATCGCCATCACGGTCATAATGATCGAGGATTTCTTCGGGGGTTAAAATTTTGGGTTTATTGTATTTGCGCTCTTGGGGATCAAAGCGTTTCAGTTTGGGTTTGGCTGACTCAAAGCCTTTGCTCCAATCGGTGTTCATGGCAATTAAAACCAAAGAAAAGGCGCCCCAGACAAAGAGACTCGAAAAAGCCCCGACAAACAAAAAATTGCGCAGTTTTTGCCAAAATTCTTTTTCTCTGCGCTCAGCTTCCAGTGCTTGATAGCGGGGGTCTTGGGCATAAATTTGAAACCAATCGGGCTGCGATGTCGGAAATTCCTGGATATGCTGGTTCCAGTCATGGCTATCGTAACCCTGAGCTCCCTGCCATTGGTATTCAGCTTGAATGATCTGCCATTGGGCAGTATGGGCGCATTCGGATTGCCCACAGAGCAAACAGGGATTTTGCCCGGGCCAAAAAATCTGAAAAGTGTGGCGCAGATACATCGCTTGTAATTGGCTGGATACCGGTTCTTGAACGGCCATCAGCGCCAATTTGGTGGTTTTGGGCAGTCGGGCCTTAAGGGTGATCAGGGCTCCCACACCCAAACGGTCGATCTGCCAAATATTGACCAGGTTTAAGACCAAAAACGGGGGCTGATAATCTTGGGCGTAAGTGATGATTTTGTCCCGCAGCCAATTGGCATTGCCTGTGTCGATCGATTCGCTTAAAAGCGTCATGATCGTGGCCTGCTCCAATTGACTCAACGCAAAAGGAGGCCCTGTTGAGAGGGTGTCCTCCTGCATCTGCACTATTCTCCCAGAACCATTTCTTGGGCATCTCCGGAGGCAGGGCGGGCGCGGGTCTGGGCCCATTGCCGCAGGGCATCAATCGCTTCACGCATGGTATGTGAGAGCGGCACCGACTGCCGGATGGTGCTGATCATGTCCTGGTTTTGCAGCTCCCGACCGCTGTCAAAGCTGTCGTAGAGGGCAGAGATCACCACCTGCTCAATTTCAGCCCCTGAAAAACCCTTGGAGAGATCGGCCATCAGCTTGAGATCAAATTGATCAGGCAACCGCCCCCGTTTGGTGAGGTGAATCCGGAAAATATCCATACGCTCGCGCTGGCTGGGCAGATCCAAAAAGAAAATTTCGTCAAAACGGCCTTTGCGCAGCAACTCTGGAGGCAGGGCTGAGATATCGTTGGCGGTGGCAATTAAAAAGACTGGGGCGGTTTTTTCTTGCATCCAGGTCAGAAAACTCGACAAAACGCGGGCCGTGGTGCCGCCATCAGAGAAATTGGAGCTGTGGACCCCGCTCATACCTTTGTCGAGTTCGTCCAGCCAGAGCAAACAGGGGGCAATCGACTCAGCCGTCTTGATCACGGTGCGGATATTGGCTTCTGATGAACCCACCAGCCCCGAAAAGACGCTGCCAATATCCAGGCGCAGCAAAGGCAAATTCCAAAGGGCGGAAACCGCTTTGGCCACCAGGCTTTTGCCCGAGCCCGAAACCCCAATCAACAAAACCCCTTTGGGATGAGGCAGGCCGTAATTGCGGGCTTTTTCAGAAAAAGCGGTGCTGCGTTTGCGCATCCAGGATTTGAGATGATCCAAGCCGCCAACAGAGTTAATATCCTGATCGGGAGAAAAATATTCCAGAATCCCACTTTTGCGGATGATCTGTTTTTTCTCTTGTAAAATCAGCGGAATATCGTGAGCATCAAGGCGGCCTTTGGCGACAATTGCTTTGGCGAACACATTTTCAGCTTCTACCAGGGTCAGGCCTTGGGCTGCCTGTAAGATTTTCTCGCGATCTCCTGCTTGCAAATTGATCTGCACATTGGGGTTGTGTTTTACCGAATTGACGATATCGTCGAGTTTTTTGCCCAGTTCAGACAAAATAGGCAAAGGAAAATCGACCAAAGCCATGTCTTTTTCAAGTTCTTCGGGCACACGGGGGATGGGGGACACCAAAATAATCGTCTTAAAACTGGTTTTGAGCGCCACAGTCAGATCGCGCAAACGGCGAATCACGCGGGCATCGTGCATATAGGGATGAAAATCTTTGAGTAAAAAGAGCGCGCCTTTTTGGTATTTTTCGATATAGTCCAGGGCAGCCACAGGATCTTGGGTATTTTCAAAGAGTTTTTTTGCCGCAGTCCCCGCTTCGAGATTTTGAATGCCTTGGGTAATGGTCCAGTTAAAAATCGCTTTATTGCGGCTCCGGGCCACTTCCAAAAGCATATTTTCAACTCTTTTTTCTTCCCAGGTGACCACATAGATCAAGGGATAGCGGGCCCGAATCATGATATTGATTTCTTCAATCAGTGAAGCAGAGTCGTTGCGGGAGATGTTTTCTTGCATATCTTTCATTTTAGCTTATTTGCTGCCCAGCGTCAGACGCGGATTTTTCTCAGAGGGGGATTTTTTTTTCGAGATATCGATTATATAATGATCATCTAATTCATAACTATTACCTATGGGTATATTTAAAGACCAAAGCGGGCAAGAAAGATCTATGAGCCGTATCAATTGCAATCTCTCAGCGTTAAGAAAACAAAAGAACCTGCGCCAAACCGACCTTTCCCGACTGACGGGCATCTCACAAAAAGCCCTGAGTGAATTGGAAACAGGCAAGTCCAAAGGGGTGTCTTTTAGCACCCTGGCCAAACTCTGCGACGCCCTGGAGGTCTCGATTGAGCATCTTTTTGATATCTCTCCCGACCAACAGAGCAGTCTGCCCGCAATTATGCTGATCACCAAACCCTCTTGCTCTTTTTGCAGCAAAAATGAACAGGAAGTGGAATTGCTCGTGGTGGGCAAAGGCAGTGCCCGCAATCCCGTTTACATCTGCTCGGAGTGTATCGACCGCTGCAATAAACTGCTCGAAGAAGACCGCAAGATCCGCAAAGTCACACTGTAGAGTCGTTAATCGAGGGTGCCAATCCGTTGCAAGGGCCAAAAGCGAAAGGCCGCGTGACCAATCACATTTTTGATTGGCAAGGGGCCCCAGACATGGCTGTCCATGCTGTTATTGCGGTTGTCGCCCATCATAAAGAAGTGGTTCTCGGGAATTTTGGTTGCAGGCAGATCGTAGACTGGCGGCTCTTTGATGTAGTTTTCACTTAAGACCTTGCCATTGATCCAGACTTTGCCCTCTTTGACTTCGAGGCTCTCACCCGGCAATCCCACCACCCGTTTGATATACGCAGGTGCCGTCGAAAAGCCCAGCCACTTGAGGGTGTTTGAAACAACCGAACCTGAGTCACGGGATTCTGATGGCGGATAAAAGACCAAAATATCCCCCCGCTGGTAACGCTGGGTATAATTGGAAATTTTTTCGACAATCAGGCGGTCTTGGACCTTTAAGGTCGGTAACATCGACTCAGAGGGAATATAACGTGGCTCAGCCACGGCTGCTCGGGTGATCAGGGCCAGTCCCAAGGCAATCACAATGGTTTCAGTGGTTTCACGGCCTTTGGATTTTTTCTTGGTGGTCGGGTTGTCCGTGTCGGGAGCCATATCATTCATAGAATCTTTACCTTAAACTACCTGTTTCTATTTTTACTATAACGCACTCAGGCCCTTAGAGAAATGAGATAGCCCGGACTCAGGGCAAAGCCAATTCCGTTAGAATCGGCCGATGATCGGTACTCCCCGCTGTTTCCAGAACCTGTTGTCTGCGGAGTTTAAATTGGGGGCTGAAAAAGACATAGTCAATCCGCTCATTGGCTTTGAGCGAGGGAAAAGAGGGCTGCTTGAGCAATTCGGGCTGGGTTTGAAAGGCTGGGTGAGCCAGTTTGAGCAAAGCCTGCACCTCGGGAGAGTCGGGAAAGGCATTAAAATCGCCAATCACCAGCCAGGGATTTTTGCTCTGGCGAATCCAGCCCAATAATTCCTGCATTTGCGCTTGGCGTACCAGATTGGGGTGGGGCAAGTGGCTGAGATGGGTGATATAGACATCCACCGGGTGGCTTCCGACCTGCACTGTGGCTTTGAGGCAGGAACGCCGCAAGATATCTTTGGCCTGATAGAGCCGGGTCTCTGTACTGAGAATCGGCAGAGAGGTCATCAGGGCATTGCCAAAGCCATAATTGGCGTCGGCATAACGCCAATGGCCGGGCAGGGCCTGTTGATAAAAGCGGTAAAGATCGCTGTAGGCTCCAGATGTATGGCCTTTGTTCACTTCTTGAATCCCCAAAAGGTCTACCGGATGGTGCTTGAGCCATTGCAAATGGGGAAAGGGGTCAAAGCGGTAATCATCGGTCCAGCCATAGCGAATATTGGTGCTCATAATCCGCAGCCACTGTCCGTCTTTGACGGGCCGATCGGGGCTGCGATCGGTGATGGCAAAAGCCATCAGACCTGGCAGCATAAAACAGCCCAGGGCAAAGAACCAGAAGCGCTGCAACGGCACTGCTTCTGGTTGCAAGGGCAAGCTGCGCAGTTCGGCCCAGAGTAAAAGGGCCAGAGAAGTCAACAAGACCAGCCAGAAGCCATTGGGATTGGCATTGAGCAGGAAAATTGCCAGTACCACCAACAAAAGCACAAAGCCCAATTGCAGTCCCCAGACTGGGAAATAGTCGTTCTCGGCCCGCTGAAAAGCCTGAAAACGGCTGAAAAAATAGAGCCAAAAGAGACTCAGTCCCAAACACCCAGCCCCGTGGGCCAGCAGGGCCAAAGGCAGGGAGAAATGTTGGTAGAGAATGGCAAACAGCGAAATGGCCAGACTGAAACCTGCCAGCGGCAAAAGAACCAGTGGCTTGGAACCCAGACGGCGAAACAGTCCCCAGGCCAGTCCCAGCCCCAAACTGAGGCTGAGAAAATAGACCGCAGCTTGATACTCAGGGGTTTTGGCACTCCAGATGTGTAAATTGTAGATCAGGCCCACACTGAGGCCAATCAGGGGCCCCAGCACCGAACCAAAGAGCTGCAGGAGTAAGCGGGGCATTGCGGACGTGGCAGGGGTTGAACTGACACGGGCGAGTGCCGGGAGAGGCAAAATAAAATTGGCAAAGACCCCCACCAAAAGCAAGATCCAGGCCATATATCCGCCGCTTTGTTGATGTGGGGGGGCAAAAAACAGGGCCAGCCCTTGATTGCTGACCCGTACGCCGAGATAGAGAAAAACCGCCAAAGCACTCATAAAAAAGGGCGTTGACCCGCTGCGGAATGCTGCTAAATGGCGAAAGACAGCCATCAGTGCCAGACCACTGACCCAGACTCCAGCCACAGCTCCCCAGGCAAAGAGATCTGATTGGCGATTAAAGCTGATCAACAAATAGAGCCCTGCCTGTAAGCCCAAAAGGGTTTTTAAGACCGGTTCCTGGGGCAGACGAAAGAGCAGCAGGCGATAAGCCAAGGGGCCACTGAAGGCAAAGAGTGCAATCAAAAAGATGCGCACCACCAAGAGCGGCATGCCCGCCCAGCCAAAATAAAAATAGGTTGAAATCACCGAGAGCAATATGCCCGTAAAATCGAACAAAAGCCAGAGTGAAAGCAACAGGGCCGATGGCAATAAAGAGGGAAACAGACTCATGTTTGACCTCGCGAGGCCAATAATTCAAGTACCCCTGCTGGGGTTTCGCTGCTCTGAAATTCAGAACCCAGTGGATAGATCAGGCCATCACGCAGGCCTTTTTCAATAAATGCCAGGAGCGAATTGTAATAGCCATCCGTATTGAGCACAAAACAGGGTTTTAAATGCAGACCTATTTGGTTCCAGGTCATCATTTCAAAGAGTTCGTCGAGGGTCCCAAGGCCTCCTGGCATTGCCAAAAAGGCATCTGAGCGGTCGGCCATGAGTTGTTTGCGCTCAGCCATACTCTCAACCGTGATTAACTCAGTCAAACCCACATGGGCCCGCTCACGCTCCACCAACAGGCGGGGCATGACACCTATTACTTCGCCCCCGGCAGCGAGGGCGGCATCAGCCACCTCGCCCATCAGACCTATTTTTCCACCCCCAAAGACCAGCTGGATCTGAGCCTGGGCCAAAAGTGTTCCCAAGAGGCGGGCATCTTCCGCAAAGCGGGGATTATTACCGGATTGTGAGCCGCAAAAAACACAGAGACGTTGAATCACAGAGACCTCCATTAAATAAGAGGTGGCCCAATTTTGGGCCACCTCAGAGGGGATTTAGACGCTGACCGCAGCAGGTGTGCCTTCGAGTACGCCCAACATGTCTGCGACCCGTGTAAATTTTTCGCGGGGCTTGCCCACTTCTTGGCCACGGGCCACTTCGGCAGCATCAATTTTGCGCCAGTCATCAAAGCTCACAACACGTGTTTGGCGGGCTTTGAGCAAATCCAGCAGGGCTTGGGTGTGGGGCTGTTCACAGCCGGGCAATTGATCGATCTCGGCCAACAGTGCCTCAACGGTCTCATAACTGCAGGGTTTATTGGTGCCAATCACCCCCGAAGGACCGCGTTTGATCCAGCCAGCCACATAGAGACCCTTTTCGATTCTGCCTTTTTCGTTGGGGAAAACACCCCAGCTCTCATGAAAAGGCACTCCTGGCATGGCGGTGCCTTTATAACCCACACTGCGGAAGAGCAGACCACAGGGCAAAATCCGCATTTCACCGGTGCCACTGGCTTTTTGTTTGCCCGCTTCACCCGAGAGGGCGTTGCGTTCCAGCACGACTTCTTGCAGACGGCCCTCGCCGCGCAGCTCAACCGGGCTATAGAAAAATTCCACATGCAGGCGGCGGGCTTTGCCGGTTGCGCCTTTTTCGGCCAGTCCTTTGAGAATTTCCATGTTCTTGCGGTTGTGGCCTTTGTCAGCCAATAACAATTCGGCTTCACAGACTGCACCCAATTGCATATCGCGGGAGCTGACCATGGCATCGGCAATTTCAAGTTCACCCAGCTCTTTGGCCTCTTGGGGGGTAAAGGCAGCCTGGGCAGGTCCCCGACGGCCAATCATATAAATGTCTTTGATTTTGCTCTCGGCCAGGGCGTCGAGGGCGTGTTTGGCGATATCGGTCTGTTTGAGTTCGTCCACAGATTTCGACAAAATTCGGCAAACGTCAATCGCCACGTTGCCCTGACCAATAATCACAGCGGTTTCTTGGGAGAGATCAAAGTGGCGATCGCGGTATTCGGGATGGCCATTGTACCAAGCCACAAATTCGGTCGCGGTGTGGCTGCCAGCCAGGTCCTCACCGGGAATGCCCAGGCGGCGATCAGAGGCTGCACCTGAGGTGAAAATCAGGGCATCATAAAACTGTTTGAGTTCATCCACACTGATATCTTTGCCAATGGTGACGTTGCCAAAAAATTGAAAGGCAGGATTTGAGGCGATTTTTTCGTAGACCTTGGTCACATTTTTGATCTTCGGATGATCGGGTGCCACACCACTGCGCACCAGCCCAAAGGGCACAGGCAGCTTTTCAAACATGTCAACAGTCAGGGTTTTTTCGGATTTAAACAGCGCTTCAGCCGCATAAAAACCGCTGGGGCCAGCGCCAATAATAGCAACTCTCAGGGGGCGTTCAGGGGTACCTAAAGTCATGATATATCCTCGTAATTGTACAATTCTGGGGGAGTCTGAAAATCCCTGTCTGAGCAGGTGTAAAATGCCAATTTATTTGGCTTAACGACTCCACTGTCAGTTTACACCAAAATCTTTCTGTTTTTTTTGCTTCGGGGTGTTGTAATTTATTTTTAAAAGACCTATAATCATGAGTAGGAAGTAAAGCAAACAAAGACAAAGACCGCATATTGAGAGTTTTTTTAAACTCTATTAAGCAATTCTGATGGATCTCTGGTTTGTTCGCTTTTTCTTGAATAGGATCGCGTCACCAATTAGGGCTAAACACCTAAGCAGATTGCCCGCTAAGTGGCAAAACGATGCGTACCCAAAGCAACACTTCCTGCCAATGCCCATTTTTTCAGACCAATAAAAGGTTTGTGAAAATGGGCATTCTTGGTTTTTGTCTGGCTCAGAGATACGCGGCGCGTCCCTGTTTGAAGTACAATGGGCGGAGTTCTGACCCACAAAGGAAAACAGTGATGGTACTCAGCGGCCCTTTTTTTTACGATGACCCTGCCGTTTTTTCGGCCTATCTGAACCGTCGCCACAGCGAAACCAGTGCCAACGAAACCCTGGAAAAACCGGTTTTGCAAGCTTTATTACCCCCTATGAAAGGCCTTGCTGTCTTGGACCTGGGCTGCGGTGAAGCCACTTTGGCAACAGAATTATTGGCCCAAGGAGCCCTGACTTACCTTGGCTTGGATGGCTCTGCGAATATGGTTGAATTGGCCCAAAAAGCCCTCAAGGGTACCCCTGCTCAAGTTGAACAGGCCTTTCTCGAAAATTGGGAATACCCAGTTGAGGCCTTTGACTGTGTGATCTCTCGACTGGCCTTTCACTATATCGAAGATCTGAATCCGCTTTTTGCCCAGATTTATCAGACGCTGCGCCCAGGGGGGGAGTTGGTTTTTTCGGTTGAACACCCTGTGATTACCTCTCATCAGCTCAGTATGAAAGAGGGCGGTGCGCGCCAAGATTGGCTGGTTGATCGCTATTTTTATACCGGCAAACGCGAATTTAACTGGCTCGGTGCCCCGGTACTCAAATACCACCGCACGGTTGAGGATTTTTTTCAGGCCCTGCGCCAGGCCGGTTTTGAAATTTGCGATCTGCGCGAATCCCGCCCCCAAAAGGCTCTTTTTAATAACCATAAACTCTATGAGCGCCGCATGCGGGTGCCCTTGTTTTTGTTTTTTAAGGCCCGCAAATGAACCCCTTAAACCCCTTGCCAATTGACTTTGCCGAATCTACAGCAGCCCTGCTGGGCAGCGCTTACCCCGCTTTTTTAGCGGCCTTGGCAGCGGCTCCTCCGGTCTCTTTGCGGATCAACCCCAGGAAATTGCAATGGGGTGATCCGCTGGCCAAAAGGGCCCAGATTCCCTGGTGTAAAGCCGGAATGTACCTGCCCGAACGTCCGATTTTTACCCTCGACCCCTTTTTTCATGGGGGCGGGTATTATGTTCAAGATGCCAGTTGTATGCTGCTTGAAGCGGCCGTAACCCCTTTTTTGGAGACCCGGTCCGATGTGCAGGGCACACTCAAGGTGCTGGATCTCTGTGCTGCTCCCGGAGGTAAAAGCACGCATTTGGCCCAGTTGCTCCCCCCGGATGCGCTTTTGTTTAGCAACGAAGTGGTGCCTGGCCGGGCCCGGATTTTATTGGAAAATCTGAGCAAATGGGGACGCGACCGCGTCTTGGTCAGCCAGAATCAGCCCCGTGACTTTCAGGCCTTGCCCTTTCAATTTGACCTGATTCTGGTCGATGCCCCCTGTTCGGGTGAAGGGCTGTTTCGCAAACAGCCCGATGCGGTGCAAGAGTGGTCTCAAAATCAGGTTCAGGTCTGCCAATTGCGCCAAAAAGATATTTTGGAACAGATTTGGCCCTGCCTTAAACCCGGCGGCCACCTGATTTACAGCACCTGTACCTGGAACCTCAGCGAAAATGAAGAACTTCTTCTGCGTTTTTCTGAAACACATTCTTTGCAATTTTTGCCCTTGCCCTTGCCTCCAGACTGGGGTGTGCAGGTATCCAACGAGATGCCGCTTTACCGCGCTTGGCCCCACTTTATTCCCGGAGAGGGATTTAGCTTGGCTTTGCTGCAAAAGAGCAAAGATACTTGCCCTGACGGGGAAGATGAGTCAGTCCCTCGGACAGATAAAAAAAACAAACAAACGCGGCTGCGCGCCCGTCAACAGAGGGCGGTCGCTGAGCCCTCTGCAACCCTCAAAAGTCAGACGGGCCAATTGGCAACTTGGCTGAGACAGGCCGAGCATGCAGATATCTTACTCAAAGACGGGTATTATTGGTTTTGGCCCGCTTCCGATCACGCTGTGTTACAAGCAGCCCAAAGCCATTTAAACCTCTTGAATCACGGACTTTGTCTGGCAGAGCTCAAAGGCCAGGATCTCAGGCCCGATCCTGCTCTGGCCTTGTCTCCAAGCTTAAATCGCAAGGCTTTTCCAGGGCGCAGCCTGGAGCTGGAGATCGCGTTGAATTATCTGCGGGGGGAGGCCCTGACTGGAATTGAATTACACAAAACAGGTTGGGAATTGATGCTCTACGCAGACCTGCCCCTCGGTTGGGCCAAAGCGACCGCCACCCATCTCAACAATGCTTGGCCCAAAGCCTGGAAAATTCGCCAGCCTTTTGTGGGGCAAAATGTCTATCACAACATTGAAGCCTTTTCTGGGCTCAAAGCCTTGCCAGTGAGTGAATAAGCAAAAGTGCTGAATAATCAAAAAGCCCCGCTCTGCGGGGCTTTTAAGTTAGATTTCTGATTTTGCGGATGCTAAAAAATTAGCGGATGCGAATAAATCTCTTAGCGAATCAGCTGAAGGGTATCGTCGAGGGTGCTGTTAAAGACAGACATCACCTTCCCGATTGCGCTGTAGAGCTTTTGTGCCAGAGACAATTCTGGTACAGCCAGGGTCAACGAGGCATTGGAGCCTTCCAGGGCGTATTGCTGTAGCACACCCGTCAGCCGGCCATCAATTGGCGTGTTGACGGTTGCCCCAACCACGTTGGCTGGATCCTGGGGAAACTCAAAGTGGGTGGCCCCAAATTCAGAGTATTGCAAAAACTGCAGGGTGGTGACCTGAATCAGGGCGGGAGTTGCGGCCCCAACCGACATCAAAAAGGTCGGATCTGTCATTTGGGCGGGGGTACCACGCACCAATTCTGCCGCAGTGGCACCATCTTTGAAGTTGGCAGAGGCGGCATTGACGACATAATTGCCGTAAGAATCGAGCAGGTAATGGTTGCCATCAGCTTCTCGGGGACCCCAGTGAAACTCGCCGTCGCGGGTGGCGAGCAGAGTGGAATAGTCTTGGGCGTTGTTGTTGACGGTTAAAGCCCCTGAAAGACGGCGGTCGACCAAAAAGAAGTTATCGCGGCTTTTGGAGACGGCAAAATGGGTGATCTCGTTGGAAGCCACCACGGCCCCAGCGCTAAAGTCAATTGAGGTTTGTACAATCCCCAGGGTTTGCTCCCCAATGCTGGTTCCCATCATCGGGGCTGCTGTATTGGCGGATTCAATCACCCCAATGCCTTCAAATTTGGTGCGGGTTTGTTTAAAGCCAACGCGGCCAGCGCCCCCCATATTGGCATTAATGGTACCGATCCAGGTATCGATGGTAATCAGCGATTTAACTGCGCTAAAGCCGATATCTACAACGCCCATGCTTGATCCTTCTTCCTTCTGGAACTGAAAAATGTACTGCTTTTCATTATAGCTCATTTTGGCCAGAAAAAAAGCTGTCCTTGGTGAAAAGGACAGCCTTTGTGAGCTGCATAAACCCTCAAAACTCTAGCTGACTCTAGCGTGCAGCCTTGAATGGCTTGGAACCTAGCGGGGTTCCTGAATACTATTCTAAGCGGGGCAGAGACCCACTCCCAAGATCCCCGCTCACAGCAAGAATGTGATCCTCGTCAAAATTGCAAACGGGATCTCCGCCACCTGTTATAATACAAGCCACATGCAATTCTTCTGAAAACAAGACAGGATCAGAGACGTGGACCATCTGCCGGAGTTCAATACCGTCGCCTTGGAGCGGGAACGCTGTAAGGGGTGTTATTTATGTATCAAAGCCTGCCCGAATGAATTGTTTCTTGTTGATAAGAATCCCAATCAGGCGGGGCATTTTCCTGTGTTGATGGAAAATGCCCAATATTGTTTGAATTGCATGCGCTGTGTGGATATTTGTCCCGATCAGGCTTTGAAACCACCTGCCTCCGTCCGGTTGAATTGGCAGGGTGTGGTTTTTTGGGGCAGCTTAAAATGGCATCAGCGGCAAAACAAACAGGGCAAACCATGATTATCAATGCCCAAAAAAAGTCTTTAAGTGGCTTTCAAGTGGTGATCGAAGCGGCCCTCAAAGCGGGTTCCCAAAGCTATTTTGCTGCGCCATCACCCTTTCAAGCTTTGCTTTTAAACGAAGGCGCCATGCGTTTTGAAGAGCAACACGGCAATTTTATTCAGGCCGAAAGCCCTGCTGCCGCTTTGGCGATGGCGATGGGGGCGTCTGCTGTGGGTACCGTGCCGCTGGTGACGGTGAATGAACAGGATTTTTTACAGCTTCAGGAAGTACTCAGCTATTGCTGCTTGCAGTCCTGCCCGCTGGTCATGGTGGTTGTGGCCAATGGGCCACCTGGTCAAGAACGCAATTGGCTTAATTTTCAATCTCTGGCTTATTTTTTTCAACCGCTGCTGGGAACAGGCAATCCCCTTTTGACCTATCTGCCCTCCTCGCTACAGGAACTCTGGCAACATATGGGTTTGGCTTTTGACGCCAGTATTCGGCGTTGTCAACCGGTTTTGCTTTTGCTCGATCCTTTGCTTTTAATGCAACAGGGCCCCGTTCAATTGCGTCCTTTGCCGTCGGTCAAGCAGCGGGAGCGCAACGTGTCAAACCCGTCCCAGACCCTGTTGCCCTTCGAAAGTTTGCTTTCCAGTTTGGCGTGGCCCTGTGAGCAACTTTATTTGGCCATGGGGGTTTTGGGCGAGTGGCTTTTACAATTACACAAACCTGAATGGAACATCCTCTGTCCCCAAAGCCTTTCGCCTTTTCCCAAACAGGCCATTAAACAGGCCTTGGCGGGGGCTCCTGAACAGGAAAAGACCCTGATCACTGTCATCGAATACCAGGGGCCGTTTTTGTTTCAACAATTGCAAAGCACCCTGCCCGAATTCAACCTGCGATCGCATGTGCTCAATGCACCGCCAGAACCATTGGGGCTTGAAAAGCAATTGGCGACACAGTTAAACTTGGCTTACAATCCCGAAAGGATCAGTGATGTCTGAATCTGAATATTGTGCAGGCTGTTCCCACAGTCATTTACAGGGTTTGCTGCGTGAAATCTTTCAAGAGCGGGGACTCTCGGACCGATTGATGGGGGTTGTTGGCGCAGGTTGTAGCCAGGATCTGGGTCAATATTTTGACTTTCCCGTGATCAAGGCCCCACCGGGCTTGGCTCCTGCTGTAGCGGCAGGGATTAAACGCACCACGCCGGATCGGCTGGTGTTTACCTATCAAGGGGATGGCGATTTGGGCAGCCGAGGACTCGACGCCTTGATCCACGCAGCCTTGCGCGGTGACTCGATCACCGTGCTCTGTTTAAACAACCAGGTCATGGCGGGTTCGGGGGGGCAAATGAGCATTACCACACGCACGGGCCAAGTCACGACCTCGACCCGTCTGGGCCGCTCCACGGCCCGCGCAGGCAGCCCACTCAAATTGGCTGAAATGGTGGCCCGCTTGCCTGTTGCTTTCTCTCAGCGGGTGTCTCTGCACGAAAGTGATTTTGTCAAACGGGCCCGATTGGCACTTAAAGATGCCTTTGACTATCAAGAAAACGGCCAGGGTTTGAGCTTTGTTGAGGTTTTGGGTATTTGTCCGCCCTATTGGCATCAAACCCCTGAAGAGGCCCAGCAAAGCCTCAAGCAAAGCCTGGTGCGACACAATCCGGCAGGTATTTTTAAAGGAGTCACCATGATCCGATGAGTGAAGCAGCCAACCGTATCTGGATTTGTGGCAGAGGGGGCCAAGGCGTGCAGTTTTTAGCCGAATTGCTGAATGGGGTCTTTTTTGCTGAAAAAAAACAGAGTTGGATGCAGGCCAGTTGTGATTGGGCCATTCGCGGCGGTCAGGTGATTGCACGGGTTTTTGCCGATAACAAACCCCAAAGCCAATGGACTCCCAGTGCCGACTATAATATTCTGATCTCGCTCTATCCTGCAGCACCACCACCTTTGCCCCCGCTGGCTGAAAATGCCCTGATTCTCGATGCGGTCAAAAGTGGTGCATATGCCTTGGCCCACCAAAAAGGCGCTTTAAAGGCGCTTAATTTGCTGATGTTGGGACAATTATTGGCACAACATCCACTCTGCAGCGAAGATGTTGTGGCCTGGGTGCTCAAACAAAAATTGGGGCCCTCCCGCTTTAAAGATATGCCCACCAATCTCGAAATGTTGGAGTTGGGCACCCACTTGGGCCGGCCATAAAATGGAAGATATTCACGAGATCAAACCCCTGATGTCCCTGGATTTTCCCTGGTTGGCTTTTTTGGCTACAGCTGCGATTATTTTGGGGCTTTGCCTTTTATTGGGCTGGATTGTCTGGCGCCTGCTCAAACGTAAACCCCCAGCAGAAACAGAAGAACCCGTGGCCCTCAAGATCGAGCCGCAAACCCTGCGCGAAGAAGCCCTGGCTGCCTTAGAACGCCTGGCCCAGTCTCAGGCCCTCAAACAAGAGCGGGGCCAAGAGGTTTATTTGGAGTTGGAGGCGATTTTTAAGCGCTTTTTAGAGGGGATGCACCAAAAGCCCGTGACAGGATTTACCGATCAAGAACTGGAAGATTTTCTCAAACTTCAGCCCCAGGTGCATTGGCAGGACTCAGGCCTCGAACCTTTGCTTCAGCGCAGCTTATTCGCACGTTTTGCCAAAGGCTCACCGAGCCAAACCCAGATGCAAGAAGATCTGCGGCTGCTCAAGCAATTTGTGCAAAAGCACACCGCAGATTGAGTTCAACAGGCTCAGCCCAACAGGCTCAGACCACCGCGAGTGGGCGGAAGAGCTGGTTCCACTGGTGGTTTTTGCGGCTTTCCCAGGCGCGTTGGTGATAGACATAGCTGGCCAAAAGCGGGAAGGTCAAGGTCAGTTCGGAATAGACCATTTGCTCATAGACCGTATCCACTTTGCCCCAGGAGCAGGCCTCTTTGAGCGTCGAGCCGGAAAGGGCCCCATCGCGTTCGTCGGCCACGGTCAGCTGAATAGCGTATTTGTGCATGCTGACTTCTTTGCCGAGAATGTCTGCCGCCACCACGACATCTTGGGTGAAATTTTTGGGCACGCCGCCCGCCAACATCACCAGACCGGTTTCGCCTGCGGCAATTTTGATTTGGGTCAGCTCGCGAAAATCGCGTACGGAGTCGATACTGACATGGCGATCGGGGTTTTTCTCCTGGTGGTAAACCAGGCCAAAACCGGCACTGCAATCCGAGAATGCGGGTACAAAAATCGGAATGTTTAATTCATAAGCGGTGCGCACAATCGAATCTTCACCCAGATTTTTTTGAGCCAAATATTTGCCCATTTCGTGAATAAATTCGCGTGAAGAATAGGCGCGGGGTTCGAGGGTATCGGCAATTTGGGCGATGGTATCGTCGCAGATCCGCAATTGATCTTCGTCGATATATGTGTCGTAAATCCGGTCTATACCCAGGGCACGCAGACTCTGATCGTCGGCCATGACCGAGCCCTGGTAATGTTTAAATCCCAGGCCCTCGAAAAAGTCCTGATCGACAATATTGGCCCCTGTCGAAACAATCACATCGACCAAACGGTATTTGAGCAAATCGACAATCACCTTTTTCAGCCCGGCGCTGACGAGCGAGCCCGCCAGGGTCAGAATCACGGTGCAGTCTTTGTCTTGCAACATATGCTGCCAAATATCCGCTGCGCGGGCCAGATTGCGGGCCTGGAAAGCCATGCCACCGTAGGCCTGGATCAAAGGCGTGGCGTCAAATTGGGTGATATCCAGATGTTGAACGGGTTTTGAGAGAATTTCAGATTTTTGCATACATGTTTTCACCTTTCAAGGAGAGTTGGGGTTGGGTTTTTTCGGGAATAGGGCCCATCTGAGCCAATTTGGCTTGGTGCAAGGCCATGATTTTGTAGACCAATTTGGCGGCCAAAAAATGGCTGGGGAAGGTGTTTTCCCCCGGACACAGCTCAACCACGTCAAAGCCAATCAGGGTCTTGGTCTGAATCACTGCTTCGAGCAGGTCAAGCGTCTCGTACCAAAGCAATCCCCCGGGTTCGGGGGTGCCGGTGGCAGGCATGATCGACGGATCGAGTCCATCGAGGTCGATGGTCAGGTAGACGTGCTCTTCCAGGCTTTCAACCACTTCTTGGATCCAGCCTGGGGTGTGGCGCAGATAGTGGGCCGAGAAGATCTTGCCTGCTTTGGCATTTTCCAATTCGGAGCGATCCATGCTGCGGATGCCCACTCCCACGGGCGAAGCCCATTCTTTCATACGGGCCATGGCACAGGCGTGGTTATAGGCGTTGCCCTCATAGCTCTCGCGCATGTCTGAGTGGGCATCGATCTGCAGCACAGAAACGGGACCTTGAATGCGCTCGCAGCAGGCTTTGCTGGAACCAATCGGCACGCAGTGATTGCCGCCGATCGTGACCAAAAACTTGCCGTCGTTGAGCAGGGCCTGGGCCCGCGCATAGACCTGTCCAAAGAGCAGATCGGGGGTTTCATTGCAGAGCAGTGGGGCATCGGTGTAGATGCCAGACAAATAGGGCTCTGAATCTGTTTCCAGATCGTAGAGTTCGAGATGGGTCGAGGCCTCGATCAGGGCATCAGGCCCTTTTTCTGCTCCCCGCAGCCAGGTACTGGTCTGATCGTAAGGCACAGGCAAGACCGCGTAAAAAGCGTCTTCGTATTGGCAATATTCGGGATCGAGCCCGCCGAAACCGGAGGCCATTAAGCAACTCCAGCCAGGGCAGGCAGGTGAGGAGGGCCAGACAGAGCCGCTGAGCGGGGAAAGTCGTGACCGCGGGTCAACATCTGAATCGTGGGCGTTTTGGATTCAAAGATTTCGATAAGATATTTTTCTGCAAAGGTGTAGTCGAAGGGCTTACAGGAAAATAAATCAATAAATACGTAATTTTTTTCCTGAAAGGTATGGATTGAAATGTGACTTTCAGCAATTACCACAAATCCGGTAATTCCGACGTCTTCTGGGACAAGTCCCTGGTATTTAAAAACATAGGGCTGGGTGATTTTTGTCATCCCGATTTTATCGGGCAAGTTGTTTAAAATATCAAAAACAAGGTCAAAATCCCTTAATTTTTCGGGATTGCAATCATTCAGATCTAATGTCAGGTGTGGACCAAAAAAATCAGTTTTAACCATTTTATACTCCTAAAATTCATAAATAATTTGCTGCGCCTTTCGAGCGTGTTTTTACAAGTTTCTATGATAGCAAATCCCAGCAAAAATAAAAGCATTTACAAGATTTTATTTTTTGAGAGACCCTTGTTTTGGGGGGGATATTACCAACTGGTTATATTAAGTAATTCGTATTCTTTCGCTTTTTTCTGATTAATTTCATTTCTTTAAGCTTGATTTTCTTTTATTATCTCAGCTAAAAAAGCCCCAAAGCTGATGCCCCCTGGGGTATGGTACGCTAGAGTTCTGGAGATCATATGCCTCAAAATCCCTCAAAAATTCTTTTGCTCAGTCCCCGCATCCCACCCGATCCAGGTGGGGTGGCCCAGGCCGTTTGGCGTCAGGCCAAACAATTACATGAGCAGGGCATTGCTGTGGAACTCTGGGGGCTGAGTCCCGGTGAGCTGCCGGATGCACCTTTCCCGATCGGGCGCCCCCCAACGATGGCTGCGCCGATCAAAGCGCTTTCAGAATTGGCCACCCAGGTTGCGACCCAGTATGCGAGCCAGTGTTTAAAGGGTCCGACCCCAGATCTCATTCACGGCTATTACCTCAGTGCCACAGCTGAATTGGCATTGGCCTTGGGGGAGTATTGGCAGGTACCTGTGGTCTTGTCGGCGCGGGGCAACGATCTCGACAGAGACCTCTGGCTGCCTGAGAAACGTGAAATGCTGCTGAAATTACTGCCCAAGGCTTCGGCCCTGAGCGGGGTGACCCGTGCCTTGACCCGGCAATTGGCGGTTTTGGCCCCAGCCTGCCCTGTGATTCAATGGGTGCCCAACAGTGTCAATCCCGATCGTTTTGCTCCCCAGCCCCGTTCAAGCGCTTTGGCCACCCGCTTGGGCATTCCCCAGAGCGGCACCCGCTTGGGTTTTGTCGGTGAGCTGCGTCAGAAAAAAGGGCTGGGTCTGCTGCTTTTGGCTTTTCAAGCCCAGGCTCAAAAATATGCCGATCTCTCGCTGCTTTTAATCGGTGAGGTGCGGCCCGGCCCCGATCGCCAATTGCTGCAGCTCTTTCGCAAACAGAATCCCCAGCTCAGTTCCCGCCTGATTGAAATCCCCTCTCAGCCCCATGCCGAGCTGCCTGCGCTTTATGCCTGGCTCGACACAGTTGTCTTTCCCTCGCTGCAAGAGGGCTTGGCCAATGCCTGCCTGGAGGCCCTGAGTTGCGCCCGGCCCGTGGTCGCCACCGAAGTGGGGGGATTCCCCGATTTGATCTGCAATGGTCAAGAGGGGCGTTTGATCTCAGCCTATCAATTGGAACCGCTGATAAATGCTTTGGAAGAAGTCTATCTGCAGCCCGAAAAGGCCCAAGCCTGGGGAGAAGCCGGGCGTTTAAAAATGAGCAGAGAGTTTGGCCCTGAACAGGAACTCGAAAATTGGTTGCGACTCTACCAGGCAGCGGGGCTCAAACTGGGTTAAGCCTGCGCAGCTAACCACTGCTCGACTTTGTGCTCCAACACGGCCAAGGGCACTGCGCCATTTTCAATCACCACTTGGTGAAAGTCTTTGATATCAAAGCGCTCTTTTAAAGTGGCTTCGGCTTTTTGGCGCAGGGCCTTGATCTTGAGTTCGCCAATTTTGTAGGCCAGGGCCTGGCCTGGCATGATCAAATAGCGATCGACTTCAGAGCGAATATCCAACTCGGTATTGGCGACGTGTTTTTTCATAAAGGCCACCGCCTCTTCGCGGCTCCATTTTTTGGAATGTAAACCTGTGTCTACGGCCAAACGGCAGGCACGCCAAACCTCAAAACTCAGCGCTCCGTAGTGTTGGTAGCGGTCGTGGTACATGTCCATTTCATAACCGAGATGCTCGGCATAGAGCCCCCAGCCTTCGAGATAAGCCGTAACGTGCAAGCGGCGGCGGAAATAAGGCAGATGTGCCAATTCCTGGGCCAGGGCCAATTGCAAATGGTGGCCGGGAATCGCTTCGTGCAGCGTCAACGCTGTGACTGCGTAACTGGGCCGTGAAGGCAGGTCATAGGTGTTGATATAATAATAGCCGGGCCGAGATCCATCTTCGGGCGCAGGCATATAATAGGCCTGGGGAGCCGACTTGGCTTTGTATGCTTCGACCTCTTTGAGTTCACAGGGGGCCTTGGGCATGCGGTTGAAAAGTGCTTTGGATTTTTCCAGACCCTCTGCCATCACACTTTGGTATTTTTCCCAGAGCGCCTCTTTGGTTTCAAAATAGAAGTCGGGGCTGGTGCGCAAATAGTGATTAAACTGCTCAACCGTACCGTCAAAACCCAATTGGTCTTTGAGTTTTGCTTTTTCAGCATGAATGCGGTGCACTTCTGAGAGGCCAATTTCGTGAATTTCGTGGGCACTGAGGCCGGGGGCCGTGTATTTGCGAATCAGGTATTCGTAATAGGCTTCCCCATTGGGCAAATCCCAAACGCCTGCGGTCTCACGGCAGTGGGGCAGGTACTGATCACGGGTAAAATCGTGGAGCTTCTGGTAAGCTGGAAAGACCGCCTCTTCCAGAACAGCTGTCAGTTCTTGGCCCAATTTTTCACGGGCAACAGCATCCAAGGCGCCCTCTCGGCGCAGGGGAATAAAAAAGACGCTGTCTTCGGTTTTTTCGGGCATTAAATTTTGCATTTGGGGCAGGGTTTGCTCAATTACAAAACGGGGCTGAACCCAGCCAGTTTCGATCCCCAGTTTGAGATTGTCAATCACGTCATCGACCTGTTTGGGAAAACCCCGCAAACGGGAAAAATAATCGGCGTAATGGGCTTCTGTCTGCAGGGGTTGAATTTCGATCAATTGGGGCAAAAAGAGCTGGTAACCCGTCATTTGGTTGAGGGGCATCAGCTCTTCGCGGAAGGCAAAACCATCAATCTCTTCGTTTAAAAGCAATTCAAACATCTCATAATTGAGTTGATCTTCGCCATTGAGCTGTTCTTTGGGCAGGGCCAAAAGTTCTTTTAAAAAACCCTGACGGATCTTGTGCTGGGATTCGTGGGCGGCCTGACTCAGATCACTCAGACGATCATTAAAACGGTGATCGCCTTCAAAGGTTGCAAATTCAGGCGCGGTTTGCATGCGAAACTCATGGTGGCGCTCGAAGAGATCGTGAAGCTGTTCAGCAAATGAAGATGAATTCATGGGGTGGGCTTTCCTGACGGGTTTGGTGATCAACAGATTTGAATACTGTATGATACCAGCCCCCAAGCCGATTGCGCTACGAAAAGGTGCTGTAAACGGGGGCTACGAACCGAAGCGAATCCCAATCGGTTCGATCTCAGCGGTGGCATAACGCCCTACGTCTTTGGCATTGCTAAAGGTCGCGGACTCGAAGCCCATGGACTGCAATTCAGCGATCTGGGACTGCACCTCGGTCTGTCCTTGTTCCCCGCCTTTGCAGGGAATCACGATGATCTCCATCAGATCTTCCGACTTCATGCGCCGCAGTCCGACATATTCTTCGATTTTGTACTGCTTCATGCGTTCACCCAATTGCCGGGTAAAGGCATCTAACTCGGTTTGCAGTGAATCGGATTTGATATTAAAGGTCTTTTGTAATAATATTCCGCGTTCCATGACTTTCGTTCTCCCCCAAACACATTAAAAACCCCTGGAAGGACGTTCCAGGGGTTGACTACACATCAAGATCAGGCAGGTTTGCCAACGCCTTCTTCTTTTTTAACGATGCCCTTCCAAAGCGAGCTGATGCCGCTGGGATCTTTTTCCACTGTAATTCTGGGACCATCACCGGTCGCGGAATTATTGGGGTCTGCATATTTATCGAAGAGTTTGGCGCCTTCGTCTGTAAAATACAAAGTCTGTGTTTTACCCGTTTTATCGGTCACTTCGCGGGGCTCGGTCATATTTCCCGACTTAACGCTGTTTGCATCCACTGCATTGAGGGCATTGGCCATGCCAATAGAGCCAACACCGCTGTTTAAAATAACGTGACTATCTCCACCAGCCATAATGAAAACCTCTTTTTGATCTGTTTATATCTTTTTTATACCACAATCCCTTGATTTTTAAGCAAAAGAATTGTTGAGATATGTAACGCGCTTTTGCCTATCCAAACATTGCGGGAAGGCTTGAATTCAGGGACAATTGAAATTACTTTGAAATCATTTGGAGCCAATTTATGAAATTGCAGGGTTTGTCTCAACCCCCTCTGCAGGCTTCGGCCCTTGAGCAGACCGCTCAAGCAGAAGCTGAACTGGCAAAAGGCTTGCGTTGTCTGGCTTGGGCTCAGGAAGCGGGCTTTGACCCACCCGAATTGCTGGTAGAGGCAGCGGCCTGTTTTCAGGCCAGCCTCAGATCCGCTGCTCAGCATATTCCGGCTCTTTTGGGGCTGGCTTATCTTCAGCTGCTGAGCGAAGACTATCCGGGGGCTCAAGATTGCCTGGAACGCATCAGCGAGATTCAACCCACCCACAGTGACTTAAAAAACTGGAAGCGTTTTCTGTTGGAGACCCCTCAGGATCACAGCTTAGAAGAAAACGAGAGCCCCAGCTCTGAGAGCAATATTGAATGGCTTTACGACGAAACAGAGCGCTACATTGATCAGGCTTTTCAGCGCTTTTCCCAGCGGGTGGTTTTAAAACCAACCCTGGAAAGTGCTGAGTTGGCACAGTTGGAGGAGCAGGCCACCAGCCTGGAAGAAATCCGCGCCCATGTCCAAAACACGATCTTGGTGCTCGATTCAGATATGGATACCACAGCCCTTTGCCTGCGCATGGAGCCCCTCGATTTGCTTGTTCAGGGCTTGGATGAAGTCTTAAAAGCCAGCTTTGCCCTGTTGGATCTGCGCAACCAAATTGCCCTGCTCGAAAAAAATCTCAATGGGCTTTTGGATCGGGCTGGACGTATGCCTGCTCCCGTTGAACGGGCCGAAATTGAATTCAAGCTGGACGAAGCTTTGGACCGCAGTGATCGCCTGCAAAACCAATTGCATGAATGTGCCAAGCGCAATTGGCCCAGTGAGGCCCTCAAACGGGGCCTCGACAAAACCCAGTTTTTGGTGGAAATCTTACAGGAATTGCTGGATAGCCAGCGCTGAGGGCTTCAGCCGCAACAATTTTCCAGCCAAATTGAGCCATCTTCCCAATATTCTTTTTTCCAGATCGGCACAGTGGCTTTGAGGGTGTCGATGCAAAATTGCAAGGCCTCCAAACTGGCTTGGCGGTGGGCCGAAGAAATGGCAATTGCCACAGCCACTTCACCGATTTGCAAACGCCCGACACGGTGAAGGATACCCACTTGGTAGAGCTCCCAATTGCTGCGGGCTTGAGCCACAATTTGAGCTATCTCTTTGACTGCCATTTCGGGATAACATTCATATTCGAGAAAAAGCACGCCTTTGCCTTTGTTGTGATTGCGCACGGTGCCCAGAAACAGCGAAGAAGCACCAGCCTCTGGGCAGGCCACTGCCGCCAACAAAGGCGTGACTTCGATCGGGTCTGCGACAATTTGAATCAGATTGAGCGGGTTGTGGGGACTCTCCATATGGTTTAGCCCCCACTGACTGGGGGAATCAGCGCAACTTCGTCCCCTTCATGGAGTTGTGTGTTGAGATCACGCACATAACTTTGATTCAGGGCGGTACGGCAATGGTTTAAATCATGTTCCAAAGCGGGAAAGAGAGCCAGAAAAACGTCAAGACAGGAAGCCAGGGTCGCATCTTCAGATAACTCAAGGGTATGTAATGCAGCTCCTGTTTTTTCGCGCAATTGTGCAAAGGTTTTTAATTGAATTTTCATAGGTTTCCTTTCTTTATAATTGAATCAGGCTCGCACCAGCCTACCATAAAATTCAGCCAAAGCCTGAGGCAGTAAAGCCGGTTGTGGCAAAATCCGATAGCCGCCCGTGCCTAGCATTTGCGGCAAATAATTGCGGGCCAGACTTTCAATCGCCAAAGCGTAGACCTGAACCTGCTGCTGACGCGCTTCTCGAATGGCTTGGCGCACATCGGCAAGACCGTATTGGCCCTCGTAGCGGTCGTAATCGTTGGGTTTGCCATCAGAGAGCAAGAGAATCCACCGGGATTTTGCCTGCTCTTGTGCCAATTGCGTTGTGGCATGACGCAGGGCGGGGCCAATGCGGGTATAACCGCGCGGCTCCACGGCGCCGATGCGCGGGGCTGCCCGCTCCCAGGGTTCATCAAAGGCTTTCAGCGTCAGGTATTCACATTGATTGCGGGTATGAGAGGCAAAGCCGTCAATTTGAAAGCGATCCCCCCATTCTGAGAGCAATTGGGCAAACAGAATCACGGCCTGTTTTTCAACATCTAAGACGCGAAATCCCCCTGTATAACCATCGCTGGAGAGTGAGAGATCCATCAACAGCAACAGCGAAACCGCGCGGCTCTTTTTGCGCTGACTCAAATAGATTTTTTCTGAAGGCGTTCGCCCAGCTTGGCGGTCGGCAAAGTTTTCGACCAAGGCATCCAGATCGGGCTCTTCACCCATGGCCTGGCGGCGCACAGTCTGCCAGGTATTAAACTGCAGGCTGAAGCGATTGCGCAGAGACTGCAAGACCCGCTGATGGGATTTGAAAGTCTGCTGTAAATATCCAGCATCTGGGGTCGTGAATCTGCGTGGATAGACCTTGCACCAGTCGCGGCGATACGCCCGCTTGCGTCCATCCCACTCGTCGTAAGTGAGACACTTGCCCGCCAGGGTCATTTCTGCCACCTCTGGCACGGAGATACCTGAGATAAACTCCGCCTGCAAGACCGCATGAGCCGTATCGTCACAGCGGGTCAATTTGCGCAAATCGACTTCGTTTAAGGCCTCGGCATGGGCGGCCAATTCATCAGACCCATCGGCATCGCGCCAGGTGCCCTGAAACTCTTCGATCGTCTCGACTTTTTCAAATTGGTGCATCAGGGTATAAGCCTGCATGGCTTTTTTATCCATGTTTTCAATTTCAACCTCTTCGCGGGCGGGGGCCTCGCGGGAGGTCATCTCACCTGTGTGATCGGGCAAGGCCTGCGGGGTTTTTCCACTGGGAGCGGCGCTCTGGGCCTGGGCACTGGGGCTGAACCAATGGCCCCACGCCAGTGCCTTTTCGCTGTCTGTTTGCGCACGGGTCGCCAGATGCGCTAGCAAGGCCTCAAACGGCCCCTGCATGGCCGGATAGCGCTCAAATAAAAGCGCCAAGACCTGCGGTGATGTTGCCGCGGCCTTTTGCCGGGAGGCCAGCAAACCCGGTTTTTCACCGGGGGGCCAGTTAAATCCCAGTTCGCGCTGCACACTGAGATAGACCACCCGAAATAAATAAAATAGGCAGTTTTGTTCGCGATCTTGGCCCAGAGCAAAGGCTGCCGGCAAATACAAAAACGGGCCATTGACGCCGCCTTCTTGCTCGGCCCGCAAGATCTCTACGGGTTCGCCGCAGAGCAGACGGGCCAACAAGGTCAGGCGGGCATGTAGGTCTTCGAGTTTCACAGTATCTGGAGCTTCTGCCTGCTGGGGACGCAGCCCCGCCAACCAGTTCCAGGTCTGTTTAAACAGCTTTTGATCCCATTCCATGCCCGCCTCCTTTAAAAATGCAGCGCGATTAAATCGCGCAATGCCATACGGGTTTCAAACTCGTCTGTCAGTGGCTCGGCAATGCCCACTTCGCAGGCCAGTCGCGGCGGTAAACCATCGGCGATCAGGGCCCCGGCGTCAATCAGCAGGCGGGTCGAAACCGTTTCTGCCAATCCCCACTCGACCAATTTGCGAATTTTGTTCGCCATTTGCACCAATTTACCTGCTCGCCCTGCATCGAGCCCGGTCTCAGCCCTGAGTATCTCAGTTTCGACCTCCGCTGACGGGTAGTCAAAACTCAGTGCCAAAAAGCGCTGCCGGGTGGAGGGCTTGAGTTCTTTGATGCCGCGCTGGTAACCCGGATTAAACGACGCCACCAACATAAACTCTGGAGGGGCCTTGAGGCTCTCGTTGTGGCGCTCCAGAAACAACTCGCGGCGATGATCCGTGAGAGAGTGTAAGACCACAATGGTGTCGGGCCGGGCCTCGGCAATTTCGTCGAGGTAGAGAATGGCACCCATGCGCACAGCCCGCGTGAGCGGGCCATCTTGCCAATAGGTCTCTGCCCCTTGGACCAAATAGCGGCCCAAGAGATCCACCGCAGAGGTCTCTTCATGACAGGAGACGGTGATCAGGGGCAATTCCAGTTTTGCTGCCATATGCTCGACAAAACGCGACTTGCCCGTGCCGGTCGGCCCTTTTAAGAGCAGGGGCAATTTGCGCCGCCAGGCGTGTTCAAAGATCGCCATCTCCGGCCCCACAGGGCGATAATACGGCAGGGTCTGTGGCGCTTGATTTTCAGCGGACTCTGTTTCCAGGGTGTCTGTATCCATTGTCTTAGACAAGTTGGGCATGCGCATGGCCATGGGCGGGATCCTCCTCTGAGGGGCTGGCTCCAATCATTTCATCGGAAGGCAAGCCGTATTGGATAAAGGTCCAAATAAACAGGATAATCCCGGCGGTAAACAGGCAAGCCGCCAGAATCAGACCGAGAAAATGCACATGCAGTTCTTTCTGCACCAGCAAAAAGTCCAGACCCATTTTGCGCTCGAGATAGACCTGGGTGACACCGGCAACGGCAAAAGCCCCTGTCATGCCAACCATGCCAATATTGGAGAGCCAAAAGGCCAACATGCCAGACATGCTGTTCCAGAGCTTGCGTCCGGTGAGTTCAGGCAGGGCATAGGTCGTGATCGCCAGAACAATCATGGCATAAGCGCCCCAGAAGGCCAAATGCCCGTGCATGGCTGTGACCAAGGTGCCGTGGGTATACATATTGACCTGGGGCAGGGTATGGGCAAAGCCCAAAAAGCCTGCGCCAACAAACGACATAATCGCGCAACCGATGGTCCAATAGAGCGAAATTTTATTCGGATGTGAACGACCGCTGCGGCGGTACATCGAAATCGCAAACAGGGCCATACCCAAAAAGGCCAGGGGTTCGAGGGCCGAGAAGATCCCGCCCACCATCAGCCAGTATTTGGGGGTGCCAATATAATAATAGTGGTGGCCTGTGCCGAGAATGCCTGAGAGAAAGGTCAGACCGACAATGATATACAGCCATTTTTCGATCACTTCGCGATCGACACCCGTGAGTTTGATCAGCAGATAGGCCAGGATTGACCCCATGATCAGCTCCCACACGCCTTCGACCCAAAGATGCACGACCCACCAGCGGAAAAACGAATCCATGGTTTGGTTGTCGAAATAAATCATGCCGGGCAGATAGAGCAAAGCGGCTGAAAACAGGCCCATAAACAAGACAATGCCGGTGGTGCTGTATTTTTTACCACGCAACACGGTCATGCCAATATTAAAGATAAACATCAAGACATTGATCACCACCAAAAAATCCAGGGGGCGGGGAATTTCGAGGAATTTGCGGCCTTCCCACCAATTGAGGTGAAAGCCAATCACCGAGACCACACCCACCACGATCAATGAGATCAATTGGACATAGGCCAATTTGACTGAATGGAGTTCCCGGCCCGCTTCGTCGGGAATAATAAAGTGCGCTGCGCCCATAAAACCACAGAGCAGCCAGACCACGAGTAAATTGGTGTGGGTGGCACGGGCGGCATTAAAGGGAATCCAACTGTGCAAGCCGTCGAGACCCATATGGGCAAAGCCCATGATAAAACCATACACCAATTGCAAACTAAACAGCAGCATGCAGGTGGCAAAGAACCAATAGGCAACTTTTTGAGATTTGTATTTCATAATTTTTTCCTCGCTATTTCTGGGCAGCCAAAAAGTTCGCCAATTCCTGGCGTTCAAGTTCGCTCAGGGGCATTTGGGGCATGGCTGTGCCGGGTTTAACGGCGTTGGGATCTTTTAACCAGGTGTCGATCCAGGCGGCATCTCTGCGGCTACCAATCCCATCGAGGGCCGGGCCGACATTGCCGCCTTGGCCGCCCAATTGGTGGCAAGCGGTGCAAAGGGCTGTGTATTTGGCGGGAATGGCCTGAGCAGCGCTTTGAGCGCTTTTCGCTGCTGAACCATTCGATGAGGTTGGGTTGGCTTGAATATCTGGTTTGGGGGGGAAACCATTGAGGTCCATTTCACCAATCCATTTAAAAAAGGCAATTAAATCGCTTATTTCTTCTGATTTTAAATGGTAGTTGACCATTTTGCGCTGATTCGGGTACATGGCTTCGGGATCTTTGAGAAAGACGGCCATCCACTCGGGGCCCCGTCGTTCGTAGACTTTGGTCAATTCAGGGGCGTAATACGCCCCTTCCCCCAAGATGGTGTGGCAGCCCATACAGTTATTTTTGTCAAAGAGGTGTTTGCCCCGTTTGACCTCTGCGGTGATATTGACGGATCGGGTCTGTTCGGGGATTTTTCCAATCGAATCCACAGTCAAATACAGAAAAACACACGAAAAAACCAGGGTGCCGCCCAGAAAAAACAGTCGGGCCTGGGATTTGGAGAGCATGGTGGGCTCCTTTCAAAGCAAGAGAATGATCTTCAGCTTAGAAAGCACAGGCCATTTCGTCTTTGCGCAGGCGCAAAGAGCAAATCCCCAAGACCCGTTATGCTCATGATGTAAACGGAGGATTCCCCCATGAAAAAACACCTACTCCCCTTTGTTTGCGCTTTTTTAAGTGCTTCACTTTTGCCCATTTTTTGCGTTCAATTCAGTGCTTCATTCAGCGCCCAATTCAACGCTCAGGCCCGGCCCAACCTGAAAAATCTGCGTTATGAAGAAAATTGGCTGGAACTCAAATCACCGGCAGCCACCCCCGAATTCTGGGACAGCTTAAAATACATCCCATTTTCTGAAGATGGCCAGATTTATCTCTCCTTGGGCGGCTCCTGGCGGATTCGCGCAGAGGGCTGGAGTGGCTATGACTTTAAACCAGATCAAAACGCGATTTTTGCTTTAAACCAATGGCGTTTGCATGCCGATTTTCACGCCACGGATTTTTTCAGGCTGTATATCGAGGGCCTGAGTGCTTTGGGCACCCCACGCAATTTGCCCGGCGGGATCGCCAATAACCTGCCGACCGGCCTGCGCAGCATTGATCTCGACAGCCTCGATCTGCAAAACGCCTTTCTCGACTTGAAATACACCTGGGCCCCCGATAGCTCTATTTTGCTGCGGCCGGGCCGCCAAGAAATGGATTTTGGCAAACAGCGCCTGATCAGCTCATTGGTCTGGGTCAATACCCGCCGGACCTTTGATGCCATAAGCCTGATCACCCAAACCCATGGCTGGAATCTGCGCGGGCTCTATGCGCAACTTGTCAAAACCCAGCCCTGGAGCTTAAATTTGAGTGATTCGGGCAGCTCTGTTTATGGGCTCTATGCCACGGGGCCCTTGCCTTTTGAGAATTGGAGCAGCGATCTCTATTGGCTGGGTCTGCACAAAGACAAAACAAGTTATCAGGCCATCGAGGCCCAAGAAGATCGCCAGACCTTGGGTTTGCGCCTGAATGGCAAACTGCCTTGGGGCTTTGAGCTGGACACAGAAGGTGCTTATCAGCTCGGCAGTTTTGGCGATCAGGCCATTTCGGCAGGTTTTGCCGCCTTCGATCTGGGTTATAAACCCGATCTGCCCTGGAAACCCCGCCTCGGGCTGGGGCTGGACTATGCCAGTGGCGATGGCAGCAGCAGCGACAAAAGCCTGAATACCTTCAATCAACTCTTTCCGCTCGGCCATGCCTATTACGGCTATGCCGACCAAATTGGCCGGCAAAACGCGCTTGGGCTCAAAGGCTCACTTTCAGCGCAGCCCTTGCCCGAACTCAGCTTAAGCCTGGATGGCCATGCTTTCTGGCGCGCCAGTACCCAAGATGATGTCTATGGCGTGGCGGGCAATGTTACCCGCAAGGCCACGACAGGCAGCGATGCCTATCTGGGCTTTGAAGCCGATCTGATCGCCACCTGGAAATGGGATGCCCATTTTCAGACCCAGGCAGGCCTGAGCCTGTTTTTGCCAGGCAGTTTTTATTCCCAGGGCGGCACATCTGCCCTGATGACCTTTGGCTATTTACAAAGCCAGTACAGTTTCTAACCCTCTCTGTCCATACCATTGGCCACTGCCTCGCAAGCAGTGGCTTTTTTTCGCGGCTTTAGTTGAGATCGACAACCATCACCGGAATACCCGGTGTGTGGTGAACCACATGGCTACAGGTGCTGCCAAAGTGATTCACGCTGCCATTCAGGCTCAGAGCGCCTGCCCCACTGGTGGACATCAGAATCAGGTCACAGCCATGTTCACGGGCAAAATCTGGAATCACCAATTTGGGATTGCCATGAACAGAAAAGGTTTTGCAATCCACCCCGCGTGAATGCAATTCGCGCCGTACTTCACGCAGCAGTTCCTTGCTTTCATTTTCGGCTCCCGCGCTGATCTGCTGCTGAATTTCGGGGGGGAAAGTGTGGACATGTACCTGGGGCATGGTCAGCGGCAAGTGGTAGACATTTAAGACCGAAACTTTGGCTCCAAAGGCTTTGGCTTGGGCCACCACATGTTCCAGCATTTTGGTGCTTTGGGTGGAACCATCTACTGGGTAGAGAAAATGATTGTACATATCATCGGCCTCGCTTATTGATCCTATTTTTCTCAATCTTACCTTATTTTTAATTTGCGCCGGAACAAAGACGCTCTTCCTATTCTGGTGGATACTCAGTCTAGGCTTAGAAAATAGATTGAAAGACAGAAACGCGACAATAGATGACCGACGACTCCACTTCGGATTTCTCTCAACAGTTCAAAGAGCAGCTCAATGCGCTGCCCGGAGGGCCCTTGGTCTGGTTTGTCTTCTGGCTGGAAATCCTGACCTTTGCCCTGTTCTTTTTGGGCTTTGCCTGGGTTGGCCGCAGCGAAACCGCGATGTTTCAGGCCGGTCAGGCCTTGCTGCATCCAGCTCAAGGCACGCTGAACACCCTGATTCTGTTGACCGGCAGTTGGATGGCCGCCCGTGCCGTTTGTCTCAGCCGATTAAGGCGGTCTTTTCGGCCTTGGCTGATCGGCACAGGGCTCTCTGGACTGATCTTTATCGCGATCAAACTCTGGGAATACCAACAGATCTATGCCCACGGTATCTCGCTTTCGACCAATATGTTCTGGTTTTTTTACCTGTTTTTGACCCTCTTACACAATGCCCACGTGGCCCTGGGGGTGGGGTTGATGTTTTACCTGGCCTGGAAGTTCAGACCCGGCCCTCTGCTGGCCGAACAGCAGACCAGCCTGGAAGCCACCGCCGTCTATTGGCATCTGGTGGACATCATCTGGGTGTTGCTCTTTCCCCTGGTCTATTTCAGTCATTGAGCTTTTGCCATTGAGGAATATAATTTATGTCAAACAACACTGCCTCAGAACACCCGGTGAGCCCCTTTTGGACCGATGGGATCTGGCTGCTTTTGTTGCCGCTCACACTCCTGAGCTATTTTTTCGCTGAAAATAGCCAGAATGCACTGATCACGCCGATTGTTCTGGGCATTGCGACACTCAAAGCACTTTTAATTGGCTTGGAGTTTATGGAACTCAAGCGCATGCCTTGGGGTTTTGGCCTGGGTTTTGGAGCCTTTTTTGTGGGCCTGGCCTTGGGGCTGATTCTTTTGTTGCAGCGCTAAAAAGATGTCTAAGCCCCATGCCCCTTCGCAGACATTTGTCGAAATCTGGCTTTGGGTACTTTTGGGCCTGCTCTTTGCCATGATTCTGCTTGGTGGAATGACCCGTCTGACCCATTCAGGTCTCTCGATCGTCGAATGGAAACCGTTGATGGGGGCGATTCCACCTTTGAATGAAGCCGATTGGCAGGGCCTGTTTCAACGCTATCAGGCGTTTCCTGAATACCAACAGATCAATTCCAATATGACCTTGGCGGGTTTTCAGGCAATCTTTTACCTGGAGTATTTTCACAGATTGCTCGGGCGCCTGATCGGCCTGGTTTTTCTCTTGCCGCTGCTCTATTTTGCCTTCAAAAAAAGCCTGACCGTTCAAGCCGCATTGAAATTAGGGGGCATCTTTCTCTTGGGTGGGCTACAGGGAGCCATGGGCTGGTATATGGTTCAAAGTGGATTGGTGGATATTCCCAGGGTCAGCCCTTACCGGTTGACAGCCCATTTGTTGCTGGCGCTGTTGATCTTGGGGCTGCTGCTGCGGCAATGTTTTTTGTGCAGATATCCCCAAGCTCCGAGCAAGCTGCATCCTTTTTCAAACGCAGTATTGGCCTTATTGGTCCTGATGATTGCCCTCGGGGGCTTTGTGGCGGGCAATAAAGCGGGTCTGGCGTTTAACACCTTTCCGCTGATGCATGGCCGCCTGATTCCGGCAGATCTCTATACATTGCAGCCCTGGTGGCGCGATTGCTTTGAAAATCTGGCCACGGTGCAATTTCATCACCGGCTGCTGGGCTGGCTGCTTGTGTGTTTGATGCCGGCTTATGCGCTTTGGCTGGGCAAAAGAGTACCTGCTTTGAGACGTTCAGCTATTCTGCTGGCGAGCCTGACTCTTTTGCAATTCAGCCTGGGCGTCTTGGCCCTGCTATACAAAGTGCCTGTTTCTTTAGGCGTTGCCCATCAAGCAGGAGCTGTGCTGCTCTTGGGGCTGACACTTTGGGTCAGTATGAGCTTCAGGGTGTACACCGGCTTAAAGCCAGAAATGATTTTGACCCGCTAAGTTAAATGAGCAGGAAAACCATTTACTGCCAGTGCTCAGATCTTATCATGTGGAGAATCGAGTTTTTCAATCAGATGAAAATCCCCGAGAATGGCATACAGAGCAGGGATCACAAATAGGACCAGCAGCGTCGAAGCCATCAGACCAAAGCAGATACTGATTACCAAGCCTTTAAGAATTTGAGCCTGCAAGCTCTGTTCCAGCAACATTGGCAAAAGCCCTGCAATGGTGGTGGCAGAAGTCAAAACCACCGCACGAAAACGGGCTTGACTGGCAGCAATGGCCGCTTCATTCACAGGTTTGCCCAGACGGCGCTCCTGTTTGATAAATTCCACCAGCAACAGGGAGTCGTTGACGACAATGCCTGCCAGGGCAATTGTTCCCAGAAGGGCAGGCATCGAAAAGGGAAAACGCAACAACAGATGTCCACCAAATACCCCAATCAGGGCCAGCGGGATAATCATCATCACAATCAATGGCTCACTGTAGGAGCGGAATTGAAAGGAGAGCAAAAAATACACGCCAAGCAAGCCCAGGAGCAATGAACCCAGCATCGAAGCACGGGTGCGTCCAGCTTCTTTGACTTCGCCCTCAAACTGCACTTCAAGCCCTTGATACTTGCTCTGCAAATCTTTTAAAAAACCACTTTGCAGCTTTTTGAAGAGACGATCTGTGTTACTGACCAAAATATCTACATCGCCATAGAGCGTCACGGTACGTCGGCTATCCACGCGGCGAATGACTGACCATCCCCCCTCTGCGGTCAGGGTAGCCAATGTCTTGAGCGGCGTCAGTTCCCCTGAGGGCAGACGAATCAGGAAGTTTTCAAGTTCTTTTAGGCTGCTCTGGTCAAAGTCAGCCAAGGCCACATCGACTTCAAAGGCCTCTGTTCCGTACTGAAACTCACGGGCGGTTAGGCCCAGATAGGCGGCATTGAGCTGTCTCGCTAATTCTGTGGTACTTAGGCCGAAGCGAGGAGCCCCGGATTTGAGGCGAATTTGTAAAATTTGTTTGCCTGCATACAGATCCAAGGTCAGATTTTTGACCCCAGCAAAGCCAGAAAACCAGGTTTTAAGCTCTTGGCCGGATTTTTGTAAAACATCTGGTGGTAAACCAGAGAGACGGATATGAATAGCGCGACCAGCGGAACCATAAGCGGGTTCAGTCAAGGTCAGACTGCTGGCGCCAGGTATGGCTCCGGTTTTTTCCGACCAGACACGAATAAAATTGTTCAGCCGACCCTTGCGTATTTCAGCAGTCAGCAAATCCACTGAAAGGGTGGCAACATGTGAGCCCCGTTCTCCTGTATCCGGGTTAAATCCGAATTGCACGGCGGCTTGTTGCACCAGGGGCTGCTGCCCGGGTTGCGCAGGCGTAAAGGTTTTGTTCATGGCCTCTAGCCCTTTTAAAATCTGTTGAACAGCCGCTTCGGTCTCTGTCAAAGAGGTGCCCTGAGGCATCCGCAATCGGGCCACCAGTAAATCCCCTTCCAGTGGCGGCAAGGCCACAAAGGGCAATCGCCCTGATACAAACAGCCCCACAGAAACGATCAAGAGACTGAGTACCGTTCCAGTAAAAGCATAGCGGTACTGAACGGCCAGGCTTGCCAATTGTCCCACCCATTGTATTCGCACCCATTCCGTGCCCTGGCGAATGGCTCGCCGAAAGGCATTTTCTTTGACTTGAGCATGGGGTTTGAGCCAATGCCCCAAATGGGCTGGCAGAATCAGGAATGCTTCGATCAAACTCACCGCGAGCACCAGGATCAAAATCATCGGAACGACTTTGAGCTGTTTGCCAATATCCCCGCGAATCATCGCCAAAGGCCCCAAAACCCCCAGCGTGGTCAAAAACGAATAAAACACCCCGGTGCTTACTTCAGAAACACCATCCAGGGCCGCTTGCAGAGGCGTTTTTCCTTTTTGCAGATGGGCACTGATATTCTCGGCAATCACGATGCCATCATCCATCAGCAGGCCCAGGGCCAACAAAAGGCCGATCAATGTCATGGTGTTGATTGATAAATTGAGCAGTGGCATGAGATAAGCCGCCCCCAGAAACGAGACGGGCAGACTCATAACCACCCAAAAAGAAACGCCAAAAGAGAAAAAGACCCACATGGTCAGAAAAACCAACAGCATTCCCTGTAGACCATTGCTGCTCACCAGTTTTAACTGGCTCAACAGACCTTTAGAACCATCTTCTGTCAGAATTAACCGCATGCCGGAGGGCAGGGTTTTTTGCTCTTTTGATATAAACTGCCTGACCGCATCATTGATGCGCAGTGAGTCATCCTGACGGCCTTTGCGGATCTGTAATTTGGCAACTCTGTGCCCATTTAATTCAATTTTATCCTCGGGGCGACTAAAACCATAGCGCAATTCAGCCAACTCACCGAGACGAATCTCACTGCCGGAAGCTGGGCTGAGAATACTCAATTGAGCCAAAGCTTCAGGGCTTTTTTGCTCTTCTTCGACCCGCAGCAATAATTCATGGCCCTGGGTCAGTAGGCTGCCTGCAGGCATGTTTAAGGATTGGCGGGCAATGGTCTGAGCCACATCTTGGACAGAAAGGCCTGCCCTGTGCAGGGCGCTGGCAGAGAGCCGGATTTGAACCTGTTGATCTGAAAAACCCAACAGAATCACATTTTTGACTTCGGGCAGACGCAGCAACTTTTTACGCAGGGTCTCGGCATAGGTGCGTAAACTGCGGGGGTCTTCTGGACCTGAGATCAAGACCGAAAGAACCGGCTCATCTTGGCCGAGAGTTTCAACCAGGGGTTGTCTGACATTTTCTGGAAAGTCGTCAATGGCGTTGATACGTCCTTCCAGGTCATTGCGAAAAACGTGAATATCTCCCGCTTCACCCATGCGCGCCGTCACTATCCCCAAATTTTCCTGGGCCTCACTGCGCAATTCACCCAGGTTCTGTAACCCCGCCAGGGCATCTTCTATACGTTCCAGAACCGTTTCTTCAACCTCTTCGGCGGTTGCACCGGGGTATGTGACCCGTACCTGAACCTCGGCAGGAGAGAAATCAGGGACGGGCTCACGTTCGAGCGCCTGAAAATTGAGCAATCCCAAAGCCAAAAAAATCAACATCAGTAAATTGGCTGCCGTGGGATGCCTGGTGAAAAAACGAATCATGGCTTTGGTCTGTTTTCTTGAACGCGCAAAGCCATGCCCGGCAAAAAGGGTTCAGGCACGGTCAACAAAATGCGGTCACCTTGTTTAAGTCCGGACATTACCGCCACCAAATCCCCTTGTTCCAGGCCTGTTTGAACGGAGCGAATTTGGAGCTTGTTCTGAGCATCCGCCAGGTAGACTTTTCCCTGATGTAAGGCCCGCTGGGGAATTAAAATCTGCTGGGGTTGGGGGGGGCCTTCAAATTCAATTTCGGCGAAAAGGCCTTTGAGCAGAGGTATGGAGGCATTTACCACCTGAGTTTTATCCAGCAAGACCGAGAGGATCAGCGTGCGGGTACTCTCTTGGGTATTTTCACGCAGGGCCACCAATCGGGCCGGCCAGCGGGTGTCTGCTGACTCTCCCGGAAAAGACACCTGGATTTTAAGGAACTTAGCCAAACTGCTGACAGAGCCCGTGCGGTTTAGTTCTGTGCTGATCTGCTGAAATTGCGCTGGACTCAATAATTGACGCAGCTTAAACAGGGGCAGATGGGCATCGACTTTCATGCTCTGACGGCCATAGATTTCCAAGAGTTTTTGGCGGGCTGTGACATACTGACCCTGCTCTAATTGAACCTGGGCCAATTGACCACTGAAGGGAGCCCGGATTTCGGTGTCGCTCAAATTCAAACGGGCTTTTTCCAAATTGGCTAAGGCGGCTTCTCGGCCGGCCAAAAGGGTTTGCTTGCTAACAGGGTTCAGGCTCAGGCTGTTGTTTAATTGCTGAACCAGATACTCTTGCTTGAGCAGATTGCGTGTCTCCAGATCTACCTGAGTTTGGGGTACTGCCTGTTCTGCGGCTAATTGTTCGGCTCGTTTGAGTGCCTTTTGGGCCAGAACCAAGCTCTGCTGTTCAAGTTTGAGTAGGGACCGATCATTGCCTTCCCGGCTGCGCAATTGTGCCAGTTCTGCATCAATTCGGGCCAACTCGGCCCGACTCTGACGGACACTGAGCTGGTAGGATTTGGGATCAATCCGCAGCAGAAGCGTACCGGCAGAGACTGTCTGACCAGAACGCAGATAGGGATGTGTATAGACCAAGCGCCCTTCTACCTGGGCGATGGCCTGCCAGATTTTATCCGGGACCAAGGTTCCCGTGCCACGAACCCGGGGCACAAAGAGAGTGGGCTGTACTTTTTCAACCTGCTGTACTGGCAGAGCTTGGGCTTGCTCAATTTGTGGCAATTCGCGGGAGGTTTGCCGCAGGCGGACAAAGACAATCAATGCCAGCAATAGAGGCAGAAAAAACCCCAAAATCCGCAGCCAGCGGCGATGGGGACGAGGGGGATGAGGAGGAGTGGATTCTGGCATGGGCATAACATATGCAGCGTGAGGACACTTAGTCCTCACGCTGAGACCTTTTCAATTTAGAGTTTGCCCAATTGTTTGAGCAAGAGCATTTTAAAGCGACTGGGAGCCTTGACTGAGTGGGGCACACCCGCAGGCAGGGCAAAGCCTTCCCCCGCTTTGATCGTCACGGGTTTGTCGTCCAGCATCAGCACCCCTTCTCCTTCGACCACCTGGATGTATGCCGCAAAGGGCACCGCATGTCCCTTCAGGCCCTGGCCAGCATCAAAAGCGAACAGAATCAACTCATACTGGGGAGTCGAGAACAAAACTTTTTTGGCGGGTTTCTCGGCATTGTATTCAATCTGGGCCTGGATGGACTCTGCCACAGGCTGTATTGGGGTTTCTGCCAGGGCTGTTCCTGCTCCGAAGCTAATGGCCAGCAGCAAAGCACTCAAAAGGGTGAGACGTTTCGTATTTTTCATATTGGGACTCCTTGTATTTTAAACATCAGTGATTTTTGGAAAATGCGGGATTTTTGGCTTGGGTCAGGGTGAGCACTCCCAACCAAGCCACGGAGATTGTCATGCTCAGTGCACCGATCACCACGGGCAGTGGTGGCACGTGCCAGAGGACCTCCATTAAGATGCCGATCGGCATCAGCAGACCCAGCAGGGCCAGCACCGAAATCGCGCGGGCCTGTTTGGGTGGGTAAGGCAATTGTATTAAGAGATAGCCAATCACCAGATTGAGAAAAGCGAGCAAATTGCCATGAACATGTGCCAATTTGGCTTCAAAATGCGCGCCACTGGCTGACGCAGCAACCCAGGCCTCTTTGCCGGGGGCAAAGTCGCGCAGATAGATCAGCAAAAAACCATAGGCCATAAAACCTGCCATCGCCAGCAGACCCAACCCCATATTGGCATGCCCAGGGGGGCAGAGATGTTTTTTCAAAGACATAGACCAAACCTCCTTCAGAGGGTGACTGAATTTAAGAACAATTCCAGACTCAGTTCCAATTGCGACTCCAGGGTTTCGGGGGCAAAAAAGACCCCCTCCGAAACTTGGTTGAGAAAGAGCGAGCCAAAGAGCTGGGTCATCAAGAGCCGAGAAAGCGCTTCGGGTGTCAAATCCGGGCGGATTTCTGCGCTTTCTTGCCAACGGGCAAACCAGTTGCTTAGCTCATCACGGGCCTGCAGTAAAACCTGCCTGAGCCAAGCCTGTTTGAGTTCGGGCTCGACCGCACTTTCGAGCAAGATGATTTTGAGCAGGGGAAAAATACGGCTGAATTGGTTGGCGCGTTTGTGCACAAATTGGCCCAAAACCTGCCGGGGGGAACCCTGATACGCTCCCTCGGCACTTAGGTGTTGCGCAAGATTTGGCTGTAAAAGCGCCAGCAAAATCTCCCGCTTGCTGGCAAAATGCTTAAAAATGGCCCCCTCGGTAATGCCCACAAGGGCCGCCAGTTTGCGCGTAGAAGTGCCGTGATAACCGTGTTGGGTAAAGAGCTCACGGGCGGCTTCCAGGATGCGTTGACGGGTCGGGGGATGCTCGGACATCTGTTTTCCTTAGTAAGTAAGTGATTACTTACATCATAGATCTGGGCCTTTAAAATAGCAAGCTAATTTATTTAAAAACAGTGATAATACAAGAAAAAGGATTCCCAAAATGAAACGCAGTCAAGAACTTGCTCCGCTCTCGCGGGAACATTTAAGCGCCCTGATTCTGGTCTATTGCCTCAAACATGGCAAATCTTCCAATCCCCGTTATCCCTGGCCAACAGACCCCTTGGAGCAGCGCGACAAGGTCTTACAGATGTGGCAGGATGAGCTGCACTGGCATTTTGAGGCCGAAGAAAGCTGTTTGTTCGATCCGTTGGAGCCCCTGCTCTCTCCTGAATTGCAGGCTGTCAGCCAAACATTGCGGGCTGAGCATCAGCAGATACGGGCCCTGATTCTGGGCTTGCAGCAAGGCCATGCGAGCGAAATTGCCGAAGCACTGAGCCAGCTCGGTGGCATACTCGAAATCCATATCAAAAAAGAAGAACAGGTCTATTTCGCCGGCCTGGAGCGAGAAGTCCCCGCAGAAATGCTTTTAAAGGCGGGAAAAGCCCTACTCACTTTTTACACTCAACGCCTGCCCTTTGCCAGTATTTTTACCGGAGAAATACATGCGCCCGAAACGTCAGTCGGATTGCCGCTTAGAGAATCAGATTAGAGAATCAGACTCACACTTTTGATCTGCACAAACACCTTCATTCCGACTGTTAACCCCAGCCGATCTCCCGAGAGACGGGTAATGCGTGACAGGAGCGAAACACTGTCTCCCAATAGCAGAGAGACGTTCAGCTGCGCAGCCCCAAAGACCTGAATTTCTGTGATCGTTCCACTCAAGATGTTGTTGATACTGGAGCCCTCTGGCCGAGCGGTGGCAAGACTGACATCTCTGGCCAAAACACAGGCCCGCACCACCGAGCCAAGTGGGGCACTCACCTGGCTGACCCAGAGATGTCCCCCCGCAAAATCGAGGCGCGAAAGCTGATAGGCCTGATCCTGAAAAGCGAGGGTGGCTTCCAAAATCGAGGAGGCATCTTCCCGTTGCGAAAGAGGCAAATCCAAACGGGTGAGAACCGTCTGAATGGGGCCATTGGCCATCGCTTTGCCTTGCTCCAAGACGACAATCTGGTCAGCCAATTGCATGACCTCGTTCAATGAATGGCTGACATAAATCACGGGGATATCCAATGCGCGGTGCAATTGTTCCAAATAAGGCATAATTTCGGCTTTGCTTTGCTCATCTAAGCCAGAAAGGGGCTCATCCATCAGCAATAAACGCGGGCTGCTGAGGAGTGCGCGTCCCATGGCCACGCGCTGCTTTTCGCCCCCAGATAAACCGTGCGGATTTTTTCGGTCCAGGCAATGTGTCAGCCCCAACCACAGAACCACTTGCTCGAAGTGAATCTGCCTGGCCGCGGCAGGAATCCGCTTTAAGCCGTATTCCAAATTTTGCCTGACAGACAAATGGGGAAACAGATTGGCTTCTTGAAAGACATAGCCCAGCGGGCGTTGGTATGTGGGCAGAAACGTCGTTTTGTCCTGCCAAATTTCGCCATTGACGTTTAAATACCCAGATGCGGTTTTTTCAAGGCCAGCCAAGCAGCGCAAAAGCGAAGTCTTGCCTGAGCCTGAATGACCAAAAAGGGCTGTCACTCCGTGGGCAGGCAAATCCAAGTCCACCTGCAGCGCAAAAGTTGGATAAGTCAATTGAAAGCGGGCCTGAATCATGCTGTTTTCTGCCTATTCAAACCGTAGATCAGCCACAAGAGACAAAAGGAAAACAAGAGCATGGCCGCAGACAAATGATGGGCTTTGCTGTATTCCATTGCTTCGACATAATCGTAGATTTGCACCGACAAGACGCGGGTTTGGCCGGGAATATTGCCGCCAATCATCAGAATGACCCCAAACTCACCCACAGTATGGGTAAAGCCCAGGATCGCCGCTGAGAGGATGCCCGGTCTGGCCATCGGCAATACGACACTGAAAAAGGTATCCAGCGGCGACGCTCTGAGCGTTGCTGCGGTTTCTAGCGAGCGTTGACTGATGGCTGAAAAAGAATTTTGCAAGGGCTGAACCACAAAGGGCAATGAATAACAGACCGAAGCGAGCACCAGCCCTGGAAAGGTAAACGGCAATAACCCCAACCCCCATTGCTGTGTAAAATGGCCGAGAAATCCGTTCGGCCCCATGGCCATTAGCAGGTAAAATCCCAATACGGTGGGCGGCAAAACCAGGGGCAAGGCAACCACCGCGCCAACGATGCCTTTGAACCAAGATTGCCCGCGCGACAACCACCAGGCCAAGGGAATCCCCAGCAAGAGTAAAATGAAAGTCACCAAGGATGCCAGCTTGAGTGTAAGCCAAACAGCAGACCAATCAGAAGAGTCAAGGCCGAACATTTTGAGTTAAATTAACACCTTAAAGTTGAACTGGCGTGCAGGAAAAGTGTTTTCGCAAAATCATCTTTTTCCACAAGCGGGTAAAATGCAATAGATTCTTCTCCAACGCCTCTATTATCCCAAAATATTTGATAATTTCCACCCCTCATTTCCCCCTTTTACCTCAACTCCGGGTATCGGTGGAGCTTGAGTTCCCTGTGTAAAAGCGACATCCAACGCCATTGTGTATTCACCTTGGCTTTGCCCCTAAAGCTAAAGCGCTTCAAACCCATACAGGATGTCAAGTGCGCAAAAACGGATTCGACGGTTCCCCAGCGCAGGCTGTAAATCGCTCGTCCTTGGTTTGAGTCCAGCTTTGATTTCATTTTGCTGACCAAAATATACTCCTGGCTTGATACCAGCCCTTTGTTGATGCTGTAACTTGGCGGAGACAGCTGTTCGGGCTTATCCAGGCATTGGCTGTGAAATGTACAGCTTTCACAATCACTGGGTTTGGCTCTGAAGTTCATCAACTCATTGCACTGAGTCGCAAAATGGCGCACACTCATTTTCATCTCTTTTGTAATCTTTAAAGCGTGCCATTGTGAACCACCTTTTTAATTCACTGGGTTAAAATTAAGCTTATAGACATTTATTTGATTCCTGTAAAAAGGATAAACAACGTCCTCATCAATTCTCTTTTTCAGGGTTTTTATTTTAAATTGAGTTATATCAAATAATTTAGTGTATTCAGCTACCATTCTAAATGGTGCCAATGGTAAGTCTCTTTGGCGATTTTCCTACATTTATCGTCTTAATAAGAGTATTTTTTAATAAATCAACAATACTTACATTATCAGAGTCAGTATTGCTAATTACTGCAGTTTTTCCATCTACTGAAATTTCTATCCAATTAGGATTTTTTCCCACGGGGATTTCCCGCTCAATTAGATTTGATTGGACATTCACAACATATAGCATATTGCTTGTTTGATGCGTTACATAAAGATATTTGCCGTTATCTGAAAGATAAATTCCATGAGATGCTTTTCCTTCATCTGGGAAAGGAATATTCCAAGGCATTGTAAGCCAACCAATTACTTTTCGCTGATTTGTGTCAATTTTCAAAACACCGTTAAGCCACCTCAGTGTTATATATAACACATTGCCTGAATCATCTATAGCAGGTACTCTTGGCGAACCAAAAAGAGCAATATCAGGCAGCGTTGACATTGTTTTTACATCTATTACTGTCAGTTTATTATCTCCCTCAGAAGTCACATACATTTTATTTCCATCAGGTGAATTTAAGATAATATGTGGATTTCGCCCAACAGGAATTTTTTTTACAATTAGCCAGTTTTTTGTACTAATAATAGCGACTGTGTGCTCAGAATTTAATGGAACATATAAAAATTCCCCATCTTTTGTGAAAGTCAGTTGATGAGGTGTCTTTCCAACTTGAATTGTTTTTATTACTTTGTTATTATCTGTTTTTATAATTGATACAGTTCCATCTTCTTCATTACTAACCGCAACAAATGCTCCTCCTTTTATTAGGGCAACACCGTGAGGCTTATTTCCTGTTTGTATATCTGCAATTTTTTCAGTACTTGCAAGATCAATTATGGATATAAAATTGCTATTATAATTTGTGATGTAAGCTCTTTCAGATTCTTGTTTAGCCGATGCTTGAAAACAACTCATTGATGTGATAATGAACAGAGAAACAATAATATACAATATCCGTTTATTTGTCATTTTTAACCTCTCATATTAATAATGTTCTATTTTATTAGTGTAATAGTCAGGTCGTCAAAATACGTAATTGAATCCGCTTTCGTCCAGACTCCTACTTTACCTTCACTGAGGAACGTCTGATCATATGTATCGATCACCTTTTTCCCATCCCAGAAGACTTGAATGTGATCACCCTGAGCCTGTACCTGATAGGCATGCCATTCTCCTGGAGCTACGTGACCATGCCAATCACCAATTTGCTTCCTTTCTCCTTTAACTACACGGTATAAGCGTACGTTGTCTTCCAATGCATTGGCGCGAGTAATGTAGTAGTTGTTCGCATCCTGATAACGAAAAACCAAGCCAGCCGCTTGATCAACCCTTCCAGAAACGGCCTTGCACTTGACCGACAGACGGAGATCACGGGCAGCGCACTGGTTCACCAGAGCAATGGGAAAGCGGTAGTCGGTGTCATCGGCATCTACTTGCGCCAAAACCCGTTTACCACTGGGTGCCGTGGGATCTATCTGTACCACCCAGCGTCCATTACTCCCCTGACCAGTCTTACTAAAGGAAAACCCTGACGGAACCTTACCTGCTTGCTCTTTGTCAAAGTTATAGCTTGCGACTGGACAGATTGAACCAGCCTGAGTTGGTGAAGTAAAAAGAATATGGGGCAATGAAGAGAAAAGAACAATGGCCAGAGCCACGCTTGGCAAAAATAAAATGTGTCGTTTCATGGGTTCCTCCTAAAGTATTCATACAAATCATTCAATAGGGATGAAGCTCGCTTCAAACGGATTTCATCCTCTGGGGAAGCGAGTGCAATACCGGCCATCAAATGGTCAATTCCAGCTACTTCCGTGCGACCAAATTTTTCATCTTTGAGGTCAACATCGTGAATAATTTCTCCGATGGGACGAAGCGCCGGATCATGGTTCAAACCAAAGGAGTCCAAAAGAACTTCAAATGTGCAGTGCTCCCCTTCATGGGTGAATTCAGCATTGAACATATCGAACCGTATCTCGCTAGACTGAGGCTGATAACTTTCTGCTGACACAAATTTGAATTGTGCTTGTGGATCGATAAACCGTTGAATGAGCCAGCCACTGGCCATTCTATCAATCTGGAGCCCCTTTCGGGTGACCCACACTTTTCCCTGAAAAGCATTTATATTACCCGCTAATTTTCTTGAAGACACAGCGACAGGTTTGTGTAAACGGCTTTCGATATTTGCCAGCAGGCTCTCCACTACCGGCTGTGAGGGTGCAGAAAAAAAGTTGAGCGCATTGATTTCTGCCATAAGGCGGCGAAGACGCTTCACTTCAGACTCGATCTGCGGAACACTTCCTCTTTCCATAGCGGCATCAGGGAGGTGAGCCAGCAATTCCTGAGCTTCTTTGGCCAGCTCAGCATAAGCGGTCTCACGGTCAGCTTGAAATAAATGAATCACCTGTTCATCGCTTAAGCCACCCACGAAGTGTGATTGGCAGAGATACGCTTCCCCACCTCCGGTTACAATCTCCTGCATAATCCACTGAAAATCTTCCATGGACTGGTCTGACATGGGCAACACGTAAACCGTGTTTTTAATAGCCACAGCCCCCACTCGTTGTAAGCGGCGACTGATTTTGACACGTAGATAACCTGGTTTCCAAGGAATCTGGTGAATGAGCAACAACCAGGATTCTGGTTTCATTGAAAAGCAACCTCTCTAAATATAACAACTGTATCAAATGAAAGCGTTCTTTACAAGCACCAGCACATAATGTACCCTGTCTATATTGATAGCAGTATAGATTTATAAATAGAACAACTGTATCAAAAATGATCATAAATTAAAAGAGGATAACTTAAGCCGCAAATGGAGATGGGCCTTTCTGGTGATGGTGGGAATGATTCTCTTGAACGTGAACCCCGCTTTCAGCCGTGAAGCAAAACGAAACACCAGTGGGTAAATAAATCTCAATGACACAGACAGAAGCGTTCGACAAACGAGTAGACTGTTCCTTGACCCAATTGGTGCTGTATTTTCTTCAGTTGGGTACCTTTGGGTTTGGCGGACCGATTGCTCTGGCTGGCCACATGCAGCGGGATCTGGTTGAACAGAGACATTGGATCACCAAACAAGAATATATGGATGGATTGGCCATTGCTCAATTGGCACCAGGGCCTCTGGCAGCCCAATTGGCCATCTACATGGGGTGGGTAAGGGGGCGGTTTTGGGGAGCCTCACTGGTAAGTGCAGCATTTATTCTGCCTTCCTTTCTGATCGTACTGGTTCTGTCAGCCCTTTATATCCGTTACGGAGGAATTCCCTGGTTACGGGGCGCTTTTTATGGTATTGGCGCAGCAGTCATCGCTATTATGATCAAGAGTGTTTACAAACTGTGTCAAATGACCCTGACCAAGGATTGGCAGCTGTGGTCGTTATTTGTGCTGAGTGCCAGCATTACGATTTTAACTGAATCTGAAAATGTCTGGATCTTTCTTCTCTGTGGATTTCTGACGATTGGACTCAAGAATCGGGGGTTCAATAAGCCTGGAATCCTGATGTTAGCTCCCATTCCTTGGTCTGTGTGGTTAGTTGGCCCTCCCGCTTCAACGTCTCTGCTATGGGATATCTGCCTGTATTTTGCCCAAGCGGGTGCGTTTGTTTTTGGGAGTGGGTTAGCCATCGTCCCCTTTCTTTATGGCGGTGTGGTTCAAAACTTGCATTGGCTGAATGAACAACAGTTTTTAGATGCCGTGGCTGTGGCTATGATTACACCAGGACCGGTGGTCATTACAGTGGCTTTTATAGGCTATCTGGTGGCAGGCCCGTTGGGGGCATTGGCGGCGGCTATCGGTGTCTTTTTGCCTTGTTATTTGTTTGTAGTGATTCTGGCTCCTTACTATCAGAAGCTTTCTCAAAACAGTCATATCAAAGCCTTTGTTTTGGGGGTGACAGCTTCCTCCACAGGTGCCATCGCCGGAGCTGCGTTTATCTTGGGAAAGCGAGCGATACTGGATTTGCCAACGATTCTGATCGCTATCGTTGCAGTGCTGATTCTCTTCAAGTTTAAGAAACTGCCGGAACCGCTCCTGATTTTAGTGGCAGGCGTTATGGGGGTTCTGATTAAGCAATCAACCGTGGGGCTTATGTGAAAAATTTACGATGAGGTCTATTTACTATGCAATTCAAACGATTTTTTAATATCACGTCACGTATGTCCCTGTTTGTTGGCTTGTGTTTGGCCCTGGGAAGTTGTCAGAAAAACGCTCAGGAAGTAGTAGTCTATACCTCTGTGGATCAGATCTTCTCTGAACCGATCTTCAATACCTTTGAGAAAAAAACAGGCATTACGGTAAAAGCTGTTTTTGATACTGAAGAAACCAAAAGCACAGGGGTACTCAACCGTCTGATTGCAGAAAGCAAGAAGCCTCAAGCAGATGTCTTCTGGTCTGGCGATCCCGTTCGGCCATTCCTGTTGATCAAACGCGGGTTGGTAGAGTCTTTCGTGGCACCCAATGCCCGTTCCATACCCGCCAATTTTAAAGCTGAGAATGCTACCTGGACGGGCTTTGCTGCCAGGGCACGGATTCTCTTGATTAATACCCAGCGGATTTCGGGCAAGGACAAGCCTACATCTGTTAAGGATCTGGCCAATCCCCGTTGGAAAGGACAAACCGCCATTGCCAATCCCCTTTTTGGAACCACCACCATGCACATCGCTGCCCTGTTCACCTTGTGGGGAGATAAACAGACCCGCCAGTTCCTGAATGATTTAAAGACCAATCAGGTTCGTTTGGCCAGTTCCAATGGGGAAGTCAAACGCCTGGTGGTCAGTGGGGAAGTTGCCTTTGGGCTTACAGATACGGACGATGCCCATGAAGCCATTCAATCCGACGCACCCGTTGAAGTTGTATACCCCGATCAGGCCAGTATCGGTACCCTTATGATGCCCACAACGGCGGTTCTGATCAAGGGCGGGCCGAACCCTGAGACGGCACGAAAACTCATTGATTTTCTGGTTTCAGCCGAAGTGGAGCAACACATGTCCAAGAGTGCTGCTCACATACCTGTACGGCCAGAATTAGTCAATGCGTTGACTCTCAAAAAAAATCAGTCATTGGTGACCATGAAGGTCAATTACGCCCAATTGGGTGACCAGATGGAGCGCATTCAGCCCTGGCTGAGAGAATGGGTTGGCCTGTGATCCGAGTTTTTCTACAAAGACATCAGGAAGCCTTGCTGCGAAAAATAGCCGTGTTTTTATTTTACTTGATTGCCTTGGTTCCACTTGGCTTTCTTGGTGCTGAGTTACTTCATTCTTCTGCCTTGTCCCGGTTTTTAACGACCCTGGCAAAACCCCTGATTCAGTTATTGTTCTTGCAGTCCCTGGGCTTGGCGATATCTGTGACACTTTTGACCCTGCTGATCGGCATTCCTCTGGGTGTTTTATTAGCTAAAACAGATATTCCAGGCAAACATTGGTTGATGTGGTTGCAAACCTTCCCGATGTTTATCTCTCCTTTTTTGTTGGTGCTGGGTTGGTTTTATCTCTTTGGTAAACAAGGTATATGGGGCTCGGAATGGACTTCTGTTCTTTTGTTCAGTCCTGTGGGTGCGATTTTTACTCTCACGATGGCTTTTGTTCCTTTTGTCACCTCTCTAATCGCCATTGGGCTGCACCATGTGGATCCCAATCTGGAAGATGCCGCACTGGTGGTGGCCAAGCCATGGCGGATGCTGATTCATATTTCGCTGCCCCTGGTGAGTCCGATGATCCTGTTGGCCGCCATGGTGGTCTTTTCTCTGTCCTTTTCCGAACTGGGTGTGCCTATGTTTTTGCGTGTGCCAACCTACCCAGCGGCCATCTTTGCCCGCTTGGGAGGTCTCCAGTATGAACCGGGGGAAGCGTTTGCCATGGTATTGCCCCTCTTGGGCATTGCGCTTATCTTGCTGGTTTTGGAGCGTTATTGGGTCAACAAAGGACCATTAGCCATGTTGGGATTTGGTAAACAGCAGCAAGTTCTGTTACCCCTGGGTCGCTGGCGAGGCAGTGCCGCTGTCGTCATCTGGCTGGTGATGGGCCTATCTCTGACTCCCATTGCCGCTCTGGTGATTCGGGCTTCTCTTGGAGACGGATGGCATCAGGCAGCCAACATGATTGGAAACAGCCTCTGGAATAGCCTGTCCAGTGCTGGGATGGCTGCTTCGGGTATTGTGGCCCTTGGGGTGATTCTTGGCCATGCCCACGCCCGCCAGCGGCCTGGAGCCGCTTTAACGGATGCCTTGAGTGTGCTGTCTTTTTTGGTACCCGCTTCTGTTCTGGGAGTGGGGCTAATGGCTGCATGGAACCACTCTCAAACCCAATGGCTATATGGTTCCATGGCCATTATGGTGGTCGGTTATATGGCTCGCTATAGTGTGATTGGCTTTCGCATCATCGCGGCTGCGGTGGCCCAGAGTTCCATCCGGCTTGAAGAAACGGCGGCTGCTTTTGGAGCCAACTTTTGGCGTCAATTACGCTTCATTATTCTGCCTTTGCATCGCCGTAAAATTGCGGCAGCTTGGCTATTGACCTTTATTTTCTGTCTGCGTGACTTGGACACCGTCATACTGTTTTATCCGGCAGGTAGGGAGCCGCTGTTGGTCAAAATTTTCACCCTGGAAGCCAATGGCTCAGCAGCAATGATCGCAGCCCTTTCGATGCTTCAAATTGGGATGACTGCCGGTATATTGTCCGTCTTTATTTTCCTGTTGCGGGAGATGCCCCGGCCATGACCGCTGTGATTGAACTGGAAAATGTTTCGCTGCGGCAGGGCTCATCTGATATCTTAACAAATTTTTCTCTCTCGGTTTATGAATCCGAAACCCTGGTTTTACTCGGGCCTTCAGGGTGTGGTAAGACCAGTGTCCTGCGGTTAATTCTTGGTTTTTTGCCCCCTACGGCAGGGAGTGTTTATTTAAAGGGCCAAGTTGTCAGTCACAACGGAAAGATTCTGCAAGCACCGGAAAGGCGTCATCTGGGTGTTGTATTTCAGGATCTGGCTTTATGGCCCCATATGACAGTGTATGGTAACCTGGCTTTTGGCCTGGATTGCCGAAATGTTCCCCGTCAAGAAAAGGATGAACGGATCCAAGAGACCCTTCACCATGTGGGCTTGACCGGCAAAGAACACCGCCGACCGACGGAACTGTCAGGAGGTGAGCAGCAGCGGGTCGCAATTGCTCGGGCATTGGTTCTCCGTCCCCAGGCGATTCTGTTTGACGAACCTCTCTCAAATCTCGATATTTTGATAAAAAGAGAGCTGCTTGCCTTGTTCCGAAACCTCTTAAGCAAGCAGAAAACAACAGCCATCTACGTGACCCATGATCCTCAGGAAGCGATCAGACTGGCCAATCAGATTGCTGTGATGGAAAAAGGACATCTAGTCCAAACTGGCAGTTGGCAAGCGTTGAAGAGGGAACCCTCCAATGAGTTTGTCAAAAATCTATTTTTAGAGATCTCCGAATAAACCTGAGAGAAGCAAGCGAAACACTTGCTGTAAGCAAGGTGCCTGCTACTGCCAAAAATTATAATCACATATTTTTGAAAACCGTTATAATTCATTTGGATTCTCTTTATGCGCTATTTGGAACAGAGCTTGCTAAGTATGGCTCCATTATGTGAAATTCAAAAATGTCTTAAAAGCCCATATGGATTGAGCTTTAGCCTAGGTTTGCTCGCTCCAACTGGCGCTTATTTTGTTGGCAAGACAAAGCCATAGCGACCCATGATTTTTTCTGCATTTTTACCCTGCAAAAAGGCGGAAAAAGACTTTGCCAGTGGATTTTTGGCTGCACGGGCCGTCAAGATATAGCCCTGTTCCAGTTTTTGATGCAGCACTTCAGGTATAAGAACATAACTTCCCTGTTTGAGCAATGGCGGGCTCAGTGCCAAAGACAGGGCAATAATCCCCACTTCTGCATTGCCACTTTGCACAAACTGAGCCGTCTGGGCCACATTTTCGCCATAGATCAGTTTGGTTTTAACTGTGTCCCAAACCCCTGCGGCTTTAAGTGCCTCTTCGGCCCGTTTACCATACGGGGCGTGTTTGGGGTTGGCCATCGCTATTTTGCGAATTGCGGGATCGCTCAAACCTTTTAAGCCCATTGTGCTGAGCTTGGGTAGTTTTGGCCCTGGATGTGCGCTCCAGAGCACAATCCGGCCAAAGGCATACGTCGAGACCTCTGAACCGCCAAATCCCTTGGCTTTGAGTTCGCGGGGATAGGCAATATCTGCAGAAAAATACAGATCGTAGGGCGCTCCCTGCTGAATTTGCGTAAAAAACTTACCTGAAGAACCATAGATAACATGTACCTGGGCCGTGGGATGCTGCTTTTTAAACAGAGCCACGATTTCATTCATGGCAAAACTCAAATCTGCCGCAGCGGCAATCGTGATTTTTTCCCCTGCCCAAACAGCCTTTGGCATTCCCAGGCCAGCCAAACACAGCAAAGCTATAAATAGAATCAAAAAACGGGGGCGATAGCTCTGGTTTTTTGTCATTGCGCCTCTTCCTGTATAGATAGAATTCTAAGGCTTGAAAAACAGGGGGTATTTGCGCTTGGACAAATACCCCGCAGTGGGAATCCTCTATGCTAACAAAAAAAGCACCGCGAGGATTGAAGATATGCAAATGCTGGAACGACTGGTGAGTGAGTTGCTGCAAGAAGACCCCCGAAGGGCCCAGATTTTTGAGCAATATGCGATCGATTATTGCTGCTGTAACCACCTGACTTTGGCTGAAACGTGTCAGGAAAAACAGATCAACCCTGAAACTATTTTAAAATCCCTGGCTGAAACCGCTCCCCATGACGAAGATAGCTTTGTCTCGGTTCAATTGGGGGCCCTGAGTGATGATATCGTCGCCCGCCACCACAGTTTTGTCCGCGAACAGGGGGGACGAATTTTGCCCCTGCTGGAGAAGGTCTGCCAGGTACACGGTCAGCGCGAGCCGCGTCTGCTCGCAATCAAAACGGTTTTCCAGGATTTGCACCAAGATCTGCTTCTGCACATGCAAAAAGAGGAAATGGTGCTTTTTCCCTTTTGCAAAGAACTTGAAAACTCACAGGTCGGGGTTGAAATGCACTGTGGATCGGTCGCAAATCCGATTCAGATGATGTTATACGAACACGATTTGGCAACTGAGCAGATGAAACAATTGCAATTTCTGAGTGAGCAGTTCACGCCTCCCAATTGGGCCTGTAACTCTTTTCTGGCTTTGTATCAAGCCCTGAAAGACTATCACCAAGATTTGGAAATTCACATGCACTTGGAAAACAATCTGCTCTTTCCTGCAGCCCTGCGCCGGGAATCCAAATTGCAGGGAGATTTGGAATGGGATGCCCCTTCGCCCTTTGGGATTAAACATGATCAGGAAAAAAAATCTACGGCTTGCTGATGGGCAAAGGCTTCTATTTTTCGCCCTTGTTTATGCTGGTCTTTGGCCTGGCTTGCAAGGGGCCAAGCAGCGAATCTCCTCGCCGTTTGGTGCCCAGTGCCGCGATCAGCTTTGAACAGGCCTTTGGCGTGGTCTCTCGCAGCTGTTTCCCTTGCCACAATCCCCAGACTTTGCCAGAGGTCATTCGCCGCACCCGTCGCCTGACTGACGAGGAGGTGGGGGGAGAAGAACGTTTGCGTCTGCTGGCTGAATTGGAAAATTTATATGTTTCACTCAAAGGGGGAATGCCTCTGAATTTTGTTGGTAAACGTGAACTTCACGCCCAATTTGAATCCATGCCAGGTGAACTTTATACCATGCTGGAACATGGGGTGATGAGCCCCCCTTGGGCGCCAGAACTGATGAAAGCCATTGGCTGGCCAGAAGTCCTTTACCAGCCCCTAACCCCTGAAAAGCGGGTCACTTTGATGTTCTACGCCAAACCATTTTCTGAGAAATACCTGCGCTGAGAAGCATGCAACAAACAAACTCTTTTGAGATATTTTTCCCGGGTCATTAACGCGACTCATATAAAAAGGCACCCCCGAAAGAGTGCCTCAAGGGGCAAGCCTTTATTTTTTCTTCAGGGAGCGAATATAGGCCACCAGATCTTTGAGTTGCTGATCGGACAATGTGGCATAGCCCGGCATGGGCGCTTTGCCTTTTTTAATCAGCGCAGCAATCTGGGCATCTGAAGAGCCATATTTGAAAGTGCCGGTGGAAAAGTTGCGGGGAGCCGGTTTGAGGGTTTTCCCTACTGCGCCATCCCCTTTGCCTGTTGCTCCGTGGCACATGGCACATTGCGAGGCATACAGCGCTTTTCCTTTGGCTGCGTTGCCACCTGCGGCAGAGGCGCTCATATTTGAAGCCGCACCCCCAACCAAAGCCAGGGCCAAAGCCAAAGCTGCAAATTTATTCATGGTTTTAATTCCTTTCTGTAAATGTTTTCCTGCGTTTTGCAGGAACGCCCTGATTGTACTTTGAATTAAAAAGCAGCGTCTTTGCGCTAACGCAAAGTCAGTGGTTTTAAAGCCCTTTAGAATTCAAATTGAAGCCCCCTGTCATAAGGGCTTGAAGGCCCCAGGGGAAAATGAAAGGTACACAACCATGAACAGACATTCTCGTCCCCACCCCTTATTTGCCTTACTCGCTGCAACCAGTTTGAGTGTGGGCCTGCTCAATCTGCCTGCCCCCGCTCAGGCTGCCCCCACAGCCCAAACCCAGGCCGCATTGCCCGTTGAAAATGCCGTCTTAACAGATCCCCCCATGGTGCCGCCTGCGATCACCCGCAAAACCCCCGCCAAGGTGATTGTCGACCTCGAAGTGCAAGAATTTATTGGCACCATTGCCGATGGCGTCCAGTACAATTTTTGGTCGTTTGGCGGTGTGGTGCCGGGCAAATTTATCCGCGTACGTGAAGGGGATAGTGTTGAGTTTCATCTCAAAAACCACCCAGACAATAAATCGCCCCACAATATTGATTTACATGCCGTGACCGGCCCCGGTGGCGGTGCCAAGGCCAGCATGACCGCTCCCGGTCATGAGACTACCTTTAGCTTTAAAGCGATCAATCCTGGTCTGTATATTTACCACTGTGCGGCACCGCCTGTGCCGATGCACATTGCCAATGGCATGTATGGCCTGATTTTGGTTGAACCCAAAGAAGGGCTCAAACCCGTCGATAAAGAATATTATGTGGTTCAAGGCGATTTTTATACCAAAGGGGCTTTTGGGGAACCCGGCCTGCAGCCCTTTGATATGCAAAAAGGCATTGATGAAAATCCCAGTTATGTGCTGTTTAATGGTTCTGCGGGAGCCATGACAGGAGACAAAGCGATCACCGCCAAAAAAGGCGAGACGGTGCGCCTCTTCGTTGGCAATGGCGGCCCCAATTTGATCAGCTCTTTCCACGTAATTGGTGAGATTTTTGACTTGGTTTATACCGAAGGGGGGACCGATGCCAACCAGAAAAATGTGCAAACCACCCTGGTGCCTGCCGGAGGTTCTGCGATTGTCGAATTTAAAGTCGACGTACCCGGCAATTATATTCTGGTTGACCACTCCATTTTCCGCACCTTCAACAAAGGCGCCCTGGGTATTTTGACCGTTAACGGAGAGGCTCAACCCGATGTCTTCAGCGGTCAGCAATCCGACAAGATCTATCAGGCTCAGCCGATGAACAAAGCGCCTGTTAAACCCGTTGCAGCCCCTGATCTCAAGGTCATGAGCAGCGGTCAAAATCTTTATGTGGCCAATTGCTCGGCCTGTCACCAGACCGATGGGGCAGGCATGGCCGGCGTCTTTCCGCCCCTGGCCAAATCCGATTACCTGATGGCAGATAAAATGCGCAGCATTGGCGTGGTGCTCAAAGGCCACAGCGGCAAAATTCAGGTCAACGGTCAAGGCTATGACGGTGAAATGCCTGCGATGTCGCATTTGAACAATGAGCAGGTGGCTTCTATTCTGACCTATGTGCGCAATAGCTGGGGCAATAAAGGCGACAGCGTGAGTGCCGAAGAAGTCAAATCTGTGCGCGCCAAACTGGCGAAATAGGGGTAAAAGATGAAACGGAAGGTGTGGCGAATCTGTCTGCTCATGATGGCTTTGAGCTCGCTCTCGGCAGCATTGCCACCTACTTCTGTGGCTCAAGTCCCCAACAGTGTTCTGGTTCCGGCCGGGGAGTTTATTCCCCAGTTTTCGCCCCGGCCGGGCCAGAAAAGCTTTCAAATCAAGGCTTTTTGGCTGGATCGCCAGCCCGTGACCCAGGCTGAATTTCTGGCCTTTCTCAAAGCTCATCCCCGCTGGCAGCGCAGCCAGATTCCGCAGATTTTTCAGGAAGGGCGTTATTTGGCCCATTGGCAGGGAGATCTGCGTTTGCCGGTTCCGACACGTGCCGTGCCCGAGCCCGAAAAACAAGCTGTCACACAGGTCTCTTGGATGGCCGCCAGGGCCTTTTGCGCCGCTCAAGGCAAACGTCTCCCCAGCCTCTTGGAATGGGAATACGCCGCCGAAGTTCGCAACCCAGACAGCTTGCTCTGGTACAGCCAGGCCGGGGTGGGTATTCCCGCCCAGGCCGGAGCAAGCCCTGCCAACGCCAAAGGCATTCGGGATTTGCATCTGATGTATGAATGGGTCGAAGACTTTAATCAGGTGATTATGACCAACGACAGCCGCGAAGGCAGTGAAAAAGACAGCTCGCTCTTTTGTGGCAATAGCGGCAACGCCACCGATCGCATGAACTATGCCGCTTTTACCCGCTTTGCCTTTTGGAGTTCGCTCCAGACGGCTTATACTCTCAAAAACTTGGGGTTTCGCTGTGCGCGAGACCGCTAAAAGGAAAGAAAAATGAAAAAACACATCTTGCTCTTCAGTTTGCTTTGTACCAGTTTGGTTTGGCCAGCTGTGGCCCAAACTAACCACAACAATCATCACAACCACAACCAACATCCCCAAATGCAAGGGGCACAGCCCAGTGGTAAATCCCTCTATTGGCTGGATGGCACCTGGACCAACCAACAGAAAAAAAAGCTCGAGCTCAAAAGTCTGCGCGGCCAAATCGTGGTGATCGCGATGATCTACAGTTCCTGCAGCAGTGTCTGCCCCTTGATCCTGGAAGATGTCAAAAAAATTGAAAAAAGCCTGTCATCAGCCGACCGTGGCAAAGTCAAATTTGTCTTGGTTTCGTTTGACCCCCAACGGGACAATCCTGAAAAGCTGGCCCAATATGCTCAAAAACAGGGTGTGAATCGTGCCAATTGGCATTTTTTAAATGGCAAAGCGAGCCAGGTCTCTGAGCTGGCTGCGTTGTTGGGCGTGCGTTACCAAGCCACAGCCCAAGGTGAATTTATTCACTCCAACCAGATTACCTTGCTCAATACCGAAGGCGAGGTGGCTTACCAGCGACCAGATCTCAAGACCGATCTCTCAGATTTTCAAAAAAAATTAAAAAGCCTGCTGCCCCCTATGTCTCACCAGGGACATCATTAAAGCGCCTAAGGAGGATCCATGCACACAGATGGATTGAGAAAACAACATCAAGAGATACTTGCGGTGCTCACTGAGCTGCAGGCCTTTCTCGACAATGCTGAACATGTTGCCCGCGAATGCCAACAGATTCGCAAATTGCTCATCCAATTGTATGGCAAAGTTCAGATTCATCTTTCGATGGAAGACAATATCCTCTATCCCAAAATGATCAATGGTTTTGATCCTGAAATGTCGCAAATGGCCATGGACCTCCAAGCGGAGATGGGAACGCTCAAACAGACTTTTTCAAGGTATATTCAACACTGGATGTCTGATCAAATTCAGGCCTATGCCCAGGAATTTATCCTTCAGAGTACGGCGATTTTTCAAGGGCTGCACCAGCGAATTGAGGCTGAAAATAACCAGCTTTATCTGCTCTATGAGAAATTTTATTGAAAATTAAATTTTAATAGTTTAATTTTTTTAAAAATGCTATTATCTATAATAAATACTCAAAAAATAATAAATCATGTTTAAAAATATTTTTCAAAAGTTGACAAATTCAGACAAAAAAAAAGCTTGTTTTTGTGAGCAACCCATGGGCGATCAGGCTTCGCTCTGTGTTTGCCTGAATCCGTCTGCTGATTTCGCTGACCTTTTGGCGGGGGCAAAACAACGTGAATTAGACGATACCCAAACCAAACCAAAGGAAGACTCTCTATGAAAAAAATGAATCTCTTGGAAAACCAGGAATTTAACGATTTAAACCCGCATGCTCAGACGCTTTTGGCAAATAATCACAACCGCATTATGCGCTTTATGCTCAAACCGGGTCAGCTTTTAAAGGAACATCAAGCCCCCAGTTCTGCCGTTAATATTGTCGTGTTAGAGGGCCATGGGTTGTTTTCCGATGCCGAGGGTAATACCCAGGAATTGGGCCCACTGGATTTGATTGTCTATGAACCCGGTGAAAAACATGCAGTGCAAGCCCTGGATCAAAATCTGGTCTTTTTGGCCATTTTAAAAGAATCCCCCATGCAAGAATTTAGCAAAGAAGTGGGGATCATGGCTTAATTCACGGCCACATCTCCGTCAAAATGCCGCCCCCAAGCAAACGATTTGAGCTGTCGTAAAAGACCACCGACTGGCCTTGGCCCACAGGCATGTGCGGTTCGTCGAGTTGAACGCGGGCACGACCACCTGTAAGCAAATGTAGCTGGCCGGAGACCGGAACGCCCTGTGAGGCCAGTTTAAACAGGCAGCACAAGGGGGCCTCAGGCGCGGGAATGGAGACCCAATTGACTTCAGCCAAGCTGAGGCGAGCGCTGAGGAGTTTTTCGCGGGAGGCTACCCGCACCTGGTTCTTAACTGGATCCACCCCTGCCACATAGAGGCGCTCTGCACTGCCGCCCCCCAAACCCCGGCGCTGACCAGGAGTATACCTCACCCGCCCCGTATGTCTGCCCTGCACCTGCCCATCTAAATGGACAATCTCACCGGGAATCAATCCTTGGGGGGCTTGGGCTTGCCAAAAATCGTCGGCTGTGGGCACCACAAAACACAGATCTTGGCTATCGGGTCTTTGGGCCAATTCCGTCAGGCCCAGCGCTTGGGCTTTTTCGCGCACTTGGTTTTTTTTGAGCGTGCCCAAGGGAAAAAGTGAATGCTGCAACTGGGTTTGCGAGAGACGCCAGAGCATATAACTCTGGTCTTTGCTGGGGTCTTTGCCCATCAAAACTTCTTGTCGCTGAGTTTCTGGATTGAAGTTTAAACGCGCATAATGCCCCGATGCCAAGGCGCTGATCTCAGGATCTTTGTGCTGAATCTGTTGCCAAAGCAACCCAAATTTAAACTTTTGGTTGCACCAAACACAGGGATTGGGGGTGTGCCCTTGTAGGCGGGCGGCGACAAAAGGTTCGACAATCTGACTGCGAAAATCGTCGAGGGCTTCAATCAAAAAATGGCGAATGCCCAATTGCTGGGCCACTGCTTTGGCACGGGCCACATCTTCAAAGGAGCAACACAGGCTGCCCCGCCAGAGAGCCAAGGTGACACCCACCACCTCGTGGCCCTGGGCCTGCAAAAGCGCCGCTGTCACACTGCTGTCTACGCCGCCGCTCATGCCTACCGCAATTTTGGCCATGGCCTCAATCTTGAGCGAGGCTTTCCAGCCAAGCAAGGTCCAAAATGGTGATCTGTTCTCGGCCAGATTTAACCATGCCTTTGTTTTCCCAGGCACTGAGAATCCGGCTGATGGTATACAAGGTAGAGCCGACCATTTCAGCCAGATCTTGGCGCGAGAGCGGCATGTCGATCAAGGTGCCTTTGGGGGTTTCTACTGCGTTTTTTTCGAGCAGGCGCAAAAGGGCGTGGGCCAAGCGTTTTTCCACTGTCTCGGTGGCCAATTCAAGGTAGCGATCCTGCAATTCGTGGGTGCGTTTGACCATGATCTGAAAGGCATTGATCGCCAATTGGGGAAAACGCCCCATCAATTTAATGATGTCCCCATGGGGCAAGGCCAGGGCCTGACAGGCTTTGGTGGCAAGGGCTGAGCCTGGGTATTCCCCGCCCGAAAGCGCGGCCACACAGCCGAAAATTTCAATCGGGTCGACCATGCGCATCACCACCTGCTGTCCTTCGGGGGTCAATTGCAAAACCTTGATCTGGCCCTCTAAAAGGATATACACATGTTGGGCGGGGGTTCCCTGGTGAAAGAAATAGGCTTCCGCGTCTAAGCGGGTGGGAATAGCATATTCGAGCACCTGTTCTAGGTCGCTGTCGGGCAGCCCCTTGAACAGTGGGGTTTGGGACAATTTTTTTAACAAGACCTCGCGGACAATATGGGCGGGAAGTAATTTTATCATGACGCTTACTTTTTCTAAATGCTAGAGCCAGTATACTGCTTTTTGGCCTGCGTCTGTTCATGTACTTCCCTTTTTTGTTTAACCGGGTTTGCCATCGATGCGGGAGGTGGTCCAGATTGGCAGAAAAACCAGCAGCAAAAGCCCAAAGGCCAGCAGCCAAAGTATCCCTGCCGTTGCCAGTAAAAAGGCGCTAAAGTCTGGTAAAACAGCGGGCAATAAACGCAGAACCACTGCCAAGGTCAATAGCAGATAACCCGCTAAAATCGGGCCAGAGGCCTGAATCGGACGTCCGGTGTGGCCCAGCGAGACCCGTGAGACCATGCCATAAATAAACGTACCCATGGCTCCGGCCGTCCAGGCATGGGTGGCGGTACTGCGCGAGACCCACTCCAAAGCGGCCAGTCCCTGCAGAAAAAAGCCCAGAATAATCCAGGCATATCCCAAGTAGAGAATCCAGAGAATGGGGATTTTGCGGCTTTGCCAGGGCTGCCAGATTTGCCAGCGAAAAAGGTGAATACCACCAGCTAAAAAGGCCAGGGCTGCTGTCCAGCCTGAGTGTGGCAGCAGCAATTGGGCCAGAGCAAAAGCCAATGTGACCCCCAAAGCCAACTGATCCAGTCTGGGTTTGCGCACGATTTGCACGCCCGGCAGGGCCTTTTCGGCAAAAAAGGGCAAAACCCGTCCGGCGATCAAGACAATCATGCTGATCACCAGGCTGACCGCCAATTGGATGCCGATCATGCCCGACAGGGAGGAGCTTCCCAGCATTATCCCTGCCAATTCCAAGCTCGCCAGGGTATCTGCGACCAGAATGAGGCTGAGTAAAAGCCAAAAAATGCGGTTGCGTCCTTGCAGTGTGGGTCTGAGCAGCCAACCCAACCAGAGCCAAAAGCCCAATTCTGCAGCCAGTCCCAGCAGCGGGTTGAGGCCCGTCAGCGGCAAAATGCGAGCGGCGCTCCACAACCCGGCCAGTAGCATCAGCCGGGGGCCAGAAACCCCTTTTTGATTGGCCCAATTGGCACTGGCCGTGAGCAAAAAACCGGCGATAATGGCCCCACCAAAACCAAAGACCATTTCGTGGGCATGCCAGAGTGTGGGAGCGTTGCTTAAGACCGGGTGGGGCCCTTTGAGCAAAAACAAGACCCAGAGCAACATGAGTCCAAAGGCGCTCAGGCTGCCTGCCAAAAACATCGGGCGAAAGCCCAGCCCCCACAAGGCTGCCATTTTGTTTGCGGGGGAGGCGGAGTCCATCGGGTGATCTTTGAGATTGAGATTTTGCAGGTTCATAAAGGAAAATTCCTCACTTCTGTCTTTATCCTAACGCCCCTCTGTGACAGGGTATTTGCGCCAGCGCAAAGAAAAGAATTCCATGAGCCAGGATAATTGATTTACGTCCCCCTTTGAAAACAGGTATAACCGTGTTGAGCAGTGGAATTCCAGCAGAAAAAAGACATTTGCCCCTCTTTTTGGCAGGCGGTCTCTTTTGCCTTTTGCTGGGGACTTATGCAGGCCTGCTCAGATTGGGGCTGGCTCTGCCCGGTGCTTGGGCTGGTCTCCACGGCCCCTTGATGGTCTGTGGTTTTTTGGGCACATTGATTGGCTTGGAGCGCGCAGTACACCTGGGATCGCGTTGGGCCTTGTGGGTTCCCCTTTCGGCCTTTGGCGGCGCTCTGTGTTTGCTTGCGGGCCAAGTACCTTGGGCCCTGGGACTCTGGCTGTTTTCGGCGATTTTGCATCTTGGGATCTTTTTAAAGGGACATTTTCCGCTCAAATTGCCCGCAGACGTACTCAATCTCAGTGCGTTGTTTTGCTGGCTGATCAGCCTGTTTTTTTGGATTGAGGGTCACTCCCTGCGGACGGTCTCTGTCCCTTTGCTGTTTTTTCCGCTTTTGACGATTTTGGCGGAACGCTGGCCAGGCTCCACTGCCAAACTCAAGATCGCGGGGTTTATCACCCTCGGCAGTGGGCTGGCGCTGAGTGCCCTTTTGCTGTTTTTGCTCCCCAACCCCGATCTGCCGCTGCGCCTGAGCGGTGTCTGTCTGATGGGGGCGGGTCTTTTTCTGCTCTGGGAAGAGAACGAGCTTAAAAGGCAAATCTACGAACAAGGCTGGGAATTGTACCTGGAACGGGTTATGTTGCTGAGTTACGGCTGGTTGAGTCTGAGTGGTCTGTTGTTTTTGCTTCTGGGCGCACAGGGACTGCGCGCGCCCTTTTATGACCTGCTGATCCATGGATTGAGCCTGGGTTTTATTCTGGGGGTAATCTTTTCGCATTTTTACAAGGTACTCAAAGCCCTGTTGGGAGCGGATCTGCCTTTTTATCAGAGTTATTATCTGCCCTGGGGGGGCTTGCAAGCGGGGCTGTTTTTGCGCGCATTTGGCAAGCTCAGTGAAAATCTGCTGCTTTGGCAAATTGGGGGCAGTCTCAATGTCTTGGCGCTTTTGCTGTTTTTGGCTCTGGTTGCCAGGGCGCTTAAGCGAGGTCTAGTTGCATGACAGAGGGCTATTTTCCCCCGTTTTGGGGGCCAGAAGCGGACTTTTCAAATTGGGACAAAATCACCCTCTGGCTCTGGAAATCCCCTTTGGTCTCTGTGGAATTGGCTTCAGAAGAGGGGCTTAAACTCTCTGCGATTCAGACCCGGCTTACCCTTTTTTGCCGATTATTAACCGATTTGCCTTCATTGCAAATCATTGCCGTGGCGGATGAAGGTGGCTGGTCTGAACCTGTTTTTTTTCTGCCCGAGCAAATTTGTTTTGGCAAATACCTCTGGCAAAATCTGCAATTTTATCTCTTCAGGGTGCTGTATCTGACGGTGCAGCGCAAATTACAGTTGAATTGGCAGCAGCCCGGAGACTATCCTTTGGCGCTCTCGCGCCAAAAGGCCCAGGAACAGTCGGGTGAGATTCTGAATGAGATGTATCAGATCTTTCCGGGCACCGAAACATGGATTCGCCCTTTGCTGAGCGTGCTGAGACAAGAGGCGCTGTTTGAACAGGAGCAATTTTTACCCTGGGGACGCTGGATTTCTCCGCTTGAGGGCCAAAAAAAAGCCAATTCAGGGCTTAACATCAAGTTTAAACCAGAACCCGCCTACCAGATTCTGCAGATTTGCTCTGTCAGTTGCGAAAATTGCGGAACTGGGCTGATTCATTTTTTAAATTGATCAAGATCAATTTTTAGTATAGGCTTAATTGACGTGGCACAAATATTATGGGCCGGTCATGCTTTATGCTGAAACTAGAAAAGAATCTGGAATCGAGGAAAAAATGAAACGCACATTCAAAACAAGTTTATTGACTCTCAGTCTGGGGCTCTCAAGCCTCTTCTTAATGGCTTGTCCAGCCCAAGAAACCACCGATAAACCCAGCGACAAACCGACAGAGCAGCAGGTGGCCAGCAGTCCTGCCGCTGAAAGCACAGAACAAACGGGGGCTGATGGCAAAGGTATTGGCCCCGTGAAAGCGGTTGAAGTGGCTGCCACTGTTGATGCTGCCCTGGCTGAAACGGGCAAAAAGACCTTTGAATCCAAATGCGCTTCTTGCCATAAATTTGAAGCCAAATATGTTGGCCCCGCCCTCAAAGGGGTAACCGAGCGCCGCAAACCCGAATGGATCATGAATATGATTCTCAACCCTACCGAAATGACGCAAAAAGACCCCGAAGCGAAAAAACTCTTTGCGACCTTTATGATGGCCATGCCCAATCAGGACATGGACGAAAAATCTGCCCGAGCTGTTTTGGAGTATTTTCGCAGTATGGACCAAAAGAAGTAGACCAAAAGAATTATACGTAAAGAAGTAGACCCAATTTAGATCCCGAGGAGAAAGCACATGAAAAGTACGAATAAGAAATCCCATCTCAAGACATTGGCGTTTAGCCTGACCACCGCTATGGTGATCGTGGTTGGCTGTGTGACGGCGCAAAAACAATCCGAAAAACCGGCTGCGGGACTGACCTCCAGTTCTGATGCCGCCCAAAAAGTCTATGTCGAACCGGGCAAACACGACGAGCTTTATGCCTTTATGTCCGGCGGTTTTAGCGGCCAAGTTGGGGTGTATGGCCTGCCTTCCGGACGTTTGCTCAAAGTCATTCCCGTCTTTTCGCAAAATGCTGAAAATGGCTATGGCTATTCAGAGGAGACCAAACCGCTTTTAAACACCACCCACGGCTTTATTCCCTGGGGGGATGCCCACCATCCCAAGCTCTCTCAGACCGCTGGGGAGCAAGACGGGCGTTGGTTGTTTATCAACGAAAACAACACCCCCCGTGTGGCCCGGATTGACCTCGCCACCTTTCGCACCGTGGAAACGCTCGAAATTCCCAATAGCGGTGGCAATCACGCCTCACCCTTTTTGACCGAAAACACCGAATACGTCATGGCTTCGACCCGTTTTAGTTTGCCGATTGGCGATGGCGACGTTTCGATTGATACCTACAAAGAGAAATTTAAAGGTACCACCAGTTTTATCAAAGTGGATAAAACCACAGGCAAAATGGCGATTGCCTTTCAGATTTTGTTGCCAGGTTATGATTATGACCTGAGCCATGCAGGGAAAGGCGTTTCTCATGGCTGGTCTTTTTTGACCACCTACAATACCGAGCAGGCCCAATCGTTAAAAGAGGCCAATGCCAGCCAAAACGACAAAGACTTTATTTTGGCGATCAACTGGAAAAAAGCCGAAGAGTATATTGCCCAGGGCAAATTCAAAGAGATGCCCGGCAAACACTTCAGCAACCACCTCGATGAAGCGACCCACACCGCCTCGTCCAGTACCGTGGAAAAGGTCAAGGTGCTTGACCCAACGGAATTGCCAGGTTTGGTCTATTATATTCCCTGCCCCAAATCCCCCCACGGGGTGGATGTCGACCCCAGCGGTGAATACATTGTCGGCGCTGGCAAATTGGCTGCCATGATCCCGGTTTTCTCTTTCTCCAAGATGCTCAAAGCGATTGAAGCCAAAGATTTTGACGGTGAATCTGGCAAAATCCCGGTCTTAAAATACGAGTCGGTCTTGGCCGGTGAAGTCAAAGAACCGGGTCTGGGGCCTCTGCACACCGAATTTGACGGTCAGGGCAATGCCTATACCTCGATGTTTGTCTCCTCTGAAATTGTGAAGTGGAAAGTGGATACCCAGGAAGTGCTTGACCGCACCCCGGCCTTTTATTCAATTGGCCACTTGATGATTCCCGGTGGCGATACCCGCAAGCCCTATGGCAAATACGTGGTGGCTTTAAACAAAATCACCAAAGACCGCTATTTGCCGACCGGCCCTGAGTTGACTCAATCGGCCCAGTTGATAGATATTTCTGGCCAGAAGATGAATCTGTTGCTGGACTTCCCCACCATCGGCGAGCCGCATTATGCCCAGGCCATGCCTGCCGCTAAAATTGTCGAGCGCCAGAAGAAGGTCTATAAGCTGGAAGAAAACAAACATCCTTACGCTGTGAGAGCTGAGAAAGAGACCAAGATCGTGCGCAAAGGCAACGAAGTGCATATCAGCATGAGCACGATCCGCTCTCACTTTTCACCCGACAATATCGAGGGTATCAAAGAGGGTGACAAGGTCTTCTTCCATGTTACCAACCTCGAACAGGACTGGGACGTGCCCCACGGCTTCTCGGTGATGGGCAATAACAATTCAGAATTGTTGGTCATGCCCGGAGAGACCCAGACAGCGACCTGGGAGCCCAAGAAAAAAGGCATGTATCCCTTCTATTGCACCGACTTCTGCTCGGCACTACACCAAGAGATGCAGGGATATATCCGCGTTTCAGATCGCAACTCCAATGTGCCCCTGAAATTCAGTCTCAGCTCTCCTCCTGGCGCCAAATAAGGCATTAAAGGATGAACACAGGCGGGGGCAGAGTCAACTCTCCCCCGCCTTTGTGGCAAGAAAAGGAAGTAAAAAAAATGAAGATCCGTTTACACCCCCTGACCCGTGGCCTGATGGCCCTGATTGCATTGGCACTGGGTGCCGTTTTTGTTGTCCCGCTTTGGCATATTCAACTCGAAGCCCCTCAATATCCCGAAGGCCTGGGCATGGGCATTTGGATCAACCGCCTGAGCGGAGATCTCAACACCATCAATGGCCTGAATCACTATATCGGCATGATGGAGATCCATCCCGAATCGTTTGCCGAGCTGAAGTTTATGCCGGTGATTGTGGGATTCTTTATGGCCTTTGGCCTGCTGATTGCCATTGTCAATCGCCGTGCGCTCTTGACCGCTTGGTTTGGTCTCTTGGCCCTTTCAGGGCTCGCTGGCATTTGGGACTTTTGGCGCTGGACCTATGATTATGGCCACAAGCTCAACCCTTATGCTGCGATCAAGGTGCCGGGCATGAGTTACCAACCGCCGGTTTTTGGCAGCAAGACCCTGCTCAATTTTAAGGCCCATTCGTATCCTGATCTGGGCGGCTGGCTCTTGATTGGCATCGGTTTTTTGGTCTTTGCTCTGCTGGCCTGGGAATGGCTGCGCAAACACCCGGAGGCCCCCCAGAATAAAGGCCAGAATAAAGGCTTCAAAAAACTCACAACACATCTGGGCATGGCCTTCATTTTGGCCCCGTTTTTGGCTCTGAGCACAACCGCCTGTAGCCCCAAACCCGAACCGATTGTCTTTACCGAAGACAATTGTCATTTTTGCAAAATGACGGTGATGGACCCCAAATACGGGGCCGAATTGGTGACAGACAAAGGCAAAATTTACAAATACGACTCGGTTGAATGTCTGGCCCGGCACCTGAACAAAGAAGCGGATCTTACAGGCAAAGCCCACTCACTCTGGGTGATCGATGCAGACCAACCAGGCACGCTGATTCCCGCTCAAGCAGCCTTTTATTTGTACAGCCTCAAATTGCCCAGCCCAATGGGGGCCTTTCTCACCCCGGTGAAAGCACGCTCAGGCGCAGAGGCCCTGATGAAGATCTATCCCGGCAAAATCCTAAGCTGGGAAGAAATCTTGGCTCAGATCAAAGCCACGCCCACCCACAGTCGGGCCCAAGATCATCCCGAAATGGTCTCAGATCTGGAAAAAGCGCAAACACAAGCGCAAACACAAGCCCAAACAAAAGAAACTGCGGTTGTGGGCCATGAAAAACATTAATTTTCCAGGGCGGGTTTCTTTGTGGGCTAAGGTCAGCCTTTTCACCTGGAGCCTGGCCTGGGGTGGTCTGTTTTCAATCCGAGCCGAAGCACGGGTGCTGGAGGCCGGAGTGGGCCAGGCCTATCCCCGTCTCTCACAGGCCCTGGCCGCTGCCCAAAACGGCGATCAGATTCGGCTCCATGCCGGTAGCTACACAGAGGGGCCGCTGGTGATCGCCAAATCGATTACCCTGACCGGCATGGGCCCTGCTATTTTGGATGGAAAAATGAACGGGACTCTCTTGCGGGTCACGGCCCCCGATGTGGTCATACAGGGCCTCACCTTGCGCAATCCGGGTTTTAGCCACACCAAAGACCATGCCGCCATACGCCTGGAAAGTCTGAGGGCCCGGATTGAAAACAACGTGGTCGAAAATGCCCATTTTGGCATCTATCTTTCCGCCGCCGACTTGAGTGTGATTCGTGGCAATCAGGTGCGCGGCTTGGCCCAAAAAGAGTCCAGTTCGGCCAATGCCATTCATGTCTGGAAGAGCAATGGTGTGCTGCTAGAAGACAACCATGTTTCCGGGCACCGCGACGGCTTTTATTTTGAATTTGTCAAAAACAGTGTGATTCAGCGCAATATCAGCACTCACAATTTGCGTTATGGCCTGCATTTTATGTTTTCTGACGGCAATCGCTACGAAGAAAACAGCTTTGACCACAATGGCTCCGGCGTTGCAGTGATGTATACCCGCGATATGGTCATGCGCAAGAACCGCTTTCTCGACAATTGGGGGCCAAGTGCTTATGGCCTCTTGCTCAAAGACATCAGCAACAGTGAGATCAGCGACAATCTCTTTCGCGGCAATACTGTGGGCATCCATATGGAGGGCTCCAATCGGATCAAAATCCACCACAATTTGATTCTCAACAACGGCTGGGCGGCGCGTGTGCAGGCCAATAGCAACGACAACCGCTTTGAAAAAAATACCTTCAGTGGCAATGCCTTTGATATTGCCACCAATGGCTCAGACAACAGCCACACCGGCAATGATTTTAATGGCAATTATTGGGACAAATACACAGGCTACGATCTCAACAAAGACCAGATTGGTGATGTCCCTTACCACCCGGTGAGCATTTTCTCGCGCCTGGTTGAACGGGTGCCACCTGCGCTGATTCTTTTGCGCAGCTTTTTGGTGCAGGTGATGGATTTGGCCGAACGGGTGGCCCCGGTTTTAACCCCCAAAACCCTGGTGGATGAAAAGCCCTTAATGAAATCCAAATTGAAGAGGCAGCTATGAGTACACAATCCCCTTCCCCCCTCTTGGAGATCAAAGCTGTCAGTAAAACATTTGGCCGTTTTCAAGCCTTAAAAGAGATCTCTTTTCAAGCTGCTCCAGGCCAGGTGATTGCCATCATGGGCCCCAATGGCTCGGGCAAATCCACCTTGCTCAAATCCCTGGTCGGTCTGGTGCTGCCCGAGCAGGGACAGATTCTGTTTCAAAACCAAGATATTCGCGGCAAAAGCGGCTATCGCCACCATTTGGGTTATATGCCCCAAATCGCCCGTTACCCCGAAAACCTGACCGTGAGTGAATTATTGGCCCTGGTTCAGGATTTGCGCGGCTTAAAAGACAATCTCGACCGAGAATTGCATCTGAATCTGGGCCTGGAAGAAATGGAAGAAAAGAAGCTGGGCTCGCTCTCAGGAGGCATGCGTCAACGGGTCAATGCCGCCCTGGCCTTTTTATTTAAACCCGAATTGATTATTCTCGATGAGCCCACCGCCAGTTTGGATCCCCTTTCAGCAGAGCTGCTCAAAGAAAAAATCCACGCCGAAAAAGCGGCTGGCAAACTGCTTTTGATCAGCTCGCATATTGTCACAGAGGTCGAAGAGTTGGCCGACCGCCTGATCTTTATGCTGGAAGGCCGAATTTGTTTTGACGATCGCTTGGACGTATTGCGCGAGGCCACAGGTCAGACCCGGCTGGGTGCCGCACTGGCAGAATGGGTAAAAAAACATGCTCTTAAACAATAAATTGCTCAAATATGTGCTCTACGATCTGCTGCGCAGCAAAGTCATGTTGGCTTATGGCCTGCTCTTGATGGCTCTCACCCTGAGTGTCTCAGCTTTGAGCGGCGACAGGGCCCAGATCGCGATCAGCTTGCTCAATCTGGTGCTGCTCTTGGTGCCTTTGATCAGTTTGATCTTCAGCACCATGTATTCTTACCAATTGCGGGATTTTTTGGATCTGCTGCTGGCCCAGCCTGTAAGCCGCCGGGGGGTTTTTCTCGGCCAATATTTGGGTGTTTCAAGTTCACTGGCCCTGGCTTTTTTGGCCGGTTGTGGCGGCCCGCTCTTGGTCGGCGGCTTGACCGAACCCCTGATTTGGATCTTGATCGTGGGTGTGATGCTGAGCTTTATTTTCACGGGTTTTGGTTTTTTAGCTGTCAATTGGCAGACCGACAAGATTCGCGGCATGGCCACTTCGCTGTTTATCTGGTTTTATACGGCCCTGCTCTTTGACGCCCTGATTCTGTTCGGGCTGGTGGCCCTGCAGGATTATCCCCTCGAAAAACCAGCCTTGATTTTGAGCTTTTTAAATCCCGTTGATCTGGCGCGGATTCTGGTGCTGATCAAATTGGATATTTCGGCCCTGATGGGCTATACCGGCGCGCTCTACCGCCAGCTTTTTGGCTCGGGCTGGGGACAAATCCTGGCCTGTGCTGTATTGCTGGTCTGGGCGATTGGCCCAGTATTATTGGCCTTGAAGCTATTTGAAAAACGCGATTGTTAAAATTGAGAAAGCAGAAAGACAATGAACAAACTCATTTTTATTACCCTTATTTTGGGAGCGATGGCTCTGTCTGGCAAGGCCCAGGCCTCTGACTCAGGACACGACGAACATCCACCCAACCACGAACCCAGCCACCAAACACATGCCCCGGCAGAACGGGACCACCACCACCACAGTCAAGGCGTCGCCATCCCGATTGGGGTCATGGGCTCGCATATGCACCGAGCAGGAGAATGGATGTTCTCCGCCAGCATCATGGGGGCTGGTATGGGCGGCTTGCTGGATCAGACGAATGTGATCAGCCGCAACCAAGTCTTGGATGGCTTTGCAATGGCTCCCGAGTCGATGTTGATGGGCATGCCGATGTTGGGGGTGATGTATGCGCCCACTGACTGGCTGACGCTGATGGCCATGCTGCCTGGCATGGCCATGTCGATGAGCCATGTCGGCCATGAAGCGCATATGCACACCATGCAAAGCACAGCCACCACGCCCGCAACCATGCAGTCGGGGGGCTTGGGGGATGTCTCCCTGACAGCCATGCTGGGCAATTGGCAGTACGAAAACCACGCTTTGCATTTGAATCTGGGGCTGAGCCTGCCCACCGGCCTGATCGATCTGAGCCAACCCAGTCTCAATGGCAACGCCGCTCAAGTCATGCCCTATATGATGCGCCTCGGTTCTGGCACCTGGGATCTACTGCCCGCCCTGACATATACCGGCCACACCGGGCCCTGGTGTTGGGGGCTGCAGCCGGGGGGGACCATCCGCTTGGGAACCAACAGCCTCAATTACAAGCTGGGGCATCGCTTTGGCGGCTCAGGTTGGTTGGGCTACCGCTTCAATGATTGGCTGAGTACCTCACTGCGTCTGCAAGGCCAGCTCTGGGGTAATGCCGAAGGGGCTGATGCCCGCCTGGACACAACCATGATCCCTGCGGCGGATCCCGCGCGTTTGGGCGGTCAGCGCTTGGATCTGCTCGTGGGCTTTAATTTTGTACCCTGGCCAGGACAGCGCCTGGGGATCGAAGGGGGCATTCCTGTTTACCAGCATCTTTCGGGCCCGCAAATGGCCACCCAGTGGTTGTTGCAGGCCGGGTGGCAGATCGGGTTTTGAGGCCAGCCCCCCTTGATTCGTTGATTTGAATCAAGTCTGATGTTTGCGCTTGCGCAAATACGCTGTAAAGAACGTTTGTCAGAATAATGACAAGCGTTCTTTATATTTGAAAGGCCCGAAACCATGACCGCGCAAACCCCGGAGCAGATTGAGGAAGTATCCCCCATGCAGAACCGCGATGCCGACCGACAGGTGCAGGCTGAACAGGAATTGCGCAAGGCCTTTGATGCGGGACGAAACTCGGGTTTGCAGCTCAAAGGAGAAAATTTGGACCCGCTTTCGTGTACCGAAATTGCCTTGATTCTGGAGCGGAGCGGTTTGCCCTGTATCAGCGGCCCGTGGCAGGAAATCGAACCCGGTGTGATGCGGCTCAAACGCGTGCCTTGCCAAAGAGAGAATACCCATATCTGCGATGTTTGGCGGGAATCTGTCGACGGGCTGGTGATGGGGGCCGGTGAAAACGCCCGCTATAGCCGTCACAGTTCTTTTGCTGATCCTGGCCCTGCATGTATTGATATGCTTTACCCCGAAGACCAGCCCCAGTGGCGGCTGGCGGCAGTGCCCGAAGCTTACCAGCCTTTGCTTGAAAACTTAAATGCAGAGTTGGCAAAATACCAAGCAGAAATCCACGTTTTGGGGTATGCCGAACGCCAGCTTTTTTACCAACTCAAAGACCACCACCCGGCTTTGGCGGGCCGCCGCCAGGGCTTTTTAGAGCTGTCCCTGCAAAAATGGCTCAGTGAGTCTGAGCCCCGTTTAAAACTGGTAGAGATGAGCCCGCGCGCCGTTTGGAATGGTGATTAAGCCATGGAAATGAGCCGTTCGGGTTTCCTCAAAAAAATGCTGGGGGAGGCACTGCAGGTCTTGCCCCATGTGGTGCCCGCTTTGAATCTGATCCAAGCCCCTATTTCCGACGTCGGCCCGCTCGCAGGCCCCCGTGCAATCGCGAGCGAAGCCGAAGAAAGGCCCAGACCGTGGCAGGAGGTGGGTGGCTGGGCAGACTTTCCCCCTGGAACGCAAACCCCTGTCAATCAGGGGCAACACATTGTCGTGGCCTTTGAGCGGGGGCTCTACGCTTTGGACAGCGATTTGTTTCACAAGGGAGAAGCCTTTCCCCGCCGCCCGCTGCGTATCGAGCCACACGGGCAAATATCTCTCAATCAACAGGCATTTTGGCCTGGAAAAGACTATTTATCGCATCTGACGGGCAACCGTAATACCGAAGAGGAGACTTAATAGCTATGTCGAAACATCTCAACCGCCTGGATTTTCTCAAAAATATGGCCGCCTGGGGGGCCGCCCTGGGCGTCAGCGGCTGCGCCACGCGCGCTGAGCGCATGGAAGAGGCCAATAAACCCGTCTTGCGCTATTTTAAACCGACCCAAATCGAGAACCCACTGGCTGCTTACCCCAATCGCAATTGGGAAAACGTCTACCGCAATATTTTCAAGCCCGATTCTCACTTTACCTTTCTCTGCGCCCCCAACGACACCCACAATTGCCTGCTCAAGACCTATGTCAAAAACGGGATTGCAATCCGCATCGGGCCGACCTATGGCTATGGCAAAGCCAAAGATCTCTACGGCAATACCGCTTCTCACCGCTGGGATCCCCGGCTCTGCCAAAAAGGCCTGGGTCTCGTGCGCCGAATTTATGGCGATCGCCGTCTCAAATCTCCCATGGTGCGCAAAGGTTACAAAGATTGGGTGGACAAAGGTTTTCCACGCGATGCCGCCACAGGCAAACCGGACCCCAAGTATTTTCAGCGGGGGCGGGACAATTGGTTGCGTATCAGTTGGGATGAGGCCTATTCCATGGCCGCCAAAGCCCTGAGCAATATTTCTTCAACCTACGACGGTGAGCCGGGGGCAAAGTTTTTGCAGGCCCAAGGCTATGATGAGGCCATGATTCACGCCATGGAGGGGTCGGGTACCCAAACGCTTAAATTTAGGGGGGGCATGGCTTTCTTGGGGGCAACCCGGATTTATGGGATGTACCGTTTTGCCAATTCTCTGGCTTTGATGGATGCCAAGCAACGCAAAGTGAGTCCCGACAAGGCGATTGGCGCCAGGGGCTGGGACAGCTATAGCTGGCATACAGATTTGCCTCCCGGCCATCCCATGGTCACGGGCCAGCAGACCAACGATTTTGATCTCTCTGCGGTGGAATATGCCAACTTGATCATTGCCTGGGGTATGAACTGGATTACCACCAAAATGCCCGACTCCCACTGGCTGACAGAAGCCCGACTCAAAGGGGCGAAGACAGTGACGGTGACGGTTGAATACAGTGCCACTGCCTCCAAAACCGATGAGGTAATTGTGATTCGCCCCGGCTCTGATCCGGCTTTTGCTTTGGGGCTGGCCCAAGTCATTATCGAAAAAAATCTGTATGATCCCAATTTTGTCAAAAGCAAAACAGATTTGCCCTTTTTAATCCGCATGGATACCCTTGAGCCTTTGCGCCCAGAGGAGCTGATTCAGGGTTATAAAAATAGCCAACCCAAGAATCTCACCTTGCTCAAAAAAGGTGAAAAGCCCCCTGCCAATTTTGCCCAAAAAGATCATTTTATCAAAGACAAAAATGTCAAAGATTTCCAGCCTTATTTAATCTGGGACAGCAAACAGAACAAAGCAGTACCCATCAGCCGTGATGATTGGGGCCAGAATATGCTCAAACAGGGGCTGGACCCGGATTTGATGGCTGTTCAAAAAGTAAAACTGCTCACCGGCAAAGACGTCGAGGTGCGCACCGTTTTTCAACTGACACGGCAATACCTCAATGATAATTTTAGGCCTGAACAGACCGCTGAAGTGACGGGTTGCCCGGTCAGTGGTATTATCTCGTTGGCCACTCAAATCGCCCAAAACAAAGAAAAAACCCTCTTTGCCACGGGGATGGGGCCCAACCAGTTTTTCAACTCTGACCTCAAAGACCGGGCTATTTTTCTGGTGGCAGCTCTAACACGCAATGTGGGCTTCCCCGGTGGCAATGTGGGCTCCTACGCCGGAAATTATCGCGGGGCCTTGCTCGGCGGTGAGCCTTTATTCACCAACGAAGATCCTTTTGAGCCTCAATTGGATCCCAAAGGCAAAGTCAAAACCCATAAATACAGCCATTATGAGTCGATTCACTATTTTAATTATGGGGATCGTCCCCTGCGTATGGGCAAACATCTCTTAACAGGGGAATCGCATTTGCCAGTTCCCACAAAAGCCATGTGGCTCAACAATTCCAATTCGGTCTTGGGCAATATCAAGTGGCATTATGACGTGATCAACAATACCTTGCCCAAACTCGAATTTGTGGCTTATGCCGACTGGTGGTGGACGGGCTCGTGTGAATATGCGGATTTGGTGTTTGCCTGTGACAGTTGGGCCGAATTTAAAAAGCCAGATATGACGGGCTCATGTACCAATTCGTTTGTGCAGATCTACCCAGTCACGCCCCTTAAACGGGTTTTTGATACCCGATCAGATGTTGAAATCATTGCTGGGGTGGCCAAAGCGCTGGCAGAACAAATCAAAGAACCTCGCCTGGCCCAAATGTGGGCGTTTGTCGAAAAAAATCAGGTCGAAGTCTATTTACAGCGCATTATTGATGGCAGTGCAACATTAAAGGGCTATCAGATTGAAAAACTGCATGCCGACGCCAAAGAAGGCATTCCCGCGCTGATGAACAACCGCACCTATCCAAGGCTTTCCTCTTATGAACAGGCCAAAGATGAGGCGCCTTGGCACACCAAATCGGGACGATTGGAGTTTTACCGTTTTGAGCCTGAATTTATTGAAAACGGTGAAAATATGGTGGTCTATCGTGAGCCCATCGATTCGACCCATTATGAGCCCAATGTGATTGTTGCCAAGCCTCACCCAGCCCTGCGCCCCAAAAAACCCCAGGATTATGGGGTTCAGGAGAGCCAGTTGGATACCGAAACCCGCCAAGCTCGCCATGTGCTGCGAACCGGTTCCCAATTGGTCAAAAGCAAACATCCCTTAAAAGCTCTGAATTTCAGCCATGTTTACCACACGCCCAAATACCGCCACGGGGCGCATACCACCCCGATCGATACGGACTTTACGGGCATTTGGTTCGGGCCCTTTGGGGATATTTACCGCCACGACAAGCGTCTGCCCTCGGTGGTGGAGGGGTATGTCGATATCAATCCCTTAGATGCCAAAGCACTGGGGGTGGATGATGGGGATTATGTGTATATCGACGCCGATCCTGGCGATCGTCCCTATCGCAATCATGTGGCTTCGAGTGAAGCGTATAAGGTTGCACGTTTGATGCTGCGGGCCCGTTATTATCCGGGCACCCCACGTGGTGTTGCCCGTACTTGGCACAATATGTACGGCGCAACTTTTGGCTCTGTCAAAGGCCACGAAACCCGCAGCGACGGGCTGGCCAAAAACCCCGAAACCAATTACCAAGCCATGTATCGCTATGGCTCACACCAAAGTGCCACACGGGCCTGGCTCAAACCGACCCTGATGACTGAAAGTTTGGTTCATAAGTCGATGTTTGGTCAAGGGATGGACAGCGGCTTTGAGGCGGATATTCACTGCCCAGTGGGCGCGCCCCGCGAGGCCTTTGTCAAAATTACCAAAGCCGCCTCTGGTGGACTCGATGGCCAAGGCAAATGGCGTCCAGTCTCTCTTGGCTTTCGACCGACCTACGAGAGCAAAGCCATGAAGGCCTACCTCGCAGGCCAATATATCCGGGTCAAAAAATAGTGAAAGGAAAACAGCAAAATGTCAGACGTTAAAAATTGGCAAATCAACCGCGAAATGCAATACCCCTATGAAGAGAGCCGCCCGCAAAAACAGTGGTCGATTGTCTTTGACCTGAATAAATGTATTGCCTGCCAGACCTGCTCCTTGGCCTGCAAAACCACCTGGACCAGTGGCAAGGGTCAGGAGTATATGTTCTGGAACAATGTCGAGACCAAACCCTGGGGATCTTACCCCATGGCTTGGGACCTCAATATCCTCGAAAAATTGGGCCGCCAAGACTGGGCCAAAAATGGCGAGACCTACGAGGGCAAAACAATTTTTGAGGCGGCTGAGCCCGAAGAGGTGGCTGCCCACTTTTTTCCCACCGATGAAGACTGGATGTACCCCAATATTGGCGAAGACGATTGCACAGGCAATCTCGAAGGCGGGGCCCATTTGAACATGCCCCACAAACACTGGTTTTTTTACCTGCCGCGAACCTGCGCCCACTGTACTTATCCAGCCTGTCTGGCCTCGTGTCCGCGCAAAGCGATCTACAAACGTCCCGAAGATGGGATTGTCTTGATCGACCAATCGCGCTGCAAAGGCTACGGCGAATGTGTTCGCGCCTGCCCCTACAAAAAGTCGATGTACAACCCACATACCCGCGTCAGTGAAAAATGTATTGGCTGTTATCCGGCGGTCGAAGAGGGCAAACAGCCGATGTGTGTGCAAAATTGTATTGGCAAAATCCGGATCATGGGTTTTATCAGCCCGCCCTGGAAGGCCCGCATGGACAATCCTGTCGATTTTCTTGTGCACAAGAAAAAGCTGGCCCTGCCCTATTACCCCCAATTGGGTTTGGAGCCCAATATCTATTATATTCCGCCGATTCACGCCGACTTGGAGTACCTCACCCAGATGTTTGGCCCCCGCGTGCAAGAGAGCATCGACAATTACAAAACCCTCAAAGACGACCCGGTCGCTCAGGGTCTGCTGGTTTTGATGGGCAGCACCGACCGCATTATTCACAGCTTTAAAGTGGCCAATGGCAAAGCCACCGGCTATGACGAGAAAGGCCAAGAAATTGTCACTGTGCCTGTCACCGAGCCGATGATTGTACGCGATGCCTTTGATTCCGAACTCGGTGCCGCGCGGAACAATACCCCCTAACCTATTGTGAACAGAAAGGAAAAGCCCAAATGAAAAGCAAAAAAACAAAAAGAGCCCGGAACACGATCTTGACGCTGCTGGCGGTGCCTTTGATGGCCACAGGCCTGAGCATTGGCTCGGCGGTTTATGGCCAAGCGGGACAGGGTCTGAGTGCCGACAAAACCAGCCACAACCTCTTCCATCTCAAACCCAGTGATGGGGCCTGGAAAAAAGCCCCAATGCAGAGTGTGGACCTGATGGCCCAGCCTATGGCCCTGCCCCGGCCCAAGCTGACCCTGACCGAAAAAATGGCGGTTCAGGTCCTGCACAATGGCAAAAGCATTGCCTTTCGCCTGAGTTGGAAAGACCCCGAAAAAAGTGCGGCGGGCAGGTTGGGATTGTTCTCTGATGCGGTGGCGCTGGAGTTTCCGGTCAAATTGAGCGATGGCCAGCCTCCTTCGCCGTTTATGGGTGAGCCCGACAAACCTGTGCATATCTTCCACTGGCGGGCCCAATACCAAAAGGACAAAGAGATGGGCCGCCACCCCACCATGGTGGATCTCTATCCGAATATGTCTGTGGACGCCTATCCAATGGAATTTAAAGACGAGGAAGCTCCTCAGGGCAGCGAATCACAGCGGCGCATGTTTGCGCCCGGTCAGGCCGCTGGCAACCCGCAATCGTATGTCAAAACCGGGGTCGATGAGATCTTTGCGGAGGGTTTTGGCAGCAGCAGTTTGGCACCCGAAATTGAATCGGAGTCTGAAGCGGAGTGGAAAAATGGCGAGTGGAGCGTGGTGATCACCCGCCCGCTCAAAACCAGCTTGGGCTCGGAGCTCAAAGTGGGCAGCAAAAACTTTGTCTGTTTTGCCGTCTGGCAGGGCGGCAAACGCGAAGTGGGTTCGCGCAAATCTGTGACCCTGATGTGGGTCGAACTCAATTTAAAGGCTTAGGTAAACCACCATGACGGACTACTCCTCTCCCGAATTTTTTCTGGCCTCGCTGCTGACGGCGTATCCGGGCGCAGACTTTTTGAATGAATTAGACAGCCTGCTGCCCGTTTTGGCAGCCAGAACGGAACCCGAAGCACAAAGCCTTTACAGCTACCTCAGCGATTTTCAGCCCGAAGCGCTGCAGATCTGGCAGTCGAACTATATCGACCTCTTTGATCGGGGCCAGGCCCAGAACCCGATTTACGAGACCGAATATGGCCGCAATCGGGCCATCAGCAAATCGACCGAATTGGCCGACTTGGCGGGTTTCTATCAGGCCTTTGGCTTGAATAACGAAGGCCAGCCTGAAATGCCCGATCATATCTCAGTTGAGCTGGAATTTTATGGCTATTTGCTGCTCAAAGAGGCCTGGCTCAAAGAACAGGGAGAGAGCGAAGGGGTTGAGATTGTCGCTGAGGCGCGGGCCAAATTTTTGCAGGGCCATTTGGCAGCTTTTGCGCAAGCACTGCCGGCCTGTGAGGGCATTCAAAGCCATTCCCTCTACCTCGCCATTTTTACGTGGGTCGCGGCATTGGTCAAATCTGAATGCATCAAACTGGAGATCATGCCCGATCCCCTGCATTATTTTAGCCAGGAGCAAGAGCCCGAAGAAATGAATTGCAGTGTGCTGGGGGGCTGTCAGACCGCGCGTTCCGCCTCTGAAAGTGCTGGCGAGATTTCGCTGCGCAGCATAAATCCTGAAAAAGTGAGGACCTAACCTATGTTTGGTATCGGTGTTCCCGAATTGCTTTTGATCCTGGCCCTGGCGCTGATCGTCTTTGGCCCCGGTAAATTGCCGGATGTCGGCAAAGCGATTGGGCGCGGTCTGTCGGAATTTAGGCGGGCGGCCAAAGATGTTCATGAAGCGGCAGACGTGTCCATCAGCGAAATCCCTGCAGAACCCACACTGCCCGGAAAAAAATAGTCTTATGCAACCGCTGCTGATCGACGGGTATGGGCGCCAAATGCGCAAATTGCGGGTCTCACTTTTGGAGGCCTGTAATTTTCGCTGTTTTTATTGCATGCCCGCAGCCATACGCTTTGCCGCCAATCCCAAACAGCTCAGCCCGACTGAATTGCACACCATTTGCCAGGCCCTGGTCTCTGGGGGTATCAGCCAAATCCGCGTAACCGGGGGAGAACCCACCTTGCGCAAAGATTTCCGCGAAGTGATGACGGCCCTGGCTTCGCTGCCCTTGGAAAAATTTGGCATGACCAGCAATGGCTTTTTACTTGAGCCACAACTGCCTTTGCTCAAAGCGCTGGGCTGCCATTATTTAAATATCAGCCTGGATTCGCTTCAGGCTGATAATTTCAACCGCATGACCCGCTCTATGGGCTTTGAAAAGGTCATGAGCAGTATTTTGCAGGCCCATGAAATGGGCTTTCAGCTCAAACTCAATACCGTCATTTTGCGGGGCGAAAACGATCACGAATTGTTGGATTTTGTGCGCTTTTCAGAGGCCACAGGCATCGAGGTGCGCTTTTTGGAATTGATGAAAATCGGCATGGCCCGGCAGTTTCAACCCGAAGCGTTTATCAGCGCCGAGGAGCAGATCAGCCAGATTCAAAGGGCTTTTTCACTCAGCCCGATCGCCGTCGAAAAAGACGCCACGGCTTTTTCTTTTCAGACCCAAGGTGGGGGCAAAATTGGCTTTATTGCCTCGGAGTCGCGCCCCTTTTGTGGCGATTGTTCCCGCCTGCGCCTGAGCCACGACGGCAAATTGCGGGCCTGCCTGATGGTGAATCAGGGCCAAAGCCTGCGCAATCTCAGTGAAACTGAATTGCTCAAAGTGACCCGGCAGGTGATGGCGCTTAAACCCTTTCAACGCCGCGAATCCGTCGCGCAGAATATGTACCGCATTGGCGGCTAGATTGGCGGTTAAATTGGCAACTCGTTTAGAATTTTCGCCCAAAGAGTATCAACTTTAAACAAATCAGCTCAAACAGAAAGAAAGACCCATGCAAGACACTCAGCCACTCTCCCTTCAACAGCACAAAGGTCTGCAATTTGACCGTTTTTTCTCCCAGGCCCAGATCTCTCCTTATGATGCCCTGGAATGGGAAAAACGCAGCGCCCTGATCAGCAATGAAAAAGGGGAGGTGATCTTTGAACAAAAAGAAATTGAAATGCCCAGCACTTGGTCGCTCCAGGCCAGCAATGTGGTGGCCTCAAAATACTTTCATGGCACACCGGGAACCCCCGCCCGTGAATCCAGTCTCAAACAACTGATCGGCCGTGTGACCAAGACCCTGACGCGTTGGGGACAAGACCAGGGCTATTTTGCCGACAGCGAGGCCGCTGCTATTTACCAGGACGAATTGAGCACGGTGCTCTTGCAGCAACGAGCGGCGTTTAACAGCCCGGTTTGGTTCAATTTGGGGGTGGTTGAGCCCAAACCGCAGTGTTCGGCCTGTTTTATTAATTCGGTGGAAGACAGCCTTGAATCCATTTTATCTTTGGCCAAAACCGAAGGCCTGCTGTTTAAATGGGGGTCTGGCACGGGCACCAATCTCTCTGCGCTGCGCTCCTCGCGAGAAGCGCTCTCCGGCGGTGGCACCGCTTCGGGCCCCGTTTCGTTTATGCGGGGCTATGACGCCTTTGCGGGGGTGATCAAATCAGGGGGGAAAACCCGGCGGGCCGCCAAAATGGTGATCTTAAATGTCGACCACCCAGATATTCAAGACTTTGTTCAGAGCAAAGTGAAAGAGGAAAAAAAAGCCTGGGCCCTGATGGACGCTGGTTATGACGGCGGTTTTAATGTGCCCGGTGGGGCCTATGATTCGGTCCAGTTTCAGAATGCCAATCACAGTGTGCGCGTCAGCGATGCCTTTATGCAGGCAGTAGAGGCCGATGCTGAGTGGCAAACCCGCGCAGTGACAGATGGCCACCCTGTCGAAACCCTCAGTGCCCGCGCTTTGCTGCGCGAAATTGCTGAGTCCACCTGGACCTGTGGTGATCCCGGCCTGCAATACGATACCACCATCAACCGCTGGCATACGGTCAAAGTATCGGGCCGGATTCAGGCCTCCAATCCCTGCAGCGAGTTTATGTTCCTCGATGACACCGCCTGCAATTTGGCTTCGATCAATTTGCTCAGCTATCTCAAAGACGGGGAATTCCAAATTGAGGACTTTTGCCACACCGTGCGCCTGCTGCTGACCGCCCAGGATATTTTGATCGACAATGCCGGTTACCCCACGCCTCAAATAGCTGAAAACAGCCGCATCTACCGCCCCTTGGGATTGGGGTATGGCAATTTGGGGGCTTTGTTAATGGCCTTGGGCCTGCCTTACGACAGTGATCAAGGCCGTTCCTTGGCGGCGCTGATCACGGCCCTGATGAGTGGTGAGGCATATGCGGTTTCAGCGGAGTTGGCCCAGGCCAAAGGCGCGTTTGAGGCCTACGGCCCCAATGCTCAAGCAATGCTGGAAGTGATTAAAATGCACCAAGAGGCCCTGGAAAGCGTTGAGGTCTTGAGCCCTGAACAAGACAAGTTAAAACGGGCGGCGCAAAAGCGTTGGCAAAGAGCCCTGGCCCAAGGCCAAACAGGGGGATACCGCAATGCCCAGGTGTCGGCTTTGGCTCCAACGGGCACGATTGGCTTTATGATGGACTGTGACACCACGGGCATTGAGCCGGATTTTGCCCTGATCAAATACAAACGCCTGGTGGGGGGCGGCACCCTCAAAATTGTCAACCAGACCGTGCCCCAGGCCTTGGCCCGCCTGGGTTATAGCGATGCCCAAACAGAAGAAATACTGGCCTATTTACACAGCCAAGAAACCCTCGAAGGGGCCCCCGGACTCAATAAACAGGATTTGCCCGTCTTTGACTGCGCCTTTACCCCCCTGCGCGGTTCGCGTTCGATTCACTACACAGGGCATCTGCGCATGATGGGGGCTGTGCAGCCCTTTATCTCAGGGGCGATTTCCAAAACGGTCAATCTGCCCTCCCAGGCCAGTGTTGAAGCTATTTTTGAGACCTATGTCATGGCCTGGAAATTGGGCCTCAAAGCCGTGGCGATCTACCGCGACGGCAGCAAACGCACCCAACCGATGAATACCTCTGCCCAAGCAGAAGTGGCAACCCAAATCCCCCAACGCCGCCGCTTACCAGCCGAACGCCAAGCCATCACGCATAAATTCAGCATTGGTGGTCACGAAGGTTATCTCACCGTCGGCATGTACGCAGATCGCAGTCCGGGGGAAATTTTTATTACCATGGCCAAAGAGGGCAGCGTGATCTCCGGTTTGATGGATTCCTTTGCCACCACCGTCTCGCTGGCGCTGCAATACGGGGTGCCATTGGCTGTCATGGTCGATAAACTCTCCCATACCCGTTTCGAACCTTCCGGGTATACTGGCAACAAAGAATTGCCTTTTGCCAAATCGATCATGGACTACCTCTTTCGCTGGCTGGAACTCAAATTTCTCACAGCGCCTTCCCCAGAACAGGGGCATGAGGGAGCTGAAGTTGAGCCCAAATTAGATGCAAAAGTGCAACCCAAAGTCGAACACCGTGGCCTGTTCTTTGCCAATTCCGAAGATGCCCCGCCCTGTCATACCTGTGGTTCGGGCCTGATGGTGCGCAATGGCAGCTGTTATAAATGCCTCAATTGTGGCTCCAGCAATGGCTGCTCCTGAGTTTTGTCGAGCTTGGGCTGAAATTTGGCGCAAGGCCCCATTTTTGTTAGACTGAGTGCAATCTTTCTTACACAGAAACGAGTTTGCCACCCACCATGTCTGAATCTCTGGAAATGCGCCTGATTGACGCCAGCCTTTTGGAAGCGCTGGAGCATCAGGCCATGCAAGTGGGCAGTGAAGCTCTCAAATCGGCATCGCGCAATCGCCATTTGCGGGCCCTCGTGGCCGGCTCAGAGCTGGGCCAATTGCGGCGAAGACTCGAACACCAACAGACGTATTCCGCTGCGCGGGGCCGGCTCAATTGCCCTTCAGCCAAACAACCCGCTTTGCAAACGGGCCCGCTGCAGGTCTTTGTGCCCGGCCGCGTGCTTACACTTTACAGCGAATCGCCGCTCACAGGCTGCGCTGAATTGCTCAAAATCGAAGCGGGCACAACCTGTCTGGCCACAGCTACTGAACACCCCTCGCTGCTGGCCATTTCTGTACCCGACAATCCTGCGCTCAAAGGCTTTGCCTTTGCCCGCTATCTCAAGCAGCGCTTTGGGCTGGCTGGCATGATTGCGCTGGAAGCTGAGAGCCCGCTGTTTACCCAATTGCCTGGCCCCGATGACCTGGGTGAAGATCGCATCAGCCACCCTGTGCTCAAACAGGTTTTGGGCCAATTGCTCAAAGAAAACCCTGCAACTCCCGAAGAATGGATGCGCGACAGGGGAGACGGCTCTGTGATCTTCCGCCTGTATAAAACCCGTTACGCCGGGCCTGAAGCCCATTATTTGCGTTTGCCCAAGCAGATTTCTTGGCAAAAATTCAGACGGCAGCCCGCCCGTTTTCCCGCCTGGCCCCTGCTTTTGGAATCGGCCCTGCAGGTTGAATTGGGTCTGGATTTTAGCTTGCAAAAAAACCTGCCCACACCTGAAAAGTTGCGCTATTTGCTGACAGGTCAAGAATAAAGCTGAAATTGTCTTGATTTTGGTGCTTGATTCCTTCTTTTTCCGTGTTAAGATCAATCCATGAACCCCGAATTGGCCCACGTCTGGAAAATCTATTTCTCGCAAAAGCGTCTTTGGCCCTGGATGGCCCTGACCTGTTTGGGCTGGGGCTATTTATTCAGCACGGGTACTTGGTGGGATTATCGCTGGCTGGTCTTGTTGGTCTTGCTTTTGAGCCCCCTGAATGAATATTTTATTCATCGCTATCTGCTGCATTTTCCACGCCCGCCTGCGGGCTCAAACAAGCGTGGCCTGCGTTGGGCCATGGATGAAATTCACTACAAACACCACGAAGACCCCAAAGCCGTGAGATATGTCTTCGCCGAAGGTTGGCTGATCGGCGTGGGGGTTGTGCTGGATGCCTGCATTGGCTTTCTGCTGACCTGGACGTGGCAAGGCACCCTGACCTTTCTCTGCACCAATCTGGCTTATTACCTGCTCTACGAGTGGACCCATTGGTTGGCCCACTCGGATTACACGCCCCGCAATCCCTATAGCCGGTACATGAAAAAATACCATGTCTGGCACCATTACAAACACGAAGACCTGTGGTACGGCATTACCAGCCCTTGGGGAGACTTTTTGTTCGGCCGTTACCGCGATCCCAAAGATGTCCAAGCCAGTGACATGGCGCTGCGCAATCGCGGACGTTTGCCCTCTTAAATACCGGTTTAAACGGACTGTCCGGCAGGCAAACGGCGCAGTTTAAACGGGGCCCCCCGCCAGCTTTTGACAAAGACCACGGGCCCGGGTTGCAGTTCGGGTTTTTGCGCGCTTAAAACCCCCTGCAGATAATCCCAGACATTCCAAGACAGGGTGTAGCGTTCAAACAGGGGCTCTTGTAAAAATTGCAGCAAAATTTGGCTGGAATTCAAAAAAAACGCGTCATCTAAGGCCGTCAGCGGCACCTTTCCTGTCTGGGCAAAGGGGGTTAACAGGGCTCTGGCCTCTTGGTAAAACTGGGGCAGGCGCTGGGTGCGTACCAGCATTTCGAGCAGGGCGTGGCAGGGTCCGACCCAATTTAAGGCGCCCGAGCTGTCCGGGCAGGCACTGTATTCGGGTTCTCCCTGGATCATGCCCAAAGCCTTCTCTTCCAAGAAACGCCAGACCCAGTGCAAGTTGGGCCAAGCGGGGTCGGGGGCCATAAACGCTTCGACCAAAGGCTTTAAGCTGATCTGCCCGTGGGCGTGTAACAATAAAAGCGGCATGCGCAGACAGCCGGGATTAAAAAAGAGCAATTCTGTCAGCCAGGCAAAACACCTGGCCCGCACCCAATCGGGCCGGGGCAAGCTGGCAGTGGCGATCACCATTTGTTGTACCTCGACAATCCCATCGGGGTCGCCTTCAAGTGAGGTAAAGCCGTGGCGAAAAGGCACAGTTGCTGTTTCGATCCCATAGCGTTGAATATATTCAGGCTCTGCCATCGGAGCATTGGGCAAGATGTCTGCATTAAAAAACTGAAAGGCGTGGTACTGGCCTTTTTCAATCAGGGTGGCAATGCCCGCTGTAAAAGACGCATAGGTCTCTTCAGGCAGACCGAGGATCAGATCGGTATACGTTTGCACCCCTTCTGCCATCAGACGTTTTTGCAAGGTCTCAAAGGCTGTCAATGAAATATTCTGACGGCCCGAGGCCTTGAGCGTGGGGGGATGTAGGCTTTGAAGCGCCAAGGTCAGATTTTTGTCTAAACCGACCTGAATCAGGCATTTTTGGATTTCAAAACTGCGCTCTGGCAGGTTTTTGGCATTTTGCACCATCAAAGATCCTGGCTGGCCTTTTTCCCGTTTGAGTTGAGCTGCGTATTCAGCCAATTCCAAGTCGCGGGGCAAAATGCCAAAATTGGCATCGGCACAAAAAATATGACTGATTTTTTGGGCGGCAAACCAATCCAACTCAGCCAAAAGCCGGGGTGTATCAAAGCGGTTGACCCGTGTGGCAATGGCTGAGCCCCAATCACAAAAAACACAGCTAAACGGACAGCCCCGGTTGGTTTCCCAGGTGCTTGCCCAACGTTGGTTGGGATAAGCGGCCATCAGTGGCTCAAACAGGCCATTCAAAAAGGGCGAGGGGAAAACGTCAAGATTGCGGCGTTTGGGAGCGGGTGGGGTGTGTTTGAATGTGCCCGCTTCTAGCCAGCTCAAACCAGGAATGGCTTGCCAATGCCGCTCTGGGAATTGCTCTAAAAGTGCCAAAAACAGATCTTCGCCCTCTCCGTGGCAGGCCAGATCGACATAGGGGTGCTGCCGCAACCAGGCTTCGGCGCGGTCTGGCACCTGGGGCCCACCAAATACCGTCAAAATCTGGGGTGCTACTGCTTTGAGCTGCTTGGCCAGTTCCAGCGAACGCCTTTCATTCCAAACGTAGGTACTCACCCCCAGCAGATCCACTTGCCTGAGCGCTGCCACTTCCTGGGCCAGCGGATGAGGAAAGACCCTTGGCAAGAGAAAGTGATAGCGTTCGGGATCTGCCGCCCGCAGCAAGGAGGCCTGTAAGAGGCCGACAGAATAAGGCAGATAAACAGGTGACCCTGTGCTGTATTGCACCAAACCCACGGTAATAGACATAAGCTCATTATAATCGCAGCGGGGTGTCTTCGCGACCCCTGACACAGCCAGATGGGGAGCGGTTGTGTTAAGGTAAAAACCGTGTTATGAAAAAGCCTATTCGCCCAAGACTAAAACCAGCTGCTCATCGATTGCCACCGCTGTATTGGCCCAGCGCTTTTTTGGCTGTCGGCCTGATGGGATTGAGCTTGCTCAATCAAGTGGCTGAGTTGCATCCGGGGTTGGATCTTTTGGGGCAGTTTAAAGTTCAGTTTTACTTGGCTCTGCTGCTGCCTTTGTTGCTGATGGCCCTGATGCGGCGATGGCGCTTTGTGCTCGGACTGGTATTTTGTCTGGGTTTAAATGCCGCCGAAATTCTGCCTTGGTATTTGCCTGTCAGCGAAAGCAAGGCCCAGGCCTCATTCCTCCCCGGCAGAGAGGTTAAAATCTTTCAGGCCAATGTTCTGAATACCAATTCAAATGTCTCAGCCTTGGCCCGGCAAATTGTCCAAGAACAGCCAGATATTGTGATCCTGCTCGAATTCCACCCCCAGCATCTGACCATGATGAACGGCTTGGGTCGGGCCTATCCCTACCGTTTTACCCCACCCAATAAACAGTATTTTGGCCTCGGCATTTGGAGCCGCTATCCCATGAATAAAACCCTGCTGCGCTTTTTGGGCCAGTCGGAATTGCCGACGCTTGAAACCCGTCTGGAGGTGGATACCCAAGAATTGCACCTCTTGGTCACCCACCTCGACTCTCCCGTTCGGGTGCCCGCCGTCCGCCGCAACCGCCAATTAAACGCCCTGGGCAAACACCTGCAAGATATTCGTCCCCCCGTCTTGGTGGTGGGCGATTTAAACGTTTCAATGTGGTCGCCATATTACAAAGCCTTTGAAAAACTCAGCGGTTTGCGCAATGGCCGCAAAGGCTTTGGCATTTTGCCCACCTGGCCGAGTTTTTTTCACCCACTGGTTCAAATTCCGATCGATCATTGCCTGATCAGCCCCGATTTGAGCATGTCTGAGATCCACACGGGAGCCAATGTGGGCTCAGATCACCTGCCTTTGATCTTTAAATTACATCTTTCCCGTCCCCCCGACTTAGATTTAAACGCGCTATAATCTGGATAGTTTTGTCTGGATTTGGCATAATAGAATACAACAGTCAAAAACAGAGGTTTCAAAGGCCCCATGAATCAAACTCCCACAGAAACCAGCGGCGTCATTGTCACCGACCCGAGTAAAATGCCTCCTTTGGTGCAGGTCAGCCCCAAAGCCCTGAAAGAAATTCAGCGTTTTCTTGCTCAGCAAGACAATCCCAACCTTGGCATTCGCCTGGCGATCAAAGGCGGTGGCTGTTCTGGCCTGTCTTACCACATGGATTACGACGAACCCAAAGAGCGTGATCATGTGCTCAAACAGGACGGGATCAGCGTCTTGATCGATCGCAAAAGTGCGATCTACCTCAAAGGCATGACCCTCGACTTTAACGACGGTCTGAATGGCCGGGGCTTTAAATTTATCAACCCCAATGCCAGCAATACCTGTGGTTGTGGAGAATCGTTCTCTGTCTGAATTCAGTCCCCAATTGCTGATGCTCCCCGGCCCCACACCCTTGCCCCAGGCTGTTTTACAGGCCCTTTCTGGGCCCATGATCAACCACCGGGGCCCCGCTTTTGCTGAACTCTTTGCCGAGATTGAAAAGGGCCTGAGTTGGGCTTTTCAGACCCAAAATCGGGTCTTGATGCTAACCGGCTCGGGCACCACTGGTATGGAAGCGTCTCTGCTCAATCTCTTCTCTCCCGGCGACAAAATTTTGGCCGTTTCCAATGGCTCGTTTGGCGAACGCTGGGGAGACATGGCGGCACTTTATGGCCTCGAAGTCGAGCGTTTGGCTTATGAGTGGGGCAAAACTATTCAGACCCAAGATCTGCGTTCCCGGCTTCAGGCCGACAAAACCCAAGCAATCAAAGCGGTCTTGATCATCCACAACGAGACCTCAACTGGGGTTTTAAATCCGCTGCAAGAAATGGCGGCGATCATCCGTGAACACGGGGCTTTGGTGATTGTCGATGCGATCTCCAGTTTGACCTCAACCCCCCTGCCGATGGATGCCTGGGGCCTGGATGTGGTTTTAGGTGCTTCGCAAAAAGGCTTTATGGTTCCGCCGGGGCTGGCCTTTGTGGCCCTCTCAGCCAAGGCCTGGGAGGCGCATGCCCAGGCCAGATTGCCGCGCTTCAGCCTGGATTTTACCCTCACCCGTGAATACGCTGAACAGGGCTGGACTCCCTGGACCCCGCCGATTCCGCTTTTTTACGGCCTGAAAGTCGCTCTCAAAATGATGCAAACTGAAGGTCTGGAGCAGATTCAGGCCCGCCATTTGCACCTGATGCAAACGGTTCGTGCTGGTTTAAAGGGCATGGGCCTGGAGCTGATGATTCCCGACGAACGCCAGGCCTCGCGGGCGGTTACACCGGTCTACCCTCCGCCTGGCCTCGATGCTGACGATATCCGCACGAGCTTGCTCCAAGAATACAATATTGTGCTCGGTGGTGGGCAGCGCAAACTCACGGGCCAGATTTTTCGCGTGGGCCATTTGGGTTACCAACACCTGCCCAATATCTGGGCCACCCTGATTGCCCTGGAGCAAACCCTGAAAAAGCGCGATTATCCTGTGCCTGCAGGGATTTCGATTGCGGCCACCGACCCAGATTATGAGTACTAAATTTGAGTACTAAATTTGAGTAATAAATCTGAGTACTAAATCCAAGCTAAGATTCGACTAAATTTGAGGCAAGCTCCGTCAGGATTCTGAATTGCAAAGATATAATCAACTCATCAATGCGTAGAAGGATCTTCCCCATGAAAAATGCTCTGTTTGCTTTATTGTCTGCCTCTCTCTTGCTCAGCGCCTGCCAATCTGGCCCTCAAATCATGCCTTCGGCTGCCCTCAATCCCCAACTCCGTTCGGCCAGCACGGCCCGTCCCCAAGCCCGCTCTGGCGGCACCCGCTGGTACAGCATGGACGAATACCGCAATTTTCTGGCTGGCAAATTGCTGGCCACCCTCGACAAAGATGCCGATCAGGCTCTCAACCCGCAAGAATTCAGCCGTCTTATTAACAAAGCCGTGGTCGCCCGTTTTGCTGAAGTTGATGGCAACCGCGATGGCCGCTTGAATTTGGCCGAACTCCAGACGGGAAAAAACGCAGTCTTCTCTGAGCGCTATTCCGAAGCCAATTTAAGAAATGCCTTGACCAAATTCTTTCAGGGCAAAGATCTCAATCGCGACCAAAAGGTTTCTTTTCAGGAATCTGGCAGCATGATCAACTTCATTTTTGACTATGACGGAGACCAAAACTTTTCAGTTGAAGAGTTCATTGATGCTATCAGCCAAATGTTAAGCATGTCCCCCGAAAAAACCAACGAGTTTCTCAAAGAACATTTGGGTTAGTTTTTCCATCTAAAAAGCCCAGCGCCATCATTCATGGCGCTGGGCTTTGCACTGATTCAAGTCTGCTTACGAACCCATCTGCTGATTCAAATACTGAAAGACGCGGGGTGTGGTCTGAAAGATGGCCTGTTTTTGCAGCCAATTGCCACCTGAGGGATTCACATTCAGGCGATAGGTCGCCAGCGTCTTGCCTTTGTGTGGTTTGAGGGTCCACGACCCGACCCCATCGCTGTCTTTTAAATTGCCATCAAGCATCTTCCAGCTCAGGCGCTTGTTTTGGGCGTCGAGGGTGTATTGATTGAGCACCCAGATTTCGTTGACCGGAAAGGGAAAGTTAAATTTGACATAGACCTTGGCCTGATTGCCACTGCGGGAGCGAATCTCAGAGCGGGTCAGGTTTTGGTAATAACGCGGGTAGTTTTTAAAATCTGTCAGGGTTTGCCAGACCTTGTCCACAGGGGCATCAAAAATGCCCTGGGCTTGGATATAGTCCTGGCCAGAGGTGTCAATCAGGCGAATGTCCAATTGGCCGCGTTCTAAATCTGCCAATGTGGCGGCAGAGGCAGAGGCGCCTGTGAGCAGGCCCAAACCCAAGGCCAACAAAGATTTTTGAAATTTCATGTATGGGCTCCTTGGCGAAGATTAAAATGTGGGTCTCTGTTTTGATTCTGGGCAGTGATGCAGGTTTGATGCAAGCAGGTTCGGCCATTAAATCGCTTATTTGTTTAATGAATAAAATTAAGTTTATAATGATATTCGTTATGTTTTTTAAGTTTGCAATTACTCAAGCGTGAGGTACTCACATGTCAGAACAGGCAACAAAAATCCGCAGTGAACTCGCAAAACTCAAAGATCAACAAAAGTGGATGACCAAATTGCAATGGCTTCTTGGTGCAATGCTCTTGCTCTTTATCACAAAATCATATTTGCCAACAGGCAAAAATCCTACCGACTCAGACCTTTTTCCCATTCTCTGTCTCTGCGTAGGCTGGTTGGGGATGTTAACCCAGTCTTTTCACAGCTCGACCACAACCTTGTCGAACATCATTCTCGAACAACTCGAAGACGTGGTTTAAATGCGCCATCATGATTCACTCTAGGCTGGCTGTCCTGATGGCTGAACGCAACCTCAAATTGAGAGAATTGGCACAGCGAATTGGCATTGATGAGGTGAATTTATCCAAAATCAAAACAGGTAAGCTCAAAGCCCTGCGCCTAAGCACGCTCAATGCCCTGTGCCGCGAACTGGAATGCCAGCCCTCTGATTTGCTGATTTATCGGCCTGACGAGTAAAATCTTACGCCCTCTTTTTTCAGGCGATTGATTGGCCAATCAATTCCTTTTGGGGTAATGCCAAGGCTGACAGCCAGATAAGCTGCGCCAGTCAGCTTGATCGGGCTCCTCTAAACACCCACCAAGTCACCTCCTCCTCTTTCCTTGGTATACTTGACTCACAAGACTGGATTTCAAACGGCTGGATTTCAAGAGGAAACACATATTATGCGTAAAGATCAGACCATTTCAATATTGGGCGCTCCCCTCGACTTGGGCGCAGGACACCGCGGCGTGGATGCAGGGCCTTCGGCCTTTCGCATTGCCGGTCTGGAAAAAGCCATCCGCGAGATGGGCTATCTCGTACAAGACGAAGGCAATATCTCAGTGGCGATTCCCGAATCGCTGGAAATCGGGCAGACCAATGCCCGCTTTCTCGAAGAGATCACCCTGGCCTGCCAGACCCATTTCGACAAGGTCTATGACATAATGATGCGGGGCAATTTTCCGCTGGTATTGGGCGGCGACCACAGCATTGCGATTGGCACGATTGGCGGCATCAGCGCCTATTATCACGCCAAAGGCGAGCAAATTGGCGTGATCTGGATCGACGCTCACGCAGATATGAACACCCCCGACACCACCCACACCGGCAATATCCACGGCATGCCGATGTCAGTCAATCTGGGCATGGGCTCACCTGAATTGGTCAATCTCGGTGGCTTTGCCCCCAAGATCAAACCTGAACACGTGGTTTTGATTGGCCTGCGCGACGTGGATATCGAAGAGAAAAAAATTGTGCGCGATAGCGGCGTACACGCTTATACCATGACAGATATCGACGAAAAGGGCATGCCCGCCATCATCCGTGAGGCAATTGAGATTGCCGGAATTGGTACTGCCGGCATTCATCTCTCCTTTGATTTTGATGGTCTCGATCCCAAAATTGCACCCGGTGTCGGCACGCCCGTCAAAGGTGGGATCAAATACCGCGAGGCCCATCTGCTGATGGAAAAAATTGCAGGCACAGGCCGTTTGATTGGCCTGGAGATGGTTGAACTCAATCCGATTCTGGACTGGGGCAACCAAACTGCTGAACTGGGTGTCGAGTTGATCCAGTCGGCTTTTGGCAAACGCATTCTTTAAACCCCTGTGTGAAAGCGCGCTATCTGCTTCTGAATTGACCCATGGGCAGGCTATAATAACTTCCCATCTTTTGATTCAGAAAGTGCAATATGCCCGTTCATCACCGCGTTTTAAAGACCGAATTAGCCATTTTTGACCTGCCCGAAGATTTACCTTTGGAAGATCGGGACTTGCTCGAAGTCGCGCGTCAAGCGACGGCCAATTCTTATTCTCCCTATTCCAATTTTAAGGTCGGTGCAGCGGTTCGCTTGACCAATGGCCAGATTATCAGCGGCAGCAACCAAGAAAATATTGCCTATCCTTCGGGGCTCTGTGCTGAGAGTATTTGTATGTTTGCAGCTGGTGCACAATTCCCCGATGAAGCTGTTGTGGCCCTGGCTGTGACCACCGTATCGGGCTCCACAGACAGCGAGGATTTGGTCACCCCCTGTGGGCTCTGTCGCCAGGTGATCGCCGAGTACAGCTCCCGCCACGGCTCTCCCGTGCGGATTTTGATGCAAGGACGCCAAGGCCCTGTGGTGGTCGTCCCGGATATTCAAAGCCTGCTGCCCTTGATGTTTGAACACGGTACGCTCAAAAAAAACGATTAAACCCAAGCGTATCCCCAATTGTGATTTTTGTCTCGGATTCGTGCTTGCCAAGTCCAGATTGAGTCGGGATAATGAAGGATATGACCGCATCAATCATTATCATCAATGGCACTTCCAGTGCCGGTAAATCTTCCCTTGCACGTACCTTTCAGGCCCAAAGTGAGCACCAATGGGTGCGCCTGTCGATTGACGATTGCTTCCGCGCTTTTCCTGCGGGGTCCAATCTCAATACCGTGCCCTACGAGCGCCTGCGCCGGGTCTTTTACCAAAATATCGCCCTCTGGGCCTCGGAGGGCTTCGACCTGATTGTCGATACCGTCTTTGAAGAGCCTGGCTGTCTGCGCAAAGCCTTGCGCCTCTTGCAACCTTATCAGATTTGGCTGGTCGGGTTGCACTGCCCCCTTGATGAACTCGAACGGCGCGAAGCGGTGAGGGGCAATCGCCCGCTTGGTTTGGCCCGCTCACAATTTCAGACCGTACACAGCTATTGTGCCTACGACCTGGAACTCAACAGTCACAGTTCAGAAGTGGAAGATAACGCCGATGCGATTGAAGCCCGTCTGCAGCAACCGGGACAGGTTTTCTCTCAATTGCTCAACGAGCAGCACGAAGCCCCTTTGATCACCCGCCGGGCGGGTTAAACGGCCGTGATCAATTTTAAGCAGCTCAAGTCTGTGCTCGACAAAGGCAAAGAGGCTCCCAGCAGAAATAAAAAAATACTTTCGCCCTTGGAAAAACTCTATATCGAGGTTGAACAGGGGATTTTGCTGCAGAACCAGAATATTTACCAAGAAAAAAAGCCCCTGCCCACCTGCCTCGAAAATGAACTGCTCAATCTCAATAACCGCCACTATGGCCTGCTGAGCTTTTACCAAGAAACCCAGGAAAAGCTGACCCGGCTTGAAGTTGAATTCAATGTGCAGGAATTGCGTCGCCTCTTGGCCTATTTGGAACAGTATTACCACTATATCAAAGCTGTAATTACCTGTTCGCATGAGCTATTTGGCCTGCGCCACCAAATCGAAGAACAGATCAATACCATCGTGGGGCTCGGACGCAAATTGCAACAGACCCACAGCAAAGCAGACCTGCAGCACTTTGAGAAAGAGATGGAAGAAATTCTCGATAAAGCCGATTGGTTCAAAGACAAACTCGAAGATTTGAGCGGCCGCAATATCGATGCCTCTACCTTGATGCCTGTGTATCAGATCTACAGCCAAAAATTGGCCCTTTTACAAGAAGACCTGCTCGAAGCTTCAGCTTGGATCAGTTGACGCTTGCCCGCTGTGTTTGACCCAGATCAATTCACGGCTTCGGTCTCATCAATGAACCCAAACCAGATCAATTTTAAACTGAAGATGTAAAAACCTGGAGGGACCCTATATGAAAAACACAAAAACCTCTCTCGCCCTCTTTTTTCTACTGATGGGGGCCTGTCAGCCTGTGAGTGTCACGCCTGCTGTGCAACCCTCTCCGTCAGCCACGGCGCTTCCGCAACCCAGCGCGATGGCCAGCCCGGTTGCCACTCCGACGCCAACGCCGTTGCCAAACCCCACAGCCAGCCCCACGGCATTGTCTCAGTATCAGCTGCGGATCGATACGACCTTTCCAAGCCAGCCTCTGTTGAATGCTTTGCCTTTGCAGCTCAAAGGGGTCCTGCTCAGAGAGCAAACAGAAATTGAGCCTCTCAACTGGGAGGTTTTAACGCCTTCACTGGCAGAAATTCGCAGTGAACATTTGATCTTGCTTCAACCAGGCCCAGTAGAAATCCGGGCTTTTTCGCCAACCCAACCCCAATTGGAGCAGCGTTTTACCTTCACTGTGCTGCCCCTGCCAGCCCCCACCCCGACACCCATTCCCTCCCTGCCCCCCTTTGAGCGATTAACGGGAATTTTGGGAGATATTGTTTCGGCGGGAAAATACGTCTTTGTGACCGATAAAACCCTCGAACGTGTGCATGTGCTCGATACCTTAACGGGTAAAAAAGTGACCCAACTCAATTTCAATATGGTGCCAGAGCATTTGACTCTTAGCCCAGACCGCAAAACGGTCTATGTTGCCAGCTCCAGTTCTGAACGGGTCGGGATGATTGATTCCGACAGCTTACAAATTCAAGCGCCGTTGCCTGTCGGCGGCAAGGTCTTTGATTTGGTTGCAGGCCAGAACCGGCTCTATGTGAGTTATTCCGACCCCTTGAAGCCCATTGCGATCTTTGAGCCGAGCACCAGCAGTCCCAAAGGCAAATTGCCCGAAGAGGTGCCAGGCAGAACCCTTTTGGCGCTCAGTGCCGATCAGCGGTCTCTATATGTGGGCACTCTGGATGCCAAAGACACCGTGTTGCGGCGGGTGGATGTCCAGAACGAAGACGAGCCTGAGGTTGTTGTGAACACCTTGCGCGAACTCACCGAGGATGAAGAATACCTGGTGAAATACCGGGGGCTCAAAATTGACCCGGTTTTGGGAATCAATCTTAAAGCTCTGAAAATCTCGCCTGACGGCAAAAAACTCTATCTGGCCCTGGAATCACCCAAATACCCGAGCAAAATTCGGGTGCTCGACAGCCTGACCCTCAAAGAAGTACAGCATCTCGATATTGGTGCTTTCCCTGACAGTGTGGATTTTTCTCCCGATGGCAAATACCTCTATGTGGCCCATATGCATTATGATATCCATGTCTATAACCGAGAAACTCTGACCCAGGTCTACCGCCAAGAAGTCAGATCCTTGGCTTCCAAGATCACGGCCACAGCTGATGGCAAATCTGTCGTGGGTCTTTTGGGACAGAACTTTGTGGATAGCCCCAAAAGTGTGGCACGATTTTTGGACTTTGCCACCTTTGCAGCCTCAGAGCCCAAATAGACGTGGCAATAAAAGCAATGTCAGGCCCAGCATGAAAAGCTGAAGCGGCAGACCGACCTTGACATAGTCGATGAAGCGGTAGCCACCGGGTGCCAGAACCATCGTATTCACAGGTGAAGCCACCGGCGTGGCAAACGAAGATGAAGCCGCCAAAGCCACAACCATCAAAAACGTTTGCGGAGAATAATTGAGACTCAAAGCCAGTTGTAATGCCACAGGGGCAATCAAAACTGTGGTGGCTGTATTGGAAATAAACAGGCTGCAACCAGAGGTCAGTACAAATAAGACAGCCATAATGCTATATGGCCCCAAACTGGCCAAGTTCTGGGAAAGCCAATTGCCCAAGGCCTCCGTCCCGCCTGTATTTTTTAAGGCGGTGGCCATGGGCAACATACAGGCAATCAAAATCACAGATTCCCAGGAGATGGATTGGTAGGCCTCTTCCATGCTCAGGCAGCGGGTCAAAACCAGTCCCACCGCAGTCAGCAAAATCGCGCTGACGATGGGCAGAAGGCCTGTCAGCAAGAAGAAGATCATCACAACCAACCAAAACAAGGTCAAGCCAATTTTAAAGGGCGGGTAATGCGGGGTCTCGGCCTCTGCGGGCAAATTTAAGCTGGTAAAGTCGCGTTTCTCCAAGCCCAGCCGCAGTATCCGCTTCCAAGAGCCCTGAACCAAGAGCAGATCGCCAAAACGCAAGGGAAGTTGTTCCAAACTGTGTTGGAAACAGGCTTGTTGGCGTTGTATGGCCAAAACATGTAAGCCATAGCGCTCGCGAAAGAACAGCTCTGCCAATGTTTTTCCAAGCATCCCCGAGCGGGGAAGCAAAAGAATTTCAGCCAATCCCAGATGGGGGTTGCCCAGTTGATGTGAACGGGCATCTTTGGGGATAAGAGTGGCACCTGTGTCTTTGGCAAATTCAACCACATTTTCTTGGGCGCCTGCAACCAAAATATCTTGATTGGGCTGAAGGCGGCTTTGCGCCCGGCAAAAGTGGTAATGGTGATCCCGCAGTTTGTGGGGTTCCAGCAGCGAAAGGATCTGAATCCCATAACGTTTATTCAGCGCCAATTCTTTCAGGGTTTTGCCGTATAAAACCGAGCCGGGGGGCAATCGCATCCAGGTCAAATTCTGTTCAGAATGGTAATTGCGCAATAAATCTTGCACGCTTGGCAGGCCCTCATTTGACGTCTCTGTTTTTTGAGGGCTTCCAGACGCGGTATGCGGTAAAAGCCAGCGGCCCAAACTGCTGAAATAGGCCAAGCTGAGAGCCAGGGCAGCCAAGCCAGGGAGGGTAAAGTCAAAGAAGCGAAAGCTTGTTAAGCCCGCCTGTTTAAGCGTATTGGCAACGATCAGATTGGGAGGGGTGCCAATCAGGGTCAGCATTCCCCCCAAAAGTGCGGAAAAAGCCATCGGCATCAGCAATCTTGATGGGGCAATGCCCGCCTGATGGGCCAGGGAGAGGGCAATGGGTAAAAAAATCGCGGCAGTGCCCGTCGAAGACATCAAGCCCGAAAGCAAAGCTGTAGAAACCATCAAAACCCAAATGATGCGGGTTTCGTTTTTGCCGGTTAGGCGTGTGATTCCTTGCCCCAATAATTGCGCTGTGCCCGTATTTAAAAGGCTTCCCCCAATCACAAACAGAGCGGTTATCATCACCACCACTGGATCCGAAAATCCAGCCAGCCCTTCTTCGGGGGTGATCACACCACTGAGCAGCAGGGCCAAAAGCATCAGAATTGCAACCAAATCCAGACGCAGCCAATTGGAGAGGAAAAGGCCAACCGTTATCAAGAGGATCAAAAGTGTCAAAATGAGAGGTGTCATGTTTGTCTTTGTCTTGTAAATCTGCTTTTATTTCTGCTCTAGTATGGCAGATTTGGCTTCAACATGGCCGTTTCAATCGCGTCAGACTGTCCCGATTCTGGTATCCTGACAGGGTAGACTTATACAAAGGACAGAATCAAAATGCAGATCGTGGTGGGAGCCCAATGGGGTGACGAAGGCAAAGGCAAAATCGTGGATTTTCTCTCTGAAAGCGCGGATTATATTGTGCGCTACCAAGGGGGCAATAATGCCGGACATACGGTGATTGTCGGCCCAGAAACCTTCAAACTGCATTTGGTGCCTTCGGGCATTTGCCGGGGCAAACAGAGTGTCTTGGGCAATGGCGTGGTGATCAACCCCGTGGCTCTGGCCCAGGAGATCAAACAATTGGAGGCCCGTGGTATTGAAGTCCAAGGCAAACTGTGGCTGAGCAGCCGGGCCCATTTGATTCTGGCGGAACATATCCAGCGCGATATGGCCCAAGAAGAAGCCCGCAGCACCAAAGTGGGCACCACAGGCAAAGGGATTGGTCCCGCATATACCGATAAAATCACCCGCAAAGGCATTCGTTTGGGCGAGTGGACCTATAGCGAGACCCTCTCTTCCGAAGAACACGAAGCCCTGCAGTTTTTGCAACCGCTGATCACCGATACCACTCAACTCCTCCACGAAGCCTTGGAAAATGGCAAAAAAATTCTGCTCGAAGGCGCCCAAGGCACCTTTTTGGATATTGACCACGGCACCTATCCCTTTGTCACTTCCTCCAATTGCAGCAGTGGCGGTGCCTGTACGGGCACAGGTCTGCCTCCGACTGCCATCACCGCCGTTAATGGCATTCTCAAGGCCTATACCACCCGCGTCGGCAATGGGCCTTTTCCCACTGAATTGCTGGACGAAACCGGTGAGTTTTTGCAGCAAAAAGGGCATGAATTTGGCACCACCACAGGCCGCAAACGCCGCTGTGGCTGGCTCGACCTGGTCATGGCCAATTATGCCCGCCGGATCAACGGCATTGATCGCTGGAGCATCACCAAACTGGATGTCTTGAGCGGCTTAGACGAGATCAAGGTCTGTACCGGCTATCGCTATCAAGGTGAATTGCTCAAAGGCTATCCGGCGGATGTGCGCACCCTTGAAGGTGCGGAGCCTGTTTACGAAACCCATCCGGGCTGGCAGGAGTCGCTCGACAATTGCCGCAGCCTGAGTGACCTGCCCGAGGCGGCCCGCAATTATCTCAAGATGATCGAAGACCAAACCCAGACCCCGATTGCCTTGGTCTCTTGGGGACCCGAGCGCACCCAAACCCTGATTGTCTAAACAGCCCCTGGGCTTAATGTTTGAGTTCTTCTGGGCGGGAAGGCTGTAAGCCAAAATAGGTGATCAGGTTTTTGCAGATTTCGCGGTAGACCGGCACTGCCGTCATGCTGGCGTAGTGCGCTGTTTTGGGGGCATCAAAGAGCACAAAGATCACGTAGCGGGGGTTGTCGGCTGGCAGCACCCCAATAAACGAGGCCATCACGTCGCCATTGTAACGGCCATTGACCACTTTGTCTGCTGTGCCGGTTTTGCCCCCGAGCTGATAACCTGGAATTTTGGCATTGTGGGCTGTTCCCCCCTGGCTTTCAACCACCTGGGTCATCATGCTCAACATCTCTTGGGCGGTTTTTTCGGAGAGGGTGCGGGTTTTCATTGGCGGAAATTGTTTGATCACTTCGTTTTCGGGGGAAATAATTTCATGGATGATGCGGGGTTCGACCCGCACGCCTTTATTGGCAATCGCTGACGCAGCGGTTACGACTTGCAGCGGAGTCACGGCCACACCCTGGCCAAATGAGATGGTGGACTGGCGCGATGCCGCCCAAGGCAGTTCAGGCAAGAGCCCCCCGACTTCGCCATTGAGACCCGAGTGGGTTTTGGTGCCGAAGCCAAATTTGAGCAATAAATCGCGGTGTTGCTGGGGTTTCATGCGGCGGCCCAACATACTGGAGCCCACGTTACTGGAGACCTCCAGAATTTGCAAAGGCTTGAGTGAGCGCACCCGACCGGGGGGCTGGTGGTGGTCGTGAACAGGCCAATTGTCGACGTAAATCAAGGTCGGGACATGAATGACCTCATCCATCGATGTTTTGCCCGCTTCAAGCGAGGCGGCCAGGGTAAAGACTTTCATGGTCGAACCGGGTTCGTAAAAATCGGTCACGGCCCAGTTTTTGATGCGTGGATCCCAGCCCTTGCCAGGGATCGTGTTTAAATTGACCGAAGGGCTGGTGGCCAAAGCGAGCAAATCGCCATTGGGAATGCCCATTACAATCGCCACACCGCGCTCGGCTTGGGTGGATTCCATGCCTTTTTTGAGTTCGCGTTCGGCCAGGTATTGAATATTTTCGTCGATGGTGAGCACCACTTTATTGGCTTTGGCTTTTTCGGTCAAGAAAGGCAGATCGCCATCGATACGCAGCAATTCATTGCCATAGGCATCGGTTAAAATTCCGGCTTTGGTGGCTCCCCCTTGCAAAAATTCGTTGAATGATTTTTCGATGCCCTCTTGGCCAATATTGTCGATATCTGTATAGCCAATTAAAGAGGCGGCCATTTCATTGTGGGGATAAATGCGTTTGTTTTCTGAGAGCACGCCAATGCCCGGTATTTTTAAGGCTTTGATCTGTTTGATCGTGGGTTCATCGAGTTTGCGCTTGATATAATGCCAGAATTTGCCTGAGATATTTTTGGTCAGCTTGTCTTGGGGCTCTTTGAGCAATGGAGCCAGTTTGGCAGCCACATCTGCGGGATTGTCTTTGAGGTATTCAGGATCGACATAGACGGCATAAGCGGGCACGTCTATCGCCAATTTGTGGCCATGAATGTCGGTGATAATCCCACGTTTGCCCGCGATGCTGATAATCTTTTTCTGCTGAATGGCAGCCCGTTTTTTGAACTCGTCATTGCGAATCACCTGCAGATAAAAGACCCGCCCAGCCAAAACCACAAAGCCCAGAATCAGCGCCAGGTAGAGCAAACCAATGCGCTGATTAAAGGGAGGGGGAGAGGGGCCCGCAGCTGGAGCCTGCGGGTTGGGACGTTCTGCAATTGCCATATTTAAAAGCCAACAGGGGTCCTCGGAGGCGTATGGGACTGAATCACGGGCTGGTAATGTTTGTTTTCGGCATCGTGGTAGGTGGAGCTGTCGAGGGTGATGTAATGGTACTGTTCTACGGGCATCATACCCATGCCAATGGCTTTTTGCTCAACCACAGCCAGGGATTTTTTTTCAGCCAAAACGGCCTGTAAAACGTCATTGTCTGCTTTGATTGAAATGATCTGCTGTTGTTTCTGATTGGCCTGGTTTTCGACCAAAACGGTGTGAAAATAAACCAAAAGTGAGAGCACAAACAGAGAGGTCAGCGAAAAAATAGTAAAGGGCGAGAGCTGTTCGGTTCTCACCACTGTTTTGCGGGTAATAAAAGACCGGGTGTTGGTATTGGTGCTCGCTGCCACTTGGGCCTGCATGTGCGTAGGGGTATTCAGTACTGTGGTTGCCGCCATGAAAAAATCCGCTCCATCGTATTCAATTCAATTCTGCTCATTCAATCAATTCATCTACAGTTTTTCCGCCACCCGCAGCCGTGCACTGCGTGAGGGGGAGTTTTCAAGCACTTCGGCCTCTGAAGGCTTGACTGCCCTTGTCAACAGGCGCAGTTGGGCGCGGTGCTGACAGGTACAGATCGGCTGTCTCGGGGGACAGAGACAGTCAGTGGCAAGCTTTCGCATGAAGAGCTTGACCGGCCGGTCTTCCAGTGAGTGAAATGCAATCACTGCCAAACGTCCACCGGGTTTTAAGAGCTTTACAGCGACCGGCAGCACCCGCTCAAGTGCGTCCAATTCACCGTTAACAGCAATGCGTAAAGCCTGGAACACCCGCGTCGCTGGATGCAGTTTTTGCCCCCGCCGGGGCATCACTTTCTCCACCGCCTGTGCCAAATCGAGGGTGGTGACAAAGGGGGTTTTCCCCCGTGCAGCCACCAGCGCTCGGGCAATCGGACGGGCCATGCGTTCCTCACCATAAACCTGGAAAATACGGGTCAGTTCTGCTTCGCTCAAATGGTTGACCAGGTCTGCGGCGGTCGGCACGGGCTCCTGCGGATTCATGCGCATATCCAGTGGTCCCTCATTCAGAAACGAGAAGCCCCTTTCGGGTTCTTTTAACTGAAAAAGCGACGTACCCAGATCCAACAAAACAGCATCGAGTTCAGAGATTTCGTACTGTTCAGCTAAGAACTCCAGCTCGGCAAAGTTTGAGGGGATCAACTGAAAGGGGTAACCCAGGCTTTCCAGCTTGGTGCGCGCCCGTTCCAGGGTCTGAGGATCCCGCTCGATGGCCCAGAGAAACCCCTGGGGACCCACCGCTTTTAACATTTCCAGGCTGTGCCCAGCACCCCCAAGGGTGCAGTCCAAAACCTGTTGTCCGGCCTGAAGATTTAGCCAATCCAATACCTCCCTTAACATGACAGAATAATGTTCGATGTTTGGGGGGGACAAGACATGCTCCTCTAGTTTCAGTGTCTGACAGGCCGGGATCCGCTTTCCGTAAGCCCTGTCACAGTAGAGCTGATGCAGTGCATAAGCTTTCATTAAGATTTTTATCACATGCAGATCTGCGTGTCTATGGTTCAAGTGGGATTTAATCAGAGGTTTTGCTGGAATTTTGCTTTTTTTTCGGGTTTTCACAGACGTTTTTGTGCGGTTCATCACAAAAAACCAAGCGCTAGCAGCCCTTAAAAAGCACCTCAAACCTTTGGCTTGAAAGCATTTAAGCCCTCAAAACAGTCAGGCAGTCCTTGTTCTGTTCTGGCTCAGTCCTTGCTCAGTTCCTGAGGCTTGGAATATGATGGGGGAATCCTTTTTTAGAATAGAGTGAAAAAACTGAATACGCCCACCCATTCTTCCTCCCTGCCTTCGCCTCTGTCTTTGACCCCTGAAACCCGTGAAGAAATTGCCAATATTACCCTGCACAGCTTCGGCTTTTTTCTCAGTTTGGTCGGATTGTGTGTCTTGGTGGCTTTGGCGGCCAGCTCGGGCTCAATCCTGAGGATTGTCAGTGCCAGTGTCTATGGCGTGACGCTCGTGCTGGTCTATCTGGCCTCGGTACTCTTTCACACCTCTTTGGCCCTCTCTCTGCCCTGGAACAAGGCCTTTGAAATCGTGGACCACTGTGCGATCTATCTTCTGATCGCCGGGACCTATACCCCGTTTTTGATGGTGACCTTGCCCCCCGGTCCCTTGGGCTGGTCGATGCTGGCCCTGATCTGGGGGCTGGCAGTGGCTGGTATTTTATACAAGGTCTTTTTCTTTTACAAATCCGACCTGCTCTCGACCTTGGCGTATATCCTGATGGGCTGGCTGGCACTTGGGATTGTGATGCCGCTTCATGCCAAGCTCGGCTGGTGGGGACTGGGAGGGATCTTTTTCGGCGGCATTTTGTACACCCTGGGCGCGGTCTTTTATCTCTTGGATCATAAATTCCGCTTTGCCCACGCCGTTTGGCACAGCTTTGTGATCGCTGGCAGCCTCTGCCACTATCTGACAGTTCTGTTTTTTGTGATTAAAGTTTAAGCTCAAAGTTACTACAACGCTTAGAAGTAGAAAGGGAGTACTTGATGCGGAAAACAACAATCAAAATAATCTTTACCATCTTTATTATAAATTTTGTTTTTAGTCCAGAACTCTATGCAAGCCCCCAAGCGGATTTGCAAAAAGCAGTGGATACAAACCAACCTGAACAAATCCTCAAATTACTCAAACAGGGAATGAGCCTTCACAGCACAATTATTGAAAATAACGAATCTGTTCCTCTACTGATGTGGTCTGTTTTTTCTGGGCATATTGGGCTCATGAAATATCTATTATCCCAAGGCGCTGATGTCACTTTTGAGAATGCAGATGGCTTTACTGTTCTCATGATTGCGGCTCAAAAGGGTAATCTCCAGATGGTAGAATCCCTGATAACAACGAGAAAGTATAACCAAACAGAGCTTAACAATGCATTGATCTTTGCTGGAAACAGTGGCGGATTAAATCTGGTTAAATATTTGCTATCTAACGGGGCAAATATCAAAGCAAAAACAGATGGCGGCATGACAGTCTTAATGACAGCAGTCGAAAGTGGAAATTTGGATTTGGTCAAATATCTTTTGTCGAAGGGTGCCAATCTCAAGGCCAAAACAGATGACGGCACGACCGTCTTAATGTTTGCTGCTGAAAAAGGCAATCTGGAATTGGTCAAATATCTGATATTAAAAGGGGTTGATATCAACGCCAAAAGATTTGGAGATCTGACCTTTTTACATGATGTGGCTTGGTTTGGACATCGGGAATTAGTCAAATTTCTGGTGTCAAAAGGGGCTAATATCAATGCCAAAGATGGATATGGTGCCACAGCCTTGTTTCGTTTATCCGAACGAGGAGATTTAGAACTTGTCAAATACCTGATTTCTAAGGGGGCTGATTCGAAAATAAAAGATAGATTTGGTAACACAGCTCTGAAAAGCGCTCAACAAAATGGGCATACTGAAGTTATAAAATATCTCAGCCACCTACAATAAATATAAGCGAATTGTAGCGGCTGACCTAAGAGCGGCCCAGCACTTCGATTTCAGCCAGACCGGGGGTTTTGCCTGCGACATGTTTGGTGATGGTAATCCGCACCGAAGTGGCTTCGTTGACAGGGTTGTTTAAGACCAAATTGAGATCACTTTGCTGGACAGGAAAACTGACCGTTTCGTTGATCAACACGCCCTGGGCACTGGTGACCAAGAGCGAAATTTCCTGAATTTGCAGACCTTCGCTGCGCTCGCGGTCGCCGCGCAAATTGACCCCAAAGACGCCCACTGCACGGGGAAAACTGATCTCAATGGTGGGCAATTTGCCTTTGGCGGAAACATCATCGGCAGAGGCAAACCAAGAGGTGGTCAGTTTGCCGTCGATCAGCCGGTTCTTTTCGTAGGTGGGATTGAGTTCGCTGCTGACGGTTACGGAGACATTGGGCTGACGGACCAAATTCCAATCGCCCGAGAGAGGAACCGGATCGAGGGCCTTGACCACATTGAGCTTGGCCGCAGGCAGCGGGGCTGGTGTGGCTGCTTGGGTCAAGATAATCGGGCTGGCAGAAGCCGTTGGGGCTGCTGAAGGCTTGGTAAACAATTGCTGCAGCAAGCCTGGGGGAGCTGCCGATTGCCCCGGAGAAGGGGAGGATGCTGGTGCCAAAACGGTGCCCACGGAATTGATCAAATCGATCGCTTCACAGCCCTGTAATCCCAAGCAAAGCGCCAAGATTCCCAAGGTCTGTCTGAGTCGTTGGGCGCGCAAAGGCACCTGTAAATGCATCATCTTTGTTCTTCCTTATTTAAATTCGCCACGGGTACTCAGGGTTTTGATACCCTCAGCTGTGGTTTTGCCCGACTCTTTGAGTGCTGTCATATTTTCATTCATGGTGCGGACGTTCTTTGCCATGTCGAGGGTGTGCTTGCGAATGGACTGAACTTCTTTCAATAATTCGGCATTGTTGGAAGCTTGGTCTGCGGCCACCAGCGGCTGTAAAAAGCTCAGGGCCGCGCCAGCGACAATACCAACGGCCAAACCGGCTGCAAATTTACGATCTTTGATCATGGGGAAATACCTTTCTTCAATTCGGGTGGTGTTTTTTCAAAGTCTGCAAAGCAGAGTGAGTCCGCTTCTATTTTATACAAAGCCAGGACTTCATTCAAATTCATCGAGGTGGCTTGCTCCAGGGTATAGCCCAATTGGGCCAACCCCTCAGAGACAGCGGCTTCATCGGGGGCTTCTACTTCGAGATAAGGCGGCAGACCTGCCCACTCGTCCAATTCAAAGCGAATGCGGTTCCAGACCCAGCTCTCACGGATCTTTTCATCAATCCGCACGCGCACAAAGCCCAATTGCAGCAGGAATTGCTCCATGGCTTCGGGGTCTGCCACAGCGGTTTCGGTCTCTTGGGCAATTTTGTATTTGTCGCGGGAGAGGGTTTTTTTGAGGGTTAAAATTTGACTGGATTGGTTGGGTTGATCTGGGTCGAGCGAGCGAATCTGGCGAATGCGGATATAACTGCCGTCTTCTTGCAAATACAAGCGCCGATCAGGGTAGTCGTACATGCGATTCTGTTGGAATTCACGCCCCTCACAAACGGCCCCCAGGGCCCGCAGTTTTTCGCGAAGTGTTTCGCGGTCAATATTCAGGACTTTTACTTCAATTTCGTTCACTGAGCGCCATTTCAAAACAACAGATTAATGCCTAGCTTAGCATGTGGAACTCAGGGCTTTCAAGCAGAAGGAAGAATCGGCGGGCTCAGTTGCGCAGTGCGCCTTCAAAACTGACCAGGCCATTGCCATAGGTGTCATCGACACCAATACTGCCGAGGTCAATCGCGCTGCTCTCGATTTTCTTGCGCACGTCGGCGGGTTTGAGATAGGGCTGCTGGCTCCAGATCAGGGCGGCTTGGGCTGCCACCATCGGGGTCGCCATGGAGGTGCCATTGAGGGTGGCGTAATTTTGGGGCAGGCCCAATTTATTGGTGGTGACTTCGTAGGTTGGAAAGGTCGACATAATGCCCACTCCGGGGGCCACCACATCGAGTTCTTTGCCCCGGTTGGAGAAGCTGGCCAAGACCTTTTCTTGATTCACGGCACCCACACAGAGAAATTTGCTGGCAGCGGCAGGATAGCCAATCGCGCCGCCATCGTTACCGGCAGCAGCAATCACCAGCGCACCTTTGTTTTCGGCATAAGTGGCAATAAAGTTGGCCAGGGTACGCATCACACCACCACCGGGGGGGGAGCCCAGGCTGAGGTTGATTACTTTGGCGCCATTGTTGGCGGCATAAGCAATGCCTTTGGCAATATTAAACAGATTGCCCGAACCATTTTGATCGAGTACGCGCACTGCGAGAATGCGCACATTGGGAGCCAGACCGGTGATGCCTTCCGCATTGTTCATTTGCGCGGCGACAATGCCTGCCACGTGGGTGCCATGGCCGTGCATGTCTTTGGGATCAAAATCGCGGTCGACGTAATCAGCGCCTTTGACGACTTTGCCTTTGAGATCGGGGTGGTCGTAATCCACGCCGGTATCGAGGACAGCCACAGTGACTGAGGCATTGCCCATACCGGATTGGGTCCAGACCTGATTCATGCCCAGGCTTTCGAGATACCACTGATCTTTGACCAAGGGGTCTTGGGCATTGACGGTGGGGGGGGCCTGTTCAGTCATGGCTGAATAGCGGGTATTGGGGGTCATGCTCTGGGCGGGTTTTTCTTCTTCGTCATCGGAGAACCATTTTTTGACGCGGTCGAGCAAACTCATTTGCACTTTAAAATTGACGTTGGGAATGGCAAACTCCACGCTGGGGTCGGCCTGGTACTGGTTCAAGGCATCTTGCATTTGGGTGCCTTTGGAGAGGCGGTGCAATTGGGTGGTTTCGTCTGCGGTGTTAAAAGCGTCGAGCACTTCAGCGCCAGAGATGGTGGCTTGGGTGCGAAATCCGCTGCGGTATTTGACAATCACTTCGTTGTCCATGGGCTTGCTGACTTCGGTGTAGACCTGGGTCTTGGAAGCCTGGGTTTGCACGGCATTTTGTTTGAGGCTTTGGGCCAAAGACACCGGGGCTGTCGGCTGAAGCGCAACAGGTGCGGTGGTTTGGCAGGCAGGCAGGGCCAGAAAAAGCAGGGCCAAAGCGGTTTTAAATTTCATTACTTGCTCTCTACTACAGTTGATCTCTGTTTAAGATATCGCTTGAAAGTACCCAAATGTTTCTTAAGACCTGATTAATCTTCTCTAAAGCTTTGTCAAACTCGGAGAGGAATTAAGGTTTTATTTGGGTGACTTGGTAGCCTTTGGCGATCAACAAGGCATTTAAACTGCGGGGACCGATCAAATGCAAAACCCCGACTGCGACCACTGTGCGCTCTTTGGCAAAGACCGGCTCAAGGCCTGTGAGCCATTTTTGATTGCGCTTGCTGACCAATGCGGCGTAATAATCGGGATCTTCTTGGAAGGCCTCTTGATCGAGTCCTTCCAAACCACTCAAACTGCCCTCGTTATACAGGCTGAGAATTTTATTGCGCTCGGCAATTTGATCTTTGGGTGGATTGGCCAAGGTTTTTTTAAGCGTGGCTGCCTGCTTTGCTTCGGGAATACCTTCTGCCAAGGCCTGGAGTTGATCTGAGGCCTTTTCTAAATATGCCACACTCACTTTGGCGGTCTCAGCCTGTTTGCGCAAGACCTGATCGAGGATGCTGTCTGGATTCGTGCCATCAGAGGGGGGGGAATCCAACAAAAGATTTAAATACCAAGGCCGGGCGATATTTAAGACCTGTTCGGGAACTCCCGCCGTTTTGGTGCGGTCTTTGAGGGCAGCCCACTCAGCTGCAGACAATTCGCCCTGATTGCTGCGACCGGGATCAAAGGCAAAATTCAGGGCTGCACTTGCCAATTCTTGGGTATTGCTGAGATCCGCCTCCATCACAAAGCGTTGGGCATTTTTGAGCGCGGTCTGGAATTTTTCTGGAATGGTGTAACTTGCATCCAACGGGCTGTGGGCGGTGCCAATCAAGAATGATGTCGGTGCACCTGCCTGAGGGGGCTTGACTTCCCAAACCAACAGGTTTTTAAGGCCCACCCGCGCAGCCGTGTTGGTATTGGCAAGGGGAGAATTGGTTTGGGTATTTGTTTGACCCGGCAGACGCAGTCCCGAAAGCTGATCGGGCGATTGAACGGTATTGACGGGTTCGGTGCTGCAGCCCGTGCCCACCAAAGTTATTCCGAGGCAAAAGCTCGCGAGGGTCCGTTTCAGGTATAAACGCATCTGCATAGTCATTCTTTCCTTTGGGGCTAATGCAGCCATTATACCCGAGATATTCTTCCAGACTCCAGGCTCAGCTCTTCAAAATGGGCTGATCTCTGTGTTATCGTAAGAGCAGCAAAGCAAGGAAAAGCTGCCTGTGATTTACCCTTCACGCTTTCGCCTCAACGCCCTACTCAGCCTGGGGGCTCTGTTTGTGCTGGCAGGCTGTACCGGAGACAAAAAACTGCCACCCACCCAGGCCAGCAATCCCGCCCAGAGCCAAGCAGCCGCTGCATTGGTGGCCAGTTTAGAGGCCCGGCTCGAAAGCCTGCGCAACGATTTACAAGAGGCCAGCACCCGTGCCAGTAATGCCCCTGGTGAGAATTCTGCTTCGACTGAGGCTCAGCCGATACCTTCTCCTGACGAACAGCCCAACCCAGATCCCAACCCCGGAGCCACACCCGTTCCCGCTCCCGGCAGCAGTCCCGCCCCGCCTGCCAATGGCCTCTGTTCGCGTGCGGGCAAAGACAGTGATCAAGATGGTCTTTCTGATTCCTGTGAAGCCATTTTGGCCGAGACCTATGCCCCGGTATTTTATCTCTCCAGCCAGGAAAAATACTTTCCCACCCAGGTCGATGCCTATCTCAAACAGACTTCACTCTGGTTCTGGGATGCGGACTGCGACCCAGATTTAAACGAACAACTCCAGGCCTTTCCGATTCAGAGCCAATTATTGGCCCAAACCCAAGCGGCTTCGTGTAAGACCAAATTGCCTGCCAACTCCCAGACCACCCGCAGCAAAGACAAGGTGCGCAGTTTTTATTTAAAAGATCTGCCCGAAGAGGCCCGCAAAGGCAGCAGCAACACCCGCGATTGGATCACTTACGTACACGCCTATCCCAATACCTTGAATGGAGCCACTTTGCAGTATTGGCACTTTTACGCCTATCACAGTGGTGATGGCGATCATGGCGGCGATTGGGTCGGCGTCCAAATTGTGCTCGACAGCGTGTTTAAACCCCTGCGTTTGGGCATCGCCGGAGACAAAGATCTGAAGTATCTCAATTGGCGCGAACTGGAACGTGAAGGCGAGAACCGGGTGCGGCTTTACACTTACCCCGAAAGCCATGCCCTTTATACAGCAGGCAAAGATGTGCCCGCCGATGGCTGCAAAGGCCTGGGTGGTTTTTTCTCCTGCCGCATCGACCCAGCCAAACCCGAAACCTTCGTGCGCCACGAACCCTGGAAAAATGGCCAAGTCACTTGGTTTAATGGTGATGCAGGCAGCAGTGGCGGTCTGCTCAACGTGGGTGAGCGCAGCCTGCCCCTAAACGGCCAGAGTTTTATCCAATATGCAGGCCTGTGGGGCAGCATTGGCAAAAATATCGCCAATTCAGGTGATTATGGCCCCGCGTATCACGGTTTGGGCATGTTGAGCAATGGCTATTTGAGCTTTTGGGCCGCAGGCATGTTAAATCCCAAACGCGAAGACGCCTATCCGCTGGCGGTCAGCCCTTGAAGCCCTTTCAGACTCTCTTGGTCTTTCCTCCCTTTTGGGAGCCCACCCAGCCCTATTTGGCCCTGCCCGCCCTGACTGCTTGGCTGCGTCACAACCAGCAGGCGGTGACCCAATGGGATCTCAATCTCGACTTTCACGAGCGGGTGATTTCCGCCGAGTATCTTGGCAAACTGCTGGTCACCCGCAATCCCGAAATGGTGCGCCAGACTTTGCCACTCGAAGAGGTCTTGCGCACATTTTTGCCCCAAGTCGATGCCGCCAAAGCCACCCTGCGCTCGTCCCGCTATTATGAGCCTGCGGCTTTTATTCAGGCCAAAGCCACGCTCGAAAAGGCCTATCAATTGCTCTCCTTGGCTTATGCCCCCAGCCAATGCAGCAAACGCGGAATTGTCTTGCCCTATCGCGAGTCCTCATCGGAGCAATTGGCCCTGGCCACAGCCGACGAAACATGCAATCCCTACCGCGATTTTTACCGGGAGGCGGTCTTGCCGCGCCTGCAAGCAGCCCCGCCAGATTTACTCGGCATTTCGATTGCCGACACAACCCAATTGGTGGGTGGTTTAACGTTGGCGCGGATGGTGAAGGAATGTCTGCCTGAGGTGCATATCACCTTCGGGGGGGCGCTTTTTTCCAAATTTGCAGCAGCCCTGCAAGACAAGCCCAGCCCCGCTTTTGACCTTTTCTTTGACAGCATGATCAGCGGCGAAGGTGAATTGCCTTTGCTGAGTCTGATTCAAACCCTTGCCTCTGGGGGCGAGCTGGCCCAAGTGCCCGCGCTGGTCTGGCGCGACCAAGCGGGACAGGTGCACCTCAACGACAAAGGCACGCCCGTGGCGATGAACGAGCTGCCTCCCCCCGATTTTGATGGCCTGCCCCTGGATAAATACTGGGTGCCCGAACCGATTCTGCCCCTGCTGGGTTCCAAAGACTGCTATTGGAAAGACTGCGCTTTTTGCGATCATTATGTCTCTTATGCGCCCCGCTATCGCCTGCGCAAGCCGGGGCTGATCGCCGAAGACATGGCCTTTTTGGCCCAAAAATATGGGGTGCGGCTCTTTTCTTTTGGCGACGAAACCCTCTCTCCCAATTATGCCCGCCACCTCTCTGCGGCCCTGGTCGCGCAAAAATCTGAACTGCGCTGGTCGATTCTCTCGCGCCTGCAAAAGGGTTTTGATGCGGAAACCTGTGAACAGATCTACCAAGGTGGCTGCCGCTTTATTATGTACGGGCTGGAATCGGCGCACCCGCGTATCATTGAGCGCATGGCCAAAGGCACCGACCCCGCAACCGCCGTCGAGGTCTACCGCCAGACCGATGCCGCTGGGATCTACAATTATTCGTTTATCTTTTTTGGCTTTCCAACCGAAACCGAGGCCGAAGCCCAAACCACTGTTGACTTTGTCACGGCTCACCGACGTTATATTCACTCGATTGGCGCAGGTTATTTCTTTTTGCAAAAATTTGCGCCGATGTTTAGAAAATATCAGGAATACGGCATCACCATGCTCGATGATCAAGACCTGAGTGATGATTGGAGCATTTCGATTCGCTACGACACCCTCGAGGGCATGTCCCAGCAAGAGGCTGCGGTCTTTCACCAGGGTTTTATGCGCCACCTGCAGCAGATCTACGGACAGCCGCTCTGGTTGGTCGACAATAGCCGCAGCACCCTCTTTCTCTACCTGATCCAGCATGGCAAAGACTGGATGCAAAACTATGATTATTCGGGCCAAGTCGAGGTCGAAATTACCTCCTGATGCCGGACGCCAAACCGATCAAAGCCCGACTCGCAGAACTCTGGCGCTTTCGCAGGCCTTTTGATCAGGTTTTGCCTGATGATCTCGACCACCTGCATATTCCCCCCCGTGTCGGCCCGATCTGGCTCTCTCAGGCCGAAAAACCTTCTGCTGTCCAACAACAGACCCCTGTGCTGATCACGGTCCATGGTTTTTCGGCCACCCCTTTTGAGAGCCATTATTTGCTCGACTATTTGCTCGAAAAACACCCTCAATGGCAAGCTGCCAGGGTCATGCTGGGCGCCCACGGCAGTGACATTGCTGAATTTCGCCAGGCGTCTTGGCAAGATTGGCAGGCCCCTTTGGAGCAAGAGTTGGCAGCTTTGCTGCGTCTGGGCTATGCCAACCAGACGCTGATCGCCACCTCCACCGGCTGTGCCCTGCTGCTGGAATTGCTGAGCCGACGCGCCTTTCCGGGCGTGCAAAAGCTGGTGTTAATTGCGCCTTTGGTGAAACCCCGCGAAAAATTGGTCAAACTGGTGAGTTGGGCCCGCAAAGCGGGAGTACAGGCTGTTGCCAATGATTTTGACCCCGACTGGGTTCGCTGTTGGTACCGGGAATTGCCTTTACACGCGGTGGAACAATTGCACCTGCTCTGCAGCGAATTACAACGGCTTTTAAAACGCGGCCTGCATTTGCCCCCTGAGCTGGAGATCTTGATTGTGCAAAGCCGGGGCGACCGGGTCGTTGACCCTGAAAGTGCTCAAATTTTGGCCCAAGCCCTCAAACACAACCAAGTCGAAGTGCTCTGGTTGGATTCGCGCTGGCATCTCCCGATTTTGCCCCGCAAAGACGAGCCGCGGGAAAACGCGATCAAAGATCGGGTCTTTGCCCGTGTCGATCAATTTCTCAGCATGCCCCTGCCAAAATGGCCCTGAATTTGCGCGCAAAGTCGTTTTTTTATGCCATAATCTAGGCAAAGACCTTGATGAGGGAGAGGACATGCTCAACGCCACATCCGGGCAAAGCCCCGTCTCGCTGACACCGTCTCCCCAATTGCCGGTTCAGGCCGCGCAAGCAACCCCGGCTCCGTCTGCACCTGCCAGTATCGCACCGGCCACCCCAGAAACCTATCGCCAAGGCACCTTGGAGCCGACCCAGGTCCAGTTTCAGGCGCTTGTTGCCACTCCCCCTCAGGCTTTGGAATTGCAGCAGGCCCTGGGGTATTTAATGCCTTATCAATCCAATGCGGCTGAAGACGCTCCCCCTGTGCCAGACGCACTCCGCCAACCCCTGGATAATTGGGCCAAAGAGCTGGGTTTTCCCGACTTTCGGCGGCTGCAACACGCCTGCCGCAATCTGCCCCGCGAGGTGCTGGTCCATTGGTATAGCAATCTCCCGCCCCAAGCCTCGTTGCCCTTGCAGCGCGAAGCCTTAAAACAGGCCTTGACCCAGGCCCTGCAAACCCGCTTTGAGGGCTTGGAGATTCCCCCGCCCCAATTAAAACTGGCAGAACCGGGCCTGGAATGGGGGCCTGCAGCCCTGCTGGCCGTCTACAATTCGGTCGCTGAAATGCAGGTGCAAGTGCCTGCAGATAAACTCAAAACCCTGCTGACCCAGCCCAATGGACAGGCCCTGATCTACGAAATGCATCCCCCGATTCAAAGCCGCTCGGGGGAATTGATTCGCGCCCTGGGAGAGAGCATGAAAGTCGCCCGCCGCGATCAAGACGGTGGCAAGATTATTTTGCACCAGGGGGCTGTTTTTCCGAATCCCTCGGACTTTGTGCAGCAGCCCCAGATCCTTCAATTGCTTGCAGAGCTTGAAACAGCCCGGCAGACGCCGGGGCAAAGCTCTCCAGCTGTGGCTGAGTTACAGGCCTTCCTCAATCTCTCACGTCCTGCCGGACAGGCCCTCAGCAGTGGTGTTTACGATGCGGAGACCGAAGCTGCGGTTGAACGTTTTCGAACCTTGATTGAAGCCCGTCAGATTCGGGACATTATCGCGGATGATCGCCAGATTTCACCCGCTGAAAAAACCAGCCTCTTGCAAAGCCTCGATGCCCGGATCAACGCTTTGAGCCCCCAAAACCCCAGCCAAAGAAGCGCCACCCCCGCAGATCTGCGCAACAGTCTTTTAACCAGCGAACGCTGGCACAAACGCTGGTTTCCTCAGTTGAGCCCCGGCAGCCAAGAACGCATTGCGGCCGTGCTGGCACAAATGAAAAACAACCCCGAACCGGGTAAATTTGATGCGCCGCTCTTGGAAAACCTGACCCAATTTTGGTTTGGTATGATCGATGGGGGCGACAACCAAGACTTTACCGAACAGGTCTTGACCCACGAAACCGGGCATATCTTGCAAAATGGGCCAGAGGTGCTGGAAAACTGGAAACGCATCAGCTGGTCTGAAAATGCCGAAACCAGCGCTGAATATGGTCTTGATCATACCCTGCAAACCGGCCAAGAAAATGGCTTTGTCTCGCCTTATGCCACCCTCAGCCCTGAAGAAGACTTTGCTGAGAGTTACCGCAGTTTTGTCTATCAGCCCGAACGGCTGCTGCGGGATTCCCTGACAAAATTTATGTTTATGGCGGCTGTGACGGGCCGCTACGAAGGCAAAGAAGGGGAATTGCTGGATTTTATCACCGCTCACGGCAAAAGCAAAGAGGCTGTAAAACATGAAATGGCACGTTTTCGTGGGTTTCTTCCGCAGCTTTGGCACGACATGGCTGAAAAAGGCGGGGCTCCCCTGGCTGAAGGTATGGATTGGCTGGCCCAACAGAGCGCAATTCCGCTGCCCGCCTTTTCGCGGGAATGGTTGGCTGAAAATGCCGAGTCGGTGCGCAGCCTTTTCCCGGCCTGGGCAGAATCCCTGGCCGAGGAGCAAAATCCGCAATTCTCAAGCCGTTTTACCTCTTTTCTCTCGGAGCTGGACTTCCAATTGCAACTCAATTTCCAAGATTTTCGCTGTAAAAACGATGAAGAGGGTTATGTCTTGGAGTTTTTAACCGGCTTGCAGCGCATCGCCAGGGATGGCCAGCAGGATCCCCAGACCCGGGCCCAAGCTGAAACAGAGCTAAACGCCTTTGTCGATGGGGGCATGAGCGCTTTCAGCCAGGCAGATCAAGCGGCCATGCCCGAGCAAGTCAAAGACTTGCTCGCTGGGGAATCGGGAAGTTCCAATCGGGCGCTGCTGGTTTTATTGGCCAAAATGGTGGCCCTGGGAGAGGGGAATCAATGTGCCGCGAATCAACAAACAGATCCCCTTTACGCCCAATTAAGCCCCGCCGCGAAAGCCCTGTTTGAAGACACAGGGTTCCGCAACCGGGTCGCGACCAGTTTTGGCCAAACCCGGATCAATACCACCAATCTCCACAAAGAGGTGTTGGCCGAAATTGGGCGTTTAAGCCAAAGCAATTCTGCCGCATTTTTGCTCAAACAAAGTCAAACCCTGCGCATTCTTTTGCAATCTGAGCGCAATCTCAACAATGCCTATCGCCTCTATCAACAGACCGTGGCGCGCTTTAATGCGGGGCAACCCGGAGACCCGCTGCAAATGCTCAGCCTCGAAGACTTTATTCAGCTGTTTAAAGACAAAATTCAGAGTACCCGCCCCAGCGCAGAAGCGCTGCAGGACATGCTGGGACTCAGAGAGCCCAGTTTGCCCAGCGAAGGGCTGGAGCAGCGCTGGCTATTGGATCAAAACGCCTGAAAAATCCCCGTGCGTAAGGTATGCACGGGCGCGCCGGGTGAGGTCAGACTGTCGCGGTATTGGTAGGTGGCAAAGAGGGTGGTTTTGTCCCAGACCTTGACCCCCACTTGGCCTTCGTGGGCCATGACATTGGTGCGTCCGAGTTGGTCTTCGACAAAATACGCAACCGAGGCATCTGTTTCGAGGTATTTGAGGAAATAAGCCAGAAAGAAATCTCCGGGCATGCGCGCTGAACCCAATTGCAAGCCCGCTTGAAAGGCTTGGTTTTTGTCGGGGGCGGCCAGATTGCGCAGATAGTCAAACGAGAGTTCCAGCGGCAGGCGCTCGCCCAAATGGAAGGTGACTTTGCCAAAGCCATTGAGCAGGCTAAATGCGGTATTGGGGGTATTGCTCATGACATTGCCCACCAAAGGCTGGCTCAGGCCTTTTTCGGTCGCCAAACGGCTTGCATTGTAGAGTACACTTTCGCCGAGATAGTGATGGTAAGCGGCACTGAGGTCAATATCCATCCAGCTCAGGGGCGAGATTTGGGTGTCTGCTTTGGCACTGAGAATAAAGGTATTGCCTTCAAAGACCCGATTCATGTTGATAATCTGCTCACCCAGGGTCAATGAAAAGCGCCTAAAAACCGGGGAGATATCGTCAAAATGCAGGCGCTGCATGGCGCCTTCGGGCTGTACGTCAAAGTCCATCAACAATTCGCTATTGGAAAAGACATTCTGAAATTTACCCGCCGTGACGTCGATAAACGCCGTGGGCCGCCAGGTGATAAAAAAGCGATCAAGCGCAAAGTCCACACGGGCGCCAAAATCGCCCAAGCGCCACCAGGGATTGCCCGGATTGCGCTGATTGCCGACACTCAAGCGGGCCCCGTAGCCAAAGACGTCATGGCCCCGGCTGTTGAGGCTGAGGGTGACGCGGCTTTGCGGGGTATTGGTGGTGGCTTTGCCCAGATCGGCAAAATCGGGGGTGACGAGTTCATGGCGCAGGGCAATGTCGCCACTGAGGGTAAAGGGCAAACTGTTGGCAAACGCAGCGAGGAGCTCTTCGCGGGTTTGGTTGAGATCGTTGTCGAGAATATCCAAATGGTCTTCGACCATCTCCAACTCGGCCCTAATTTCTTCGCGCAGATTGCTCAGCTCTTTTTGGTATTCGGACTTGAGCGCTGCCAGCATTTTTTGATCGCTGTCTGAGACGTTTTTGATCTGGCGAAAGACCTGCACCAGCAGCGCGGCCATTTCGTATCGGGTCAGGGAACGCTGGCCTTTGAATTCACCATCGGGGTAGGTCAATTTGAGCTGGTATTTTTGCGCCAATTCTTGCAGGGCTGCGGCGGACCAATGGCTGGGAGCCACATCGGGATAACCGGTATCTTTGGTCAAGTCTTGGGCCAAAACGGGTGTGACCCTACTCAAGGGTGCGCTGAGAGCCAGCAATGCGGCGATGGCAGTCAATAGGCGTTTGTTCATGATTATTCCTCTTTAATTTGCCTGGCTCAGAAATCCTGGCGCAGGGTGGTGTACAAAACATACAAATGATCTTTGCTGGGATCTGAAAGCGAGGTGCGGGTAAATAAAGAGACAGAGAACGAGGTCTTGGCAGCCAATTGCACTGCGGCGTCCAAAACATGGCCTGAGACATCGGTCCCGGCCAAGTTCTCATCAACCATCAGCGAGAGATTGGCATCTTGCTCCAGGCCTCGATAGGCGTATTTAAACTGCCAGGAGCCAGGCCCTTTGAGCTCTCCCACTTGCAATCCGGCCCACCAGCCCTGGTTTTTGTCGGCACTGCCCAAATTGCGCAAATAATCGGCTTGCAGGATCACAGGCCACTGCTCCCACAGGTTCAAGCGCAACTGGGCAAAGCCATTTAACAATCTAAATTCTGATTCAAAATCGTTTTTATCCGCCCCCCGGTTGCGGGCGCTGAAGATGCCCTGGTAGCCCTGGTTAAAATTAAAGCGGGCCAGATTGTCGGCTTTGAGGTAATGGGAATAACTGCTGCCCAGGCGCAAAATCAATGGCTCTGCCAGTTTAAACTCACTTGAGAGTTTGGCTGCCAGCAAAGAGGTGGTAAAAAAGGTGTCTTCGATCAAGACCGCGTATTGGCCCAATTCGAGATCGAGTTTGGGCCAGAAGGACGTGAGGTCGCGCCAGCTCAATTGCTGCTGCAAACCACTAAAACTCACGTCTTCGTCCAAGAGCAATTCGTTTTCGGAGAGAAAGTTGGGGGCTTTGCCCACCGTCAGCGCGAGTTTAAACGGACCCTGATTCAGTTCTTGGGGCTGGTAACGGATAAAAAAGCGATCGAGATTGATCGGGCTGCGGGGAATATGATCCCCGCCAAAGGGGAACCAGGAGAGATTGTATGAGCGGTTGTCGTTGCTGAGCACCCGCACCTGCCAATCCCAGCTGTCTTGAATCCGGCCCTGCAAGCCAGCCCCCAGACGCACCTGAAAATTCGCTCCAGTGACATTGCTGCCAAAGAAATTCTGAAAATCTCCCAAACGGGTGCTCATGCCACAAAAACGCAGGGCCAGTGAACCAAAGGCGCGAATGGACGTCAGTTGGTCGACGCGCTCCAGCAGCTCCTGCAATTGCGTGTTTTGCAAATCGCTCTGGTCTTCCAACACCTCTGTGCGCTCATCCAGGGCCGAATAACGTTCTTCCAGCTCAGCCGCAAACTCTGTCTTGAGCCTGTTGATCAGCGCCTGATCTTCTTTTGCGAGGACCTGCTGTTTTTCTTCTAAGGCTTTTAAGACCTTGCTCAGAATCACTGCCAATTCAAATCGGTTGACGGGCTTTTGGCCTGTATTTTGGTCCCTGTTTTGGTCTTGGGCAGAAACCAAGTCCAGTTGGTAGACTTCGTTGAGGTATTTTAAAGCTGGCCAGGCCCAATGCGAATTGGGCACAGACAGAGTTTCGGCCCGAACGGCAGCCAGACCTAGACCCAGACCAAAAGGAGAAAAACCCAAACCCGAACCCAAACCCAAAACGGCCAAGCCTGTCAGTAGGCTGCGCCTGAAAAACCCATTGTGCATGATAACTCCAGAATTCAGACAACAGCCATGCGCTTGAACGCATGGCTGTCAGATCAAAGATTAAGCGTTAGTCAAAAATACGCTTATTTCCAGTCTTCGTCAAGAGCGGCTTGCTCTTCGGGAGTGGGCACAAATTCCAGATCCATCAGAAAACGCTCGTTTTTCTTGAGGGTGTTCCAGTCAAATTTGGTGGGGTCTTCGAGGGGTTTATCTGGCTCGATCTCGACCCATTCGCCCGGCCCCACTTTTTTGGTCTCCCCTTTGTCGGTCGTGACTTCAACAATGCCATTGAGGGTCGTGACATGGCTTGTATTCTGGTCGTTGTGGGAAACAAACAGCTCTGTGCCAATCACACTGGCCACCGCAATGGGGGTGCGCACGCGCATGCGGTCTTTTTGGTTGTGCTGTTTTTTGATCCAGGTTTTGCCCCGCAGCAAGCGCAGGTCTTTGGCGGCGCGCACACGCAAAATGGTGCGCGAACCCAGGCGGACCACAGATCCATCGGTATAACGCAGCTCAGAGCGGGAATTGGCCCCGGTCCGCAAGGTCATGCCCGGATAGAGGGCCATATTGGTATTGGCTTTGTTCCAGGCAGCCCCGGCACGGGCCTGAACAACCCCAAAAGAATGGGTGATTTTGGCAGATGGGCCTGCAGATTCAGCCTGGGGCGCCAAGAATACCGAGCTGCCCAAGACCAAGGCGGTTAACGCAACGAGTGAAATTTGTTTCAACATGGAGCTTCCTCTCAGGAATTTTTATGTTCAGGCTTTGGTAAAAAAGCGATGTTCACAAAAAGTAAGATTTAATAAATTTCATTATAACGTGTTCAAGAATCACTCGGCGTTGGCTGGGTCACATTGCCATCGTCAGCTGGCTCACGTTCGAGAATATCCAGAATTGAAATTTGTTGGGTATTCGTTGGCAGCGCCTGTTGGGCCTCTTTTTCATAGGCCTTGCGGCTGACAGGCTGCACCTTGATAATCGGGCGCTCGGCGACTTTATTGCCACGGGAGCCCACGGACTTGACCAACATATCGCGAAAATCCAAATACTGCTCCATTACACGGGCCCGTTTGCGGGGCTCAAAGACCAGTTTGACCACCGGATCGGGGTCGGCGCTGAAATAGACCAATTCAGCGTCTTCGGGCAAATAGGCGTATTCTTTGGCGAGAATAAATTTGGTTACGTTAAAGCGTTTCATAAAATAGACGCCGCCACTGTCGCGGTAGAGCACCGAAAAGACGGTCTGTTGGGCCTGGCGCTCAAAATGTAAGACATCTTCTTTAATAAAAAGCTTGTCGGGAATTTCGAGGACCTGGTAGGTGCCATTGCCAAAGACCAGCAGCAATTTATCGAAGGTGGAGCAGAGCAGTGGCGCATCGGATTTAACCTGGGTGCCCAAATAGCGGGTTTCGGGATCAAAACCCACTTTTTGGTCTTGGATCGCCACAGCCGTGACATTGATCGTTTCAAAAGATTCCAGACTGGTCTGGCGTGGGTATTTGTCACCATATTTTTTGAGGATCGCTTTGAGCCAAAGAATGGCCGTCTGGTTGAGGTGAGTCAGTTTGCGCTGAACCTCTTCGATTGCCTCTGAGGTCTTTTGCAACTCTGCCAGGGCTTTGGCGGAATCAAAGCGGGAGATGCGGCGAATTGGGATATTTAAAAGTTTGTCGAGATCTTCTTCGGGAATCGGAATAAAGCGCTCGTCGAGCATCGGTTCGAGCCAGGCCCGCAACATCGCTTTGAGTTCGGGCATATCTGCCGCCTCTTCGAGCGAGAGGTAGAGCTTGTTCTCGATAAAAATTTGCACAAGTACCTGCTCGCGGTATTTGCGTTGGTGGCGTGCCAATTCACAATGGAGTTCCCGCTCCAGCACCTGCAGCAATTGGCGGGTGTTTTCCCGGAGAATTTCGTGTACATCCAGTTCCACGGGCATGTGGTTGCGAATCAAGATCGGCTGCAGATGCAGGGTCAGTTCGCAGTCGCTGTAGAGAAAGACCCGCTCGAGCAATTCTTCGGCCATGACGCCATGGCCGACACGCAGTTCAATCTCCACAAATTCAGTTGTGAAGTCGTTAATATTCGCAATCTTGAGCTTGCCTTTGTGGATCGCGGCTTCGATCGAGGCAATCAGCGACTCGGTTGTCGAACCGTAGGGAATCTCCCGAATCACCAGGGTTTTGGGGTCTTTGATCTCGACCTTTGCACGCACCCGCACTTTGCCTTTTCCGCGCATATACTGGGAGGCGTCGAGCAACCCGCCTTGGGGGAAATCCGGAAAAATCTCAAAATCTTCGCCTTTGAGAATCGCGATCTGGGCCTCGATCAATTCGCAAAAATTATGCGGCAGCATTTTGGTGGCCAAACCCACTGCAATCCCATCGGTGCCGGAGAGCAGAAGCAGCGGCAGTTTTGCTGGCAACACCACGGGTTCTTTGTTGCGGCCATCGTAACTGTCGAGGTAATCGGTGATCTCGGGGTTAAACAGGGTCTCTCGTGCCAGGGGGGAAAGGCGGCATTCAATGTAGCGGGCCGCACTGGCAGGATCGCCCGTGAGCAAATTGCCAAAATTTCCCTGTTTGTCGATCAGGTAATCTTTTTGCGCAATATTCACCAACGCGGCTTCGATGCTGGCGTCCCCGTGGGGGTGGTAGCGCATGGTCATGCCGACAATATTGGCGACCTTGTGGTATTTGCCATCGTCGACTTCAAACAGGGTGTGCAAAATGCGGCGCTGGACCGGCTTGAGACCATCCTCCAAAAAGGGAATGGCGCGATCTTTGATCACGTAAGAGGCGTATTCGAGAAAGTTAATGTCTAAAAGGGATTGTAAAGAGGTTTTGCTGCTCATGCCCTCATTTTGGCAGAGGCGCGGATCGGTGGCAACAGGATGAGTGGCAGGAGAGAGAACAGGGAGCATGATTCACCTCAAAAAAACAGACTCCCATCAGCATAGCATACAAATGTATTTTTATGTATTAAAATCCAAGCTGCTGCGCGCTATTCGTCGCGGTGAACACTGTTCGGCGAAAACGCTGGCAGACAGATTGCAATATACTCAGCCCCTTCGGGGCCGGGCGTGCTGTAACGCACCCATTCCCCTGCTTCGGTAATAATCGCTTGGCCCGCATCGACCGTGAAGGTCTCTGTTTCCGACTCGACCTGCAAGCTGCCTTTGAGCACCACTGTCATCTCCTGGAAATCTGGCCGCTGACCGGGTTCGACCCAGCCGCTGGGCGAACTCATTTGGGCCACGGAGGCGTGGCTGTGGCCGGTATTGACCTGGCCGACAAATTCACGGATCACTTTGGGTTTGCTGCCAGCAGCGGGAATCACGGTGGGAGAGGCAATTAAGCGGGGCATGGGAGGCTCCTTGGGCAGGTTTTGGATTTTAGAGGGGCCGAGAAAGCCCTTTTTTCTTTTTAAGAGTAACAGATTTGAACGGGTCTGATCAGGGGATGGTGAGCCCTGTGAGAAGTTGAGTGCGAAGTTGAGTGCGAGGCAGAGGGGCAGTGCTTCGATGGGCAAATAATGCTAAAATGGCCCATGAGTCCATTTTTCAGAGGTTCTCTGTGCCACGTCCCCAACGGAAAATAACCATCACCAAGCCAACTCCATTTGCCCTGTTTTGCCTGATGGGCATGACTCTGCAGGCCTGCTCATTGGCCCAGTCATTGCCTCAGCCTCAGAACCCCGTCAATACTTTGCGTTCAAGCGCGCTCCAAAACCGCAATCAGGTCAACACCCGCTACCCCCAGGTCAGCCCTGAGCAGCAGACGGTGCCAGGGGAGTGGGTCTTGCGCCTCAAACCCGGCGTGCGCAGCCAGCAAAACGCCGCTTTATACCAATTGGGTCTTCAAAGCTTGCGCAGTATTGGCCCTGAAAGCCTGGGAATGCAAGTCGTTCGCACCCCTTTTGGCTCAGCAGCGGCAGAGTCTGCTTTGCAACGCTTAAAAGCCCGCCCAGATCTGCTCTGGGTCGAGCCATTGACCCTCGAACGTTTGGCCCCGCTGCAGATCGAAAAACCATCAACTCTGAATCCATCCCGGCAGACCTACCCCAATGATCCGCTTTTTGCTCAGCAATACGGCCATGTTTTAACCCAGTCTCAGGCCGGTTGGCAGATTTATCAGGGCCATCCCCAGCACTTTCTGGCTGTGATCGACTCTGGCCTCGACCTCAAACACCCGGATTTGGCCGAAAAACTCCTGCCCGGCTACGACGTCCTCGACAAAGATGACCAGCCCTGGGATGGCTACGGTCACGGCACTCACTGTGCGGGCATTGCTGCCGCGCTGACCGACAATGGCGTGGGGATTGCTGGGTATGCTCCGGCCCTGAAAATCATGCCGATCCGCGTGATTGGGGATAATGGCATTGGCGACTCTGCCGATGTGGCGGCGGGCATTATTTGGGCGGTGGACCACGGTGCAAAGGTGATCAGCATGAGCCTGGGGGGCCTGATGAACCCTTTGGTCAAACGCGAGGCCGTGCAATATGCCCTTGACCGCGATGTTTTAATCGTAGCGGCCATGGGCAATAATGGCAAAGAAATGAAATCATATCCGGCAGCCCAACCGGGGGTTTTGGCCGTGGGTGCCAGCGATGCCCAAGACCAACGCGCTGCTTTTTCGCAATTTGGCGAGTGGATGAGTCTGAGCGCACCAGGCGTCAAAATTCTCTCAGCCTTGCCGACCTATCCCCACCCCCACAAAGAGCTGAACTATGGCGTCGTCAGCGGCACGTCTATGGCCACACCGGCTGTGGCGGGTGCCGCCGCCCTGCTGCGCAGCCGCTGGCCACAACTCAGCCGGGAAGAAATCAAAGCCAAGCTCGAAGCGGGGGCTGATGATCGGGGTGAACCCGGTTTTGACACCTTTTTTGGCCATGGGCGGCTGAATTTGGCCAAGGCCCTGCAGGAATAAGGCCCGGCAGGCTGTTCTCTAAAAGGTGGCTTTGAACTCCACGCCGACCCGGCCGCCATCTTTAAACGAGCCCTGAAACTTCAGGGTTGAGCTGTCAAAACCTTCGAGATCGAGCTTTTTGCTGTAGGTCACTTTGCCCCCATTGGCAATGTGGGCCAAACCGCCGACTGTTTCAACCGCTTTGAGGCCACCTGAGCCAATCAGCCCTTCAACCGCATCACGGGTGTGTGAGATAAACTCCCCTTTGCTCATGGGTTGGGGTTCGGGGCGGGCTGGAGGCGTATCCAAGAAACTGAACTCGGTCATGGCGTGGGGATTTTTATACGAACCCGGTGCCAAATTATCCTGGGAGTTGGCAAAGATATTTTCTTCGGCAGGGGGCATCTCATAGCCAAAATCTTTGGGCAGGCTCAGATCGATATGGGGAGAACTGGGCAATACGGGCGGTGCATATTGCGCTGCATAATTAACGGAACCGGGAAGGGTCGGCTGCATGGGTGTTCTCCGCAGATCAGAATTTCTTAACAATAGCAAAATAAAGGCAAAAAAGCAAGCCACGGCCTGCTCTTTGCCGTGCTCCAGAAAGAAAGCCTCTATTCAACCAGATCTGGACAAACACCCAATTTTGGAATTTGAGATTTGGGCTTTAATTTCGATAATTGTGACAAAATTAATACATGAATCCGCTCCTTTTAAGGCGTTAAATCGGCTTTAAGCTTTGCTTCCCCCTGCTTGAATCGCAAGCGCAAAAAATGTATGATTAAGGCGTTTCGTTTTGGGAGCTGTGAATCTTCAGCTGCTTTTTGCTTCAGATGGGTTATCTGAGATCTCATGAATAATTCAGATGGAAGATTATCCAGATCTCGTGAATTGTCCGAATTGGGGTGTTATCCCGTTAGGTGTTTACAGGATAATATGCAAAATGGGGAGTTATATGGAAGGGATGAATTGTGTGAGAGGTGTTTGGGCGGGTGATCAAAAAGGCCAACAAGGGATTCAACGTGATCCGTTGAATCCCTTGTTGGCCAGACCTGACGGCCCTGAAAACTAATGATGGAGCGCTTATGAATCCTTTTAGGATAGCACAAAAGCCGCCAGGCTGGCCAACCAACTGCATGATCTTGGCTGACGCAAGATATGAGGTTTCTAGATTTATTAATAAATAGGTTACTGTTATTAGAGTTTATTTTTGCTATTTATGCGGATTTGGAAGGGCAGATTATTATGGAAATTTATGATAAAAAGTTTTTAGGTAAAGCAATTCGAACATCTACAAAGCCTATTGCTTTCTTAGTTGGAGCACCAATCTCAACTGACAAAGATGGGAATGGTGTACCAGGTGTTTCACAAATGATTCATATCATTAAAGAATACATAAAAGAAGAGATGATATCAGAGTTACCAGATTTTGAAGAAACTATTCAGGGAAAGCTTTACGCTGAACAATATCAAGCAGCAATGTCTTGGATTCATGCAAGCTTTCATCAAAATGCTGTAAACACCATTATTAGAAGAGCAGTACTAAAAGCTTGCAAAAATCCTACAAGTATTGGAGATCCTGATAATCCAACACAAGATGGAGAACCATCTGACTGGTATTTACCTCCTGGAACGCAAGGCCTTGCAAATTTAATCTGCTCACATCACCCAAAGGGATGGGGGCCAATTTTAACTCCCAATTTTGACCCGCTTATTTCAATGGCAATTTCAGCAGCAGGAGGTATCCCAAGGGTTAGGGTTCTCGATGCAGATGGGAATCTTCCAAAAGAAGTTGAAATTAGAAAAAATGATATTAATATCATTCATTTTCATGGTTATTGGCGTGGATCAGATACCCTTCATACTCCAAACCAACTATTAAGTGATCGACCTAAATTAAATGCTGCATTACAACACCTATTATGTAAACATTTATTAGTTGTAATTGCTTACAGTGGGTGGGATGATGTATTAACTCGTGCAATTGCGAATATGCTTCATGATGCTGAAAGTGATTTTGATGTTTTATGGTGCTTTCACCAAAATAACCCAGCTATTATCAAAGATGAATTCCAACACTTGTTTAAAAAAATGGAAACCGCCATACAACGAGGTCGGTTTAGAGCATATAAAGAAATAAATTGTTTTGAAATTTTTTCTGAGCTTCAATCAGTTATAAATTCTCAGCAAGAAGAGGTAAAGATTGTAAATCAAAATGATAGCTTGGAAAAAAGCAATACTTTAGTTAGCTCTAAAACGGTCAATTTACAACAACCAGTATTAGTTCATGAAAGATCAAATAAACTTACTGAAGTTAATAATTTATCTATACCACAGCTTACAATCAAAACAGATTTTATTAAATTTTTACAAAACACTGATTTACTGTCTAGGACTCATCCCAACAAGCAAAATGTCATTCTTGAAGATATTTTTGTTTATCCTGATTTAAATAGATATGATTATTTAAAAGGAACTGAAAAAAAATTAAACTCAAAAAAAATCTTTGATAATGTAAAAGACTATTCTAAGTTACTTGTTGCAGGGGAAAATCAATCTGGACGAACAACTTTTTGTAAGATGCTCTTTAACAAATTGCATTCGCTCGGATTTGTACCAATATATATTGATGAAAAAAGGTCAAATTACCAAGGGAAAATAGAAAATTTATTAAAAAAGGCTTTTGATGAACAGTATGAAGGGATGAAAATAGAATCGATTGACAAACAAAAACTTATTCCTATATTAGACAACTTTCATACTGCAAAAAATAAGGAAAAACATATTAGAGATTTGATTGAATTCCAACATCAAATTATTATAGTTGATGATATCTTTGGTATGAATTTAAAAGATGAAAAGCTTCTTGAATCATTTAAGCATTTCAAAATTAGGGAATTTTCACCAAGCTTGAGAAATGAATTAATTGAGAAGTGGACACAATTGACAGATCAAAGCTTAACTGAGTGTGCCACTACCACAGAAAACGAAAGATACAAGGTTGTTGACAATAATACAGACGCAGTCAATATTGCATTAGGTAAAGTAATTGGAACTGGTTTAATGCCTGCATTTCCATTTTTCATTTTATCGATTTTAAGTGCATATGATTCTTTAGTAAATCCACTTGACCAAGAAATTAGTTCTCAGGGACATTGTTATCATGCTCTCATCTATATTAGCTTAAAAAAACAAGGTGTTCGAAATGATGATATGGAAACATATTATAATTTTCTAACTGAACTTGCATTTTATTATTATCAGACTGAAAAAAGTGAGCTAACTCAGCAAGAATTGAACGATTTTTTTGAAAAGTATCTTCTTAAGTTTACGCTACCTGTAGAAAGAGGAACATTACTTTCACGATTAATAAATACACAAATAATTATCCAAAATGGAAGATTCACTTTTTCTTTTGGCTATCTCTATCTTTATTATTTCTTTGTTGCTAAATACTTATCAGAAAACATAGAGAAAAATAAAAATATTGTGGAGTCAGTTATTAATAATCTACACACAGATGAAAATGCATATATCACTATTTTTATATCCCATCACTCAAAAAATCCATATATATTAGATGAACTACTTGCAAATGCTTGTTTTCTTTTTGATGATTTTTCTCCAGTCACGCTATCAAAAAATGAACTCCATTTTTTTGATGAGCAAGTAGATGATCTAATTAAGGCTGTTATGCCACCTGACAACCATTCTCCCGAAAATGAAAGACAAAAAAGGCTTAAGGATCAAGATGAATCCGAAGAAAATTCTAATAAGAAGAAACATTTAATTCAAAATCAAACGGAAGAAGAAGGATTTTCTATTAATTTAGAAATTAGAAGAAGTATTAAAACTGTAGAAGTAATGGGACAGATAATCAAAAACCGTACAGGCTCAATGGAGAGACCTTATCTAGAGTCTGTTTTTGAAGAAGCAATGAATGTCATATTAAGAATTTTAAACTCAATTATTGAATCAATTAAAGATGAGGAGCAACAACAAAATGTTGTTGAAGCTATTTCATCAATCCTTGACCAAATTATCGCAGAAAAAGCTGATGTTCAAGAAAAAAAAGGAGGGAAAGTTAAACCGCTATCAAAAAATGAACTCGAGAAACTTTCGAAAAAAATTTATTGGGGAATGAATTTTTATATGTCGTATGGTTTGATATGTAAAGTCATTACATCATTAGGATCAAGTAAAATTCTTGATGTTATTGGTCCTATATGCGATAGAATTGGTACCCCGGCTGCTTTTGTTGTAAAAAACGGTATGCTTATGAAATATAATAAAAGCTTACCTATTGACAATATTTCTAAAAGAATTGAAAAAGAAGATTTTTCTAAGACAGCTATTCAAATGCTTAAGCTTTTTGTTATTAACCATTGCTCCACACACAAAATCAGCTTTCAAGATAAGCAGAAAATCGAACAGTCTTTAAAAATTTCGTCTCAAACCATTCTTTGGGATGAAAACAAAAGGCAAACTGAAAAATTACAAGAAAAAATCAAAGTTACAAAACAAATTGATTAAAAATGACCAACAAACCAGATCATGCGGACTTCGCCGCATATCTGGATCGTTGAGGTTGTAGAAAAAGTGTTTTAAGATGCAAAAAACGGTATAATAATTGTATCCCTGTGAATTAAAAAGGTGGTTCACAATGGCACGTTTTAAAGATTACAATTACGACCAAACAGAGCTGCTTGCTATCTCCTTTAATCAACAGATTCTCCCAGGTACTTTTGAGTACACCCTGCATTACCTGGTTGAGCGGGAGCTGGATACCTCGATCTTTCACCACCGCTACCAAAACGACGCCACAGGCCGCCCGGCGTATGAC
>JBPXJQ010000036.1:0-23896 GCA_051715345.1 Candidatus Blackallbacteria bacterium
ATTCGGAACATGGTAAATTATCTCCAGGCCTTTGGAGGGTTGTTTGTTTTTTGTTTGCAAACCTAAACATAACGCACTTTAAAGGCCTTTTCAATTCTTCTGTTCCTCACATCATACCCCCGCAGGTATAAACTTTGTGTAAATTGGTATCGAAGATTTTTTAAATTATATACCCTGTATGAAAGGATTTATAACAGAGATCTTATCGGTAAACAGATTTTATTTTAAACGTCGCCTCTCCTTCGGTGGGTCTGTTTTAAAATCAGGATGTAGGGGTATAACAAAGTCAGCAACATTTCAAAAAGCAAAGGAACCGCTCCATGGGTGATTTAAATATTTCCAGGCAATTTGCACAAAGATTGGGTGATGACACATCCCGGCGGCTTGTTCAAGAAATTTTACAAGATAAAACAGTAACCTCAGATGATCAAGCCAAACTAGATGAACTCAAAAAACACCTAGAAAGCGCACCTACAGTTCCTGGCGATGAGGATGCGAAGAAAGAGCTGATCAACTCACTTTCTGATCTGCATACTTTTATGGGCGTTAATCTCGGTACCGATAAAACTATTCTAGAGGCCAATCTCAAGCGTTTGCAGTCTTTTCAAGACAGTATGCAACCCAATGAAGTTAATTTTGATGGTATGCAGATCACGACAGATGGTTGGTTGGGCGATACTAATCGCGTGCTTCGATTGAGAGATCTTGAACCTACTGGCGATGTACCTGCTCAAACTCCGGGTGCGCCGGTTCCGGCTGATAGCGCTGCGCCAGTAGCTGCTCCTGAACCAGTAACAGGTGACCCACCTGTTACTGGGCCAAATACTCCTGCTGTTCCCGTCGAATCAGTTAATCCCAGCCCCACCGGAATTGACAATGCTTTCATCGCGAAGCCACCGATAGGTCTTACAAACCGCTATATACCACAAGCGTCATATACGCCTTCTACTGCACCTGCGGTCAAACCTCCTCAATTGGCAGTACCTTCGAATATGACCCCAGAGCAGCAGACTGCCTTGGCTACAACTCAAACTGCTTATACCCAGTCTGTCACAACGCTTCAAACCCAAACCATGGAGATGCGTAATTTACTCAATGATCCTCAAGCTGTGAGCGATGTGCAGCTACGCGCGAGTTTGAGCAGTCTTGTTGAAAATGATTCTGGAAAAGGTTTCTTGGAGTTATTGCGGTTTAACCCCAATCTTTTGAATGATTTAAAGACGAAAGGACTGATCTCAGAGGCTGATCGAACAAATTTATATGTTTCTTTAAATGGAATAGTTGAGAATAAAGAACTCTTAGAAGCGGGTAATAAGAAGAGTGAAGATCTGAGCAAACAGATCCAAGAGCTAGAATCAAAACTGGTTGGCGAAGGTAGTTTGACCGATGCGGGTGAGAGAACAAAGGTTCAGGATCAGATTACTGCGCTTAAATCACAGTTGAGTGAGCAGCAAAGTGCCAATAGCAGTTTACAAACATCGATTGACACGGCCATAGATAAAATCACAAGCGGTGACATGAAGCTTAAAGATGGCAACTCAGCCAAAACTGTTTTAACTGGATATTTGTCTCAGACGCCTTCTCCCATCAGTGATGCACAAGTGAATGCCTATCGTGCTGGTTTGGTTAAGTCTGCAGATGATTATTTGGCCAACCCCAATGCTGCGACTTATTCAGACCTCAAATCAAACTTGTATTCGAACATGTATGTTTTTGAAAAAGGTGTATCTGCAACGCAGGAGCAATCTTATGTCAAATTTAAAGAAGCTGTTTTGGATACGTCTCAGAAAGAATCTAACCTCACTCACCAATTAGATGCCTTAACCGGTAAAACCAGTGCGCTGGAGAATGTTCAAGCGGGAGAGGATCTGGCTTATAAATTACAGGCTCAGAAGGAAGGTGCTGCGTCTTCTGTCGATGCTTTTATTCAAAAAGGCGATGCGATTGTCACTTATCTTAAAACTTATCCTGGGCAGTACCCCGAACAGGCCACAGATACGGCTGCTCTAGAAGCAAAATTGAAAGCCTTGAAGGCTTCAACGAATCCCCAAGAACAATTGACCCTTTTAAATCAGGTGTCTTCGGCTTTGGATGAAGCCTATATCAAAACGAACATTAGTCAAGGTGCGTCTCCCGATCAATCCTCCACGACACAGGCTTTATTAGATGCAAGAAAAACCATGACTTCGCCAGAAGATCAAAAGAAACTCGATCTTTTGATTAATAATCCTGAGCTTGTTCGTCTTTTGCCTAAGGTGGGAGATTATGCTGCGATAGCTACTCATTTATCGGGCAAGACTTATTTGACACCCCAAGAAAAAGAACTTAAAGCAGCCATTGAAAGTGGCGATTCAGCCAAAGTGAATGCCATTTTTACAGCTGATATGTTTAGCAATTTTGGCTTTGGTTCGTTGGCGCTGGGTGGTTCTTATTTTTCAGGATTTGGTCTCGGGTCTTCTCTTTTTTATTCGCCAGCATTGCCTCCTATAGAGCAGGACATGTCTCTGGTTCCCAAAGACAATGAACTCAATTTTGGGACTGGTGGGGCAACGGATTTTCAATTGGATACGCCCAGCCTAACTCCGAGTATGAGTGGGGCTTTTTCTAGTTCCTCAACTTCCTCAACACTTTTTTCCCCGACTTTGAGTTTAAACCAACCCCCTCTTACTTTTGCTTCGTATCCCCCTCCTCCACCTTTGTGGCTATCTGTGCCCGGTGGATCTTCGCGCGCAGCGGCTTTGGCAGAAGAATTAGCGGCTATGCCTGAAGATCGCAGGAAATCAGTTGTAGCAGCTTTACAGTCGCCAGAAATGGCAGATATGCCCGCCTTTATTCAGCGAATTTCACAAGAACAACCCGACCTGGCGCAACAATTGGGCAAGGTTCAAATTGCTGAAGCAGGGCGTGAGGCGATTAATGCTGGGCATTGGGATAATAGTTCTCTGTTGAATGCTGCTCAGACTTCTTTGCAAAACCAAATTCAAACCAATCAGGCTGTTCAGGCCGAATTTACACTAGCCAAAAAAGATTTGGAGCAAATGGTCAAGAACCCAGACCTTTCTGGCCCGGTTAAAGCCAAGTTGCAGGCTCAACTTGATTCTGTTAATGGTGCTTTAAGCGCTATTGGAGCAGGTAAATTTCCGCCTGAAGATCCTGCTGAACAGGCCAAATTGGATTCGGTTCTGAAGGCCCTTTCTACAGAGCAAAAACCACAAGGCTTGAAGCTAAGTGACCGTTTGATGCATCAGGCCACTCTAGAGGTTTTGGCAGATATGCAAGCTAATCCGGCAGGCATGCAAAAGCTTCAAACAATGGACTCTTTAAAAGGACTAACAGAGGTCTTTGCCAAAGAAGGAGATCAGTTTACCTTTCCTCAAGAAATGATAGATCTGCTTGGAAAAGAAGACCTCAGCCCTGAAGCTGCGCAGATGCTGATGCTGCAAGTGGGGCGTATCAGCCATCTGGCGAAGTCAGCAGAGACCCTCAGTACTGGTGAGTTGGAAAGACGCTTTAAGCTTGGGGACAAAATGCTTGCTGCCGGGGATGGCAGTGGAGAAATGTCTTCTGGTAAAGATTCTTTAATTAGCTTAAATAGTTTTAAGGAAAATATTAACGCAATCTCGGCAGCATCTTCTTCTGGCGCAAAGATTGATTCTGTTACTTGGCTAAACAATATGGCCAAGCAAGTAGGCCCTCTGGATCTAACCAAAGAAAATAAGGAAATGCGTGCAGCAGTCAATACTGCTTTTCAAGATAATGTTTCGATGGTCAAAAATATGGCCGAAGAAAAAATTAACACTTTGACAGATAAGCAAAGCAAGACCAATATAACTACGGGTCAAAGTACGCTATCGGGCATGTTGGTTACGCCTGAAATGAGGGCCATGCTAGAACCCGCTATAAAGGCGAACATTATCACTGAAGATGATTTAACCAATATAGATGCCGCAAAACTGACCAAAATTAAGACTGCGATTGAATCTGTGAAAGCTTCGATGTCTACCAAAGAGGGGTTGGCTAATCCCGAGGTTCAGGCAAAACTTGCGCAATTGGATAAGCTTTCGGATGTGCGTCAAAAAGTAGAAGATCTTCTCACTACAGAAGCCAGTGCAAAAACAGACATGCTCTTGATGATTGACCAGTCTAAAAAAGAGTATCTCACTGGCATGACTGAGTTTCGCGATCAGTTAAAAGCACAAGGGATTAGTACACCCCAATTAGATCAATTTATTGCGAATCCCAATAGCGTTGCATTTCAATCTGTTTTAGATGAATTACAGACTTTGACAGCTGGTGGCAGCTCAGAAGTTCAGGCCTTGGGCAATGGTTTAAAAGCTTTGGTAACCAATGTACAGACTATTGCGATGGCGCAGACCGCTATTGCGAATAATGATTTCAAAGAACCAGAAAAAGCTGCATTAATCGCAGCGATCGGGTCTGGTACCAGAATTCGTGAATTTATGGCTGAATTTATACGGACAGGCAGTACCGAGAGTGGTGCTAACAAATTTAATGTTGATATGCAACACTTGGCTGATAGAATAGAGGCGGCAGGTGATAGCTCTGCTGATATGGTTGCGGCCGTGTCTCACGGGAAGGATGTTGTCGGAGTCTCCGGTGGTGCTCCGATCCCGGTTCCACCTCTGGGTAGACTTGTACAAGGTCTCAATGCCTTGACGGATGTTCAAGATCAAATGCACAACTCAGGTCTAGTTCCCACAAGCGTTTCTCTCCAGGAAATAGGTGTTTCCGGATTTAATCCCCCTGATGCTGGAAATTGGTATCCGGGTAAATTTATTCAGCAAATTGCCAGTAATATCAGAGAACGGGGCAATATTATTGCGAGTACACCACCTGATCAGTTGGCGAGTGTTCTCAATGTCTATAATCGTGTAGATCAGCTATCTGCGCGGGCAGACAATACTTTTATGAAGGGGATAGAAGGTTATCTCAAAGAAGTAAATCCTGCCATGCAAGCGGCTGGTTTACCAGGTGTGGATTTGAGTTTTATTGATGATTCAGAGCCTATGTCTGGAGACCCTGTGTTTGGAGGTAAGGCCAATCTTTCGCAAGGGTCCCAAGCCTTGGTTGATAAAGCTGATGAATTGGCCAATGCCATTTTATCTCCTAAGCCAGGGATGGATGGTAAAGCGGCATTGTCGGATTTACTTAAAGAATTTTTGGATAATATTCGCAACCTTGATTTTGAAACCCGCAAAATTGTCATGGCACAATTTGCCAAACGTTTGTTGAACAATATGATCACCAAAATGTATGATGAGAAAAACAGAGAGAATGCCAAATACCATGAAAAAAACCTGGATCAATTTAAGGCTCGCATGAAAGAAGGCGTTGAAAAAAGTGTGGCCGCTGCAGAAGCCAAAGCTGCAAGTGGCCAAGCTGTGATGGCTGTTGCTGGGCAATTGGGAGCACAAGCAGGCGCCGCTATTGACAGCGCTTCAGGTATTTCTGATCAGTCTTTGCGCGATGATTTCAGCCAATTTTTGGAGCCCGCGGTTCAAGACGGTGTGTTGTCGCGGGTTCAAAAGCAAAAGCTTTTGCAAGCTCTTTTTGAAGGCAGCTCCGTGACCGGCCAAGAGGGGCTCATGTCTATTATGAACCGCTTTCAACAAATGAGCAGTATTATTGCTCAATAATCTCTTCCTCCCTTTAAGTTGTGTAGACCAAGTATTTTGCTTGGTCTACTTTTTATTGAAAAATCGCATCAAAAAAGCTCCCTGGTTAACACTAAACCAAGGAGCTTTTGCGTAAGGATCGTTAGGGTTTAAAGCGAGAATAAATAAAATCGGGAATCATATCACCGGCTTTTGTTCTATCAAATTCAGAAATGACATTATAAATAAATTGCGAGCCTTTTGCTTTTTCTTCGGGGCTCAATTGAGCTAATCCATTTGAAAAATTACGGAGTGATTTGATGAGTGGGGCGTATCCATTCAATGTGTTGCTTTTTGCAAAATCCAAGGCCACGCGTTTTGTGGCAAATGCCGTGATAATGTTTGTATTACCTGGGTTTTTAAAAAGCGTAGCAATTTCTTTAACACCAGCAGGACCTTTATCCCAAAGTTTACTCAGTTCTGCATCTGTGGTTGTCGGTTTTAATCCACTCAACACAGTTTGGGCTTTGGCTGTTGCTGGATTAAACTGCAAACCTTTGGGTGCAAATCCTGCATCTTGCTGGGCATTGATGGTAATGCTCTTACCATCGGTGCGGGTCAATTCGGCAATGAGATCTTCTTCTGCTGAATCAATCCCATCTTTTGCAATCGCTGTTTTTAATTGAGTGGCCTCAGCTTCGGTCATATTCTTAGGATCTTTAATCTGCTGCAGGGCCCGAAACGTTGTCTGGTTTAAACCACTTACGTTGCCATCAATGGCCATGATAATTTGGTCCTTTCAGTTTGGCATAGCTTTCTTAACGTTTATATACCCTGATCTTGATCCAAACATGCAGACCCGCAGCAAATTTTTCGAAAATCTTAGACATGCCGGTATACTGCAGAAGAAGCCCTATCCGGAGAATCCCATGTTAAAACCCCTGCAGTTGGTCTTGAGTCTGACTCTCTTCTTGGCCCCACCCTTGACCCCCCTGGTTCATGCCCAAACGACTTTGCCTCCCTCCATTTTGGAGGCAGAGCCCAATCTGGCCTATTGGAGTGAGTTACAGCCCCTGCAAGAGTTGGTTTTGGCCCGCTGGCAAAAAGTACAGGCGGCAGGCCTGTCCCAGGCAACGGATCCTGAAATTAAAAAATTACTTGCCGAAACGGGCAAAGCTTTACAACAGAGTCCTGAAGCAGATTCAATTTTGCTCAAAAAGACGGCAAAACAACTGTTGGAGCTACAGGTAAGACTGATGCCCAGCCGCAGTGTGGAGCTGCGGGGGGCGCTGGTGAATATGGACCTGATTCCCCCTGAACCAGAGGCTTTGCGCAAACGGATCAAACAGCTCAAAGAGGCCGGGTTCAATGCCCTCTTTCCCGAGGTTTTTCGCAGGGGGTTTGCGCTCTACCCCAATCGCTTGACCGAACAAGAACCGCAATATGCCCGCAAAGGCGTGGACCCGCTCAAACATTTTGTGGATATCGCCAAAGAAGAGGGAATGATTGTGATTCCCTGGTTTTGGGTCTTTCGCATTCTCTCGCCCGATCTGGGCACCCGCAACCCGGTTTTGGAGCACTTGCCCGCTTTGCGGGCCGAGCCGCTGGATGGCAAGGGCTATACCAGTTCCGATGAAAATGTCGAAAACGAGGCGCGGGCGTTTATTTCCCCGGCTTCAGAGGAGTGGCGACAATTATTGACAGGTACCATGCTCGATCTGACTTCACGCTATGCGGTGCAGGGCCTGTTTTTGGACTATATCCGCTACGGCAATAACCAGATCGAAGATCAGCTCAGTCAAACCCGTTTTCAGCTCGATTATTTTCGCAAAGTGGGCCAATTTCCCCCGGCCCGGATTGACCCACTTTCACCGCTGCAGGGCGAGTGGCATCTCTGGCGCGAAGAGCAGGTCAACCGCATGGTCAGGGACTTGCGCTTGCAAATGGCCGAAAAAAACAGCCAATTGGCTTTGGGAGCTGCGGTCTTTCGCAACGAGGTCAATGCCCGCAATACCAAAATGCAAAATTGGCGGCACTGGAGCGACAACAACTGGTTGGATTTTGTCGCGCCGATGATGTATGCCCGTACCGCAGAGGAATTGGATCTCTGGCTGGACTGGGAGAGCAATTGGGGCAAGCGGGCCGACCTGCTTTATCCGATTCTGGGGGCCCATCAGACCCAGCGCAAAACGGCGGAATTGTTTAACCAATTGGCTTTATTGCAGCAGCGCAATATTCCGGGGGTCTCGATTTTTGCCGTGCGCAATCTCAGCGATGAGGTCTTGCGTTTGCTCAAAGTGGGGCCTTTTCGCACCCCCGCGACCGTGCCCCATGCCAATTTGCCCGCTGCCATTCGCCAGCAATTGAGCGATTTGCGGGCTTGGTTGATGCTGCCCGCAGATGCCGAAAAAGGGCTGACGTCTGCGCCACGGCACCCGCAATTGCAGGGTTTTGTGTATCATTTGGCGGGGGTGATTCAAAGCTTAGAGGGGGCGACTTTTCGCAATGGCAAAGTGCGGGCCGAAGCCTTAAGTGAACAGATTCAACAGTTAATGGCGCTGCATGTCAATTTGGGCGAAGAGGTGCCTCTGGCTTTGCGCCAAGAACTGGCCTCTCGTTTGGACTATGCGGTTCATTTGAGCCGGATCTTTTTGCTTCATGAACCTGCCCGTTTAACCTATTCTGCGCCGGGCTCTCCGCCCAGCACCGTTTTGCCTGAGGCCAAGGCTTTGCCGAGTGTTGGCATTCCTGAACTCAGTGCAGCACCTGAACTCAACGGCATGCTCGATGATGCCGTTTGGAACGAGGCGCGGCTTTTGCCTGGGCTGTTTTGGAGCAACGGAGCTGCCCGCAGCGAGGTGCCGACTGAGATCAAGCTCGGTTATGATGCGCAGAATCTCTACCTGGCCTTTCGCAATCAAGAGCCGCGCATGGATCGCTTGCGCAGCAATGTGCGCGTGGACGGCTCTGAGCGGATTGTGGTCGAAGATGACACGCTTGAGATTTTTTTGAGCACGGGTCCTGACCCCAAAAAATACGCCTATTTTGTGCTCAACCCGATCAATACCCGCTACCAAAAGACCTCCTGGGACAGTGCCTGGAAAGGGGCCTGGAGCAGTGCGACCCGCAAGGCGGAACAGGCCTGGTTTGCCGAGGTGGCGATCCCCTGGTTGTCGCTGGGCACTCACACGGCCCCTGTGGGCAATCTGCGCTATGGCAATTTTTGCCGCCGGCGACCGCAAGAAATTGTGCCTTACCACTGTTGGTCGTTTACCTTGGGCGGCGTACACCGCCCAGATCGCTTTGGAACGCTTCAATTAGAGCGCAAGGTTCAGCCCTCAGCGAGTCCCTCTGTGTCAGTTACACCTACTCCTTAGACTAAAAATGCTGCGCTTTTATTTGGAGGAGTAAAAATTTTGCGCGTATTTCCTTAATAGGCAGTCTTGTCTGGGTGAAAATTGTTTGGTTTATTGTTTGAACGCATTTAAAATGTTGAATTATTGAGTTTAATTTGTGATGGTCACGAATGATTTTAAAAAAAATAACTATAACATTAGTTATTGCTTTTTAAAATATAGTTCTATTATAAAGAGGTTTTGGCAAAATGCTCGATATTCGTCCGGGTAGCAATACATCTGTAACGCTAATGCCGCCTAGTTCTACTGCCAATGTTTCTGCTCCCTCAGAAACGACTGTTGCTCGACCACTTACAGCTCCTCCTGTAACTCAAGAAACTCTTTTGATAGAAACAGCTAACTCTCATCATTCTGGCACATCATTGACACATCCATTTGTCGAGGGGCCTTTGCCAACTCCTGTTGAGTTGGTTTTTCCGAATACCGAAGAAGTTGCTCCTGCAACGGTAACACCAGAACAATCTGATATAGAAGCTCCTTTGCCAACGCTCATTAACCTCGATAAACCACTTCCCCCCCCTCCTTCTCCTGTTGGACCTTCTTTAGGAGAAGTCCGAAGCAAGCCGGGAGCGGTTATTAAACCCGGTGAGAGCAGTCCCGATCTGCCTAAATTGCATGCGATGCTTGGCAAGCTGGGTTATAAAGTACAACACGAAGGTAATTGTCTTGATGGTGAGTTGCTGAGGGCTTTGACAGTATTTCAAGCAGATGCTGGAATTGCGAAACGGGGGTCGGATTATTCTGGTATTGTGGGCCCACAAACATTGAAGTGCCTTGATAATGCTGTGAAATGGGGCGTTCTGAAAGATAAGGAAACGGCCAATTCTTTGGTAAGTGCTGGCAAAGGTGTTTACACTGGCAAGAGCAAATGTTTGGAAGGTGTATGGCGGACTCAGCAAGCAGTATTTAATAATACATCCGCCATTACTGCCGAAAAGGCTTTTGAAGCTGCGGATGAATTGGCACGGGATAAACGCTTTAAAGAGATCAAAGTAACACCTGAAATGTACCAAGCGGCAATGAAGGGTGATAAAGATATGCAAGATCTTTTGCATGGTGTCCAAGTCATTTATAATCGAAGTTCAGGGTTTAGTCCAACATCTGGTCATGCTGAAATATGGGATATGAAAAATAAAAAAACTTTATATGGTCTGGGTGAAGCGTCAATGAATCGTTCTGGGCACATGATCCAGAATGCTCGGTTTTTTGTTCCTGCTTTATCTAAATGACATCATTAATTGCTAAATTGTAAAAATCAAAAGAGGGACTGATAGCTTGTATGTCAGAGATTAATTTTCAAAAGGCATATCAGAATCGCGTTGCTGACGGTACTATGACCCGAACTGAGCTTCGGGAACTCAAGGGAATAGCGAAAAAAACACCTGACCCAGCAGATGATCACATGATTGCACAGGTGGGAGAACAGTTTAAAGATGGGGGGCAATTTCAGTTAGTCAATTTGAAACTGGGTGAGAAAACCCTTTCTGCGATTCCTCTTTTTGGTTTTGAAGACGATATCAAAGCCCCTGATTCCCAAGCGATTGTAGGTGGAAAAGCCGTTCTCGCTGTTGACCATGAGGGCCCATCTGTAGAAACTTTAAAAAGACGTTTAAATGAACTGGGGTATCAGTTACCTTGTAAAAAAGGGAGACATGATCTACCTATTTTCGGCAAGGCCACCCAAAACCAGGTGATTCAGTTTCAAAAAGACTATGGTATTAAGCCTGCTGATGGTAATGTTGACCAAAAAACCTGGCAAAAACTCAACGATACTCTAAATGAAGCCAAGCTCTTGAGAGGAAAATTGGGTGAGGCGGGGTGCAACGTTGGCGCTCAACTGAATACAAAAGGGGGTTGCTATGGCGGGGTCTTTGAATCAGTCAAAGCAGTGTATGGTTATGAAGAAACAGACAAAAGTATTTTTCCACCTTCCCATGCGGCCCACGCTTTTCAAGCCATTGAAACATTAAGCAAAAGCCCGCACTTTAAAAAAGTCGAGGTTGAGCTCAAAGACTTGCATAAATTGCCCAAAGGAGCGATTGTCGTTTGGGAAAATAACCCCAGCAAAGGGTCTGAGCCTGGGCATATTTCAGGTCATATTTCGATCGCCAGTGGCCAGGGCCGTGAATACAGTGATCATGAAAGAGAACAATTCCAGCCCCATTATGCAGGGGGAAAACACCATGTATTTTTGGCTGTGCCTCCCCATAAAAATGGTTAAAAACTAAGAGAGTAATATCTCTTAAAAGCGAGCCTTGATTAGTAATGTTGTGTATTGTAAGATGAACAATGAAATTTTGATAAAATTAAAAGGAATGGTGTATTATGGGCAATATTAGCGCGATGAGTATGACTCAGAAGACTGTTGTTGGTCTTCCTAAAACCAAAGATAATGTTGGCGATTTTTCTGTTACCCCTGAACCTGGTTGGGGAATTCCTTTGATTTCAACTGATAGAACAACATCTATGACTGTAAAGGCTAAACCAAATCAAATAGATTCTATGGCCAAAAGTTTAGAAGGCAAAATAGATGTAAATACTTTACAACATTTCAAAAAAACTGGTCAATTAGAGGTTTTTGTTTCGCCTCAAGAAGCAAAAGAGATTCAGCAGTTGAAAAAAGACAACTGGAATGTGACTTTCACATATGATGGAACGGCACTTGAATATTAGATTTGCATGGCTTTAAAACAAGAAATAATTAGTCACTCAGACGATGAGCAGGCCATTTTAGGCTTTGTTATTCCTGAGAATGCTTTGTCTGTCTTCTTAAAAGAAATTGATAAAGTGTTGCAAGGTCGGCCCTTTGCGTATGCAACAAAAAAAGACAATGGTCAATTAAAAGTCAAAATTTGGGGGGTCAGCTTTTCTAGTGCAGAAAAGCTTGCTTCCCAATTAAGTGATTTTAATCCGAGTCAAGTTATTCAGGCGTCTCTTGGAACCAGCTCTGCCAGCTTTGATTTTTTAGATGACTGATTTTCAGGCGACATAAAGCTGATTTTCTTAGGCTCCACTTTTGGAGTTGTGCTTGCGTTACATTTGAGTTAGTCTTTCGATCAGCTCTGTTGGGTTACTCACTTCCAGTGAGGTGCTTTTTATTTTTTCTGCGAGTTCACTCACGCTTGGAATTGGATTAGGCTTAGGCTGAATGGTATTTCTGTACTCTAGATATAAGCGCAGTTGTTTTGTTGCTTCACTGAGAAAACGATTGGGAACTTGGTTTCTCGTGCGATAAAGATTCTTCAATTGCTCCTCAACTGACTTATAAGTACTTTCTAAACCTTCGTAGGTTGTTGCCAATTGATTCCATGTCTCGTTGTGCATCCAGTCTGGAGAAGCTGTGCGACCCACATGTGTCGGGTTATTGATATATTCAATCAAAAAAGAACCAGATTGCGAAAGTTGATTTTTTAAGCTTGTGGGTAAAGAATCATACTCTTCTTTTAGCAGTTCTCTGACAGATTCAGGGGTCAAGCCCGTTCCTTTGTTCTGAACATGGCTGATCAGCTTGATAATTGCTTGATTGGCTTTATTCAGAGACTCTTCAGTCAATGGTGCTTTATTTAGAGACAAAAGTTTTGTCCGACGTTCATTGGATAGGGGAGGAAGGGTAGACAATCTTGCCGAGATATTTTCAGCCTGTTTTTTTTGACCTGGAAAGAGGCCTTGCTGCTCCAGCACTTGAGCAGCAGTAAGGCCCATAATAGAACCATAGGTTTTGTTCATGAGTGTCACCATCGATTCGGAGAGGTGGAATTGGGGCCCACTGTAACCTTGGATTTTGTCCCAGGCCTTTTTTAATGCATATTGATGTTTCCCAAATTGCTTTTCTAGCTCAGTACTGCTGAATCTGCCGCTTAAGGCATTGATAACTAAAAATTTAGTGGGTGCTCGTTTTAGCAACTCTTCAGGTTGACTGATAAATAAACGGTAAGACTCTGCAAAATCTTCATCTGGATGGCTTTCACCATAGTCTGATACTTCTTCGGGGGCTTGGTTAAAAAATGAGTGGGTTGCTTTATTCAGACCGAAACTATTAGAATCAGAGGCATCTTTTCCAGAAATAGCTGCCCAATCTTTACTAAGAGCAAGAAGTGAAGGGTGTTCTTTTTTATAAATTTCCATCAGATTGTGACCAATTTCGTGGGTCACCAATTCCGACGAAATATTTCCTTCTCCTTCTGAGTCGACCATTGCCAGCCAACTATCGATCAGATCTTTCGTAGATTGTACATTAAAAACACCATCAGTCCTGTCAATCAGACGATTGAGCACCTCATGCACGGTCTTGCGCGGGCTTTCTTGTACTATCCGATTGGTAATATTTTCCAAGAGCAATTTCATTTGCTGTTGGACTTCTGATTGCATTTGTTGATTGAAAGACGGAGCGGTCAACGTGCTGAGCATATTTTTGATAGCTTGATTGTGCTGTGGACTGAGCGGTTGAGGAAGGTTTTTTCTGAGGGCATTCAGGGTGATGATCCCTTCCATTCGTTTAACGGCTGCTTCTGTAGCTGCGCCAACGAGGCCGTCTTGAGTCAGGTTTGCTACCATGCCTGGTTTGATTTCATTAAGAAAGTTCTGTAAAGACTCTACCTGATTCATCTGCTCCATTTGAAAAACAGTATTAACGAGTACCTGATTTGACGATTTAGAAAGACAAAGATCCAATGCTTGCGTAATTTTTTGAATTTCTTCCTGGTTGCCCTCAGAAAAAAGTACATCCCGAATTTTGGCGAGATCCAGGATCCCATTGGTATCTGGTTTCATATATGTTTGTAAAGTGGGATCTGATTTTAACAGTTCAGGCTGAAAAACGCTTGCACTATTGGCCAGGGCATTGAGGCGTTGCCATACCTGAGCGCGAATATTGTCATTTTTATTAGTGCCACTTTTATTGAGTTCTCGCAGTAATTTTTCTGCATTCTGGCGTTGAATTGCGGGAGGTTGCCCTGATACCAAGTCACGGGATTGCATCTCTGCCAACGTATACCAATGGTTGGCTCCATCGCCTTTGTTCGCTTGAAACTCCTTTATTTCATGAAATTGATTGGGTTTACCACGACTGAAAAAGGAAAGTTTGTCCAGAGTTTGAGGATTGAGAATGGCATCGGCAGAACCTTTTACTGCTCCATCGCGAATACGTATTTCATGTTGATCTGAGCAGGATGGTGAACAAGAAGTATGTGCAATTTTCATAGATGCCATCATTAACCCTATGGGATCTCCTGTTGCAGGATTGCCCGCCTTGCTGTTGGTAGCGGGCTCCTCTTCCGCTTTAAATACGAAGGGATTTTTTACGCTTTGAATACGCATAAAATCAGCTGGCGATTCTGTTTTGATTTTCTGCAAGCTATTGTAAATCCCTAAAAGGGCAGACGGAGACCACTTGGAGGATTGAGAACTTACCTGTGGTTCAAAGCCTGGCAGTCCTTTTGTTTCGAAGAGACTTTCTATTTCTGTTTTGAGAAAATGGTTTAATTCTGTTCGCAGCTGTTGTGTTGTATTGCCCCCATTTGGATGTTTCTGCCAAACTGAGGGGTTGCTCAGAATTTGCACAAATTGGGATTGTTTCTCGGGGGGCATTTTCGAGAGCAATTGAAATACTCCTTTAAAATCTTTAAACCCCAGGTCTCGTGAGAGCTGATTGAGTGATGCTGCACTAAACTCCGAAGAAGGCATGACTTTTTTAAGGGCGGTTTCTAACTCTCTTCGACAAGCCAAGGCATTGGCCCGAATCACTTCACTTATTTTATTTGTCTGGGTGTTTTCAGGGAGGGCAATTGCGAATTGAACTAGGCTGGGATCATGAGCTGAAGAGCCGTATTGCTGAATCTCATTTTGGTTCACGGGTCTTAGAGTGTAGTAAGTACTGCCATCTTGATCCGTATTTTTTATAATAGCTTCAGAACCAGTTAATTTAGATGCTTCTGTCAAAGCCTTATCTAAACTGGAAAAGTGTTGATCATAAGGAGAGTTTATTGAGGGCAAATGTGAATTTTTTGATGCCTGCATAAATACCTTCTTTGAAAATACACTTTTAATAGTTGATTATAACTCCAAAAATGAAAAATCTACAAAAATGACTGCATCTTTAGGCTTGGTATTAGAACAAATCAGGTTTAAGAGCGGGTTTCTGTTTGTTGCTGTGACTGCTGTGCCGTGTTGAGCTGTTTAACTTTTGGAATACCAGGCTTTGGCCCGAATTCGGCTGATTAAACTGTCTGAAATATCCAACTCCGGATCGAGCATGCGGGCGTTGTTGAGCGCGTATAAGGCCCTGCGAAATTGTCCCCGTGCGGCCAGACGCATCCCTTGAGAATAATAAAAACTGGCCGCATTTTTGCGCGAAGCCTCGGGTACGCCTTTGCCGTTTTCAGGTGGGTCAGTCTCCTCTTCGCTGGTGTCTACCGCCTCAAAATAGCTTTGCCCGGCTTCTTCTTGGGCTTGGTACTCCTGGTAGACTTTTTTGAGGGTATCGCCAAAGCTGTTTTTGGGTGGGGGCTTGGTTTGCACAGGAACCTGATAGACGACGGCATCAAAATACGCCTGTTGGACCAGGTCTTGTTGGCGATCGTAGTCGGCACGCTGGCGTGTGTCTAACAGGGTGTCGCGGGCCAGGGTCAGCTCTTTAAAACGGCTGTCGGCTTCCTGGCGTTCAGCCGAACCCAGGGGAAAACGGTCGGGGTGGCAGTCCTTGGCGCGGGAGCGAAAGGCCTTGCGGATATCTTCTTCGCTGGCCATGCGGGTAATGCCCAAGAGCGCGTATAAATCTTGACTTTGCCAGGCCAGAAACTCTGAACTCATGGCCTATTCTCCCTGGATCTGGACAGTCACATGGTGCCAGCGTTCGCCCTGGCCAAAATCGACCAAGACAATCTGCTGCCAAGTGTTTAAGAGCAATTGACCGCGGCTAAACGGCAGGGGCAGAGACGTACCAATCAAAGCGGTTTTCATTTGTGTATCCAGTGCAGGATCTGCAAAGAAGGGGCTTTTTCTCCAGAGGGCTTCTTGGCTGGCCGTATTACCGCCTTCGCAGGTGAGGCTGGTCAGAGCCACTGTATTGCCGGGAATAAAGACCGTCAGTACCCCATCTGCTACCCGGCTGCTGCGCAAAAGCCTTTCCACTTGGCCCGTGATATCTATCAGGGTCGCCTGTCCGTCTGTTTTGATTTCAAAAACCCGTGTAATAACCATCTTAACTCTCATTATAAATGAGATCCTGCAAATCGTTACCCGATCTGATCGGGGCTATCCCCTGTCCAGTTTCTGGCTGTATCAGGCAAACTGCAAAGATAATTTTAATAAGTAGGAACCCGCCATGACAGATTTTTGGACCCGCCATCTCCCCACTCTTTCGGCCTTGGAACGTGAATTGGCACCCGTCTTTGCTGGGGTTGAAGAGCGCGCATTTCTCAACCACGCGCGGGTTTTGCAGGCCTTTCATGAACACCATATTGGCGAACATCATCTCCATGGCAGTTATGGTTATGGGCATGACGATCTCGGCCGTGAAGCCCTGGAAGCTGTTTTTGCCCAGGTCTTGGGGGGTGAGGCTGCATTGGTGCGTCCGCATATTGCCTCAGGAACCCATGCGATAGCCTCTGCCCTGTTTGGGGTTTTGCGTCCGGGTCAGGAATTGCTCTTTGTGACAGGGCACCCTTATGACACCCTTGAAGAGGTGGTGGGGGTGCGTGGAGAAGGGGATCGGGGAAGCCTCAAAGATTGGGGCGTGAAGTACCGCGAAGTGGATGTCAGAGATTATGCTGAGCCTGCAGATGCCCCATGGGATGAATGGCTGCGGCCCGAAACACGTCTGGTGCAAATTCAGCGCTCGCGTGGCTATAGCTGGCGCTCTTCGATTCCGGTGGCCCAGATTGCCGAAATTGTCAAAGCCGTCAAATCCCGTCGGCCAGATATCGTGGTCTTTGTCGATAATTGTTACGGCGAGTTTGTCGAGACCCAAGAGCCCTGCCATGTCGGTGCCGATCTGATGGCTGGTTCTTTGATTAAAAATCCGGGTGGGGGGTTGGTGCCCACCGGCGGGTATGTCTGTGGACGCGAAGACCTGATTGAAAAGGTTGCCTGCCGCGTATTTACACCGGGCATGGGGCGTGAACTCGGGGCCACAATGGGCTTTAACCGTCTGGCTTTTCAGGGTTTTTTCTTGGCTCCTCATGTGGTGTCGCAAAGCCTGAAGGGGGCGATTTTAACTGCGCATGCTTTGGCCAAAACAGGACTGCAGGTCTCTCCCGCAGCCGATGAGGCGCGTACGGATATTATCCAGGCCCTGCGCTTTGAGTCCCGCGAAAAACTGATTACTTTTTGTCAGGCCATTCAGGCTGCTTGCCCAATCGACTCATATGTGCGGCCAGAGCCTGCGCGCAGCCCCGGTTATGGCGATGAGGTGATTATGGCTGCCGGGACCTTTGCTGAGGGCTCCAGCATTGAACTGAGTGCCGACGGTCCTCTGCGTGAGCCTTTTGTGGGCTATTTACAAGGGGGGTTGGCCTATTCCCATAACAAGTTGGCTTTGGCCAGTCTTCTCAATCATTTTGGTGAGGGGGTTTTTGATGCCTGAGGCTCTTTTGCTTGGCTTCAGAACCGGGTATTATGAAGAGTGAATTTGCGCCACGTAAATTTATTATTACTTCCTCCTGATAAGCTGTCTTATGAATAAAAAACACCTTGCCTTTCTCTCTCTGTTTCTGTTTTTGCAGATCCCGGCCTGGGCTTTGAACGCCTCCAAATCCAGTTTGGGGACGACCGACACCAGCCCACCTGTTTCAAAGTCTTCTTCAACGCCTGCTGAAAAAGTGCCGTCTAAGCAACCTCAAAAGTTGCCGCAAAATTGGCAAATCCCGGTACAGGGCAAATTGACCAATCCCTTTGGCAATGGCTATTGGTATTACGGTATTTACCGGGGTGGACACACGGGGATTGATATTAAAGCGGCAGCAGGTGCCCCCGTTGTCTCTGCAGCCTCGGGCAAGGTGGTCATGATTCATGATTATCAAGATCGGCGCTATGGGCGTTATGTGGTTATTCAGCATGCACCGGGCTTCTATGCCCTTTATGGCCATCTCAGTGGTATTCATATCAAAATGAATCAGGATTTGAAGATGGGGCAGCGGATTGGGGATGTGGGTATCACAGGTGCTGCGGGTTACCCCCACGTGCATTTTGAGGTCATGAATCAGGTCCCCGTCCGTGATGGCGCTTGGGGCTATGCCTATATTTGTAATAAACAACCGGTGGGCCAGGACCTTTTACACTTTAATTTCCTCAATTTGGCTGCGCGTGAGATGCCTGCGATTCGCCGTCAACGTGTCAACGGGTGCTCTGATATCCCGCTGAGAAGCCCTTTGGTCTATTACAATCCAGAATACTTTTTTGGCAATTACCAGTTTAAGCCCTGGTTGAGCGAGTTTCAGCCCGAAAATGAAGAGGTGGCGCGTTGGCGTAATCCGCAACGATCTGTCCCCAAAACGCGGCCATCAGCTTCTGCTAAATCGGAGCCATGAGCGCGTCTTCCGCTCCGATCTTTGTCTATCCCGCTGATTATTTTCATCCCCAGCGGCCTGATTCACTCTTCCAGGCTGAAGCAGCCGCTTTGACGGAGCGAGGCTTGGGGGTTTATGCTTGGAATGGGGGTCGCTTTGCGCCCACTGCGCCTGCCGGCTTGCGTCCACTCTACCGTGGCTGGATGCTGAGCTTGGCTGAATACCAGGCGCTTTATGCCAACTGGGCCCAGCAGGGCGTCCTGCCTCTGACTTCACCTGAACATTATGCCCTCACGCATTATTTGCCCAATTGGTATTCTCTGCTCAAAGACTGGACACCTGAAACGGTCAGGGTTAAATTTCCCGAAGAATTGACAGATACCCTCAGCAGCCTGGAGTGGCCAGCCTATTTTCTTAAAGATGATGTTAAGTCCCTCAAAGCGGGTGGGGGATCGCTGCTGCATTCGGGAGCCGATGGCGAGCGTTGGCTGCGGGAAATGAAACATTTTCGTGGGCAAATTGAAGGTGGGATTTGCATTCGGCGTGTAGAAGCCTGGTTGCCTGAAACTGAGCAGCGTTGGTTTGTCTGGCAGGGTCAACCTTTTGGGCCAGACGCTTCGGCGATTGTGCCTGAACCTGTTCAGGTGGCAACAGAATTGATCGACAGTCCATTTTTCAGTGTCGACATTGTCAAGAATCAAGCGGGGCAGTGGCGGATTGTCGAATTGGGAGATGGGCAGGTCTCTGATTTGGTGGGCTGGGAGCCCGCACTTTTTGCGGCTGTTTTTTAAGGGCTTGAGCGCATGGCCCGGTAATTCGGTTTCAAATTTTGAACCCTTTCTCCGCCCAAAAGACCGCGTCTGGTTTTTAAGAGATAGGGGTTACCGACCACAACCTGTTCCCATTCTGTCTGTCTCAAATTCAATTTGATGGGCGCTTTTTGGGCTCTCCAACCACTGAGAAAAACCACATAATTGGGGCCAGATTTGCCGCCACTTTGTACTTCTTTGTTCTGCACTTGCACAGGATAGGTGGGCAGTTTGATCGGTAGCACGGCATCGACAAAATAAGCAGGAAAAAAAAGCAGGGCACTGAATACCAATACCAAAGCTATTTTCTCGAATAGCTCAATGCCCTGCCCTTCGAGCGGGCTTTCTGCATTGAGCAAATTTAAAAATGATTGAACGATTCCCTCTCTGCTATGGCTGCTGCGAAAAATCCAGATGCTATAGGCCAAAGTCGCTAAAAAAAGACTGAGTCCGAACCAGAGAGCGCCCAAGCTCATCACTAAAAAACTCAGCATTCCCAAGAGCCACAGACCTGAATAAATCAAGATCCGTTGCACAGGGGGCAAGAACCCCCCATCGTGTGATATCAGCAGTGGATAGGCATTTTGATAAAAGAAATAGCTTAGAAAAGTAGCGATAAAAACGCAAGCTGTTAGAAAAAATAAGGGGAAAGAGGGGGTTATTAGATTAATGCTATTAATTAATCCAACAATCAACTCTAAAGCCAATAGAATGATCCATAAAAGTGTTGATGCCACGCGATCTGAGAATCCCCATTTTAACCAAAAGGGAAGATTTTGATAGGCCATTTTTTTTGAATCTGGGTTATTTTTTCATTATTTTTAGATCTTCATTATGGCATAAACCCCAGAAGAGATTTAAAAGTCATTGATACCAGCGGCTGTTTTTGGGAAGCTGTGTCCATCAAGAGATCCCCCTGTGCAGTCTTGAGAGGGGTGCTATACTGTTGATCAATTTCGGAGAATGAAGATGGAGTCTTCCATGTTTAAGCGCCTTCTGCCCACTCTTTTAATTCCTATCGTGGCTTTGCTGACCGCCTGCCCGCCACAGTCCTCGGATTCAACCTCGGGTTCAGAGACCAAAAAAGTCTTGCAAATGGGTTTTGTGCCTTCTGAAAATATGGAGGAAATCCAAAAAAACGCCCAGCCCCTGATCGAAAAAATGAGCCAAAAACTGGGGATGGAAGTTCAGCCTTTTATCACCACCGACTACACCGGTCTGGTCGAGGCTTTTCGGGGCGGCAAATTGGATGCCGCCTTTTTGACGCCAGCCTCTTATGTGATGGCCAATAGTGAAGCGGGTGTCAAAGTGATCCTCAAGGCCAAACGCGGGACCAAACCCTATTATTATTCGGTGATCTTTACCCGCGCCGATTCAGGGATCAAAAGTTTAAATGACCTCAAAGGCAAGACCTTTGCCTTTGGTGATACCCTCTCAACAGCGGGTTATATCTACCCCCTCAAAATGCTCAAAGCGGCAGGGATCAACCCCTCCTCTGATTTCGACAACCTGATTTTTTCAGGTGGGCACGATGCGACCGTTTTGGCCGTATTTAACAAAAAGGTTGCTGCCGGTGCGGCTTATGCCAACGATACAGAGGGCAAAGATGCCGCTTGGTCCCGTTTGCTGAAGCCTGAAGAAGCCAGTCAACTCAAGGTATTGGCGGTTTCGGACCCCATTCCTGCCGACAATATCTGTATCAGCAAAGATCTCAGCCCTGAATTGGCAGCCAAGGTGCAGGCTTTCTTCACTGAATTGAGCCAAGATCCTGCCGGTCAAAAGCTGATTCAGGAACTCTATCAGATCGACAGTTTTGTGCCTGCCACCGATGAAGACTATAAAGGGATTCGGGAAGCTTTTGCCTCGGCGGGGATCGAAGTGAAAAAAGAAATGACAACTCCCCGCAAAGGAAAATAGTATGAAAACCCCCTTGCTGGAATTGGTAAACCTCAAAAAAAGTTATGCGGATGGCCGTCCGATTCTCAAAGGCCTGAGCATGAAGGTCGAGGCTGGACAATTCATTGGTCTGATCGGCCTCAGCGGCGCAGGTAAATCGACGCTATTGCGCTGCATCAACCGGCTGGTAGAACCCTCAGAAGGTGAATTGCTTGTGCCTCGCTCGGTATTCATGGCCGATAGCAGTGATGAACGCGTTAATATTGTCAGTTTGCGTGGCAAAGAGTTGCGCGCCTGGCGCCGCAAAACAGGCATGATTTTTCAACAATTTAATATTGTCAAACGACTGACCGTGATTGAAAATGTCTTGTCGGGTTATCTCGGGTATATTGACCCCTTTCGCAGCACCCTGCGGATCTTTAATCCCGAAGAAAAAGAGACAGCCCTGATCAACCTGGAACGGGTGGGATTGCTCTCCCATGCCTATAAGCGGGCCGATGCCCTCAGTGGCGGGGAGCAACAGCGGGTGGCGATAGCCCGAACGCTGATGCAAAAGCCCCGCCTGATTCTGGCGGATGAACCCGTTGCCAGTTTGGACCCCAAATTGGCGGAAACCGTCTTGGACATTCTCAAACGGGTCAGCCAAGAAGATGGGATCACCACTGTTGTCAGTCTGCACACCTTGGAAATGACCCGGCGCTACTCTGATCGTGTGATTGGCTTGGCCCAGGGAGAAGTGGCTTTTGATGACTCACCCGAAAACCTCAGTGAGCAAGTGGTAGCCAATATTTATGAAAGATTTACCCGGCAGGCCTCAAAATGAGTGAATTACACACCGAAACCCGCGATTGGAAAAATACCTCTGAGTTGCGCGACACCATGCGCCAACATGCACCTGTTCCCCCGAAAAGAGGGATCAAGCGTTTTGTTCTGCTGCTGTTGGGCTTTTTATTGGTGCTCTGGGCCTTTGATGGGGCCAAATTTCGCTTTAATGAATTGTTTCAGGGGGCACCCAAAATTGTCGAAACCATTGGCCGCATGTTGCCGCCGGATGGAGCCAAGATTGTCAACGCCAAATCTTATTCTCTGCCTGAAGGAATGAGTGTACCTGAATTGCTCTTGCCCATGCCGCTCGATGCTGAGAAAGCCAAGTACAAGCAGCGTTGGTGGAACAATACCTTTCCGCAAACCATTGTAGGAGCCACAATTCAAACGATTCAAATGGCCTTGGTGGGAACGGTCTTGTCGATTGTCTTTGCCTTTCCCCTGGCTTTTCTGGCAGCGATTAACACCACACCTCACCCGCTGGTGTACAAAACTGTCAGGTTTGCGATCAATCTTTTGCGTACAATTCCCGATCTTGCTCTGGGCCTGATCTTTGTCTCTGCTGTCGGCTTGGGGCCTTTTGCCGGAACCTTGGCCCTGGCTTTTCACACCACCACGGTTTTGACCAAATTGTTGTCTGAGTCGATTGAAAATATTGATAAAGGCGTGGTTGAGGCTATTCGAGCTACGGGCGCAGCCTATCCCCAAATTCTCTCATTTGCAGTGGTGCCCCAGATGTTGCCCGATTTGATTTCTTTTAGCCTTTATCGTTTTGAAACCAATATTCGCGCAGCCGCTATTTTGGGATTGATTGGCGCCGGTGGGATTGGCTATTTGCTCAATACTTCCTTTCGCACCTTTCAATACCAGGAGGCCTCAGCAATTGTGGTCATTTTGATCGTTTTGGTCATGGGAGTGGATAGCTTCAGTGCCCGTCTGCGTAAATTGGTGATTTAATCTCTGCGTGGAAGGAATCCGATTCCCCTGTAGGGCCCAGAAAAAAGGTGTGCTATAATTTCAGGAATTGAAACTGGTTTAATTGGACTCCAAGCAGCTCAAACTGTAATTAGCCTGTTTTTTAACATTGCGACACACATTCAGACAGAACTTTGGAAAAGGAGCATTGCAATGCGCAGAGGGGATACACCTCAAACGAAAAACCACCGCCAGTCGATGATGGCTGCCAGCCTGCTTGCTATACCCCTGATCAATCAGGGGGCCGCCCAGGCTCAAACCAACACAGCAACTCAAGCCCCAGCAACACCCGCACCCCCGGCCGGCGGTCCTCCCGTTGGATTGTTTGCGGCCGTTGGTATTGGCGCAGCCGTTTCGATCGTCATTGCCTTGGTGATGATGAAAGGCAAATCCTCTGGACAGCAGAAAACGTCAGGTTCGACACGCACGTCGGCTGCACCTTCTCCTTTGAAGAAGCCTGCTTCACCGATTTCGACCAGAAAACCGCTGGCTCCACCATCTGTGGCGTCTACTCCTCCGCGTTCCTCTGCTCCTCCTGTGATGCCTCCTTCGAGTCCTCCTTCGATGGCCTCTTCTCCCATTGCGGCTCCTCCGAGTCCGCCCCCGATGGCTGCCCCTCCTCCTGTTGCAGCCCCCTCTTCATCTGTTTTTGATTCTTCGGCCTTAGACAGTGCTTTGGATTCTCTTTTAGAAGAAACAGATAAACCGGCTCCCGCCCCTGTTGCTGCTCCTGCTGCTGCGCCTGCTGGCGGAGGCATGTTTGATGCCGGTGGTTTGGACAGTGCCTTGGATGACCTCTTTGGCGATTCCAGTCCCGCCCCTGCACCCGCTCCAGTTGCTGCGGCCCCTGCTGCTGC
>JBPXJQ010000037.1:0-253690 GCA_051715345.1 Candidatus Blackallbacteria bacterium
AAGGAGTCTTCATCGCTCGACTTGCATGTGTTAGGCGCGCCGCCAGCGTTCGTTCTGAGCCAGGATCAAACTCTCAGCTAAAATGCTGGTTGAGACTTTTATGTCTCGGTTAAATTCAATCTTAACTCACATTAAATTGACGTTGACTATGATTGCTATTCAGTTTTCAAAGATCACTCTGTCAGCTTACCGAACCGCTGTGGAAACCGTCAACCAGATCGAATTAAGTTTTTGATTTAATCCGGAAAAGACTGACGCGATCCGGGTTTCGGATTTCGCCGATTGAACTTGCGTTGGGCGACTTTCGGCTTCGTTTGAAGCTTGTTTTCGCTGCGCTTTGTTCAACGTGAGTTCATCATAACGGATCCCCTAAAAGAGTGTCAACAGATCGTTTTAGATCATTTTTAGATCCTGCTTAACCTAAGGATAATCTCAATGGGTTCAAGCCTTCTTGAGCGCCCATACCTGCCTTTGAGCCCAATTAGGTGGGATTGTTTTCTGTTTTTGCGGAGATCCTGCCCCAAAATTCCTGCTAGAATGGAGAAAATCGACGATAAAAAAGAACTGATCTTTTTTGTTTTTTTTGGATCACCTCGATCTCAGCTCAAAAACCAAACCCAATACACTCCCCATGAAAGAAAGATCACACCATGGATATGTCAGAAACACTGCTGGAGATCTGCAGACATTTACACCAGCGCCAACTCTTGGCTGCTGCAGACGGAAACCTCAGCTACCGTCTCTCTGAGCAAGAGATAGTCATGACCCCCTCTGGGGTGAACAAATCACGCCTTAAAAAACAGGATCTGGCTCGTCTGAGCTTGGACGGAACGGTACTCAGCGGTCGCCCATCAAGCGAAAGACTGATGCATTTGGCCATCTACAAAGCCGTCCCCGCAGCCCAAGCCATTGTGCATGCCCACCCCCCCACAGCGATCGCCTGGACGCTGGCCCGCCCTGAAATGAAGGAATTGCCGACCGAGGCCTTGCCAGAGGTCATCCTGGCAGCGGGGCGTATTCCTGTGGTGCCTTATGCCCGGCCTGGAACCCTGGAGATGGGCAGCAAGCTCTTGCCCTTTTTACCCGATTGCAGAATCTTAATCCTGGCCAGGCACGGGGCCGTCTGTTGGGGAGAAAGCCTGGAAGAAGCTGCCAATGGCATTGAGCGACTGGAACAGGTCGCAGGCATCCTCAAATTGGCCGATGAACTCGGCGGCGCTGTGCCCCTGCCTTTTTATGAGATTCGGGCCCTGCGTGAATTGCGCAAACAGATTGGGCCTCGGATTATTTGAGTTTTGGCTATGAACAGTCGCAAAACCCAGCCTCTCTTTCTCACACTGTTTTGTTTCTTTTGCTCGGGTTTGCTCTCTTTGAATTATGAAATTCTCTGGTTGAGAAAGCTTCATTCTCTAATGGGGTCAACGTCTTTGGCTACCGCAGCGATCCTGAGTTCATTTATGGGTGGCTTGGCTCTTGGGGCCTGGCTGGCGGGAAAATATCTCTTGAATAATAACGAACCACTGCGAACCTACGGTTTACTCGAACTCGCAATTGCCTTATTCGCCTTTTTGAGTCCTTTGCTCTTTGACAGCATGGAATCCATCTATCTCTTACTCAATCATTCGATTCAAGCTCAGCCTTGGACCACGCAGCTTTTTCGTACACTTACAGCCGGACTTTTATTGTTTCTACCGACTACAGCCATGGGTGCAACACTGCCGTTACTGGTTTCAGCCTTAGCCAGACAAATAGACAGCGAAAAGCCATCAGGATCAGCGGGTCTTTTATATGGATTAAATACATTGGGTGCCGTTTTTGGCATTCTCTTAACTGGGTTTGTACTCTTGCCCTTGCTCGGACAAGCTCAGAGTTTAAAACTTACAGCTTGGCTGAATCTAGCTTTGGGAGGCTTACTTGTCTGTGTACCATCTAAAACAGCTCCCGTAAACCCTGTGCGTGTTGCTGTTGCCCCCCAAACAACGGCTCTGCCTGCCCTGCCCTTAGCAATATCTGCCCTTACAGGCTGCACTGCCATGATTTTAGAAACCAGTTGGACACGTCTTTTGAGTCAAAGTCTGGGCTCAACCACCTATGCATTTAGCCTGATGCTGGCCACCTACTTGTCCGCATTGGCCTTGGGCAGTCTGTTTTTACACAAGCGAGCCGAACAGGTCTCAGACAAATTGCCGTCTCTGGCAGGCATTGTTCTCAGTGCAGCAGGCCTAAGTACCTTGTTGAGCCAATGGCTGCTAAATCCTTCCCCCAGTTTTTACAGCCACTTAATCAGCTTTCTCAAACCATTTTTGGGGTCACATAGTTTCCCCAGTCATATAATCAGCCAAGCCAGTCTCGCCATTTTGATGATCTTTTGTCCGGTATTCTTCTTGGGTGCCTTGTTCCCAGTTCTCAATAGCTGGTGCACCAGAATCGGAGTCTCCCCAGCCAAAGCCTCCGCCGGGATTTATTCTGCAAATACCCTGGCAGGGGTCATTGGTTCCTGGTTAGCAAGCTTTGTTTTGGGGCCCTGGCTGGGTTTTTATACAACCCTAACAATAATGGCTCTATTGCTTTTGGGAGCAGGACTACTCACCCTCTGGCTTGGAAAAACGGTTCAGATCCACCACCGTATCTTCAGTCTGTTGATGGTGGTAACCAGCTGTTGGCTTTGTATCAAATTGCCCCCCCAAGAACATCGTTTTCACTTATTGGAGCTTTATCACAGCCCACATCTGATACAGGAATTAAAGAAGAATCCCTATTTTCAAGCCCAATTTGAGCGTTTTCAAACCCGTTATGCCAAAGATGGCCTTTCTGCCTCTGTGAGTGTAATTCAAGTCGATCAAACACATATTCTCCTAACCGATGGGAAAGCGGATGCCTCCAGCGAGGTTTCGGTAATTCCCTTGGCCTTAAGTCATTTGCCTTTGCTCTTTTTACCTCAGGCAGAAAAGATGTTGATCATTGGCCTTGGCAGTGGTATCACTGCGGGAGCAGCCACATTACACCCATTAAAGACCATCGATGTCGTTGAAATTGAAAAAGAGGTGGTTCAAGCAGCTCAACTTTTTTTTCAAAAGCCGGCCCACTCAGCACTTTCAGATCCCCGGGTCAAGCTCGAGATTGAAGATGCTTATACCGTTCTAAAAAACAGCACAGAACGCTATGATGTGATAGTGTCGCAGAGTTCTCATCCTTGGCGAGCAGGCTCGGCTCGGCTGTTTACCTGCGATTTTTGGCAAGCAGGCAAAAAAGCCTTGCGTTCAGGTGGTATTTTTGTGCAATGGCTTGGGCTCCGGCATATGCAACCTTTTCATCTGTCCTCCGTATTAAAGAGTTTTCAAACTGTTTACCCGGAAAGCCTCTTGTTTATCTTCGAGTCTGAAATCATTTTATTGGGCTCAAACACCCATCTAAAATACCATCCGCACCAGGCCCAAAAGGTGTGGAAAACAGTCACCCAAGATCTGAAACGTATTCAATCTAACAGCCCATTGTCTGCAGATGATTTATTGACTGGGTTTCAAGCGTCTGCAGACAACGTCAAAAAAATGGGGTCTGCCGGACAGTTGATCACTGAAGACAACGGTTTATTGGAGTTTCAATTGCCATTTGAAATGCAAACCCCCAATTCAATCAATCTCAAACAAAGCCTAAACAGACAGGTTTCTTCTCTGTTTGAGATTTTGGACTCAAGCCAACTCTCTGAAAAAGAAAAAACAAGCTGGCGAATCAAATCTGCACAAAGAATGAACAAGCATTAAAAAGTCGCTGTTTTCAACAATTCGGGGGTTCCCTCTAACCCCTGACGTTGCATAGTCGCCAAAGAAGCCCGATCACCTTTAAGCAAAAAATTGGGATTTTTTTGAGCAATGACAATTTGGGAGCCTGGTCCGGCGTTAATCCATTCCACCTCTCCCCCCAATTCAATATCACTTGAACTGATCACGGAACGGGTATTCAAATCGTAAAGCCACAGCTTCTTGCCCCGTGCCAAGAAGACCTGTCCCCCTCCCAAGGCTCCCAAGACAGAGGCTGGCTGCTTATCTAAATCCACCAGTTCGTATTGCCCGGTTTCGCTCATGAGCAAAAGATCTCGCCCGCTTAATAAATAAAAACGGCGATCGGTCTCGGAATAATGGAGTTGAGTGGCAAAAATCCCCTGAATCGCAATTTCCTGTAATATCGACTTGCCCTCGGCATCCAAGCGTTTTACTTCACCACTAAACAAGAGATAAAGTGAGTTATTGGCCAGGGCCATATCCAGAGGAGGCTTGGCAAAACTCAGGCGCTCGGAGGTGACATTAAAGGACTGTAAATCAACACGAATCAACTCTTTGCTGATTTCACAGAGTATCAAAAGCTGATTATTGGCAGTAAGAACCAAGCGTTTGGGACCTGAATTACGTGCCAAAGTCAGTTTCCGGCTGACTCGCCAGGTTTTGGGATCCACTTCTGAGATTTGATCTTTGTCGTATTCTGCAATATATATAAGCCCCTCATAGACCACCAGATCCCGTGGCCAACCAGCAAGCCCGACCCGGCCCTGTTCGCGAAAATCCGCAGACTGAACGATCACCTGATTGGGCCGACGCGTCAATACCAATTTGCGTTCCGATGGTTTTTCTACCTCAGCCTCTAGAGGCTTGAGTGAGACTTTGAAGCGATACTCTTCTCCTGGCTTGAGCTCCAACTCATGCTGCAACCGTTTAAAACCAGGAGCTTGAAAATTCAAGCGGTGTTTGCCGGGTTTGACACCACTAAAGACCACCCCCCCAGTCACCGTATTGGAAGCTTGAATCTGTTGATCGTCGAGTTGAACTTGAAATTGACTGATCACCTGATCATTGCTCAAACTGACCACCTGCCCCAACAAAGAACCTGAACGCTGGGAAAAGAACCAAAATAGCCCAAGAACCAACAGAAGAAGGCCAACAAACATAGGCAAAAGGGGTTTTAAAAGTGAAGGTGAAGTCTCGGGCAAACGCCCTGTACTACCACTCACTTGCTTAGGAGCGGTTTTGGGAGTGATTGTTTTGGAGGAAGAAGCGGTCGTTTTTCCTCCAGGACGTTTGGGTTCAGGCACAGGTCTTCTCTCTTATTTATTAATGGACAGATGTAAAGGAAAAACGCGTCTGGCACAAACCAGACGCGTATGGCAAGGGACCCAAAATTTACTGGCGCAAATCTTTCCAGGAAATAACCCCCGGATACAATTGGCGTTTGGGTAGCGGTTTCAGAAGCGGCGTGAGGTACATTCTCAAAGCATCCATATCACTATCGCGTTGAATCCCCTGGTTTGTGGCATTGCCCGAGCCGGTAAACCCACCTCGGGTAATAATCCCGCCGAAGAACTCGGAGTTACCGCGCAAAGTCGTGTCACAGTTGGGATCGGAAATATAATAGAGATTGCCATGATCGCCAGAGGCACCAGGGGTACCTCCGATATCCAAACAAGTAGAGGCACTGCCTGTATTGCGAACAATATAAAGGGATTCTTGTTCACTGTTAAAATTGGTGTCTGCATTGCCGCCATGATCGACGGTTTCATCGACCACAATCCGGCAAGGAACACTGCCCACACAACGTACGCTACCCTTGTTGATCATCGATCCTGTGATCCAAACCGTGCCTTCAAACTCGACTTCGTAATGGCTATTGGGCAGATTTAAAGTACCGGAAATCTTGCAATTGGTCATACGTACAACAGCACTGCTCGAAACCGCCGGACAGGCAGCTGTAGGTAAATTATCGACCTTAAAGTCGGGAATCGTCTGCTCATCAGCCCCACTGCGGGACTGCTCGCGGTTGCTCAACTTGGTGGTGGGAATCCCATTGCGGGGATCGGTGGTATCCACTCCGTCCCACTCGGTTGTGGGCAAGATAGTGCCACTGATATCCACGGTTCCAGATGCGGTCACTTTGCCCTGAACCGCGCCATTGGGCCCAAAGGTGATATCGCCATTGACGTGCACATCCCCCGATTGGGCGGTGTCAATACTGGCAGCGGTTGGACCCGCAGAGGTATCCCAATTCCCCATGCTGACATCGCCCCCCGCCAACAAGGCGTGAGCAAAGGTATAATCATTGGCAGGATTCGGCTCGGAAATAGCCGGCCGGTTGACAATCATGTCCAACACCTTGGTCTGTTTAGGATTGTTAATGCCCGGAACATAGGTCACTGTACGAATTTTCATCACATCCCGGTGATTGATAAAATTCGCAGCCGCATCAGTCGTTGGGTGTAACTCCGTTTCAGTCTTGCCCAGAATATTCGTGGCCAAAGGCACAACACTGATCAAGACATCGGCCTGAACCACTTTTTTGCCGGTCACACGTTTAACCCGATAAATGCTGTAAGCACTGTTGTGCAGATTGTTGATCGAGAAGTTGGAGATGGTATTGCCCCCCCCGAGATCCAGATTCAAGGAAGAACCAATCTGCTGATTATCAATATGTTTGAACGTATTCCAGAAATTACTGCTGTGATTTACATTGGAGTCAAATGAATTAAAAAAGGTACTGTTAGCAGAAGTGCTGAAATACTGTTGATATTTGCCCGAAGGCAGAGAGGGCGGACGTGAAAACACCAATTGGCTATCGGCCTGATTACTGACACCAATCCAATCATTGCCAGAGGAGTGCAAATCTTGAGAGATCTGGGTCGCAGTCTTGAGAATGCCCATACAGGAACTGGTCAGAGCACCATTTCCACAGGTATTGGTTTGAGAGATTTCAGCAATGGTATCCATGACATGGGTCATCACCGACTCACCCAAAGCCAAGGCTTCATCTTTGGTTTCGCGCTGGACAATCTGAGAAGAGGAGTTTGAGATACGAAAGATCACAGCTGCGGTAATTGACATGGCAACAATGCCCATCACCATCGCTGTGACCAGCGCGTAGCCCCTCTCTGGTTTTATTCTTTTTTTCTTTAACACAATCTTCTCATGGCCTCCTCTGAATTGAAACAACTTACATTCAAACTTAAATTAGGGATCACAGGTGCGGGTTCCCATATTATTGGTATTGGTACCGCTGCAACAGGTGTCACAGGTGCCAGGGTGGGTGCAAACTGCACCTGCGGCCAAACAAGCAGCTGTGGCTGTGGCTGTCGCGGTGGGTCCAGGCGTGGGTGTGGCCCCGCCACTGGGAGCCGTGCTCGGAGTCGCGGAAGGCGTTGGCGTTGGGGTCGAAGGATCCGCCCAATTGCGCAGGCGAATATCTGTCACTTTTTTGGCCGTGATCGAACCCGCGCCGTACATTTTCTCAGCCCAAAGTGTGACTTTGACCATGGCCACCTCATTGAGATTGGAAGTATCGGACGGATCGACCTCTGTACCTGCAGTGGTATAAAAGCGAAAAACCCCTTCAGATGAAGCACTGACACCGGTTGGATAGGTATAATTACCGCTGCCATCGGTGGGCATCAAATGCTTGGCTATCGCCTGGCTATCGACAGTCTCTCTGGTACTGTCATCAGCAGGTGTAATGCGAAACATCAGCTTTTCTTCTTTGGCTGGATTGGCTCGATTGCCCAAGATCGCACCATAGGCATCGACTTCTTTGCTCAAGACGATTGTATCGGTTAAGGGTTTACCATCGTTGCCGTAGGTGATAAAGCCCTGCTCGTTGTAAAGAGGCACTGACAAAACCAAGCGGTTCTTGGTGGTCGTAACCGTACCATCATCCGGGTGGGCCGCAATCACAACCGACGCAGAGAGAGTTTCTTTCTCGAGGCGGTTCAGGGTATTGCGCAACTCTTCTTCCAAGGTTGTTTTGGCAAAAGAAGAGTTATTAACCTTGTTAAATTGTGAAAGCATATTGATGGTCAAACTAACAGCCAACCCCATAAGTGCTGTTGCGACTAAAAGCTCCAACAAAGTAAAGCCCTTATGGCGAGCCACATTTTTAGCGCTGAACCGCTTATTTAACCATTCTTGCATCAGCTTAAAATAGTTTAATTGCATGTGCGTGTACCCATATTATTGGTGTTGCCGCCACTGCAGCAGGTGGAACAGGTGCCAGGATGGGTACAAACCATACCGGAGGCCAGGCAGGATGTTGCCGTAGGCGAAGGCGTAGGTGTTGGCGTAGGTGTTGGCGTAGGTGTTGGCGTAGGTGTTGGCGTAGGTGTTGGCGTGGGTGTTGGCGTGGGTGGTGGCGTAGGTGTTGGCGTAGGTGTTGGCGTTGGTGTTGGCGTAGGTGTTGGCGTAGGTGTTGGCGTAGGTGTTGACATAGGTGTTGGCGTGGGTGTTGCTGCAGTGGTGGTCGGAGCTGCAGAAGGCTGGATCAGCACCTCTCTAGGAGCACGCGAGACATCACCAAAGCTAACAACAGTAGGCATTTCATACAGGTTCAGGTTGCTGGGATTAGAACCCCAGCGCAAACGCACCGAGAGATTGAATTTGGTGGTAGAAAAGGTCGTGCTGTCCTGTTTAATCGGGCTCACCAACATTTCCAGAATCGGCTTGTTCATTTTGGTTAAATCATCCTGAAGGCGAGACAAACCATACGTAGACAAATTGTTAATCAATGTGGAGTTGGCAGCGTTGTACAAAACAATTGAATAAGGCGCATTACCAGAACCATAATAAGTAGCGGGATTCACGCCGCCATTGGCTGTATCAAAAGGGTAAATCTGATCATAATCGGCATTTTTGACGTATTTGGAAATTACGTCACGCACGATATCTTGGGAGGTGGCGCGCTCTTGATTGTGTCTATTTAAGCGCAGCGAAGAGGTAATGGCCATGGTTACGCCACTCATCACAATCACAAGAATGGCAAAAGCGATCAGGGCTTCGACGATCGTAAAGCCTTTGCTCATAACACGTCTTTTCCAGGAGCTAAAAGATTTTTCTTGACCGATTTTATTCATATTCTAAGCCCCTCTCTCAATCCAGACGCCGTGATTACAGAACAAACTTGCACCTCACCCAGTCCTCTGTGCCTCTCAAAGAATTACAGCCCTCGTCTTTGTGCCTATTTTTAAGCGTTTTACAGAAATTAAGTTCACCCAAAAATAGAAAGACCCTTTGAACATCTTAATTTATAAATTTACTATTTGTCAACGATCAGGCCAAATAAAAGCCTGTCGGGTTCAGGGTTTCAGGCCTTTGTTGATAAAAACTTTAACTATTGTTAAGACTTAGGCAACCCCTTTTAAGAGAGAATCTACGCCCCTCAGATTCATTCTCAGACTGACACGATCCTGTTGAAGGGTTAAGTAGAGTGACGCGAACAAGACTCTATGCAAAAAAAATCACTTGGTTTATGCTATGAAAAAGCCCTTAATCGGGTATTTACTGCTGATGATAAAATCAAAGAAAAGATCGCATCAATGAAAAACTGCCCTGTCTGTTACCGGTCTCTCCCTGAAACCCATGCAGAAAAAAAATCAGTCTGTAGTACTTGCGGCTGGGCCCAACAAGCAAAAAAAAATAAAAACAATGCTCCCAAAACACTGCCCTATCAAGCCCTCTCAACAGAAGAATTGGCCCGCGAAGCCTTAAAAAAAGAGAGAGTCCCCTTTTTACCCTTCCTTTTAATGGGCATTGCAGGGCTATTAATCCTGATTATATTTGCCGTCCAACAGCAATCGATCAGCACAGCACCTGCTCCCACCCCAATTCCCATCTTCGACAGCTCTTCTCCTTAGCACTGAAAGATGTTGGCATTGTCATTTTTAATGATTTGCCTGATTTCTGGGTTATTAATTCTCTATCGTTATAAAGTTCCACTCCGATTTATCGAATTATTGCCAGCAGCTTTCTTAACAGGCACTGTTCTTTCTTTGATTTGGCTGACCATCACTTGTATATGGCAGAGACAACTTAATTTAATCGCCATCGCTACCGCCCTTTTTTTGAGTTTGAGTACCGCACTTATACTCTGTTGGCCTGTCATTGGCGATGAAGTCAAAAAGCCCGTTCTTTCACCACAGGAGCTTAAAAGCCTTATATTTAGCGGAATCTGGTTGGGGTTATTGACTTGGGCTTTTCAAAAAATGATCCTATTTGAAAATCACGGGATTGCCTCTGTGGTTGGGATCGATTTGTCCGTACACATCACCATGATTCAGCACTTTGTCAACGGATCGCTATTCCCGCCAGAGAATCCATTTATTGCGGGTTACCCCTTGATTTATCCTTTTGCGATCAATCTCTTCAGCGCCACCCTGATTTTATTGGGTTGGCCTCTTTATTGGGCTTTGACCGTACCCAGTTTATTGCTCTGCGCGTGTCTACTGCTGCTTTTACAGGCCTTGACCCGCAGATTGACACAATCAGATCACGCTGCCCAATGGGCCATCCCATTGCTGCTTTTAAATGGAGGTATTGGAGCACTCTACTTTGCCTGTGAGCTGATACTCAACATCTCACCCAAAGGCATTCAATCTCCTCATTATTATACGGATCTACCCGATTTGGGCCTACAGTGGTTTAATCTTATTCAGTATTTTCTGCTGCCCCAGCGCTCATTTTTACTGGGATTACCAGTGGTATTATTGATCCTCATTTTGCTAAACATGGCAACCCAAAACAAGAAAACCCAGACCTCTATCTGGGTTTTGGCTGGTTTACTGACAGGGAGTCTACCCTTACTCCACACCCACAGTCTGATCGCCCTGGGTGTGGTTTTGCCTATATGGATTGGGTTCAACAGAGACAAAAAATGGCGTTACTATTTTGGAGCGGCAACGATCAGTGGTGGCCCCCTGATTATCTGGATGCTCAAAGGCATGCAGGGCCATAAATCTTATCTGGGTCACTGGCTGGGGGGCTGGCATGGCTGGAGCAGTAATACCTCTGTCGGTATTTTTTGGCTCAGCAATGCAGGCATACTGTTGTTTTTACTGATAATAGGCCAAATAAATGACTCAACTCCTGAAAAATTAAAAAAATGGACCTCAAGTTCACAATATTTATTCATTCTTGCAAACCTATTTCTCTTCGCTCCCCATATGGGCGACAATATGAAGTTGTTTGTGCTCTGGTATGTCTTCTGCATTCCCTTGGCAAGTCTGGTTTTGGCACAACTTTGGCAGCGTTATCGCTTGCTCACAGGCCTGTGTTTGTTTTTATTGCTCGGCGCGGGAACACTCGACGTGGGCAAATTGCTCCTGACACGCAGAAATATCTTCACCCTGCTCAGCGAAGATGATATCTATCTTGCCAATAAAATCAGAAAAAGCTTTCCTGCCAATAGTGTATTTTTACATGCGCCCGTTTATTACCACCCCTGGATCTATACAGGGCACAGCTCACTCATGGGCAATCCCAGTGTGGTCGCATCTTATGGCATTCATCCAGATGGACGGCTTGCAGATCTTAAGTTCATGTATTCCTCTCAAGATTGCAAAGCGGTCAAGACGCTCATGAAAAAACGTTACCCACACGCTGTGGGTTTCTATTGGAGCCAGCAAGAAAAAGATTATTTTAAAATCAAAAAAACCTGTTTGACCACACTCTACCCCCAATTTTGGGTCTCCGGTGATTGGCAGGTTTACGAAATTTTGCCCCATTAGTGTGTTTGCGAACTAGCCAACCCGAAAACCAAAGAAAAACATATAGATCCCCACAGCTCCCATCAAGCCCAAAAGAGCCCTTTGCAAATAAATGCGGGGCAAAACAGCCGTCAAATGCGCACCCCAGGGAGCGGCCAAGGCACCCGCGAGGCCCATCCCGCCCATGGCCCAGGGCCAACGCTGGAAAGCCACCGCCAAATCCCCCATCCAGAGATGGGACAAAGCCCCTGCCGCAGCAATCAAGACCACGGCAGCCAAGCTGGTGCCAATACTTTCTTCGATCGAAAAGGGCAAAAAACTGCTTAAAAGTGGGGTCATGACAAACCCGCCACCCACACCAAAAATACCCGAGAGCAAACCCGCAAGCCCGCCAATCAAAAAGGGGATGCCCAGTTTCTCCCTGGGCTGGGCCGCAGTGGTGGCTTGAACAATGGGGCGATTTAAGCGAACAATAAACAGCGTACAGACCGCCAGTATTAAGCCGACAAAAAGCCAAGCCAACCAGGCTGATGGCAAATAGTGGGAAATAAAACTGCCTACCCAAGAAGCCAAACAGCCCGTAGCAGCAAGCGCCAAAGCGGTTTTAAATCGGATGTTGCGCAGGCGGAAATGTTGATAGGCCCCCGAAGTCCCCGTGATCAGGATATACAACAAACTCATGCCCACAGCTTGGTGCAGCGACACACCACTCAGTGTGAGCAAGGGCACCAAAATCAGGCCTCCACCAATACCCAGCAACCCCGAAAGCAGTCCTGCCAAGGCACCCGTCAAAAGAAAGGGCAGAAGCCCCCACAGCGTTTCTAGCAAAATAGTATACTCAAAAGAAAGAATCAAACAAAGTCAGTGTAACAAAACCATGCCCCAGATTCATCTGATTGATGACGATACCAGCCTGCATGCGCTGCTGCAAACCTATTTTGCCGATGGCCTGCTCAATCTCAGCGCCTCAGAGACCCCTTCCGCAGGACTGGCTTGGCTGGCGCAAAATCCAGTGGATCTGGTGATTTTGGATCTGATGCTGCCCGAGATGGACGGATTTGAAGTCTGTCGCCGTATTCGCCACTCACACCCCCACTTGCCGGTGCTGATGCTGACGGCCCGAGGGGATGATCTAAGTACCATCTTGGGCTTGGAACTTGGGGCCGATGACTATATGTCGAAACCCTTTAACCCCCGTGAACTCGAAGCCCGGATCAAAAGTATTTTGCGCCGAATTGAACGCAGTGAAGCCCCAGGCCCCGAGCGCAACCAATTGCGTTCTGACAAACACGACCTGATCGTGGATCTTGATGGGCATATCGCCACCCACAAAGGCGAAAAACTGGATCTCACCCCCACTGAATTTGATCTGCTGAGGTGTTTATTGGAAAACAGGGGGATTGTGCAAAGCCGCGACCACTTGATTCAAAAATTGCGCGGCTACGATTGGGAGAGCCTGGATCGCAGCATTGACATGCATATCAGCAAACTGCGCCAAAAACTCGGCGACACCTCCAAAAAGCCTGAGATGATTAAGACCGTCTGGGGCATTGGCTATATTTTTCCAGCGGCACCTTAAAATTAAGCAAAAATAAATATGAAAGCCCTCTACCGCAAACTCTATTTGTACACCCTGATGGTCCTGATCGTGACCTTGGCTCTGACGGGGCTTGTGACCGGCATGATTTTCAGTTCCCACCAGGAAGGGCTGGTGCGCAATGTCTTGCGCAGCCAAGTGATGTTTATTCAGCGCGAGCTCAACAAAACCCAGCGCAGAAATCCTTCCGAACTGGTCAACCGAATGGAAGAACTGGGCCAAGATTTGGGTTGGCAGATCGCCCTCTGGGAAAAAGGGCAATTGGTCCACAGCACCCGACCCAAGCCCCCACATCTCACCCTGCGCGAGCAAAGAAAACTTCAGACAGACGCTTATGTCATCTCTTGGGACTTTCCCGGCTCCCCCCAGATTTGGCTCGCGCCCCCCACTTCCCGCAATGGAGGGGGAATCAAAAGCCGCTATCTCTGGCTGCAACCCCGGCTCAGCCAATTGTCACGGCCTGCACGGGGACCGCTCTTGGCCGTGTTTTTGGTGCTGGTATTTTTGGCGCTGCTTTTATTGCCGCTCACCGCCTTTTTGCTCAAACCCTACCAAGAGCTGCAAACAGCGATCCAGCGTCTGGCCCAGGGCGATTTTTCGCAAAAGCTGGAGGGGAAATCCCCCGAATTTAAACCCTTAACCGAGGCTTTTAATTTTATGAGCCAACAAATCCAAGAGATGATTGCCCAAAAACAACGCCTGATTGCCGATGTCTCCCACGAATTGCGTTCGCCATTGACACGCCTGCGCATCTTATTGGAAATCCTGGGCAAAGAGGCCCCCGCCCAGGCCAGTTTGGTTGAAAAAGGCATTGCCGAAACCGAAGACCTGGACCACATTATTCAGGATCTGCTGGATATTTCGCGTTTGGAATTGGATCAATTGCCGCTCAAAAAAACGGAACAGGATTTGCGCTATTTGATCTTTGAAAGCTTGGAGCGCCACGAAACCCTTTTGGAAAACAGGCATTTGGAAATCCTGCCGGAGATGCCCGAACAAGCTGTGATGGTGTCTGTGGATCGGGAACGCCTGGGCCAGGTCTTTAACAATCTGCTCTCCAATCTGGCCAAATATGTGCCTGAAAACAGCCAAGTCAATCTCAAGGTGGAGCAAACCCCAAACATGGCACACTTTATTGTGCGAGATCGGGGACCGGGCATTGCCACCGCTGATCTCGAAAAAATCTTTGAGCCTTTTTATCGCCCAGACAGTTCCCGCTCCCGGCGCACGGGTGGCACAGGCCTGGGACTGGCGATCGCCCGCCGCATGGCCCGTGCCCATGGCGGAGAGCTACTTGCCCGCCTGCCGCAAGATGGACAAGGGGGACTGGAAATGTGTCTGAGTTTGCCCCTGCAGCCCACACCTTAACTGTCCCATCCGCTCCTCACCCAGCCGCTATTTTTGGTATCTCTCTTTTTCGAGAAACTTTGGATTTTCGAGAAACTTTGGATTACAATCCTGACTACAAGCGCGTTTAAAACCCAATTCACAGGCCTTGATAAAATCCAGTTTGGCTTCTGAACACTGTCCCAAGCGCTGGTAAATATACCCACGCAGATAATAACTCTGGCTGTGCTGTGGATTAATGGCTATGGCTTTGTTGAGATCCGCAAGCCCTTGATTGAGCAAGACATTTTGAGCCGCATAAACCAGACCACGCATAAAATAGAGGCTTTCAAGCTCTGGACGCAGCGCAATTGCCTGATTGAGATCTTTCAAAGCGAGATCAAATTGGTTTTCTTTGAGGTAGGCAATCGAACGCATCAAATAGCCCATATAATACTCAGGATCCAATTCAATCGCCTGGGTCAGAATACTGGTCGCCTCTTTCCAGCGATTGCGCACAGACAAAGCATTGCCGTTCATCAGCAATTGATTACTTTGATACTGTTTTTTCAGTTTGTTGCCTTTGCTGTCACGAAAAAATTGGGCTTGGCTTTCACTGCCAGCTTGTGACAATTCAAGCAAATAAGCTGCAATTTGCTGTTCCATTTGAGCGAGATGAAGATTGTAGTTTTGAATTGATTCAATCATCATCAGGTTTTTTTCCTGAAACTCACCCAAGTCCTCGGGAATGATATCTGTATCAACAAAGAGTTTGACTTTAATTTCTTGCCCCTGATTGAGAGAAAAACTTTCCAGTTGATAAAGTGCCATAGACAAAGCAATGGCCTGAGGACGGTTAAAATGCGATCTGATTTCAGACAAGGACAAAAGATATTCACCCGCTTGCTCCTGAGTCAGCCGACGGCTACGCAGATTGGCCAACATACTGACTTCTTCAGGCTGCTGAAATCTGCTGGTTTGAATCATTTCACTGTGCTCAAAGGTTTGAGTCGCACTGAAGGCCGGGGCACTCAATAGACCAAGGAGCATCAGGCTGGCGACAAATGGTTTGAGTGGCATGAATATATCCCTTTTTTTGAGACAGTATAACACTGCTTAGCACTTTCTTTTGTTTTGAGTCGGGTCAATGGCTATACTGAGAGGTGAACTTTTTGAGCCAATCTTATCTAAGGATAAATGAGATGTTAACAGCAAAACAGGAACAAGACAGACACAAGAGCAGAAAGGGATTCTCCCGTATTTTGTTGCTCCAAGCATTTGGATTCTGCAGCCTGACAGCGCTGTTAGTGGGGGCCACCTCGCCCCAAAACACGACTACGACTGCGCCTTCTTTTAACTGTTCCAAAGTGGCAAAAGGAAGTATTGAGGCTTTGATCTGTAAAGATCGCGCACTTTCATTGCTTGATCGGCAAATGGCCAGTGTCTTTGGGGCTGCCCTCAAAAAAACAGAACCCTCGTTTCAGCCCCAATTGCGCACAGAGCAAATTGGTTGGATAAAAGGGCGAAATGATTGCTGGAAAGAAGCCAATCAAAAATCCTGTGTGTCTAAAAACTATCAATTGCGGATTGCCGAATTACAGGCAAAATACCGCCTACTTCCGGGCACGGGCCCGATCAGGTATGCCTGTGACGGAAATGCTGCAAATGAAGTGATTGTCACATTTTTCAACACAGATCCCCCCAGCCTGATCGCGGAAAGAGGAGACAGTGTTTCGATCATGTTTTTACAGCCCAATCACAAAGGGAATAAATACCAAGGACGCAATGAAAGCTTCCTAAAAGAACAGAATAAAGCCCTGATCACCTGGGGATTTGAGACTCCTGAAATGAAATGTGTTCAGGCCCCTTAAATCCATGAACACCTTTCAATTTATGTCAATCGCCCTGTCGATGATTCTGGGGCTGGGAGTCACCCGTCTGCTGTCTTCTTTGGTGGCCATGTTTAAGTCCCGTGGGCGCGCCCATCTCGACTGGCAGCCACTGGTCTGGGCCGTTTGCATTTTTATCTGGCAAATTCAGTTCTGGTGGGGCATTATGGAACTGCCGAGCTTGGTCAAGGTCTGGAGTCTGGGCCACTTTTTATTTCTGCTGAGCCTGCCGATGCTGCTGTTTCTCGCCGCAGCCCTGATCTTGCCTCATGCTGAGCTGGAAACAGATGAACATTTAACCGAGGCCTTTGAGCACGATGGACGTTGGGCCTTGATCTTTCTGACGCTGTTTTTTATCCTGGCGGGGCTGGCCGACTGGTATTTCTGGCATTGGCGTGTATTTTCCCTTGAAGACGCTCTGCTGATCGTTTTGGCCCTGTGTCCCTTGATCGTTCTCAAGAGCAAAATAGCCCTGCTAAAGAATACCATTACAGGTCTTTATTTGCCTTTGAGCCTTTTTTCCGCTTGGCTGTTTTCGCCCTGGACCTATTGAGAGGCGAGCAATTCCTTTTTGCGTTGCTCATAGCGCTCAAGGCGATGGCTGATCTGAATGATCATTTTGCGGTAGCGAATTTTATGCCACTGATTCAAACTGTCGTTGATCGCATAATAAGACCAGGTGATCTCAGGAGCAGTGGTAGCAACAGCATGGGCGTAAGGCAACCAATAAGGGGCACCCACCAACATATAAAAATCGCGCAGCAAACCTGTTACCATGGTTTCTAGCCAAGCCGCCTGTTCGGACTGCATGATCAGTTCCAACCCATGGTTATACTCGCGCAAACGAATCCGGTTCTTTTCAATCAGGGTTTCCAGTCTGGGCAAATCCGCTGCGCTTAAGCGATCCAGATCCCAAATGAGCAGAGACGGATCTTCAAGGCGAATATAATGTTCGTGATTGTCGCGGAAATAAGCGGCAGCAAAGGTTCCCAGGGGAATTTCGCGATTATAATCAACCGACTTTAACGAGTTGGGAATATCACTTTTACGGCCCAACAAACCAATTTCACCGTTTCGGCTAAACAGATAGACAAAATCTGTGGTTGCAGCAATCTGAAAATGAAAGGTCTCATGGTGCAGGCTGCGATAGGGCTCAGGTAAATCCTGTCGCACATTTTCGGGGATATCCAGTGTGCCCAGAAGCAGTTTGGGGGTGCCGTCCAGACCCGGCAATTTACGGTGTACGTTGATCCAGGCATCAATCGTATGCAATTTGAGTTCGAAGGTTTTTTGTTTGTATTTGAGTCTGAGTGTCGCAGGAGAACAGAACAAATTAAAGTCGAGCAATTCCAATTCAACACGTTCTTTGGAATTGTTGATGACGCCATTGCCCTGATAGACAATATCAGCAGAGGTGACCCGTGGCGAAATTTTTTCAGGCTCAGCCCAGTGATGGGCGCCAATTTCCAAACGGGCAGGGGAAAACCGCCATTGTTTTTCAGTCAGCCCCTTATGCCAATAGCCCGTTTCACCGTCTGAATTGAGCCCCCCCACTCTCAACTCACGAGCGGCATTGCCTTGGCCGGTTTGCAAGATGGTGATCAAAGTTGAAAGCCGGGCTTTGCCACTTAAAGGCACGGTGGGTTGTTTTTGCCAATCTTCAAGCGGCAAACGCCAAGGGGTGAGATGGGTCTGAAAATCATCCCCTTTCTCATTGGGACGGTAGGCCTGCGGCACATAAGTATAATCGATAAACATAGAGGTGCCCCCATTGAGATCAAAGTCGTTCATATGGGTATACATCTCGCCAGAGCGATTGATGACAAACAGTGTGCCTGCACTCACTTGGAGATTTTCAGCCACAAAGGTTCCCCGCTCTGGCCCGCAGATCTGATTGCTGAAATCGGTGGGCAGGCCATTGTCTGTGTAATAAATTTCATGCCCCCTGGGGCCTAAGAGATAGATCGTCGAAGTACCCATGGTACCAAAGTGGTGTACGTTCTGATCGGGATCTTCATGCCACAAGACATCACTGTGCCGACGCCCCATCGCCATCGCTCTTTTGGCATCAAGCGGCGGATCAAGACGCAAGGTATCTTTGGGAAAACCATGGTGCATGATCCATTCATCTTTGGAAAACAAGCCAGGGCCTTTGCTGGTACGGGCATAAAAATAGCCCCGGCCATCAATCGCAGTCAACTCATCTCCATCAGCTGAAATTTGCACAATCGATTGTGGGACTTCAAAAGCAGGGTTGTCCGGCTGACAGGGCAAGCCCTCACAGCCCATCAACTGCCAAGGTTCATTTTTCTGGGTGGTCTGACGATTGGCTTTAAACCAGATTTTGCCCTTTTCGACAAAATAATAAAAACGGCTGTTAAAGCTTTGCGTCGGGGTTTTGAGATAGACATCTTCTGGCAGCTCCGCAGGCGGGCTGCTGGCAAGAGCAGGCATCGATACCATTAAAAAAAAGCCAAATAAACCTGTTTTTAAAACCTTCATTGCGACCTATTCCCCAATTTTTTGAGTCTGTTTGATCTCAAAGTTCCCCGCAGCATCCACGGCCACAACAGCTTTAGAGAGCGTTCCTTCCAAGATCCCCCATTTTAGCAGGGGGGTCTGACGAAACTGGATCGGAATCCCCGGAAACCACTCTACCCGGTTTTCAGAATGAAAATAGACCTTATAATCAAAAGCCAGGGTATCACCTGCTTTGATTTGAATCTGCTGACGAGAAAACAACACAGGCACAGTTGATGTCACAGGCAGAATAGGGGTGGCCCAAAAAGCCAATATCTCTTGTTGGGCATTCAAGCGAATGGATATTTGAACCGCCTGGCCATTTAAATAACCAGAAGCACTGAGTGTGCGTTCGCCATTCTCGGGCGTCAGTTCTGTCTCAAAAACAGCGGGAAAAATCGTATTGCCGGGTGTACATTCACCATCACAGATTTTGAGCCAACGGCCATCCCAGACGGGAATGGGATAGGTATTTGAGGCTGGAGATAATGGCTTCAAACGTTGCTGTCCCACCACGACACTGACAGCACCTCTACCAGTCACATTTTCAAAACCCTTGGGCTGAGAGACAAAGGCCTGAAAAACACCTTGCAGCCCCAGATTGTCTTGAATTTCCAGACATTCCAGTTGTTTGCATGGGTCGCTCTCTGCTGCTGTACTAAAACCCACACTTTTGCTGATAGCCGGGCGGGTGGTGTCGTTTTGCACTGCTTTGGTATAGGTCTTGGTCAACTGCCAGAAGCTATCAACAGGTGCAATTTCGGGCGGGTAAGCGCTTTCCAAGTCTCTGTCAAAACCAAACACCGACAAACCATTGGAGCGCGGCTTTGTCCCGTCACTGCGGGTGTAAATCACTGTGTTTTTGAGGCCACTGAGCAAGCGCTCATGTAAAGCTTTGAGGCCTGGCTGAGACATGCTGAGCTGTTGACTCATGTCCTGAAGATCACGGGCAATAATTTTGTCTCCTTTGGTCTGAACCCCAAAGGTCTGGCTGGCTTCAATGGCATTGATTTGTGCTGATTGGGGCAGGGTCAAGACCGCTTGGCTCCAGGCATTGAGGGCCTCAAAAAAGGCTGGAGCAGCCTGCAGATCATACAGACTGAGAACTTTGTGCTGACTGAACTGATGCGAAAAATTGCTGATATAACTGTCTACAATCAAGCGGCCAAAAGCTTCTGCAGACAGGCGGCCCCCCTGCTCCGAAAATGAGCGCATGACACGGGTATAATCCCAGCCATGGGCGGGCTCCAAGGTTTCGGAAGCCACAAGATAACGGGCATAGGGCTGCAGGGCACGCAAGGTTTCTGCAGCCCCCATCAGACAGGCATCAAAGCCAATCAGGTCTGTATTGTACTTGGATGTCTCTAAGGCCTTGGCCATTTGAGGCAAAGTCAACAACCCTTTATCAAGATGGCTGTCCTGCCCATAGCCCAAAAAACCTGCGCCATGATTCCACAAAATGAGGTAACGTTTGTCGAAGCCCTCGGACATAAGCCGGGCTTTGCTCAAAAATTGACTCAAAGTGGCCTGATCCGACATGGAGACATTGCGGTCTTCGAAAAGATAACAATCGGCATTGCCAAAAATATCATCTTTGGCGTCTTGCTGAAGGCATTTGTAATCGGCGTAGCGGATACCTTGCCAGCGCTGTTGGCGTGCGCCCCCAAAAGCAACGAGCATTTCAGCCCCATTTAAAGGGTTAAACCCCTCCAATATTTCCTTGAGATCTTGGGTCGCATAACCCGATGTATTGGCGCGTTTATGCTCGATTTCGTCAACAACCCCATTGGCAGGATGGGCATCATCCTCAAGCGTACTGCCAACAAGATAAAGAGCCACAAAAGCCTTTTGGGCACCAGGTACTTGCAAACCACCGGGAGAGGATTGGGAACTACAGGCCGTCAGGGAGACGAAGCTAAGCAGCCAGAGACACAACGCCCAAACAGACAAGCCCCGAATTGACATGCATTCCCCTTTTAAAACTCCAATTTTTCATGCTGAAGAGCGAAGCCCGATATTCAACAGAAAAATAGGATAACATGGGACAAGCCTTAAAGCACACCAATGGCCAGCAGACGCTGCCGCAAGAAATCACCGGCCCGGCAGGTATTGGTCAAAAAGACCTCGGGCCGGGGGTGTAAAAACAGAGGCATGGAGAGCCGTGAGGTATTTTCGGCATTTTCGGGATTGATCACGCGGTGCAGAGTCGACTTAAAGTGACCCTGGGTGGCCATTTCGAGCATATCGCCAATATTCACAGCAATGCTGTCGCGATCACAGGGCACATCGTGCCAGAGACCCTCGGCGTCTTGGACCTGCAGGCCATTGGTGGTCGCACCCACCAAGACAGTAAGCAGGTTAATATCGCCATGGGCCGCCGCCCGCACAGCACCGCGCGGCTCTTGGCCCTCCAGCGGGGGATAATGCAAAATCCGCAATTGGGTCTGTTCACTGCTGGAGATCATTTCACTCAGGGGCATCGAGAGTTCGGAGCGAATTTCGGTCGGCAATTGAGCTTCGATCCAAATCAAGAGTTGCTGTGCCAGAGCAGCCAATTGCCGCTGTAATTTTTTGGTGGCATCGCTGAGTTCGCTGGGAAAACGGCCCCAGGTATAATATTGGAAAAACTCTTTGAGATCTTTTTTGGCAAAACCCACAGCCCGCTCGGAGACCGAGGGCGGGAAATAGCCATCTTGGGTTTCGCGGTTAAAGAGATAATTAAATTTGTTCTCGGAGGCAAAAAAATCTTTCCACTCCTCGTAGACTTCATCAATCAACAATTGATTGATGGGATGGTTATAGAGCACCCCAAACCCTGTTTCTCTCAATGAACGGGCAAATTCTTCAGCCGCATCGGGGGCTGTATAATCAACTCTGAGCACATCCACAACAGACACTCTCCCTCTTAATAAAAACAACTTGTCAGCAATCTGGCTGGTTTTTCCAGGCTACCTGAATCATAAAGAAGAGCGTCAGAGACTGACAAGGTGATAGATAAGTTGGTTTTAGGCGAGCTTCAGCAAGCGGCGGGCATTTTCTCCCAAAATTGCACTGCGCTCAGTCTCCGAGAGATGGGCCTTTTGCGGGCGCAGAAGCTCAAAAGCCTGGCTGTATTCGGGGCTGTTGCTGCCAAAAATCAGACGCTCAACCCCAATCAGCGGCACCAGATCTTCGATAAAATCCTCGCGGTAAATGCCCGAGGTTTCGAGATAGACATTGGGATTTTCTTTGAGCATCTGGGTCGCTTCGCCCAGGGCCACGCCAGAAATATTGATCTGCCCGCCACTGGTGGCAATAAAGACAATCTCAGGAAAGGCTGAGGCCAGATCCGCAATTTGAGAGGCCATCGACACCCGCACATGGCCACCTGCCAGCATGACCGGGATTTTTAAACGGCGCACCACGGGCATCAGGTCTTTGACCGCTTGGCTGTTGATCGGGCAGGTCTCTTCCCAGGGGTGCAAAAACAGACCTTTAAAGCCCAAATGGCGCACACAGCGCTCCAATTCCATCTCGGCTTCTTCACCGAGGCGCGGATCTACACGGGCAAAGCCAATCAAACGGCTGGGGTGCTGCTGAATCGCCATCGCCACAGCATCATTTTCGGGTTCGAGGTGGTATTCACGGGGCTGGACAGCAATCGCCACTGCCTGGGAAATGCCCAATTGGTCCATGCGGGTGATGAGGGCCTCTGTCGTTTGGCCATAGCCAAAGATCGAGCTGCCGAGATGGACATGAAAATCCAGAATGCTCATTGTGTAAGTCCTTTATTCGGGCCTTCTTTGCGTCCTTCGGGCATTAGCCGCAGGATATTCTCAGACAAGATCAGCTTTAATTGTGCCTCGGAGAAACCCAAGATACGGACCTTTTCGAGTTCAATCGACGGGTCGCAGCCGGGGCCGTCACTGGCAAAGATTACGCGCTCGGCCCCCAACAGATCGACAGCCTCACGGATCCGCTCAGGATGCGGTGTAGCCGAGGTTTCGAGGTAAATATTCGGGCAGCGCAGAGCGACCTGAATGGCATCCGCGACATGAAAATAGCCGCCCATATGCCCCATGATGATAGTGGCCTCGGGACAGGCCTTGGCCACCCGCTCAATTTGCAGCGGCAGGGTATACTCTTCGTCGCCACAGTGAAAGAGCGTGGGTACACCGAGTTCAGCCGCCTTGCGCAAGAGCTTCAGCGTATCTGGGCTGTCGGGCTGCTGGCGGTAGCCAAAGGGATGCAATTTGAGCCCCTGAAAGCCCCATTCAGTGATCGCCTGCTCCAAAAGCGCAACCGACTCAGGCGCACCGGGATCCAAACGGGCAAATCCAATCAGGCGCTCGGGATAACGGGCACAGGCCTCACGCACATAAGTCAGCGGGTCATAGCTCTCGTGTTGCAGCGGCGCGTCACAATAGGTCATGACCACGGCCCGCGCAATTCCGGCTTCGTCCATCAAACGCAAAATCAGCTCGGGAGGATCTTGCCAATCGCAGCCCGGCAGCCCTTCGATATGGGTGTGGGCGTCGATAATCGGATAACTTGCCATGGCCTAACTGCCCCGGTAGGTCGAAAAGCCAAAGGGGCTGAGCAAAAGTGGCACATGGTAATGTTCGTCTGTGGCCTGAATTTCGAAGACAATCTGGGCAATCGGGTAAAAGCCCTGTACACCCTGGGCTTCAAAATAACTGGCGGTGTCAAAATCCATGCGGTAAATGCCGGGCTCTAATTTGCTGCCCGCCGGAAACAGTTCAGGACAGCGGCCATCGGCATTGGTCACGCCTTGGGCCAGGCGGGTCCAGCTGGGTTTTTCGGCTGCTTCGCCTTTGATCCGGGCCTGGCAATAGGCCTTCCAGGCTTCGGGCTGGCTCTGTTTTTCCAGCATCAGGGTCAATCCCCCTGCGGGACGGCCTGTGGAGGTATCCAAAACATGGGTGGAAAGGGTGCTCATGCCAATAATTTCTCCAGTCTCAGATGGGTAATTTTGCGCTGTTCACCCGCAGCAATGCCCAGCTCTTTGTCGGGATCGTTGGGCAAACGCGCCTGCAACAAAGCCAACATGTCTTCTGCACTTTTGCCTGTGGCACAGACAATAAAGATAAAGCCAAATTTTTTCAGGTAGGCCGCATTGCCCTCGGCCAGGGCCTGCAAAGTTGCCTCAGAGGCCTCGGCACTGCCAGCCTGTTCAGAGGCGGCCCAATCTGCAGTCTGGGCAAATTTTTGCCGCAATGACGCCACATCGCCAATTTGGGGATGGTGGGTAAACGCTTCGAGCCAGTCTTCGGCAGTCAGACTGTCTGCGACCTGCTCCGCCAAGCGGTAGACCTGCTCAACAGATTCAAACGGGGCCTGTTGCAACATGAGATCGACCCATTCGCTGGAACCACAGCAGCGGGTCAGATCGGCGCGCAGCAGCGGCAGGGGCCGGTGATTAAAACGCGAAAGCCGGCTGATCTGGCCTCTGACGCGCAGGCGGCTGATACCGCCATCGGGGAAGATATTCAGACGCAGGTGGTTAAACAGCTGGTTGCCCGCTTTTAAATCAGAGAAGGTGTGAATATGGTCGGCCTGCAATTTTTGCGCAGGCAGAATTTCGGTCCATTGCAAGCTGCGGCTGGTGAGAAAATCCACAGGCACGGGCTCTTCGATCAGACAGCCGTCGATCGAGCAGACATCGGCATAATTGCCCTTAAAATGGGCCGTGTCGATTTCGATCTCACGCAGATAGCCGGGCGCACCCAAACGCAGGATCAGCCAGTCATTGCCGGGCTCGCGGCGGCGGCGGGTTTCCCAGCCTTCGCCCATATGGGCCGCACGGCGGGGCAGAATTAAATTGTCTTTGGGGCTGAAAAACATATCGTTGCAGATCAAGACCTGGCCGCCGTTTTGGATGCCCGCCAGATCGATCAGGGCATCGTCGCCAAATTGGCTCCAATCGGGAGCGGCTTCGCCATGCACGCGAAAGCGGGCCACGCCGCCATCGGGATAGATATTTAAGCGCAGATGTGTCCAGCGTTCGCGGCTTTCAGAGGCAAAGAAATTGCGGCTGCCGCCCTGCAAGCGGGACTTGGGCACAAGTTCAACCCATTTGGCAGCTTGCAATTCGTCCACGCTGGGATCGCCTTCGAGGGCGCAGGCGTCGATTGAGCAATGTTCGGGGTAATTGCCCAAGAAAAAGTTGGTATCCACGTCAAAGCCGTGAATGATACCGGGAATCCCCAATTTGAGCAGACACCAATCATAACCGGGCACCCGGCTGCGGCGGGTTTCCCAGCCGTCCATCCACTTGCCGCGATCGGTGTATTTATCATGAATAAACACGCCCCGACCGGGTTTGAGCAGGTTTTCTTTTTCGGCAAAAAATTCGTCGTTGGCAAAGAGTGCCACGCCGCCGACTTGTTCACTGGCCAGATCGGGAAATTGGGTAAAACCGGGTTCTGTCATAAGATATTAATTGCCTCATTTTTTGTAACAGATCTGCATCTGTGCCACATACTAGCATAAAAAAGTGCCCAACACAGCAGAGCGAAAATGGTATGCTCAAAGAAAAACGACCATGAATGAGATACCATCAGCATTGGCACAGGCCCGCCACTATTTTGAGACCGGGCAATGGGAGGCCTGTTGCCAAAGTTTAAACGCCCTGCCCGAGTTGCAAATGGCATGGGGACTGAAACTGGCCCAAGCCAGCCAATGGCAAGCCGCAGAGCTGTTTTTTCAAACCCTGCTCAAGACCCACGGGCACGAGCCCCGCTTTGCCCAAGGCGCGGCCCACAATCTCGGGCTCTGTTATTTTTTGCAGAACCAATGGGCCAAAGCAGAAAGCCATTTCCGGCAAGCCCTGCAGATCTCTCCCCCCAGCAGCGAAAGCCACTTTCAACTGGGTTTGCTTTTGCACGACAGCCAGCGCTGGGACGAAGCCCTGGCCCATTATCGCCAGGCCTGGCAAATCCAACCCGGCCGCTGGGAAGCCTGTCAAAATGCCTGCCAGATTTTGCTCGATACCGGCCAGCCCGACGAAGCGGTCGCCTGGTTAGAGGCAGCTTGTGCCCTGCCTGATTGCCCGCAAGAACTCTGGCAATTGCTGCGCTTTTATTTATTGGCAGTGAGTGATGATCCCCTGCGCCAAGCCAGGATCTACCAAAGCTGGGAAACCCGTTTTATGCGGCCGCTTTACCCAGCGGACCCAGTTAACCCAGCGCACAGCTCTGTTCCATCCAGCCAAGACGCAAGCAAGCACTCAGCAAATTCGACAGGGACACAAAAGCGGCGGCTGCGTGTGGGTTATCTCTCGGGGGATTTTGGTCAACACTCGGCCACCAATACCTACAGCGCGCTGTTTGAATACGCCGATCGCCAGCGCTTTGAATTGCATCTCTTTTCAACCCGCCCACTCCGGAACCCTGAAGGCAATGACAACAAAAGCAGTGCCAGCAACTGGTTTCGCGATCAGGCCGATCGCTGGCACCCCGTTGAAGCCCTGAGTGAAAGCGCCCTGGCTGAATATATTCACGCCCAAGACTTGGATATTCTGGTGGATCTGTCTGGGATCACCGGTGGCCACCGCTTGGGGGTCTTGGCCCGCCAAGTGGTGCCGATTCAATTGACGGGCTTCGGCTTTGGGGCCAGCACAGGGCTCTCTTGCCTGCAGGGCCGGGTCACGGATCTAAATCTGAGCCCGCCTGAAAACCCAGGCTGGAACAGCGAACCCCTGCTCTATCTGTCTCAGGTCTTTCACTGGTTTCCCACGGCCTTACACCACAAGGCCGAACTGACGGCCCCCCCCTGTTTAAGCCAGAAAGAAGTAACGCTGGGCTGTGGCAATAACCCGTTTAAATTGAGCCGGGCCTGTCTCGAAACCTGGGGCCAATTATTACAGGCCTTGCCCGAGAGCCGACTTTTGCTCAAATTCAGTGGATTGGAACAACCCCACGTGCAAACGCTTTTAAAGCAGCGCTTGCAGAGCTGTGGAATTCCTGTGGAAAAAGTCGGCTTTTGGGGTCACAGCTCACTCTGGGAACACCTGCATTTTTACAACCAGATCGATCTGGCGCTGGATCCCTTTCCCTACCAAGGCGGGGTGAGCACTTGCGAGGCCCTCTGGATGGGTGTGCCTGTGTTGTGTTTGAGCGGTGGCACCCGCGCCGGCGACAGCATTTTAAACCCCCTGGGCCTGGAGCAATGGCTGGCCCCCAACCGCGAAGCCTATCTGCAAATCGGGCTGCAATGGGCCCAAGATCGTGGGGGCCTGGCCTTCTGGCGTCAGGCCCTGCGTCCGCGTCTGGCGGGCTCGATACTCTGCCAAGGGGCTGAATATTGCCAGGAAGTGGAACAGCTCTATCGGGAACTTTGGCAAAGACAACCGGGAATTGTGTAAAACTTCTGTTAAATCCAGTTAAGTTTGGATCCAAAACGGGTTATAACTGATCCATTGAAGATTAATTCACTCAAAGGCAGATGATTCCCATGGCGAAAATTGGCACTTCCCCCCTTCCGTATACCCCGATTCCCCAGAACAGCACCCAGACTGTGCCCACCCCCAAACCCAATGCCACCCCCGCCTGTTCTCCTGAGAGCCAAAGCTGCGAACCCGCTCCCAGCAATGTCTGCTTGCCCCCCAAAGCTGCCACGGAACCCCAAATTTGCAGTCTCTTTCCCGAAGACGCGCCCACCCCCAAAGCAAGCAGTCCCAAAACCCCAAAACCCGCTGAAAAGCCAAGCGAAAAACACGCAGAGAAACACACCGATCACCATGCCCCACCGACTGTCGCGGGGGTTTTGGCCCACGATGTGAGTGTCAACGCCGCCCACCATGCCGCAGAACACGGCGTGCATCATTTGGCTCACCGCGCTGCGACACGGGCAGCGACCCGTGCTGCCCAAAGCGGTGCCACCCGTGCGGTGGAACATGGCGCGGTACGAGCTGCCGAACATGCAGGTGTACGTGCGGCTGAACATGCCGCTGGCGCAGCGATCTCTCACGGGGCCGCTTATGGCGTGGGCCGCATCGCCTCCGTGGCCGCTCCCGGTCTGGGTGCCGCCGCCGCCGGTTATCTGGCCTACAAAGGCGTCGAACACAGCATCGAAGCAGGCAAACGCGGCAATGTCGGCGCATCAATTGCCTTTGCCCTGGCCGCCACCGTGGATGGCACCACTGCCGTCGTCAATGGCGCAGGCGCGATCACAGGTGCTGGCACCTTGATCTCAACCCCTGTCAGCATTGGCCTGGGCGTGGTTGCCACCGGCCTCTCTGCTCTCGGCGCTTATTTAGACAATTAGCGCCAGCTCATCACTGCCAGCTCCCCAGCGCCATCAAAAACGGCAAATCGCCTCAGCGTCCACCCTGGCCGTGGAATTTAAGCGCTGCTTCAGAGGTCCGATCCAGGGTCTGAATCAGCTGATCGACCAATTCGTAGGGAATCGCCAGCCGGGTATGCACCTGGGCCGGATGGGCACTCAAATCCTCGGCCTCGTCGGGCATCAGTGGCGGGGCATAGCCAAAGTCCACAATCGCGTGGTATTTGTCGCCGCGCACGCGGTACATGCTGACCAATTGCGCCTGCACATTGAGATCGCTGGCCAGGGGATTGGCCAAGGGGATATCGTTGGGGTTTGACATGAATAAAGCCCTTTCAGAGAAAAACATGCAGCTAAGTTAACACAGTTTGCGAACTGGGCAAAGACTTTTGGGCTGGTTTTAGAGATTCAACTGACCTATCACGGTTTATACGCTGAGGGCGGTTTGTCTGTCAGGCTGATTTTGTACAGACGGGGCTCTTCACCTACATAAGCATTACCAGTACTCACATACAAAACCTCTTCACTCGGATGTAAGGCCATCGCAGTGATTTCAAAGGGTTGATTCGCGCGGTCACACGATGTCAACGTACCGGGTTTTCCATCAAGTGTGAGTGTACGAATACACCCACTGTGTCTTTCCAAAAGAAAAAACATCTGTTGGGTTTTAGAATAGATCATCTTGTTAATAAAAAATGAGGAAATAAAATCAGATTTAATGATATTTGGGAAACTGGCTCTTGTTCCTGCAATCGGCACTACTCTATTTTTATCTTCAACTCTGACAATCCCAGCGGTATACGCAATAAAAATATAAGGTCTCTCTTGCTGATCCAAGACCAAACTCCCCCCCTCTCGAATACAGGAGCTAAAATTAGGGTGATATGAATTGGTACAAACCTCTGTTGAGCTGGATTTCAAGCTAAAAATAAGCTCTCCTGAATTTCTAAATAGATAATAAACAGGATCTTGCACTTTATCTACGACATAGATCTGGTCTTGCGAATCAATCGCTAAACTTTGAAGATCAAAAAAAGGGGATTCCCTTTTATCGTTTTTCCAAGCATGGGTAAAAACACGGCCATCAGGGCTCAGCCAACGCAAAACCCCGTTTTTATAATCTAAAAACCAGAGATTACCTTTGCTGTCAAAAGCAACATCCGAAGAATAGCTCAATTGCGCTTCGTTTGCTAAGCCATCTTTATAACCACTGACTCCTGTCCCTAAAACAGTTTTAACCTGGCCTTCAGTTGTAATTTTGCGAATACGGCCATCCAAAGAATCAAAATACAAACTTCCCTGTTTATCAAACGTACGCAAGCCAAAAAAGGCTATTTTGGCTTGCCCAATTGGACCATCTTCAGAACCTACTTGCCCCTTAATCAAAAGCTGAGGCTGATGAAACAAAGGGAATTGCGGCGTGGCATCGGGATTTGGCAAGGAAGTGGCGGTAGGGAATATGCTCAGAGACGGTGACACACTCGGTACAGGAGACGGAGATACAACCACTTGAGAGGGCAGAGTTGATGGTGTGGAAAAAGAAACCTGTGGGTTGGGTGTGCTACCTGGATTGGGAGGTAAAGGCTGACAAGCAGCCAATAGAAAACAGATTACAATCGCATGAATACGGTTCATCTCATTTTTACCCTAATTTCAGACACACCTCTCGTAATAACGCCTTTTATTCCAGCAAAACACTTAATATCGACTGGCTACAATTTCTGGTAAAGGCCCATCTGGAAGGGTAATCATGTAAAAATTAGCTTTTAGTTGTTGATTTTGAGGATTTCCTGTCGCGGTCACAATCAATGTATTTTTATTTTTGACAAAGACCGACGTTATCTCGCCCAAAATTGTGTTTTGAGATCCAACTTGTCCAGGTAAAGCCAGGGAAGTCACCCTGCCTGAGAGAGATACCAGTCGCACAGCTTCTTTTTCTGCAACAAAAATAAGCTGACGCTCTGGTTCAAAATCAAAACCAAGTGGCAGATCAAAACGGGCTTGTTTGCCAAAATCATCCACGTAGTCAGAAACAGGCTTTCCTCCTGCTAAAGTGGAAAGATAACCTGCTTTGATTTGACGAATGGCGCGATTGCCAAAATCAAGCAAAAAGAGGGTTGAAGAATCTGCATCTATTGTCAAATATAACGTGATACCCAGCAGAGCGTCATCCAGCAATAACCCATCTTTAAAACCTTTTTCACGGCGCGGATTGGTTAAAGTACTCACCCTACCTGTGGCAAGATCAATTGCCCTTAAGGCTGGCCCCGCAGTAATTACAATCAAGCGCTTGTTTTTTTGATCTACAACCAGATCATCAAGTGTTTGGAATGTTGCTTCTTGGGCAGAGCCATCTTGATGTCCGTAATCTTCACTCCCCGCAAACGTAGATATAATCCCTTCTGAAGATAACTTTCGGATCCGAAAATTGTTAAAATCTGTTAAATAAATAAAGTCTTTTTCATCTACCGCACAGGCTGACAACTGCTTAAACTTGGCATGAAGAGCAGGCCCATCTTGAAAGCCTATTTCAGAAGTCCCTGCTACCGTTGATACTTGACCATCCGGTGAAAGTTTGCGTAAACGGGTACGCTCTGGAATATACAGATTTCCCTGACGGTCTTGGCAAAGTTTCCCAATAGGACCCTCAAACCGGGCTTCTAAAGCAGGTCCATCTTTATACCCACCCATTCGATTGCCCGCCAATGGAGTCACTATAATCCCATTAGCAGAAAAAGTAGCAAGAGAAATAGCAGGATTTAAAGAAATTGTTGAAGGAGAGGGAGAAGACTGAAGAGATGGCATCACAGAGGCCAGGCCAGAAGAGGTCAAAGAAGCAACAGGAGTGGGAAAGATATTTGGATTGGGCAAAACTGGCTGGCAAGCAACAAAAATAATACAAATTGCAGCAGCATAAAAACGTCTCATTTTCACCCCCAAATATCAGATATCCCTATTTTAAACCATTTCAGCATTTTCTCAACACCATCAATATAAAATAAGCATATTTAACCATTTTTTTTTACAGTCATAATCTTTATTTATTTTGACAAATATATCGATTAAATTTAACATTTATCTACCACTTGCTGACCAGATGGGGGAACCATGTTCAAATCCAGATGTTTGCCTTTTTTGCTTTTTCTTTCTGCTTGCCAGTCTGTGCCTCTGGCATCCTCAGAAAGGCCTTTGCCTATCAGCACACAAATGCTTGCAGAAGAACAGGTACAGAGCTTTGTTTTGCAAAAACTCAAACAAAATGGCCATGGTTCACCCAAAACACCCAAGTGGTTCCCCAATTGGCACAGCCGACCACCTTTAACGGGTCTAAACAAAGTCCCCGATTTGCAGATTCAAGATGTTTGGCTCAATGGCCAGAGCATTCAAGGTGCACAGGTCCCGGCTTCTCTACGCTCAGACTGGGAAGGCCCCCCTCTGGAACTGGTTCTCAAAGGCCGTTTTGAAGATAAAAAAGACCGCAACCTCAATCTCAAATCCTTTCGCTTTACCCTGGAACCTTCTGTCCTTCTCCGAGCCATGGCTCCCAACGAGACCCAACCTGCTTCACGGGTGCTTTTAGACGATGCCATTTTGCTCACACCTGTGGCTGTTTCCAGCACAGAAATTCGCGTGCAACTGCCGCAAGCGGGGCTGGGCGAACTCTTGCTCAAGGGTTTACATAAAATCACCCTGATTCACAATCGCTATTATTCTGACACCTTAATTCAGGTGGGAGAACCTCTCTCTGTGCCTCCCCAGGGCGCTTTGGCTCCTCGAATGGAGAGCATTGAAGTCGTCCGAAATGACAAAGGACAGCCCCGGTTTTTACGCTGCACAGGCCCCGGTTTACATATGACACAAGGAAAATGGGCGTATAGCTTGATAGATGAAGAATTTGCTTTTGTCTACCAAAGCCAAATTGTGAATACTGAAAATGGCCGCGAATACGAAACCTTGATTCATATTCCAGACCCTGATTCTTTTGACCTCAATGCCAAGCACACCCTGGTTTATGCCACACCTTTTGGCAATACGTTGAAACAGTTTTAAGGGGCGTTTAAAATTATGCAGTTCAAATATCTTTTTCACACATTGCTGGCCGGAATCTTAATTCTGAGTGCCTGCCAATTACAAACCCCTTCTACTTCTAACCTCAAAACCAGCTCTGCAGCCAACAATACCTCTTTTCGCAAAGGCCCTTATACCGGCCCTGTCAGCCTCAAGATCAACACGGGTCTGATGAAAAACAGCACAGGCAAAGTGGTGGATCTTTCACCCTCACAAGAGGGCTTTAAAACCCAGGCAGTGCCCCAAGGCTCTGTTGTCTTTGCGGAGAGTATTCAAATCACCCGTCCCAACCAGGATCTAACCCGCCAGTTCAAGGTACCGGATACAGGCAAACGTTATATTGTACATGTGGCCAAACAAGAACCCCAGCGGGGACGAGATGGCCGGGTTCAGGTCAATTTAAATGGAGCTTGGGTGATCCGTGAAAAAGATTTTGAGCGGGGAGAAGAAGAGTTTCAGACCACAGGTTTATTGCTCAATGCCAACAATTCCCTGCAAATCCGCTTTAAAGGCAAAACGGGCAGCCGTCTGACATTAACGGTTGTCGAAGCCGGGGAAGCGGGTACTATTTTGCGTCGCCGGGGCTGGGAGCGAGACAAAGACCTGACCCAAGCTGATCGCGTTCGTAACAACGAAACCAATTTCTTTGACCCAAATGACCCTGATAGTTTGGGTGGCCTACAGCCTTATGAGGGAGATCAAGTCACCGAGAATAATCCCAATCAAGGCATTGGGGAAACAGAAGCCAATGGCAGTCGTTCTCAGATTGTTACAGGTGAAATCTGGGTTGCTCTGCAAGAGCCACGGGCAGAAAAACTGCAAGAACTATTGCAACGCTACCCCGTTGAGTTGATCAGTGAAGACGAGTATTCAGGCGTGGGCATTGCTTTTTTACGCCTAAAACCGGATGAAATTTCACTCAACAGTCTGGCCGAAAATGTACAAACCCTCAATACCCGCACGAACACTCCGGCATTGACAAGCGCCACCTTTTCTTCGGTCAATACAGCCAAAACGTTAGCCCTGACTTTAGAGATGCAGGTTGGAGCAGAAGATTTGATCTATGGAGTGGCTCTCAATCATGTCTTGAAATCCCACTCAATAGAACCCATTGAAGGTCGTGAGGAACAAGATTCAATACCGTTGCAAAATAAACCGGCTCCAGTTCCCCCTTATTCAGCCAGCTCTTTTTGGTGGTTGAATGAAGCCCATGTCCGAGAAGCTTGGAACTACTCAGGGGGGCATGATGTGACTGTTGCGATAATGGATTCTGGTTTTGGGTATTTGGCTGACGTACAGATGCAACTGAAAGCTCAAGACGGTTCTGGAAGAATTGTAGCTACTCAAGATGTCAAAGGATACATTGACTTTAAAAACAGGGTAGTTAATACAAATTATTTATTGGATGGACTTCTAGCATCCCCAGGTAGCGTAAATGAAAGCATTCCTCAACCAATGCCATTCTGGTTAAGTGATGAGCCAGCTCATGGTTTATGGGTTTCACAAATTTTAGCATCAGGACTTTATGATAATCAAGGAATTGTAGGGGTAGCTCCTTCTGCGAAAATTTTGCCTGTTTTTTTGTCTTCGGGTTTGCCTTCTCCTGGAGCAGCAGCTTCTTCATCGGATTTTGAATTAACAGCAAAGATAAATCGCCTTTTAAAAGACACTATTTCTATTGATGTTATGAATATTTCAACAGGCCGAAAAACAAATTTTTGGGATCTATTTATACCCCAAATAATACCTATTCCTTTTTTCGGTCCAGTACAAATTCCTGGAGGATATACTAAATTTGGTCTTGGTCTAAATTTATTGGGAAAAGCAATCCAGAATTTTATCGAAAGAAACTCAATCATTGTTGCTTCTGGTGGAAATGATGGGGAGATAAACGACACGATTCACAATAGTACATTAAATATCCCTTCTTCGTTTATTGGAGTGATATCTGTAGGAGCCTATCAAAAAAAAGCAAATGTCATTGAAAGAGCCATCTTTGACACATTTACCGGAGACACAGATATTTCCTCCAATTACGGACCTCGTATAGATATTTGGGCTCCAGGGAAAGACCTCTTTGTTGTTAATCGTGTATTCAATAAAAATTTTGGGAAAAGACCTGACCCCATTAAGCCGGGCCAGTTTTTGGATGGGGTAATCGGCTACGAAGAAAAGATCAACGCAATTGAAGGAACCAGTCATGCTGCCCCTCAAGTGGCCGGACTCATTGCCTTGATGAAGTCCTGGAACAAAAATCTCAATAGCCAACAAGCGTTGGATATTCTCAAAGCTACGGGAACACACTATTCCAGCACAAATTTTGCTGGTTCTCCAAACCCAATTGGTATCAATGCCCTTGCAGCCTTACAAGACCCACGCGTGGGAGCCAAACAAGCACAAAAGTTCTGTGGTATCGTGCCCTCAGATTTTGCCAGCACAGGTCAATTGATCTTCAATGGCCAGAGAAAGACCCCACAAAACGCTGATTTTAGAAATTATCATGCTTTTTCAGGGGTACAGGCAGGTGAGCAAATGGCTGTATTGGGATGGTCGCAAAAAGAAAAATCGACCATTAGCAATAATCTCATTCAAGTTCTGCAAATCAAAAAAGACAATAATTGCAGTTCAGGCGGCTTCTCCATCCAATCCCTACTCCCACCCCCTACTGGAGCCACCCCCAGCGATTTTGGCGTCAAAGCCTTTTACAACCCGAACAGCCCAGGCCCGATTACGGCCCGAGCAGGAGAGGTCATTGGCTTCTTTGTTCAAAATGCCCGCACCCGCAATATTTCGATCGAAATTCAGGGCAAAAATGCCGTCATCACAGCCAACCATGATGATCTCTTGAGCATGACTGTTCCTGCTGACCTGATTGTGGGCAATGTCGATGCCACATTCAAAAGCGACGAAGGCGAGTTTAAAATTGAGAACCTGATCAATTACACCTCGCCTTTTCCCGAAGTCGTCAAGTTTAGCAAACCCACGATCTTTGCCAATGGCGGCGATGTTGTGGATGCGTATATCACCGTCAAAGACGCCAATGGACAACCCGCTCCCGATGGCACCCCTTATTATGTTCAGCTCGTGCCTACACAATTGGGGCTCTATCCCGATCTGACGATGATTCACCCCGAAACCGGCCAGCAATATGGCGGCAGATGGACCACCGTGGAGCAGGTCTTGCCAGTCAAAAATGGCAAAATTCACATCCAGGCCAAACTGAATGCCCCGATTGGGCCTTATGAATACACCTACGACTTCAACAACAGTCTGCCCAATGTATTCACCTGGCCCCATGCCAACGCTCCCAGTTTTCAGGTGCAGGTCTGCAACCCGGCGTATAACCCCAGTAAACCCGGTTATGGCTATTATTGTGGCCAGCAGCTCTTTCCCCAAGCAGGCAACACACTGGATGGCCGCTTGTATGCCGTACATGCTTATTCTTTTGATCCGCAAATCCACCATGTGATTTCAGGAACCGAAAAACGGACGATTACCATTCGCAATATCAAAGACATTTTGGGCAATCCGGTGCCTGCTGGGACGGTCTTGCACTTTAACCAGACCTATTATGGCAATGTCTCCAACCCCAATGGCAATGACATCTATTGGGGCGTGGCAGTGACAACCCCTGGAGAGGTTGATATTGTCTATGAACCCTTCCAACGGCTTTATTGTGATCTGGTTGGCGTAGAAGAATATGTCTATATGACTTCTGTTCAGGGTGCTGTAAGCAACCCACTCCATTGGATGGTCGGAAACCCGATCTATTTCAGGTATGTCGCCTGTTAATCAGAAGAAAACACACAGAACAGCCCTCCACAACAATCCTGCCCTGATTCAGAGGCAAAGCCGAGCAGGGGAAAAGCCTGGCCATGCTGTCACCCCTTGTAAGGCTCGTCCCTCGCCAACAATGGGTGCAGTGGACAAGACGGGCAACAGGAACCCCGCCGCGCCACGATGGCGAAAGGCGGGGTGACTCTTAGCTCGTGAAGCACACGGATGTGCGCAACGAGCGGCCCGGCGGTTCACTCACGGCTTCCCCTGCTCCGAGCCACGACAACAAAGCAAGGGTCTCATTGGCTCCCTTCGACTCCGCTCAGGGAGCGCAAAAGAGCAATAAAAGCTCAATAGATCAGTTTGATCAGATCTCTGTCAATCAACGGAATCGCCTCACGGATTTTGGCATGAAACTCCGGCGGCATAAACGGCACCGTTTCCAGCTGACGCAAAAGGTCAATCAATTGCCGCATCGAGCGCACCACGTCCCCATCGGTCATCTCTGTAAATTTAAACAGATTCGACCAACGACACCCATTGGCCCACAGCGCCACCAGAGGCGCAAAGTCAAATTCAATCGTGATCGGCAGGTGAATATTTTCCACCTCTTGGATATAACGCAGATCATCCGCCACATAGAGCAGGTCTTTAAAAACTTTTTTGGCTGTGCGCGAACAGGGCGTGAGATCGTGTTTCATAAAGCGCCGGGGCTCATAAACCAAGGTGGATAAAATCACCGCCAAATCCACAGGCGTTAAGGGTTCAATTTCCAAATTTTCCAGCGCCAAGGAGATCAGCAAATCGTTTTGGGCGCGAATATGGCTGGTCATTTCTCCCAAACCCGTCAAACTCCAGTGTTGGCTGCTATCGGGCTTGAGACGGCCAAAATACTGCAAAACACGGGTCAGGGCATCAAATTCGCGCAAGTAGATCTCCTGCTGCACCTTCATCTGTTTTTGAATCGAGCGCATTTGCGAGCGCAGGTGGCGCACATAACTCTTGGTTTCAGCCGTGGGCTTGATCTGCTCCAGGGTCTGCTTTTTCTTTTCGAGCTGCAAATTCAGGTTGATCGCCTCTTTGTTGCTCAGGTATTGCCCAAAGCTGCGCTGCAGAATTTTGCGCACTTCTTTGCGCTCACCGTGGCGCAGCAGATTGAGCACCATATTGTAAGAGAGGCTGAAATGGCTCTGAATCGGGTCAAAATCCCCTTCGATCAACTCGCAGGCCTGATACGGCGATTGGTGCAAACTGCCCAGGATCACACAATAGCCCTCTTTGTCTTTGCCCCGGCGGCCCGCCCGGCCTGTCATCTGCGTGAATTCATTCACGGTCAGACTGCGGTGGCCGACATCGGTGCGCTTGGAGAGGCTGCTGATCACGGTCGTGCGGGCAGGCATATTGATGCCCGCTGCCAGGGTTTCAGTCGCAAAGACCAATTTGACCAGATTGCGCTGAAAGAGCAATTCGACCAAATGGCGCAGCACGGGCACCAGCCCTGCATGGTGCGAGGCAATGCCAAAGGGCAAAGCCAAGAGCAGATTGACCGTAGAAGGGCCGGTCTCTTTGAGGCTGGGGTGTTCATCCAAAAGGCGTTTGATCTCGGCCTCAATCAGCTTTTTTTCATCTTCAGTGGTCAGGGCCATTTTTTCATCTAGGCAGGTGCTCAGGGCATCGTCACAATTGCGGCGGCTGAAAATAAAGTAGATGGCGGGCAACATCTGTTTGCGGCCCAACTCGCGCACCACCTCGGTGTCGGAAATGCCGGGCACGCTCATTTTTTTTCCCTTGCGCCGGCTTTTGTTGATCTCCAGCTTGAGCTGCTTTTGTTTGACAGCCAAACGCTCCAATTTGGCGTCCATCTCACCTTTGCTATTGAAGACCGGAATCAGCTTCTCTTCGGCATAATAAAAGGGGTTGAGCGGCACCGAGCGCTCCAAATGTTCAACCACGCGCATGGGATTGTGAATCGAAGAAATCCAATTGCAGAGCTCATCGGCATTGGCAATCGTGGCGGAGAGTGCCACCAGCAAAACATGGGAGGGTGCGTGGATGATGATCTCTTCCCAGACCGTGCCGCGATCGACATCGTTCATATAATGGCATTCATCGACCACGATATACAGCACCGAATCAAGGCGCCGGGGATTTTGGTAGAGAATATTTCTGAGAATTTCGGTGGTCATGACCACCACGTCGGCACCGGGATTGTTGGAGAGATCGCCCGTCACCAAGCCGACCCGCTCTTCGGGATAGACTTCGAGTAGATCGCGGTATTTTTGATTGCTCAAGGCTTTGAGCGGGGTGGTATAAATGACCTGCAATTGGCGGTCAAGGGCATCAAAAATCGCAAATTCAGCCACCACGGTCTTGCCTGAGCCGGTGGGGGCTGTGACCAAGACAGAGCGGCCATCGAGCAAATGCCGACCGGCTTCGATCTGAAAGGTATCCAGTGCAAAGGGGTATTGGGCCTGAAAGCGGGCAATAATATCCGTGTCGGTCATGGTTGTTTCTACTGTTTTGCTGGGTTGATTTAAATTGTTTTTGGGTTGTTGTAACGGGGCCGGAACAGGGGCAGTTTAACCCAAAAAAGGGCCAAAGTGAAAGCAAACCAAAGTGGATTTCGCGATTATTTAGGGTTCGTTGTCGGCTTTGAGAATCAGGAAGCCCGGCTGATGGGAGACATGGCTCAATTTGCCCAGATACGTGTCGCCCAAATCGGGGATCGACACGCCGTTGCCGTAAGGCACGCCACCTTCCACCATTTTCTGAACCTGTTTGCCAACAAAGCCCTCAGGCAGGGGAATAAAGCCAAAGGCTTTGGGATTGCGGGGGGTGAACATCAGATCACCTTTGTCGGTTTTGTCGAATTGCAGGTCGAGTTGCAGGGGAATAAAACCGTACATATTGCCTTTGAGTTGGGCGGCATTGGCATTGAGCTGGGTCTGGGGCTTTTTCAGGGAACTATCCGGGCCGAGTTTACCGGCGATCATGCCGGCAAAACGGGGGTCTGTCACACCAACATAACCTTTGCGCAGGTTCATGATGGTTTCGCCGTCTTTTTCCATTTGCAGCGGGGTGCTGGGGGTTTTGTCTTCCATGCGCACTTTGCCGTCTTTGATGAAATAGCCATCGTAATAAAAATGGCCGCCGCTGAGCTGCAAATAATTGGGTTCCTTGGTCTTGGCGGTTTCGCGGGCCTGGGCGGCCGCTTCGGGGCTGTCGGCAAAGGTCAATTCCAAATCGCCGATGTGGGTCCGGGCCCCTTGTAAGATGCCACGGATGCCGGGTTTTTCGGTGATTTTGCTGATATTCACCATGACCGAATTGCCCTGGGTATAATAGCCTTTTTCGGGGTCGCGCAATTTGAGCAGGCTGTCGATGCTCAGGCCAAAGGTCTTCATTAGGCCGTTGACAGGCAGGCCGACGACTTTGACTTTGCCCAGATCGTATCTGAGTTCACCCGTGGCAGTGGCTTGAACTGTGCCATTGACTTCAAAAGGCAGGCGAATGCCAAATTTGCTGATTTTGCCTTCGACTTTGACGCCATTATTGGGCTCAAACGAAACGCGCATGTCTTTGACGGGCAACTTGGGGTTGGACTTGAGAAAATAATCAGCGGTCAGGGTCAGATCGACATCGGAAACCCGAAGTTGGGCCTGTTTCATGTGCAGGTTAAAGTCCAGACCTTCGAGGTGCAGGGGGTTTTCGGGGGTGCGGTCAATCAGGTCGAGATTGGCATAAGGCACTTTGATATTGAGATTGCCTTCGAGCAGACGGTAGGTCAGGTTGTGGGCCTGAATATTGGTGGTGTATTCGTTGGGGGAACCGTGGGCACTCTGGTAAGACTGATAGGTATCTGTGCCAAAAGCGCGAAAGCCACCCTGATTGGGTTTGGCAACGGGTGCGCCGGGCTGGGCAGGCTGAACAGCGTTGGGAGGAGCGACTTGACCACGCGAAAAGGTTGCTTGTTCATAGGGGTTATACCCTTTGATTTGCAGACCTGGATTGATGGTTTGAACGCTTGGCACCGAGCTTGACCTTCTCTTTTTGACGTCTTATTTTATGTATAGACAAAGACAAGGTTAAACTTTCGTTAAAATAACAAGAATGATCGATATTTCTTGCTCGGTGCAGAGAGTCTGAATTTTGGTAGTTCCCGGAAAAAACGTTAGAATTAAAAAATCCGGGGCCCAAAGGAGCGCGTATTTGTGAATCAGCCTCCCTTTATTCGCAAGGGCTTTCCCGATCTGGCCACACTCAAGGCCCGGGCCAATGCCCCCCAGAACAAACCAGGGGAATCGTGGCCTTCATTGATTCTCAATGCCCAGACCCAGGCAACCTACCGCCCAGATATCCGCGGCCCCTTTTCGCTCTTTATGAACCGCCGGGGCCAGAGCCGCTGCACAATCGAGGGCTACCGTATTGAAATTCCCGAAGACACCTTTTTGATCAGCAATGCAGGGCAGTATTACAGTCTCGAAATCGAAAGCGAGACCCCCGTCGAGACCTTTAATTTGCATCTGGGCAATGCCTTGCTTGAACAGATCCAGGCCAGTTTGAGCCTGTCACCAGAGACCTTGCTGTTGGATCCCTTGGCCCCAGTAGCGCAGTCCTTTGTCTTTCCCAATCGGCTCAATCGCAAAGATGCCTTTGTCTGCCAATGGCTCGAAAAAGCCCGCTTGCACGCAGATCCGGCAAGTTTAGAAGCCAATTTGCAAGATCTGATTGTCTATCTTCTGCTGGGCCAAAAGCAGATCCAAGCGGAAGTCAAACGCTTGCCTGCGCTCAAACAGGGCACCAAGCAAGAATTACATCAGCGCTTGAACCGGGCCCGAGACTGCCTCTACGCCCAACCGCTTTATGCCTATTCCCTTGAAGAATTGGCCCAGATCGCCTGTCTCTCGAAATACCATTTCTTGCGCATGTTCCGGGCCGCTTATGGCTGCACGCCGCACCAGTTTCAACTGCAATTGCGGGTCGAAAAAGCCCGTGCGCTGCTGGCCCAAACCCGGCTGAGTGTACAGGCCATTGCCGAGTTGCTGTGCTTTGACGAGCCCGCCAGCTTCAGCCGCCTCTTTCGCAGAAAGGTCGGGGTCTACCCCAGCCAATACCGCCATTTGCTTTGAGCCCTTTTTTGCAAATCTTGTTTTTCGCAATTTTTGCCATTCAGTACCCTGAGGGCAAAATGTTAGGCTGATTTCAGAAGACACCGATCCGACAGGATCTGGATTTCAGAAGACACCGATCCGACAGGATCTGAAAGGAAGCTTTATATGCCAGATTTGGCTGTTCATCTCGCCACCGGACTGTGTATCGGAATCAGTTTGACACTCTGTGGTCTCATCCTCTGGAGTTTAAAAGCATTGGAAGTCTCGTCTCATGCCCAGAAATGGACGGGTATCGGCCTGGTGGTCTGGCTGCTGCTCACAGCGGGACTGGCCCAAAGCGGCGTTTTAAACCATTTTTCCAGCACTCCTCCGCGGATCTTTGCAGTGGTCATGCCCGCGCTGTTTTTTTGCCTGATACTGACCTTTCACCCCCGCCTGCAAACGCTTTGGCAGCAGGTGCCAACCACCTGGCTGCTGGGTTTTCAGACCTTTCGCATCGGGGTCGAACTCTTTCTCTGGTTGCTGTTTACCAGCGCGATTGTGCCTGTGCAAATGACCTTTGAAGGCCGCAATTGGGACATTCTCACGGGTTTAACAGCCCCGCTGATGGTTTGGCTCTGGGTACAGCAGCCCCAAGCCCGGCGTTCCGTGGTGCTGATCTGGAATCTGGCGGGTTTGGCTCTCTTGCTCAATATTGTCGGCATTTCGATTCTTTCGATGCCCACGGCGTTTCAGGTCTTTACCCAGGCACCCAGCAATACCTTTGTCGCCAGCTTTCCCTTTGTTTGGTTGCCGAGCTTTTTGGTGCCGTTGGCCCTGCTGGGGCATTGCCTCAGTCTGCGCCAATCGGCGCTTCAAGCCCGATTTAAATCGCCGCAACATGTTGTTTGAGATCAATGAATTTCCGATTTCCAGCGACACCGCTCTCAAATTACTAATGTTACTCTGAGGACAGAAAACAACATATGAAGGGAATGTTTTTATGCAGCGTCAGTCATGGCTTACAACCTGTTTGAGCGGTCTATTAATCATGTCTCTCAGCAGCTGTTATACCATTCACAATTGGGACGAAGGCCCACCTCCTGATCCTGCCAGCTTAGATCAGGCTCAGCGCAAGCAGATTTATAAAAAATACGCTATCCGGGGCATCCAGGGTCGGACGATGACCACCGAAGCAGCTCCCGAAAAAATGTATAGTTTGGACTCTTTTAAGCCTGTGATGGAGATTATCACGCCGGAAGTCAGCAAGCCGCTCCGACACGCCGATAATATGGAGCTCTGGTCCACGGTTAGCAGTACACTGGGCTCTTTGGGGCTCATCTTAACGCTCAATACGTTCAGCACCTATTTAGTCAAAGATCAGGAATTGAGAGAAAACCTCAATTATCTTGGCTGGGGAACCTGGGCCTTGGGCTTAGGAGGCGCGTTGCTCTTTGGTGTTCTGCAACAGGGAGCCAATGAGGAAGCGCAACGCATTTATCTGAAGGGATTAAACCAATATATTTATCAAACGCCAAGTTTAAACAGTCAATTGCCCACACCCAGGCTGGAATTGAGTGAACTTGACGGAACGCCCGTTACGCACTGATCCTTTCTCAATTAAATCAGCGTGGGTCTAGCCCGGATTGCTGCAATGCCAGAACTGTGTTAATTTTTGGACATCGTTCTAATGAGCTCAAAACCGGGAGAAAAGCAGATTTACGAAGATTTTGAAACGGGTATACGGGCCCTGGAAGAAGGGGCCTTTACCCTTGCCCAAACAGCGTTTGAATCCCATCTCAAAACCACTCCCCAAGACGCAGAGGGCTGGGCCAATTTGGCTTTGGCCTGTTTTTTGCAAAGAAATTATCCCTTGGCCAGCCAACACTGGAAGACCAGTCTCAAATCTGAATGGCTGCCTGAAGTGGCTGAAAACATCTCAGATAATGCCTTTGAATTGGTTCAAGAAGGCAATTTTCAGACTGCCGCAGAACTCTATGGACTCCTGGTAGAGCGCATGCCCCAATTGAGAGGCTCGCTGATCTGGGCCTTGCGCTGCGCCAATCAAACCCATCAGGCAGAAAAATTATTGCAGAACTATTTAAATCAAGAGCCAAACCACCTGGAATTCCGGCTGCTGGATGCCTTTTTACTGCCTCAATTGTATCTCTCAAGCTCAACTATGAAGCAATGGCGTCAACGCCTGCGCACAAAACTGCAGGAATTGACAGATTGGTTTGACCAATCCCCTGTGATGACTTGCCAAGAGCTGATTGCAGGCTCGCCCATTTTTGATCTCATGCTGTTGGGGCAAAATGAAAGAGAGACCATGAGCCACATTTCAGGCTTGTGGCGCAAGCTATTCTTAACGCAAGAGGCAGCTCAAACCAAGCTCCACTGTCCCTCACAACCGCTACGATTGGCTTGGGTTTCGTTTTCAATTTACCAACACTCGACCATGGACTATTTTAAACGTCTCTTGCTGTATTTTTGCGGGCATTCCGACTTTGAAAACGGGGTCTTTTATTTTGGCAAGCCCCGCGATTCAGTCACCGAAGAAATTGCCAGCACAGCAGATCATTTTTTACAATTGGACTTAAACCTCGAAACCGGCTTAGAAGCAATTCAGGATTGGCAACCCGATATTGTCTTTTATCTCGATATTGGCCAGGAAGCCATGCTGTACACCCTGGCTCATTACCGCTTGGCAAAACTGCAATGTGTCTCCAGTGGGATTCCGATCACCACAGGCATTTCGACCATCGACTATTACCTCTCTTGCCGCTCTTTTGAACCGGAGCAGGCCCAGCAAAATTACAGTGAAAAGCTGATTGCCTTGCCAAATCCGCCTTGGCAGGTCGAAGTTCCAGCTTTAAGTTCACCGTTATTGAGTCGGGCTGACTTAGGCCTGCCCCCAGACAAAACCCTCTACCTCTTTCCCCATACCCTCTTTCGTCTGGATCCAGATTTGGACCCGATCGTTGCCGCCATTCTCGCAGCAGATCCGCAGGCAGTCTTGGTCTTGCTGCGCTACCGCGAAACGCGCCTGCATGAAGATCTGCAAAAACGGCTGGGCAAAATCCTGTCTGCAGCTGACTTGGAGCGAATTTGTTTTTTGCCCTGGCTGCCCCAGTCCCAATTTTTGCAGCTTTTAAATCTGGCCGATCTGGCCCTGGACGGCTTGTATTTGGGCGGCGGGTTGGTGAGTTACCAATGTTTTGCACTGGGTCTGCCGATCATTCATTTGCCCACAGATCAACTGCGCTGCCGGGTGGCAGCGGGGCTTTATCACATGGCGGGTCTGTCTGAATGGATTGCCCAAGACAAAGCCGACTATCTGCAGAAAGCCCTGCAATTGGGGCAAGATCCAGCCCTGCGCAGCCAACTCAAAAGCCAGATCCAAGCCGCTCGTCCCCTGATCTTCGAAAATCGCCAGGGTCCCAAAGATTTGGCCGCCTTTTTTCGGGCTCAGTTTTAATCGTTCAATTTTAGGCGCTCAGCTCTCGGTCACAGGCAGAGCGCGCCTGAGAATTGTATACTAAAGAAAAATGCATCCCTGAGGTCCTGATTCATGCGCATTCTGCTGCTAACGACGCTGATCTATTTCTTTTTCTCTGCGGCAGCCTTGGCTGCCCCCTGCCAAAATATGCTGCTCGATCTCGACAAAGGTACCCTCAACGGCATTCCCCTGACCGCTTCTCTGGCCCAGGTCAAAAAGGCCTTTCCCTGTCCCCACAGCCAATCCGGGCAGGGCAAAAAAACCGCGTTGTACTTTGCCGCAGCCGGGTTTTCATTTCAGCCGGGGCAGAGCATTTCTGTCAACAATATTGAAGAGCCTGGCTTTCAGGGCACGCTCTCAAAAGCCATCTTGGGCCTGGAGCCCCACGAGATCGACGAGATCTTGGGGCCTTACCAGCACTTTAGCCGCATTGCTGCAGACGAAAGCATGGGCTATTATTACCGCTATGCTTTTTATGCCCGCCCCTGGGGCACCTTGATTCTCAAGTATGATTATTATTCGCCCAGCCATGTCGAAGAGGTTTTTTTGACCACCGAAAAACTGGCCCAGCTGAAAAAACAATACCCCCAGAAGTAAACCCATGAGCAAATTTGAGCGCCGTCACCCCGAAGAGATCCATGCCGCCAATACCGACCGCGATTACCGCGAGCCCTCGCAAAAAGACCGGGATCGGATTTTGTTCTGTTCGGCCTTTCGCCGTTTGGCTGGGGTCACCCAGGTCGTATCGGTGCAAGAGGGGCATATTTTTCACAACCGCCTGACCCACAGTTTAAAAGTGGCACAGATCGCCCGCGCCCTGGCGCTCAAATTACACGAAACCGATCCCGATCAGGTCAAAAAATGGGGCGAAATCGACCCCAATGTGGCAGAAACCGCGGCCCTGGCTCACGATCTGGGGCATCCCCCCTTTGGCCATATCGCCGAGCGCAAACTCAACCAATTGGCCCAAGATGTCGGGCTCAAAGACGGCTTCGAAGGCAATGCCCAGTCTTTTCGGATTGTGACCCAATTGGCGATTCGCAAAGAGCATTTTTCAGGTCTCAACCTCACCCGCGCCAGTCTCAATGCCATTCTCAAATACCCCTGGCTCTACGGCCAGCACGGGCCCCGCACCACCAAAAAATGGGGGGCTTACGAAAGTGAAAAAGTGGATTTTGAATTTGCCCGCCAAGGCTTTGAAAACAGCCCAGCCAAATGCTTGGAAGCAGAATTGATGGATTGGGCGGATGATATCGCCTACTCCATCCACGATGTCGAGGATTTTTACCGCGCCAATTTGATTCCCCTCGATCGGCTGGTGGGTTCACTGCGCAAAGGCAAAAACAACCGCTGGGAAGTGCTCAAAGACTCTGAGACCGATCAGCTTTTGCGCGCCATTTTTAAGCGCTGGGACGACGAAGGCATGCAGGCCGAGTTCAGCAGCGAAGAGAGCCGCGACAAGCTCAAACAGTCCTTTGTGCATATCATCGCGCAATTATCGGGTATTCAGCAGCCCTACGAAGGGGCCCACGCCCAAAAGGCCTATCTGCGGCACTTTACTTCGCTGCATGTCAGCAGGTATATCAACGCGGTCAAGCTCTGCGACCCCGATCAGGGCCAGACCATTGAGATCTCCGAAGACGCCCTGCTTGAAGTCAAAATGCTGAAAGAGCTGACCTGGCATTATGTCATGCGTCGCCCAGCCCTGACGGCCCAGAAAAAAGGCCAAATGCAAATCATCGAAACCCTCTTCAAGGTCTTTTACGAAGCCGCTCACGCCTCTCGCCGCAGCGATTGGGATATTTTCCCCTTTGCCTACCGCGAACGCCTGGAAAAGACCGAAGATCCCGATCTGCGCACGCGCATTGTGATCGATCTGATCGCCAGCATGGCTGAGGCCCAGGCCGTACAGATGTACCAGCGCCTGACCGGCACGGCCCCCGGCTCAATGCTGATGCAGATCGTCTATTAAATGCCCGATTAAAGCGCCAACTGTGCAGGCTTTAAAACCCGCACCGCGTGATTGCTATAATCAGCCACATAGAGCAGCCCAGTTGGCGCCATGACCACATCAAAGGGATAGCTGAAGGCGCTGTTTTCACCTGGGCCATCGCGCAAGGCAGGTTTGCCATCGCCGCCGAGGGTGCTCACCTTTTTGTCTTTGCTGATCAAGCGAATGCGGTGATTGAGGCGATCCGCCACATAGAGGTTGCCGGCTTTGTCAAAATCCAAGCCCGAGGGCGTGCGAAACTCCGCCCGGTCGGCCTGATCATCGCGAGAACCTGCCAGGCCACTGCCTGCAAAGGTCGTGACCTCGCCCTGCAAGGTGACACGGCGAATCACATTGTTTTGAGAATCGGAGACATACAGGGCCTGGTCTGGGCCCAGCACAATGCCCATGGGTTCGTTAAAGGAGGCATTTTTGCCTTTGCCCTCGGCATAACCGGCAGCCCCATTGCCCGCCAGGGTTGAGACATTGCCATCGGGGCTGAGCATGCGAATGGCGTGGTTGTGCCGATCGGCAATATACACATTGCCTGCGGCATCGGCCACCAAATCTGCGGGCCAGTTAAAGGTTGCTTTGAGGGCCGGGCCATCTTGGATCAGGGCCTGATTCTCCTGATCGCGGCTGCTCTCGCTACCGGTACCGGCCAAGGTGCTGAGCACCCCTTGGGAAGAAAGTTTGCGCAAGCTGTGGTTTTGCGCGTCGGCAATCACCAGATCGCCACTGGGCAAAACATGCAGGGCAATCGCTTGGTTCAAACGGCCTTGATTGCTATCACCATCGAGGTTGCCGCGTTCACCTTTGCCCCAAAAGGTGGTGACCAGACCGTTGGCTTGAATTTTGCGCAGGCGGTGGTTGTAGCGGTCCATCACGACCAGATCCCCTGCGGGCAAAAGCGCAATCGAGCTGGGATTGTAAAAACGGGCGGCCTCCCCCTGGGCATCGACAAAGCCATAGGCGCCATTGCCAGCCAAGGTCGTGGCACTCCAAATCGGGTTGGCCAGAGCCAAAGGTGTTTGAACGGGACTGGAAGCGGCATTGCTCTGACAAGCAGACAGGCCCAAGAGCGAGATTCCGAGACATACAATGGAAACAGAAACAGGTCGAAAGCGATTTTTCATGAATAAACTCCAGTTTTGGGCACTGTTTCTAGAGACCGGCTCAGGCCGAGACTTGTTCCATCGCCCAGCGCAAATGGGTGGCCAACATCGGATCACTTTGATGGCGTTCGAGGGCCTCGGCCAAAGCGGGCAACGTGTCCCGCCGCCCAGAATTGCCAATCACGACGGCCAGATTGCGAATAAAGCCCCGGTATTTGGGGCGTTTGATCGGGCTGCGGGGGGCAATTTGCAATTCAAATTCATGGGGTGTAAGCAAAAGTAATTCTGTCAGTGTCTTTTCGCTCAACCAGGCACGGGGGAAAAAGCCACTTTGTTGGGTGGGCTGGGCAAAGCGCACGTTCCAGGGACAGACCTCCTGGCAGACATCACAGCCAAAGAGATGGCTTCCAATCCCACTGCGCAAAGCTGTGGGAATATCTTCGCGGGTTTCAATCGTGAGATAGGCAATACATTTGCGCGCATCGAGGGTATAGGGCCCCACAAAAGCATCGGTCGGGCACGCATCAAGGCAACGGGTGCAACTACCACAGTGCAGCGCCTCAAAAGGCTCGCTCACAGGCAAATCCAAATTGGTCAGCAGCGCCCCCAATAAAAACCACGATCCCTGGCCTGGCACAATCAAACAGCTGTTTTTCCCTATCCAACCAAAACCTGCACGGACCGCCAACTCCCGTTCCAAAAGTGGCCCCGAATCGACAAAAGCCCGCGCTTCGAGTTGGGGATAATGGGTTTTTAGGGCCTGGATCAACTGTTCCAAAAGGGCCTTCATCAGGCCATGATAATCATCGCCGCGCGCGTAGCGGGCGACCTGAAATTCTGGTGAAGGCGGATCGGGGCCATAATAATTACAGCCCACCACCACCACAGAATTGACCGAAGGCAAGAGGGTTTTTAAATCGGCTTTGAGCGGCGCGTGGCGCTCCAAATAGCCCATCTCACCGGCATAACCGGCAGCCAACCATTGCTGGTAAAAATCCAAATGGGGAAGCGGTTCAGACCCACAAACGCCAACAAGGTCGAAGCCAAGACGTTTGGCTTCGACCTCAAGCGGGTCGCGTAAAAAAGATTCTAAGCGGCGCTGCCGGATTGGGCTTTGACCTTGTCCACCAAAGATTTGAAGGACTGGGGATCGTGAATGGCCATTTCAGACAGGATTTTGCGGTTCAATGTGATGCCTGCTTTGTTCAGACCATTGATAAACTCGTTATAACGAATGCCTTCAGCACGCGCAGCGGCGTTGATACGCGCAATCCAAAGGCGACGGAAATCGCGCTTTTTGGTGCGGCGGTGCATGGTTGCATACTTCATCGCCTTTAAAACTGACTCTTTGGCCGGACGGAACAGGGTGTGCAGACTTCCACGGTGGCCTTTGGCCAACTTGAGAATTTTCTTGTGACGTCTGCGGGTCACAATACCACCTGTAATACGCATGGTTTAATAACTCCTTATGAATTCAACGCAAATACTTGGGGTAGGGCAGAGCCAAAGTGGCCCGTTCCATATCACTACTATCAACAACGGCATAGCCGCTTAATCCGCGTTTGCGCTTAGAGCTTTTTTTGGTCAAAATATGAGCTTTAAAGGCTTTGCGACGCATCAGCTTGCCAGAGGCGGTCAGACGGAAACGCTTGGCTGCTGCGCGCTTGGTCTTCATCTTAACTTTCATGGACTTTTTTCTCCTTCTTAATGGCATCCTTCTTGGGGTTGAGGATCATAATAATCCGTTGCCCTTCCAGCTTTGGTTCCCGCTCGAAAGCAGACAATTCTTCGGTATCAGTCGAAAAACGGAGCAGCAACTGGATAGCAAGATCAGAATGCTGTGCCTCACGGCCCCGAAGACGTACGGTCATTTTGACTTTGTGTCCAGCTTCGAGAAACTGAGTTAAACGCTTGAGCCGGACCTGATAATCGTGTTCACCGATCTTATAGCTCAGGGTGATTTCTTTTAATCCTGCTGAATGCTGTTTTTTACGGGCATCTTTTAGGCGTTTATCCAATTCGTAGCGATGACGACCATAATCCAACAGTTTACAAACCGGAGGGCTGGAGGCATTGGTCACCATCACCAGATCAAATCCATTTTCGCGGGCCTGTCGCAAGGCCTCGCTGGTTGGCATAACGCCCAGGACTTCGCCTGTTTCCGAAATCAGTCTTACTTCTTTGGCATAAATCTGCTCATTGACGGGTAAGCCTTTATTCGAACTGTTGTTGTTGCTATTGCTATTGCTGTTACTGTTGTTCTTCGTGATAGCCGTAGTTATCCTGCCTTTCAAAAATCTGGATCCATTGGATGAATATGACGATCATCAGCTGCTTCTCAATCTTAAGAGCCTTTAACAGGGTCTTTACCAGAGCATGTCAGACCTTTTCAGACCTGGAGAGCCTTCTGGGTCAGACCTGTCAAACAGAGAGAAACAGGTGCTTATGATTACGCTTAGCATATATTGTGCCACAATCGTACTCAGATCGGAATGTATTGTAACATAATCACATCCGCGATCAGAACGGCAAGCTGAGATCTTGAACAGGATTTTTATGGGCAAAGCTGTGAGCCTGTAAAGAAACAGGAAAGCGCAATTGTTGCAACCAATGGAAGATCCGCGGTTGAGGCGCAATAAATTGCCACTGGGCACCGGCCTGTTGAAGGGGCCGAAACAGATGTAAAAGTGAATCTTCTAAACGGCTGCAAGGCGTAAAATCAACACAGAAATGCCGCCAGCCCTGCTGCAAAAGCTTCAGGCATTCTCTTTCAAAAATCGCCACGTCTTCGAGATCGACATGGCCATGTAATTCCAAACGAACCACACCCGGGAAATCTTGATGAATGACTAAATGCATCGTCTGCTCCCTCTTCTCTCCGTGATCGTGGCCTGATCTTAGCACAAAGCGGGGAATTTACTCAAACCCCCATTGGCTTGGTTTTCAATCGGGACTTTGTTAGAATCAAGATCAAAGGGCTTCAATTTGAACAAAGACAGCCTTTTGATTCCTTCCCGCCCTTTATCCCTTGCTTAAAGTTGGTCAAACACCATGATGCCCCTCAACCAAGATCAGGTCGAAAAAATCGCCAAAGCCCTGGCTGACGAGCGGCGCTTGCACATTCTGCGCAGCATTCGCGAGCGTCAGAATCTGGTCTGTAACGAAATCCAAGAGGTTTGCCCACTCTCTCAGCCCACCATCTCACACCATGTCAAAATTTTGACCGAGTCTGGCTTGGTCAAAGCCGAAAAAGAAGGCCGTTTCTTGCGTTTGTCCGTCAATCAAGAGGTGCTCGACGCCTTTACGGGTCAATTGCAAAACTGGTTTCACTAGCCCCATTGTCGCCCCTGCGATTTTTTTTGCCTTACATATTGACAAACTTAAATGTTTCGATTTATAACTAAAATCAATAGATTGATAGATTTAAATATATCGAAAAGGAAAACAAAATATGCCATTCAAAAACAAACAGATCGTGATCACCGGCGGCAACAGCGGAATTGGCCAAGCCACAGCCAAATTATTGGTGGAGCAAGGTGCCAAGGTGCTGATCACAGGGCGCAATCAGGCCACCCTCGATCAGACCGTACAAGCCGTTGGGGACAATATTCTGGCGCTGCAGGCAGATACCGCCCAAATCAGCGATGCCGACAAACTGGCAGCGTATGTCAAAACCCATTTGGGGCAACTCGATGGGCTGTTTATCAACGCGGGCATTGGCCAGTTTGCCCCACTTGAAGCGGTCACAGAAGAACATTTTGACAGCCAGTTTAATACCAATGTCAAAGGCGCGTTTTTCACGCTGCAAAAATTGGCTCCCCTGTTAAAAGACGGCAGCTCGATTGTGTTAAACGCCTCAGTGGTTCACCACAAAGGCTTTGCCACAGCGAGTGTCTATGCCGCCACCAAAGCCGCTCTGCGCTCTTTTGCCCGTACCCTGGGAGCAGAATTGCTGCCACGCGGCATTCGCGTCAATGTGGTCAGCCCGGGCCCGATTGCCACGCCAATTATTGATCGCATGGGGCTGTCTGAAGCCGAAAAAGAGGGCTTTGTCAGCAGCATCATCGCATCCAACCCCATGAAGCGCCAGGGAACGCCCGACGAAGTGGCCCAAACGGTCAGCTTTTATCTCTCGTCGGCCTCGAGTTATATCACCGGCACGGAATTGCTGGTTGATGGGGGCTTTGGGGAGTTTTAGTGGCATTCTAAAAGAATAGTCTTAAGAGATGTGGGTGGCTTGGGCCTGTTGCTGGGCATTCGGGCCGCCCATTTCGCACATCCATGTGCTTCACGGGCTAAGTGCCGCGCCTTGTCTACTCCATCCATGGGACTGCGGCGCGACAATTACCCTCATTGCCCAAAACAGGCCAAGTCACTTACAGTTCAAATATCTCATAAAAACGAAGTCCGTCATGCCAGAAAGACAATGACGGGCTTCGTTCAGCCAATCTGGTAGGTGCCGTGGAACATGGGGTGGGCTTTTTCTTGGGGACCGACGGAGCTGAAGACGTGTAAAGGCAGCACAATCAGGCGCTCGCCATCGGTTTCAAAATGGTGGGGGCACATTTTTTCGAGCAAGATGATTTGCCCCGGAAAGAGTTCGGTTTTGACTGAGTGTTTGTCCATGCCCACATGGCACCAGCCATGGCCCTGCAAGACATAGACAATGCGTACCGTGGAGTGAATATGGTGAACCTGTTCAGAGGAGTAAGGCGGCATGTCCAAGAGCTGCAGGGTGGGGTCGCCCACGCGCTCGGGCGGAAAGACCTGGCGGGTGGCGCAGCCGTTGACATAAGGCAGATTGGCCTGGGTCGAAAGACCCGATGTTTTGTTTTCGGGCATATAGCCCCGGATCACCGTGGCCAGCCAAGGGCTGGTAATGTCAACCGGCCCCCGTTTGAGCATCGCTTCTTGTTTGTCTTGAGAGAGATAAAAGACACAATCGCCGCGCTCCACAGAGATCGTGTGGGCCCCCGCATAGAGGGTATAAAAATACAGATCCTGTGCGCGGGCCGAGATCTGAAGTGATTCCTGGGGAGCAACAAAACGCACCCCAAAGCGCTGGGCCAGATCTGGCTGTGGCAAGGCCTTGTCGCTGTTGGGATTATCGGATGTCCACTCGGTTTTCATAGGGGCATTTTAACATGGCCCCGCAGAAAAGGCCGCCAGACTAAACGGTTTGGATCGTCTCAATTAATTGCCGGGCCACTGCCCGCGCCATTTTTTCATCGTGGGGATAGTCAATCGATTGGTAAAAACGGGTCAATTTTTCGAGCCGCTCAATGCCCAGGGCACTGGAGCGCAAGAGCAAAAAATGGGCCAAGAAGACCAGACTGTAGCCCCGCAAAAACACCCCCACCGATTGCCGATCAAATTGCCAGACCTTGTGGGTGAATTCAAAATAGGGCTGTATAAACAAAAGCAAAGCCTCTCTTTGCCCGAGTAAAGCCTCTCGCAGCGGGGCCAATTCGGTCATGTCAACGGCCTGCAACATGCGCAAGAGATAATCGGGATAAAAATAGTCTTCGCTCAAGGGCACAGCAATCCGCGCAGCAAAATCCTGCTCCAGGGCCCGGACCTCGGGATCCGCCAAAAATTCTTCCAGCGAAAGCTGATCGAGCCCCAAAGTCGCGTCCGACTGCGTGAGTTTTGCTTGCACCTGCTGTTTATAACCTTCGAGACCTTGGCGAATGGCCAAAAACTCTGCGTCGGCGATCTCCAATAAACTCGCCACGCGCGAAAAACGGCGACGCAGTTCAGCGGGAATCTGGGCCGCAGTTTTATAACCGAGATCGTGTTCAATCTCGGCCCAGGTATGCTGCAAGATGCTGCGGATCTGCAGCTCAAAGGCATAGTCTTGGGCATCCGAGACCACCCCTTCTCCCTTTTTTAAACGGCAGACATAATGCAGCGAGCGATAGCCAAACTGAGCCACATCCGCACTTTGGCGCTTGTCGATCGAATGGGTATAGTCCACTTCAAAGGCCTGCTCTACCAGGGCTGCCAATTGCTCAATTGTGTCTTCAAAATAGGTGATGATGCGAACCCCCACCAGATCGGTGATTTCAGTCAGTTGGTGGTAAGTCCGGTCGGGCCGACGCAATTTGTAGGCCAAGCTCTCAGGTGCTTTGATCCGGGAAGACAGGCTGTGAATCTTGAGCGCAGCGTCTTGCAACAGGACATTAAACTGGGCCAAAACCAAGGCCTCCAACGCCACAAGTTGGGGCCGGTCGGCTGAAAATTGCTGCAACAAAGACTGTTTCATAGCTGTCTCCTTGATTCAATCCTGTTCTCATACTAACTGAGAATCAATAAGCGCGAATCGAAACAAGCTGGATCGCCTGATCGACCACCATCAAATCCCCTGTGGACATGGCCTGCCAATGTTCAGGGTTGCCCACCGGCTCCGAACAAAATCAAACTGACGGGTGGTATTGGCTGGCAGCATTACTGCATTGACAACATTTCTCCAGCAAAAGCTTGGGTCTTATGATTGTTGAACAGTCTGGACAATCGACCGAACCCCCGAGACAAAGGATACATAAAAAAATCTCGTGCGCTGGCCTAACCCAATTTTACTCTGTTTTGAGCATTTAGACAGGGCCAATATTGATGGGTTGTTTTAATAAAAAATTAACTCATAAATAATTTTAATTAAATTTTGTGACAGCAAGCTTAGGCTCACCTTATTCGACAATTCAAGCATACCAATCCGTAGAGAGAGTCTTCATTCCATGTCCATAAAATGGCAACGTTTTTCTTCCGCTCTGTTGAGCACTTTATTATTAACAGCTTGCGCAGGCGCTCCTTTACCTGGACTGAATGGATTACCTCAACAGCTGCGCCAGAACGCCCCGGCAGCTCAGATAAAAAGCTTTTCTCAACCCATTCGTCCGATTCAAACCAATCTACCCAAAGGCAAAGAGCCCCGGCAGGTCACCTCTTTTTCATATTTGGCTTTGGACAATAATTTGTCTCAGTCAGCCCATAAATTTTTAAATGCTGTGGAAAAATCAGTGAACCCCAAGGGTTATTTTTTGTCTTATTCAGACCTGGAAGGACCCAACAACAGTTTTCTAAGTCTTTTGCTGAATGATACCAATCCCCATCTGATGACGTCTCCCCAATCTCCACTGGATGTCAAAACCCATGGTTTTGTGGACGAACACAATACCAGCGACCCCAACACCCTGGCTCAGACTATCAACTGGGCCTTTTCCAACTATCCTTCCCGTTTGAATGCCATGACGGTTTCGACCCATGGCGCAGGATATTTGGGGTTGATTGAAGACGATTTTGTCACCCAAGAGGGTATGCCCACCTTTATGTCTGCCGAGAGCTTTGGTTGGGCCCTTCGCCAAGGCCTCAAAGGCCGCAAGCTCCATGTATTGAATCTGTCAGCCTGTTTGATGAGCAATGTTGAAGCTTTGTATGAAATTCATGACACCACAGAGGTGGTACTTGCGTCTGAGGACAGCATGTTGTCCAGCCAAGATACCGAAGAGTTTTATATCACTGAATTTAACCGGGTCCTCTCACAACCGGGACTGACCCCCCAACAAATTGGCAAGCACATGGCTATTTTTGGCCAAGCCAAAAATCCTAACAGTGGATTTTATACCCTTTCAGCTATTGATATGCGCCAAATCCCACAATTAAAATCGCAGATCACACTCTTGAGCAATGCTTTGATTCGGGCTTTGCCCTTGCATCGTCCCGCTATCGAAACAGCTTACAATGCTGTGCCTGGTTTTGAGCTGAGTGATGGCATGGGTCAACGGGATCTCTGGAATTTCTGCAACCAATTGCTGGCCCAAGTGCGTGATCCGCAAGTGCAGCAAACGGCTCTGGGGGTAAAAGCCCAGATCAAACGCACGCTGATCCACCACCGTGACAAAGAAGGCGCACGCTCCAATGGCTTTTCAATCTTTATGCCCGATCTCATCAACGCAGATAACCAATGGCAAAAAGATATTGCTTTTTCCAGGTATCCCACAAGCCGTTTTGCCAAAGACAGCAGTTGGGATCAGTTTATCCAACTGCTGATCAAGCGTTAGTTGAATTTCGCCAAAGAACTGAAAAGCCACAGGTGCTCAAGGCCAAGGTGCTGCTCATGGCCCGACAGTGGCGCCAGGAACTTTGCCAGCACCTTATCTCTCTGTGCCAAAAGTAGCTTATCTGAGCATTTTTATCCAATTATGCAATTGAGGAGCATTGAATCTATGGCATTCTTGGGACTTTTTGTCTCTGCTTTAATAGCCGCGAATCGGATATAGCTGAATCGCTTGATCGACCACCATCAAATCCCCGGTGGACATGGCCAGCCAATTCTCTTGCTCTCCGACGGGCTCTGAACAAAAGAGAATCTCCTCAAACGGGCTGCCCTCGGCTCCGGGCTCCAGCCGGTAATACAGCGGCTGCCCGCCTTGGTGGGCCCAAAGCGCTTTGCCATTGCTGAGCAAAAAACTGATATACGTCTCGCTGGGCGGCCCTGTCTGTTTGGAGAAGGGCCCAATCAGAGCCAAAAGATTTTCGAGCGCCCATTTGAGCGAGCGCCCGAGTTCGCGGCTGCTGTGCGGGTATTGGGCTGAGACCAAGCCCCAGCGCTCCAATTCACTGAGCAGATAATAAAAGATCAATTCCGAGTCGGTCTCGCCCTGGATCGCCGCGCGAAAATGGGGGTCGATCTGCGAGAGAATCAGGGCGCGGTACCTGTCGAAGTGTTTAATATTGCCATTGTGGGCAAAAATCCAATTCTGGTATGAAAAAGGGTGGTTGTTATTGAGGCTGTTTTCGCCAATCGTGGCCAAACGCAAATGGGCAATCAGGGCCCGGGTCTGCAGGCTCTCGCTGAGGGCTGCAAAATCGGGATCTTGAAAAGCCGGTAGCAGAGCCCGTTTGAGCTGAACACGCGGCAGATCTTCACTCTGTTCATAATAGGCCAAGCCCCAGCCATCGCGGTGGGTCTCACTCAATTGGGCAAAAGACTGCGCGCGCTGACTCAATGCAGCGGGTCGGCCCGCAAACTGGGAAAAATAACCAAATAGACGGCACACAATACCAGACCTCCGGCTCAGATTGGCTCTCAGCCGAGCAATTCCTGGATCAGGGATGGGCAATTCAGGCAGCCACAGAGGCTGTGCAAATCACTCATTTGTCAGGCACAGCAGGTGTACCTGGAGGAATTGGCACCGTTTCTCAGCCCTGTTTCTGGACAGAATCTGAAAAGGTTGCCCCAGCGTCAACGGGCCCGTCCCTCAGCTGGTCTGAATGAGATTCAAGCGCTATTGTAATCAAAACAGCGCGTAAGTTCAAGTCTTTGTTGGGCATTTTTCAATACCGACCCGCGCTTAATCGGGAGGGTTCAACAGCTTCTCATGCTCCGCCAAGGTCTCCCCTTTGAGCTTGAGCACCGGAAACGTGCGCCACTTGGGCAGATCAAAATGCCACCACTCGGTCGGCAGCGGCTCCAAACCGGCCTGGGTCATGGCCTGTTGCAGCAAAAGGCGATTGGCTTTGAGCAAGCTGGGCAATTTGGCGTAATCGCGAAAGGCCTTTTCGCTGAATTCGGTATACGGCGTGGGCATGGGAATCTCTTGGCCAGTTTTGTCGATCAAGGTCAGATCAATGGCAGTGCCACGGGTGTGGCGGCCCCCTTTGCGCGGGTGGCTGATAAAATTTTCGTTTTTAACGTGTTGCCAGAACAACTCTTGAAATTCCATCGGGCGGTAGGCGTCCCAGACCTTGAGCCGGTAACCGCGCGGCAAAAGATAGGCCTGGGCCTTGCGCAGACGCTCGGCCAAAGCGGGCTGCACCCAGGCTTTGCGAAAGGGATAGACCGCTTTTTTGAGAAATTGTTTCTCGGTCGCAAAACGCAATTCAACTTCGATGCCCGGCACGGCCTGTTGCAGCTCAACCAGGGGAGACAGGGCTGCTGCGGTCGAGGACTGCGAGAAGGCGGGCAGGCCTGTGCAGAGACAGAGAGCGATGGCACCCAAGCAACGCATCCAAGAGAAATACCCACAAGAGAGATGCTGAGACATGTTCAAGCAACGCCCTTAAGGCTCATACCCCAGCCAGGGCGCCAACCAGCGCTCCATCTCTGCTTGGCTCAGCCCCTTGCGCTGGGCGTAATCTGCCACCTGATCGGCCCCCAAGCGGGTAATGCTAAAATAACGCGCTTCGGGGTGCGAGAAATACCAACCACTCACGGCGGCGGTGGGCGTCATGGCAAAGTGTTCGGTTAAAGCCAGGCCAATTTGTTCGGCATTGAGCAGGTCAAAGATGCTGCGCTTTTCGGTATGATCTGGGCAGGCCGGATAACCCGGCGCGGGCCGAATGCCCTGGTATTTTTCTGAGATCAGATCTTCAGCCGAAAAATCTTCACTGGCCCCATAACCCCATTCGCGGCGGGCCTTTTGGTGCAGCCATTCGGCCAGGGCTTCAGCCAAGCGGTCGGCCAGGGCCTTGAGCAGGATCGCGTTATAATCGTCGTGGTTGGCTTCAAAGCGCGCCACATGGGCATCGAGGCCGAGACCTGCCGTCACGGCAAAGGCCCCAATCCAGTCTTGGCAACCTGCTTCCACGGGCGCGATAAAATCCGCCAGGGCCAGGTGGGGCTTGTTGCCCAGTTCTTCTTGTTGGCGCAGGCTGTGAAAGACCCTCTGCAAGTCAGAGCGCGAATCATCGGCATAGACACAGATATCTTCCCCCTGAGCGGCAGCAGGGAAAAAGCCATAGACCGCTTTGGCACTCAGCCATTTTTCGTCCACGACTTGCTGCAGCATGGCTTGGGCGTGTTCAAAGAGGTCGCGGGCGGCGGCGCCCATTTCGGGGTGTTGCAAAATCGCGGGGTAGCTGCCGCGCAATTCCCAGGCGCTGAAAAAAGGCGTCCAGTCGATATACGGCAGCAATTCTGCCAAGTCAATTTGTTCCAGCACACGCACACCCGAAAAAGCAGGTTGTGGCAAGACAGCCGAAGCCCAGTCAAAACGCGGGGCCCGTTCGCGGGCCTGGGCCAAGCTGAGCAGGGGCCGGGCCGAACGATTCAAGTAGCGCTCGCGGGTCAGGGCCTGCTGGGCGCGCACATCCGTCAGATAATCTTCGGCTTGGGAGTCACTCAAGAGCTGGCTGACCACCGTCACGGCCCGCGAGGCGTCGTTGACATGCACCACAGGGCCCTCATAAGCGGGGGCAATTTTGACTGCGGTGTGTTTGGCACTGGTGGTGGCCCCGCCAATCAAAAGCGGGGTTTTAAATTTTAAACGGGTCATCTCTTTGGCGACATGCACCATTTCATCCAGCGAGGGCGTGATCAGGCCACTCAGACCGATAATATCCGCCCCTGTGGCTTGGGCCTCGGCCAAAATCCGGTCGGCAGGCACCATCACACCCAAATCGACAATTTCGTAATTATTGCAGCCCAGCACCACACCCACAATGTTTTTGCCGATATCGTGCACGTCGCCTTTGACGGTGGCGAGCAAGACTTTGCCCTTGCTGCTATTGGAGGATTTGTCTGCTTCCATGTGGGGCAAAAGCCAGGCCACGGCCTTTTTCATGACCCTTGCACTTTTGACCACCTGGGGCAAAAACATTTTGCCCGCCCCAAAGAGGTCGCCCACCTGGCTCATGCCCACCATCAGCGGGCCTTCGATGATTTCCAAGGGCCGGGCAAAGCTGGCCAGGGCCTCGGGCAAGTCCTGTTCGAGATAGCTGTCGATGCCGTGAATCAAAGCGTGGCTGATGCGATCTTGCAAAGCCCCCTGCCGCCAGGTCTCGTCTTTTTCGCGCAAGGTTCCGCCCCGGCGGTAGTTCTCAGCCAGCGTGACCAAGCGGTCGGTGGCATCTGGGCGGCGGTTGAAGAGCACATCTTCGATCTGCTCCAACAATTCAGCGGGCACATTTTCGTAGAGTGCCAATTGGCCCGCGTTGACAATGCCCATGTCCATGCCCGCTTGGATCGCGTGGTACAAAAACACGGCATGCATCGCTTCGCGCACATAGTCGTTGCCCCGAAACGAAAAGGAGAGATTGCTGACCCCGCCGCTGATCAGCGCACCAGGACAGGCCGCTTTGATCGCTTTGATCGCATCGAGATAGCCCATGGCGTAATCGGCATGTTCTTCCATGCCGGTGGCCACGGTCAAAATATTGGGATCAAAGATAATGTCCTGGGGTGGAAAGCCAATCTCTTGAGTCAGAATGTGATAGGCCCGTTGGCAGATCTGCAGCTTGTGTTCAGCCGTCACGGCCTGGCCACTTTCGTCGAAGGCCATCACGACCACTGCCGCGCCATAGCGGCGAATGCGGCGGGCCTGAGCTTTAAAGAGATCTTCACCCTCTTTGAGGCTGATTGAATTGACCACACTTTTGCCCTGCAGGCATTGCAGCCCCGCTTCGAGCACCTCAAAACGCGAGCTGTCGACCATGATCGGCAATTTGGCGATGTCCGGCTCAGCGGCAATCAAATTGAGGAATTTGCGCATCACCGCGACCGAGTCGATCAGGCCTTCGTCCATATTGATATCGATCAGATTGGCGCCACCTTCGACCTGCTGCCGCGCCACTTCAAGCGCCGCCTCGTAATTCTCTTCGCGGATCAATTTGGCAAATTTGCGCGAGCCCGTGATATTCGTGCGCTCGCCGATCAAACTAAAATTGGAGTCGGGGCGGATCGTATAGGCTTCCATGCCACTGAAACGTGGCAAAGCGGGCAGCTCAGGAATCTGGCGCGGGGGCAGACCTTGCATGGCTTTGGCAATCGCAGCAATAAATTCTGGGCGCGTGCCACAGCAGCCGCCGACAATATTCAGCCAGCCTTGCTCGGCAAAGTCTTTGAGAATCGCCGCCATTTGTTCGGGGGTTTCGTCGTAGCCACCAAATTCATTCGGCAGACCGGCATTGGGAAAACAGCAGAGATAAACGGGAGAGATTTTGGCCAACTCTTCGACATGGGAGCGCATTTGTGCAGCCCCCAAAGCACAATTGATGCTGACGGCCAGCAGGTCAAAATGGCTGATGCTGTTCCAAAAGGCCTCAACATTTTGGCCCGAAAGCGTACGCCCACTGGCATCGGTGATCGTGACCGAGGCAATCACAGGCAGGCGTTTGCCGCTTGCTTCGAAATAGTCTTCGATCGCAAAGAGTGCCGCTTTGAGGTTGAGCGTGTCGATGGTTGTCTCTGGCACCAGCAGGTCCACGCCGCCTTCGACCAAACCGCGCACCTGTTCGCCAAAAGCTGCCACCAAAGCCTGAAAGTCGGTATTGCGAAAACCGGGATTGTTGACATCGGGCGAGAGCGAGGCTGTGCGTGTGGTCGGACCAATCGAGCCCGCCACCCAGCGGGGCTTGCCATCTTGGGCAGCCACTTCTGCCGCCACTTCGCGGGCCAATTCAGCGGCGGCTTTGTTGATCGCATAGACCTGCGACTCCATGCCATAATCCGCCATCGAGACCGATTGGGCGTTGAAGGTATTGGTCTCGATAATATCTGCACCGGCCTCTAAAAAGGCCCTGTGAATCTGTTTGATAATCTCTGGCCGGGTCAGGCAAAGCAGGTCATTGCAGCCTTTGAGGGGCAGCGGGTGGTCGCCAAAGAGACTGCCGCGAAAATCCGCCTCCTCCAGCCCAAAGGTCTGAATCATGGTGCCCATGGCACCGTCGAGAATCACAATCCGTTCTTTGAGCAGGGCTTCGAGGGGGTGGGGGGAGTGGCCGGTTTGAGTCATGGCGTGGCATCTGTCCTGGTTTTTGAGATGGCCCCATTATAACACGGCGTGTCAGAGAGGCTGGGTCAGCAAAATCTTCTCCCGCCACGCAATATTTGCACCACTCCTGCCGATAAAACCCCAAAGCCCCGGAGGTGCCCATGCAATTGCCTTTGAATCTCACCCCGCCCCAAAATGTGCTCAACCGCCCCTTGCGGCCCTTGGCCTTTGGCGTGGGCTATATTATTCCGCTGTTGGCGATCTGGGGCGCCCAAACCGGCGGACTGGCGCAATTTGCCGTGCCACTCTTTGTCTTTGGCCTGATTCCGGTTTTGGATTTTGTCTTGGGCCATTATTTGCACAACCCCGGCCAAGCAGAGACCGAGGCCCTGCTCAATAGTTTCACTTTTAAACTCATGACCTGGCTGCAGGTGCCCGTGCAATACGGCCTGATCATCGGGGGCGCTTGGCTGATCAGCCAGCAAAACTGGAGTGGCCTGGAGCAGATCGGTTTTACGCTTTCGGTGGGTATTTGCACGGGCGGCCTGGGCATAACCTTGGCCCATGAATTGATTCACAAGGTCGATCGCTTTGAGCGCTTTTTGGGCCAGGCCCTGCTGATGCCCGTCTGTTATTTGCATTTTTATATCGAGCACCTCTATGGCCACCACCGCCGGGTCTCCACCCCAGACGATCCCGCCAGCTCACGTCTGGGGGAGAGTTTTTACAGCTTTTATCTGCGCACTGTTCTGGGCAGTTGGCGCAGTGCCTGGGGCATCGAAAAACGGCGCATCGAAAAACAGCGCCCGGGCAAACGCCAACAACGTCTCTGGAGCTTTCACAACCGCATGATCAACTACAGCCTGCTTTCAGGCAGCTTTGGCCTGGGGCTCTTTTTGCTCTGGGGCCCCAAAGCGCTCTGGTTTTTTATTGGTCAGAGCATCATGGCCTTCAGCCTGCTCGAAGCGGTCAATTATGTCGAACACTATGGGCTCGAACGGAGAGAAATCCGTCCGGGTGTTTACGAAGGCGTCAATATTCGCCACTCCTGGAACGCCAATTTTTTGCTCACCAATTGTCTGTTGTTTATGCTGCAGCGCCACTCCGATCACCATGCCCACCAATCGCGGCGCTATCCGGTTCTGCGCCAATTTGAGGAGAGCCCTCAATTGCCCGCTGGCTACGCGGGCATGATTTTGCTGGCCCTGCTGCCCCCACTCTGGAGAAAAGTTATGGATCCGCGGGTAGAGGCTTACCGGGAGCAATTGGCCACTGCCCCAGAGCGATCAGCAGCCAGCCGGCAAGTATCAGCAAACTGCTGAGAAAAATCGGCAGGGGCAGCGAGACAAACGCCGCCAAGCCCCACCAGGCGGCAAGACCCTGCAAGAGAATCAGGGCCTCGCTGAGGAAAAAACCCAGCAAAAACAGCCCCAAGCCCCACCGCACAGTCGGGTTAAGCTGCAGGCCCTGCTCTTGCCATAAATAGGCCAAGAGGGTACAGGTGACCACCCCCAAGAGCACCAAATGCAGGTAAAAAATCACGAGCGAGCGCTGCTGGTAGGCCAATTGTACAAAGAACGGCCAGGCAGTCAGGGCCTGCAAAAGCAGTTTGAGATTAAAACAGCCCCAGGCCAGCACCAATAAAAGCTTGACATCGGGCAAGAAATGGATGGAAGAGAACAGGTGAGAACCTGTTTGGCGCAAAACCCAGCCCCAGCGCCAAAACAGGGCCAAGGCCCCCAACTGCGCCAGGGCCGCTGCTCCGGCCACAACCCAGACCCACAGCGGCGGTTGGGTCCAAAGTGCCGAAAGCGCGTAAGCAGGCAAACTGCTTCCAAGCAAAAGCCAAACGGCCCGCCGGGGCAAAGGCCCAGCCGTGTCGATGCCTCGCACTTCCAGCCAGCGCAAGAGCAAGGCCAAAAGCGCAAAGACAAACCAGCCATTGTACTGAAAATGCAAATAAAAATAGATCGCGAGAAAATAAACGGGGCTTTGGTTGAGTTTGAGCGCCATGATTGGCCCCAAACTCCAGGGCCCGAGCGAAGACAGCATCATTAGCCAGAGACAGGCCCAAAGCAAACGCCGCGAAAGCGAGGCATCGCCCTGTGTGGCACGCAACAAATGCCCCGCTTGGGCATAAGACACAAACAAAAATAGGGTCGAAAAGCTGATTGAGACAGCCGCGTAGCCCTGCACAGGAAAACTGAACAACATGCCCAAAACCAGGACCTGCGCCGCCCAAAAGAGCCTATGCCAACGTTTGGCCTGAGCCTGCCCCGCAGGCAAAAAGGCCCGCATCAGAGCCACCATCAAGATCGCATGAACCCAACCCAGCAAGGCCACATGGGAATGGGCGTGTAAAAAAAACTTATAATTAAAACCAGGCAAAACCTGTACAAATTGCCAGCGCAGCAATAAACCCAGAACCTGCACACAGACAAAAAAGACCAGCGCTGTCAGAAGCAAAGGGCGGGGCCACGTTTTTAAGCGGGTTGAATCGGTAAACGTCTGTGTGTTGGGCATGGTTTCATCTTACCCCTTGTCGGGTGAAATCGGGGCAAATCCCTGTTCCCAAGCAGTGAATATGCTAGAATCAAGCCAAGCCGGATCAATCGGATCAATTCATCAAGACAAGGTTTCAACGAATCATGGCACGTCTTCACCTTTTTGCCCTGGGACTGTTGTTCATCAGCGCCTGTAACGCAACCCCTACCCCGCCAACAACCCTTCCACCCCGTTCCAACCAAACACCCAATCCCCCTCTCGCCCCCCCCAGCATCGCTCCGAGTGTGACACCTTCGAGCTTACCCACCCCCAGCAACAGTCCTTCAACGCCACTCGGGCCCCAACCCACCCCCACGCCACTCAAAACCCCCAGCCCCGAACCCAGCGCTGAGCCAACGCCAGAACCGACATCAGAAACCCCAGCCAGCCCCGAACCCAGCGAAGCACCGCTGGCCCAGGAAAAATGGAAATTTTTAACCGAGGGAGCCATTTACGCCAGCCCGGTGCAAGCTGCCGATGGCACTCTCTACGTGGGCAGCAATGACCACAGCCTCTATGCGATCAACCCCGATGGTTCACTCAAATGGAAATACCCGACCTTTACGCCTTTAACAGGTCAACCGCTCTTGGGCAGCGACGGCACCGTCTATCTCAGCAGCCGCGAAGGTTTTCTCTTTGCCTTTTATCCCAATGGCGGACTCAAATGGAAATTTGCCGCTGATGGCGCCATCAAAGCCAGCCCAACCCTGGGCAAAGACGGCAATATTTACGTGGCCACCACCACAGGCACCTTTCACGCCATTGCACCCGATGGCACGCAAAAATGGGATTATTATATCGATGACGAGGTGCAAGCGGCGGCCACTGTTTCACCAGACGGGATTATCTATCTGCCCGTCATGGACGGAACCCTCCACGCGATCACCCCCGAGGGCCACAAACGCTGGGTATTTAACGCCGGAGATGCGATCCGCTCACAACCCGCGATCGGCCCCGACGGTACCGTTTATGTCGGCAGTATCGACACCTTGGTCTATGCCCTCAATCCCTTTGGCCAGGTGCTTTGGAACTTTGCAACTGAAAATGAAGTGATTGGCAACCTGGCGGTGGGCAAAGACGGCACCATTTTTGTCCCCAGCGCAGACAGCCATCTCTATGCCTTAAATAAAAATGGCACAGAGAAATGGCGTTTTAAAGCCCGCGATGCCCTGGAGTCGAGCTTGGCCTTTGACGCAGAGGGCAATCTCTACTTTGGTAGCACCGATGCCAGTGTTTACTCTCTCACCCCCCAGGGCCAAGAGCGCTGGCGTTATTATGCCAACGACAGCATTTATTCAACCCCTTGGGTTCAAGGGGATGGCACAGTGTATATTGGCTGCAACGATAAATATCTCTATGCACTTCAGGCTCCGCCCGCCAACATAGCTCAATAAAAGACACAAAAGCGAGGGCCCATGACAGAAAATCCGCTGATCATCAGCCTGATTCAACTGACTGAGCCGATGCTGCAATTTGTCAATTTGCCTTATGCTGCGGCTTTGCTTCAGGCCTTTGTCAAAAAAAATGCCTCCTTACCCGAGCGCTATCTGTTTACCCTGCCCCTGTTTGAGCGCCTGCCCTTCGAGACCGCTTTGCAGCGTCTGTCGTTGAGCCATGTGGCTGGCTTTAGCCTCTATGTCTGGAACGCCGCTTATACCCTGGCCCTGGCGCAAAAACTCAAAGCCCGTCAACCCGAGACCTTGATTGTCGTAGGCGGACCCCACGTACCCGATCGGGCTGAGGCCTTTATGCAGCAATATCCCTGGATCGATGTCTGTGTGCATGGCGAGGGAGAAGCCACTTTTTTGGCACTGCTGGAGCAATATCCCGCCCGCGATTATGCAGATTTAAACGGGATCAGCTACCGCAAAGGGAAGCAGATTATCACCCGCCCCAAACAGCGGGCCCGCAATTTGGAGCAGGTGGCTTCGGCCTTTTTATCGGGGATACTCGAACCGTTGCTCTTGAATCATCCCCACAACCGCTGGCTATCCGTCTGGGAGACCAATCGTGGCTGTCCGTTTTCGTGCAGCTTTTGCGATTGGGGCTCTTTGACCAATGCCAAGGTCTTGCGCTTTGATCTGGAGCGGCTTGAAGCTGAGTTGCGCTGGTTTGGTCAACAGAGAATCGAAGTCATTTACTGCTGTGACGCCAATTTTGGCATTTTTGAAAGAGATCTCGAAATCGCCAAGCTGGCAGCAGCGGTCAGAGAAGAGTTTGGTTACCCGCGTTTACTCTATACCCAAACAGCTAAAAATGCCACCGAAAGAGTCTTTGAAAGTCAAGAAATTCTGTTTAAAGCGGGCATGCACACCGGAACCACCCTTTCGATGCAAAGTATCTCACCTCAAGCGCTGAGTGCGATTCGGCGCGAAAACATCTCCTTAAAATCTTATCAGGAGCTGCAAAGCCGCTTTCGCCAAGCGGGGATTCCGACCTATACCGATGTGTTGGTCGGTCTGCCAGGAGAAACCGTGGAGTCCTTTAAACAAGGTGTAGGAACCCTGATCCAGCAGGGGCAGCATCAAGAAATGCGCTTTTACAATGTCTATATCTTGCCCAATGCCGAATTGGCCGATCCGGATTATCGCAAAGAACACGGAATCAAATCGGTTAAGCTCCCCTATGTGCCGCCCCACAGCCAGGTTCAGCCCCCACCTGAAGCGATCTTAGAATGGCAAGAGATGGTCATCGCAGCTCAGAGTTTTTCTCCCCAAGATTGGCAAGAGATGCGAATTTTTGCCTGGATGACCCATATTCTCTATTTTAGCCGGGCGCTGCAATTGCCCATGATGCTTTTCCAGCAATACAACGTGGCAAGTTATGCGACGGTTCTGTCTTATTTTTGCGAGACAGACTTGGGCCCTGAATACCCAATTTTAAAGGGCTTGCGGCAATTTTTAAGCACTAAAAGTGCCGAAATTCTGGCCGGTGGCGGTGAATACTGCGCGGGCCAATTGCCCAATTCCCCCAACTGGGTCTGGTTAGAAAGTGATTATTTTGCCTTGACCCAATTGCTGTATAGCCCCAAGCTGAACCCTTTTTTAGATGAATGTGGACAGCTTTTGCACAGCTTATATTCCCAAGCTCCTAGAAAACTGGCTTCTGGAAAACTGGCTTCTGGAAAACTGGATTCTGGAGAACTGGCTTTGAGTGCCGTGCAGGAGGCCTTGGCCCTCAGCCGCGATCTGTTTTGCAGCCAATTGCCTGGGCGGCAACAGTTTTCAAGAGAATTACACTGGAACCTCTGGGATGTCTACCAAGGCGTGCTCAGGGGCGAGCCGCTCAGCTTGGAATCCGGCCTCTGGTTGTTTAAAGGGAAGCGTGAATCTGCACAAACGCTCCAGTTTCAGAGTGTTTGTCTGCAGGCCCCCCACGTTCATCAACTGCGCGAAAGCCAAGGACAGCTCCAGCTTTAAACGTTCTCAAGCTGGGCATCTTGCAGGTATAAATCCCGATAGGAAGAAAAATCCCGCAAAAGAGTCAGATGAGAGCCCTGGCCCAATAAACGCCCGCGGGAGAGCAGAAAAATCGGCTCGGCCCGCTGCAGGGTGCTGACGCGGTGGGTCACCAAAAGTACCAGCAAACCCGGCATAAAGGTATACAAAGCCTGCCAGAAACGGGCTTCGGTCTCGGCATCCAAGGCCGAGGTGCAATCATCCAAGATCAGAATCCGGGGTTTACCAGCGAGGGCCCGCGCAATCGCAATCCGCTGCTTTTGGCCCCCCGATAATTTCACCCCGTGTTGGCCAATCCGGGTTTCGAGCCCCTGGGCAAAAAGCGGCAGGTCTTGCTGCAATTGCGCAACCTCGACCGCCCAGTGCAGATCAGCATCAGAAATCTCCCGCCCCAGACGAATATTCTCGGCAATGGTATCGGAAAACAAACTGGGGCTCTGGCTGACATAGCCAATCTGGCGGCGCAAATCGGCCAGATTATAATCAGCCAGATCGCACCCATTGAGCGTAATCCGGCCCTGCTGGGGCTGAATAATCCGGGGGATCAGATTGAGCAAAAGGGTTTTGCCACTGCCAACGGCTCCGGCAAAAGCCACGGTCTGACCACTCTTGAGACTTAAATTGAGGGCCTGCAAACCCGATTGCTGCCCAAAGTGATAATCCACGTTTTCGAGAGACAGTTCAAAATCGTCAGCAGGGAAAGCCAAAGCCTGTCCCTGGGGGGCAATCTCAGGCGGGAAAGCCTCCATCTCGCGCACCCGTTCAACCGAAACCCCAGCCGCCCGCCCTTTGATAAAAAACTGGCCGACATCCACCATCGGCCAAATCAGCATAAAAATATAGGCGTTAAAGGCAATTAAATCACCGAGGGTCATCACCTTCTGAATCACCAGATAGCCACCCGCAGCCAAGATCACCAAGGCCCCCAACTCAGAAAAGCGGCTGTAACTCAGCTGCAAAAGAGAGGAGACCTTGACCAATTGAATCTCTTTTTGCATTTGCTGATTCACCACCCCGGCAAAGGCCTGGATCTGTTTCTGCTCTTGGTTATAGGCTTTGACCACGCGAATGCCTTCGAGGGTGCTGGTCAAAAAACTGTTTAAAGCTGAAATGGCCTTTTGGCTGTGGCGCGAATAGGCCTGGGTCCGCCGAGAAGAGTGAATGTAAAAAAAGGCCACAAAGAGCAGCGGCAAAGCAGTCAAGAGCGTTAAGCCAATATGCAAATGCCACATAAACCACACACAACCCACAATCATCAACAGCGCTTCGTAGAGTCTGAAAATGCCACTGCAGGCAAACCAGCCCAATTTGTTTTCGCTGATATCATCGATCAAACGGGTCGAGACATCCCCTGTGCGAAAGGTATAAAAAAAGGACTGCCCCTGTTTGACGAGCTTCTCGGCCAAACGCATGCGAAAGCGATTTTCAAAGCCAAAATTGGTGGCTCCGCGCGTGCTCTGAACCAAAACATAGAGCACAAAATGTGCCAAACCCAAGCCCAGAATCAGCAGCGATTTCTGCCAAAGCCACGCTGGTTGAAGGTTGTGCTGAGAAAGACCATCGACAATTTGACGGATGATCATGGGCACATAGGCATCAAAGAGCACCACCAGGGGTGTGGCCAAAAGTAGAAAAACAAGGCGGGGGAAAAGAGGTTTCCAGAAAGGCCAAAGCCAACGAAGCGTCACAGAAAGTGACGACGAATCTTCAGAAGGGGGGTTGGCTAACATAATTAAAAGAGTTTTTAAAATGCCGAGGAAGGGAGTCGAACCCTTACGCCCTTGCGAGCGCTAGTACCTGAAACTAGTGCGTCTGCCAATTCCGCCACCTCGGCTCAGGTGAAAACAAGTATAACAGTCAGGGATTCCAGATGTAAATCAGATGAAAGCAGATTCCTCTTTTAAAAACCTGTTAATCAGCATTAATTTATGATTAATTCAAACATGCAAGATTTGTGATCTTTCGATAAGCCTATGTGGGAAGATGTGTACTTTTAGGGGTTAAACTTGAGAGATGCCTGCTTTGTGGTAGCAAAAGGGAGATGAAGAGAATGAAAGTGAAGAATCTGATAATACCCGCGTGCCTGAGCGTCAGCATGTTGATGGCTGGCGCCTGCACCCCCGTGCAACCCGCCTTGAATCAAACAGACAGCACTGTTGCAGGCAACCAAACAAAGGCCCAAGCTCAAACAGCAGACCCCAATGCCCCCAAGCGGTTTGTGCGCTTTCAAGTTGAGCCACCCACAGCAGAATTCAGCCTCAAACAAACCGCTCAGGCCAATTTCATTAAATTGACAGCTGTCAAAGGCACCCAGACGATCTTTGACTCGAACGCTGATGCCCAGGGCTTTATCCAGGTGGTGAATCCCAATGCCACTTTCTCTCTGGGTGCAAATATTCCCGATGGCAATAATTGGGTGGTCACCGTTGGTTTTTATAGCAATAAAACCTCAGCCCCCATTCTGGAACTCAAAAATGCCTTTCATGTTCCGCTCACGGGCACTGTCACCGTCAATATGCAAACCTTTTTAACGGGCTTGCTCGTTGAGGAACTGAACAAACTCGGATCGACCCTCTTAAACGGGGCCCTGGATCTCAACGCCTATCAGTCTTTTGTCAACGGCTTAACAGGGGCTGTTGTCAACAATGGCACCCTCAGTTTCCCTCGTTTAACGGCCCTTAATCCCCCCACCCCTCAGGCCCTGGCCTCGCGGGATTTGGCAATTGCGATTAATTTAGGCACCATTGCCAATGTCACCGGCGGCGTGGGTACCGGGCTGGATCCCGCCAATTACCAAAAAACGCCTTACCCGCTCGCCCGTTACAGCACTGTGGGGGGCAGTTATGGCATTGACCAAAATATATCTATCGATGCCTTCAGTGGCAAGGCTTATTTTAACGAGTCTCAAGAAGGAGATGGTGCCGCAGAACGCCTTTATGCGATCACCACAGCCACCACGGCAGATGGCAACACAGGCTTTAAAAAATACACAGAAGAGTTTGCTGCTTTGAGCACCAAACAGATTATTGTGCCAAATGTGGTCTTGGGCAGAAGCAATCCCACCGGAGGAGCGACCAAAGAATCACTTTTCTACCTGGAGCAAGAATTAACCCCCGGTGATCCGGTTGTACCCAAAAAAGGCCATATCCGCGCCAAAGATCGCAGCAATGGCCAAGAGATTTGGACTTATACCTTTCCCTTTTCTGTGGACAATTATGGTCCTGCAGACTCGATCAAAGCCCCACTTCTGACTTGGCGCGATCCCGGCACTGGCTGTGCCTGTCGGGCAGAAGACCACATTTTTGCCTATGTTTCAGCGGGGAATGCAACAGGCATCTATGGCATTAAACAGGAGCGTCCCGGTGGCCTCGGCACGGCAGGTACGACCAATGGCACCAAGATGTGGGAGTATATCCTACCCCAAACCGATATCATGGGGGGAGGCGCTGTCGCCCGTGATGGGAGCAAATTGTATTTTGTCACCAACCACAGTACAGCAGGCAAGTTGATTGTCCTCAATCGGGCGGATGGTACCCTCGTTCAATCGGTCAACCTGGGAAATGGTTCTCGCTCCGGCCCCGCCATTGGCACCGATGGCACCGTTTATGTGCTGACCTATGATGGCAGCGGCAGCCCCACAAAAGACTCTCAACTCAAAGCCTTTAATCCCGATGGCAGCCTCAAATGGACAGTCACACTTGCAGGCATCAGAATTGCCCTGATCAATTCGCCTGTGGTCGACCGCCAAAATGGCAAAGATGTCATTTATTTCATCAGTTCCGATGGCAGTTCTGCAATTAAAAGCAGTCTATTATATGCTTATATTGACGATGGCACAACGGCTACGGCGAAGTGGTCGCCCTCTAACTTTATTCAGCTTAACAACACCAATAGCAATACAGTGTTTGCAGATCTATTGATTGGGGCTGAACCTGATGGCAGCCGAATTATTTATACGGGATTAAAAAATTCCAAGATCTATGCTGTTCGAGACACCGGTACCAAAGCACAAATTGAATGGGAAAATTCCGCCGGTGGCAATCTATGGAGCGGGCTTACCTTGCGCAACGGCACTCTCTACGCCTCAACGCTTGATGGGGGTGACCGCCAATTTATCATGGTTCAAGGCATGAAGGTCTCCACGCCGAATATGCCAGCAACAGCCCCCTGGCCCAAACGAAACGGAACCTTAAGCAATTCGGGTAATTCTTATACCGCAGACGCTGAGGCAACCAATTTTCGGGCTGGCACCGTCAATTAGGCTGTAGCAGTTTCAGACCGTGTTTGGCTTCAACTGAAGCGGCATTAAAGCCCAAGGCCTGTTCAAACAGGCGTTGGGCTTTTTCATTTTGCTGCAAGATCAAACAGAGATTGCCATAATTGACACACACTGCTTCGCAAGGAAATAAGCGCATGAGATCTTGGTAACAGGCTTCGGCCTCTTTCATGCGCTGCAAGAGGGTCAAGACCCGGGCTTTTTGAAAGAGCAGATCGATGATTTCGGCTTCAGCTTGGGTGTCTGATTCCAAATCATGCAGAGCCTGCAACCCCCGTTCAAAATGTTTACTTTCAATCCAGGTGCGGGCCAAATAGAAGCGTGCGCCACGGTGCCCTGGCTCAAGTTTTAAACATTGCTCAAAATGGCTTTGGGCCTCCTCAAAACGCAGAAGACGCAGACAGACTTTGCCCAAATTAAAAAGAATGGGCACCTGATCGGGCTCCCAACGCAAAGAAGCCTGCAGATCAACAAAGGCATCTTCTTCACAGCCCAATTGTGCCAAAGCCATCCCCGCTGCGCCATGTAAAAAAGCCCGTTCATGGGGCAAATCAAATTCCAGCAATTTGGCATGGGCCAGATTGCGCACTTCAACAAAATACTGCTCTTGGAGCAAAAAGCTCAAATATTCCAAAAAAATTGCAGCAGGTGCCCCATGTAAATGGGCCTTCTCATAAGCTGCCAAAGCCAATTGCATCTGTCGGAGTTGCTTGTAGGCTCTTGCCAATAAAAGATAGGGCCAATAGACATCTTTGCAATTTTCCAAAGACTGATTCAAAACCTCTATCGCCGCTTGGTAATACCCTTCGCTTAAATACACCTCACCCAAGAGCCAAAGCGTGCTCTCAAACTCATTGCTCAAACGTTGGATATTGCGCAAAAGACGCAAAGCAGGTTGGTTCATGCCCTCTTGAACAAAACGGGAGGCAGCAAAGAACAGGGTCACCCGATTGGTTTCTTGTTTTAGAAGGGCCTCGACGTTTCTCTCCAGCTCCTCACGGGAGGAACGATAGACCGCCCAAAAGGCCCTTTGAAACTGCTGAAATTTGTCCGGCACGGGCAAAGGTTGAGCCGCTTTAAAAGCCATCAGCCATTGGCGCAGATTTTCACGTGAAATGGGCATACGCTGCTCGGGCTTCCAAGCAATCAGACCTTGAACAATGGTTTTTAAGGGGGCCGAGAGATGGGGTACACGCTCTTCCCATTTATAAAAACGTTTGTAGTGATGAGAAATAAAAATCTCAGGAAAGACACCCGTCATACAGGCCAATAAAGTCACACCCAGGGCGTAACCATCCGTGCGAATATCCACACGTTCTTTAAGTATTTGTTCTGGCGGCGCATAGGGATACGTCGCAATGCCCTGGCGACGATACGAATCGGGTTTGACCGTCACCACAGAATCCAAGTCCAGCAACAAGACATCACCGGCATCAGTGAGCAAAATATTGGCGGGTTTAATATCCCCATGTACCCGCGGGTATTCGCTGGACTGTAAATAGACAATCACGGAGGCAATGGTAATTAAGACCTGCCAGACTTGTTGCTCAGACAGAGCCCCCTCTCGCTCCAGGGCGTCTTGCAAAGTCTGACCGGCTTTCCAGGGGTAGATCAAATAGCCATAAGGCCCTTCCAGAAAAACAGCCTCAATATTTTGAATATATTCATGTTGTAATTCAAGCAGGCGCTGGTATTTATCCAAGAAATACTCACGTTTGTGGGGGGGCACAAATTGCTCTTTGAGCAAGACTTCGCGGCCCGAAGCATCTTGGGCCCGGTAGACCGATGTATAACTTTCGGCACCAGGATCGCGGCGTTTGAGACAGTCCAAAAGGGTATATTCACCGATATTCGCACCGATCTCAGGCCCCAAGGGCAATTGACACTGCAAACAAAAACCCTGTTCAGGTGGATTGGAATGCCCTTGGGGACAAGCAATATGCTCGGGCAAATAGGGCTCATGCAATTGTACCGACAATTTGGCCCCAACCCGCAAAGAACTGCGTTGGTATTTTTTGGCCTTTTCAGTCAGCCCCTGTTTTTCGTAGAGTTTGGCCAAAGCCAAACTGAACTGGGGATTATTACACTGCTTCAAGGCTTCTTTATAGGCCATTTCAGCCAAAGAAAATTGGCGCATACGTTCCTGGCAAGACCCCAATAAATACCAGGCCTCGGGAAAATAAGCCTGATTTTTGAGGGCCTTAACCAGATCTTCAGCAGCGGCTTCAACCTTTTCATGTAAAAGATGCCCTTCGGCCCTTTCAAAATAAAAACAAGAGCGAGGTTCAACACGCAAGGCCTGATCGATCAATCTGATAAAGAGGGAATAGTCTTGTTTGCGCACGCACAAGCCCAAAAAGCGGTAGCCTTGAGAAAAAAGCAGATGTTGACGGGTGGCCTGTTCGAAAGAGGGATAAGCCGCTTGAACCTGCCCACTTTGATAGAGAGTATAACCTTCGGCAAAGAGTTGGCATGATTTTTGCAGCGAAGCACGGGCTGCAGGCGAGCTGTAAAAAGAGGAAGGGGGTGTAAATTGACGTGGATCGGGCGTTTGCTCAAAGGTCTCCAACCAGCGCAAACAAGCGGGACTCAAAAGAGCTTTACACGAGTTCACAGAGACCGAATCAGGGTACCAAAAAACGGGCGAAGAACCCGTCAAACATTCCAACACAAGTCCCCGCATAGCCGTGTGCATCAATTCCATATTATAGCTTTCAGCACTGCGCTGCCCCTGTTTTCCCGCCACATGATAACCGAGATACCAACGTGGGAAAAGCAAAGCAGCAGAAGAAGGGACACAGTATTCCCACTCAAAAAAGTACCATTTACCACTCTCTCCTTGCCCGAGCAAATAAGCGGTTAAACTGGGATTGAGCCGACCTACCTCTTTCAAACCACGGCCCATGAGCTGAAGCGCCTCAAACAGCGAGCGCAACTCTGGCTCAGGTAAAATACCCACCTTGTCTAATTCTTGCCGCAGTGGATGCTGAAGAGCATGCCAGAGCGCGATGGGATAACGCGTATGCAGAAAGAGCAATGCACCCACTTGTGAATGGGCATAATCCAAAATGGGCATGTCTAAGCTGTCGAGCACGGGTTTTAAATCAGCGTAGAGCAAATGGCGAAAAGGGGTCTGAAAAAACTCCAAGGCCTCAGCCAGTACAGATTCTTCGGAACCCCTCACAACCCGATAAAAATAGCGATCGTGTAGGCGAACAGAGCCGTCCACCTGCCAATTGTCCAAAACGATTTGGCCTTCGGTCAGGGGGAACAACCAGCCACAGGTCAGGCAGAGTCTGCCTGACGCCTGTACAACATGCCCTTCTGGACAGGTTTTTGTTTCCATATCCTCAAACAGACTTGAAGTAAGCCATAAACGAAGTCTGCTGGATCTGAATATGTTTGCGGATACGATCCCAGTCTAATAAGATCTTCGAAGAAACCAGGTTATTAAACTGATCGTTCGAAGAAGCTGAAATCGTGACATTTTTGAGCAGACCGTATTTAAGGATCTCTTTGTACTCAGGGTTATCGATGATGCGCTTGAGTTCCTGGGTAAACTCATTCTCTTTGCTGCCACCCGAACGGCCTTCGCCAACTGCCAAGAAGTTCTCATAATTGATCTGGCTGATCGAACCAGACTTCAGAGGCTGACCCAAAGAGGTCACAACGGGGCGATCGACAGTCAAGGTCGTGCCACCAGCAACAGCAGCAGCAGTCAAGACACGGGTGATCCCGTTGACATTGACTTCTGTGCCATTCGGGAACTGTGCAGCTTGAGCCGCAGTCAGGGGTTGAGTCAGAGTAATGGTGGTAGTGCCGACATTGGTGTTGGCTATCTGCAACTCTGAATTGGGAGAGGCATTGTCAAAACCAATGGTTTCGGTGATGGGCACGATATTGGCAGGGGTGGTATCCACCGTGGGTGGAAAGCCAATCACATCATATTCATCCCATTCAAGGGTTACCTTCATGCCTGCGCCCATCGACATGGCCACCGAACGGTTGAGGTACATCTGGATATCTTGAGTGCCCAAACCATTGCCTGTATTGATGGTATCGCCCACTTTGGGTTCAACTGAAAGGGGTGAATCCAAGGTAATCACATTGCCTGCAATATTTGCAATGACACGCTTTTCACCGTTGATGGTGACTTTTTGACCAATGCTCAGACCAAAATTGCTGGTCACAGTGACCGTGGGTGTGGCAGCTGTGGCATTAACGGCTGTAATCCCCTGATAAAGACCGACAAAATAGTTTAAGTCGTTGGTGACAGCCGGGTTGAGCTGGGTATCTTCTTCAAAGAGTGCGATTGGCCAATGACCAGTGCCATCGGTATAGCTAAAGACACCCGCATTGCCCGTGGTGGAATAGGTCTGGGTCAGAGTACTTGGGATCAATTGCTCGCCACTTTCCACTTCGACAGTCACCGATTTCAAACGGCGGGGCCGAGTATTGCCATCCACATCCTGAGCAACCAGATTGAGAGCAACCTGGGCATCAGGCTGAACATAGCCATGGGGAGAGCGGAACAATTCGGGGGCAATCCGGTTGTTCTCGACAGCCACAGTCCGCGGGTCATCGCCGGCAATGCGGCCAACGCGGTCATAATCCGAGGAAATACCGACACTGGCCAATTGACCCGGTTGCTCGGTGCCCAAATCGTTATAATCAATGCGCACGTGGCTGCCATGGGCATCGGCAACCCCTGCGGCATTGGTCACCTGAACAGTATACTGCCCGGTTTTGGCTCGCACCTGCAGATCTGCATGCACAAAATTGGCAACCGTAGCTGCAGATCCCAAAGTATTGGTGATCGCAGGACCACCGTTGGGAATCAAGAAAAGGGTCTGGGGGCGGCTGTCTTTGTTGCGATAAACCACCCGGTATTCAGTGGGATCGGTGCCCAAGGTGACAATATTTTTGGGATAGGTCATGTCAAACGACTCAGCATTGTCGACGTGTAACAAGACGCCATTGGGCCAAGTGGTGGGCAAACCCGCGGGATCTCCGGCAGCAAAGACACCTCCAGCGGCAGCCAGCTGTGCCATACCTGTGGTGTTATTATTTGAGCCATTGAGCAAGCCATCATCAACAGAATCAATGATGCTGGCAAAATTGATATACTCACTGCCCGTGCGGGTCACCGTTTCCGCCCCATAGGCATTAAAGGTAAAGGTGCTGGGCGTGGGGTCGGTGGGATCATCGGGATCGTCAAAATCCGGGAAAGTGCCACTGTAATTCAACAAAGGCAGAGGAATGGTATGGGGATCCACATTTCCCAAGGAATTGATCTCATTGAGAATCAAAGTACCGCCACGATTGACCTCTTGGCCCATCGCCAAAATAATCCGGGAAGTGGGGAAATTCATGGCTGCAATGGCGGTATTATTGCCCAAGGCATTGACCGGGTTGCTGACATTGGTGGAACCCGTTACGTTTTCGGCGTATTTGGTTTCACCGCCCAGGCCAGGGAAACCCAGCCAGACAGCTTGGGTGGTGGTACGCGCCGTGTTGTACATTTTGGCATTTTGCTCAACATAGCCCAGGGCCACATTGGCAAATGCGGGCATATTGGGGTTGTTCACATAGGTGTGTGAATCAGCAAAAGTACCATCGAGATTGGTTTTGGCCCCATCAAAATTGATCGAACCCATGCCATCGTTGTTGAAGTTTTTGGGCCCAGGCGCAGTCAAAGCAGTTGAGTTGCCTGTGGGCACATTGGCCCCACCCGCTGCATCAACCGAATTATCAAGTTCCTCGCGGTAATAGTAGAAATTACTCGGCAAAGCGCCGACATAACTTTCGCCAAACCGGCGGCCTTCACCGTCGCCAGGAACCAAGTTCAAATCAGGCACATAGTCAAAGAGATTGTAGTCATCGCCCGCCATCGAAAGGCGGTTGTGGTTGTTGACATAGGCCTCAAATGAGCCTGCTGCCGCGTAGGCTGTGGTATAAGCGGCATTAAAGGCCCCATTGGTGGGCTTGTCAAAATTGCTGACCTGGCCATTTTTTGTGGCTCCGCCGCTGGTGGTGTAAACCCGGTTGATCGAATTGGCATCTGCCGTGTTGAGCGGATCGTAAAAGCCCTTGCCAAAGAGGTCAAAGACATTGCCGCCGGGATCTACGCGGTAGCGGGGCACTGTGGTATAACCCGGAATCGTACGCACATACATATCCGCAGAGGTAATGTTGATCGCCATATCGCGGCGTTCAATCGAGCCCAAATTCATGAGCACGTTGTTTTCATTGCGCACCAAATTGACATCGGTGGTCGGAATCGTGAGGTTATAATCCAGGCGTGGCGTGCCAGCTGGATCTGAAGACTTGAGCGCCGCGCCAATGCGGTCCACCGTATTCGTAGCATCATTGGAGGCACCGCCCAGCAGGGCATTGGGAACAGGGCTAAACACAGGCGGCGCAGTCGCGTTTAAGCTGTAGTAATCAGGGGTAATCACACCGCCTGGATTGGCTGTGCGCAGGGGGTCCAGCGCCAAAGTTGTGGAGTTCTGATGGGCTTCCCCTTGCATAACCTCATCGTCTTGGGTGTCGTAACGCTCGGCCAAAGCACTGAGCGGGTCCGAATCCCGCATCACATAAGACTCATCTCCGGGGGCGCAATAATCAGCGGGGTGAACGACAGGAATAAAGTCATGGGCGTTGTTCACAGCAGTGGTGGTTAAATTAAAGCCTGTATTGGAAACACCGACCGTGGTATTACCCCAACCATCGGTCGTGGCCTGAAGGGGATCGTGATCGAGGTTAATACGGCGACTATTGATATCCACCCAATACTCCCCGCTGAGGGTGGAGTTGGTGCCCAAATCGAGTTCGGCAAATTCCCAGGGGCTACGCACAATATCGTTGCGATCACCGCTGGTGTGTAAGAGATTGTATTGGTCGTTGAACTGGGTAAATTGGTAGACCCCAGGAATGTATTTATTGATGACATCATCTGGGCTATTGGCTTTGAGTACATCGGGATCCCCATTGCTGATCGAAGGCACCACATTGCCGGGATCATATTTGCCCTGGGTCCACGTGCCCATCGTTCCATCGTAGGTCACGAGCTGAACGTCTTCGATATTCATTTCGAAGCCGTTGATATCGCCATTAAAATAGACGTTGATCACAGCCTCATTGGGCAAAGCGCCCGGCACAATTTGGGCCGAGACACTCTCTCGAATGCCAAAGATCCAGGCATCGGTGGCCATGGAATTAACCACATCAGCCTGCCCCAAAACAACAGGGCCGGCCGCCATCGGCGAATTGCTTAAATAGGTATACGGCGGCATGGGATGGGCAAAGTTACCGGTTTGAATACCTGTGCCTGTATAATCAGCATCAGGCGGATAACTCGTCCAATCGTGGTTCCTGTGCGTGTGGGCAGGCTGTGCAACTTCAGGGTCATCGCCCGGGGAGGCAAATTGCCGGTGATTTTGGTGAACGCGGAAGGCGTATTTCATATTGACCATCGTGGTGGGGGTGATGGTCAAATCACTACAGGCCGTCAGCGTAAAGCTCATGATCGGGGTGGTAGCACCCACTGTATCTGGCTTTTTGACCTGAACCACATCGGTGCCCGATGGCGCGTTGACAACGAGACCCTCAGCCGCATATTTGAGGGTGACCGCAGTACTGTCTGTACCGTAATTGGTCATCACCTGCCCTGGCACACCCACAGTGATGGGATTGACGGGCCCCCCATTGGTCGGGCTAACCGTGATACCACTGCTGGAAATGGTGTCGATCTGATAGATAAAGACAGCACCCGTGGTACTAAATTTAAGATAATCCCCCACGTCCAATCCACTCAAATCATCATCAATGGTAATTTCTGAGGGGGATTGGCCGCTGCCTGTATCGGTTCGGGTGGTTGAGGTATTGAATTGCACCTTGGCAACAGTGGTATTAATCCCCTGTGGAACAAGCTCAATAGGGCTCCCTGCACCCCAAATAATACGATCCGCAGGAGAGAGGCTAATCGGATTTGCCACTGTGCCCAGATCACTGCCACCCAAGGTATTGAAAGAAGTTCCGATCACAGTCCCGCTGGTGTAGAGCTTGGGCGGTGCCAACTCGTTTTCAGTGGTGTTGTCTTTCCAGAGAGCGCCCCCCGTATGGTGAGTACCGGGTGCGGCATAGCGGATCGAACCGCTCTGCGCACCGGGGATATAGGTATAAGCGCTGTAATCAAAGCCATCATTGGCAATGCGGTCACGCGAAATGGCCACCGGCGCGTCAAGGATCTGAGGCTCGGTGCCGTTGAGTACCTGCAAACTGGCGTAATGCGGGTGCGTGGGGGGAATATCGTAGACCATCTTGTATTCAGTCGGCACAGTGGTGCCGTCGGGACGGGTATCCACAGCCACCACTTCGAGGGCCATGGGCAGATCGTCAAATTCCCAACCAAAGTTCAGGGCATTTTCGCCGACCACGTTAAAATTGGCCCGCGAAGAGCTGCCGCCAGTCTGTTTGGTAATGGTACCCGAAGAAATCGGAGCGCCATAGGGGTTCCAGCCGTCGGTCGTAATTGCAAAGCGGTTGGGAAAACCGGCAATCGGTGCTGGCGTAAGGGTTACAATCTCGCGATTGACCAACCCAGTGGTACCACCGACCACAATGGGGTCATTCACAGCTAAAAAAGAACCGTCATCAACGAAGAAGGGATTGCCTGGCGAGCCATTGCCAGAGGGAGCCATGATATTGGCGGTCTGAAAGACGGCTGTCGAATCACCCCCCGTATTAACCGTATCAGAGGCATGGCTATAATCCACCCCACCAGGCCGAACACCCGACATATTGATCGCGGGATAGCCTGGATAATTGGCAATGGGCCCTGTGTAAACCGGGAAGCGATCCCCCGCTTTCATGGGGGGGTATTGGGGTTTATTCGGTTGCAGAGCCGTAACGTTAATCTGGACATTATTGTTGTTGCTGGTGGTGGCATAAGTGGCATTGATGCGATCCAAATCCCAGCCCCAGAGATACGAAACAGTGGACCAGAAAGCGCCATTTTCGGTATAGGCCTTCTCCAAAATTTCGTTGGGCTCTTCCCAAAAGGTGCGGTTGAGGGTTTTATCACTTTCGTCAATGGCCTTGGAACCAAAGAAGGGGTTCCAGGAGTAGTTACGGATTTTATCGTAATCGTCGTCGGATGTAATGCCCGCTCCACCAGTGGGGTAACCGTTGGTATCGGGATTGGCGTTGATATTCTGAAGGACATTGAGAGTGGCGCTGGTACCGAAGTATTCGGGTTCTTGTGAGACTTTGCGGAAAACAGATTTGTTGTCGATGAAACGGCGATAGAGGTTGTTGAGTTTTTCGATCAGCTCATTGAGCTTGGACTGCATATCAGCCATTTTGGCCTGCTGGTACTCAAGGCCTTCACGCAGTTCTTTTTCAGCCAGACCCTGATTGGACATTTGTTCAATCGTGCGCTGAAAGCGATTGACATCATAGGTTTCAAGTCGGTAGTAATTGTTGTCTTTCAGGAAATTATTATAAAGCTGTCCTGAGAAAATGCTAGTCATGGTTTCTCAACTAACCCCTTGGTGATAAAACTCAACGTCTCAATGAATTCAGAATTTAAATGGATTTCTCAATGGCTATTTTCAAAAATGAAGATAGCTTTACACGTCCACCTATCGCAGGTTCAGTTGCCAGTCTTGAGCTAATAAACATTTTTTTGATGGATATTTAATTTCGAGAAAATACTTTTAATCTTTTTTTAACAAAGAAAGTGCAGGGGTTCCAGAAGCAAAGGGCAAGAATATGTAAAAATTTTTTCAACACTGCGCAAAAGCATGTATTATAATGAACGGGGATATACTGTACTTTCTTCGATAATCTACCAAGAAATCAACCAAGAAATCAACCAAGATAAATCAGATAAATCTTTATCAAACGAAGGGAAGAGCTGAATGGCTGAGGATTTTGATGCTGAAGACGAACTGGAGGAATCCGGTGATTATGCAGCAGAGGAAGAACAGGATCCCTATGTGGAGATCAGTGAGCTTCGCCAAAAATTAAATTTGTTGCAAAAGACCAAAGAGGCCCAACGGGCCCGTTATAAAAAAGAAATGCAGGTGATTGTTCAGGCACTCCTGACCAAGCACCGCGAATTGCAAAAAGAAAACCATTTTCTGCAACAGCAACTCAATCAAATGATGGGTGAGACTGGCGATCAAGAAGATTTTCTCTCTGATCTCAAAGACAGCATTGCTGAGCAGAAAAAAGAAGTCGCTGTCCTGAGAAAATTGGTTCATCAATACGAAGGTCAAAGCAACGAACACCAGCAGGAAGTTGCTGAACTCGATACTTTGCGCGACATGATCGATGAAAAAGATCAATTTATTCGCGACCTCGAAAACAAAAACCAAGAGTTTCTTTATCAACTGGAAGCCAAAGACGGCATTATCTCCCGGATTTCGACCCAGGTCGCCAATCTGGAAGCCGATGTCTATGCCTTGCAAAAACGCATGCGGGCCAATGGCAATCAACAAACAGGTGAATACCTGGATGAGCTGAATGGCCTCAAGCAAAAATTGGCTGAGCTGGAAGAAAAGAAAAACCATTACGAAAAATTGGCTCGCCAGGCTTACGACGAACGGCAAGCCGCTAAAGCTGAAGCGGCTACGGCTGCAGCCCATGCTGGAGAAGCAACACCAGCAGAGAACAGCGGAGAAGCCCAATATGAAGAGGCCATGGACATGCTACTGGAAGAATTGCAGGAAAATCTCTCCACTTATGATGAGATCTCCTCTCAATTTTCCAAAGCACGGGCCTGATCTCTGCATCGCTTCTGACGTTTTCAGCACGTGATTATTTATGTTTTCTGGGTGTGGCTTTTGGCCACACTCTTTTTTCTGGCCATTGAAACCGTCTGCCTGTCTTTTTTGCCTGCGCCCCAAACGTTTTTAGCCGAATTATTATTGGCTGAGCCCAGCTTGGTGCGTCAAATCGGCCAGCCTTTAAATCAAACGCCTTTGGCAATGACCCTCTTTTTGGCCGGTTCACTGGCCTTGCTTTGGGTGGTCTTGGGCTATTTATTGGAATGGAAACTCACCCCCATTCGGCGGCTCTATCTCAGACTTCAAAAAACCTATCCGGCCTGGTACCAACGTTGGCCCGCTCCCTGGCGCGAAATTTATCTGGTCTTGCTCTTGGCCCTGGGAGGAATGGCCCTGCTCCTGCCTTTGGCGGGACTGTTATTCAAATCGGGACTGCAAATGGGTTTGGCTTGGCTTGGTTTGAGCTGGTCGGCACTCTGGGTCGGGCTCGCTATTTTGCCCATCTTGCGTTACCGTACCCTGCAAAACGAAGACAGACCAGAAAAACCGCCTCAGGCCTTGCTGCACAATGTTGCGCCTAAATTTCCCTTGCGCCACTCTTTGGTGATTGGTCAATTTTACCTGCGTCTGATCTTGCCACTTTTTTGCTTGTTTTTACTGCTGATCCCCGTTTTGGGGCTGGGCCAAAGCCAGCTCAGCAGCTTTAGCTACGCCCTGCTATTTACGAGTCTGCCTGCCGGGTTGGGCCTGTCTTGGCTCTGGCAAAAAGAATCAAACCTGGACAGCCGCAGCTTTCGCGACAATCTCTTTGCCTTGGGCGGACGGCTCAGTCTGTCAGGGGGCCTTTTGCTCTTTGGCATCAGCGCCGAAAATGCCTTGGTACTGGTGCTCTTTGCGCTCTTCGCGGGTATTTTTGCAGGCTCTTACTGAGCCTCGCACTAGAGGGTTTGGCTCAACATCAAAGAGCCACATTTGCCTGTAAACGACTCCGCTTCAAGCCGATTGGGATCACAGCCCAATTTGATTTCAATGCCATTGTTGACCCCGTCTTGATCGCTGTCCAGGGCCGCCCAGCTTTTGATCAAGCGGTGCAAAGTAAGTGCTGTCGGCTTCATGCGGGCCAAATCCAAACCCACAGGGCGCAGACCATTGGGCCCATGGCAAAGCTTACAATTGATGGATTTTTGATAGAGAGAACGCAATTGATCGGAATAACCCGAATGGGTCTGACCGGCTGGAGCTGCTTGCAAAACAAAGAACAGGCCAAGCAAGCCGATCGTTAAAGGGCGTTTGATTTGGAGGTGTTTGATTTGGAAAGGCATAGGGTTTATTGTATCACGTCCCTTGTTTTAAATCTGCTTGCAGCCAAACAGCCCCCTGCCCTACACGCACCCACTCACCCGCAGTTTCTTTTAAGACGATACTGGCCAAAGAGCGGGAATCTTGCGAAATCTGCAAACTCAGTTCGGCTCCGGGGGGCAGGGTCCAATAGCGCAGGGCCTGTTCGGGCATCCAGGCCCCATCGGGACCGGGCAAAAGAGCGGTCTCCCAGAGCTTCTGCGCTCCCAGCCAGACGCTCAAGCGCGGAGTGGTGACCGGGCTCAAAATCTGAACTTCACCCAGGGCCAGACGGTGGGTATAAAGCGGTTCTTTGAGGTAGCCGGGCTGTCCCTCGGGCAAGCCAGAGACATGATTGCGCAGGGCATAGTCGGGATCGCTGAAGAGATCACCGGGCCCCACAGGCCCGTCGTTGGGATCATCGTGGATCCAGGGTGCTGAAGCGGGATTGAGCCAAGTATAGTCGTTGGCCCCAAACTCGCCAAAGCTGCGATAGGGTGTGCCCGGACCACTCAGATTACGGCGCTGCCAAAGCGCGTCAAAGGGCAACAGAACATAGCGCGAAGCTGGGTATTTCAAGGAGGGCTCAGACGGTACCTCAGCATGATCTCCAGCTTGGTAGAGAATACCAGGCAAAGCTGGAAGTGCTTCATAGAGGGGATAAATGCCGTGCCCGCCCGGAGGAACCGTGACACGGGGCTGATGCCCGGCCAAAGGCAATGGGCCTTCAATGGGGGTGTGTTTGGCCTTCAGCGAAGGAGCCGCATGAGTATGAAAATCAAAATGGGCATGGGTCTCGACCACCAAGAGCCGCCCATAAGCAGAGCCGTCTTTGTGAATCACCAAAATCAGATCTTCAAGATCGTTTTCATGGCTGCTCAAGGGGTTATCAAAACCCGGCTCCCAATCGCGGGGATGAAACAAACCCAAATAGACAAAAAACAAAACATCGGTTTCGGCCACGTGAAAATAGACTGCCCCGCTTAGAGGAAAACGCTCAAGATTCTCCCAATTATTAAAGCCATCAAAGTCCCCGTCAAAATCAAAGCGGGTCAAATAATCGGCGGCAGGCAGGCGCACATCGGTTTGCTGATAAATCAGGGGGGCCCAATGGCGGACCAGTGATTCATGGAACTGAGTCTGAACCTGCGTCTGAATCTGGGCATGGGTCTGAACCTGAAAAAGTGGCAAGGCCCAGAGTAAAAGAGCATAAAACACCGGTGTTTGAAAGCTTTTAAGCATTTTCATGGCTCCAGTATAGCCTTCCTTGGAAACAAACAGAAGCAAGGTATTTTTAAAAAATAATTAAAAAAATGTTAAACCAGTGGTTGACTTAATATTTTTTTAACCTTACAATAACCATTAGCTAAGATTTATTTCAGGAGATTTTGAACTATATGTCTCATCCCTCTATTCGTTTTACCAGTCTTATCCTTGCCAGCGGCAGCTTGTTGGCATCGCTTGCAGCCTGTCAGTCGGGAGTTTCTCCTTCGCTGACTGGTCAGCGTTTGGCATCTTCATTGAATGCCGCGTCCACCTCGTCCGCCCAGGTAAATCGCACTCCATTCAAAGCATCTCTTCACGCAAATACCGCAGCCGTTCCTGGAGAAATCATAGTCAGATTCAAAGCCGGGGTAGGTGCCAGCGCCACCCAGACAGCATTCAGCGCTCTGCGTTTGACCACTGTTCAAATGGTGGGGCAGCCCTCCCTCGGTATCCATCTTGTTAAAACCCCCGTTGCGGGCGGCGAAGCACAGGCCATTGAAGCCCTGCGTCGCAACCCGGCCGTTCTGTACGCAGAACCCAATGGCATTATCAGCCTGAGCCCTGAACAGGCATCGGCTGCCAATGCTCTGCGCGCAGCTGACGAACCCAGCTACCCCAACGACGAAATGTTCGAAAAACAGTATGCCCACAAAAGAACCAGCTCACAGGCCGGTTGGGCGATCCAGAAAGGCAGCCCCGACATGGTGCTCGCCATTGTGGATACCGGTGTCGATCTGAAACACCCTGATTTGGCCGCCAAATTGATCAAAGGGTATGACTTCGTCGACAAAGATGAAGATCCCAACGATGGTCAAGGCCATGGCACCCACTGCGCAGGTATTTCTGGCGCTATCACCGACAATAAAACCGGTGTGGCCGGCTATGCTCCTGGCGTCAAAGTGATGCCCGTTCGTGTTCTCGACAACCGGGGCTCTGGTACCTGGGCCGATGTGGCTGGCGGAATCGCCTGGGCCGCAGACAATGGTGCAAAAGTGATTAGCCTGAGCCTGGGTGGCGGTTCTGATTCCGCTGTCGTCGGTGATGCCGTCAGACACGCCCTGAGCAAAGACGCAGTTGTGATTGCAGCCATGGGCAATTCAGGCCGCGAACAAAAATCATATCCCGCCGCTTACCCCGGTGTGATGGCTGTGGGAGCCACCGACAGCAACGATAAAATCGCCCGCTTCTCACAATTTGGCCCCTGGATCTCCGTCAGTGCTCCTGGCGTAGATATTCTGGCCACCTTCCCGACCTATGCCAGCGGCATGCCCGGCAAAGACTATGGCAGCATCTCTGGCACCTCCATGGCGACCCCTGCCGTGGCCGGTCTGGCAGCCCTGGTTCGCAGCCAATGGCCCGATCTGAAACAAGAACAGGTCAAAGCCCATATCGAAGCCACCAGCGATGACCTCGGTGATGCCAAATTCGACAAGTATTTTGGCCATGGCCGCATCAACGTTGCCAAAACATTGAGCAGCGCACCTGCCCGCCGCCGTTAATCAGTCATAAAGCAAAGCCCCCGGTTTATGCAACCGGGGGCTTTTTCTGTTTTTGTCGCTAGGGCTGAATGCGGTAAATCGTGCGCGGGAAAGGACTGGTCTCGCGCACGTGTTCAACACCGGAGATCCAAGCCACAAAGCGCTCAATCCCCAGGCCAAAGCCACCGTGGGGCACAGAGCCATATTTGCGCAGGTCCAAATACCAACCAAAGGCCTCCATTGGCAAATCATGCTCTTGAATGCGCTGCACGAGCAAATCGTAATCGTCGATGCGCTGTCCGCCGCCGATCAACTCGCCATAGCCATCCGGGGCAATTAAATCTGCGCCCAGAGCCACTTCGGGCCGATCGGGATCGGGCTTCATATAAAAGGCCTTGATCGCACTGGGAAAGCGGTGAACAAAGACCGGCTTTTGGAAATGTTCGCCCAAAAGGGTTTCATCGGGCGCGCCGAGATCGTCACCCCATTGGATTTCAGAGCCTTTTTCCTGGAGCAATTTAACGGCATCATCATAAGAGATCTTGGGAAAAGGCGCCGTGATATCTGCCAATTTGCTGGTATCGCGTTCGAGCAATTTCAGCTCAGCAGCACGGGTTTTTAAGACGCGTTGAATCACGTAAGCAACATACTCTTCTTGCATTGCCAGGTTTTCTTCAAAGGTCAAAAAGGCCACTTCGGGTTCTATCATCCAAAATTCAGTCAAATGTTTGCGGGTTTTGGATTTTTCGGCCCGAAAAGCGGGGCCCAGACAATAGACCTTGCCCAAAGCCAAAGCGGCAGCTTCCATATAGAGCTGACCCGTCTGGGAAAGATAAGCCTGATCTTCAAAATAGTCGATCTGAAAGAGGTTGGTGGTGCCTTCACAGGCATTGGCGGTAATGATCGGGGCATCCACATTGACAAAGCCGCGCTCATTAAAAAAATCACGACTGGCAGCCATGACCTCAGCGCGGATGCGCATCACAGCCATCTGTGAAGGCGTGCGCAACCAGAGGTGGCGGTGTTCCAGCAAAAAATCAGCGCCATGTTCTTTAAGGCTGATCGGGTATTCGCCCTCGACTTTGCTGACAATTTCAATCTGCTGAACCCCCATTTCGTAGCCACAATAAGGGGCGCGATCTTCTTTGCGCACACTGCCGGTGATGATCAGTGAAGATTCCTGGGTAACGGACTTGGCCGCATCCCAGACTTCTTCGGGCAGGTCTTTTTTAAAGGCCACACACTGGATAAAGCCGGTACCATCCCGCAGGATCAAAAAGACCAGCTTGCCGCTTTCACGTTTATTGTAGAGCCAGCCACGCAGGGTGACCGTTTGGTCAGGGTATTTATGAATGTCTTCGATCGTGGTGACCGTCATGGTTTGCTCCTTGAAATTTGAAATTTAAGCAAACATCATCATACCCCGAAAGCCTGTACTCAGACTATCCGATGGTCAGATCTTCAAAGACTAAAAGCGGAATAGACGACTTCCTGCAGGCCTTTTTCCATGTCTTCGCTGGAGACATTGGAGCGAATACATTCGTGTAAATGTTGAGCCACATAAGCCTCGCCAAATTTTTTCAGGGCATTGTTGGCGGCTTTGAGCAAACGCAGGGTTTTAACACAGTCTTTGGCATCATCTGCAGCCAGGGATTTTTTAATCGCTTCAATCTGCCCCTGGGCACGGTTCAAGCGGTGAATCAGTTCGATATTGGAATTCTCCATGGAATGGCCTTTCAATTACCTTTCAATATAACAATCTGTCTTTATCTTAGAATACTATACAGGGTATTAGAATTCCAGTGCGTATACTTATACCCCGTTGTGAACAAAATCATGTCTGTTTAATTGAAAAGATTTGCAATAATATACCATAGGGGGTATATTATAAAGAGATGCCGGTAAGGCAAAATATCTGCAAAAGCATGTGTGAACCACAACGCAACGCTTAGAAAGGACATTTTCGTGGATCTACTCAATATCATAGGATACTTCGCCGCGGTGCTGATGGGGGGCGTCTTGGGACTGATTGGCGGCGGCGGCTCCATTCTCACGGTGCCGATCTTGGTCTATCTGTTTAAAATTCCCCCGGTCCTGGCCACCGCTTATTCCCTGTTTATTGTCGGCCTGACCAGCATCTTTGGTATGGCTGGGTATATCAAAGCCAAATTGGTCAATTTTAAAGTGGGGATTGTCTTTTCGATTCCCGCCATGATCGGCGTTTTTACGGCCCGCAAATTTATCGTGCCCGCCATTCCCAAACAATTGTTTGAAATCGGGGGAATGGCGATCAGCAAAGACATGGCGATTATGGCTCTGTTTGCAGTCATGATGGTGGTGGCTTCGGTCTCGATGATTCGTCCCAGCAAAGAAAAAGCCGCAGAAGTAGACCACAGCCACGACTCCGAACTCAAAAAAATTCTGATGGTCTCTTTGGAAGGGTTGGTCGTCGGTGTGCTGACAGGATTGGTCGGAGCCGGTGGCGGATTTTTGGTGATTCCCGTGCTGGTGCTCTTTGCCGGACTGGATATCAAAGTGGCAGTGGCCACCTCCCTGCTGGTCATTAGTATCAAATCCCTGGTAGGATTTTTAGGGGATCTCGGCGGCGCTCCACTGGATTGGGTGTTTCTGGGTGGATTCTCGGTCTTTACTGTGGCAGGCGCCCTAATCGGCACCTGGGCCTCTAAATTTGTACCCAGCGACAAACTCAAGCCCGCCTTTGGTTGGTTTGTACTGGTCATGGGTGTGTTTATTCTGTTAAATACCGGCCTGAACAGCGGCCATTAACACAAGGCGAAAACATGGCGAAAACAACGCGAAAACAAACAGCAAAGAGGGAAAACAGAAATGATCTTTAGACAAATGTTTGACGCAGAAAGCAGTACCTATACCTACCTACTCGGGGATGAAAAAAGCGGCGAAGCAGCCCTGATCGACAGTGTTCAGGAACAGGCTGAGCGCGATGCCAAGGTGCTCAAAGAGCTGGGACTCACGCTCAAATACCTGCTCGAAACCCATGTTCACGCCGACCATATTACCGGGGTCACCCGTCTCAAAACCCAGTTTACTGAAGCCAAATCGGTGGTCTCGGCCCAAGGCGGCGCACCCTGCGCCGATCACCTGGCCCAAGACGGTGATCTGTTTCGCCTTGGGGAGCTGGAAATTCGCGTTTTGGCCACACCGGGCCACACCAATGGCTGCATTTCGTATCAAGTCGGGGAGCGCGTCTTTACGGGCGATGCCCTGCTGATTCGCGGCTGTGGACGCACGGATTTTCAGGAGGGCAGCGCCAGCCAACTCTATGATTCGGTCACCCAAAAACTATTTACCTTGCCTGATCAGACCCAGGTCTATCCTGGCCACAATTACATCGGCCTGACCTCCAGCACGATCGGCGAGGAAAAACAGCACAACCCCCGTTTGGGCGGCGGCAAGAGCAAAGCGGATTTTGTTGCGCTGATGGACAATCTCAAATTGGCCCAACCCGCCAAGATCATGGAAGCCGTGCCAGCCAATCTCAAATGCGGTAATCTGTCTGAAGTCAATCCGGCTTAACCCCCTGGATTAAACACAATATAATCGATGCCTGCAAGAAAATCACAGCGAAAAGGAAACCTGAATGTCTTTTCACGAATTGTATCTCAAAGATATTTATGAACTCTACCAAACCAAAAAAGACCAGTATGAATGGATCGACGTGCGCCGTCCTGATGAATGGGAGATGGGCACAATTCCCGGTGTGACCCGGATTGTACTGGACGATCTGCCAGAGCAAACCGCCAACCTGGACCCCAGCCGCAGCTATATTCTGATCTGCCGCAGCGGGGGCCGCAGTGGCCGGGCTTGCCAAATGCTGGCCGAAGCCGGGATCAACGACGTGACCAATTTTGGCGGGGGCATGCTGACCTGGTACGAAGCCGGGTACCCCTTAGAAAAATAGGCCCGACAGGGTCTGCCCAGATCTGCTTGAAAAGGTTTTTAAAATATACTATACTGGGTATAGTAATCACAGGAGTAGGTACTGCAAATGGTTATCGAAAATTTCACCCCGATTCCCGCCTTAATCGGCGGAGGCCTGATCGGTTCAGCCGCCGCCCTGCTGATGTTGTTTAATGGCAAAATTGCGGGCATCAGCGGTATTACCAAAGGTATCTTGGGCGAGTGTCCCACCCCCCAAGAGCGTTTCTGGCGCATTGCCTTTACATTGGGTCTGGTACTCGGCGGCGCAGCGATGGTCTATGCCCTGCCGGCAGCGACAGCGCTGAGCCTCAAATTAAACCCCGCACAAATGGCACTCGGCGGCTTATTGGTCGGCGTAGGAACTGCCATGGGCAATGGCTGCACCAGCGGTCACGGCATCTGTGGTCTGGCCCGGCGCTCCCAGCGCTCCTTGGGTTCTGTCATCACGTTTATCGCAGTGGGTATGGTGGTTATGTTTGTCATGAGTCATTTGATCGGAGTTGCGAGGTTTTAATATGAAAATCTATCTGAGCGCCTTTGTTTCTGGTCTGATCTTTGCCATCGGCCTCGGGATCTCGGGCATGATGAGCCCCCAAAAAGTCCAAGGATTCTTGGATCTGGCGGGCCGCTGGGATCCCAGTCTGCTCTTGGTGATGGGCGGTGGGCTGGCAGTCACCTTTGTGACCTATCCGCTGATCTTTAAACGCAAAGCCCCCATTCTGAGTGACCATTTTGCCCTACCGGGCCATGCCAAAATTGATCCCAAGCTGATTGGTGGCGCAGCCATCTTTGGCTCTGGCTGGGCCATCAGTGGCCTCTGCCCAGGGCCTGCACTGGCCAATCTGGGCAGTTTGAATCCGGGCGTCTTGGCCTTTGTGGGCATGATGCTGCTGGGGTTTGTGCTCTACCCGCGCCTGAGCCAAATCGGCACACCCCGTTCGCTCCCCGGTGTGGAAAGCCCCGCCCAGAAACAGGAGCGCTGCGAAGAAGAGTGTGTGGTGGATTAACCCACGCTAAAAGTCGATATAAATAAAGTTCGAGCCGCCACTGGCAAAGAAAAGCGCCAAAAGACAAAGCAGCGCCGCTCCCACGCCGGTGGCGGCGTCTTTGAGCCATTCAGCCATTTAAATCACCCCCACTAATTTGGGCAAGAGCCCCATAAATCGGCCCACGGGCATAATAAACAGGCCCCAGCCCAGCGTCACCAAGACAAAGGTCAGCAAGGTAAAGAGCGGCGTGGTCGCCCAGCGCAGCGGTTCGAGCCAAGGCAGACGCGGGGCCACTTTGTCTTTAAAGACGCGGTGAATCGCCAGCATCGCGCCATGGTACAGGCCCCAAACCAGAAAATGCCATTCGGCCCCGTGCCAAATGCCTGAAACGCCCATGGCCAGCAAGAGATTGAGCAGCAGCCGCGGAAATTTGACCCGCGAGCCCCCCAGCGAGATATACACATAATCGGTGATCCAAGAGCTGAGCGAGATATGCCAATGCCGCCAAAACTCGGCAATATTGCGGCGCAAATAGGGCCAATTAAAATTCTCGGGCACAACAATTCCAAACAGACGGGCCGAGCCAATCGCAATGTCTGAATAACCCGAAAAATCTGTGTAGATCTTGAGCGAATAGGCCAACAGGGCAATCCAAAGTGTGGGGCCCGAAGCTGCGTTGGCGGCATTTTCAGACATCAGCGGCTGAATCCAGAGATCGAGTGAATCAGCGACGATCATCTTTTTGCCCAGCCCGATGCAAATGCGCAAGAGCCCAATGCGCAGATGCTCCCACTCAAAGCGGGCTGTGGATAACTTGGGGACAAAGTCCTGAAAGCGCTTGATCGGCCCAGCCACCATGGTCGGAAAAAAGAGAATAAAGGCCATATAATCGCGAAAGCGGTGGGGGCCAATTTTGCCTTTGTAGACATCGACCAGGTAATGAATAAATTCAAAGCTAAAAAACGAGATCGCCAGCGGAAAGACAAAGCGCTCAAGCGTCGGGATACTACTGCCCGTGGCCAAATGCCGCAGTTCAAACCAAGAGCCCAAAAGCAAATTGCGGTATTTAAACCCCACCAGCAGGGACACAGTCACAAGCAATAAAAGCGCAAAGATGCGTTTGTCTTGGCGAAAGCGCCGAATCGCAAAATAGACCACAGCCGCTTCGATCAAAAACAGCCAGACAAAGGGCCCGCCATACCAGGCATAAAAGACAAAGCCTGTCAGGGCCAGCCAGCCCCCGCGCCAGACCAGCGGCACTGCAAAAAAGCCCAAAACCGACAAGAGCAAAAAGACCCCATAAAGCGCTTCGTTAAAGATCATCGCGGCGCTCCCTGTTTGGACAAAGACCTTCGCTCTGCGCTGAGCAATGGCCCCAGTCGCTCGGCCACACGCTCGCCAAAGGCACTGCCCCCAGCGTTGAGGGTGTGGGTAATGTCAAAGAACTGATCTGCGGGCAGATAGGCCCCGCGGTTAATATCCAGCAAGTCAAAGCCGCCGGCCTCAATGGTGGTGCGAATCGGCGTCAGCACCGCCTGGTATTTTTTCCAATCCAGGGCCTCGTAGGCATCCAGGGCCTCGACATTGAGTGGGCCCATCACAAAGAGCGCGGGTTTGCCTGCCTGTTTGAGCAGCTCTACGGTCCATTTCAGCACCTGCAACTCGGAATTGTCGGGGCTGAGTTCAAAGCCTGCATTTTGACCATAGCGTTTGAGTACCATCATCTGCTGGGTCGGCTTGAGATCGAGAAAAGGCGTGGCCCCGTCCATTTCAGCAGCCTGAATGCCCAGGGCTTTTTCGTATTGAGCAAAAGCCCAGCCTTCGGGGGTATGCCCCAGCCAATGGGCCGCCAGCAGCTCTTTGCTGCGATAAAAGGCCCACATCTGGCTCAGTCCCTGGCGCAGCCAAGCATTCAGTGGCAAAGGCGGGCTGGGACGGAGTCCCAAGAGGGCGGCCTCAGCCTCGCTGACCGAGACCCCCAATTTTTCGGCCAGCTCAGGGTGGCGCATGCGTGTGCCTTTGAGCAAACTGGGGCTGAAGGTGTGGTAATTGAGCTGAATCACAAAGGCTTCGCCTTCAGGCAGGGCTTTTTTGAGCAAGTAATACTGGTCTGAGAGCAAAAAACCCTTGGCGGAGAGGTTGTAACTTTGCCAATGTGCAGCCAGGCCCTTTTTTTGCAGGGCCCTGAGTGTGGCCACCGGAAAGGTCTGATGGGGATCGCTGATGCGAATGCCATAGGTGGGAGACGATCCCAGAAAGACCAGGGCCGGGGAGGGATTTTGAGCCAAAGCGCGCAAATAAAAGGGCAGCCAGGCCATTTCCTGGCCTTCGGGCAGGCGATAGCTGTTGCTAAAATCTGACTTGAGCTGTGGCAGCAAGGCCTTGATGACCCAGATGTCGACCAGCACAAGCGTCAAGATAAAAAATGTCAGCGTGCGCCAGAAGCGCCCACCAGAGCGGATGAAAACATGCATACCCAACAGCCTGCCAGATGGAGCAACACTTTGTCAGTGATGTTATACCCGCTTGGGCGTCGCGTGGCCTGAGCGCGTGGCCTAGTCGCGGCCAGAATCGGCAAAGAGTTCGGCGATTTCGTGTTTAAAATGTTCGTTGATCAGACGGCGCTTGTATTTGAGCGTGGGCGTTAAAAAGCCATTGTCCTGGGTGAGTTCTTCTGCAATCAGGATGAATTTTTTGACCTGCTCGTAGCGGGCAAAATCCGCCATCATGCGGTGAATCTCTTTGTCGAGAAAGCTGTGGATCTCAGGGTGGGTCAGCAATTCTTTGCGGCTGCCCACTTTGATATTGTGGTTGCGGGCATATTGGTCCAAGAGGTCGAGACTGGGGTGAATCAAAGCCGCCATGTATTTTTGGTTATTGCCCAGCATCACCGCCTGCTCGATATAAGGGCTGGTTTTGAGGGTGTTTTCAATCGGCTGAGGCGCCACGTTTTTGCCGTTGGACATGACAATAATCTCTTTTTTGCGGTCGGTGATCTTGAGATAGCCATCGGCATCCAATTCGCCAATATCTCCCGTGTGGAACCAGCCATCTTCGTCGAGCACCTCGCGGGTGGCTTCGGGTTTGTTAAAATAGCCCAACATAATATTCGGGCCACGGGCCAAAATTTCACCGTCGGGGGCGATTTTGACCTCAACATCTTCAATCACCTGACCGACATAGCCAAATTTGACCCCACCGGGGCGATTGCAACAGATCACGGGACTGGTCTCAGTCAGGCCATAACCCTCGTAGATATTAATCCCCACGGCAAAGAAAAATTCGGCCAGTTCGCGCATCAGCGGCGCACCGCCGGAAACGGCAAATTTGAGATTGTCCCCAGTGCGGGCACGCACCTTGGCAAAGACCAACTTGTCTGCGAGTTTGTGTTTCCAAGCCAGAGAGCTGGGAATGGGTTGGCCTTGGCTGGTATACACGGCCGCCTGTTTGCCAATCCCCAGACCCCAATAAAAGATTTTTTTCTTGAGCGGCTTTTCGTTTTCGACATTTTGAATGATGCGGTTGTAGATCTTTTCAAAGACCCGAGGCACGGCCACAAAGGCCGAGGGCTTCACTTCTTGCAGGTTCTGGGCAATGGTGTCGATGCTTTCGGCATAGGCAATCGTGGCGCCGCAGTATTGCAGGGCATAATTCACGACCCGCTCCAAGACATGGGAGAGCGGCAAAAATGAGAGCGAGGTCTGAGAGGCATCAAATCCCAGGGCTTTGACCGCACTGCGGGCATTGCTGGCAAAATTGCGGTGGGTCAGCATCACGCCTTTGGGTTCACCGGTGGTGCCTGAGGTATAGACAATGCTGACCATGTGGCTCTCGTGGGCATGGATCAGGCGTTTTTCCAATTCTTCGCGGATGCCGCTGGCCCCATCGGCCAACAGCGCTTCCCCTTCGGTGAGCACCTGCTGAAAACTGACAACTTCAATATTGCGCAGCTCGGGCAAGGTCTCTGGTGGGTCTAAAATCACGACCCGCTTGAGCGTGGGACAGTCGTGGTGAATCGCTGCAATTTTATTGAGTTGGGCTGCTTTGGAGAGAAAGATCACCCGTGTGCCCGAATCGTTGAGCATATACAAAATCTGGTGGCCCGTCAGGGTGGGATAAATAGGCACATTCACCCCCCCTGCGGCAATGATCGCCATGTCTGCAATCGGCCACTCGGGCCGATTCTCCGAGAGTAGCGCCACCCGATCCTGGGCCCCAAGGCCATGTTGGATCAAATAAGCGGCTACCTGTTCAACCCGCTCTTTCATTTCCTGATAGGTGACAGAACGGTAAATCCCGTTCTTTTTCTCCATCAGGGCCGCTTTGCTGCTGTATTTGGCAGCACTGTCGTAGAAATGTTTGGTTAAAAGGTAGACATCGCTCATGGTGGCGCTCCTGCTCAAATCTTAAACGATGGCCTAAAGGCGCATGACGATGGCTTCATCCACAGATTCGTTGGGGATGATCACGCCATACTCTTTGTTTTTACCATCGAGCTTAAAGATAATATTCAGATCATTGCTGTCTTGGTTGCGGAACAGCAAGAAAGTGTATTTGAGCAACTCCATTTGAGCTGCGGCTTCTTCGGGGCTCATGGGCTTGATCGCCAAACGCTCGTTTTTGACCTTGCGTTTGACTGGGGCTTTGGCCGCCGTTTTTTTCTTGGTGACAGCTGTTGCTGTTTTTTTCTTGGCTGGCGCTGCGACTGCGACACCTTCTTCGGCCTCGTCCTCATCGTCTATCATCTCACCCATAGCCACAGCCGTTTTGACAGCTGCGCTGCGGTCGGTGCGTTTGCGCTCGTATTTGATCAACTGGCGCTCGAGTTTGTCTCCGACCAGATCAATGGCAGCATACATACTGACGCTGGACTCTTCCGAGCGCAACATCAGGCCATTGACAGAGGTGGTCACAGTTACCTGCTGATTGTTCTTGATGCGTGGATTTTTGGCGACACTCAGCTCCACATTGACATCAACAATGTGACGGCTGTATTTCTCCATTTTGCCCAGCTTGGTCTTAACATAATCGCGCAGGGCGTCGGTGACTTCCACGTTTTTTCCATGAATAATAAATTTCATCAGCGCTTGTCCATCCTTTTCGAGTACTAAAACTTGGGGAAAAAGATGTCTGCTCCTTCCTTATGGGTGTTTGGTTGAGTTCTTGAGAGACGCTTTATTATAACACGAAAAAAAGCGCTCTTCAGCAGACTAGAGTTTACGCAGGACGCTCATGCCGGTTAAATTTTGGGTGATTTCAGGTGTGCCTTTGTACTCCAGTTTGCAGGCCCCGGCAGCGGTGACCTTGAGCTTTTTTTCTGCGCGAATACGCGCCGAAGCCGCGCCACTGAGCTGAATATCCACATTTTGGGCTTTGAGCATCAGCGATTCGAGCTGGGCCGCGCCACTGGCTTTGATCTGTAAATCTTGTAAGACACCCCCCACCATGCGTACCTGGTGGCCGCCCTCGAGATTGAGTTTGAGTTTATCGCCCTGAATACCCGTGATCACCAAACGAGAGGCACCTTTGGCATTGATATTCTGCAAACTGGGCAGAGACAGATAAATTTTAATCGGATTATTGGAACTCAAGGATTTGCCTGGTTTATTGGCAATTTTGAGGGTGTTGTCCACCACCTGGGTATCGATCAGGGACACCAGATTTTCATCTGCTTCGACGGCAATGCTTTGGGGCTTGCCGGTTTCGATCTCAACAATAAAACTCTGACTCACGTCCACGGCCTGAAAAGCGGCCAACGTGCGCTCTTCGCGTTTGAGTGGCCCCTCGCCCTGAACCGTCTCGGAGGCACAACTGACAAACAAAGCTGCCCCAACCAGTCCCAGCAGAGACGCTTTTAAGTTCAAAGAAAAGGGACGGGTGGCTTTGTCGGATTGAATCGGCATTGGAGATTTTCCCTCGCTGGCGCTTTTGCTTTGAGCATAGCCTATTTCCCGTTCGCTCTTCAACGCAATAGCAAAACTTGGCTGCGGGGGCTTGTAAAGATCGATTGTACTATTGTATTATTTGACTAGTACAATAGTACAGAATACGAAAGGAGCACCCGTGCTGATTATTAATCCCGAAAGTGGCACTCCCCTTTATCTCCAGATTATGGAGCAGATCCGCCACGCGATTGCCCTGGGGGTCTTTGCCCCCGGAACGCCGATCCCCACGATTCGAGAACTGGCCCTGCAATTGCGCATCAATCCCAATACGGTGGCCAAAGCCATCAAAGAATTGGAGCGCGAAGGCCTGTTGATCACCCGTGTGGGCAAAGGCAGCTTTGTGAGTGAGTCGGCCCTGGCTTTATCTGCCCAGGATCGCAGCCAGCAGGGCAATGAACTGGCGGGACGTTTTGGTAAAGACATGGCGTGGTTGGGCTTTGATTGCCCCGAAGCCGTTGAATTGGTAGAAAAAAACTGGCAGGAGGCAGCAAATGTCTGACTTGATCATTGAGACCCATGGCTTACTCAAGACCTATGGCTCTCACAAAGCCTTACAGAACCTAAATATGCAGGTGCCCGCGGGCTGCGTTTATGGTTTATTGGGGCGCAATGGGGCTGGTAAAACCAGCACCCTGCGGATTTTAATGAACCTGATTCGCCCCACTGGCGGCGATGCACAGGTCTTGGGCCACACCCCTGAGCGCCTGCCGCTCAATCTGCGCCAGCAAATTGGCTATAGCTCCGACAGCATGCAGCTGATTCCCTGGCTGCGTGTGGATGAATTGCTGGCTTACAATGGTTCGTTTTACCCCGCTTGGGATCGCGACTATGTGCAGCAATGGCTCAAACGGCTGGAGCTGGATGCCCGCAAACGGGTCTTTGGTCTCTCACGCGGCGAGAGACAAAAACTGGCCCTGATTCTGGCCATCGGCCACCGCCCCCGGCTGCTGGTGCTCGACGAACCTGCTGGCGGGCTCGACCCCCTGGCCCGCAAAGAGTTCCTCGAAAGCATGATCGAGTTAATTCACGAATCGGGCAGCACAATTGTGATCTCCTCGCACCAGATGAGCGATTTGGAGCGAATTGCCGACCAAATTGGCCTGGTGGTCAACGGGCAAATGCGTCTGGAAATGCCACTGGAAGAACTCAAGGCCCGCAGCCGCCGGGTGGTGCTGATCGACAAAAATGCTCAGGTAAATGCCCAGGCAAGCCCCCAGGTCGAAGCGCTAAAATCATGGCCCGGTGTGCTGCATTTGCAGACCCGTGCCGGTTATTTGGAATGGATTCATGAAAACTGGAGCGCCGCTGAAGAAGAAAAACTCCTCCGGCGTTTTCCAGAGGCCCGCATTGAGCAAAGCCCCCTCTCACTGGAGGAGATTTTTATTATCTACACGTCTACCCTAACAGCCGGAGGTGCGACATGTCCAGCCACCCCGTAAGCCTCTTTCGCCAAAGCCTGACCCAGACCCTGCTGCTGACCCTGGGCCTGATGCTCTTGGGCTCCAGTGTGGGCCTGATTCAAGGTCTGAGTGAGCCCGCCAACGAATGGGGCTACCGCAGTTTCGACCTGATCCGTTGGGCCCTGAACAGCCTGAGCGGCAGTCTAATTGCCGCACTTTTGGCCCTGAGCCTGCCCTGGCTGCTGCTCTCCTGGTTTGGCGAGTGGCTGTATACCCGCGCCTTGAATCGCCAAGCCCTGTTCAAGCTTTTTTGGGGTGAGTTTATCAAATTTTGGACGCCCTTGAGCCTGCTTTTACTTGCCCTCTGCAGCGCCAGCCAATGGATCAAATACGATTCTGGCCGCGAAATCCCCTGGGAATTGGCCCTGTTTATCCCAGCCTTGAGCCTCTTCATGGCTCTGCTCTTTGTCGCCAATGGCGACTTGTTGCGCCAGCTGCTACTGCCAGGCATCGCTCTGCTGGGCTGGCTGCTCACGGGCGATGGCTGGGGTGTGCTCGGATTGCCTGTGGGCCATGCTTTGACCTTACTGGCTGGCGCAGGCCTCTTGGTTTGGCTGCAGCGCCAATTGGCCCAGGGTCTGAGCGACCTCTCGTTGGAGGTGCCGGGCCGGGTCGATGATGAGTACCAGGCCATGCAGCGCAGTTGGCTCTTTCGCAGCTTCAATTGGCTGGGCGCCCACTCGCCGCTGATGCTCTCACCAGCCCGAGGTCCTTGGATGGCCCGAATCAAACTGCTGAGCGGGCATCCGTATATGCTGTATATGCAACTCTTGGCCATCGTCGGCCTGCTGGGCTTTTTGCTCTCCCTGTTTTTGGGTCGGGCCGCCTTGGAAAATCTGCCCATGGCCAGTGCCCTGTGGATCTTGGCCTGTGCCCTGGCGGGGGGCTGCCTCTTGCTGCTGCCTGTGCGCTTGGCTGGCAATAGCTATTGGGAGTTTTTCCGCACCCGGCCTTTGCCTCGGATCTGGCAATATGCTGTGAACTGGGGCGTGCAAAGCCTGTTTCTGCTGGGGCTGGTGGCACTGGGCCAGACCCTGCTCTGGAGCATGCCCGAAATTGCCCAAAACCTGAACTTTGCAAATCTGGCCACAGCTCTGCTCTTTCTCTGGCTGGCTGGAGAACTGGGCGTGGGATTGCTACTGCTCTTGCTGGCCTTTGGCTTTGGCACGTCACCCACCCTGGTGCCTGGAGCGGCAGTGCTGCTGCACAGCCACGATTGGCCCGCAATCGCCTTGTGGGGCACAGCCTTGGCCTTTCGGGCCTGGGATATCTGGCGTTTTCAGGGCCATTTCTGGGAGCCTTTGGCCCTGCCTCGGATGCGCTTGTTGCGCCTGTTTGGCTATTATTTGCCACCCGCTTTTGCAGCGCTGATCGTGCTGGTACTGGGTTTCAAAACCCAGCCTCTGGCGGGCTTTGTGGCCCTCAATAACAGCGAGGGGAAATTTGGCATCAGCGTGCGTGAGCAGCAGCGTTTGGCCACCAAGACCCTGGAAGTGCTCTATGTCCAAGCCGGACGGCGTTTGTATTCAGAAGCCCCAGAAGATCTATGGACGGCCTCTTTTGCAGAGCTGTCGCTGCTGCGGGGCCTGTTAAAAGAGCCCCACAGTGCCGATCTGGCCCAGCAATTGGCAGAGAAATTGTTTCTGACGGTCGCAACTTCCGAAAGCGACGGACGGGCATATAACCCCCCTGGCCAAGATCACTACCAGCGTGAATATACCGCTTATTATCTGGCTCAGGGCAAATATTGGCTGCGTTTCGCCCCAGCGAGTGACAATTTGGCCTATATCAAAGCCCTGATGGCCGAAGCCCAAGGGGATTTTATCCAGGCCCAGGCTAACAACGCCGAGGCCTTAAAGGCCAAACCCGTTCGGGTCGAGTGGCTGATGCAAAAAGCCCGCTTGGAAAGCTATTTGCTGCGCTATGCTCCTGCTCTGGATACCTACACAAGCATTGCCCAGCGCTTTCCCGAGAAAAGCACCCTGGCTTGGCGAGCGGCCCATGAGATCGCGCTCGAAAGTGGCCAATGGAACTTGGCCCTGGAATACGCATTGCAGACATTGCAGGCGGGTTATCGTCCAGATTCGAGAGGCCGCTACCGCTCCAGCAGTTTTGAATCTGTGCTGTATGTGTTGACGGATTATCGGACGGGACTCTGTCCACAATTGCCAAGTATCATGGCGGACTTTAAGCAGCGCAACATCGCCCCGGCCTGGTTGCCCCAATTGGCCAGAGATGTCGAGTGGAATTGCAAGCAAGAGCTCAAACACCTGATGGCTGACCCCAAAGCATACTTCAGAGGCAGCCGTGCAGATGGGCTCTGGCTCTTGGAGCATGGGCACCCTGCCCTGGCAGCACAAGCCTTAACTGGCCACGATAACCGGGGATTAAAGGCCGAAGCCCTCTGGCAGGCAGGCAAGCGATCTGAAGCATTGGCTTTGGCTCAAGCCGTCGCCACCCCCTGGCAAGCACTGCAAGGGTCGGTTTATTATTACTCCCTGAGTGAGTTGTATTACAGCAGAAGCAACAGCCCAGAATACCTGGGACACCGGATTTTGCTCAGAGCCGCTCAGCCCAGGGGTCTGGACAGCGGGTATCAGGTGCTGTTTATGAGCCGCGATCCAAGCCAAGAATGGCCGCTGGTAGAAAAGGCCTATGCCAAAGCGCCCGCACAATTGTTGCACTTGCAGCAGCTGTATCAAGGGTATAACACGCTGGCAAAAGCCTTTGCTGCCACAGGCATGACCGGGGTCGTGGAGCGGCGCAGCTTGAAAAAGCTGGAGATGATGGTCTTTCTGGCCGACACACTGCCCACTGAGCTGCAGACCGCTGAGCTGAAAGCGGCAGTCCAGACCTTGCGCAAGAGGCTGTATCGCTAGCCACACAAAGCCAAACAGGCCCCTGAAGCGATTCGGGGGCCTGTTTTGTTGGATTACAAAGAGCCGTTAGGGCCCAAGAAAGATAGGAGAGCCTTTGAGATAATAACCCGCTGCATTGCCCTGAAGCACATTAAAATAAGTGGAACGGTTGCAAGAGATATCATCGCTGTTCCATTTCACGATAATTTTCCCTGGTTCTGTAACAGGAATGCGCGAGTATCCACCTTCAACAGTCCCATCTTGGCGGATCAGACATTGGCTATACCCCCCATTTTCAAAGGTCAGAACATGGCCCACAGGAATGGGATTACCCAGCACATCTTTGACCTCCATTTCTATTCGGGAGCCACCTATCTCAGGGGTTGTACTGACCAAACTGATCGAATCAATATGGTGCATAAAGAAACGACCCGCAGATTCACTGGCTGGACCAAGATCTTGGTCACAGGAAGTACTCGAACCCTGGCAAACCCGGAGCTGAAAACTGGGTGAATTGATGGTGGGCCAAGGGTCTACGATCAGCATGGGGTTGATATAAAAACCCACGCCGAGTTTAAAGTGCATACGCCCATTGCGCACTTCAAAGCCTTGTAAGTAGGGGCCACAATAATAGCCAATACAGGAGTCGGTCTGGGTTACATAGTCGTAAAGGTAAAAATTGGGATTGGCCCCCGGATAAGAGCCGTAAATAAAATAACGAGAACCGTCGGGCACAATTTGGCCCTGGGCATCTCTGACCGTGATATACACCTCGGCTTTTTCGCTGCCGTCGGAGAAAAGGATATTGCGGCTCATGCGGATATTGACGCGTGAGGGCAAGAGCACCTTGAGGGCCTGTTCGAGCGTGACACCCGGCGTGCCCGCGAGGCGAATAATCACATCTTGCACACCCGGTGGGAGATTGCTGGGCAGTTTAAAACTGCCGTATTTAAAGCCGCTACTGGCATCGTGCAAGATCTGCTGCACATTAAAGGTCTGGCCTGCGACCTCGACTTCGAGCTGGCTGAGGTCGATATTCTCTTTGACCGCAAAGCCAATCACCTCGTCGGGTTGAACTTCGACTTCGCGGCTGCCTTGCTTGAGGTAGACCTCGATGCCTGTGGGCAGGTGGTAGGGGGTGACTTGGGAGAGATCCTCAATTGTTAGGGGGGGAGTAGATGAAACTTGAATAGCGTTTTCAATATTCAAATAACCGGTTTCGTTTTCCAGGGTTAAATCATGGGTTCCTGTTGTTATCTCTTGTGGAACCTGAAAAGAGGCTACCTGTTGATTGTTTATGGACTGAATTTGGAGATTATTTGTTTGAAATCCACCTAACAGAGCAGATAAATTATTGGTATTTCCAGAAACAGCCACACCTACTCTTTGGTTTGGTTGAACAGTTACCGTTTGGCCAGAGTTCAGGGCTTTAATTCCAAAACTGCTCGTGTCTTGCAATGACTGAATCGTGAGATCACCAGCAGGATTAATTTTTCGCAATTGCAAAACATCTATTTGAGTGGTGGGTAAAACGGAGCGTTCGTTAATGGTCAAACCCAATATTTCAAGACGGTCGCCGACCTTAACAGAGGGATTGATATCTTTATAAGGAGGATATGTCCGGAATAATTTGCCCTGACTGTCTTTCACGATATCTGGAGACTGATGTGCTGTTACCCGAATTTTTCTGCCCGGTTTTGCACCAATGCGAGAATCTTGGAGGGCGGCAAGAGCATTCAGACCCTTAATTGGAAATATATCAGGAGGCTTATTCCCCCTGAAAGAGGGATGCGTTAAATTTGTGCCTGAATCTTTTAAAATACTTCTGGCTTCATCTGTGGTTAGACTGGGTTTCCAGTACTTAAGCAGAGCCAAGGTTCCTGCAACAATAGGTGCGGCATGACTGGTTCCCGTCCATCCCTCAAATCTTTCTGATGTATCAAATGTGCCTATATCCTGAGTATTGGAGGCATCTAAAGCATATATATTTTTTGCAGGAGCCCAAATATCTACATCTATGGAGCTATAGACAGAACCAGAACCATCTGCAGGTGGTGTTTTGCTGGGTTCTACCCATCTCTGAATTTGGCCGTTTTCCAACATATATCCCCCTACACGAATACAATTTGGAAAATTGCCGGGAATAACAGTTTTAAAATGCAAATTGGGGTTGGTGAGTGAAATACCTACTTCTGCACCAAAATTTCCTGCAGCAACAACAACGATGGTTCCTTTATTTTTAAGTTTTTCTATTACTTGGTAAAGCATGCCTGCTTCTAAAGCCAGTTGATTGGGCTTGAAATAAAAATCATAAAAATTAACCAATCTACCCTGACTAATATTGACAATATCTACATTTTGATATTTATTCAACTGCTCGAGTTGAGCCCAGAGATAGAGTGAGAGATTTTCATCTCCGCCTGATTTTGTTGCCATAGGTATAAGTTGAACTTGTGGTGCAACGCCACTGATTCCCCATTCATTATCAGAACTTGCTCCTAAGATACTGCTTACAGCAAGCCCATGACCTGGCGCATTAGCCAAAGGAGTTAAAAATCTCCAAAACCCTAAAGGATTAATGTGAAAAAAAGACTCACTGGAACCAAATGGATAAAGAAACTCCAAATCCCTTTTAATTTCCTGATCATGATACTCACAGGTTATTAGATTTATTTTCCCATTGTTTAAAACACAATCTGTACCGGGGTTTCCTATAATTGCCTGCTTTAAAATTGGCTTAACAATACCTAAATAAACATCTGTTAAAATCCGAGTTTTAGCAAAGACTGATGGAGAGGATGAACTTACAGGAACAGGGGCAAGACCCGGCATAAACTCTTTATATTGATTAATATAGCCAAACTCATCATCAATAACAGCAACTTTTACATTTTGCCCCATCGAATAGTTCCAGGCCCGATTGACTTTGGTTGTGGAATCATTTAACCAATAAAAATCTTCTGAATTTAATTGTTGTTTATGTGAAGCAGAAGGAAACCCAGATATCAATTTTCGCTCAAAAGTGCCCTTTGTATCCGTAATCATTTGATTTTTTTCTTCCTGCATGATGACAGGGGAGACAGTCGCCTGCTGCGCAGAAAGGGTATTCATAATACTGACATCAGCAATCAGATCGCTGCTATTTGTGAGCATATCAAAAATCACAGCCAATGTTCTTGCTGTATTTACAGAAGAAAAAGAGGCTTCAACCAATGGTTGCATATTTTCTCTCAAATTCAGAACCCGTATATTATCAGCCAAATTATTGAGCGGTATTTGAGCTAAATCCAGTTTTAAAATGGCCAGAGAACGCCCATCTATTTCTGCTTGGCTTATAATTTGACCAGGATACCGCGACAAAATTTCAGCGCTATTCTGGTCAACAGGTGGTTTGATATCTAATAAAACCTGCCCTACGACAAAACGAGCCATAGTACCGTTGGCCTCTGATGCGCCAATGATTATATCTGACTGATTTTCTGGCGAAATTTGATCCCCTTCATAAGGCTCTAGCCCACCCAAGCTATTCGGATCATTGGGGTCAAAGATATTGGTATCATTGCTGCGAATGCGGTCTGCCTGGGTCAGATCTTTGTCTTTTTCCCAACCTCGGCGGCGCAAAATGGTTCCGGCTTCTCCTGCTTCCACAACAGTGACAGTGATGCGGGTACCAGCCTTACCTTTTAAACGGAATTTCAAGGAATTATTGCTGTTGAGCAAGAGGCCCGTGGTTTGAAATTCGTCTTCTCCTCGTTCAAAATCCTTGTCCCGAATCACCCATGCTCCATTGAGATTGACTTGAACCCGACCTTCTTTGCCTCTCTGTGGTTCTTGTTTTGCTATATGCACCAGATAGCGTTTGCCGGTATCGGGGGCCTTAAAATTGCGTTGCAATTCTTGCTCTTTGTTTTGATTCAAGACAAAACTTTCTGAGAAAATAACAGGGCCATTGGGAACCGCCTGAATTTGAAAATCGCCCCCGTCAGGAGAGAAACTGACTACTTTTCCAGGAATTTTTTTCAGCAGTCCAGTATCTATTTTAAGATTGACAGACCCTGTATATGGACCTTGTTTGTTTGTCGTTTTGGATGAGCGATTAGCCGAGTGAGGGGTAAATTGACCTGTGGGTGCAATTTGGCAAGCACTTAAAGTTAATACAACAATCAGGAGCACTTGAAAAAAGATTTTGAACTTCATAGAAATGTACTCCTAAAATTGTTTGAAATTGCTGCCAAAAGGCGTGGAATAGCTTAAAGTGTGTTGGGCGTTTAGTTCAAAAGATGTTGGATCGGGAATATGTATCAAGGTTTCGCTGATTTTACCTGTTTCACTGCTGATCATTTGGCTCTGATAGCCAAAGGCAAAATCACCATCTAGCTGAGCATAACTAAATTTGGGCCCCATCATGATACCTGAACCGATACAACGCAAAAATCGGGGTTGCCCTTTGTTATTTCTGACCACTTCAATATGCTGGATTTGAGGCTGAAGAGAACTTTCTGGGGGAGCCATAAGGGGATCTCCCACTTTGATTTGGGTATCAAAATAGAAGCGATTTTTAATCAAAGTCAACTTGTGCAGCCCCTTTAAGAAGAGATCAGGAATACCTTCTTGGGGCAATTTCACGCGAATTTCGCTCCCGGAAACACTGACTGGTGTGAGTAAAATGGCATCATTGAGTAAAACTCTGGCAGCAGGCTCTGTTTCATTGGGAGCCATCGAGCGCAACAAAATAGACGGGTCAAGCGTAAAAAGAAATGCTTTTAAATTCAGCTCCTTCTCTCGTTTGTTTTCAAATTGCCCTGTGATTCGCAATTCCAGAGGCTCTCCTTCCCACTCTGGTTTGAGAGAGGATGGTGCTTGGGAACCCTGAATACTTTGACCATTGAGCCAGACATCCTGAATCGTGAGATCTGGGGATTTATTAAACCCCGATAGTGGGGGGGACTGATACCAATTAAACGCTTTTTGAAAAGAGGCAGAAGCCCCTTTTTCTTTGGTTTTTTGCAGGACAAAAGCTTGGACAGACTCTGGAAATAGTGATGATGAAAGGGACTGTTCCAAGGACTGAGAGGATCCTGTGGATAAAAGAGGAGAAATGGGTGAACAAGCACTGAAACAAACCAAAATTATCAACAAGCTAAATTTAGACACAGCACCCCCAAGTGGCTCTACTTTGATTCAAAAATTGTAAATTAATCACAATTAAAAGTCAAATATTAAGATAAATAAAAAAAAAAACGTTAAATATGCACTTTGGTTTCAAATAATAAATGTTTTCACAGAGATTGAGAAAATTTGAATATACCCTTAAAATGAAGAGGAGTTGGCACAAGGAGATAAGTAAGGAGATAAGTCATGAAACGGTTAACTTATTTGTGTTTATTGTGGCTGCTGGGGTGTGTCTCTCATTCCTCTCCGCAAACGCCTCCTCCAGGAACGCAACATAAACCCACAGCTTCACCGGGTCCGTCTATCACCCCCACACAGCCTTATCCGCTGAGCACGCCTACACCTGCACCTTTATCTGAATACCCATATTTACTTAAAAGCCAGCTTTCGGTCTTGGCGGGAAGTGAGAAAGCTGGTTATCAAGATGGTGTTGCATCTCAAGCACTGTTTAATGGGATTCTAGATATTGCCTTTAATGCCCAAAACGAATTATTTATCACAGAAAAAGGCACCCCAGTTGACGCAAACATTATCCGCATTCGCAAGATGGGGATAGACAAACGGGTCTCTACATATTTAAGTAACCAAAGCAGGGGCTTCAAAGACGGGCCTCTTTCAATGGCTCAATTCAAAAGTGTGTCAGGATTGGCTTTGGATGCTGAATCTAATTTATTGATTGCCGACTCTTTAGATCACCGCATTCGCAAAATCACCCCTGCGGGAGAAGTGTCTACATTTGCAGGAACAGGTCAAGCAGGCACCAACGCGTTGACCACTGGCCCGGCTGCAAGTGTTGCTTTACTCAATCCTCAAAAAATAGTGTTTGTCCCCCCGCATCAACTCTATATCTTTGAAAGCCGTGCCCTACGCGTGATCGACACGCTTAAAATGGAGATTCAAAATCCACTCCTGATACGTACAGATCCACTTCAAGAAAACAAGGATTTTGATCCCTTACACCCTTATCGGACACAAACACCTCCTGGCTATCCAATTGGCGAGCCTGGTGATGCTGTTTTTACGGAATCAGCTGCTTATATTTTGGATCGATCACGTCAACAGAGAGAAGGTGGTCGTTCTTTTCATGTTTTGCTCAAGTGGAATCTCAAAACCCATCAATTAGATGTCTTTGCAGGAGGAAGTTTCAACACCTCAGAAGATGGCAAAGGTCAGGAAGCTGGATTCCAGTATTTGTACGATATCATTCTCAGCAAACGAGGCTATCTCTTGGTGGCGGATAACAATTGCCTGCGCAAAGTCAGCTTGGGTGGAGAGGTGATAAGTTTAACCCGATGCGCGTTTTCGCATCCTTTTGATGAGGCCAGGTACCCTCAGGCCATGCAACTGGGTACCATTTTGGCTCTGGCTGAAGACAGCGAAGGCAATTTGATTATCGCTGAGGAAAACCGCCTGCTCAAAATTCAAATGAACGAAAAGCCAATGCCCCAGCTTTAACGAGGGCTTTACCCCCCCATCAACAACATCAGCCCACTCTGCAAAACCCCAATCACAAAGCCCAAAATACCCCCCAGGCTGACGATCATACCCAGCTCCTTGCGCGAGACCTCCATGATAATCGCCTCCATGCGCAGGGGCGAGAAATTGCGGATTTTGGTGGCAATCACACCTTGGATATCTGCCACTTCGAGAGCCTGTTCGACCAATTCAAAGAGTTTTTCGTCCAAATAACGTTCTAAAAAGCGTGTGATCTCGCGTTTGATCGACTCCACTGTGGCAGGTGGAATATCTTGAGGATGAAAGCGGCGAATCAGATCTTTGACCAGCGCAGGCAAATCCATTTTTTCGACCAAAGGGGGAATAATCACCTCATAATGGTGAATCAGGTAATCGTGAATCCAGAGCACGAGATTTTCTTTGAAGTGGTTGAGATCTTCCCAGGACATTTCACGCGGATTAAAGCGCAGCAGGGCCCGAGAAATCACATCATCGAGCCGCATCATCGAGAGCACTTCGTCCAGCATTTCATTTGAGCGCTCGGGATCACTCTCCAAAAAGTGGCGCAGCTTGCTCAAGACATCGGGCAGATTGAGAAAAAACAGCACCACAGCATACCGGCCTGTCATTTTGGCTTTGGCCAATTCGTCCAGGGCGGCAATATTCGAAGGCGTGAGCAGGCTGATCAGGCTCACTCGCACATGCTCAGGGGTCAAGACAGTCGACATGATCCGCTGGCTTAAAAATGCCGCCATGGCGGGCGTGACCTTGAAGTTTTCGAGCACACTGTCCATGATCCGATCCAAGACATGGCGGATGCGCTCAGGGGTCAGGCTCTTGTGGGAGAGGTGATCGATCAGCGACGGCAGGCTGCGCTCAATCAAATTGGAGAGCGCCCCGCCCATGTCCTCAGAGAGCAACTCCAGCTTTTCGGGCTGGCCCATTTCCTCCAGCAGGGCATCCACACTGCGGTTGATGGCCTGCCCGAGGCGGTCGTTGGTCAATAATTGCCGCGCCAAATGCTGAAAGTCTTCGCGGGTCAAAAGCGTCTGAACAATCAAAGCCGAGATCTTCTCAGCCAGCCGGGCCTGCTCAGCGGGCACCAGCCCCGGTGTAAAGGGCAGCTTTTTGCCCCAGAGATAAACCGGTTCAATCGGGTGAAATAACATGCGCACGGCGATATCGTTGGTAAAATAACCCACGCCCGCGCCAATAATCGGGGGAATCAAGAGTTGTATCCAAGTAAGCATGCTGCTAATTTAGCACAAAGCAGCCCCTTTCGGGGAATTCGTCCTTCGACTCCGCTCAGGACGCACCGGCAACAACGCCGCTCAGGAAACCTTTAGACAGACCTTCCCTGTTGGCCAAGGGCACGAACATCAGGCCCTTGTGCCAACCGGAGCAGGCCTCCCCAAAATGGAAACACACTGCCCCGGCTGTTCTCAGAGAACGGCTTAGTCCGTCAATTTAAACGCCACTTTGCGCTGTTCCAGCTCTTCGACATTGATACCACCGGCCGTCAGGCCTTTTTCGAGCTTGCCATTTTGGGCCCAACCCGTACCAAAGAACGGCTTGTCTTTATTGGCCATGTCTTTGACCCAGCTATTGCTGTCTTTTTTGAGCTTGGCAATCGTGGCCGGAGAGGCCTTTTGGGTCTTGGCTGGCGCATAACGCACTTCCCAGCGTGGGCTGGCAGCCAGGGCATCACCCACAGCGGCGTTGGCATTGGGATGGAAACCCGCCAAGAACTGCGCGTTTACGTCTGAACCTTTGGCCACGTTGAGCAAGGCTGTGGCAGATGCGCTGCTGTTGCGGGCCAGCTCTTTGTGAGTGGCAGGATCGGTTGAAACGGCATCCAGGGCCAGACCCGGCGTGCGGGTGTCTTTGGCCAAGCTGACTTTGCTGGCCGAGCTCAAGGGCTGGCTGACCACTGTGCGAATCATGTCCTGGCTGGATTTGGGATTGCGCACAATCGCCAGACGCTGGGCATCGTTGTCGGCTTCGCTGGCAATCCGGCTGAGCACAGGCGCAGGGGTGGCCGTGTTCTGGGCCAAAGACAGACGCGCTTCAGCGCCGAGGCCTTTGTCCAGGATCGTCTTGTGCAGGGCGGCTGGCACAGCGCTGTTGAGAATCAGGCGCTCTTGCACACCATCGTTTTCGGCCTGTTTGGCGAGCAAGTCGAGGGCCAATGCCGGGGTGCGGTCATTGCCTGCCAAGGTCAATTGCAGCGACTCACCCAAAGGCTGAGCCATCACGGCGCGGATGGTTTTTTCGTTGCCATTGGGGTGGTAGATCAAACGCTGACGGGCCGCATCGGTATTGGTCTGGCCACTGAGCTGCTCCAGGGTCTCGGTGGGTGTGCGGCTGTCGTCCAGCAATTGGCCCAGGATTTCGGGGCTTACCCCTTTTTCGAGCACCTGTTTGCGCACAGTGGCATTCAGGTTGGGGCTGCGCAACACGGCAAGTCTCACACCGACTTCGTCATCGCCCGCCAATTTGCTCAGGGTCTTTTCGGGGGTATTGCGGTGAACCGCCACGCTGCTGCGAATGCCCGCCTCTTTGTCGGAACCCAGAGCGGTGAGGGTTGCGGCAGTGGCATTGCCATTATTGGCCACGGTGCGGCGCACATTGGCTTCGGGATCTTGGGCCAATCCGGCCAGGGTTTCACCCTGTTGAGTGCGACCGGCCACAATTTGGCGAATTTCAGCAGAGCTGTCTTGGGCCAAAAACGAGAGTTGGCTTTCGCTGCCGGTGCGGTTAGCAACCGCACGGCGGATGCCTTGATCGCGATCTTCGAGCAGGCGGTCATAGACCTCCGCGCCGCTGTTGCGGTGATTGACCACAGCCAAACGGGTAGCAGGATTGGGATCTTGGCTCAGGGTGACCAGGGCCCGACTGGGGGTATTGCCATTTTGGACCACAGCGCTGCGGACATTGGCATCGCTGTCAGCCGCCAAGAAGACCAGCATCGCTTCGGTGGCTTTGGCATGGCCAGCCACGCCAGCGCGAATACGGCTGTCGGTATCTCCACCCATCTCTGAGAGCACAGAGGCATCGGTATTGCGGTGGGCCAAGACGGCCATTTGAATCGAAGAGTCGGGATCTTTGGCCATGCGGCGCAGCACGTGCACAGGCAAGTCATTGCGCTGCACCATGGTTTTGCGGATGCTGCTATTGCTGTCGCTGGCCAGAGAATCCATCACATCGGGGGGCAGATTGGATTTGCTGGCCATACGCAGGCGAATGTCTCCACTCGGATCTGCAGCCAAACGGCGCACGGCATCGCTGGGCAGATCGTTGCGGCGGGAGATAATATCGCGCACGCCGGAATCCCGGTCAGCGGCCAATTGGGTCAGAGTAAATGCTGAGGTGGCACCATTGGCAGCCACTTGGGAACGGATTTCGGGATAGCGGTCGCGGGCCAATTGATCCAAGGTGGATTGAGGGGTGTAGCGATTGGCTGCCACAGCTGCGCGCACGCGTGGGCTATCGTCCTGAGAGAGGTCGTTGAGGCGGCCGCTGTCATAGGTATTGGCAGCATTGCGGTAGCGGTCTTCTTCGGTTTCGACCGGCACCACAGGTTGATCATTGCTTTGGCCAGGCTGGGGTTTAAAGGGATCGACGCCGACAGCTCCCCCCGTGCCGGTGTTGCCATTGCCCGGCTTGGGTTTAAACGGATCAACACCCGCATTGCCGGTGGCAGAACCGCTGCCGGGTTTGGGCTGAGTCGGCTGGGTGGGTTGGGGTTTAAAGGGATCCGTGGTGGCGGGAATTTCTTTGCCCACCAATTGTTTGGCCTCGTCGATCCATTTCTGAACCGTGGCAGCGGAATAATTTTCCTTGGTAATGCCGAGCTTTTGATTGGTCTGATTGAGACTTTCCGCCAAATTTTCGGGATTGCGGCGGGACAATTCTTTCATGCTGGTCACGCCGACTTTTTCGAGCAGCTCAGCACGTTTGGCCCCTATCGCAGAGTGTTTACCCACCAATTCGTTTTGACCGGCATTAAAGCCATCGGTCGCACCGAGGCCGCCAGAAGCGGGTTTGCCTGTAGCAGGTTGTTGGGGTTTAAAGGGGTCTGCAGCGGGTTTGCCTGCCGAAGTAGGGCTGGTTTTAAAGGGGTCTTGAGTGGATACGGGTTTATTAACTTGCATGCACATGGTCTCCAAGAAAAAACATTCCCCCCCATTATCTCACGAAAAAAGCCAAAAATCACCCCCTAATTCGCGTAGAATAGTAAAATACAGCAAAACCATCGGGAGCAAAGAATGTGGCCGAAATAGAACTGTGGGGGGAGCCCGAAGCCTTGTATCGGGCGGTCTTTGAAAACTCCCGTGATGCCATTGGCCTGTCTTACGCGGGAACCCATGTCATCGTCAATCCCGCTTATCTCCAGATGTTTGGCTATGACAGCAATCAAGAATTGCAAGGCCGAAGTATTCTCGATCTCATAGCACCCTCGGCACACGCCCAGATTTTGACCTACGTACACATGCGCAACCAGAACAAGAATCCCCCCAATTTCTACGAAACCACAGGCCTGCGCAAAGACGGCAGCGAGTTTGATATGGAGGTCAGCGCCTCTGAATACCGTAAACTTAACAAAATTTACACCCTGGTGATTTTAAGAGATATTTCAAAGCAAAAACAGGCAGCTCAAAAATTAAATGATAGCGAAGCCCGATTTCGTATTTTAGCAGAATCCTCTCCAATGGGAATTTATTACCAGGACAACGAAGGAAATTGCCTCTATGTTAATAGCAAATGGCAGGAAATAACGGGCCTGAGTTTTGAAGAAGGGGTCGGCCTCAAATGGATGGAAAGCATTCACCCCGATGACCGCATTGGCATTTGGCAAGAATGGGAAAACCAAATCCAGACAACGGGAAGCCTGAAACATGAAATGCGTTTTATTCATCCCAATGGTGAAGTGCATTGGGTGGCCATTCAGGCCAGCAGTATTACGCATCGAGGAGGGGAAATACTCGGGTATGTGGGCACCCTTGAAGATATTACCCACCGCAAATCTTTTGAAGAACAAATCAAGGCCTCGCTGCAGGAGCGAGAAATATTGCTACAAGAGATCCATCACCGGGTCAAAAACAATTTTCAAGTCATGTTGAGCATGTTAAATCTACAAATGCGCAAGCTCAACGTGCCTGAGGCTTACGACGTTTTGCAGACCTCTCACAACCGCATTCGCAGTATGTCTTTGGTGCATGAATTGCTCTACGACTCACAGAGTGTGGCAGAGATTGACCTGCGAAAATACCTCAAAGAATTGGCCCGCGAACTGTTCTCGCTCTATTTGAACGAGCAGCCGGTACAACTTGAATTTGAATTGGAACCCCTCTCACTTTCACTGGAGCAAGCCATGCCCTGTGGCCTGCTCGTGACAGAAATTTTAACCAATTCGTTGAAATACGGCTTTCGCCCCCCTTATACAGGGCAGCCCCAGGTCTCGGTCCACTTAAACAGCGACGGAAACACACTTTGTCTGACCTTGAAAGACAATGGCCAAGGTCTGCCCGCAAATTTTGACTTAGACAGCAGCCCTGGCCTGGGTTTTCGTTTAATCAAAGCCCTGATCGCACAACTCAATGGCCGCTATCATCTCAATTCAGAGTCAGGGGTCTGCTGGCAGATCTGGTTCAATCCGACTCAGGCGTGATAATACTCTGAAGCCGGTTGCATGGTGCCAATCGGCGTGCTCAGATTTTGCAGACGCGGCGCGGGAGACTGAACCTGATTCTCGACAGGCTGATTGAGCCAATCTGGCACAGGTGAATCGAGCAAAAGGTAGACCTCTTCAAGATAGCGTCTGAAAGCGGCATCAAAGAGCGCGTCATGGGAGCTGCTGTGCCCTTCGCCAAACCACCAGAACCAATCACTGCCTTCGGCGATATAGATGCACTCCCAAGCCTTGGCGCGGGTCGCTTGATCCAGTTTGGCCTCGTTCTGAACCAAAAAATCGCGGGTGGTCTTGAGAAAGTCCCAGGCCAGATTTTTGGTGGGGTCGCCAATCCAGGTGCAAAAGTCTGAATTGATCCAAGAGCCACTGTGCAGGGTCTTCAGCGCCTGTTGGGGGGGGAATTGCTCCAGATATTCAGAGACCGTGACCGACTCCAGGCTGAGATCATTTTGCAGCAGGCCATAGAGGGTATTGAGAAAATGATGGCCGTCTTCGTGGTAATACTCCCAGCAATTTTCACCATCGAGGGCAATGGTGAGCAGATAGGGGTAGGGCTCTTTTTCGGCCAGACTGCCTTGAATCTGTTTAATGTGTTGGTAAAGCTGGTGGGCGTTGCGCACATTGTCACCTTTCCAACCATTAAAGCCGATCCAATCGGAGATAAAAATATCCCGAAAGACCATATTCAAGGCCTGCCCCCCCACCTGTACCTGATAGGGCCGATAAAGGTATTCAGCCAAGTCCAAGACATGTTGGCTGTTGCGGTGGGGCTGGGCGCCAAGGGTATGCCAGAGCACGCCTTCGCTGCTGGCTGCCCAAGTAAAGCCCTCTTGGGCAATCCGGGCCACAATTTCCGGGCTCAGACTCTGCTCTGAAGGCCAGACCCCACGCGGGGATTGACCAAAGATCCGGGTAAAATACTCCCGCCCTTTGTGCAATTGGGCAATCGCGTCTTCGGGAAAAGCATAATGCTGCTCGGGCAAACGCAAATGGGGCCGGGCGACCAACGCCGAAGCAGAGTCGGTTAAAAGCGGCAGAATCGGGTGGTAATAAGGCGAGGTGGTCAATTCAATTTGGCCCTGGGCCTGCAGCCGCTGATAAGTGGGAAAGATCTCCTGAATAATCGCCTGTTGGGCTTGTAAGACATAGCTGCGCTCTTGAGCGGTAAAACCCGCTCCTTTGGTCTCGATCGCTGCCAAACGGGGGTCGCGGCGGCGGATCACAGGATCAATCCAGGCCAAATTAAACCAGAGGGTGAGATCGAGCATTTCCTGTTCGCTGAAATGTTCACCCACTTGGTAATAGTTTTGATAGTGCTGAAAGAGTTTGACCCGTTTCTCTGCCAATTCCAAATAGCGGGGATAGGGCCGGATCATCTGCTCCCAATTGAGGTCAAAAAAGCCACTCAAAATCTCTTCTTTTTCGCCTTTGTCCAACTCGGCCACAGGAATTTTGCTCAGGTTCAAATAGCGGTCTTCGGCCTCTCCCGAGGCGTAGTCTTGCAATTGCTCCAACAGCGAAGGCACCAAATTAAAGGTCTGATGCAGGCGGGGATAATTCTCCAAAATACTGGCCATGTCGAGATAGTCTTTGACCCCGTGCAAACGCACCCAGGGCATCATATAATACATGCTTTCGGGATCGCGGTAGAGCGGTTGGTGCATATGCCAGATAAAAGCGATATAAAGTGGGTGCTGGGCGTGCGACATGGATAATCCTTTGCTTTTGCCTGTCTCTTGGGGCAGGGCTATCCCCCGATTTTAGCGGAAGGCAGGGCTTGGCGTCAAAAGAATTGGTCGCAAAGAGGACTGATTCGCTATACTGGGGCCATGCCAACCAACCAGCGCAGGAACAAATGCAGGAGTAAACGCGTATGCCCCGCCGATCAATCCCATTGAACAAAGTTATCCCGCGCAAATATTCCGCCCTTTGCCTGGCATTAACGGCCTCTGCTTTCGGGTTCTTGGCCCCCTTGCATCCCCCCATCAATCAGACCGCTCTTGCCCACATTCAGCCAGAGAATCAACAGGCACAACTGCCCGCGACCCAAACACAGCAGAACGCCCAAGCAGCAGCCGTCTTGCAGGTCCAAGAAAGCCTGATTGCCGCCGTACGCAATCCCCAATTGGACCCAGCCAAGTACCGGACCTGGCTCAAACAGACCCAGGCCGAACACGAAAAGACCCTGGCCCTGTCAGAGAACTTGCGCCTGACACTCTTTCCAGCCCCGCCGGTCAGCCGCAATACCCAAGGCCATTTTTTAAACAATTACAAATTGGAGCGGGCTCTCAGCCCCGCTGAACGGAATTCAGCTTATGCCCAGGAGCGCCAGGTCTATCTGGCAAAGCCCCTTGGCGCGCCCCAGCCTTTTGATCTCAGCGCCTGGAACGCAGGCCCAGCAGAACAGGGCTACGACTTTGTGCTGCTGCCCACGGGCGAAGTACGCCTCTCGCCCATTGAGATGCGCGATACTGAAATTGAAAAAGAAACAGGCAAATGGCCCAATCACACAATCTTGGCCGAAGGCGGCCCTGTGCAGACAGCGGGCAACCTCTTTCTCTTCCAGCAAGATGGCAAACGGGTGTTATTTTTGGCCAATAAATCGGGCCATTATCTGCCGGATTATGCCTCGTTACAGCTTATACGCCAGCATTTGATTCAAGCGGGGATTCCTGCTGAAGAAATCTACCTGCTCTCCATGGGGGGCTATTATGCCAATGTGGCATACAAGTTTTTTTATGCCCAACAAATCGACTTTCAACAGCCCGCGCTCAGCCCCAACGCACTGCACCAGCAATACCTGGAGAATTGGCGCAAAAACTGGCAAAGCCTGAATCTCAAAGCGGTTTTAACTGAGCTGATTGCCCACCCCGAAAAGCCGCTTTCGACAGCACAATTTAAAGCCCTCAAGACCATGCGCAAACAGGCCCTGTATCTGGGATCGGTCTATTTTTTAATGGATCAGCGCCACAGCCCACCCGCAGCTTTTGAGAACTATGTCAACGAATTTGGGCTTTTGATGGACGCTGTAGCCGCCCAACAGCCCGCCACAATTTACAGCCGGGCCTTGAGTCTGCAGGCCGTCTTAAACGCTCACAACCTGGATAGCACAGTGCAGGATTTTGAGCCCGTCTCTCGCGCAGATCTACAAGCCGATCTCAACCGCAGAGCCGCACTGATTCGCCAAACCCTGGCACCAGAGACCATTTCTGTGCACGACATGCACCTGATGCGAATTGAATTTAAACACCTGCTGTTTTTGTATATGACGCTGTCTCAAAGCCAGCCCGAGCGGCTTTTGCCTGAGCTCATCCGCTTTCATTTGCAGGCGATTACCGATCATTTGGGCGATTTACATGATCTTGCTGTGCAAGCAGACTTAAACGGCCAAGCGGCTTATGCCGAAGCCCAGTTGCGCTTAGAGCCCAAACTCAAAAAATACCTGCTACAGACCTTGGAGAGAAGTCTGGCCCAGCGTTTTTAAAGGGTTTTACCCGCACGCTGGCGCATCAAGGCATCGCGCAAAAAGACCACCAATTCTTGCCCGCCCAAGGGATTGCCAAAGAGCAGGTCTTTGCCCTGCTGCAATTGGGCCCGCCAAGCCGTACGCAGTTTGGGGTCTGAGGCAAAGGCGACGGCCTGAACTGCGTAGTCTTCCAAAGAATGCGCCAGCCCGGTTTGGATCCCCAATTGGCCATAAAGCGCCTGGACCGAACGCCCGCGCAGAAATGCAGGTGGCAGGCTGACAATCGGCACTTCAGCGGCCAGGGCCAGATAAGCGGTTGTACCCAAGCCGAAAGGAAAGGGATCGAGCACCACATCGGCCAAAGCGAGCAGATCCTGAAAGCGGCTCTCAGAGACCCAGGGCAAAACGTGCAAACGGACAAAATTTTCGCCAAGGGTCTTCTGCCAACGGGCTTTGAGTACAGCCGTTACGCCATCAGTCTGGTCTTGAAAGAAAACGAGCTGAGCCTGCGGATCGCGTTCCAGAATCAGGGAAAGAGCCGTATCAAAAGTCGGATGTAATTTAAACAGGGTCACGGGACAGAAATAGAGATGGCCCTCAGGCAAACCCGCATCCACGCGGGTTAAGGCCTGCGACTGGGGCAGAAGGGGAAAGTTGACCAAAGGATGATCGAGCAAAACCAAGGGTTCACTGTAATGGGTTTGCGCATCGGGGCCTTCCAATTGGTGACTGGAGATATAGCCGTCAAGGCTGCTCAAGCCCGAAGTGACTGGATGACCGGGCAAAACATATTGCAAATGGGCCAAGCGGCGCGATGCCAAAAGCCAGGTAAAGGGATCGAGCCCCAAATCGGTATAGAGCAAGATATCCAGATTTTGTTGGGCAATTTGCTGAGAGGCCTGCTCCAGATTGGAGGGCAGTGCAACCACCCCCGCCACGCGCTGACTAAAGGGGCCTTCGAGCAGGCCCGGTTGCGAACCTGGCGCCCGAAAGAGGATATGCGTTGTTTTCGAAGAAAAGCTCTGCAAGAGAGGTAAAAAGCAACGCGAAACCGAATGAGGATGAAAGAAACGCGAAACCCAACCAATCCGCAAGGGTGTCTGGGGGGAATAGGGTGCTTCTGGCTCTGTTGTTTGGGCAACGGGAGCGGGCGCAGTTGCGGCCTGCAACGCAGGGGTGACCAAGGCCGCCAAACGGGCTAAAAGGTCTTTGTCATTTTGGCCCTGATAGGCCAGATAAAAGGGATACCAATCAATTTCGTGCAGGCGCTCAAAGCGCATTTGCGCTTGGCCTTCCAATTCAGCTAATTTTTGTTCAACCCGGCTGCGCCAGTGATTGAGATCGGCTTCACTGGCATAAACCACAGGCAGATAAAGGGCATCCATCAAGGCCACAGCCCCATCAGCATCGAGACTGCGGGCCTGACTGAGACAAGCCAAAGCAGCTTGGTCAGCCCCCTCGCGCTGCAGGCAAAAGGCCCATTTAAGCAGGGCACTGACGGTCAATTCGCCTCCCTGTTTGACAATTCCCTGCAAGATCACACCCGCCGCTTTCAAAGCCCCTTGGGTGATGAGCATGACAGCCTGTTGGAAGAGCGGCTTGGCCAAACCGGGCTCGCTTTGCAGGGCCTGAGAAAAATGGTGGCTGGCCAATTCGGCCTGATTGAGGGAGGCAAATAAATGCCCGAGGTTGATATGCGCCGGGGCAAAGTGGGGATTGATCTCCAGGGCTTTAAAAAAATAACCACTGGCAAGTTCGCCCTGGCTTTGGCGGGTGGCAATCACGCCGAGATTGTTGTATACCTCTTGAATACTGGGATCGCGTTCGAGCACCTTGCTGTAATATTCAATCGCCTGGGTCCATTCCCCGCTTTGCTGGGCCAATTCACCCAATTGGTACCAGGCCTCTTTGCACTCGGGATACTGGGCCACCAAAGCTCCAAACAGCGCCTGGGCCTGTACAGGCTGACCGGCCTGCAGTGCCAAAAGGGCCTGGTGAAATTGGACTTCGAGCGGTGATTCGGTGGATGATGACATAATAGGGTATTATAGCTTTTTTTGTTGACGTGTTTGACGGTTAAATATTTTCTGCGCAGACAAATCTGCTTAAACGCGCTCAATCGCCCAAGCCACAACATCAATCCGTTTCACGAAGTGCAAGCAAGTGGCCTGAGAATTGAGCGCAAGCCCAATTGGCAAAGCCAGGGTATTCAAATCAAACTGTGCCTCTGCTGGCTGGAGTGGCCAGGGCAGATGGTGAATTTCACCTCGGTACAATTGGCCCCTGGGATCAGCCGCGTAAAGGCAATAGCGCTCAGTTAGCCAGTGTTCAAGTGTGCCTGGACGGCTCAAATAAACGGACCCGGTTGGACGATACAGTGCTTTTAAAGCAGTGGGCTGAGCCCGGCCATCAATGCGCTGGCTCGTATAACGCACCCAGTTCTGGCCTTCGTATTGCAGCCCCATGCGGGCATTAAAATAGGGCAGGTGAAAGCCGCTGCGCGCCACTTCGACCGCCACAGGATTGCCTGCATCGAGGCTAAAAAACCAAACACCCGGTTTGGCCGCTTGCGAACGCCCGGCCAAACGGACATAGGTGCGCAAATTGAGTTCAGGAAAGGCCGAAAGCCAGGGAACAGCGGGTAAAAAACGGGGTTTGACGTTTTCCATGCGAAAGGGCACCACGCCAAGCCAGGCTTGGCCCTCAAAGGTCTCCAGCTCAAGCCCAGCGGGAATCAAGGGACGCAGGGCTTCTGGCGGCACAGGCCAATGGGCAAAGAGCAGTTCGCACCAGCGCTGCTGCATCACCCAGGGAGCGGGTTTGAGTGGCCAAGGACGGTGTTGGGTTTCGTTTAAAAAGGCCAGACTCATCGCAAATCGCCTTCAAATTCCTGTGGCACAAAATGCATCAGCGCCACAGTCACTCTCTGGCCCGGCTCCAGATCTGGTCGCCAATGGGGCCAGCGCCGTCCTTGGTAGAGAGCAGCATCACCGGAGGCCAACATAATGCCCACGACGCCTTCGGTTTTTTCCAAGCAGAGCGGCCAGTTTTCCAGCGATTCGGGCTGGGGATCGATCATCATCGAAATATTCCAGACACATTGGGGCCGGTCGGTGTGGCGCGCCACGCCGGGTCCCTGGTAATAAGAGGCAAAGCTATACGAGGGTTTGATCGCCTCAGGTACCAAGGCCTGAATAAAAGGCAAAAGCTGGTGATGCACAAAACGCAACGCCAAATCGTTGTGCAACCACTGCCGAAAAGAGACGTCAATATTCTGGGTAACGAGGTAATTGGCGGCTTCGAGTCGGCGGTAATAATCCCGAAAAGCGGCCACTTGGAGCGGATTCAGCAGGTGCTTGAGAATAACGTAATCCTGTTGCTGCAGCGCCGTCTGGGCCTCTTGGCAAATGTGTTGGCTCAATTCAGCTTGTAACTGCGCATCAGCGGGCACCAATACCTGGGCCAGCGCCAATTGATGAAAGAGCACTTCGGGAATATCTGGGGGAATCACCCCCAACTCAAGCAATGCTTCAATCCAGGGCAAAGCGGCCTGTGACGGGCAATAGGGAAAGACCAATTGGTAAAAAGGCTCCTTGACCCAGAGCAGACGCTGGGAAAAGTCAAACCACTGGGTAAAAGGCAGGGTGGGGTGTTCTTTTTCCAGGGGCCGCCATTCCAGTTCTGGATTGAGTTTGAATTGTTGCAATAAAAGCCGGTTAAACGGTGGCAGGGTCTTTAAAAAGGTTTCAGGCAAAAGAGCAGGCCAAGCCAAATCCAGCGGACAAAGCAGACGCACATGCCGGGGGCAGGTCTCTTCATTGACCAAAATACCCTGAGCCAGAAGATAATCTGCCAGTTCTTCTGGCAGTTTTTCCATCTGCAGGGTCCAGTCATTTTCGGGATGCAGCAGGGCCTCACTCAGCCAAGCAAAGAGCAAAGGCAATTGCTGTGGATCAATGCTGTTGTGGCGCAGCAAGCCAGGATGAACCTGACTTTCCAGACTCAGATGGGCTTTGAGGGTGGGGTTGAGTTGCAACATCCTTTTAGTATGGCATGGGCCAATCCGGCGCAACAAGCGCCAGCCTGCGAGAATGGCCAGAGAATGTTATGATTTTGATCAGCTTTTGAATTTTGTCTGCGAGAGGCCACAAAAACATATGCCACGCTCCTGCTTTTATTTGGCTCTGATAGCACTCCTGACCCTGATCCCAGCGCCTGCGTTCAGCCAGTCATCGGCCCGAGAACTGGGCCCCACGATCTCCTCTGGCAGTGAAGATACCCTGGGCATGATCTCGCTGCCGAGTAAACACAATGTACAGGTCACAAGCGAGCGCCTCGAACGTTTGATCCGCGAAAAAGGCCTGTCTTTTTTTGGCAAAATTGACCACCGCGCCAATGCCGAAAGGGCCAAACTCTCTCTGCGTCCGACCATCCTGATTCTCTTTGGCAATACCCACAGTGGCACCCTCTTGATGCACCAGAACCAGACCATCGGCCTGGATCTGCCTTTAAAGTATTTGGTTTGGCAAACCTCTGACAAAGAGGTGTATATCACCTGGAACAACCCTTATTATTTGGCTCGCCGCCACGGTTTGCCCGCCGATCTGGAATTATTGGCCAAAACCAGCCAATTGCTCACAGCTTTGGCCCAACAGGCGGGAAATTAATTTTTCAGACAAATTGCCGCTCAAATTGCGGCTCAAATTGCCGCTGATTGGCAGACCCTGGTATCCTGCGATCAGACTAGAGTACCAAAGGAAAAAGGCATGTTGATCAAACAGACCCTGGTTTCGTTATTCATGGCAGCTTCGCTGAGCGACGCGCAACAGGCGATGCAAGCCAGTGACTATAAACGGGCGGTGACGCTCTACCGGGAATATATCAGCCAAAACGGCAATCAGGAATATGAAGCCCGTTATGGCCTGGCGCGGGCCCTGGCCTTTGCGGGGGACTACGAAGAGGCCTTAAAAATCTACACGGCCATTCTTACAGATTTTCCGGGAGATCCCGACAGTTTGCTTGGACGCGGGCGCGTCTATGGCTGGCTGAAACGCTTCGATTTGGCCGCTGCCGACCTGCTGCTCTTGCTCGAAAAAAAGCCCGACTACAGCGAGGGCTGGAGCGCTTTGGCAGATACCTACCGCTGGGACCGCCAATTTGAAAAAGCCGAGCAACACGTGATTGCCTGGCGCAATAAATTCCCCCAAGCCCCAGAAGCAGCCCTGGCCCAGGCCGCACTCTACCGCGATTTTCGCCGCTTTGCCCAGGCCCGCAGCGCCGTGGCCGAGGCCCAAAAATTGGGGGCCTCCAAAAGTGAAACCGACACCCTCTTGAGCCAGATTCAACGCATGCCAGGCGCCTTGCCTTGGGAGTTGCAGGGTTTTTACGAATTACAGGCCTTTGCGCCCAGCCGCGCCCCTTGGCACAGCTTGACTCTGGGCGTTAAACATGAATTCCCCCAGGGCTCTCTGGCCCTGCAGAGTCTGACCGTGAACCGCTTTGAACGCTTCGATCAGGCCTTTGTGCTCGACGGCTACCTCGGCCTCTGGCCACGGGCAGCAGGCAATTTGCGCCTGCAGGCCTCGGTCAATGCCGACGTGCTGCCCCGGCTCGACGCCCTCGGAGAGGTCTTTCAAGAATTCGGGGATATCTGGGAGGGCTCACTCGGCTACCGCTATATGGGCTTTACGACCGGGCCGGTGAATTTTTTCCAGGCGGGGATAGGCACCTATCTCGGCAATTGGTATCTGCGTTTGCAGCCCCAACTCTTTCTCTCTGGCGAAGGCCCCGGCATTCAAGCGGCGCTCTGGGCCCGCTATTTTTTCGACTCGGCAGATAATTTTGCCGAAGTGCGTGTCGGTGCGGGCCGACAGGTCATGCTGGTGGGCAGCAATGCGCAGCTCCAGGGCCAAAATATTTTCTTTGGCTTGCTCAACGGCCAGTATTTTATTACCCCGCAATGGGGTCTGCTGGGCACGATCAATTATAATTATTTTGATCAGTTTCCCAGCATGTTTGGGTTTACGGTCGGCAGTAAATTTCGCTGGTAAAGGAAAACACCATGAAAAAATTCAAAAAACAGCTTCTCTTGCTCGGCAGCTTCGCCCTGCTGGCCGCGACATTGGCCCAGCCCCTGCGGGCCGAAGAGCCGATGGCCTGGAGCTGCACCTGGAAAGGCACCTGGGGCGAAAAAGGCAATCCCAAAACCGACCCGATGCTGATGGCTGGATTTTTGCACGCAGCCGACGGCGGCTTGGTCTTAAGTGCCAATAGCAAAGACAGCTTTGGCCCCTCCCGCATTCGCGGCGGCTGTGGTTCGGGCGAATGCTGGGTAGAGCAGAAATACACCACCGGCAATATCAAAGGGCAATCCTATTATTTTGCCTTAAAAGAAAAGCAAGGTCCCTTTCAAAACGGCAGCAAAACCTTTGACTATAAAGGCACCTGGGGCAATAAAGAAGACGCCAAAACCCACCATGGCACGATTCAAATGAGAGCCACCTGCAAAGCCTTTGATCTCGGCGATGGTGAATCAGGGTATGCCGAAATGGAAAAAGCCCTGGGCTGGAACAGCGAAACCTATTGATCCGCCTGACTCGGGCGTGAATTAACCAAAAATTAATCTCAATTAATCCTTTTTTTAACCTTTAACCAGGCCTTAATAAGAACGATCTCACCTTAACCTCAGGATAAGAAAGTTAACCATATAATTGGATAATTTTAATCTTTCCTGTATCAAAGTGAGGTTATGCCCATGCCCCTGCAATTGCAAACGTTGAAAGTCCTGCAAACTCTGGATTTGGACCGCAACCGCAGTCTCTCTGCCCAGGAACTCAAAGCCGTAGACAGCAATAGCGATGGCAAAATCTCCGCCGACGAAGGCAAAAAAGTCGGTTTTGACAGCAAAGACCTACTCTTTTTGAACAGCCGCCTGCAAGAAGGCCTCCTGCCCAAAGCCAGTGCCGTGATTTTCTCTCAAAACGAAATGCGGGCCCATGGCATCGCCAGCGAACTCAACGCCCGTTTTGCCGAACTCGACCGAGACAGCAATGGCCTGATCTCCAGTGCCGAAAGCGCCAAAGCGATTGGCAACCCCGCATTTAAAGGTGAAACCGCCGCCTCTGTGACCACCTTGTATAAATTGGTGAGCGATTTCCAGGGTTTTTCAGACGATACCCATGTCTTGCCCAAATTGCCCCAACACGCCTGGTTAGACAAATTTCCCCTGCAAAATTACGACGAACGGGGCCTGAGCCGCAAAGATCTTGATGCCTTTGTCGAAACTGCCCGCAAAAGCCCCAATGATGCCCGTGTGAGTGAGGTCTTTGGCCGCTTTTCCATGTCGAGTTATCCTGCGGCGGGCATGAAGCGCGAACTCTTCCCCAAAGGGATTGAGAGCATTCGCCCTGACCATATCGAACAGGGTGAAATTGGCGACTGTTATTTCCTGGCGGCTGTGGCCTCTCAGGCCAATACTGCTCAGGGCAAAAAACAGATCATGAATATGATCAAAGACAATGGCAATGGCACCTATACCGTGAACTTCCCCGGCAAACAGCCAATCACCTTCCACGCCCCGACAGAAATGGAACTCTCCCTCTATTCCAATGCCGGTCAAGACGGCATGTGGCTGAGTGTGCTTGAAAAAGCCTATGCGGAAGTGACCAATCGCGATAGCTTAATTCCGCTGATGCAACGCAGCAACCCCTACGATAAAATTGGCAATGGGGCCCTCTTGGGCACTGGCGTGAAAGCCGTCAGCGGTACATCGACAGATACCGACGTGCTTTTGATTACCTCTCTGGAGAGCCTGCGCAGCAAACTCAAAACCGCCATGGCCAGCCAACGGGTGGTGACTGCAGGCATCAACAAAAGCCTCAACCCCTGGAACGAAGGCCGCACCGCCAATGGCCTGCCGATGGCCCACGCCTACAGCGTGCTGGACTATAACGCCAAAACAGATGAAATCACGATTCGCAACCCTTGGGGCCATACCGAAGTCAACAATGCCCAGGGCAGCACCCGCGATGGCAAAAACGACGGAACCTTCAAAATGCCCCTGAGTGAATTTAAAGCAACCTATTCGATGATCACCTACCAGGCTCGCTAAGGGGCAAGGAGACAACTCCGCCCCCAGGCTAAATTGAGCCACTGAATTTAACTTTCGCCCCCGCTTCGGCGGGGTTTTTCTTTTGGCTGCCTGCTTGGCAAGCGCTTTAAAGGGCCTTAAGCGAGCTGGGCTTTGATCAGGGCCGTTTGCAGGGCAGATTCGCCCCCGAGCAGACGAATCTGCTCTTGCACCGCTTTGAGATCAACGGCCTGGGCCTTGGCTTTGTCTTTTTCAAAGAGCTGCTGCTGGAGCTTTTCAGCGGCATCACCTTCGAGGTAGAGGCTCATCTCTTCGTTAAAGAGCACCTGCCGCTTGCTGCCATCGGGCATGTCCTCCTGAAAGGGCGAGCGCAGGGAGCGCGGCAAGAGATTGGCCGAGCCGACCACGGCCCGCATGCCATCGGAGCTGAGGGCCTTGGTATGCACGGTGTGGGCATATTTGCCCGGATCGCCGGTATAGAGCCAGGCATTGACTTGGCCTTTGCCCAGTTTTTGCTGGGTCTCCATCAAATCGCGGATCTGCGCCAGGTTAATAATATCAAAAAGCTCTTCGTCGCTGCGTTTGGGCACGATCAGGTCGATGGTCACACCCCTTGCCAGGGCCCGCTTGAGCGCCGCTTGTACGGGCGGATAGAAATAATAGGCCTGCTCTACCGAGATGCTGCCTGTGGCCTTTTCGATGGCGTGTAAATACGCAGCTTCGATCTCGGTCTTGGTTTCGTCGGTGGTCGCCACAGCCACACCTGTGGCTTGCAGCTTGTGCTGCCGGGCATAATGGTCGCGGTGTTTGCCGAGTTCTGACACTGACTTGGTATTCCAATCGCTGCGCTCTTGACCTGTGAAGTCTTTCCAATTGTCGACAAAAGCCCCCTGCATCTCGCGCACAGCCGGGCCATTCACCTTGAGCATGATATCGTGGTAGCTGTCTTGCTGCAAAAAGTGATTGCCCATATTGATCCCACCGGTATACGCGGTTTTGCCATCGATCACCAGCAATTTGCGGTGGTCGGCTTTGGCCACGCCGCGCTCCAGCGAGCCCCATGCGAGCTGGGTTTTGAGCTGTTGGGTATACGCCGCTTTGGCTTTATCGGGCAATTTAAGCGCGGCGATCTCCGCTTCGAGGGCCTTGACCGTGGCCTCAAATTGGCGAATCGTGGGCAAAGCCCCTTCGTGGTTGAGCTTGTTGTTGTTAAACAGCACGCGCACGGGAATGCCTTTGGGCGCGAGGGCATCGCGCACCAATTGGCCTTTTTCTTCTTTGAGGCCCGCGGCTTTCAGGGCCAGGGCCCGCATCAGCACCTGGGTTTTGTCGCCAGCATACATCAAAAAGGTCTCTTGTTCGATGCTCTCACGGGCCCCGGCAATCGCTTTGAGCATTTCGGCATTGTAATTGGGGCCGCCAATCAGCGACTCGACCACGTTCTGGCTCAAAGGGGGCGTATAAGGTGGTACCGGGCGGCTGGCTGTGCGCACTTCGAGCTTGAGGCCCGATTGGGTATCGAGGGCCACGTCAATCTGGTCGGAGATAATATCATAACGGCGGCCTTGGATCTGGGCATCTTCGATCCGCCAATGGTTGCGGCTCTGGGCCTGCACATGGCCTTTGGCATCAATGGCAATGTCGCTGTCGATCTGGGCCTCCAAACGGGCTGAGGTGACCCGTTTGCCCAGGTTCTCACCACCAAAGCTGATCTGCTGGGTATCTTGGCTGTCGAGATCGAGGCTGATGCGGCCCTGGGCTGAGATCTCACTGCTTTTGTCTTTGAAAACCTGGCCTGTGATCTCCAATTGCGCAGTGTCGGCCTTGCCCTGATTCGCGGCTTTGGGGCCATGGGCATCGGAGCTGCCAGAGAAGTGCAGGCTGTCGAAGGTCACCTGCAAATTGCCGCTGCTATCAATATTAAATTTCCCGGCCTGGGCCGTATTGAGGCCATCGATTCGCAATTGCTGGCCTTTGCCAAGCGGCACCTTGATGCTCTCCAATTCGGGGGTCAGGAAGAGCTTGTCGCCATCGCGGCGGGTGTTGAGCTTGAGTGAAACCACGTCCTGTTGGCCATTGATCTTGTCTTTGAGCATGCTCTGCAGGGCATTGCGTACGCGGCTGATCACCGAACTGTTGGGGGTCCAGTTTTCGTTGACCTGCAAATAGAGCTGGCCCTGAGCATTGGTGCGGATCTGCAGCTCCAGATCGTCTTCGATAAACCAAAAGACATCGGCTTTGAGCGAGAGTATATAACTGCTGCTTTTGGCATCAAAGCGCATGCCTGTGATACTGGCATCGCCTTTTTTGAGCCCCACCAGCCCCTGCAATGCGCTGTGTAAGACCTCTTTTTCAATCTTCACCTGGCCATCGAGGGTACCGGTGATGTCTTCGCGGCCTGTGCGGTTGAGGCCATTGCGATCACTCACCGAGAGGCTGAGTTCGGTGCTGGCCTGAACTGGGCTTAAATTCAGCTTGGCCTGGGCCCGCCCGCTGGGGGAGGCGTTTGTCAGGGCCGAGTGGTCGGGGCTGGCTTGCGGGGGTTGGGGGGCTTTGCAAACAGGGGCTTCGGGTTTTAAAGGCAAGGCAAAAGGAAAAGCGGGGGCACTTGAAGATGAGGTTCTGGAAAGCTCTGGGGAAAAACCATCAACCATAATAAAACTGTCCTTTCGGGAAAAGGCCTGCAGGGCTGAAATAAGGGGCTTGCAGCATTTATCTTTGCCAAAAGAGGCAAACTTGTCTTTTAGTCTGTTTTTAAGCGGAATTTTAACTTTTACCTGTTTGCCGGTTGGGTCAGTTTTGCCCAGACAGCAACAAATGCGCTTAAAATACAAAGAAGGCCCTGCCCGAACCTGCCCGAAAAGGAGGAACCCTGCCCGTGTTTAAAACCTGCTTGCTCTTTTTACTGCTCTGGACCCTGGCTTGGCCCGTCTGGGCTGAGCTCAAAACCTTTACGGTCAAAGCCCAGGCCTTTATTGGCGACAACCAAACCAAAAACGAGGCCCGCCAGCTCGCCACCCTCGAAGCCAAACGCCAGGCCCTCGAACAGGCGGGCACCTATGTCGAGTCGCTGACTTTGGTCAAAAATTCGGTCTTGAGCAAAGACGAAATTTTGGCTTTTACCGGCGGGGTGAGCAAAACCGAATTGCTGAGCGAAAAAGCGATTACCCATGACCAAAGCTTTGGGATTGAAATCGTCGCCAAGGTCACGGTGGACACCGCTCTGGTGGAGAGCCGGATCAAACACTTTGCCTCCAACCGCGAGGTACTCGAAAAAGAAAAAGCCCTGATTGCCCGCAACAAGGCCTTGGAGCAGGAGATCCGGGCTTATCAAATGCAATTAAAGAAGCTCAAAGATCTCAGCCAAGTGCAGCAATTGCGCGCCAGCACTGGGCAAAAGCTCGAAAACAAATACAATGCCACCGACTGGTTTCGCAAGGGCTACGAAGCCTATCTGCTTAAAGCCTATGACTCCGCTTTGGGGCATTACAACCAAGCCCTCAAGCTCGACCCCGCTTATGCAGCGGCCTATTTAAACCGGGGCGTGGTCTATTATGAGCGCCAGCAATACCCCCAGGCCTTGGCCGATTATACCCAGGCACTCAAGTATGACCCAAAACTGCTCCAGGCCTATAACAATCGCGGGGTGGTCTACAAACACCTCAAACAGCACGACAAGGCCCTGGCCGATTACGCTTTGGCCCTCAAACTCAACCCCAAATACGCCAAAACCTACAACAACCGCGGCACTGTTTACAGTGAACTCAAGCAATACGACAAGGCCCTGGCCGATTACAACCAGGCCCTCAAACTCGACCCACAATTTGCCTATGCCTACAATAACCGGGGCAATATCTACTCACAGCGCCAGGCGCACACCCAAGCGCTTAGCGACTACAGCCAAGCAATTGGCCTCTTGCCCAGCTACGCCCAGGCCTATAGCAGCCGGGGTGCGGTCTACCTCGATCTGCAGCAATACCCCCAGGCCCTGGCCGACCTGAATCAGGCCCTGAAACTCTCGCCCCATTCAGCCGCGGCGTATAACCAGCGGGGAAGGGTGTATCAGGCTCTGCAGCAGCCCGAGAAAGCCCTGGTCGATTGGCGCAAGGCCTGTGAATTGGGGCTGGGTTCGACCTGTGAGTGGTTGAAGCAGACGGGGAAGTAAATACATTTTCTTTAGAATCCCACAGAGAAAATCAACCACAAAATAGCTCTTAATCTTTAAAGAATCAAATTAAGCTCTCTATTTTAGAGCGTATGGCCAATTGTTTACAATTATTCTTTTTATTTCATTTTGTATAATTGAATTTAATTCCTTAGGGAAATAGGCATCCACCATCAAAACGGGAGAGTAATCATCCTTTTTGTGGCTTAATATTGAGTATATTTCTATATATCCATTTTTTTCTAATTTATGGGAGCCAAGTTCAAAATTAGTTCTCAAAGCAGGGAGCATATTTTTTATTTCCTTGGTAGGAGGTAATTTTAAAATTTGCGTAATTGGTTTTTTATTTAAGTCAATTTTAAAATGGTCGATTAAACAATACCCAATGACCCTGCCCGTCTGATTATTCAAGATATAAATACTTTCTGCATATGGTTGGTATTTTTGAGCCAGCACCTGGGAATCCAAAGGTACCTTTTGCTTGATAGTGTCATTGTATTCATAGCTTAAATACAAAAAAGAATACTGAGCGTTAATCTGTTTCTTATTGTTTTTCAACACATAGCGATGAGGTTGACTGATGGGCAGCTTATATGTGCGCGTTAAGTCAATCATTTCATTTTCAGTTTGATTTAAACCTCTCAAGTAATGAGATTGATAGGCAATTGGATACTCTTTATCTGGCCCTTGCGTAACAGGCCCATAATAACTAAAAATATTCGTGTATTCCGTATGAAAACGCTCTGTATCAATACTCGGTTGATTTTCTGTTGTTCCAAATGTATTTGTTGATGGAATTAAAATCAATAAAAACACACAAAATGGAAAAACACTTTGTTTTATTGTTTTGTTTTTGGCTGACATGTTACTTCCCATACTCCATCACTAGATAAATTTAAAAAGACATTCATAAAATTCCCATCTTGATTGGAAAATTTCAAAGGGATATTTGCTTTTCCTTTTCTCGCCATGACATAAGCTTTATGCAAATTTACAGCCACAACAAAGTATGTATCTTCAAAAATGTGTTTTGATTTCGTATCCTCTAAATAGGAAAACAGATTGTTCATATATGGAGTTTTATCATCCTTCGTTCCAGTCATAAATGTTGCTCCATCAAAGGCAAACATATTATCTAAAAGAACAGGTGTATCTCCTGGCCTAACAGTGGCACCACAAGCTTTTATTGCTAATTGACCACTAAAGCTAGATGTTACTTTAATATATTTCTCATGAAAACCTGTTTTTTTATCTCTTTCAGACCACGTAAAAAAGTTTTCATATTCCTTTGATTCCCTGAAATCGATAAGATCTTTATGTGACATTGATTTCCAAGTACCAAAAACAAACGATAAGTCAGGACCTTCTTTGTGGTTATCCAGGACAGCCAAAAGCTGTATATTATTTTTTATACAGGACTGAAAAATCGGATTTCCCAGAGGTCTATACGGTGTTATATTTTTAGGAATTTTGGGGCCTGGTGCTGGGCATGAATATTTAATCTCACGATTTTTAACATTATCCTCCGGAACAATTTGAGTTCTATCAGTAATCTTTTTCACAGTAAAAGCCAAATCAGAATCAATTAGCATATTAAGTATTTCATCAAATTCAGGAGCATCTTCTGAAAATGGAAATTCTCCAATAAATGTAACGCTTACTTTTTGGGCATCAATGATATCAATTTTAACATCCGTAATTTCTGGTGGACGTTTTGCAGGAATGACACCAGTAAAAATGTCTGGATTTAAACCAGAACTAAAATTATTCACAGTAGGATCTTCAATAAGATAAGTAATTTCTACACGACCCGCTTTATTTTTAATAATCGGTTTTGATATCTCAGGTGGTGTATTATCAATTTGAATAGTGGTAGTTTTTTGTAAATTACCCGACTCCAGTGTTGCGGCATACACACCATCTATCATAAAATCGCCATCATCACACTGACCATTCCAAGACAAATCTTTATGTGATTCTGTTCCTGTCATATGCCAAGAACACTCGTCTCCCTTAATAGGTAAACCATTATCATCAAAACCATGAACCCTGTTTCCTTTTATTGTCAAAGTCCATGGTTGTCCTGTAGTTGAGCCTACAGAAAAAATACTTAAATCGAACTGACCATCTATATTTTCTGGAGAAATAGTATCTGGAACAGCTTGTAAATTGAGAGAAGGTGTGGTCCCCCCTCCATCATCATCGCCACCGCCACCGCCGCCACCGCCACCTCCGCCGCCACCACCATCATCAGGCCCAGTGACAGGGCACAGGGTCACACCAAAGAGGGTTTCCACAAACCGCTTGGCTTCCAGTTGTTCGGGTGTCAGCGTTGAAGGATGAAGAATGCCGCTTGTCGTGGGCGTTCCTGAATTGGGGGTTTTCACCAAATATTTGGTTGGGTTACAGGAGATAGAGTAGGGAGTGGGGCTGGGGTTGGGTTCTGCCACGGGCAAAGGGGTTGGTTGAAGCAAGGGATAAGATGTCGGCCCGGTTGCTGGCTCCCTTGATTCAAAAACACTGAGCCCAATATTAAAATTATAAGACGTGCGAGGAAGCTCCGCTGGGCTTTGGTATTCATAAACCGAATAGGCTTTGTCTTTCTGGCAATCTTCCCACAAAACGGGTGTAAAGGTGTCCAATGAATTGGTGGGGCTCACCGGAAGCGTCTCAACAGACATAATTGGCAGCGACGCCGAGTTGGCTGTATCGATAGGTGCGTCTACCGACCAACGCGGATCGGCGGCCCACCAGGGATCTGGCGTCGTCAAAATGGGCGCTTCTTCAGTTGGATACACTTTAAATGTGAGCGTCGTAGCAGGACAAAGATAGGGATAAAAATTGCTCGCATTGGCAGGATTGACCACGCCCCCCACCAAACATTTGCAACTTGAAGCGGCATCTTTGACACCAAAGCTTTTGTTTGAAGGCAAGGTAATGCTCTTGGGTTGAATCCCCATTTTATAAAGCTTTAACCATTCCTGCGCACGTTTATGGGCCTCATCTTTGCCAATGCCAAGTTGTTGGGCCAGGTACTGAGCAAGTGTCTCTTGGCTGGGAACTTTCACAGAAGAATTGAATAGCTTGGGATGCGCGATTTCTTTTGAAACCTGTTGTGCTGGATGAGAAACAGGAGAGGGCTGACAACTGGCCAGCAAAATACAGGCACCCAACATCGCCCATTTTCGGTTTAGCTGAGATCCAGAAGAGACGATTTTTTGAAAAACGGATATCGTTGTTTGCCCCATTGTCATACGCCAACCCTTGCAAGAATCTAATTTTCTTCAGCAGTTCGGGCTCTGTCAAAAATGAATGTAAAAGCCCGCCTGTAATTAGGGATTATTGTAATCAAAAGATTTGCACCTGTATATCGTCCAGTGGACGATGCACCGAAGGCTCGCAAGCCACCCAAAGGCCCCCTTAATTAAAATTAGGTTATCTTGCTCAGCCAGTATAATTACAAGACTTTTGAATAAATAAGGGTGGGTTTTCTGATTTTCTCTGGGTTGCATTTATTCAGATTTATGCTTTAATTTAATGTAAATTTATATTGCTAGGATACAATTTTTGATGCTGCCAGTCAGAACAGTCACGTTGGTGGATGATGATTCAGATACCTTGGATTTATTAGAGGCCTGCCTGAACGAAAGTTCGGCTCTGTCTTACCATATCCAGGTTTTAAGCAGGGCCAAGTCTGGCAACGACGCCATTGCCAAGTTGCCAAACAGGTCCCCAGATTTGGTCATTCTCGATCTCAATCTGCCAGATATTTCTGGCCTGACTGTTGCCCGTATCTTAAAAGCCATGAACCAGCCACCGAAGATTTTGCTCTACAGTTTTCATGATGATTGGCTGGACTGGAAAGACTCGGCCAATAAATATATCGAGGGATATGTGCTCAAAGGAAGCCCTCTCGAAAAACTGGAACTCGCAATCGAAACAATCCTCCAGGGTGGTTTCTACTGGGATTCGGCTGTTTACCAGCAAATGCACAAGAAATTACGCGAGCCCCAAGATCCTCTGCGCTGGGCTGAGCCCTTAACAGAAAGAGAGCAAGACGTTTTTCTCCTGCTCAGCAAAGGCTACAAACAAGGCCAAATGGCCTCAGAATTAAACCTGAGCACCAGTACCGTCAAAACCCACCTCAAAAAAATCTGCCAAAAAGCAAATTGTGCCGATCTGGAAAGCCTCAAAAAGAAGCTGTTTTAAACCACGCTTCCCTGGCTAAAATAAAGTCCTTGAAAATGGACAGGGAAGAAAATTTTTGATCCCAAGTATTTCCTGAATGCCTTTCACTGGCACATGAAATGAAACTTCACACCCACCCAGAACTCTTTGATACGTTAATGGGGAACTGCCCGATTTTGCAGAGATTTGCAGCGTATTTTCAGAACTGGACAATCACTTAAAAGCCTTTGAGCATCAGATTTAGAGCATTGAAGTCCATCTCCACACCCCATCAAACTTAGCCACGTATATAACCAGCGGGGAAGGGTGTATCAGGCCCTGCAGCAGCCCGAGAAAGCCCTGGCTGATTGGCGCAAGGCCTGTGAGTTGGGGCTGGGCTCGACCTGTGAGTGGTTGAAGCAGGTGGGGAAGTAAGGGTCACTTATTCATCATCCATTTCTGGTCCAATGTCATCTGACATATCCAGACTGTCCAGGGGTGGTTCGATTTTCTGTGTGTAAAAAACCCACCAACGCTCATAAAAGCGCATATGTCGAGCTATAGCACGTGACAAAGGTTTTTCAAGATATTTTTTTAATTCTTGAGGATAAAAAGCATCTAACAATAAAGTTTTACTATTGAAGTCTTCTGAGGAGTTTTTCCCTGAAGGATCTTCATATAAGGCATACTGTTCAACGTAGTTACCTATTTTCTTTTCGTAAAGATCTAGATGACCAAATCGAGGTGTTTGAATATATTTTTTAAAAATCAAATTATTCACAGGGAAAAGATCTATATCATTTAAAAATTTTGGTTTTTTCTCCAAAAATAACTGCAACTCACCAGAAAGAGCATAACCTATTATAATATTGTTTTTAATAATATAAATACCTCTATTAAACTTAACTGGTAATTTAGTTGTAATATTAAGTATTTCAATGCCATTTTTCAATTTCAAGCTCTTGATATTATAACGACTAGAATTTAACAAATTATTTGGAATAGATGCTCGGGGCTGATTCAATAAACGGGGAAAGTCTGAAATATAAACATGAGCAGGAGCGTCTAAAGGTAGGGTGGCTTTTATGACATCTTGAATAACTTCACGGTTAAATTGTATTGTTGGTTGTGAAGTTTGTGATGTGCCAAAGGAAGGGGAAATAAGTAAAAAGCAAAGCCCTCCTGTTAATAATACATAAGCAAATAAAGACTTCATAATTTAATAGACCTCCCAAACACGTTGAGAAAAATTCCATTGTAATTTCACATCTATATTACCAAATCCAGGAAAAGAGAAATCTAATGGACTCAGAATTAAACCTGATTACCAGCACAGTCAAAACCCACCTCAAAAAGAAGCTGTTTTAAACCACGCTTCCGCTTGCTAAAATGAAGTCCATGCAAACAGACGCCACCCCCCCGTTTAAAATCTGGATCGACGCCGACGCCTGTCCGCGTCCGGTCAAAGAGATGCTCTACCGCGCCGCTGAGCGCAAGCAGATCCCTCTGGTGCTGGTCGCCAATGTGGTGCTCAATCTGCCGACTTCGCCCTGGATCAGCGGTCTGCACGTCGAAAAAGGCGTGGACCGCGCCGATGATGCCATTGTGGCCCTGGTCCAGCCCGGTGATCTGGTGATCAGCGCAGATATCCCGCTGGCCGCCGACGCCATCGCCAAAGGGGCCTATTGCCTCAATCCCAGGGGCATGTTTTATACCAAAGACAATATCCACAGCATTTTGAGCATGCGCAATTTAATGGACGAATTGCGCAATGCCGAAGAAATTCGCGGCGGGCCCAAGCCCTTTGGCACCAAAGACCGCATGGCCTTTGCCAATCAGCTCGAACGCTTTCTCAACGGACAGCGGCCAACCCGCTAAAGTCTGTTGCGTTGGTTAGCGCTGGTTCGCGCTATTTGGCCTTTTTGGGCTTGGCTCTGCGCTGCACGGGCGGCCACATATCCGCGTAACGCACATCGGGCATGGTCTCACTCTGGTTGAGCGTGTCGATATACGCCTTGAGTTTGGGCCGGTCGTAGCCGGGCAAATCTGCCGGTTTGGCATCGGGGCGCACAAACAAGGTGCGCTCACCCAAACGGCGCGAAACCAAGCCTTGCAGGCGCTTGCCTTTGCTGAAGATGTGGCGGGCAAAGCCGTCTGAGGCTTTGTCGATGCGTTCAGCCAAGGTGCCAGGGCCATTGAGGGCCGTCACCACAGGGGAATATTTAAAGCCGAGTTTGCGGCCTTTTTTGTCGATCCCGCCAGGGCCAATATTAAAGGCCAAAGAGGCCAGGGCCGTGAGTTGGTTGCGGTTGAGGCCATTGATCACCTCGGGTTTGAGGTGTTCAATTAAAGGCTCAGCATGTTCAGTCAGGTCTTTGATAAACAGCTGTTCAATTTCTTGGGGGCTCAATTTGGCCGTCATCAGGCTTTTGCCATTGAGTTTTTCGCCAGGGCGGATCAAATGGCCCACACCAATGGTGGGATAACCCACGCCTTTTTTGCCGCCGTCCCAATACATGCGGTCTTCGGTGTGTTCGTAATTTTCGACCAGGGCAAAGGCATCTTTGCCCATAAAACGCATCAAACCCGCCAAGGTCGGGGGGTTCTCGGTGTAAATTTCAGCACCACGCTCCACAGGCCCCGTGGGTGCGGTCTCCTCAGGTGTGGTTGGGGTGGGCGTTGTCGGGGCAACGGTTTCGGGAGGGGTTGCCACCACGGGCGGCACAGCCCCATCAACAACAGGGGAGGGCTCCACGGGTTTGGGTTTGGGTGGGGTTGCAGAAACCGTCTTGAGAAAATTATCGTCGATCAAATACAGGGTTTTGCCGCTGGGAATTTTATTGGGGTCGGCAAAGCCGTTGAAATTGGCCAAACGTTGAGCGTTTTTGAGCACTTCCCCTTCGCTGCCGCCATAGATCAGCCGGGCAATATTGACCAAATTATCGTGGGGCTGGATCAGGTGCTGGCCGCCGATCATGTCGCGCTGACTGGTATTGACGTAGCCATCGTTGGGCTCAGGCCCGACCACATTGAGCAGTACACTGCTGGTGATTGGCTGATTGGCGGCAGTGGGATTGGTCTTGGCAGCAAAAGAAACATACTGAAAATCTGAACGGATCTTGCCTTTGCTGTCCAGACAGACCGATTTGAGCTGTTCCACCAGGGTTTTCAGCACCTCGGGAGTGGGAGCCGACAAATAGACAGAACCGACCTTGATGGCTTTGACCAAGCTCAAATCCTGCTGATTGAGTTCCGCCACCAAATTGGGACCCGTGGACAGATCGAGCACCTGATCCGTGGCGCTGAGCTGAAAAGGCGCATCCACATCGATGCCTAAATCTGCGGGTTTGACCTCCGGCTGTGCGCCTTGGTAGGTCATGCTCAATTTATAACTGTTGACTTCGGTCATGAGACAAATTCCTTTGGATGTGTACTTGCTTCAAAATCTTGCCAGAGGGCCAGCAATTGGGGGTCAAAAGGGTCCAGCGACTGGGCCTTGAGTAAAAAGGGATGGGCCTGTTGAGGATGGCCCTGACTCAGCCAGAGATAGGCCAAAGCCAGATAGGGCGTGGGATAATCGGGATCGATTTCCATCGCCGCCTGGTAACAATCCAGGGCATCCAAGAACCACTCTCCTTCGCGGGTGCTGTTTGCCTGTTGCAAAAGCGCTTCAGCCAGCAGACATTGTTCTTGTGCGTAGTCTCGTGGAGTCATGATTATTGTATAGCTTACTCAGGGGCAAAACTGAATAATTTTAAGCTTCAAAAGCTTCAGCACTTCCAAATAACAGTGTTTAAAAAATGCTCCAAGTGAGCCAAACTTTGCTGATAAGCCAAGAGGTCTTGTTGTTGGGCCTGTTTTTCAAGCGCCTGCCCCAATTCGGAAACCCGTTGAAAGCCGAAACTGGCTCCTGAGCCTTTTAAAGAATGCCCCACCCGCATGAGTAAAGGCCAATCGCCCTGGGCCAACCCGTTTTTGGCCTTTTCAATATGGGCACGGCTATTTTCAAAGAAGACAGGCACGATATCCGCAATTTCGGGATCAATTTGAATGACTGTGGATTTTTCTTCCAATTCAGACGTGGATTCGGGCAGGATTTCTGGCATAAATTCGGCATCCGGAATAAAAAAGCGATCGATAAGCCGGAGCAATTGCTCACGGGAAAAGGGTTTTTCCAAATAGTCTTCACACCCAGCATTCAGGCATTTTTCGCGCTCATGGGGCCCCGCATGCCCGGTTAAAGCCAAGAGAGGAATGGCTTGCCAGAGCGGGTTTTGTTTGATTTGAGCGGCCAAGGTATAGCCGTTCATGATGGGCATTTCCATATCCAACAGAATCAGGGAAATGCGTTGTTTGTGCAGCAAAGTCAGAGCTTCAGCCGCAGAGCAGACTTTGACCAAACAGAGATCCGAGCGTTCTTTGAGATAAGCTTCAACCAAGACATGATTGAGGGGCTCATCGTCGACCAAAAGCACCACAGGCCTGAGCGGAATCCATTTGCGCAAGGTATTTAAAAGATGTTCCCTGCGAATGGGTTTGGTAATAAAGTCGTTCATCTGACTGTCGAGCGCCTGCTGGCGGTATTCTTCGACGGCATGGGCCGTAAAGGCGATAATCGGGACGGCTGAACGCTGTTCCATTTGTTCATGATCTCGAATGAATTGACAGGCTTCAAAGCCATTCATTTCAGGCATTTGTAAATCCATCAAAATGAGATCAAAAATATGTTCTTGGGCCAAATGCAGACCATCTCGGCCATTCATGGCTGTAAAAACACGGTAGCCCGCGCCTTCTAACCAGCGTTGGGCCAAAACCCGGTTTTCCAAATTGTCTTCGGTGAGTAAAACCCAGGCCGCTTGATGCTGATGGACAGGGGCAGAGCCCTTCTCCTGGGGCTGATGAGTGGGTTGCGGGGCGCTGAAATTGAGGGCCCGACTGAGATTTTCGGGCAAAAAAGGTTGCGTGATGATCTGTGCCAAAGGATAGTCGCCGGCCAAATCTGAAATCCAAGCGGCTTTTTCAGGCGCTTGGAAAATCAAGACCCCAGCCCCTGAACGTCCCCAGGCAGCCAGCCATTGTTTTAACAGGGCTTCTGGCAAAGCTGCGTCCAAAGCCAAACGCGAAAAAGTCACCCACTCACGGGTGAGATCTTCCGGGTGGTGCGGCCCTGCCAACACATCAAGCCCCCAAGCAAAAAGCTGTTTCTGCAAAAGGGCAAAACGTTCGGGCAAAGCCACCCCCAGAGCCGTCGATTGAGGCAGGGGAAGTGGGCAAAAAACACCTTCAGAAGCCACGGGCAAATCCAAACTCAGGGTAAAACAAGAACCTTCACCCGGCACGGATTGCACCCGGATATGTCCCTGCATGGCCTCAGACAACGAGCGGGTAATATTTAAGCCCAATCCCACGCCGCCCAGGCGTTTACTCTGGGCATGAACCTGTACAAATTTGTCAAAAATCCGCGCTTGATCCTCGTCAGGAATGCCCACACCTGTGTCTTGCACACGAAAATCCAAATGCGCCTGTGTTTCGCTTTCCTGAATCTGCCAGTCCAAGCTCAAGAGGACAGAGCCTTGGGTTGTAAATTTGACGGCATTGCCCAAGAGATTGAGCAAAATTTGGCGAATGCGGTTGGGATCTCCCACAACTTTGGGAGGAAAAGGGGGAGAACAGATCAACCCAAAATCCAGCCCCCGGTTTTGCACCCGGTTTTGTAAAATTTGGATGGCCTGAACAGCGATCAAAGCAGGATCAAATTCAATCGCATCAATGTCCACCTGACCAGCTTCAATTTTGGTGATATCCAATAAATCGTTGATCAGGTGTAAAAGTGACTGACTGCCCGACCAAATGGTCTGTAAGTAGGATGCTTGCAAGGGACTTAAGGGGGTCTCTTGCATCAACTCGCTCATACCCACAATGGCATTCAGAGGTGTGCGAATCTCGTGGCTGATATTCGCAATAAATTCTGTTTTGAGTTGGTTGGCAGATTCAGCCTGTTCTTTGGCCAAGGCCAATTCTTGCTGATCGCGTTCACGCAAAAGCTCAAAGCCAATCCAGCGCGCAAAAAGCCGGATGAGTTCAGCATCCCGCTCCGTAAAAGGCCGCGAGACATGGTGAGCAGAAAAATTCAGGGTACCGCTCAATTCCTCCCCCACCCACAGCGAGGAGCCCAAATACGACTCCAAAGCAAAATGAATAAAACAGGGATGTAGACAAAATTCAGTGCGAGAAGCCTGATGAAAAAACAGCGGTTGATCGGAGGCGATGACCAATTCACAATAGGTATGACTCAAGTCAAATTGGGTGCCTTCTGGAATGGGCTCCACCCCCGGCACGCCTTGGAAATAGCGCACCGTATAGTCACTTCCTTTAATTTGACTCACAATCGCCAGGTCCAACCCAAAGGTATCAAGCCCCAATTGCAAAATGCCACGAATTTTGTCCTCCAAATTGAGGTTGAGATCCGTAGAGAGGGCCTGTAATTTTTGCAAAGCGGCGCTGTAGCGGGCCAATTCTGCTTCGGTCTGTTTGCGTTGGGAGATGTCGCTTTCGATCGCCATAAAATGCACCAATTCACCCAACTCATTTCTAACGGGCTGAACTTCCAACGAGATCCAATAGGTCTGACCGGCTTTGTTATAGTTCAAGATTTCTGTCGAAAAAGGCAATTGGTTTTTTAGTTTTTGAGCCATATACGCAATGGTCTTGGGATCTGTCTCGGGCCCCTGAAGCAAATCTCCGGGTTTACGGCCCACGACTTCTGCCAGGGTATACCCGGTTACCTTCTCAAAAGCGGGATTGACCCATTCAATCCGGGCTGCGTGATCGGTCAGAATGACGAGATTTTCGGTATGTGCCGCCACCAGCGCCAATTTACGCGATTCAGCCTCTTGTTCTTGCAGCCGTAAATTCACAGATTTTAAATCTTTTTGACGGTTCTGCAGCAGTTCTGCCAATTCCTGAGCGTCGCGCAGGGCCGAACGTTGCATTTGCAAAAGCGTCAAAAAGTCCCAAGCTGAATGGTGTTTGGGCAAATCCTGTAGGGTCACCCCCATGCGCTTGAGTTCTGCCGCTTCCGTAAAAGAGGGCGATGCCAAAAATAACAAACGCTCTGGCGCATCCAAAGGCACAACCTGAACCCGCAAAAGCAGAGGGGAGCTGAGGCTTTCCAGCACAAGAATATAATCGTTTTTTTGTTTGAGCAGCTCATAGTTCAAATCCATGCCAGGAGGCCGTTTAAGCCGAAAAGACTGCAACAAGGATTGACCTATTTGGAGCTGGGGTTGGGTCTTGAGCAAAACCGAACCGGCTTCCAAAACATTCAGCCCGGGATCCAAAAGCAGATAAAAGGGGAAAAGCGCATCCCAAACCGCATGAGGCAGCGAAAAAACGTGGCTCATACCCCGGTCTGTTGCATCCATTTCACCTGGAAAATATCGTGGTCAGCCCCATTCTGACCTTTGCTGGCCCACTGGGTCACTTCAACAGGGGCAGCAAAGACAGTGGCCAAGCCCTTGAGAATCCCGAGTGCAAAGAGGGCCAAACCTTCACGATGGCTGAAATAATGCATGTGCAAACAACCGGGTGCAATTTCTTCACAGCGAAAATCCGGAGGCTCCAAACGGGGCAACATCAAGGTTATTTGGGTATGAAAATTGGGAAGATTCTTCAAAAAATCCTCCATGGTTCCGCCCCCTGTTTCCATCAATTCGGGGTATTCCTCGACAGCGGTGTGGGTGGCCCAAAAGTAGCCAAACGATTCAAGGACTTCATTCGGCGGTCGCTGCAAAACCTCACAGACTGTTCCCACCAATTGGTAGGTCATTTGATCGGGGTAACTGTCGGTACCAATAAAAATCGGATTATCCAACCCTGATTTTTCCAGAACTTGCTGCCAAACCGCTTCCCCCTGTTGTTTGACAATCATGCTTTTTAAAGCCTTGTTGACAATGCCGTACATTTTAATGCCCCCCCCCCAAACAATCACTTGCCTTAAGTATACAACCGGATCAAAACAGCCCCAAAAGAAAAGCCGACCCACAAACAGATCTCTGTGAGCCGGCTTTGCTTAAAAGCGCGAGACTATTTCATAAATTGACGCAGTACGGTCTGGAGAATCCCGCCATTGCGGTAATAATCCACTTCGACGGGGGTGTCGATCCGGCAACGGGCTTCAAAGTGCAAGCTCTCGCCATTGGCTTTGCGGGCCGTAACCTTTACCATCTGCATCGGCTTGAGATTGTCGTCGATCTCGAACGAGAAGAACTCACTGCCGTCAAGACCCAGACTGGCTGGGGTATCGCCCTCTTTGAACTGCAAAGGCAGGACACCCATGCCGACCAAATTGGAGCGGTGAATGCGCTCAAAAGACTCTGCAATCGCAGCGCGCACACCCAGCAGGAAGGTACCTTTGGCGGCCCAGTCCCGCGAGGAGCCTGTGCCATACTCTTTGCCTGCCAAAATCACCAGCGGCGTGCCGTCGGCCTGGTATTTCTGTGAGGCATCGTAAATGAACATTTGCTCACCCGTGGGCAAGTAGGTGGTATAACCGCCTTCGGTGCCAGGGGCCATTTGGTTTTTCAGACGCACATTGGCAAAAGTGCCACGGGTCATGACGCGATCATTGCCGCGACGCGAGCCGTAGGAGTTGAAGTCTCCCGCTTTGACGCCATTGCCCTCAAGGTATTGGGCTGCAGGGGTGCCGACTTTGATCGAACCAGCAGGTGAGATATGGTCGGTGGTGATCGAATCCCCCACTTTGACCAAGACCCGTGCTTCGTTGATCGGCTGAATCGTGCCTGGTTCCTGGGCCATGCCCACAAAGAAAGGCGGCTCTTGGATATACGTCGAGTCGGTGTCCCATTCAAACAGATCACCGGGGGTGACGGGAATGGCATTCCACTCGGCATTGGACTGGTCAATGCCGTTGTACATCTGGCCGAAAAGCTCAGGGTTGAGCGCTCCGTCGAGGAGGGCGGCAATGTCGGCATTGGTGGGCCAGAGATCTTTGAGATAAACCGGCTGGCCTGCTTGATCGGTGCCGAGCGGATCGTTGACCAAATCAATGTCCACCGTGCCCGCCAGGGCATAGGCCACAACCAGCGGGGGGGAGGCCAAGAAATTGGCTTTCACGCTCTGGTGCACACGGCCCTCAAAGTTGCGGTTGCCCGAGAGCACACTGGCGGCAATGAGATCTCCCTCTTTGATCGCCGCTTCAACGGGTTCAGGCAGCGGGCCAGAATTGCCAATACAGGTTGTGCAACCATAACCGACCAAGTTAAAACCCAATTGGTTGAGGTAAGGCGAAAGTCCTGCGCGGTCGAGATATTCGGTCACAACCCGCGACCCAGGGGCCAGCGAGGTTTTGACGTAAGGCTTCACGCTCAGGCCTTTTTCGACGGCTTTTTTGGCCACCAAACCAGCGCCCAGGAGCACGGAAGGGTTGGAGGTATTGGTACAGCTGGTGATCGCAGCAATCACGACATCGCCGTGTTTCATGGCAATCTCACTGCCATTTTTATACATGCCCGTATTGCCGAGTTTGTCTTCTGTCAGCGAAAAACCACTGGTGGGGGAGGTGCTGGTCAAGGCCGATTTGAAGGTCTCCTGCATCTGGCTGAGATTGACGCGGTCCTGGGGGCGTTTGGGCCCGGCCAGAGAGGGCTGAACGGTAGACATATCCAGTTCGAGGCTGTCGGTGAAGACCGGATCGGGGGTGGCATCGGTGCGGAAGAGGCCCTGGGCCTGGGTATACGCTTCGACCAATTTGACCAAATCGGCACTGCGGCCACTGCGAGAGAGATAACGCAGACTTTCGCTGTCTACCGGGAAAAAGCCCATGGTCGCACCGTATTCGGGAGCCATGTTGGCAATTGTGGCACGATCGGGCAGGGAGATATTGCTCAGGCCCGAACCGTAAAACTCCACAAATTTGCCAACCACACCTTTTTTACGCAGCATCTGCGTAATGGTCAGGGTTAAGTCAGTGGCAGTCACGCCTTCGGGCAGACTCCCCGTGAGTTTAAAGCCCACCACTTCGGGAATCAGCATGTAGATCGGTTGGCCGAGCATGACAGCTTCGGCTTCGATCCCACCCACGCCCCAACCGACAACACCGAGGCCATTGATCATGGTGGTGTGGGAGTCGGTACCCACAAGTGAATCGGGATACGCAACGGTATTGTCGCCTTCGCCAGAAGACCAGACACCCCGGGCCAAATATTCCAGGTTGACCTGGTGCACGATCCCGCGACCGGGGGGCACCACGCCAAAATTATCCAGGGCCTGCTGACCCCAGCGCAGAAATTCATAGCGCTCGCGGTTGCGGTCCATTTCGATATCTATATTTTGCTGAAAAGCGGCTGCCGTACCAAAATGGTCGACCTGTACAGAGTGGTCAATCACCAGATCCACCGGGCAAATCGGGTTAATTTTCTTGGGGTCGCCACCCATGCGGGACATGGCGGCACGCATGGCTGCCAAATCGACCACAGCAGGTACACCGGTAAAGTCTTGTAGAATCACGCGGGCCGGTTTAAACGGAATTTCTTCCTGCACGGGCTGAGCGGCATTGTAAGTGGCCAATTTCTTGACATCCTCACGGCTGACGACGTAATCATCACAATTGCGCAAAACGGATTCGAGCAAAACCTTGATCGAAAAAGGCAGGGCGTGAATGCCAGAAAAACCCTGCTCAGCCAATTTGGAAAGGCTGTAATAATAGACGGTTCCTGAACCTGTATCCAGTGCGGTACGGGTTCCCAGAAGATCGTGTGTGCTCATGAAGCGTTCCTTTCTGGTTATAAAAGAGTACAGACTCATGATACACCCCTCCGAGGGCATCCGGCCCGAAAGCACAGCGAACTGATTCAAAAACAGGTATAATTGAATTTAATCTTTGAGGGTATTCCTAGTTAATGGCACGCAGTTAATGGCACGTATTCTTGTAGCAGATGATGACGCATTTATCCTTCAGTTCATCGATAAAGTCTTGCGCAGCCAGGATCATGAAACCATCCTGACGAGCAACGGTGAGCAAGCTTTGGACATGTTCCAACAGAACACGCCAGACTTGGTTTTGCTGGATGTGATGATGCCCAAATTAGATGGGTTTCAAGTATGCCAGCAAATTCGCAGTCGGGATCCCCTGGTTCCTATTTTGATGCTGACTGCGCGCATGCAAGTCGAAAACAAAGTCAAAGGCCTCGACAGTGGGGCCGATGACTATATCACCAAACCCTTTGATCGGCTTGAGCTGATTGCCCGGATTCAAGCCGCACTGCGCCGCCAAGAGGCCTTACATGGCAAAAACAGCACCCCCGTCGCCGATGGCATCAGTGTCAGTGACCTCAGTCTGCACTTTAAAAGCTGGCAAGCCGATTTCCGCAAAACCCCCATCAAACTCTCACGGACCGAATTTAAGCTTTTGCGCATCTTTTGTGAATATGCCGATCAGGTGCTGGACCGTGATTTTTTGTTAAACACAGTCTGGAATTACAAAAACACAGGCGCCACCCGCACGGTGGACAATTTTATTATGCGTCTGCGCAAAAAACTACAAACAGTGGTCGAAGAACACGGTGAGACCTCTCCGTTTTTAGAAACCCTCTATGGCGTAGGCTATCGCCTCAACTGCAGCGATGCGCCCCCCATCCACACCTTCAAAAACAACTGATTCAGCATTCAAGAAGGATTTTTACTATGAAGAAATGGGATCATCAGCATCTCGAAAACACCCCCGAAGCACTGGAATCTTCGATTTGTAGGCATATTCGCTACCAACTCGCCAGCCGCCTCGACAACCTCTCCCGCGGCGATCTCTATCAGGCTACCTCTTTGGCTGTGCGTGACCGGCTGGTTGAACGCATGCTCGACACCGAAAAACGCTACGAAAATGCCCAGGCCAAACGGCTCTATTACCTTTCGATGGAATTTTTAATGGGCCAATTTCTCGAAAACAACCTCTACAACCTGAATATTCTCGAACCCACCCGTCAGGCTTTGCACAATTTGGGCGTCGATCTGCGTGAGATCTGCGACTACGAACCCGATGCCGCTCTCGGTAACGGGGGTCTCGGGCGCTTGGCAGCCTGTTTTTTGGATTCGATGGCAAGTTTAAACCTGCCGGGTTTTGGCTACGGGATCAATTATGAGTTTGGCCTGTTTAAACAGGAAATCCACAATCATTGCCAAGAAGAAAAACCCGATCATTGGCTTGAAGAGGGCACCCCCTGGGAGATCGAACGCCGCAGTCAGGCCTGCCTGATTCCCGTCTATGGCCGGGTCGAACACGCCGCAGATGCCTTTGGCGATTACAACCCGATGTGGGTCAATTGGCGCGTCTTAATCGGCGTGCCTCACGATATCCCAATCGTGGGCTATGGCGGCCAGACGGTCAACTTCTTGCGCCTGTTCAGTGCCCGCTCATCCCACGAATTTGATATGCAGATCTTTAACCAGGGCGACTATATCCGCGCAGTTGAACAGAAAATTTCGACAGAGACCATTTCCAAAGTGCTCTATCCATCAGACTCCATCGAAGCAGGTAAAGAACTGCGCCTGCTGCAAGAGTATTTTTTGGTGGCCTGCGCTTTGCAAGACATTGTCAACACCCACCTCAAACAACACAGCGATCTGCGCAATTTGCACAGCAAAACCGCGATTCAGCTCAACGACACCCACCCCGCCCTGGCTGTGGCCGAGCTGATGCGCTTGCTGGTCGACGAACAGCAATTGCCCTGGGAAAAAGCCTGGGAGATCACCCGCTCGACCTTGGCCTATACCAACCACACCCTGATGCCCGAAGCCCTGGAAAAATGGCCTGTACACCTCATGGCAAAAGTATTGCCCCGCCACTTGCAATTGATGCGCGAGATCGAACGCCGTTTTATGCAGCAGATAGAGTTGCAATGGCCGGGTGATAAAATCAAAGCCCAAAAAGTCTCGCTCTTTGAAGGCGAAGGAGACTACAAACAGGTCCGCATGGCGCATTTGGCGATTCTCGGTAGCCACTCGGTCAACGGCGTCTCGGCCCTGCATACCGAATTGATCAAATCCCAACTCGTGCCTGAGTTCTACCAACTCTGGCCCGAAAAATTCAACAATAAAACCAACGGGGTCACTCCCCGGCGCTGGTTGCTCAAAGCCAATCCCCTGCTTTCAGGACTGATCAGCGAAAAAATTGGTTCGGGTTGGGTCTCCGATCTCGATCAATTGCGCCAATTGGAACCCCTCGCCACAGACAGCGCCTTTCAAACTGAATTCATGCGCATCAAACGGGCCAATAAAAGCCGTCTGGCCCGCGTGATCGAAGAGACCACCCACTATTTGGTGGATCCCGACTCGCTCTTTGATGTGCAGATCAAACGCATGCACGAATACAAACGCCAATTGCTCTGCCTGATGCACGTGGTTCATGAATACCTGACCATTGTTGAAGAGGGCAAAGACCTGACCGTGCCCCGTACCTATATCTTCGCAGGCAAAGCTGCGCCGGGTTATTGGGCTGCCAAACAGATCATCCGCCTGATCAACCAAGTCGGCGCAGTGGTCAATACCGACAAACGCGTGGGTGATCAGCTCAAGCTGGTCTTTGTCCCCGATTACCGCGTCTCCCTGGCCGAGAAGATCATTCCCGCCGCCGATTTAAGTGAACAGATCTCAACCGCTGGCAAAGAGGCCTCGGGGACGGGCAATATGAAATTCGCCATGAACGGTGCGCTGACCATTGGCACCCTCGACGGGGCCAATATTGAAATTGGCGAAGAGGTCGGCGACGACAATATCTTTATCTTTGGTCTCAAAGCCGAAGAGATCCAAGCCATGCGCGAAAAAGACAGCTACGATCCCTGGGTCTACTACCAAGATCCGGCGGTCAAACGCGTGATTGACACGTTTAATTCGACCCGCTTTTGCGCTGAAGATCCCGGTATTTTTGAGTGGTTGTTTGAATCTCTGACCACCCAAGACAGCTATTTCCACCTGGCTGATTTCCCGGCATATATTGCCGCTCAAGAACAAGTCGGCCAAAACTATCTCAATCGTGCAGACTGGGCCCGCAAAGCGATTTTGAATGTGGCGCGGATCGGCAAATTTTCAAGTGATCGCACGATCAGCGAGTACGCCAAAGAAATTTGGCAAATCTCACCGGTTTTGGCGTGAAGCACCTGAATGGGATCGGTTTCATTTTGCTCTTACTTGGGGCTTGGTTCGGCACGGATCTCGACGCCAAAGCAATCCCCCAAGAAGCGTATTCAGGCGCTGAGAGCATGGGGTCAGAAATTCGGGTAGAGGCCCACGGCTTTGCCTTGGTTCCCCCTCCCGGTTGGAGCGAAGAAATGCTCACTGATGCCAATCGGCCTTTTCCCCAAGCGGTCTTCAAATTGCTGGGCCCCAATCACAGTGAGTCGAATCTCGAACTGACCCTCTCCCTGCAGCCCATGCCCCCGATTGCCTTAAGCGAACTGCCTGAACGCATGCCCAAAGGCTATCACAAGTTGTTTGCAGGCTGGGAAACGCTCCAATCTGAGTTGATTGAACTGCCAGATAAACGCCAGATCTATCTGCTCAGTGGGCGTTTCCAGCTTCAGGCTCAAGCCCTCGCCATGCAGCAGTATTTTATTCCCGGACGCGACAACGGGGGATTTTTGCTGACCTATCTCTGCCAGGCCAAAGACTATTCCCAATGGCAAGCGGTCTTCAGGGCCTCTGCATTAAGTTTGCGGCTTTTGCCTCAAAGCTAAAGCCGATGATTTCAAAACAGGGCCGGGCAAAAAAGACAAAAGCGTGCCTGGCAGGAGTCGAACCTGCGACACCCGGCTTCGGAGGCCGGTGCTCTATCCACTGAGCTACAAGCACGTTTGGTGAATGACTTCACGTTTTGTCATTCTAACACAAGCTATTTCGCTTTGAGTATCTTGCCCAGCTCGGCTTTGAGCTGTTCTAAATTCCAGGTCGCAGAGAGGGGCTCACGCGGGTCTGACATAATGGTGTGGTCTTTGAGCACAAAACCTGCAGCTTTGACCTCGTCGATATAGGTCAGCAGCCGTTTGGTCTCCCCCCAAAGGCGCTCTTTGCACTGCTTGGGACAGTTTTTCCAGGAGCGGTCAAAATCATCGCGCAGGCTCTTTTGAGCCCCTTCAAGATAATTGATCTTGACCACCGCATGGCGCCAGCGCACCCCTTCCCACTGGGGTTTGGCAATTTCATCGCGGAAGTATTGCAACACCGGATCTTTGTCCATTTCGGGGCGTTTAAACACATCGCCCACAAATTTAAGATTCTGATCTGTTTTTTCCGAAACGCCGCTGCTGCCGCGCATGCCATTGAATTTGTCTTCGATCGAGCTGACATATTTGAGTTGTTCAGCTGAAACCGTTTTGCCATCGTATTCCCAGGTACGCCACTCACCGACATAGAGCCCAATTCGGGCCACCCGTGAACGCAGGGCTTTGATCTGTTCAGAAACAGGCCCATATTGGGGATGGGTCTTCATTTCGGGCCAGGGCGGGGTAAAGGTCCAGCGGCGCAAATCGTCATAGCTCGGTGGGGTACCCACTCGCTCCAAGACCTTGCGGGGCGATGCGGCCACAGCCGCCAGATAAGTTTCCCAGGCTTGAATTTTGGCGCGGGTCTCTTCGATATTGCGATCCAGGCTTTGCATTTTGCGGGTGTCTTGGGGAGAGGCCCCTCCCGGCAATTTGATCGGCAATTGCGGAAACTGCGCCAAAGCAGGCCCACTCAAACCCACCGTCAGAACCCAAGCGGCAAAAAAGGTCAGTTGCAAATTGTGTTTGGTCATAAAGAGTACTCCCATCTTACTTGTCAATGATAAAAAACCTATGAGACATGCTTTGGGTAGTATACGCCTCGCTTGGGGAATGAACCAGCAGGGCCAGCACAGCCAAACTGTGACGCCGCTCGCAAGCGCAGGGCTCAGCAAAACCCCTTGCGGCAAAGTCCTGAAACAGGTAGAATGATTCTCAATTGTCACGCATGACTTTTTCGGGCGGTTAGCTCAATGGTAGAGCATCTCGTTTACACCGAGGAGGTTAGAGGTTCGAGTCCTCTATCGCCCACCTTCCCCCCCCCCTTATTTCAAAACAAATTCCCCCGCACCTCTTTATCTTTTCTTAATTCTGTGATAAGATTTACTTAATTTTCATTGAGGTTTGGTTATCCCCATGTCACAGCACAATCCGACCCGCTCCGGCCTCGTTTCTTTGGCCCTCGCTTCTTTGGCCCTCTTAATCGGTTGTAATGCCGCCCCTCAGGGTTTCGCTCCAGCCAATAACGCCAATGTTCGCGCCAATGCCGCGCCCCAATTGTCCACCATGGCCAATTTTGAGCCCACTTTCCAAAATTCCTTTGTCTCCCGGCGTGCCCTGGCCCGCACGGGCAATAGCATTGTTAAAGTGGCTTACCAGAACAACGCCCAGGCCAGTCAATTGGCTGAACTCGGCATGGACATCTGGATGGTGACCCCCAAATACATCATGGGTCAGGTCAATGAAGAGGTTTTCCAACGTCTGCAAATGAGCCGTTTGAACTTCTCTCTGATCAGCCCCGAACGTGGCATCAGCGCCAAAAATGACTTTGATCCCCAATACCACACCTACGATGAAATGCTGGCTGAACTGCGCCAAGTTGCTCAGCAATACCCCCAATTGGCAAAATTGCACGATGTGGGTGATACCTGGCAGAAAGTCAACGGCGAAGGCAATCGCGATCTCTGGGCCATGAATATCACAGGCCCTGGCGACGGCAGCCAGAAACCCGGCATCGTCTTCTTTGGCAATCACCACGCCCGCGAATTGGTCACGGTTGAAATTCCGCTGATCCTGATCAAACACCTGCTCGAAAACTATGGCAAAGATCCCCGCATCACCGAATTGCTCAATACCCGCGATGTCTGGATTGTGCCCATGGTCAATCCCGATGGCCATATCGAAGCCGAAAAAGGCGCCAACTGGCGCAAAAACATGAACAAAAACGACGGCAACCGCTACCGCGGCGTCGACTTGAACCGCAACTATGGCCACAAGTGGAATACCGGCGGTTCCTCCAACTCCCCCAGCAGCGACACCTATATGGGTAAAGCGCCTTTCTCCGAGCCCGAAACCCAGGCCGTCCGCGACTTTGTCAAATCCCGTCCGAATCTGAAGATCATGATGAGCTACCACAGCTTCAGCAATTTGATCCTCTGGCCCTGGGGCTATACCAAACAGCGGGTCAATAACCCCAAATTGGTTGAAATGGGTACCAAACTGGGTCAGTTGACCGGTTACACCCCCCAACAGGCTGCAGATTTGTATGTGGCCTCAGGGATTACCGATGACTTCACCTTTGGTGAACTCGGTCTGATGTCCTTCACCACCGAAATTGGCAGCTGGGGCGACGGATTTGATCCTCCCTACTCCCGCGTGGCCCAATTTTGGAATGAAAACCGCGAAGCTGCGCTGTATCTGATCGATAGCGCCGGCAAACTCGGTCGCTAAAAGACACGTCACCCCCTCCTAAAAAGGGAGAGCTTCGGCTCTCCTTTTTTTCTGGACCTTTGCGGCGTGGTATATTGATGACAGACTCAAACAGAAGGAATCACCTGCCATGATCACGATTAAAAGCGCGCGCGAAATTGAATTGATGCGCAAAAGCGGCCGACTTGCGGCCCAAACCCTGGACATGATCGCCGAACATATCAAACCCGGCGTCTCAACCGAAGAACTCAATACCCTCTGCCACGACTTCATTGTCTCTCACGGTGCCTATCCCGCCCCCTTGAACTACAAGGGCTTCCCCAAGAGCATCTGCACCTCGGTCAACGATGTCGTCTGCCATGGTATCCCAGATAAAAAACATATTCTCAAAGACGGGGATATCGTCAATGTCGATGTCACCGCCCTGCTCGAAGGCTTTCACGGCGATACCAACCGCACCTATTATGTCGGCACCCCCTCTGAAGAGGCCCGCAAATTGGTGGAATTCACCGAAAAGGTCTTACACGAGGCGATTGGCATTGTCAAACCCGGCATCCATGTCGGAGATATTGGCCACCTGATCCAAACCCGTGCCGAAGCGGAAGGTTATGGCGTGGTGCGGGAGTTTACCGGCCACGGGATTGGCCGCGGCTTCCACGAAGCCCCTTCGATTCCCCACTATGGCAACCCTGGCAAAGGCCCCAAAATCCGCAAAGGCATGACCTTTACGATCGAACCCATGATCAACCTCGGCAAACCCGACCTGCACGTGCTCTCCGATGGCTGGACAGCGATCACCAACGACGGCAAAATCTCAGCCCAGTTTGAACACACCCTGGTGGTCACCGACACTGGCGCAGAAATTCTGACCCTCTCCAACTGATGCAAAGCGGCCTGTACGTCTGTGCCACGCCGATTGGCAATCTGCAGGATATTACCCTGCGGGTGCTCGGCGCGCTCAAAGAGGTGGATCTGATTCTGGCAGAAGACACGCGCCACACGCGCAAATTGCTCACCCATTTTGAGATCAACACCCCCTTGCGCTCGTTGCACGAGCACAACGAGTATGAGCAGATCCCCGCCCTGCTGGCTGAATTGGCGGGCGGGGCATCTTTGGCCCTGGTCAGTGATGCGGGCCTGCCTGCGGTCTCAGACCCGGGCGCAGAGCTGATCAAAGCCGTGCGCGAACAGGGTTACCCGGTCACGGTTTTGCCCGGCCCCTCAGCCGTCACCACCGCGCTGCTGCTGTCGGGAATGGCTTCGGGCACAGGCTTTGGCTTTATTGGCTTCTTGCCACGGGCCTCGAAACAGCGCCTGGAACTGCTCGAACAATACAGCCGCTGGGCCCTGCCGCTGATCTGCTTTGAATCGCCCCACCGGCTCAGCTCCACCCTGGCCGATCTCGAAGCGGTGCTCGGCAACCGCGAAGTGGCCGTCTGCCGCGAATTGACCAAAATCCACGAAGAGGTGATTCGCTTTCCCTTGCCCGAATTGCGGGCCTATTTTGCCCATCACCCGCCCCGAGGCGAGATCACGCTGGTGATTGCTCCGGCAGAAGAAGTGGATGCGCCCGCTGAAGTGGCCGACAGCGAGAGTGTCCAAAGTGCTTGGCGGGAATTGCAGGCCCTGGGCCTGAACAAAAAAGAAGTGCAAGAGACGCTGCAAGAGCGCTTTGGCCTCAGCCGCAATGAACTGTATGGGCTCTTGTTGGGCAAAGCGGAGTCTTAAACCAATAAGATAACGGGGCTTGCACTTGACCGTCTTTTAGGACAAACCTGCGCCAGGGAGATTTTTCACACTTAAACCGGGTAATGTCGATTCATAACACTGCCCAACAATAATGACAGAAGCATTTAACCATCTCAGTTTTCGACGTATCTCTTTTCGCAGAATAGTTGCTCTGGCTTTTTTCACATCAACATCCGCTTCCTGCTCTTCATCCCAAAGCACTACCTTGATTGGATTTTCAGAAAAACAACACTGACTCAGCCATGTCTTTAAAAATTCTGGCCCACTACCTCTGCGCATCGTTCCGATTAACCCCGGAAAGGAGTCTCTGACTTTGGCACAAATGGCATCAACGACTTCAGCCGCAGGTCTCAGTTTATAATCCTTACGATAATCTTTAATTTCAATCAAATACACATCGTCATTGGGAGGCCCAATGGCAACAATGTCTACTGCTTTACTGCCTTGAATTTGAGGCATCAACTGTTTCCGAAAATCGGGTGAATCGTCGTATTTCCATACTTGCCAACGCTCATCGAAAATAAAACGTTGATTCTGTTCATCAATATCGTTCATTTTTCTGAGATGCCTCCCAAAAGAAGAATCTCACGCTCGTAATGAGCCGCAAATTCAGACAAAATCGGGTTGTGTTCCAGATCTGACATGACAGACTCAGACTCAATTTGAACGCCCTGTTCAGACTTATAAAGACTAAAAAATTTAACAGGAATCCGATTGGGTATATTGGCCTCATTCTCCAGCGATAATTCATTTCCCAAAAGATAATCATGGGTAGCCAGAATAATTTGAATCCCATTTTGGGCCAATTTTAACAAAATATGTTTTAAAACAGAAACCATTCGGGGATTGAGATTTGTTTCTGGCTCATCCCAAAATAAGATCTTTCTTTCTAATAACTCGCCATTCATCAATAGCCAAGCCAACATCGCAAATTTACGGTGGCCTTCTGCCAACATATGCATGTTGATTGATTTTTCATCTTTTTTGAGAACAAAGCGGCCGTCTCCCGACAGTTCTATTTTCCCATCTAAAACAGTCTCTAAATCTTGAATGAGGTTCTGTACCCATTCAGGCAACACCCTTAAAGGAGATTCTTGCAGAGAGAGGCAAAGATGAAAATATGTTTTATCAAAATTAGAATGCCGCTTGAGCCAAGTAGAAATAAAACCAGGGAAAATACTCATCACTTCGCGAGAGGGAATATAAAGCGCTTTGGGAATGGTTAACCAGACATGAGGATCATCCTTTGGTTCAAAACCCAGTAATCGAGTTCCCTCTTTGTTGGGCGAAAAAGTCCAGTCAATATTCAATTTTTCAGTATTTAACTTAATTTTGGCCTTTTTATCTAAATCTCTGACAAAGTCAATCGTTGTATGATCAGGCAAAAAAACATCTTTAATAATATCTGAGAAAGCCTGAACCAAATACCAATAACCCTTTGGGAAACCTGTTTCTACAGGTTCATGCTTGTCTTCCAGAACCCAATTTCCCTTTTTATCAGAGACATAAGATTCTTTCTCGTCATTTTTATAAAACGCCAAAAGTTCGGGTCGCCGTTGGCTATCTAATTGGTACTCATGAAATGCTGAAAACACACTATAAATGGCTTTCAAAACATGCGTTTTTCCAACACCATTTTCGCCAATGAGAACATTAATGCCTGGACAAAAATCAAATCTAACCTTATTGAAAACAGTAAAGTTTTCCAATTCTAGAGATTGAAGACCTTGAAAAAGGGAGGCTTCTTCACTTAAGTATTGAGTCCATTCTTGGGAAGAATAAAGTCTGTAGGTATGAGGTTCTCCCACTTGTCGGCAATAAACCCTGTCTTCGCCCATTTCTGTTTGAGGGTAATGTTTTTGAAACCAGCCTTTGAGCTTACTGGGTTTCCCCAAACAAACATGGCCTTTGAGATGCTCTTCATGAACAAAATTCAACTCATACTGATATTTATCGGAATCAATCAGCGTAATCAGATCTCCTGCTTGGGGATATTTTTGCTCTTGATTTATTTCAAGCAGAATTTCCCTGCGCAACCACCCATCTTTATCGTGTCGCGACTGGCTGCGGATTTTACCCTCTAAAACAAGGCCCAATGAAGGAGGCTTTAATTGGCTCATATTTAACTCAAAATGCCTTTTCAGAAATTAAATGCTCTCTAAATCAAATAACTATTTTACTCTCATTTCCCCCTCCCGCCATTCCAAAACCAGCGCTGGATTCACAGGCCGGTAGCGATGATCCAGGGACGAGGCGTTGACGTAGAGGGTTGAGCCTTGGCACAAGCTACCATACCCTTCGTGGATATGCCCAAAGACCACACAGGCGGGCTGAAGCGCTGCCAGCACCTGTTGGAGATCCTCACAACCGACATGTTGGCCCAGCCAGGTTCGGTCTAAAATCCCCGCCGGGGGGCCATGCACCAAGACGAGATCGGTATCCGCAGGGATTTGGGCCCAATGGGCGCGAATTTCTGCGCCACGCGTGCGGTTAAAGGCCCAGTCAAAAAAGCGCGGAGAAACAGGCGAGCCCCAGATTTTTAAGCCTTCAATTTCAACCCCACTGTCTTCGAGATAGATCGCCGCAGGCAATAGTTCACGGGCCAAGGCAGGCTCTCTTTCAAAGAGAAAGTCATGGTTGCCAGCAATCACCACTTTGTGGGCGTGGGGCAAAGTGGCCAGCCAATCATTAAAATCGCGGATCTCGGCGGGCGTGCCGCGTTTGGAGAAATCTCCGGCATGTAAGAGCAGATCCCCATCAGGAACGTGCAATTCGCGGTGGCGGCCATGGGTATCCGAAAGGCAGACCAGGCGCATATCAAGCGGTGGGAGGTGTTGCAGAGGGCGTTTCTGCAGTTGACTTTTCTGCTGAGGTGCCCAGTTCGGCATTTTCGCCTTCTGCAGGGGGCGTTTCGGCCACCTTGCCCGAGGCCTTGCGCAAGACCTTGATCGGCTTGGGTACAAATTTGGGTTTGAGTTCTTGGGCCAATTTGGGCGGGGGAATTGGCGCAAAGACCTCTGGCGGGGGCGCGGGGATCGCAGCAAAGGTATCCGCGGGGGGTTCGGGCAATGCCGATACCAATTCGGGCCGGGCACTGGGTTTGACAATCAGCGGGCGGGAGGGCTCTTTGGCTTGGGCCTCTGCCTCTGAAGCCACCCCTTCTGGGGTTGGCGGCGCTTCTCCGGCCAACAAGGCTTGACTCGGGCGCAGCCCCAAATGGGTCGCCAAATTGGGCAAGTCAGGCTCGGGCCCAGGCAAAGGGGGTGGCGCAGGCGGCAATTTTTTGCTGCGGATCTCGGGCAGTTTGTCGCCCATGCGCAGTTTTTCCAGGCGCTCCATGCGATCGCGCTGCTCGCGCACCCACGTGGTGCGCCCATCGAGATAGGTCAGGTAATTGATAAATTCATCTTTGCGCCGCTCCTGAATCGTAAGCCCCTGGCGGTAAAGTGTGAGATCTTTAAAAATAAAGCGGGCCAGGGGTTCGCCGCGGGTGGCATCAAAGGCCGTCGGAAGCTCGGGTTTTTCTTTGTTGGTGTATTTAAAAAAGGGTTTGACATTTTTTAACTCGTAGCGATCGAGCAAAAAAGCGTAGAGGGTGTCGATATTTTTGCCCGAGACCTCGGCATGAAAATGCGAGATATTCGAAAAAGCCATATAGCCAAAGAAGAGGCCGGGAAAGAGCCCCAGCCATTGCCAAAACCACCATCCCCCAGCAGCCATCACCAGCATCATCGCCAAGCCCCCCACCAGAGCATTCATCGATTGCTGGTGATAGCCCTGCACGGTGCCATGCACCCCTTCGAGCTGGGTGGCTTTTTCTAGGTATTCGACAGCTTTGTCTTGGGTCTGTTTGAGCTGCTTTTCGACCTGCTTGCGCTTGTCTTCGTTGTCTTTGAGCAGCCCCGAAAAATAGCCCTTGTATTTATTGAACATCTTGATGCGCACTTCACGCACATCATCCGCCAATTGACGCAGCCCCGGATAGTCCAGTTTCTCGCTGTTGCGCAGGGCCAGCATTTCTTGAATGTGGCGATCGGAGAGCAAGACGTCTGCAAGCTCTTTTTCTTCTTCCCAATTGCTGAGCAAATCCGTGGCTTCGCTCAAGACCTTAAGTTCAAAAGCCAAATCTTTGCGGCCTGAGGCCTTTAAACGCGCCTGCAGGGCCTTGACTTCGGGACGGATATGATTGAGACTGCGATCCCCATCCAGCTCATGAATGCGCTGGGGTTCTTTGACAACCATGCGCTGCAATTGCTCCAAACGCAACACAATGTGCTGCTTTTGGCTAATTTCACGAATATTGACGGGGTGCTGTTCTACTGGCGGGTTTTCGTTTTGCTCACTCATGGCCTTTTTCCCTGCCCCTATTGTACCCCAGAGCGCTGGTCTCAAGATCTTGATACAGATCAACCAGAACCAAAGACCTCCATCAAGGGCCGCGGGAAACAACTGACTTACAATGGTGAAAAGCGAGACAAAAGGAAGGGAACACAATGAAAAAACACAAGACAGATACCCACAGGCACGCTCTTTGGCTTTCTGCCCTATTTGTAGTAAATCTGCTAACAGCAGGCCCTCTGCCGGCTGCCGCTCAAACAGCTCCCCCGCTGCCAGAAACAGAACATTATGCCCGCAAACATATTTCTTTTTACCTGGAAGAACCGGATTTTCCGCTCAATGAAGTCTTGACCCAGCTTTTTAAAAGCCAATTGCCCCGTTTTGACTACCACTTGATCAGCACCCAGATCGGGACCTCTCTCCCGACATTTTTGGCCCAGGTCCAACGGCATCAGCGCGAAAAAGCAGGTGAATTGGCCGCCACCCAACGCAAAGAATTCAGTTCACAAGAACAGGGAGAGCTCAAAATTGGCGAAAAAGTCGTCACCTGGTCTGAAACCCAGCAGATCGCCAAGGCCGCGTTTGTCTTTGGCAGCCATTGGGAATTTTCTCCCGTTTACCTGACAGGTCCGACCCTTCGCCGCGAACAAGAGAATGAAAAAGGCGAGTTCAAAGTCGATTTACCCGACAATGCCTATACCCAGATTGAAATCGTTAAAAAGAAAAAATACAATCCCAAAACCAAAAAAGAGGAAGACATTGAGGTCCGTCAATTACTCTACTGGGAAGTCGGCGCAGGAACCGATCTCTCTTTCCAAATGGCCGTTTATGCCCTGAATACAGAGCCTGCCAAACACCAATTGAACTGGCCCAATCGCTGGTACATTGGCAATAATTATGTGGTCACCCATTCGGATATGGCAGCCGCGCGCAAACTGGCTCCCAAACCCCAGGAATTTGACCCCCTCAAAAGCCGTGACCAGGCTTATTTACTCAAAATCCGGCGCTTTCAAGCGATGCTGGAAGTCGAACCGACAGAAACCTATATGGATCAGGCTGTTGGTAAGTTGAGATATGATACAAGTTGGTTTTCCAGCCTCAGCACACGTTTAAAACAAGAGGACGCTTTTAAGCTCAAATCCGAAGTCGTTGAACTCTATCCACCACAAGATAGAGCCAAGGCCAGTTTTGGAGCCAAAGAATCAGCAGCCACATTGGGTGTCCGGACCCGTGACTGGCTGGAACAGATCGAGTGGGTTGAAACAGATGGGGTGATGCAGAAAAAAAACCTGGGTCTGGTCAGAATTCGGGGCTTTTACCAGGACGATATGTTAGTACAACCTGTGTTTGTGCCTCGCAATCTGGAACTGGGAGACACCCTACAGGAAGATCCCCACTCACGGAATAATAATCTGGCGATTCTGGGCGGCTATTACAGTTTTCCGGGCAAGCTCTCGGGCCCCAGCTTAAGTCTGGATTTTAGTTGGGCGACAGAAACGCTCTCAGCAGAAAGTTTTCACCAGCGCATTCGTGAAAGAGCCGCTCAAACGCCCGAGCGTTCAGAATTGGCCTTGGCCCTGGAAGAGGCCACGGGCTGGGAATGGAATTATCTGGTGGGCGTGACTCTCCCCGCTGATCTTGAGCAGTTTCGGCTGACAAGCAAGATCTTTTTGGATCTGCACCTGGGGCTCAGCCTGCGCCGTTATGAGCGGCAATGGCTGTATCACCTGGGAGTGGCACCAATGTTAATCCTCTCTAGCAAAAGAAAGGAGAATACAGAGGCGGGCGACACAAATAGCCAAGAAGAGCGGGAAACCCTGCCCGAAGCCTTTGGTCTCAAATTTTTGGCTGGCGCCGGCTATGCCTTTAACCCCAATCTTTCACTGGGACTCCAAGGCAGCCTGATGTTGGCTGCCCCCTATGGACTGGGGGGCGAGGGACAATTGCAACTCTTTTTTTAAACTTTTAGAAATTTTTTCACTTTACCCCTTTATACGCAAACATACGAATGCTATAATAATGTATACGATTGATTATACAAGCTAGTTAACCAACTCGTTTTAACCAACTCGTTAAAAGGCCGTTAATCGACACGTCTTTTGCCACCGCCTATACTGGGGTATCTGCCCTGAATTTTTTAAAACTAAAAGGAACCATAAATCATGAGTCAAAAAACCCTCACTATTACCGACGAAAAACGCAAGGCCCTGGATCTGGCACTTGTCAATATTGAAAAGGCTTTCGGCAAAGGCTCGATTATGCGCCTGGGTGAAAAACCCAATACCCGCGTAGATGCGATTTCAACAGGTGCACTGGCCCTCGATGTGGCCCTGGGTGTCGGCGGTCTGCCCCGTGGCCGTGTTGTCGAAATCTTTGGTCAAGAATCCGGTGGTAAAACCACCATCGCCCTGCACGCCGTAGCGGAAGCCCAGCGCCAGGGTGGCATCGCTGCTTTTATCGACGTAGAACACGCCCTCGACCCGGAATATGCCAAAGCAATTGGCGTCGACATTGATTCCCTGCTTGTCTCTCAGCCCAGCACCGGCGAAGAAGCCCTGGAAATCATGGAACAGCTGATCCGCAGCGGTGCCGTTGATATTGTCGTACTCGACTCCGTGGCCGCCCTGGTCACCAAAAGCGAAATTGAAGGCGAAATGGGCGACTCCCATGTCGGTCTGCAGGCCCGCCTGATGTCTCAAGCGCTGCGCAAACTGACTCCCGTCACCGCCCGCTCCAACACCGTCGTGGTCTTCGTCAACCAATTGCGCGAAAAAGTCGGCGTGATGTTTGGCAACCCCGAAACCACCCCCGGTGGCCGCGCTCTGCGTTTCTATTCGTCTCTGCGTCTGGAAGTTCGCCGCGCTGAATCGGTCAAAAAAGAAGGCGAAATGGTCGGCAACAACGTCAAGGTCAAAGTCGTCAAAAACAAAGTGGCTCCGCCCTTTAAAACCGCTGAAGTGGATATGGTCTACGGCAAAGGTATCTCCCGTGAAGGCTGCGTGCTCGATCTGGCTGAACAGCTCGACATTATTCAAAAAAGCGGCTCTTGGTATGCCTATCAGGGTGAAAAAATTGGTCAGGGCCGGGAACGTGCCAAAGAATACCTGCTCGAACATCCCCACACCACCCTCGAAATTGAAAACAAGGTGCGTATCCACCACAATTTACCTGCCCGTATCGACAAAGCGCTGGCCCCCCTGCCCAGCGGCACAAAAAAAGAAACAGGTAAAGAGTCCGCCAAAGAAACAGCCAAAGACCTCGCTGAAGAGCTGGTCAAAGCTTAAATGCATACAGGCCGTTCAAACATCTCTGTATGAACGGCCTGCACCCCTCGGCTCCAATCAGCCGACGAATAAAAAATTAGGTAGAATCCAAATTCCATCGTTCTCCGGGAGCTCACGCTCTCGGTTTTTTTTTTGAACAAAAGAGAGCCACTCCGTTTTAACGGCGGGAAAGGTGATTCCAAAGGACGATCGCAGCCACTTCCACCTGAATGGCACCCAAACCGGCGTTGTGGGCACCATATTCTTTGAGTTGGGTCAGACGATCAAAATGGGCGCGGGCCAGTTCTGTATGGTGATCCAAATAATCCAGCGCCGCTTTAATTTCACGGGCCTGTTCGGAATACAGCTGGCGGACGATCTCCTCTTCGGTGGGCTCGGTTGACATAGAGATGCTTTCTTTGAATAGATTCAATTTCTATTGTAAGGGAAATGAGCCGATCTTAACAGAGGGCCCTTCGACTTCGCTCAGGCCCCCTTCAGCCACTCACATCTCCCCATCCACTCTTTCAGGCCATGTTAAGATAGAGAAGCTTTTAAAAAAGTAAAATTTTCTGCTGATATAAGGAGTTCCCCATGAAAAAAATGATTCTCAGCTTGGGTTTGATGATAAGTGCTGCGTCCCTGAGCAGCTGTGGCGATCCCGCCCTTTCCAATTTGATCAACCGTGAGACCCAAGTCAAAGAGGGCAGCAACAGCACGTCTTCTTCCAGTAATAGTTCGACAAGCAGTGGCACTTCGGGCTCTGTAACCGCCGGTGTGAGCCTTGATGCCTCAGCTGCAGCCACCTTTTCGGGTCTCAAAGCCAGCAATTGCAGCGAAGAAGGTACGATCAAATCCGCGACGGGCGCCTCGACCTATGTGATGTTTAAAAACAAAACAGAATCAGATATCAGCGTCTATTGGCTCAATGCCCAAGGCAAACGCCAACTTTACAAAAAACTGTCAGCGGGTCAAAGCCACAACCAACAGACCTTTGTTACCCATCCCTGGCTGATCGCCAATGCCCAGGATGCCTGTGTGGGCATTTACACCCCCGAAAGTGCCAGCAACAGCACCCTGGACGTAACATCTCAAGGCAGCGGCTCTGGTAGCACCTCTGGTAGTGCGTCGAGCAGCACCTCTGGCAGCGCATCGGGCAGTGTGAATGTGGGCGCCGCTAACGCCAGCCCCGAACGGGTCCAACAGGCCATCACCTGCCTCAAAGCCAAAGGGGACACAACAAATGCGGCGGCTTTGACGGGTCTATTGAATCTTTATACAAGTATGTCCAAAATCGTCGGAGCAGATATTGCTGCCAAAGGCTATCTTTCTGGCACCACTTCGGTCATGGAAAAAACGGGCTGTTAAAGCGACTTGAGCAGGGCTTCCGCGACTTTGCGTCCGGAAGCCAATGCCCCGTTGATACTCCCGGTTTCGGTATAATCACCGCAAACCCAAATCCCAGGGGCAAGAGCCCCACCCCGGCTCAAGGGCTGAAGAAAAGGTGGCCGTTGATCGGGCAGGGCCTGAGGTGTATCATAGGCCTTTAAAAAGCGCCAATGTTTGACCAAAGGCCCAAACCAATCGCTCATTTGCGCTTTGACCTGGGGCAAAAGCGTTTCGAGCGGCATCATTGTGCGCGGAGGCAAGACCACCAATGCCAATAAATGCTGACCCGAAGGCGCATAACTGGGAGCCGCCAAACTCATCACCATCAAATGGTTAACAGGCCCCTCTGCCTGTGTGTTTAAGACCAAAACGGGCTGTTGAACTGGCGGCTCGGGGGTGCTGAAATAAAGGGTCAGACCACCGCGCATCTGCCGTGGGGCAATGCCTGTGTGTAAACGCGTGGCCTGAGACGGGTCCACAGCCAAAATAATTTGCTCAGCCAAATATTCAGACCCGTCCTGCAAAAGGACTTTTCCCGGCATCAGGCTTTGAACAGCCCGGCCCAAATGGACACGGGCGGGATCCAGGCGTTGGTAGAGTTGGAGCGGGATCTGTCCCATACCAAGCGCAGGCACCACAGCCTGTCCACTGCCAAACATGCGGAAGAGAAAGCGAAAAAGTGTGTGGCTGGTCTCGAGCTCAGGGTCGAAGAAGATGCCCCCCAAAAAAGGCCTAAAAAAGCCCTGGATAAAGCCCTCAGAAAAGCCAAAATGGCGAAGATAAAGCTTGATGGGCATTTCCCGCCCCTTGAGCAATCGCTCAGGGCGGCCCAAAGCCACTTCGGCCCGCAACTTGAGAATCAGGGCTTTGTCAGTCAGGGTGGCAATCGGATGGGTCAAGGTGTCCCAGAGATCCATGGGCTTCCGCAAGGGATCTCCCAAGGGCTGAAAGCCTTTTTCGCTGTGTAACAAGGCCCCTGGATAAAAAGCCTGAAAGGCCAGCGCGGCATAGTCCAAACAAGCCTGGGCTTCGGGATAAGCCGACAGAAAAATCTGAAAGCCACGGTCCAATAAAAAGCCCTGGTAGGAATCGGTGCGGACTCGCCCACCGGGCTGATCTGAGGCCTCAAGCAGACACCAGTCCCGACCGGCCTCTTGCAATTTTAAAGCGCAGGCCAAACCAGCCAAACCACCGCCAATAATCAGGTTTTGACTGGAGCGACTCAATTGCGGGAACCCGGTATCAGGGTGAGGGTGAGGGTCTGGCCTTTGCGCACAATCACCACTGCGGTGGCCTCTCCGACTTTGAGGGTGTCGATCGCATAGGTATAATCGTAGATATTTTCAATTTTGCGGCCCCCGAGTGAAACAATAATATCTCCGGCCATCAGACCCGCCTTTTCAGCTGGGCCACCGGCACTGACCCCCGCCAATTTCAGGCCTTTGACATCACCCGAGGCGTAGTCGGGAATGCTGCCCAAATAGACCCGCAACCCGCCCCGGTTTTCTTGGCCTTCGGGCTTTTTCATCGAAATAAAATCGGGTTTGAGGTCTTTGCGGCTGATCTCAGCGGCCATTTTGGCCAAGAGCTGCACCACTTTTTCGGTGCCTGGGTAGTTGATCTTCTCGGGGGTATCACGGGGGGTGTGATACTCGCCATGGGCCCCTGTAAAGGCACTCAAAATGGGAATGCCTTTGAGATAAAACGAGGTCGCATCGGTCGGCAAATAGCTGGTTTGCTGGGTCACGACTGGCAGACCCAAACTGAGATTGGCGCGCTCGAGCAATTCTGGCCAAAGTGAGCTGGAGCCCGTTCCCTGAATCACCAGGGCTTGGTCCAAGCGCCCGACCATGTCCATATTCAGATAGCTTGAAAAACGGCTTAAATCCGTTTTGGAGAGGGCCTCGACATAGTGATTGGAACCCAAAAGGCCCAATTCTTCACCCGACCAAAGAGCAAAGAGCAGGTCTTGTTTTAACTCTGCCCCTTGTTTGCGCTGATCGGCAAAATACTCGGCCAATTCCAGCACACCTGCTGAACCAGAGGCATTGTCATCGGCCCCCGGATGAATCTGGCCTTTTTCGTTGCCTCCGGCCAAAGAAGATTGGCCCTCACCATAGCCCAAATGATCCAGGTGGGCACCGATCATCAGCTGATGGGCAGCAGCCCCAGCCCGGTTGGAAGGCAATTTGGCCAGCACATTGCGGCTGGTTTTTTTCTCCTGGCGGATATCCACCGTGGCAGCGAGTTTCAGGCCCGGAATTTCAAAGCCCTGGGCCCATTCGCCTTGGTCGAGTTGGGTTTGCAGCCCTTTGAGATCTTTGCCTGCCATTTGCAGCCAGCTTTGCGCAAGCCCATCGGAAATACTCAGGGCTCCCAATGACATGGTCCCAATCGCATTCCCCGCTTCAAAGGCCACCAATTGTTCTTTGACCTGGCTGAGCGGTCCACTGACCACAATCAGGCCGCGAGCCCCTTTTTCGCGGGCCACCATGGCTTTGTAACGCAGGCCCGAAAAACGCGAGAAATACTGGCGGCGCTCAGGGCTGAGCTGTTCGGGCAAATAGCGAAAGACCACCACCCATTTGTCTTTGACATCGAGATGCACATAGGAATCGTAACCCGGCTGGCCGGGGCTCTCGGGCACCACCAAGCCATATCCCGCAAAGGCCACGGCTGCACTGCTCAAATTGCCACTCTGGGAAAAAGGCAAAGGCCGCCAATCTTGATTGAGCACAGGTGCTTTTAAACCCGGCGTTTGCATTTGGTTTTTGTCACCGAGGGAGACGCCCGCTGTAAATTCAAAGCTCTGAAACCAAGAGCCATTGTCTCCGGCAGGCACCAGACCCAGGCGTTTAAAGACCTCTGCGGCATAATCTGCCGCCAGCGCCTCTCCGGGGCTGCCCGTCATGCGGCCCGCTGTGGCGGGAGCGGCCAAGTGATAAATCCGCTTTTTGAGATCGTCTGCCGAGAGGGCTGCCGTGGTGGCAAAAGGATCTCCCGCCTCGGAAGAGCTGCCTTTGACAGGATTGCGGGCCACACTGCCTGCCGGGGCCAGTTTAAGCAGACGCCGGGCCTCGGTATCGTTCCAATCGGCCATAAAGAGCTGTGACTGACCATTGGCCGTGCGGCCGCTGGTCCAGACCAGACGCTTGCCGTCCGGCGAAAAAACCGGCAGACCATCAAAGCCCTCGGTCTGGGTGACGCGCACGGGCTCTTTTTGGCCCTCGACATCAACCAAATAGAGTTCAAAATTGGCAAAACCCTGTTTATTGGTGGCAAAGATCAGGTAATCCCCCGAGGGGTGGTAAAAAGGCGCCCACGAGAGCACCCCCATTTGGGTCAATTGTTTTTCGCCACTGCCATCGCGGTTCATGCTGAAGATCTCAGCGCTGTCGCCCTGTTGGGAAAAGCGCCGCCAAATAATTTTTTTGCCATCGGCACTGAAAAAAGGCCCGCCATCGTAGCCAGGAGAAGTGGTCAAGCGGCGCACATTTGACCCGTCACTGTTCATGATGTAGAGGTCCATAAACGAGGCGGGGTCTTGCTCTAAACGCTGGCGATCGGCGTCGGAGAGTTTGCCCTGGTAGGCAGTGCGGTTGGAGGCAAAGACAATTTCTTTGCCATCGGGAGAATAGGCCCCTTCGGCGTCGTAACCCAGGCTGCGAGTCAAATTGACATATTTGCCCCCGGAGATATCTGCCTGGTAGATCTCGTAATGGGGATCATAATCCCAACTGTAGCGCCGCGACTTGCCCGAAGCCCGAAAATCCAGCTCGGATTTCTGTTTTTGTTTGGCTTCGGGATCGTCTTGGGTCGAAGAAAACATCACCTGTTTGCCATTGGGATGGATCCAGCCACAGGTGGTTTTGCCCCAGCCGGGGGAAACCCGCGTGGTCTCACCACTTTCAAAGTCGAGCAGATACATCTGAAAAAAGGGATTGTCGGACTCGCGCTCGCTCTGAAAGATCAGCTTTTTGCCATCGGTGCTGAAATAACCCTCTCCCGAACGTTTGCCCGAAAAAACGAGTTGACGGGCGTTTTTGAGCAGCAAAGGCTCATGGGCCGGGCTGGTTTCTGCAGTCGGGTGGGGGTTGACCTGGGAATGGGTGTGGGGATTGGCTGCAACAGGGGCAGTCAAAAGCAATGAAAAAGCGGTAAACAGCGTTAAATATTTCATAATAGCTACCTTGTCAGCAGAATAAAGCTGGATGTATTACCCGCATTGTAAATCGGGATAGAGGAGAGGTGTTAGGTTTTAGGCGCGGGTTTGTTGAATCGCATGCTGCCAGCCTGCATAGAGAGCAGCTGCACTGTCTGCGGCCAGAGCAGGTTCAAAGCGCGTATCCAATTGCCAATTGGCCTGAATATCTTGCAAGCTGTCCCAATAGCCCACGGCCAGACCCGCCAAATAGGCCGCCCCCAAAGCCGTGGTTTCGGTCACTGCGGGCCGTTCAACGGGCAATTGCAACATATCTGCCTGAAACTGCATCAAAAATCCATTGGCAGTAGCGCCCCCATCGACCCGCAGGACTTTAAGGGGTTTGGCTGCATCTTTTTGCATGGCCCCGAGCAGATCACAGCTCTGGTAGGCAATCGACTCCAAAGCTGCGCGGGCAATGTGTTTGCGATTGGTGCCGCGCGTGAGGCCCGTTAAACTGCCCCGCGCTTGGGAATCCCAATAAGGCGCGCCCAGCCCGACAAAAGCAGGCACCAGATAGACCCCACCCGTATCGGGCACAGCCAGGGCCAGGCTCTCACTTTCAGCGGCCTGTTGAATCATGCCCAATTCATCGCGCAGCCACTGGATCACCGCCCCGCCAATAAAGACCGAGCCTTCGAGGGCATAGACAAAGTGTTCCCCCACCTGCCAGGCCACGGTGGTCAAGAGCCCCGACTGAGAGGGCACAGGGGTTTCGCCGGTATTCATCAGCAAGAAACAGCCTGTACCATAGGTGTTTTTGGCCATGCCGGGCTCAAAACAGCCCTGGCCAAACAGCGCCGCCTGCTGGTCACCGGCCATGCCAGAAATCGGGATTTCGGCCCCGGCAAAAATCGCGGGGACCGTGTGGCCAAAGAGTCCACTCGAGGGTTTGACCTCGGGCAGCAAAGTGGCTGGAATATTTAAAATCTGCAAAAGTTCTGGGTCCCAGGCGCGGGTGTGAATATTGTAGAGCAGGGTACGGCTGGCATTGGAGGGCTCAGTGGCATGAACCTTGCCACCTGTGAGATTGTACAAGAGCCAGGTGTCGATGGTGCCAGCCAGCAATTCGCCGTTTTCAGCGCGGGTGCGCAGTGCGGGATGTTGATCGAGCAGCCACTTGAGTTTGGTACCTGAAAAATACGCATCCAAGACCAGGCCGGTTTTGGCGCGAAAGAGCGGTTCGTGTCCCAAGGCCTTGAGTTCGGTACAGATCTCTGCTGAGCGTCGGCATTGCCAGACAATGGCATTGTGGACAGGCTCCCCTGTGGCCTTGTCCCAGAGTACGAGCGTTTCACGCTGATTGGTCACCCCAATCGCAGCAATCTGACTGGGCGCAACCCCACTGATTTCAAGCGCCTCTTGTGCCACTTTGAGCTGGGTCTGCCAAATTTCGGAAGCATCGTGTTCAACCCAGCCGGGTTGGGGGTAAATCTGGCGAAATTCTTGCTGGGCCAGACCCTGAATCTGACCCTGTTGGTCAAATAAAATCGCGCGGGAAGAGGTCGTGCCCTGATCGAGGGCGAGCACAAAACAGGCTTGAGACATGAAGAGGCCTCCGGCAGAGAGATGGTATCAAATTATACCTGATCTCAAGCGGATCTCCACCAGAGCCCAAGCTGAGCCCAAGCTGAGCCCAGGGGAGAGCTTTTCTCAGCCCCCCCCCTGTCCCAACGCCAAGTACCTAATTGTCTTTGGCGAATTGTTTAAAGCGCTCGACCAGACTGGCCCCATCGGGGTAGCGATCCATGCTTTGCATGCCCAACATCCAGTGGGGGTACTCAGGTGCCAATTGGCTGATTTTATCCAAGGCCGCCAATTCATCGGCACTCAGGGCCATTTCGCTGACAGCCAGATTTTGCGCCAATTGCTCCTGGGTGCGGGCCCCAATAATAATCGTGCTGATACCCGGCTGATGCAAGACCCAGCTGAGGGCGATTTGGGCCACAGAGGCCCCGTGATTGCCTGCAATCTCACGCATCACGGCAATGATTTCCTGGGCTTTGTCTTTATTGACGGGTGGGAAATCAAAGCTGCTGCGGCGACTGCCATCAGGCCCTTTGCCTTCGCGATCAAATTTGCCACTCAGATAGCCCCCGGCCAAGGGACTCCAGACCATGATTCCCATTTGCTGATCCTGGGCCATCGGCACAATTTCGCGCTCCAACTCGCGGCCGGCGATTGAATAATAGGCCTGAATACTTTCAAAGCGGCTCCAGCCCCGGCGCTCAGAAAGGCCTTGGGCTTTCATGATCTGCCAAGCGGTGTGATTCGAGACCCCCAAATAACGCACTTTGCCTGCGCGCACAGCGTCATTCAACGCACTGAGGGTTTCATCCATCGGGGTGACCGGATCAAAGCCGTGAATCTGATACAGGTCGATATACTCGACATTCAAACGCTTCAGGCTCTGATCCAATTGCGCCAAAATATGTTTGCGGCTCAAGCCCACATTATTGGCACCGTCTTTCATGCGACCCCGCACCTTGGTCGCAATCACCAATTCTTCCCGGTCAATGCCACTCTCGCGAATGGCCTGACCGAAGAGGGTTTCGGATTCCCCAAAGGCATAAATATTGGCGGTGTCATAAAAATTGACCCCGGCTTCAAAGGCACTTTTGAGCTGCGCTGTGGCCTCTGATTGCCCGAGCGCCCCCATCGCCTGCCAAATGCCCTGGCCACCCAAATTCATGGTGCCCAAACAAATATCTGAAACATACAAACCTGTGCGTCCCAATAAACGGTATTTCATTTTCTCTTCTCCTTTAATGAATATTCATTTATTAATTATCAAAAAAATAAGGGCAAAATAATTTCTTTTAATCTGTTTTAAGACCGGCCCAAATGATCTCAAAAACCTGTTCCAAGTCCTGGGGCTGAATGCTCTGGCGGCCACTGGCATGTAATTTGGCCAATTGCAACAGAGGCGCAAAGACCAAGGCATTGTACAAAGCCTGGGAAATAGGCTTAATAGCCCCCGCTTGCTGCGCCCCATGAATAATGGCCATAATCGGCTGGTAAAAGCGGAAGCCCATTTCAGCACAAGAGCCTGTCAAGAGGGGAGAATTGGCAAATTGTTCAATAAAGGCAAAAGAATCAGGATGCTGGTAAAAAAAGAACCAATGTTGGTAAAAGAGGTGCTTAAAATTGGCTTTGTGGTCTGGACCCGGTTTAAAATCTTTGAGAATGAAATTGGCCATGTCCTGTTTCAGCTGTAAATACAGCTGTTTGAGCATGTCCTCTTTGTTTTCAAAATATATATAAATGGTGGCAGGCGAGACATGGGCCTCTTTGGCAATTTTGGCAATCGACACGCCATCAAAACCCAGCTGATTGATCAAGCGCACAGCGGATTTGCAAACGGCATCCCGTTTATCTAAATCTAAACTTCTCATGTCAACCATGATAAATGAATGAACATTCACTTGTCAACCCACTTAATCCATCTCCATCACCCAACCCCATTTAGGCAGTGGCGGGCACCGGAATCACCACGCTGATCGCCACAGCAGTCTGCGCAAGCGGGTTGTTGTAAGAGTGGGCCTGATTACCAGGAAAGGCAAAGACGTCGCCCTGATGCACTGGGTATTGCTCACCCGCAACATAAACGGCCACCGTACCCTGCAAAACGAGCAAATACTCCTTGGTACCCGGCAAATGGGGCTGACCGCCCATGCTGGCCTCAGGAGCCAACTCCAGGCGCTCAATCGCAATCCCTTTGAGGCTGTCGGGCAAGAGATTAAAGACCTTGACCCGGCCTTGGCTGCGGTTGCGCACGGGGATTTCAGCGGCGGGAATCAGCTGACAGGCCGAGCGGGGCCGCGAGAGCAATTCTTCGACCCCCACCCCGAGCGCTGCTGAGAGTTTGACCAAATTGGCCAGAGAGGGATTGCCTTGGCCCGACTCAATATGTGTCAACGTCGTGCGCGGCAATTCTGCCAGATCGGCCAATTGTTGCTGGCTCCAGTTTTTTTTGCCGCGCAAATAGCGCAGATTCTGGGCCAAATAACTGGAGACTTGACTTTGGGGCTGTTCTGGCATGGTAAGAGCACTCCTTAGAGATGTGAATGAATCAACCTTATGTCAATTTATCGACAATTAAGTTCATAGAATAACATCTCGGCTGTTAAAGTCAAAACATAACACCTCCAAAGGAGTCTCAAAATGAACAGTTTCAAAAACAAAAATGCCGTGATTACGGGTGGCAGCTCAGGTCTGGGCAGGGCTCTGGCCCTACAATTGCTCGAAAAAGGCGCCAAGGTCGCCATTGTGGCCCGCAATCCCCAACCTTTAAAGGCCTTGCAACAGGAATACCCAGCCCTGCTGACCTTTCAAGCCGATGTGGGCGACAAACACGCGATTCACCCCCTGGCAGCCGCGATTCAGAGCCAGCTCGGCGATGTCGATCTGCTGATCAATGCTGCCAGTAGCTTGGGCCCCACCCCTTTGCGCTATTTGGTAGATACCGAATGTGAAGATCTCGAGGCTGTGCTGCAGACCAATTTAATCGGCCCCTTCCGCTTAACCAAAGCCCTGCTGCCGGGGATGTTGCTCAAACAGGCAGAACAAGCAAAACTGGTGGTGAATATCTCCAGCGATGCGGCGATCAGCGCCTATCCCAGCTGGGGCAGTTACAGCGTCTCAAAAGCCGCTTTGGACCACCTCTCGCGCATCTTTGACGCGGAGTTACAGGCCCAAGGTGTGCGCTTTTTGGCCATTGACCCCGGAGACATGGACACGCCTATGCACCGGGCGGCTGTCCCCGATGCCAATTCGGCAGACCTGCGCGACCCGGCAGACTCGGCCCGCGCCCTCTTGGCCTTGATTGAAGCCCAAGACTTTGCCAGCAACGCTGACGCCGTGCGGAGGTCATTATGAAAGCCGCCACCACCTCCCAACGCTTTTTTGAACAGACCAAGCTGCTGGTTTTTTCAGCGCAAGCGCAGACATCTTCTAACAATGCCCTTATTCAACATGGCCACTTGGCAGATTTTCCCGCTCAGCTCAAAGCGGGCGATCTGCTGGTGGTCAACCGCTCGGCCACCTTGCCTGCCAGCTTTCGCGGCAAAGTAGCGCGCAGTGGCGCTGAGGTGGAAATCCGGCTGGCGGCCTTTCAGGGGCCCTCGCCCCAGGATTTAAGCCGCTGGCAGGCCATTTCGTTTGGGGCCGGGGATTGGCGCACCCCCACTGAGATGCGCGGCCCTGCGCCGCAATTACAAACAGGCGATCGGATCGAAATGGGGCCTGAGCTTTATGCCGAGGTCGAAAAAGTAGAGCAGAAACGGGTGCTCTCCCTGCGTTTTATCAGCACAGATCCCCAAGGCCTGCTGCCCTTGCTCTATCAGCATGGCAGACCGATTCAATACGCTTACCACGAAGCGCCTTTAGAAGTCTGGGATCAGCAGACGATCTTTTCGGGCCCGCCGATCTCGGTTGAGCCTCCCAGCGCAGGTTTTGCCTTTAGCTGGAATCTGCTCTTTGCCCTGCGCGCCAAAGGCGTGAAAATTGTCTCACTGTTACACAGCGCAGGGCTCTCCAGCACGGGAGATGATACTTTAGATGCCCTTTTGCCCCTGTCGGAATGGTATCAAATCCCAGCTGAAACAGTTGCCGCCATTGAGCGTGCCCGCGCTCAGCGGCAGCGGGTCGTGGCCCTGGGCACAACCGTGCTGCGGGCCTTGGAGTCGGCAGCGCAGAGCGGCAAGCTGCAAGCAGGTGAAGGCCTCAGTGAGTTGAAGATCCGGCCCGGCTACCGCTTTAAAGTGGTCAATGCCCTGATCACAGGCATGCACGAGCCAGGCTCGAGCCATATGCGCATCCTCGACGCCCTTTTCCCGCTGTCGGTGATTGAGCAGGGCTACCGCGAAGCAGAAGAGCGCGGCTACCGGGGCCACGAATACGGCGATCTGTCGTTTCTGGACTGTCAGGCCTGTGCTTAAGCTGGATCTTGGAGCTGGGTCTTGGAGCTGGTTCTCGCCGTTTAGCCACCCACGCGGGTGATGCGGCCTTTTTCCAGATCAAACTCGTGGTAATTCTGGATGGGATTGCCGTAGACGTGGATGCTCAGGGCATAATTCGGGCCGGGATTGGAGATGTGGTGAATCTCATCTTGGGGTGAGAGCAAATACGAGATTGCTCCCCGGCCCGCCCGGTAATGGGCCTTTTGGTTCAAATCAAACTGACCCGGTTGGCCGGTGGGATTGAGATCGTACTCGCGGATTTCAAGCTCTTCGGCATAAATCCCCATCACGCCCCAGGTTTCATGGTCATGAATCGGGGTTTCAGCACCCGGCTGCCAGCCAAAGATCTGCACGACAAAATCCAGGCCTGGGCTGTGATAGACCTGGTTGTCTGTCTGGCCATGGCGCAGTGCACGCACAAAGTCGGGATCGAGCAAATAGTCATTGCTGAGCATCTTCTGCATTGCACCCGACACCACCTGCACGGCCTGCATTTGGTCCTGGGCCTGGGGCAGTCGGGCTTCGAGTTCGCGCACAAAATGGTTTAAATCGTAATGGGACATCAGCTAGAACCTCTCAGAAAATTAGTGCCGGAAATTAGTGCCAGAAAATCAATGTAAAGACGGGCGCCACTCCAGGCGGGGAATAATCTCAGCTTCATAAGCCAGCAATTCATCCAGGCGCTGTTCAATCACCGGGCGGGGGAAATAGTGCTGCAGCAAGTTGACAAAGAGATGGCCATGTTTCAACTCACTGGCCCAGAGGCGCTTGTAAAAAGCCTTGAGTTCGGGCTCCGAGAGAGCTTCTGCCACCAAATTAAAACGCTCAGCCCCCCGTGCTTCAATCACCGAAGAGATCAACATGCGGTCGAGAAAACGCTCTTCGGGACTGGTGCGGCAGGCATCCAGCAATTGGTTGACATACGGATCTTTGATCTCTTTGCCAATCGGAATCCCGCGCGTTTCCATCAGGGCATAGACCTGGCGAAAATGTTCCAATTCCTCTTGGGCCAAGCGAATCATGTGGGGAATGATCTCTGGGCGGTCGGCGTATTTCATCAGCAGGCTCATGGCCAAGGCCGAGGCCTTGCGTTCACAATTGGCATGGTCCTGCAAAAAGGGCTCAAAATTGTTGGCAATCACCTGGGCCCAGCCGGGATCGGTGGCACATTTGAGTTCAAAGTCAATTTTTTCGGTTTGTCTTTCGCTGCTTGTTTCTACCATTGCGCAATCCTTCGAGCCCTATGTTAATCTTGGAATCAGTATACTTCAAAATCGGGGGAAGCCGCGTGTTTAAAGCTGAATGGCTGCTTAGCGCTCTGCCATCACCCCAGCCCCAATTGGGGCTGGTGGTGGTGATTCCCTGTCATGCTGAACCCGATCTGCTGAGCACCTTGCAGTCTTTGCAAGCAGCTTCACAACCGGATTGTGCGGTGGAGGTGATTTGGGTCTTGAATGCCTCAGCCAACGCAGATTCCGCTGTGCAGGCCCAACACCGGCAAGATGCCGAGCAGATCTTGACTTGGCAAAAAGACCAAAACCCCTGGTTTGAATTGGTTCTGCTCAATGCCGCCGACCTGCCCCCCAAACACGCGGGGGTCGGTCTGGCCCGCCGGATTGGCATGGATCTGGCAACTGAACGCCTGTTGAGCCTGGGTAAAGAAACAGCCCCGATTGTCTGCCTCGATGCCGATTGCAGCGTTGCAGAGAATTACTTTGTGGCCCTGGAAAGACATTTTTACAGTGAGGCCCCCAAGACACCCGCCTGTTCGATAGCCTTTGCCCATCCGCTGGACAAAGACTTATCTGCCGAATTGGCGGCAGGCATACTGCGCTACGAGCTGTATTTGCGCTATTACGTGCAAGGGCTGCGCTACGCCCAATTGCCCTGTGCCTTTCACACGATTGGCTCCAGCATGGCCGTGCGCGCGGGGGTCTACCGGGCCCAAGGCGGCATGAACCGCCGCAAAGCGGGAGAGGACTTTTATTTTTTGCACAAGCTCATGCCCCTGGGCGGTTTTAGCCAAATCAACAGCACCTGCGTCTACCCGGCGGCCCGCGTCTCTGAACGCGTGCCGTTTGGCACGGGCAAAGCCATGGGTGAGTGGTTGAGTGCCCCCAATCCCGCTTACCCGGTCTACCACCCCCAGAGTTTTGCCCAGATTCAGCAAGTGTTGCTGGGTCTGCAGGGGCTTTATCCTTTGACAGAAGCCAAGCTCAGCCAATTTGAACGGGGGCTCTCAGCCCCCTTAAAACGCTGGTTTGCCCAAGAAGCCGGTGCCGCCAAATTACTTGAAATCCAGGCCAACAGCACCTCGGAGCGGGTCTTTTTGCAGCGTTTCTTTCGCTGGATGGACGGCTTTGGGGTCTTAAAGCTGGTGCATTTTTTGCGTGCCCAGAGCGATATGCCGCTGCCCGAAATTCCTTTGGCAGAAGCAGCCTTGACCCTGGCCCTCTGGCGCAGTGCACAAATGGGTCAGAGCCCGGGTCTGCCGCCCAAGCCTGATTTGGCAGCCCTGCTGGCCCATTACCGCCAATTGGACCGCTTGCCTTACAAACAGAGCTGACTGACTTCGTTCTGCAATTGATGCACCCGGCGCGGAGTTAGATGCAGCAGTTCCAGGGCCTTGGGTTTGTCGATCAGGTCGCGGGCCAAGACAAAGCTGTTCTCAAGCAAATGCTGTTTTTCAGCTTTGCTCAAGCCGGTCAGGGCCGTGAGCGGGTAAAGCCCACTCTGGTCGATCCATTTGCGCAAACTGGTCTTTTCGGGGTAATCCCAGGCCAAGAGCTTGAGGCCGACACAGGCACTGTATTGAATCGCATCCCCCGAAAAGCGGGCATTGGTGGCCACCCAGCCCTGAAAGCTCTTTTTCTGGTTGGGCAGGTATTTGCGCCACTCTTTTTCGACGTCATCAAAACGCGAATTGACGTAGAGCGGGATTTTGACGTCGCATTTAAAGCCGGGTGCGTTGCGGTATTTGCACTCGACCACCACCAATTCATTTGCTTTTTCGGCCACCACATCGACCTCGTGAGTCACACAGAGCCCTTGCAGCACCACCCCCACTTGCACATCGTAGCCCTGGGCCCGAAACAGTTCGCCGATATAGTTTTCAAAGGGATAACCGGCGGGCCCCAATTCCATGATCGCCCGTTTGAGCTGGTAACGCGCGGCCTGGGTCTTGTAACGCCGCCGCAGCAGGGCAAAGGCCTTTTTGTAAAGCACCCGCGAGGTCATACCGCTGTAGAGATCGATTTCCAGCTCGGCCATAATGTCTTCGACCGTCTCGGGAGAGGCCCCACTTTTGACCAGAGAGTGACGCAACTTGGCCTGGGAAAAGTCTTCGCTTTCACCCGACGCTTTGGTGATTTTGAAGTGAGAATGGGAGTGGTGCATGGGTGATCGGCCTTTCCAAACAGGGGTGTGGGTGGGGTCAAAACTGCTCTATAGCATAGCCCGGCACAGGGGAAGACGTCAAAAACGGAGGTGTTTTGTCTGATTTGTGCGATCAGAGAAACACAAAAAAAACTCCCCTCAAGGGGGAGCGCTGCTGAACTCAGGGAGTCGGGAGACTGTTTGATCGCCGCTTTAGCCAAAGGCAGCGAGACCGTCACCAATGCCTTCAAGCACTGCAAAAAGCAGGGCCTTGGTGCCAGAAGATTTGGATTGCATTTGGCTGGGGCTGCTTTGATCTACCATTTTGGAAAAAAGTTCGGGGCCGATCATCGAAGGGCCTGAAGAAGTGCCGCAGCCTTTCATTTGGCCGGCACGGGCAGCCAATTGCTTGGCTTCACCCGAGAGCGGAGCGGGGCCAGTGGAAATCCCCTGAGAGCGAGAGATTTGAGCGGGCGGAAACCCGGCACCCATCCGGGGCATGGGTTGAATCGCTTGCATTCCAAAACCGCCTTGAATTTGCATGGTAAAGAACCTTTCTTACTGTCTGATTAATTTTAAGCATAAAAAACCCACTTAGAGATTCACTGAGGGCCAGCTTAAAATTTGCTAAAAATCAGATCTGCAAGCTGAGGGGAAAGGTGACAAAAAAGCAGGCGCCTTGGCCCAATTGGCTTTGACAACCAATGGTGCCAGACATGGCTTCCACCAGTTTTTTGCTGATCGAGAGCCCCAAGCCACTGGAGTGTTCACCCCCTGTGGGTTTGGCACTCAAACGCATAAATTTTTCAAAGAGCAAGGCCTGATCAGACTCACTTAAACCAGGGCCCTGATCGCGCACCCGCAGACAGACACGTTGTCCCTCTTGATGCAGCCGGATCTCAATTTCACTCTGGGGGGGAGAAAATTTAAGTGCATTGGACAAGAGATTTTCCAACACCTGACGCACCCGCAGGGGGTCGGCAAGGATCCAAGCGCTCTCCATCTCCCAAGCGCTGTTCAGGTGCTGGGCCTTGGCCTGGGCCTTTTCCTGGTATTCAGCACAGACATCCTGAACCAAAGGCAGCAGGTCAAAGCGCTGAAGCTCGGGGGTCAACTCACCCTGTTCCAATTTATTCAAATCGAGCAAATCTTCAATCAAACGAAACATGCGCTTGCCTGCTTTGGTAATCAGGCGACCCATTTCACGGGCTTTGTCTTCGGAGAGGGTGCGCGATTCCATATAGCGCGAAAAGAGCAAAATACTGCTCAAGGGATTTTTTAAATCGTGGGAGACCATGCCCAAGAACTCATCTTTGACCTGGCCCAAATGCTGAAAAAAGCGATTCGAGGCCTGCAATTGAAGATTCAAAGCCTTGAGCTGATCCTGAGCCTGTTTGAGCTGCAGATGGGTGCGCACACGGGCAAAGAGTTCTTGGGGCTCGAAGGGTTTGGAGATATAATCGACGCCACCCACATCAAAGCCTTTGACTTTGTCGTGCAATTCGTCGTTGGCGCTGATAAACAGTACGGGAATATCTGCCGTCTCGGGCATGGCCTTGAGTTGACGACAGACTTCGTAGCCATCCATCTCGGGCATATTGATATCCAAGAGAATCAGGTCGGGTTTTTGTTTCTGAACCGTATTCAAGGCCCGCGCGCCATTATTGGCTGGCCGCGTTTCGTAGCCCTGTTCACTCAAAAGCGTGATCAAAAGCCTTAAATTATTGGGATTGTCATCGACAATCAGAATATAACCAGAAAGTGTGTTTGCATCCATAGGGATAGTTTAAACGCTCTCAGCTGCGTTTAAAAGCGCCAGGATCAGATCATAGTCAAAACAGGCAGCGGCAGCGTGTAAAACCTGAGCCAGTTCGCCAGACGTCACGCGGAGTTCGGCAATTAAATCGTCAATGGTCTCCATCTGGGCAGATTCTGTTGCCTCACGCAAAGCTTGGCGCAGAGCCAAAGGTACAGTTTGCAAGGCCTTGATACTCTGTTCAGAGGTCCAGGTAGAGTTGGGCTGAAACAAAGCGCTGTCGGCCTCTGCATAGCGATAGATTACCGGCAAAAATTTGGCGATCACCGCCAAAACGCTCTCTTCGCTGACAGGTTTGCGCAGGAAATCTTGGCACCCGGCGGCCAACACCTCTTGGCGCTGATCTTCAAAGGCACTGGCGGTCACCGCCACTACCACAGGTTGCTCGGGCCAGGACTGACTCTCGCTCATGAGTCTGGATGTAGCCAGGTAGCCATCCATAACAGGCATGCGCATATCCATCAAAACCAGATGGGGGCGGAATGTCTCCGCCAAGTCCAATCCGATTTGGCCATTGCTGGCTTCGGCCAACTCAAACCCCAACGGGGCCAAATAATGCAGCAAGAGCGCTCGGTTATTGGCGTCATCATCGACAATCAAAATGCGCCAGGCTTTTTGTCCGGCTTGTAGCCCAATCACTTTTTGCACAGCATTGTGGGGCGAGGGTTCGACTTGGGCCAGAAGCAAAGGCAGTTCAAAGGCAAAACAGGAACCCCGTCCCAAACGACTGGAGACCGAAAGGGTGCCTCCCATTTTTTTGATCAGGTTTTGGCTGATAGACAAACCCAGGCCCACCCCCTCGCGGAAGCCCTCAGCCTGCTCAGCCTGCATAAAAGGCTCAAAAATGGTGTTTAAATCTGCCTCACCAATGCCCGTGCCACTGTCGCTGATCTCAAAACAGAGACGCGGATCAGCACCAGACAGGTCTTTGGCAAATACGGCCAGATGCACCCAGCCTTGAGGGGTGTATTTGATCCCATTGGTCAAAAAATTGATCAAGAGCTGGCGCAGTTTTTGGGCATCGGCACGAATGGCCCTGGGCACAGCCGGATCAATGGTCATGTCGAGCTTGAGCCCTTTGCTCGTGGCCTTGAGCAGCAGCATATTTTGCAATTCGCGCAGCAGGGCGTGTAAGTCAAAATCTGACAGTTCAAACTGGGTTGTGCCCGCTTCAATTTTGGCCATTTCCAGGGTGTCGTTGATCAAGGTCAGCAAATGTTCACCACTGTGAACAACAATATCCAATTTTTCCGCATCATCAGGGGGCAGAGCTTTGTTCTGTTGCAAAAGCCGCGAAAAACCAATAATCGCATTGAGAGGCGTGCGAATTTCATGGCTCATATTGGCCAAAAAACGGCTTTTGGCCTGATTTGCCACCTCAGCCCCCTCTTTGGCCAGCATCAATTCGGCGGTACGGGCCGAGACCTTTTCTTCGAGCAAAATATTTTGCTCGCGCATCAGCCGATAGAGTTGGGCATTTTCGAGCGAAATCGAGGCCTGGCTGGAGAGCACATTCAGGGTTTGGATATGCTCCGAGGTAAAGGCCCCCGGCGTGAGGTTGTTTTCCATATACAAAACCCCCTGCAATTGTCCCTGTTTGAGCAGGGGCAAACAGAGCAGCGAACGGGTCTGCTGCTCTAAGATATAGCTGTCTTGCATAAAATCGCCCTGTTGGCAGGCATTTTCAAGCAAGACGCTGGACTGGGTGCGCAAGACATAATTGACGACGCCCTGGGCCAGCAAACGGCTTGCAGCCAAAGCCTGTGAGCCAATTTTCACACCCCCTTCGGCCTCAGCCCAGGCTTCGATATACCAATCCGGGCTTTCGGGCTTGGGCAAAAGCAAAACCGCTTTTTGCGCCCCGGCATTTTCCATCACAATCAACAGCAGTTTTTCGAGTAAAGAATTGAGTTCAACCGCTTCGGAGAGGGCCTGCGAGGCTTTGATCAGGCTGAGCAAATCCAGGTGGCTGGTCTCCAAACTGGCAGGGGAGGTCGTCCGGCCGCCAAAAACCCGCTCGATATCCGCCTGCGAAAGCTGTGAGACCAAACTTGGGAACTCCCTTTCGAGACGGCTGAGCAAAGCCAAGGCTCCCCACTGCAAATAGCCGCGATGAGCCGCACTGAGATAGACCAGGGCCAAACGGGTTTGGTTTTCCTCAAAACAGGCCTGGCCTGCCAGATGATTGCCCAAGGCCTGAACATGTTGAAAACCCTGATTTTCTGCCGCTTGAATCGCCGCATCATAGCTCTTCAAGGCCCCAAGAAAATCCCTTTCCAAATGCTGTTTTTCGGCCATTAAAAGCAGATAATTATGTTCAAAATTGACAGGGGCTAATTGGGCCAAGAAGCCCATGCGTTTCAAAATTTTAGTCAGTTTTGAGCGGGCCTGAGAGGCAGAATAGCCTTCGGGAAACACCCTCGTTTTCAGACATCTGATCCAGATCAAACCGGCATAAAAAGCCCCGTCTATGCCATAGATAAACGCCTGGCTGTGTTCAAAGGCTGCGCTGGCTGGCAGCAAAAGCTGCAAGGCAAAATCCCAATTCCCCAACAGGTAGGCACTGCGCAGATAGACACAATAATAATGCGAGAGTAGAAGTGGAGACTCGGTCTGCGATTTGACCCACACTGAATTAAACATTTGCCCAATTTGGGCCACCTGTTCGGGCCGGGTAAAGGTCTGCAGCGATTCAATCATGCATTCAAGCGCCATTTCTCTGTACTGTTTTCGGTGCTCCGAGGCCAAAAGAGGCAAATAACTCAATCCCGCTTGATGGAGTTCTTTGAGAGGGATACCCCTGACAAAGCCAAAACTGCTCAAGAAATAAATATTATAAGCCGCATACATCAAATTGCCTTCGGCTTTGAGCAGGGCCAGACCGGCTTGTAATCGTTCAATACTGACTTGGATATGTTGGTAAAAGGGGTTTAATAGCAAACCATCAGAGGTATAGACCTTGTTTTTTAAAATGGGGTTATTTGAGCGTTCGGCCAAATTCAAGGCCAAAAGCGCAAATTGACGGGACGAAGTAAAGTCGCCAAAGAGTTGCTGGCGAGAGGCCCCATAAAAGACATAAGCCAAAGCACTGATGTCGGCATTGCCTTTTTCGAGCGAAAGCTTGACCAATTTGGCCACCACCAAGCCAAACAACAGCTTCTGATCAGCCGCCATCAGGATATCCAAAGAAGTGCCCAGCAGCTGTGCCAATACCAGCGAATGGGGATCGGTCATTTCTGGCAAATCTGCCAAGCGCTGAATATCCCGTTTTTTTAAGCGCTGTTTCAACGCGAGCAAGGCAGAGCCAAATTGCAAGGCCTGTTGCCAAGGCTGGCGGGGCAGGCCTTCGCCCAATGCTTCAAGGGCATTTAAAAAGACCACGATCGCCTCTTTATAGCGGCGTTGCTGCGAATAGAGAGTCAGTTGCAAATAAAAGACCCGAACCCGATCTTCGGGCGTCCGGGCCTCTTTTAAAAGCCGGGGATAGAGAAGTTCACTGCGCTCATTTTGACCGATAACAAAAGTGGCTTCGATCTGCAAGAGCGATAATTCAAACATCAAGGCATATTCACCTTGCCAAGCCGCTTCTGTCAAAAGCGCCAAACCAATGTCTGTCAGTTCCAATACATCGTCGTAGGCCGCTGAGCGGCGACTGTGCTGAGCGGCCCAGAGATTCAATTGGGCCAAATGTCTTTTTTCGGCATGGTCTTGCAAAAGCAAACGTCCCAAATTGAGGTGAAAAACCCGCTCAAAATTCAGGCTCTGCAGATCATCTTCAGCCGTGCTGGCGAGCAATAAACGCCCGATCTTTAAATGCACCTCGGGCCGCTCCAAAGCGTTGATCAAAGCATAAGCCGCCTGTTGCACCCGATCATGCAAAAAACGACAGGGCAAAATGCCTTTGGACGCATTGACAGACACCAATAGCCCGGCCTCTGAAAGTGCGAGGAATGCGGTTTGAACCTCTAAACTGGACAAACCAGCCGCTTGGCCAGCCACCGAAGCATCAAAATGATTGCCGAGGCAGGCCCCCCACTTGAGCAATGTCTGGGCCCCGGCAGGCAGGGTTTGAATGGTTTCAGTTAAGAGCGAAACCACATTGTCGGTCACATTTTGGGCTTGGATATCTGCCAATTTCCAGCACCACTGCTGACGTGAAAGCGCGAAATAGAGCAAACCCTGGCGGTGCAAATCATAGATGAATTGATGCACAAAAAAAGCATTGCCCTGGGTTTTTTGAAAGACCCAATGGGCCAATTCAGCCGTATCCGCGAGGGGCAATAAAAGGGTATCTGCCAAAAGAGCGGCAATCTGGTTTGCTTGTAGATTTTCAAGCTGAATCTGTTCGGGTGCGCGATTTTCGGCACTTAATTCAGCCACAATCTGGCTCAGGAGATGGTCTTGGGGCGTTTCGTTATCGCGATAGGCCCCGATCAGCAAAAGGCCAGGCAAAACCGGCTCCAAGGCCAAATCTTTGAGTAAATTTAAAGAGGCCCGATCTCCCCATTGCAAATCGTCAATAAAAATCACCAGGGGGCGCTCCAGACTTGCCAAGACCGCTATCAGGCGTTTGAGCAGGTGCCGAATCCGACTTTGTTCTTCGTGAGGCTCTAAATCAACCACATCCGGTTGTGTGCCCAATAAATGGCGCAGGGCAGGGATCATGTCGATCACCACTTGGGCCGAACTGCCCAAGGCATTCAAGACACGTTCTCGCCATTTTGCAAGGTTTTCGGGGCTCTCGGTGAGGATCTGTTGCACAAAATGGGTAATGCCCTGAACAAAAGCCGAATAGGGCAGATGTTTTTGGTATTGATCGTATTTGCCCGCAAAAATAAAAAAACCGTGCAGTTCAAACAACGGCTGTTGAATCTCGTGCACCAAAAAAGACTTCCCCGAGCCCGAGGGCCCGGCAATCAAAACCACCTGGGCGGGTTGTTCGGGAGAGGCTTGCAAGGTTTGAAAGACCCCCAAAAGTGTTTTGACCTCAGCCTCTCGCCCATAGAGCCTAACAGGAATTTTGAGGTTCTGCCGGGATTCCGACTCACCTGGCGTAAACGCCAGCAAAGCAGTCGCCTGTTCTGAACGAGCAACAATAAAACTCAAGTCATCGTAGAGCCCTTGTGCCGACTGGTAACGGTGCTCGGGGTGTTTGGCCAGGAGTTTTAAGATCACCTTCGAGAGGGCCTGCAAAACGGGGCTGGGGTTCTCAAGCACAGATTCTGGGGCCAGAGGTATTTTGGCAAGATGGGCATAGATCATGCCCAATTCATCTTCTGCCACAAAGGGCAATTGCCCCGTCATCAGCTCATAAAGTGTCACACCCAAGGCATAGAGATCACTGCGTTGATCGACTTTTTGTGAGGTGCGCCCTGTCTGCTCTGGTGAGAGATAGGCCCAGGTTCCCGTCAGGAGAGCAGAGGGGATATCCGCCGCATGGCTGTGTGAGAGCCCCAAACCAAAGTCAATCAGTTTAAGGGTCAAGGTTTCTGGCTCAATCAGGATATTTTGGGGATTGAGGTCTTGATGAATCACCCCTTGTGCATGAATCTCTCCCAAGGCCTGGGCCAATTGCAGGGCAATTTGCAAGAAAAGAGCTTCGGATTTGGGCCGTTCAAAGAAGGCACTTAAGGTCTGCCCTGACACATATTCGAGTAAGAGAGCCGGTTTCCCTTGCCATTGACTGCGTTGCAAGGCACGCCTTACAAAGACACTGTCGAGATGTTGGGTGAGATGGTATTCGTTGTTCAGGGCTTCCAATTGGGCTTGAGACGGCAATTCCGCACTCAAGACCTTGAGTACCACAGGTTCGGGATAATCTGGGCTGTGAAAAAGATAGAGTTGAGAATAGGGCCGCTGGCACAAGAGTTCGGGTGGATTCATGGGCAGATTCGCCAACACCGGGTCAATCCAGAAATGGCCTTAGTCCTCAGATTCTCTGAGCATATAACCGACACCGCGTTTGGTGTGAATCAGGCGCTGCCCACCGCTTTGCTCTAATTTACCGCGCAGACTGTGGACATAAACTTCGACGCTGTTTTCGCCCCCTTCGGCATCCCAGCCCCAGACCTTTTCAAAAATCTGCGACTTGGAAAGCACCTGCCGTGGATGTTGAAGTAGGTATTTGAGTAAATCAAACTCTTTGGGTGAGAGATCCAGGCGTTGCTCTGCCCGACGCACCTCATGGGTTTGCAAATTCATTTCCAGATCAGCCAAGACCAAGAGATGGAGTTCGGGCTTGCTGCGGCCACGCAATTGGGCCCGCACCCGTGCCAAGAGTTCATCAAGTTCAAAGGGCTTGCCCAGATAGTCATTGGCACCCGCATCCAAGCCTTCGATGCGCTCTTGGAGATTGTTTTTAGCCGTGAGCATCAGGATCGGCACATGGGAACTCTGACGCACCCGGCGACAGACCTCTACGCCGCTTAATTTGGGCATTTCCCAGTCCAGAATCAACAAATCGGGCATCAATTGGCGAAACTTCATCAGACCATTCAGGCCATCTTGGGCCAATTCCACACGGTAGCCCTCACTTTCGAGTTCCATGGCCAAAAATGGACCAATCTCTTCGTTGTCTTCGACAAGCAGAATCAGGGCAGGCTCTTGCATTCGTTTTTGTCTCCTTGGTCTGAATCACCCTCGGTAGTGCCCCAGTATAACATTGCAGGTCCATCCTGTCAGTTGCCTGCAAAAAACCAAAAACCCTTGATTTCAAAAGACTTCCACCTGTTTGAGTACTCAATTTTCAAGCTATTTTAAGCATTATTTCAGGTTCTCCTTAAAGGAAGGCGAAGTTAATCGCAACAGTCGAGAAATTTAGTGATCACGATTACAGAAAAAGTAAAGGCAAAGTTAATAACGTAAACTTAACCATTGCATCCTGACGCACGGCACAATCATGTACAATAGGGTGGCAATGTGCACGCACATTTTCATTCAAGAGAGAAACACCCATGATCGATACAGCAGAGAACCAAGCCATGCCCACAACAGAAGCCTTTAATCCCCAAGCCCGCGCGCCTTTTTTTGAAGCCCTGCGCGACTATCTCAAAAAAGACATGGTCGCCTTTCACACCCCCGGCCACAAATACGGGCAAGGCATTGATCCCGAGTTCTTAGAGCTGGTCGGCCAAAATATGTTTAAAATCGACCTCTGTGAATTGCCTGAAGTTGACAATTTACACGATCCCGAACACGTGATCAAAGAGGCCCAAGAATTGGCAGCAGCCGCTTATGGCGCAGATTATTCTTTCTTTTTGGTCAATGGTTCGACCTGCGGCAACCACACCATGGTCTTGAGTGTGTGTGATCCTGGCGATAAAATTCTGATTCCCCGCAATTGCCACAAATCCGTGATTGGCGGCATTTTGCTCAGTGGTGCAATCCCCGTCTATCTCAAACCCATTTGGGACAAAGAATATGGTTTTTATGACAGCATCACCCCCGAAGAGGTCGAAGCCAGTTTAGAAGCCCACCCCGATGTCAAAGCACTGCTGGTCGTCAACCCCACCTATTACGGCGTGACCTGCGATATCGAAGCCATTGCCAAAATTTGCCACAAATACAACAAGCCCCTCTTGGTTGACGAAGCCCACGGTCCCCATCTGCATTTTCACAGCGATTTGCCGATCTCGGCCCTGGATGCAGGTGCCGATTTGGTGGTGCAATCCACCCACAAAATCATCGCAGGCATGACCCAGGCCTCCATGTTCCACATGCGCGACACAGGGCATGTCGATGTACAGCGGGTGCGCAAGGTGCTGCAAATTGTGCAGAGCACCAGCCCCTCATACGTCTTAATGGCCTCCCTCGATACAGCCCGCCGCCAGATGGCCTTACATGGACAAGAATTGCTCAGCCATGCCCTGGAAGTCTCCGAATGGGCCCGCCAAGAGCTGAATACCATTCCCGGCGTTCACTGTTTTGGCAAAGAACGGATTGGGCAACCCGGCATTCACAATGTTGACTTGACCAAATTGGTGGTCAACGTAACAGGACTGGGTATTTCAGGCTTTGATGTACTCGATTTGCTCAACGAGAAATACGGGGTGCAGTCCGAAATGGCCACCCTGACCAATGTCTTGGCCATTGTGACCTTTGCCAACCCACGCAGCGATTTGGAGCGCTTGGTGAATGCCTTCCGCGCGATCTCCGAGCAAATTCACACCAACGGCATTCCCCAACAAGTACGCCCCCTTTTACAGACCCTCGATTTGCCAGAATTGCCCAAAGCCACCATGACCCCGCGTGAGGCTTTTTACGCCAAAACCGAAAAGATCCCCTTTCAGGAGTCGGTGGGCCGGATTTGCACCGAAATTGTCTCACCGTATCCCCCCGGTATTCCAATTCTCGTTCCAGGCGAACAAATTACGCGTGAATTGGTCGATTATCTGCAACAGGTCTACCGCTATGGGGGCTTTATCAACGGCCCCGAAGACATCCGTTTGCACACCATCAAGGTCGTGGCCTGAGCCATGGCTGCGCTGGAATCGCTGCTCAAGACAGCGGGGTTTTCTCAGTCGCTGCGTCAACAGGCCTTGCCCGGCAGTTCAGAACCGCTGTATTTGTTAAACGTAGCAGGCCGACAGGCGATCCAAGACTGGCGCAAATTACAGGCCTTGGTCGAGCAAACCCAACATTGGCCGATTATTATGGGGCCAGCCAGCAATTTAGAAACGGTTCAGGATCTCTGGCAGGCAGATGAGACCGTACCCAGCCCGGCGGACTGTTTAAAACAAGCCATGGGGCTGAATCTGACTCAATGGCTGGCAGAAAACAGTCCCGAAGAGTACCCAGATGAAGATTTTGACCCCGACGAATTTGACGAATTTGCTGAATTTTTCAGCCCTGAGAACATGCAACCGGTCTCTGAATTCAGCGCCCACCTGGATGTGCTTTCGCGCGAACCCTATCCAGAAGTGCTGATCGCCCTGGTGCCCACACCCCACCCCTGGGAAGTGCCCGCTTGGTTACAGACCGGTGGCTGGAATGCCTGCCCCAATCCCGAATTACATGTGCGTCTGATGGAAAATTGGTTTGTGCGGTATGGAGCCGAACTGGTCGCGTTAACCCACGACGTGATTGAATTGGCTATCACTCGGCCCGTGACCGACTTAGAAGAAGCCCGTGAATTGGCGCGTGTGCAATACGCCTATTGCCCAGACATTGTCGATCAGGGCGTGCAGAGTATTGAAAATTTGGCCCAGACCCTGCTTGGCAGCACTGTCTGGTATTTTTGGTGGGATTAAAAACGTGAAACGGGTGGTGCTTGTGGGGGGCACCCACGGCAATGAATGGGGGGGCATTTACCTCTGCCAGAAATGGCAAAACACCCCCGAAGTCTGGGCAAAATACCCCTTTCAGGTCGAGACCTATCTGGCCAATCCCCGGGCGATTGAAGTCAACCGCCGTTATCTCGAAGAAGATCTCAATCGCTGTTTTCGCTCAAGTGATCTGGCCAATCACGATCTGAGCAGCTACGAAGCCCAGCGGGCCAAAGTGGTGGCCCAGGATCTGGGCGGCTGTGATTTTTTAATCGACCTTCACAATACCACCAGCAATATGGGTATGAGTTTGATCCTCTCTCGCGAAGAGGCACTTGATGACCCTTTGATGCTGCAACTCTGCGCCCATCTGGTTCAGCAAGATGCCTTGGTGCGCATTTATTACATGCCCCAAAACGCCAAAGACATCCCCTATTTGCCCTCTTTGGGCCACCGCGAACTGACCTTGGAAGTGGGTCCCATGGCCCATGGCACCCTGCGCGCAGACTTGTTTTTTAAGACTGAGCAGCTGGTACAAGCCATGCTGACCTATTTGGCCGATTGGGAACGGGGAGAGGCCAAGGCCTACGAAGGGGAATTGACCGTTTACCGCCAGCTCGAAAATCTCGATTATCCCCGCACCCCAGCAGGCAAAATGCGTGGCATGATCCACCCCCAGCTCTATGGCCGGGATTATCGCCCGCTGTATCCAGGGCGCCCCTTGTATGTCACCTTTGATGGGCTGATACTCAACTATGAAGGCGATGAGACCGTCTGGCCGGTGTTTATCAACGAACAGGCCTATTACGAAAAGGGCCTGGCCATGTCATTGACCCGCAAAGAACAAATCCCGCTTTAAGCTGTCTTAGAAAGGTTTGAACACCAAAAAGAGGGCCAATCCCAAGGCCAGCAGCCCCAATCCTCCGGCAATCATCCAAAGCAAAGGCTTTTTTCCGCCTTTGTCTGCTTGTCCCTCTTCCAACATTCCCGAGACATAATGGGCCATATTTTTGAGTTTCTGCAGTTTGGCCTGAATATGATCGGTGTCTTTTTTGTGCAGAGAGTATTTTAAGGCTTCGCGGTAGTGTTTGATCGCGGGTAAAAACTCTTCGTCGTCTTCAAATTGCTCAGCTTTTTCCATGTGTTCGCGGAATTTAAGCTTGCGCTGCTCTAACGTCTCCATTGCGCTCTCCCCCTTTAAAACCATCGGATCGGTTCAGAAAAACAGATAAGATGATCCCATCATAGGTGCTTTAGCAGGTGAACACAAGCGCTCAGCGGGGAATCTTCCAAATGCCAATGCCCATCGGGGCCAGTTCAGCCAAATCCGCTTCGGCAAAGGGCTGACTGATCGTCCATTTTTCACCGGGCACATGGTTCCAGAAATGGCCCACGGCAGGGGTTCGGGGATTGGTCACATCGTGAAAAGCAAGGTATTTACCGGGAAAACGCCGGTTGATTTCAAAATCCGCCAGCACCGCGTCCAGGCCATGGGCCCCGTCAATCAGAACCAGATCAATCGGGCCCAATTGCTCGCGCCACTGCATATAGGCCTGAGAGCAGGAGTCGCCCCAAAAACAGGCAGTTTCAGCGGGGACCTTAATTTCGACCCCAAATTTATCTGCATCGCGGATATCACAGACTGCGACTTTCTCAAATTGAAAAAGTGAATGCAGCAGCGAGACCAATTTGCCACTCCAAATGCCAATCTCCAAATACGAACGAATCTGGTGGGTCTCGATCCACTCACAGAACGCAACGACATCGGCCCGGTTTTGCAAAATAAAGGGATAGGGAAAATTCCACGTGCGAAAATTCGCCTCACATTCGGCGTCCCAAAAGGACCAGCCCTGAATTTCTTGATTAAAATCGCGCATTTTGATACAGCCTCTGTCTTTCAGACTACTGCATGGCTCGGCCAAAGACAATCTCAAACAATTCTCAACAGCAAGTTAAAAGTAATTGCCATTGTCTTGATATAATGTCTGAATTAAGGCGCGACTCAAGGGAAAAAATCATGACGCAAACAGCTGCTGAAGAGCGCTGGCTGAACTATTTACGCCAGCAAAAACAGTACTCCCAGGCTCAGGCCGATGAATGTTTTGGCCATTGGCAGGCCCGCCGCCAAAGCCTGGCCGACAAGGTCAAAGGCATCGTCTGTCGGGTAGATAACAAGACCCTGATTCTGCATATTGAACAATTTCCAGGCGGAGAAGAAATCGCCCGGATCGCCCTGAGCGATACACGGCCTTCACCCGAAAGCCCCGGTGGGCGGCGGCAGTGGGCCTGTCTCGATGGACACGGGCACTACCTCAAACCGATCTCGCTGGATGAGAGTGCCATGCCCGAATTGGTGATCACCCCCAGTTTCAGTTTTATCACCGCCAGCAGTATTCACACCCACCCCCTGTTGGTGGAAAGCCGCTTTCTGCTTGACGCAGTCCAACAGGACAAACGCCCGCACACGGTCGATCTCTATCTCTCACCCGACAGCGAAACGCTCTTTGCCGCTCACCGCCAAGCCGGAGAGGTCTTGGTAATCTCTCTGCGTGATTACGAGATTATCGAGCGCTTTCAAATTCGCAAACCCGGCAGCAACCGCACCCTCAATGTCTGTTTTGACAGCAAGGGCCAAAAGGCGTATATCACCGACAATGAAAGTATCCAGCTCTGGATCATCGAACTGGATACCCTCAAAAACCGCATTTGGAAATCGGGCCTGGGCATCTTGGGCAATCTCATGCCCGCCCCCGACCCCCGTTATCTCTATCTCTGCACCCAACGCCCCCAGTTCAGCCTGCTCTATTTCGACACCGAAACTCTGAGTACCCCCTACTCGGTTGAGATCAAAGGGGATTCTTGGTGCATGCAGCGGATTCTGCCCTGCGACCCAATGCAACTGAGCCCCGATGGCAAATTGCTCTATTTTAATACCTGGACCGAAGCAGGCGGGCTACGCACCCCGTTGATCCACGTGATCAAAACCAGCAGTGTGCGCACTTTGCGCAGCTTCCCGATTCAAGATGGCAGCCAACCCGCGATGCTCGGCCACAGCCGCCCCAACCCCTTACATGAGCAGGAAAAGCTGGATTTTCAAAGCTTTTTGCTGCAGGAAAATATTCTAACTGAGGCAGATTTACAGGCCCCGATTGAAGAGGCCCCAGTCGAACTCAAACAAGAGCGCAAAGTTGCACCACCACGCAAAAATTTCCAGGTCTATCAGCCCCCCAAAGACGACCCCACACTCTGGGACCAAATTGGTCAAGAGGCCGAAGAACTGGACCTGCCCGCTGAGGCCGAAATTGCCATTGTCGATCTTTTAAATTGGGCCTTTTACCGGATTACCCTGACCAATTTGCTCTTGCACAACGATGAGGTCAAACGCTTAAAAAAGCTGGCCCATGAATTGCGCAAACAATTGCGCACGAAAAAAGTTGTCTTGGCAGAACTCGACGATCTGATGGGCAAACACTCCCTGCGCACCCCGATTTCACGCGAGGCCGTGGCGTCGTTGATCAAACAGGCCCGCCTGCGCGGGGATGCTGTGCGCTTTGAAGATATCTGCCCGCTCTGCGAAACCCCCCTGGAACAAGACGACGGTCTGGCCTGCCCGGCCTGTTTTTACCGCTTAGACCTGCCCGAAGAACGGGACATTCGCCACAAGCTCAGCGCAGAGACTTCAAGTCGCCTGTTTGCGGGCCAGATGGGGGTGGTTTTGCCCGGCCAAAACCGCTTTTACACCATGAACGTCTGGCGACAATTGCTGGGGGTCTTCGAAGGCAAATCCGCTGAAATTGGCGAAATTGCCCATGTCACGGTTTTGCCCAACCACAATTACCTGGTGGCAGATGCCAAAGGCAATAAAGTGGCCGAATACAGCCCCGGAGGCGAACAGATCTGGAAAGCCAAACTGGCCTTGCGCCACCCCGTCATGGCCACCTTTCAGATTTTCTCCGAGGGTGCCACAACACAAGAAGAACGGGTGATCATTGTCGATCAGGGCAATCAGCGCGTGCTGGAACTCGATCGTTCGGGCCGACATTGGCGGCGCTACCCCACACTCAAAACCCCCGAAGCCGACAAACTGAAAACCCCCTGTGACGTGCAACTCACACCCACAGATACCTGGCTGATCGCCGACCCCGGCCGCAAAGAAGTGTTGGAGATCAATGCCCGTGGCGAACTCATGCGCACTTTTGGCGCAGAGCAGGGGATTCAACACCCGATTCTGGCCCGGCGTCTGCCCAACGGGCAGACCTGGATTGTCGACAGCGATCTGCAGGCCTGTCTGGAGCTGAGCCCCGAAGGCAAACGCTTGCGGGCTGTGCGCTATTGGCCCCCCGAAGCGGTACATGGCAGCCACTGGAAAGACGAAGCCGCTCCCACCTGGGTGACCCGCCTGCACAACGGCGATCTGGTTTTTGCAGGTGAAAAAGTCATGATGCAGTTCAGCCCCGACAAAGAAATCACCCGCTGGGTGCAGGGTTTCCCCAATTCCACAGTCTCGGATCAATCCCTGCTCAAGGCCCAGTTCCGCTCTCAGTCGAGCGCCGAGATCAAACAAAAGAAACTGACCCAGCTCAAAGCAGACCTCAAAACCATTCACCTGCTGGCCGAAGAGAGTGACGAACATCTCGAAGGCCTGGCTGGTTTTATGTTGCAGCTCAAAGCCAAAGCGGGAGATTTCCTTGTGCCCCCCGGAGAATTGGGCAATGCCATGTATTTCCTGCTCGAAGGGGAATTGGAAATGGTCTCAGCCGAAGAAGAGGGAGCCGTGATCTTTACGGTCAAACAGGGAGAGATCTGCGGCCAACAGGCCTTCTCCGATCAGCAAAAGGTCGAGAAACCCGGGATGCGGGCCGTAAGTGATCTCAAAGCCCTGTATTTGGAGCGCGGCGAATTTAAAAAAGCCGTGGTCAAATTTCCCAAACTCTTTCAATTGGTGCGTTCAATCGATGCCGAGCACCAGCGCCTGTTTAAAAATTTCCGCGAACGCAAAACCCTGGCTTTGCAAGAAGAACTGCGCTCCAAAATTGCAGGGCACCGCATTCGCGAGTTTCCCCTGTTTAAAGGGGCTGAAGAGGCCTTCTTTGAAGAGCTCTCGCACCGGGTTCACCCCATGGCGTATATGCCTGAACACGATGTCTTTGGCCGGGGAGAATCAGGCGGATCGCTGTTTTTGCTGCTTGAAGGCCGGGTCAGTATTCAACGCAAAGGCGACAAAGCGCCCGTTGTGGAATTGGAAGGGGGCCAGATTTTCGGGGAAATGTCGGTGATCTTAAACCAGCCCCGCTCGGCCACTGTGCGCACCGAAGATTATTGCAAAGTCTACGAACTGGATATCCGCCATATCAACGAATTGGGCCAAAAATTTCCCTGGTTTAAACAAAAGCTGCAGGAGATCGCCGAAAGCCGCCTTCAGCAAAACGCCAGCGATTTAGCGGCTTTTGAAGCCCGCGTGGGAATCAACCGCCCAGATTTGCCACGGGTGGATATTTGGGCCTTGGTGGAAATGCGGGGCGACGACTTGGTGTATATGCCGAGTCTCTTGCAAGACATCGTGGTCGGCTACTCCTGGCAAGGCGAAATGCTCTGGCATTGGGGCAAAGAGAGCGGCAAAGAGCTGTTTCAGCCTTACCGCATCGCCCTGTTGCCAGACAGCCTCTTGGTGACAGACACCGGCAATGGCCGGGTGCTGGAAATAGAGCGCGAAACCCGCAATGTGCGCAAACGCTGGCGGGGCCTGCAAAATCCCCGCAGTGCGGCCCTGACCAAAGAGGGCTTTCTCTTGGTCGCAGAAGAGGGCAAAGGCCGCTTGGTAACACTGACTTCAGATAGCCAGGTCAATTGGGAGTATGCACCTTCCCATCCAGGTTCTCGCCCCCACTATGCCGAAGTCACAGCCGAAGGTTCTGTGCTCTTTGCCGACGCCGGATTGCACCAGGTCTGTGAGATCTCACTCAAAGGTGAAATCCTCTGGTCGTGGGGCGAGCTGGGTGAAAGTGGCAATGGCACCCACAACCTCAAAGAGCCGAGCTTTGCTCACCGCCTCGAAGACGGCAGCACCTTGATTGCAGATACAGGTAATCACCGCTTGGTCTGGGTGCGCCCCGAAGAGGAGCCCCAATTGATCAAAGGCAATCTCTCAGATCCGCTGATCTCCCCCATGCATGTCGAAATTCTGCCCAATGGCGAGTGGCTGGTCTATTCCGTCAGTCCCGAAAAGGTCGTGAGGCTGAGCCGCCGGGGTGAAAATATCTGGAGCGCCAGCCTCTACTCAAGCAATCCCCAAAGTATGCCCACCCCTTCTGTTACTGCAACATCGTCGGAAGACCGTTGGATTCTGGACATGGACCGTCTGCAGGAATTGGAAGGCGGCCCCAACGAAGCGGCAGAGATCACTGTCGAGCAGGAATTACAATCCGACAGCAGCCAGCCTGTGGTCTCAGAAGCGCTGCAAGCCGAGCTCGAAGAGCGGGCCCAGCGTTGGCAGGATTTGGATCTGGAACCAGAAAGCCAAGAAGAAGGGGATAGCCGCTGGAAAGGCCTGGACTTCCTCGATGAAGTGGCCACAGAAGTCACAGCTGAAACAGAGAGTGAAAACCTGTTTGCAGAGACCGCCACACCTCTTTCAGAAGCTGCCAACCAGGCCTTTGCCTTTTTGGATGAAGAACCCGAACTCAAGCCCTCAGGCAGCCTGTTTGAGCTTTCAGAAGACGCCCTGTCTTTCTTCGATGAAGCCGAATCCGGGCAAACCATCATGCATATCCCCGAAACCGAGACCAGCGCAGACACAGGCCTCTCCGCCCTCAGCTCAGACAGTTTCGATTTCTTGGACGAAGATCGGCCCAATCTCAACCAAACGGTGATGCAAATGCCCACAGCCCCCCCTGCAAACCCAGCTGAAACTTCAAACAATCCCTTTGGCTTTTTGGACGAAATTCTGCCCAGCGACAGCGACGGGGAGAAAGATGGGGAGAAAGAAGGCACAACAGAAAGCCCTACCGAATTTTCAATTCGCCTGATAGAAGAGCCGGTGATTGAAGTCGAACAAAAGGTCTATGCTGCTTATCAGCCGATTTTTGGGGATGACGAACCCCCAGTGGCGCAGCCTGCGACATCCCCAGCCGTAACGCCTGCAGAACCAGAAATGACTTTGCCCCAGCGCGACCTTGCCCCCAGCCTGGACCCCCAATTGGGGGACTCTCTGGTGCATTATTTTGCCCCAGAAGCGGCGGAGTCTTTGGATGAATACCGGCTGGAAGCCACACCTGTAGACGAAATAGCTCTTGCCCCACCCAAACCGATCTTGATCGAAGAAGAAGAACCTGAATCAGCCTTGCCCTCAGCTGCAGAACTGGTCTTTCTCGACGAAGACGAACCCGCCCTGACCCGCGAAGAAATGATCGCCCGTGAAGCCGAGGCGCGTCTGGCGGCCATTCAGAATATTTCTGTGGCCGATCCCGATGCCGAAGACGAAACGCCGGCTTACACACCGATCTTTTTGAGCGAAGCCCTGGATCATGAACTGGTCAAATTGGAAAGCGGTGATGAATCCGAGAAAGAAGACCAAAAATAGTATTTACATTTAAGTAAAATTATTTTATAATCCATGTTATTACTTCTCAGGAGTTTTGACATGCAAAAATGGCAAATGACCGCTCTGGTATTCAGTTTAACCCTGGGTCTGGCTGCCTGTGGCCCGGCGACCAACTCACCCACTTCTCCCTATCCCATGGCCAGTCCCAGTTCAGCGGTCTCTGCGCCTGATGCTTTGGCCCAATTGGTCAATCAAGAGTCACTCTCCCCCGAAGAGCAGCGCATCCGTCTGAATTTGGCCCGCGAGATCAAACTCAATTTCCCGCTCAAAGTGGCTGTGCTCTTTTACAATGCCTCGCAGCTCAACCCCTCTGATCAGCAAAAAGTCTTTGAGGGTCTCAAAAGCACCTTTAAAGACTCGGGCATGGTGCGCGAGACGATTCAAATTCCGCCCAATCTCGTCAGCAACCTCTCAATGGATTTTATGCGCCAGCTCGGCTCGCGCTTTAAAGCAGATATTTTGCTGGTCGTGACCGGCAATCACGATTTTGGTCGCTCTCCCAGCCAAAACCTGAATTTCTTTGATCTCTTTGGCGACAAAGGGTTCTACGAGAGCAATATTCGCTTAACCGGCCTGGCGATCGACATCTACACCGGCAGCTACCTCAACCCATTGACCGCAGCCGCACTGGGCGGGCCCAAAGGGCTCTCCCCCTCTGATACCAACTTCAAAGGCGAGTCGTATACCCTCAAACGCGAAAGTGAAATGGCGGCCTGGACCAAACTCAGCCAGGATTTTGTCGAGATGTTGAGTGAGGTCAAACGGGAGTCAGATTTGCTGCCGCCCCGGCCACTCGCGACACCTGTGCCGAGTGCCACACCCACGCCAGTACCAAGTGCTACACCGATGGCAAGTGCAAGCCCGCCCCCCAACTAGACATTCTCTGAGCAAAAAGGGACTGCGCCTGAATGTGCGGCAAATCCTGTCTGCCCAGCCACTATTCGGGGTATGATAAAGCTATCAGAACGGATTTCAAATAGCTTGGAGGTGGCGTAATGACAGACTCAGGCGCAACCCTCGCGGAGGGCGACTTTTCAGGCCTATCTGCCTATGAACGGGCAGGCCTTGAAGGCAAAGACCCGCGCTGTATCCCGATTAAAATTGACGCTCCCCTGCCCGTGGGTGAGGCCATTGTCGCCCCCGAATACAGCAAGGCCGAGCACGAAATTTGGGCATTTTTGTACAAACGCCAATGCGAAATTCTGCCAGGAAGGGCCTGCCGGGCCTATATGCAGGGCCTGGAAGCGCTGCAACTGCCCAGCGACCGCATTCCTGCCCTGAGTGAACTGAGCTTGACCCTCGAAAAAGCCACAAACTGGCGCGTGGCACGCACACCGGGGCTCTTACACGAGCAGGACTTTTTTGAAGCCCTCGCCAATCGGATCTTCCCCTCCACCGACTATATTCGCGAGCAACACGAATTGGACTATACCCCGGCCCCGGATCTCTTTCACGATGTCTTTGGCCACATGCCCATGATCACCGAGCCGGATTTTGCCGACTTTTACCAGCGCTACGGCCAGGCCTCACTGCGGGCCACAGGGGCCAATCGGCGCAAACTGGAAAGTTTTCACTGGTTCACGGTTGAATTTGGTTTGGTCAAAGAAGACGGTGAGCCGCGTATTTATGGCAATGGCATTGTCTCGTCGTATCAAGAGACCTTTCATGCCCTCGGCCACGAAGTCGAGGTCAGGCCCTTTGACCCCGAGGCCATGGGGGCACAAAGTTACGAGGTTTGGCATGTGCAGCCGATTCTCTATGTGGTGGATTCCTTTGAAGCACTCAAACAGGGCTTTGAAGACTGGGCCGGAGGCCAATTGGGCTTGCTTTAAACCCAAAGACCTTAAAAGGCCCAATTTGCGCTGAGCAATGTTTCAGACTGCCATTTGGTGGAGTAATGTCCATCCAGGGCCAAGCTCTCTTTGAGCTTGGTATTGTAAAGTCCTGCATGCATAAAGGGCGAAGTGATCCCCACCAAGCGCCCCAAACCCAAACTGAAAAGACCTGCGTTCAAAAATCCACTGCTCCCATAGCCACCCGAAAACCAGGAAAAAGCAAGTGAACTCCAGCCGATGATATCCAAAATAGTCATGCTCACTCCCCCCACATAATCTCCCTGCTGGTAAGAAGCCGAGCCAAAGGTCGGCAAAAGATTGAGCAGTGCGGTATTCAGCGGTTGCCGTTCAAAATTCATATACAAAATCGCCTTTTCTTCAAGAGCCAGATCAAGAGATATATCACGAATAACGCGCTGATTGCTAAAAAGGTCTTGTCGAATCATCATTTCGGCAACTTTTTGGGCTGGAATGACCTTGGTTGAACTCTTTTCTTCAGCCATGGCTCCAGGAGCAAAGAATCCAAGCGAAGCCCCCAATGCCAAAGCGAGAGAAAGATAGCGTTGTCTTGTTTTCATCGAAAGTATCCTGATTTCTATTGGAATACTTTATTCTAAGGCTTTACTTTGAAGCGCTGTTGCCTTGTGAAATTTCAGACTGGCCCTCAAAACGCTTAAACACCAGAGAGGCGTTGTGGCCGCCAAAGCCCATATTATTGCTTAACACTGCCCGCACAGACATTTCCCGTGCTTGGCCGGGCACATAGTCCAGGTCACAGGCCGGATCGGGCTCTTCGAGATTGCGGGTGGGATGCACCACTTGGTGGCGCAGACTCATGACCGAGGCTATCGCCTCTATGCCCCCAGCTGCACCGAGCAAATGCCCCGTCATGGATTTGGTTGAGCTGATCGCCAGCCGACTGGCATGGGCGCCAAAAATCTGGTGAATGGCTTTGGTCTCAGTGATGTCGTTCAGGGGCGTCGATGTGCCATGGGCGTTGATATAGTCAATCGCTTCGGGCGGCAGGCCCGCGTCTTTGAGGGCGATCGACATGGCCCGCACCAGGCCTTCTCCATCAGGCGAGGGGGCGGTAATATGGTAAGCGTCGCCGGTCATGCCAAAACCTGCTACTTCAGCCCAAATCTCAGCGCCACGGGCCAAAGCATGGTCGAGGGTTTCGAGAATCAAAACCCCTGAGCCTTCGCCCATTACAAAGCCGTCGCGCAGTTTGTCGAAGGGCCGGCTGGCCCGCTCGGGATCGTCATTGCGGGTTGACATGGTCTTGGCCGAGGCAAATCCGGCCATACTCAGGGGCGTGATCGCCGCTTCGGTGCCGCCGGTAATCATGGCCTGGGCTTCGCCGCGCTGCAAAATGCGAAAGGCGTCGCCAATGGCGTGAGAGGCCGAGGCGCAGGCGGTGACCGGGCAATTGTTCGGGCCCCGTGCGCCGGTTTGAATCGCCACCTGTCCAGCGGCCATATTGGGAATAAACATCGGGATCAGCAGCGGCGAAACCCGGTGAGGGCCTTTTTCGAGCAAAATCCGGTGCTGATCTTCGAGCACCTGCATGCCGCCAATCCCACAACCGAGACTGACCCCAATCAAATCGGCGTTCTGCTCAGAAATGGTCAGATTGGCATTCTGCAGAGCCTCTAAGGCTGCAACCACCGCAAATTGGGTAAAGGGGGCCATGCGCCGGGCCTCTTTGTGCCCAATCCAGGTATGCACGTCAAAATCGCGCACCTCCCCGGCAATTCGGGTGGGATAACCTGTGGTATCAAAGCGGCTGACAGGACCAATCCCGTTGGCCCCTGCCAAAAGCTGGGGCCAAAAGTCTTTGAGGTTATTGCCCAGGGGCGAGATCACTCCCGCCCCCGTCACCACGACCCGTTTTAAACAATCAAGCGGCATGCTGCTCGATATAGATCAGGGCGTCGCCAACGGTTCTGAGTTGCTCCGCTTTGTCGTCGGGAATATCCAGGTCAAAGGCCTCTTCGAGAGACATAATCAGCTCAACGGTGCCCAGCGAATCGGCGCCCAGGTCGTTGATAAAATGGGCGTCGGGGGTGACCTGTCCGGCGTCCACACCGAGTTGCTCCACCACAATTCCACGGATTTTTTCTAAAATTTCTTCTTTGCTCATCAGATCGCTCCTTTATTTCATCACCATGCCACCGTCGATATTAAAGGTCTGCCCGGTGATATAGCTGCACTTGTCCGATGATAGAAATAATACCATTTCTGCCACCTCTTCACAGCTGCCAAATCGCTGGAAGGGAATTTTTTGTAAGAGTTCTGCGCGTTTGGCGTCGGAGATGCCGTCGGTCATTTCCGACTCAATATAGCCAGGGGCCACAGCATTGACGGAAATGCCCCGCGAGGCCATTTCCAGGGCCACACTGCGGGTAAAGCCCAAAATGCCCGCTTTGGTGGTGGCATAATTGGCTTGCCCTTCGTTGCCGACCTGGCCAACGACCGAAGAGAGATTGACGATCTTGCCGCTCTTTTGTTTGAGCATGATCTTGGCTGCGCGTTTGGTGCAATTAAACAGCCCGCGCAAATTGGTCGAAACCACGTCATCCCAGTCTTCGGTCTGCATCCGCAGCAAGAGCCCATCGCGGGTAATGCCTGCGTTGTTGACGAGAATATCCAAACGGCCCCAGTGGGCCATGATCTGCTCAAACATGGCCTGAACCTGATCCGATTGAGAGATATCCGCCTGAATGATCAGGGCTTCGCCGCCAGCGGCCTCAATCTGGGCCTGCACCTCGCGGGCAGCCTCAAGTTGGGAAAAATAATTGATCACCACCCGCGCACCTGCTTCAGCGAGCTTGAGCACACAGGCCCGGCCAATGCCACGGGAGCTTCCGGTGACCAGGGCCACCTTGCCTGTCAGTTCAGCCATGGGGATTTCCTTTAAAAAAGATAGTCCAGTATACCCCGGCAGAATTCAGATTGGCTCAGCTGTGTTTAAAAACGAAAACCCACCGTCAATTGCTGGGCCTGGTAATTGGTGGACCACTCCTGGCCCAATTCAACCGTAAAGTTCTGGTATTGCACACCAATCCCGGCCTGCACCCCCACACCGGCTGTGGCGGAACCATGTAAATAACCGGCATTGGCAGTGCCCGCGCCTTTGAGGTACACGCCTTTGTTGTAATTGCCGTAGACCGCGTGTTTATAACCGGCTGTCGCCTGCACGCCGACATCCCAATTGTCGCCAGTGCCAGCAGAGACGCCGACCGTGCCAAAGATCGCGCCTTGGCCTTTTTCGCCCATGGGGCGCTCCATTTGCACCCCAACAGTGGCGGCCACGCTATCGCCTTTGCCGGTGACGACACGGCGGAAGCCGGCCTGGTAGCCCACATTGGCCGAAGGGAAATAGTCGGTATTCCAGCCCAATTCGGCGTGGTTAAAATTGTTCAGGTTGCGGTAGAAGGTAAAGGCCTCTCCGGCATAACCGACGACCCCTTTGCCCTCGGCCAAGGTCACCCGTTTGACTTCGAGGCTCTGGCCTTGCAAGCGAATATCCAAATACTCTTTGTCGAGACCGGGTTTGGGGCTGAGACCGCCGGAAGAACCCACTGTCAGATAGCGCACGCCATCTTCGACCACTTCATCGGGGAAATGGGTGTGGCCCGAAAGCACCGCTTTGACTTGGTACTGGGTCATGAGCTGGTGAAAGCGTTTGACCTGGGCTTCGTCGCGCATGACTGGTGAGGCCAGATTAATGGGCAGGTTTTTGCCGAGTTTGACCGAGAGCGGCTCTTTGCTGAGTTTGGCAGGCACATGCATCGAAACCAGGGTGGGTTTGCCTGCATGGGCCTTGAGATCGGCTTCGAGCAATTTAAACTGCTCTTCTGTCAGGGTTTCGTCTTCGTTATCGAGCAGAATAAAATGCACGCCTTTGGCATCAAAGCTGCGAAAGGGGGGAACTTCGGGCAGGGGATCTTTAAACGGCCCACGCAAATGGGCATCGTGATTGCCTGTGACCATGTACAGGGGCACGGGAAAGACCTGGCGCATATTATAAGCGCGTTTGATTTCCGGCTCGGTGCCATCGTGAACCCAATCGCCGCCATCGATCACCAAATCTGGGCGTTCGGTTTGGGTCTTCCAGCGAAAATCGTCGAGCAGATCGGGGTTGGAGTGGTTGTCTGAAAAGAAAAACAGGCGCACATCGGGCACGGGGCCTTTGGCTGGGGTGGGAGACAGCTGATCGCTGGGGTTGAGAACTGCCGTCTGAGCAGATGCAGCAGGCGCAAGTGGAGCCGTGGGTTGAGCGCCACGGGCAGAAACAGAGGAAGATGCCGGAGGGGATTGAATGGGCTTGGCTTGAATGGGCCGGGTCTGAACCGCTGCGATTTGAACTCCCATACATGCCCTCCTACTTCAGATAGATTATTATCTGGTAAAGGCAAGGTAAACTTTCGTGTTTTTTTGAGATTTCTTACAATTTAACCATCGCCATCAAGCAGAGAGCAGAAACAGCAGAAATAATGGCAGAGATAACGGAAACACCAGAACCCAAGCGGGGAGAGACAAAAGGGGGTTAAAAACAGAAACGGACCCTTGTTGAAAGGGCCCGAAAATGAAAAGTTGCGGAGGCCGGATTTGAACCGACGACCTTCGGGTTATGAGCCCGACGAGCTACCAGGCTGCTCCACTCCGCGTCGAAACGTATATATAGTTATAGCAAACCCAGAGAAAGAGTGACAAGGGGATAGCGCAGATTGTGCCCAGCAAAAACCCGTCAGATGGTACAATCAAGGCAGAAATGTGAGGGCCCATTCACAGTGATTTATCCTGAATCCGTCTCAGATGCACAGGCAGCTCTGATCCGCTTGCTGCAATTGGCCCATGCCGGAGAGCGCGCTGCTGCGCTGGCGTATCGCGGCCATGCCGCCGCTTGGTGGGCCCGCAGAGAACGGGCTGAAATTGCCCAGATCGAAGCCGAAGAACTGCAACACCGCAGGACGGTTGGTGAGATGTTGAGACAATTAAATGCCCGCCCCGATCCCAAACAGGAAAAAATCATGTGGGGAGTGGGCAGTCTGATTGGCCTGCTCTGCCATTTTGGCGGCTGGCTGATTCCCATGTATGGCGCGGGCAAACTCGAATCCGGCAATATCTGGGAATACGAACATGCCGCCCGCCTGGCCCAAATTGCAGGACACCCAGCTCTGGTTCCCGCCCTGCTGGAAATGGCCGAAGTCGAGTGGGAGCACGAGGCCTATTTCCGCTCACAGGTCAGGTCCCATTGGCTGGGTAAAACATTGCCGCTCTGGAAAATACCCGCCGCCAAAGCCCAGATCCAGACAGACTTTGCCGAGTTTGTGCAAACACATTCAAACGTTAAGGAGACCTCCCATGCCTGATTGGCTATCCGCCCTGCTTAAATCTACATTGGCCCGCGTTGGGCTGGTCCTGAGTCTCTTGCTCACGGGCTTCGTGCTTTGGGGGTTTCTGGGGGGCAACTCCCTGCGCCCACCCATGCCCCCGGTCGAAGCCGCTGTGCCGCCCGGATTGCAAGCCGCCACCTTTGCGGGCGGTTGTTTTTGGTGCCTGGAGCCCCCTTTTGACAAACTCGATGGGGTGATTTCGACCACCTCGGGGTATATGGGCGGCAGCAACAAAAACCCCAGTTATGAAGATGTCTCCAGGGGTTGGACAGGCCATGCCGAAGTGGTACAGGTGATCTTTGACCCCAAAAAAGTCAGCTACGACAAATTGCTCTTTGTCTTTTGGCGCCAAATAGATCCCACCGCCCTCAACCGCCAATTTGTCGACAATGGCAGCCAGTACCGCACGGCGATTTTTTACCACAGCGAAAGCCAAAAACAGGCAGCACTTAAATCCAAAATTGATTTGGAAAAACTGAAAAAATTCAACAAGCCCATTGTCACCGAAATCACCCCGGCCTCGGCTTTTTATCCCGCCGAAGATTATCACCAAGACTATTACAAACACCACCCCTACCGCTATAAATACTACCGTTTTAACTCCGGGCGCGACCAATTTCTCGACCAGATCTGGGGCCGAAACCGCCCGCACTAAAACCGACCAGATTAACTTAAAAGCGAAAACAGGGTTTATGTTAAGCTAGAGGCAGCATTTGAAAGCAACAAAGAAAAAACAGTGATCTCAGCCAGTACCGCCCGCAGTGAAACCTATCTCCAGGCCCTGAGGAAACGCCGCAAAACCCTCAGCGCCCGGATGAGTTTTGAACACGCACCCGATCTTTTGTGGCCGATTATTTCCAATACCGATCAGGTCAATGCCGCTGCGGGTATGCCCGCAGTCACCATCTTGACCCGCGCCTTGCCCCAGGGGGGCTCTGAATTGAGCGTCGAGACCACAGACCTGGGTCTGCCCCTGCGCTACGAAGAATTGCCCTATGAGTGGTCGGCCCCCCATTTTTTAAGGGTGGAGCGGATTTATACCCAGGGCCCCGCCCTGTATATCTGCTTTGAAGTGCAGATCACGCCCACAGCCAGCGGGGGCTCAGAGGTGTTGGTGCAGATCCATATCGTGCCCAAATTGCCACTGTTTTTGCTGCAGCCCAAACTCAAGGGCGTCTTAAAAAGTATTCTCAAGGTCTATGAGCAGGCTGCGCAGCGCTTGCGCGTGGCCCAGACTCAGACTCAGGCGCGACGCGCCCGGCCCGAACTGCCCTTTTTGACCGACCCAAGCAAAAAAGCCACAGAGATCCAGGCCCTGATCACCAGTTGGGCGGCGCTTTCAGACGATCAAGACCTGCTGACATGCATCGCCACGTATATCTACACCGCTCCGCCGCAATTTGTACAAAAGCTCAGGCCCTTTGAATTGGCCCAGAGTTACACACTCGACCCCCACAAAACCCTGGTCTTTTTTTTAGAGGCGACTGTGGCCGGTTTTTTTAATATGAGCTGGGATCTGCTCTGCCCCAGTTGTTTGGGCAGCAAATCGCGCGAGAGCCATTTAAAAGATATCAACCCCGAGGTGCATTGCGACGCCTGTGGCATCGATTTTGGCGTGCGCTTTGACGAAAATTTTGAGTTGACCTTTTATCCGGTGCCCACAGTGCGCGCCCTGAATGTCTTTGACTTTTGCGCAGGCTCGCCAGCCAATACCGCCCATCTGCTGGGTCAACACAATCTCTGGCCCGGCCAAAGCCGTGAATTTAAGCTGGAATTGCCCCCCGGTTTTTACCGCTTTCGCTCGCTGAGCATGAAAAACAGCCAGTATTTTGAGGTCCTGCCCGAAGGGGGCAAAACCCAGTGGCAATTGGACTTGCCCGAAGAACTCAGCCCGCTGCGGCCTTTGGAGCTGGCCCGCAGCTTTCAACTGCAGGTGCAAAATCCACGCGAGATCTTCCAAACTTTGCAAATCGAAAATCTGGCCTGGCGGGCCAACCGGGTCACAGCGGCGTATGTCACCAATTTGCAGGTCTTTCGCAATTTGTTCAGCTCAGAGGTGCTGCGGCCCGGCGTCAATTTGGAGGTCTCCAATTTGAGTATTATGTTTACCGATCTCAAAGACTCCACGGCGATGTACGAAATGCAGGGCGATGCCTTTGCCTTTAATTTGGTCCAAGAGCATTTTGACATCATGACCGCCTTGATCGCGGAATATGCTGGTGGCATTGTCAAAACGATTGGCGACGCGGTCATGGCCGTCTTTTCGGATCCGGTTCAGGCTTTGACCTGTGCTATTTGTATTCAAGAAGAATTCCAGCAGTGGAACCGCGAATGGGGCAAAGACAGCCCCGATAAAAAGGTGATCCTCAAAATGGGCCTGCACCATGGACCCAGTATTGCGCTCAACCTCAACGAGCGCCTGGATTATTTTGGCACCACGATCAACAAAGCGGCGCGGATTCAGGGCGAGAGCATCGGCGATGACATTGTCATTTCACAGGATTTTTTGGCCCTGCCAGGGATTCAACCCCTGCTCCCCGAGAGCTATTTTGAGATCACCCCCTTTGAAAAGAACCTCAAAGGCCTGAGTGGGCAAACGCTCTTGTATCGGATTGAATGGCGCGAAAAAGCGCAGCGCTAAACCCCAATCCTGGCCCTAAAAATATGTTATGCTGGCAAGCAAAAATCAGAGGAGCTGTTTTAAAATGCCGGTTCAACCCCTGTGTGTCTTAGATCTGCTCGATCAGGGCGTGATTTCGTTTGCCGAGCGCTTTGAAAGCTTTTTGCAGGCCGAAGATCTGCAGATCCCCTACGAAATCATCGACGGGATTCGGCGCAAAGACGAATTGCCGACCTTGCTCAAACAGCCCTGGGCGGGCCTGCTGATCTCGGGCTCGGTGCATTCGGTCTATGATCAAAGTGACTGGATTCAAGCCGTCGAGAGCCTGATCCGCGAAGCGCACGCCAACAACTTCCCGGTTTTTGGCATCTGTTTTGGCCATCAGCTGATTGCCAGCGCACTCGGGGGCCAAGTCAGCAAAGCGCCGCAATGGGAATTTGGCACCCACCCGGTCTATTTTACGGGCAGTCACCCCTATTTGACGGGGGTCGAAAGTGGGGTCTGGACCTCACAAACCCACCAGGATCATGTCAGCGCATTGCCCCCCGGCGCAGAACACCTGGGGCTGTCTTACCAAACAGCCCACCAGATTCTGGCCTGTGGCAGTTGTTTTGGCGTGCAGTTTCATCCCGAATACACGCCCGAAACCCTGCGCTATTTGGGCCAGCAACGCGTGCAGCGTTTTATCGACGCAAAGCTCTTTCACAGCCCCGAACACCTCTATATCTACCTCGACACGCTCATGCCCGTCGATGGCGCGCGCCAGATCCTGCGCAATTTTTTGCTCAGTCTGGATTATGAAGAGGCGGTGTTGGCCTAGTTGGAGGAGTTGGCTGAGTTGTAGGCTTAAACGCTGGCTGCACAGGCGCGCGCTTGGGTTTTTCCAGATAGGGCTGCAGACAGGCCAAGAGACGCGGAAATTTATTCGGCGGGATTTTTTGGCCCGCTTCAAGCTTTTGCACCTCATAGACAAAGAGCTGGGCCCGCGCAGCCAATTCTACCTGGCTCCAGGCCGCAGCTTCACGGGCCCGGCGAAACTGGGCCCCGGTCCAGGGATAGCGTCCCAGCGAGACCAGAGAGATTAGACCAGCCCCATCTCAACCATTTTTTCGGCTATCTGCACGGCATTGAGGGCCGCGCCTTTGCGCAGATTGTCGGCCACAATCCAGAGATTCAGGCCATGGGGATGGGAGACATCTTCGCGAATCCGGCCCACATAGACCGAATCCGTGCCGGAGACATCCAGCGGATAGGGAAAGTGCCTGAGTTGGCGGTCGTCGCGGATGGTGATCAGCGGGGCCTCTTGCAGCACCAGCCGGGCCTCTTGCGGCGAGACAGGGCGCGAAAATTCAATATTCACCGACTCGCTGTGGCCATTGGCCACGGGCACCCGCACACAGGTGGCGGTGGTGGGAATCGCCTCGCCCATGATCTTGGCCACTTCGTGGGTCATTTTCATCTCTTCGTTGGTATAGCCATTGGGTTCAAAATCCCCGATAAAGGGAATCACATTAAAGGCAATCGGATAAGGCAAGACCTGAGGCAGGGCGGGCTGGCCACTCAAGACCTGCTCGGACTGGGTATACAGTTCTTCGATCGCTTGATTGCCGGCACCCGAGACGGCCTGATAGGTTGAGCAGACAATGCGTTTGATCCCAAAAGCATCGTGCAGGGGTTTGAGCACCACCACGAGTTGGGCGGTGGAGCAATTGGGATTGGCGATCAGGCCCTTGTGGTTGCGCAAGGCCTCGGCATTGACTTCGGGTACCACCAGTGGCACCCAGTCTTGCATGCGAAAGGCGCTGGTATTGTCGATCACGATACAGCCCTGTTCGACCGCGGCGGGCACCAGGGCCTTGCTCACACTGCCGCCAGCAGACGAGAAGAGAAAGTCGATGCCTTTAAACGCTTCGGGCTCGGCAATTTGCACAGGCAAATGCTGTTTGCCCACACTGACGACAGTGCCTGCAGAGCGGGCCGAGGCCAGTGGCACCCATTTGGCGACCGGGAATTTGCGCTCCAGCAGGGTCTTGATCATTTCACGCCCCACCAAGCCGGTTGCGCCTAAAATTCCAACGGTGTACTTCTTTTTCATGGTCATCAGTCTTTCTCAGAGTTTGGATCTGTTTCTATTTTACCCAAATTTTAGCCAAAGCACGCAAAGGCTCAATGAAAAAGTGGGCCAGCTTGGGCTTTCATGCGTTCTGCCAACTGTCTGCCCAGGGCTTCGGGCTCGGTGGCGGGCCCTTCGATGCGATCGCGCCAAAAATGGGCGCCATCTTCGCTGGAAAGATAACCATAGAGCAGCAGCTGCTCGGGACTGTCGGCTGAAAACAGGGCATAGGCCCCAAGCGGGGTCTGGCAACCGCCCCCCAACGCACGCAAAAATGCCCGCTCGGCGCGGCAAGCCAAACCGGTGGGCAAATCGTGTAAAGCGCTTAAAACAGTTTTGAGATCGGCGCGGGCTTCAGAGATCTCGATCCCAATCGCCCCTTGACCGACGGCGGGCAACATCAGAGCCAAAGGCAAGACTTGGCTGATGCGGTGGCTCATTTGCAGGCGATCCAGTGCCGCTTGGGCCATCACAATCGCGGCATAATCGCCCCGATCCAATTTGTTCAAACGGGTTTGAATATTGCCACGCAGATCCTGAAAAACCAGATCGGGCCGGGCCTGCATCAATTGGGTGCGGCGGCGTTGGCTGCCCGTACCCACCAAAGCGCCAGCAGGCAAATCTTCGAGTTGAAGATGGCCCTGAGAGACCAAGACATCGTGGGGCGAGTGCCGCTCCAAAATGGCGCCCAGGGCCAAACCGGAGGGCAATTCTGTCGGCAGATCTTTTAAGCTGTGCACAGCCAGATCTATTTCGTTTTGCAGCAGGGCCGTTTCCAATTCTTGGGTAAACAGACCTTTGTCGCCAATTTGGGCCAGGGGCAAATCCAAAATGCGGTCGCCCTGGGTTTTGATCACGCAGATCTGGGGTTCACAGCCCGGCAATTGCTGCTTGAGGCGCAAAGCCACTTGCTCGGTCTGCCACAGGGCCAGCGGACTCCCGCGGGTGCCCAGACGGGGGCGCAGGGTTTCAGTCATGTTTGTGAACGTGTCGCAAGGGGGACTTGGCAGGCTCTGAAAGCTCGGTATGTACAAAGCGGTCAATGCCATCTTGGGCATCGAGTTTAAACAGCGCGGAGAGCACATCTGTATACAATTGCTTGCGCTCGGGATCCCGTTCAACCTTGAGCTGTACAACCGGGTAATGAAGGATCTTTTGGGTAATCGCACGGCTGACCCGATCAAGCAAATCGTGCACCTCGGGAGCAACTTCGCCCTGGTATTTTTTCAGGCCGCGTTCCATTTCCCGGCTGCGGATCTCGTTAAACATTTCGTACAGGGATTGAATCGTGGGCACCACATCGCGGGTATTAAACCACTCCAAGAAACGCGCCATTTCGTCGGCCAGAATCGTCTCGGCCAAGTCCTGACACAACATGCGGTTTTCGTAAGAACGCTCCACCACCTGCTGGAGACGGTCCATATCGTAATAAGAAACCCCTTCGATTTCAGCCAAATGGGGGTCCATATTGCGGGGCACGGATAAATCGATCAGCAGAACAGGCTGCTTGCGCTGAGAAAACGCCGCCTGATGGCGATAATCGACCAAATAATGGTCAGCCGCCGTGCAAGTAATGATCACATCGTGTTGGGCCAATTGGGTTGGCGTTTCTGCAAAATCGACCACAGTGCCACGTCCGTAGACGGCAGCCAATTCTTCGGCCTTGGCACGGGAGCGATTGGCCAAGGTCAGGGAACACGGCGTTTGGGCCAAATGCATCAGTGTGACTTCGCCCATTTTGCCTGTGCCAAGCAAAAGAATTCGGGGTTCCCGCTGCAAGGCCTGGGCATATTCACGGATCAGACGGGCAGAAACCGAGCCAATCGAGGCGGCACCCTGATTGATCGCGGTTTCGCTGCGGACCCGTTTTCCGGCCCGAATCGCAGAGGTAAACAATTGATTGAGTACAGGGCCAGTGGCTTCAGCCACCTGGGCATCCAAAAGCGCGTCTTTGACCTGGCGCAGAATTTCATTTTCGCCATAGACCATCGAGTCGAGGCCTGCAGCCACCTGAAAGAGATGTTGGGCTGCAAATTTATTGTAAGCGGTGTACGAAATATCCTCAAAACAGTCAGGACTCAAAGCGGCATGTTCGCAGAGCAGGTTTTTGAGCACTTCGCGTGAGGCACTTAATTGTTCGGTTAAAGCATAGATCTCGGTGCGATTGCAGGTCGAAAGAATGACCGCTTCACTGATGCCAGGGGCCTGTTGACAAGCCGCCAAGGCCTGCGCAAGTGTATCACCCGAAAAAGCAAAGCGTTCTCGGATATCGAGAGAGGCTGTGCGGTGATTGAGTCCCAGTAAAATAAATTGCACGAAACTGTCCTTCTGTATTGTGTGCAGCGAAGATGAATTTTAATTAATTCTATCCATTAATCTATCATATTTTATAACCTATTTCAGACCGTTTGCACTTTGATCTATATCAATCAATCCAGGGGATCTTGATCAAGTCAGGGTTTAAGCAATGCCACAATGTTCATCTTTTTTGACATCTTGATCTGTTTTTAATGTTTTTTTAAGCAAGTTTTATTCGTGTGATAACGATAACTTCTTCAGTAAGACCCATATCTGTTTTGAGAATATTGTTGTAAAAGGTAATGCGCCATGAGTTTGACCATCAACGGAGTCAGCATCGCCGTTCAGGGAGTAAGGGCCCTCAAGCCCGGTATCACAATTGAACAGGCCGCCTTAAAGACCAAAAATAATGGCCTAGATGAAGTTTTTTTCACTTCCAACGGCAAAGCCTATGTGGCTTATGGCGATTCTTTGAATATCAGCGCACTCAAAAAGAACAATATTCCCACCGTGGCTTTCGACAGCCAAAAAGCAGATATCGTGGCCTATGACGACGAAGCCAACAGCATGATGGAAGGGGCCAAATTGGGCGCTCTCAAAGCGATCAAAGACAGCAGCGACGCCGTCTTTGGTGCCGTTAAAAACATTATCACCACCATTGGCCCAACCGCAGGTGTGGCCGGTGGCGTAGGTCTGGCTGGCTACAGCATTTATCAGATGGTCAAAGCCTCTGGTCAAGGGGCCGCAGTTGGGGCCGTCGGTGCCAGCTTAGCAGCCGCTCCTGGCATGCCTCCCGGATTTGCCGGTGGTATTTTAGATGCCCTGAAATCAGGGGTTGTCGGCGGCCTGAAGCTGATCGCCATCGCAGGTGGCGTCGGTGCCGGTATCACCATGACCTATGGTGCCATCAAAGGCGCCATGGAAGCCAAAAGCATCAATAAAGACCTGAGCACCATTGCCAGTATCACCGAAGACGGCAGCCGCCCCACCAATGGCGGAGCTGCCCTGACCAATTTTAATCCCGGCAATGGTTATTCCACCCAGCCCAATTTACCCGGCAACAATGGCCCAGCCTTCGGTCAACCGATCGGGATCAATATCCAAATCACCCCCCAAGGTGGTTTCAGCAGCGTCAGCAGCATGATGTCCCCGCAACAAATGATGAGCATGCAGCGCCGTTAAGCGTCGATTTTAAACAAAGATTTTCAATAACAGATATCAGGGCCAACCGGCCCTGTTTTTATTTTAGGGGGAGACAATGAGACCGGTGATTATTGGCTTGGTTCAAATGAACCAGCGCTTCTTTGATCAGCGTTTTTTGCCCTATTCGGTGGCCCTTTTGCAGGCCCAGGTCCTGGCCCAGAGCAAGAATCCCGAGCGCTATCTCTTTTTATTGCCCGTCTTCCAAATCGAAGCGGTGGAAAAGACCGTGGAAAAATTGCTGGCTGCAGATCTTGTCGCATTCAGTGTCTATGTTTGGAATATTGAACGCTCGTTGGCTGTGGCTGCGGCCCTCAAAAAAATCAAACCGGAGATTTGGATTGTCTTTGGCGGTCCCCAAGTCCCGGATCGGGCCGAGACGTTCTTAAGACAACATCCCCAGGTCGATCTCTGCTGCCACGGCCCCGGCGAAGAGCTCTTTTTGGCCCTGCTCGAAGCCTATCCCCTGCGCCCTTGGTCAGAACTGCCAGGCGTAAGCTTTTTGGATGCGCAGGCTCAATTTGTGCACGTACCGCGCGCGCCCTGGAAACGCGATCTGGCAGAAATTGCCTCGCCCTATCTTTCGGGGGTGCTTGATCCGCTTTTGGCAGCTCACCCCGATGAACGCTGGATCGCCTCCTGGGAAACCAATCGGGGCTGTCCGTTTTCCTGCAGCTTTTGTGATTGGGGCTCGGCCACCGGCAGCAAGGTGCTGCGCTTTCCGCTGGAGCGCCTGATGGCCGAAATCGAGTGGTTTTCTCAGCGCCGCATTCACTCGCTCTTCTGCTGTGACGCCAATTTTGGCATGTTGCAGCGCGACGAAGAACTGATCGCTAAAATTGTCGCACAACACAAACAGACCGGTTTCCCAACCGATGTACATACCCAAAGTGCCAAAAATGCCACCGAAAAGGTCTACCGCATCCAGACCACGCTCTCCGAAAATGGCCTCAGCCGAGGCGCGACACTTTCTTTTCAATCCCTTTCTCCCAATGCCTTACAGGCCATTCAGCGCGAGAATATCTCCCTCGAAAGTTACCAGGAGCTGCAAAAACGTTTTAAAGCGGCGGGGGTTCCGACCTATACAGATCTGCTGATTGGTGTACCGGGCGAAACCTTGGCCTCATTTGCCCAAGGTCTGGAGGCCGTGATTCGCGGTGGACAACACGAGCAATTGCGCTTTTATGAAATTTCGCTGCTGCCCAATGCGCCAATGGCCCAGCCCGAATACCGCAAAGCCCACCAATTGGAAACCCTGTTTGTACCTGCGGTGATTCCCTGGGGCCCACTCGACGACTGGCAGAAACCCTTTGAGACCTATGAATTGGTGGTGGGCAGCAGCAGTTTCAGCCGCAATGACTGGGCCCAAATGCGGATTTTGGCCTGGATCACAGATTTGCTCTATTTTTACCAAAGGGCGCTGCAATTGCCCTTGCTCTTGCTGATGGAAATCGAAGACCTGTCTTTGGTTTATTTGCTACAGCAATGGCAAAACTTACAGGCCGAACACGCCCCGCTTTCACACCAGATCCACACCTTTTTGCAGGCCCGTGTGGCGGGAATTTTGAAGGGAGAACCGCTCTATTCACCTGGCCCGGCGATTCCCGGCCAGCCTGAGAAGATCTGGCTCTCAGCGATTAATTTGGTCTACCACGGCCTGATCGAAAACGCATTGCTCGACCGCTTTTTTGACGAGACCTCTGACTGGCTACTGGATGAATGGCAGGCGTTGAAAGCACCGCGTTTGCCCCAAGGGGTGCTTGCAGAAAGTCTTGAAATGGCGCGCGCTCAATTTAAAGCCTGCTACCAATTGCCACACCGACGTCTCCAGTCCGAGTGGAATCTGGAAGAGGTCTACCAGGGCTTGCTCAGGGGCGAAAGCCGACCTTTGGTCAAGCATTCAGCGCTGCTGACGCAATAACAAACCCAAGAAAAAAGGCACCCCCAAGAGCGCGGTAAAAATACCAACGGGAATCTCTTGGGCCGGGAGCAGATTGCGCGAAAGCCCATCCGCCAAGACCAACAAGGCCGCACCCGCAAAAAGCGAGGGCAGAAAAAGAATGCGAAAATCTGTGCTGCGGCACAAAAAGCGAGCCATATGCGGCACAATCAGGCCCACAAAACCAATCACACCACTGACCGAGACCACGGCAGCAGCCAGCAATGTGGCCGAAAAAATGACCTGGTTTTTGAGCCTGTCAACCTCCACCCCCAGATAAGTGGCCGACTCTTCACCCACCTGCAGCGCATTGAGCGCTTTGAGATGTCTCACAAGCAAAAGTGTGCCCACCCCCCAAAAGGGCAAAAGCACCCAGGCATCCTCCCAAGTGCGGCCGGCAAAACTTCCCATGATCCAATAGACCACGGCTTCCATCCCTTCGCCGCGCAAAACCAAAACCAAGGAAAGTATCGAAGAGCTGAGCGCACTTAAAGCCACCCCAGCCAAAAGCAGGCGTTCAATCACCATTTGGCCCTGTACCTGGCCCAGGCGATAGACCAGCGCCATCATGCCCAAGGCGCCCAAAAACGCCGCCAAAGGCACCGTGTTAATGCCCCAGAGCTGAAACTGCCAATTGAGTACCAAGGCCAAGCCAGCCCCCAAGGCTGCGCCCCCAGAAACCCCAATCACGAAGGGATCGACCAAGGGGTTGCGAAAAAGCCCCTGCAAGGCCAAACCTGCAGAGGCCAAACCTGCCCCAGCCAAGGTTGCCAAAACCATCCGCGGCAAACGCAATTGCAATAAAATCAGCTGATCGGTCTCGGCCAAAGCCGGAGAACCACTTAAAAGCAGCCAGACCTCATACCAACGGGGCAAATCAGGGCCACTGCCCCAGCCCCAAACCCCCAACCAAACCAAGGTCAGCACAAACAGCCCCGCAATCACCTGCAACAGGGCCCGCACTAAAGACACACCTTAAGTGCCCAAATCAGGCGCGCCCAGGGCTGAGACGGCGACGGGCAGCTGGCCCAGCTGTGGATTTTTGTTTTCCGACAGGCGCTTTGCCTTTGCGCAAATGGCTGAAACGGTAGCGGTTCCACTGAAAAATGGCCAAGGCCATCAGGCAGAGCAGGGTGATCTGCCAGGGCAATTGGGGCAGCACATAGGCCCCGATAAATTGCACGGGCACCATCTGAAAATAGACAGCGGCATAGATCGCCCCCAAAACATGGATCATCACCAAGGTCAACACGGCCGCCAACAAATAAGGCCCCGGCAACGGCACGCGGCGGGGGTGACGGTGCAACAAAAGCCCACAAAACCAAGCCGCCGGAATCAGGCTGATCAAATAGCCCGTGGTGGGCTGTTGCAAATACGCCAAACCACCGCCGTTATAATAAATCGGCAGGCCGACGAGGCCCAGAATCAAATAAACAATCATCGTCAAAGTGGCCAAAGGCGTACTCAAGAGCAAGATACAAGCCATCACCACCAGCAATTGCAAATTGGCAGTATAGCTGCCCGCGTAGAACCAGGTGCTGGTTAACCAGGGCTCAGCATCGGGCAATTGCGGGGCCAGAACAGAAAAATAGGGCATGCGCAAATGCACAAAGGTCGAGAGAATGAGAAGGGTGAGAAAGAGGGCCATCCCTTCGAATCGAATCAGCACGCGCAGCATGGGGTCGCTCCTGAAAAGCTTGGGTGTCTGACTATTCTAACATGAGACCCCGACCGGTTCAGTGACGAGAACTCCAGAATTCGCCCTCAACAGCCATAGGGATAACAACCCGAAGAATAAGGCAGTTCAGTTTCTTCATAAGCACCCATGCTAAAACCCGCCCCAAAAGGCCGGGCCCGCCCCACGATGTCAAAACTGGGAGCCAAAGCCCCATTGCCAGCATCTGCCACCGCACTTGTGGGCGGAGGAATCAGCCCGTCATCATCGGTCATCCAGCGCTGATCGTTGCCCTGCGGGGTTTCTGCTTGATAAAAAGGAACCTGAGCAAGAGACATATTCCCACCGAGATCCTGATAACTGGAACCCGTCACCGGGTAGGTTTGAATCCCGCCAAGACCCTCTTCCAAGGCGTTATAACCCAATTGCAATTGACCTCCGGCAATTGAGAGATCCCGGCCCGGATTGTTCCAAAAGACACTGTTAAACAATTCCAAGCGCGTGGCGCTGTTGGTCGTGCCAATTGCGTTCCCAGCATTGTCGTTGTCGGTGTAATTGCCCACAAAAGTACCCTGGGTCAGGCGGGGCTGTGCACCAAGCACAAACAGGCCACCCCCGCCATTGAGCGCATAATTATTCAAAAATACGATATTTTTGAGCACAGGAACAGAATCGCTATAGGTCTCGATATGTAGGCCCCCACCGTACGCCGCCAGCGAATCAGAATTGGCAGCGGTATTGTTTTCAAAGACAATATTCTCAAGCAACGGTGAACCACTGCCCGAAATGGCCATGCCCCCACCACTGCGATAGGCGTGATTGTCTCTCACCACCAAATTGCGCAAAGTAGGCGAGGCCTGTTCGGAGAAAATCCCCCCACCGCGCATCGCCAGATTGGGGGCATCGGCCTGACCCGCTTGGATCGTAAAGCCATCCAAAACAGCGCTGGCAAAAATTCCCGAAGCAGCATTGACAACATGGTAGCTATTGTCAGAGCGCCCAGCCCCCTCGGACTGATCATTGCCATTTAAATCGCCACTTAAGACCGTTAAGTTTTGTCTAAAATCCCGCTCTTGGCGATTCCGCTCTCCTCCGGTAAAGCCGCCATAGAGAGCGACATCAGGTTTGAGCTGAAAGGCCAAAGCCCGATTGCCTTCCGGTTCAGCTGGGGTATAACGGCCTTCTGCCACCCAAATTTCGTCGCCACTGGCAGCGGCAGCCAAAGCAGATTGCAAAGAGACAAAAGCCTCTGCCCAGCTCAGGCCATTGCCCCTTTCGTTAAAAGCAGCCACCTCCCAGTTTTGAGCGGCCACAAACAGGACTTTATTGCTCACAGTAAAGGTCTCGGGCGCATCAAACACCTCACCTTCGCCCACAGCAAGTTCCAGTTTGCCACTGCTTGCACCGGCAGGAACCTGAAGCTGAATTTCCGTCCCACTGAGCACGTTAAACGACGCCTCTGTCCCATTTAACTGGACCCGGAAGGTATTTTCCAAGCCCAAACCTGTGAGCGTGATCCAATCTCCGATGCGGCCGCTGCTGGGCGATACAGCCGCAACACCCATGCGGGTAAAACCCGTGTAGTTCGCGGAGGCCGTTCCCACCTGTAACTTGACCATTTGTGGCCCCACAGGCCCTGCAGGCACACGCACTTCGAGTTCACTCTCGGAAGCGTTTAAGACTTCGGCCATTTGCTCCCCAATCCAGACCTGATTGCCTGCCAGGGTTGTGTGAAAACCACTGCCCTGAATCACCAGTGTCTGGCCTGCATACCGCTCAGAGGCGGACAATTCGTCAATGAAAGGCGTTTGAGCCTCAAGCGTAATCAGGCCCAAATCGAGGTTCTGCCCTCCGCTGAGCATAATTTGCCGTGGGCCCGGCGTTTGATAATCTGTGCCCCCTTCGACCCCGTAGGCCAAGGTCCAGCGTCCAGGACGTAGCCCCGCTAAGTTAAAAGGCCCATTGGCTGTGACCTCCAGAACAGGCTGGCTGAGATCGGAAGTCTGAATCAGCAGGTGATCGCCATTGGCCAAGCCCTGTACAGACCCCACCACCTGCCCCAAAGGCAAAGCATAATTTTTTTGGGCATCCAAGCGGGCCGGATCTCCACCCACAGCCAGCAGATCGGCCGCCAGCAAAGCCACGTCAATTTGCAAAGGGTGTAAAAGAGTATAGAGGTAATTCGGGTGCGAACCCTGCAAACCGGTGATCTGATCCAGCCACTGCTGCAAGACATTTAAATCGATGCCTTTGGCCAAGTCAGGGGCAGACAATAACAAACGGGTCAAAACCTGTGCCAGCGGTGTGGTGCGAAAAGTGACCTCACGGCTCACAGCCGTGCTCTCGGTCCCCACGGGAAAAACCGCTTCAATCGTCGAGCCCGGAATGGGCATTTTATTACTGTCAAAGGCACTAATACTGGCGAAACGCAAAGCCCCAGCCGGAATATTTTCAAAGACGATGGTCAAGGGCTCGCCGGTATTTTCAATCAGATAGTCGCGTTCAGGCCGATCGGGCTCACGCAAAGCATTGAGCGGATAAATGGGTTCTGTTTGGGGAGGGGCGTTGAGACTGACCCGCAAATAGGCAAAGTTGGCAAAAGCGGGCTCGGTACCCGTTCCAGAATCAGAGCCAGAATCTTCGGGTGTCGGCGAACCTTGGATACGAAAGCTTTGAAACAATTTGCGTGGGACCTGAATGCGCATCTGAATCGTGGCGGTTTGGTTTTTGATGGGCTGAATGTCGAGCAAGGCCGTCAGAGTCGGGACTGTTTTTTTTCCAGCGTTGAGCGGCAGAGAGTTGGGTTGTGCATTGGGTTGGGTAATCGGCGCAGAAACCAAGCCCTGCGGACCGCCTACCGCCGTGGGCAGCGTCTGGCAAGCGGCCAGGGCAAGAGTCAAGCAAAGTCCATACATTTTTTTCATGTTAATGATAACCTCCATCAAGTTGTACCGCGCCCATTTGAATCAAAATTGCCGTCGAAAAAGTCCCGCTGGCTGTCTGGACCTGGATCTGGCCCTGACGGGCCAAAGCAGGAATTTCCACTTGAATCTCATGTTCGGTCAGAGAGACAACTGCAGCGGGGTAAAGTCCATCAAATTGAACCTGAACTGGCGGATAAAAATGCTGTCCCCGCAAAATCAAACGGCTGCCAATCTGGGCCTGAAGCGGACTGACCGACTCCAGCACAGGGGCCGGCAAGGGGGTTGCCGTTGGCGCTGGAGCGGGATCACTTCCGCCCCCTGTGGTGCGGGCACCTGTCGCCAGGGTTTGAGCAACCAGGGTCACCGCCCCACTCTCACCCGCTTGATTGTGGGCTCTCAGCAGAAAATGATAAGAGGTCTGTGGGCTGAGCCCATTCAGGGAATAGGTTGTATAGTTAAGACTATCACTCAATAATTGCCCATCCAGCCGAAGGCTGTAAGCGCTTGCGCCATTGACAGGCTCCCAGGCCAAACGCAGATAGCTGTCTCCCGCTTCGACCAGATAAAAGGCCAAAGGAGAGGTGGGCACCGTGACAGGCAAGCCACTGACCACCGGGCTGGGAGAAAGTGTCACTTGTGGAGAGGCCGAAATCTGCGGGGCAGGAGAACCAGAGGCCACCACAGGCGGACCAACAACCGGGGATGGCAAGCCAGCGGTATTGCCCGCACTGCGTTTGCGATCCAGTTCGGCTTGAATTCGGGCCCGCAAAACAGGGTTTAATTGAGCAGAGCCAAGCAAACGCGTCAATTGGGGACTGCCCATCAGGGCCAAAATACGAAGCTGTACAGCTTCGGGTTGGCCGGAGAGCCATTCAGGCACAAAGATCTGCCAGCTCTCCAAGAGCGTTTCAGCGAAAAAGGGGGCCTTCAGCGGCAAGCTGCCTGTCAGTTTTTGCTCAAGCCATTGGCCCCATTGTGTCTGCCCTTGGGGACGTGTACGCAGACGCAAGAAGGCCTCTTCAGCGGGGATATCTGGCAGATTCAGCGTCGTTTGACCAGCAGGCAAAAGCAAAGAAAAACGCCAGGGCTGTGCATCTCGAAGGGCCTTGCCACTGAGTTCCAACTCCAATTCCAAAGGCAAAGGCCACACAGCCTGCAAGTCGAGTTGCAAGGGATTTAAAATCCCGACCAGCTCCATTTCGGCCTGGGTCAGCATGGCTGGACGAATCTCCACCCAGACACGGGCCCGGCTCAAGGCTTTGTGCTGATCATAGGCGATAACCGTGACCTCTTTGGGTCCCACGGGCAAAGACAGACGGTAGCTGCGCGCACTGGGCAATAAAGCGTTTATTTCGGTTTCCAATGGCTGACTCAAACCTGCGCCACGAATAGAAATCTGAAAGAGGCGGGTCTGTTCAGGTATCGCTGCCAGCTTGAAGCTGGCAGAGGGATGCTGCCAACGAAAAGCCAATTGCCCCGCTGGCAGAGGTGACACGGCACGAAGCTGACACCCCCCCAGGCTGATGAGCAAAGCGAAAAGTCCCAACCAACGAGCAGCCATGATGTATTCCTCCTGAGCAGATCTCTCCACCCTTAGTTTAGGGGCTTTTGTACCGGCCTTCCTTGAGAGACGTCAAGCACAGAGCTTGATTTTAATCAGCAAATCAGGGGCAGGGATCTGCCTTGCCTTCGGGCCCGCAGAGCCAGAACCGGGAATATGCTAAACTACAGAGCAAACCCCATCATTATTTCGCCGGGAGAGAGACCCCTATGCAGCTCGTTAAACCGTGGATTCGCTTGAGTATCGCCGCTTTGTGCACAGGGGCATTGCTCTCTCCGCTGAGCGCCTGCCGCCCTCCCGACAGCAATAAAAAAGTCTACCGCAGTGCCTTTGAAGGGGATGTGCCGTCACTTGACCCGATTCAAATCGGCGATACCCAGTCCCACGATGTCGGCCACAATATTTACAACGGTCTTGTGCGCTACCGTCCCCGGATCACGGGCCCCAATCAAAAACTCTCAGATCTGGTGCCCGATCTGGCAGAGTCCTGGAAAATTTCGCCCGATGGCAAAACTTATACCTTTCAACTGCGCAAAGGCGTCAAATTTCACAATGGCGACGCATTCACCGCTTCAGACGTCAAATTTTCGATTGAGCGCCTGGCGGATCCCCGCAATGCCTCCAAAGGCATGTGGACCCTCGATGGACTTTCATTGGCCGGGCTCGAAGCCTACCAAAAGGCCTGCCAAGCAGGCCAAGAAGTCCATCTTGACAGCGTCAAGGTCATTGATGAACACACCGTTTCAATCACCCTTAAAGACGTCATTCCCTTTGCTCTCCACGTGCTCGCAATGTCTTATTATTACGTGGTGCCTCAAAACGAGGTCAAAAAATGGAAAGATCAATTTTCTTTTCACGCCACCGGCACAGGCCCCTTTATGCTCAAAGAGTGGAAGTCCAACCAAAAATTGGTGCTGGTCAAAAACCCGAATTTCTTTGAGCCTGGCATTCCCAAACTCGACGAACTGCGTTTTTATATCGTGCCCAGCGAAGATATCCGCCTGCTCTGGTTTGAAAACGGCGAATTGGAGCATCTCGAGCCCCCGATTCCCGCCGCCAGTTTTGACCGCATCCTGACCGATCCGCACTGGAACAAACTCGGCAACAAAGCGATTCGCAAAATCGAAAGCCTGAATGATCCGGCCCAGTCCAACGTGATCAAAGACAAAGAGTGGACCATTCAGTATCTGGGCATGGACACCCAATCCGAGCCCTTTAAAGACAAAACCGTGCGCCAGGCCTTTAATTTTGCCGTGAATAAACGCAAGATCATCGATGTGGTACGCAACGGGCGCGGAATTCCAGCGCGTGGCGTATTGCCCAATGGTTTTCCGGCTTTTAAACCCGACCGCGCCATTCCCTACCCTTATGATTTGAACAAAGCCAAAGCGATGATGGCCCAAGCGGGTTGGACCGATAGCAACGGTGACGGCATTCTCGACAAAAATGGCAAGCCGTTAAAAGTGACTTTTTGGCACAACCAGAGCGCAATTTATGCCATGTTGGGTGCCGCCGTCCAGGCCGATTTGCGCGATTTAGGTGTAGATATCGAGGTCAAATCGATGGAATGGGCCTCGTATATCGAAAAGATCAAACGCAACGAAGCAACTTTTTTCAGATTCGGCTGGGCCGCAGATTATCCCGATCCCGACAATTATCTCTGGACCCTGTTTAACAGCAAAAACATTGGCCAGGATAACGTGACCCGGTATAAAAACCCAACCTTTGACACCTTGGTCAACAAAGCCCGCACCACCGTCAACTGGTCTGAACGTGAAAAACTCTACCAAGACGCTGAGAGCATGATCATCGAAGATGCCCCCTGGATCTTCTTGTACACCAATGTCGAATACAAACTCGTTCAGCCCTATGTGCGTGGCCAGCAAATGCACCCGCTGATCCGCAACGAGATGAGTTTTGTTGAAATCGCTCCCCACTAAACCCACAGAAACCAGAAAAATTCATGACCACCGAAGACCGCTTGATTCAATGGTACCCTGGGCATATTGCCAAGGCCCAACGCCAACTCAAAGAAAAACTGACCCTCGTCGACTGTGTGGTTGAATTGGTGGATGCCCGTCTGCCCAAAAGCAGTCATTTTCCCTTTGTCGATGAATTGCTCGGGCAAAAACCCCGCATCATGGCCATCAACAAATCCGATCTGGCTCCGCAAGAGAGCCTTGAAGCGGCTTTGGCCTATTGGCGCGAAAAGGGCTTCCCGGCAGTGGCCCTGAATATTCCGGGCCGTGAGGGCGTGCAGGAATTGCGCAAAGAGCTGGGGCTCTTTCATGCCACGCTGTCTGCCAAGATGAAACAGCGGGGACGCATCCCCCGCAAATTGCGCACCTTGATCATGGGGCTGCCCAATGTGGGCAAATCGACCCTGATCAATGCCCTGATCAACAAGCGCTCGATGAAAGTGGGTGACAAACCCGGCGTGACCAAAAGCATGCAATGGGTGAGTATTGCCAAAGACCTGGAATTGCTCGACAGTCCGGGGGTCATTCCCCCCAAACTCGAAGACCAGCATGTGGCCCTCAAATTGGCCCTGATTGGTTCAGTCAGTGAACACTCAGCCCCGCCCGTGCAACTGGCCGAACTCGGCCTGCAACTTTTACACACGGAGTTTCCGGGTTATTTGCAAAAGGCCTTCGGCCAAGAGCCGATCTACCTGCCAGAGATCGGCCGGCAGCGCAACTTCTTGCAAAAAGGCGGCGAGATCGATCTCGACCGCACCGCCATCTCTTTTCTCAGCGATCTGCGCAGTGGCAAATTGCCTGTGCTCTGTCTCGAAAAAATCTGAATTTGCATCCTGTTGCGCTTGGGCCTACAATTGAAAGAGGTCTATCGACCTTCAATTCTTTTGCAGGGGCTTAACCATGGAATTATTGTATGGATTGCTTCATAAAATTCCCTTTTTTCAGAATCTTCCCTTCGAGACCTTAAAATCGCTGGTCGACAGTGGTGCTGTGATCAACCATGAAGCAGATCACCTGCTCTTTCGCGAAGATGATCCTGGTGATGCCCTCTACCTGATCCTGACCGGTGAGGTCTCCATTCTGGCCCGCAACGACCAGGGCGAAGATGCCCCCCTGGCCACCTTAACTGCCGGAGAATTTTTTGGCGAATTGGCCCTGGCCGAAGGGGGCCTACGCACCGCTACAGCCGTCACTTTAAGCCCCTGCCAACTCTTTGCTCTCAACCGCGATGCTTTTTTCCGCCAATTGGCGGCCTCGCCCGAATTGCTCTCGCAAGTAATTGGCGCCATCAGCCAAAAGGTACGCGGGGTAAATCACCACCTCTTTCAAGAGCAATTGCAAAAGCAAACCCTGCAATTGGAAATGGGGCGGGTTCAGCGTCAGACCATTACCCGCATGGTCCAAGGCCTCTCCCAAGAGGTTGCAGTGCCCCTGGTCGAAGCCCAAAGCCAGCTCGAAAAGCTCCTGATCGGCCTGCCCGAAGCCAAACAAGAAGCCTGTGAAGATATTCGCAGCTTACTCGGACGCGCCCTGATGTTGGTACAATCGCTGCAATCTGTGGCCCCTGCCGAGGTGCTCTCCCGCCGCCAAGCCGTCAATTGGCCCCAATTTTGGAGCCGCCTGCAGGAATTGTACCGGGTGACCAGTTTGCGCCGACTGCCGCTCGAACTCCATGTCTCAGCTGATGCCGCCAGTCAAATTTGGCAGGGGTACCCGGCCCAATTGGCAGAAGCCCTGATGCATTTGCTCAATAATTGTGAGGCCCATGCGTATCCGCTCTCAGATGATGAACCCGTGCGCTTGATTCTGGACTTTGAAGATTCACGGTTTGTCTTGCGCGTGCAGGATTTTGGACTGGGTATGGCCCCTGAGATTTTGCCCCAGGTGTGCTCCCCGTTTTTCTCGACCCGCAAACAGGAAGGCTATAGTGGCATGGGACTGGCGATTGTTGATAACCTCGTCAGCTCGGTCCTGGGAGGCAGTATGACGATCGACTCCGAAGCGGGCGCAGGCACAACCGTGATCCTGCATTTTCCACAGGAAGCCCCTGTACAAAACTAAGCCCTCTGGCACTGTCTACAGTCAGGTTGCCGTCTTTCGGGCGCGCACCTCTACTTGGCATAAAAAAGCAATCAGTTCGTCCACGGCAAGATCTTCTTCAAAGATCAGCGGTGCCTGAGCCAGAATCTGCGTGCGCGTGCGTTGATTGAGTGCGGGGTCTGAGGCGATCGCAACAGCTTTTTGAATATAGTCCTCGGCAGAATGTGCAACACAATCCGACAGGCCCATTTTGAGATAACAGGCATGGGTAATCCGCCCATGCAGGCGATCGGCAGGCCAAGTGATAATTGGAATCCCTGCTGAGAGGGCTTCATAGGTCGTGGTACCGCCCCCAAAATAGAGTGGGTCGAGCATCACGTCGCCCAGTGTCAATAAATTCAAATACTCTTGCGGCTTGAGATAGGGCAAAAACCAAATCCTAGACATCAGGTCGGGAAACGTATTTTCAAAGCGCTGCAACAAAATCCGCTGGTAGTGGCGATTGTCGGGATTGGTGAGCAAAACCAGATGGCCCAGCGGGTCTTGGCGCAAAATGCCTTCAAAAAGCGTGTCCAAATCGGGCTGGATTTTGTTCATCACATGGGGACAAATATACAAATGGTCCGCTTCAGGCAAGCCATAATCCGCACGGGTATAAGTGTTGACTGTTTCGGGCCGAAAGAAATAAGTCGGAATAGTTTGGTGCAAAACCAGTTGCTCGCTATAAAAACGCTGGGGATTTTCAGCTTGTTCAAGCACATGAGAAGAGAGAAAGTAATCCATTTCAGGCTGGCCTGTACTGCCTGAACTCAACCAAGAAGTGACCTGAACCGGGGCCAGGCGAAAGGATGAAAGCAGAGATTGCAGGGGCTGCTGAGCATTGGGCTCGGTCAAATAGAGAATATCCAAATCCAAGGCTAAAACCTGATGATAGGCCGCAGCCAAATCATCAGCCAGCAAATGGTAGTTAAATTCTGGGCGCAGCTGCTCTTTGGAAAAATGGGCAGCGCTGATGCGGTGGGTGTGCAAAATATGCACATCCAGATCAGCCGGAGGCAAACGCTGCAAGAGACCCACCATAAAATTCAAAACTGCGCCTGAGGGCCCAAGCACAAACCCAACCCGGCGGCGCTCTGGGCGCAAAACCGTCCGGCTGGTCTGAGGCAAGACCGGCAGCCAGCGCTTGAGAATCGCCCCCAAACGCTGACGCTCACGGTAGGGATTGAGATAGGTGTAGGCCATGCCTTCAAGGGGTAACCAATTTAAGAAATAGGCCTCCACATTACTAAAATCAGGCAAAATCCAGGGTGTTTCAGGTGCAGGGACCTGTTCCCAATGGTTCAACCAGGCTTGGGTACCTTGCAGGTATTTTTCTTGATAGGCCCGATCGGGAGAGATCACAGGTACGAGCAATTGGCTTTTTAATCCCCATGCCTGACGCTCCATTAAAAGAGGATCTTCGAGGGCAAAAGCATAACATTTAGCTGCTTCTTGACTGTTATGAATAGTCTCCATAATGCGACCCACTTGACAGGCGATAATACTCCGCAATTCGGGCTGAGACTGAGCCATACTCAGCAAAAGATCCAACATTTTGGCGGGATCGTGATCGGTTTTAATTGTCAGCCAGGTACTCAGCGCCTCGGGATGAGTCGGATCAAGTTCAAGGGCCTTTAAAAAATAGCGCTGGGCCTGTTCTGGTTGTTTCAAAAACAGCAATAGAGTCCCAATCACCACATACACATCCACTTCGTCAGGACGAAATTGGATGTATTTTAAGAGGTTTTGCACAGCCTGTACGGGCTGTCCCAAGGTCTGTTGCATCTGACCCAATTGCAAATAAGCAGCGGCCAAACGCGGATCGCATTGCAGGGCCTGCTGATATTGGCTGACAGCCGCATCCAAATTGCCCTGCGCTTGGAGGGCCTGGGCAGCCTGAAAATAGACTTCAGCTTGTGATATTGACATAAATTAAACCTGAATGATCTCCCCACGAAAATACGAACGCAAAGCTCAGTCTTGATTATACTGGATTGCCTTTTTTTCGGCAGATTGCTTTTAACTTCAAAATATGGCCTAATGAGATTGGCAGATTTCTGTTAACACAGAGTATTCAAGCAGAGTATTAAAACAACCCTAAATATAATCCTAAAAATATGGGCACAAAAATTCAGGACTATGCAGATTTTTCACGGGAAGAATTGTTAGCGCGGATCGCCGTTTTAGAACAAGAAATACAGGATCTGCAGTATCAACCCGTGATTCACGCTGAAATCGGAGCAACCGTCAGCGTTCCGGAGCCGTTTTCAGCCATTTTCCAACAGGCCCAAGACAACGTCCAACGCTATTTCGAAAATCTGGTATTTAAACCCACTCAGGGTTTAATCGAGGTTGAAAACGAACGCTACGTTTTGGTGCGCGCGTCATCCTTGTCCTGTGATTTTTTTAATTATCTGCGCCATCTCTACAGTGATCGAGATGCGCAAACAGCCTTTCAGACGGGGCAGGATTTTCTCTTTGATATCGGGCATGTGCTTGGCATTGCCGACGCCAAATGTTTTCATGCCAAAATGGGACTCCATGACCCAGTTGAAAAGCTCTCAGCTGGCCCTGTTCACTTCGCCTATGCGGGCTGGGGCTTTGTCGAAATATTGCCAGAGAGCAATCCCAGCCCCGATGAAAATTATTTTCTCAAATACCATCACCCGTATTCCTTTGAAGCCGACTCCTGGCTTTCGCGCGGGCAACGCTCTCAAGATGCCGTGTGTATTATGAATGCGGCCTATTCATCAGGCTGGTGTGAAGCCAGTTTTGGTATACCGCTGACAGCCGTCGAAATTGCCTGCCGGGCGCGGGGAGATGCTTCCTGCACCTTTATTATGGCTCCCCCCCACCGTATCAGTGAATATTTGGCTACAGATACCTACCACAGCTCAGCAGAAACCCCCTTGTTTTTTAATCGCAAAGTCAGCGAAGAAATAATTCGGGCCTCGCTCCAAGAAAAAGAAATTCTGCTACAAGAAATTCACCACCGGGTCAAAAATAATTTGCAGGTGATTGTCTCTTTAATGGCGCTGCAAATGAACCATATCAAAAATCCCGAAGCGGTTGAAACCATTCGCCAAACCCAACATCGGATCTCCTCCATTGCGATGGTACATGAGATGTTGTATGACTCCGACAACCTCAGCCATATTCCGTACAAAGACTATGTGCAGCGGCTTTTGGACCAAATGGTGAAGATTCTGACCTCTCCGGCACAAAAAATAAGCCTGCAATTAAAGATTGATGAGATCTTCTTTCAAATTGATACAGCCATCCCGCTGGGATTGATCTTAAATGAGCTCACCGCCAATGCCCTCAAACATGCCTTTGTGGATCGCTTGGAAGGTTGTATTCGGGTGGAATTGGCCAAAGAGATCCAGGGCGGCTATTGTTTGATTTTTAGCGATGATGGGCCCGGCCTGCCTGCCGAACTGAACTTGCCAAAGAGCCCGTCTCTCGGTTTGCGTTTGATCCACAATTTGGTAAAACAATTGCAAGGCAAATTGGAACAACTCCCCCAAGAGCGGGGATGCTGTTATAAAATCTCTTTTCAAGAGGGGGAAACCACTTCGTGATGGATCCTCGCAAACAGATAAATTCATTTATTGTGGCCGAAGACAATTTTGTGATCAGTATGTTTTTGGAAACCGTTTTAATCGAAGAAGGGCATCAGGTCCTCGCCACTGTCAACAGTGGCGAAGCAGTGCTATCAGCAGCGGCCAGAACGCCCCCTGACTGCGTATTAATGGACATTGGCCTTTCAGGCCGGATGAACGGCGTCGAAGCGGCTTTGCTGTTGCGTCAGAAATACAATATTCCGGTTATTTTTTTAACGGGTAATTCAGACATTCTGCGCAAAGACAGCCGCATCAAAGATATCCAACCCCTGGCAACTTGGCTCAAGCCGATCGATGATCAGTTTATGCTGCGTGAGTTACAGCGCTTATTTAGACAGGCTTCATGAGATTGCTTGTCTTCCTGTACAATAAGAAATATGTTTAATTCCCCTTTGTTAACTGTCTCGACCCATGTCTGATTCCCTGTATTCATCGCATATTTCTCCAGGGTTTGAGGTGAGTAGGCGCTACGTTCTGATTGAAGAAATTGGCCGCGGCGCAACAGCTGCCATTTTTAGAGCCATGGACATTGCTTCGGGTGAGACAGTGGCGGTCAAACATCTCACTCTTTCACCAGAGATGTCAGGCCCTGATCGCGAAATGCGGATTATGCGTTTCCGCAATGAAGCCCTGACGATGCAATTATTGCGCCATGCCAATATCATGTCGGTCTACGATTTTAAGCAAATTGGCAGTGATTATTTTATGGTGGTGGAGTTTTTACAGGGGTTGAGCCTAAAAGAATATGTCGACAGACATGCCCCTTCCCACCGCGAAATTCTGCTCTGGATCGAACAATTATTAGATGCCTTAGAATACTCCCACTCCAAACACATTATTCACAGGGACATTAAACCCGAAAACGTCATGATTATCACGGGAAAACAGGTCAAATTACTGGATTTTGGGATTGCCAAAATTGAGGGGCAAAACCAACTCACAATTGATGGTAGCCTCTTGGGAACCGTGGCTTATATGTCTCCCGAACAAATTCAAAACAGCCGTTTGATTACCGCGCAGAGCGATCTGTACTCGCTGGGTGTTTTGATGTACGAATTGTTCACGGGCAAAATGCCCTTTAATGCCACCAACCCTGGCACCGCCGTGCTCGAAATTTTCAGCCGCGACCCTATCCCTCCGATGCAACTCAACCCCAGTGTTGGCCCCGATCTCAACCAATTGATTCTGAGCTGTATGCAAAAATTTCCCCAACACCGCTTTGCCAGCAGCCGCCAATTGCAGCAGATGGTTCGGGTCGTCTTAGACAAAGCCTATCCCGAAGCAAAACCCAGCCCCACCTCTGTAAGCCAAGCCATATTGCCCCGCATTCGCCTGTTTGAATCCTTTCGTCTGATGCAGGCCGTGACACGCCTCATGCAGGCTCAAGTGGATGGTTTATGCCTGATCTGGAATGCCTGGCAACAGGGCAGCATCGGTTTTAATCAGGGACAGATTCATTACGCGGATATCAAAGGCAAACACCTCGGCGGCGATTTGCTGCTGATGGATTTGCTCTCCTGGGAAAGCGGGAATTTTTCATTTATTCCCGGCACGCCGACCGAAGGCTCTGGCCAATACCTGGATTATGATCAGAAAGTGCTGATCGCAGAGGCCCAAAATTATCTGCAGGAGATGGAAACCCTCTGGCCCGATTATCAGGATCGGGATATTCCTGAATTGATTCGCGAACCCGCCAAAAACGAGGTTTTCTCCAAATTGGCCCAGGCTGTTTTTGGCTGGGTCGATGGTCAACGCTGCATTGGCCAACTCTTTGCTGTGATGCCCCACGATCGCCTATCCATTCTCTGGGGCATTCGCGAATTGGAAGACCGCAAATACATTTTTGTCGAACGCCTTCGCAGCGATTGAGTTCGGCCTGTGCCCAGCGGTAAAACCCATGACAAAATCACCTGGTTCACGGCCCTGCCAATGGCCTGGATCGGTTGGATGATCTCGCACGAATTGAGTGTTACAGCCCTTCTGGTTGCCTGCTTTTTGTTCGCAGGCTTGATGTTTAGTGGAGATCTGGACACAAAAAGTGTACAATATAAGCGTTGGGGCTGGTTTCGCTGGATTTGGATCCCCTACCGCAAACTGGTTCCTCACCGTTCCCCTTTTTCGCACGGACCGGTTCTGGGCGTGCTGACGCGTTTGCTCTACCTTTCGGTTTGGGTCGCCCTGCTTTTTGCCACCCTGACCCGTGTGGCCCTGGCCCTTGACCAGGCTCAATTGGCAGAGCAGGGTTTTGGCCTCGCCAAGCAGACAGCCGTCTTTTTTCAGAATCCTGTTTATGTGGGAGTGGGGTTTGTGGGTTTGTGGCTGGGCGGTTTTAGCCATACACTCGCCGATGAAACTGTTTCGATGTTGAAGCGTCTCCGGCGCAGATCCGGCCGACGCCCAGCAAAAAAACACAAAAAAAAACATAAGTAGATCTAAAGAAATTACTAATTTTTGTTTAAAGATAAACAAGAAAGCACGCTCAAGTGGCTATGTATAGATCAGTCAGATCAGAGAGCACGATCATGCGGAGGTTTCTAAAGTGAATATTTCGCCCCAGTACCAGGCCTACGGACCCCCTGTCCCCAATTATGGCAATCAAAATGGTCCTTATGTGCCCTCTGGCCAAGTTCCTTATGGTGCCCCCGGCTACGCAAATGACGTCTATCGCCCCACCGGCCCCCACCAAACGGGCTATGTCCAGGGAGCCATGGCAGCCTCTGGTGCCTCTACTTCCATTGGTGGCGCTGCCACCGGCATGGCCAATATCTTCACCTCTCTGACCAGCATTATCGCCAAAATTCTGAATACAATCGTCAGCCTTGTGGTCAAACTCTTCAAAGGCATCTTCGGCATGTTTGGCTTTGGCAAAGACAAAGCCCAGCAACCCCAACAACAGCAGCCGGGTCAGGGTGCAGGAATGCCGCAACCGGGCGTACCCCCACCAAGCTCCATGCCTGCTGCCCCTCCCGGAACAGATATCAACCAGGCCCGCCAAGTGGTGGCTGGTGACTTGCAACAGGTTCAAGATCCTGGCACCGCTTTCCGCCACATCGATTTGCACGCCAAAAAATCCTTGGACAACCGCCGCCACGCTGAAGAAGAATCACGCCATGCAGAAGGTCTTGCCAAAGAAGCGGCTGTTTTGGCTCAGCGCATTGAGCAGAGCCAGGGACGGATGCCTCCTCAGCAATTGAATCAAACCCTGAGCGAGTTGGAATCCAAAAAAAGCCAAGCGCTGGAATCCCTTAAACGCGCCGAAGAATACACCAAAGCCACTTACGACGAAGCCCTCTATGCCAATTTGGCGATGGATGAATTGCTGCCGCGCTTCCCACAGGTGCCCGGTTTGGCTCAAGATGCCAACCGCAGCGTTCAAGAGGCCTGGAAAGGCTGGACGACGGGTGTCGAAGAGAGCCAGTATCTCTTCTTCTCCAAGAAACTGCCTGCAGCGCCCGAGGTCTTTACCCGCTCGGTTGGTACGGTGACGGCTTACCTCAATCAGGTAGACCAGATCCTCGGCCGGGTCATGATCCAGAGGTAATTTTATGCCTTCGGTACAACAGCCCCCCTCTCATTCCGCTATACCAGGAGCGTCCCCCAACCGCTCCCCGATGTCGCCTTTTGCACGTACTGGAGAGGCTCCCACTGCCCCCTCTGGCTTCAGTGGAGACAGTGTCAGCACCCAACCGATGGCCCGTGGCATTCAGCCCAATATCAATCTGCTCAGAGACAAACAGTCCACCCTTTCACCCTTTCACCGCCCCGACGGTAAACCGGTGGACTATCTCAACAAACCCCAGCAGCCGTCCCAGCCTGCAGGCCCAACAAAACCAGCTGAGCCCGCAAAGATTATTTTTACCCTGCCCAAAGACATTCCCGAAGGACCAGCGATGGCCAATATCCAGGAAATCCTTCAACAGGAGACCCAACCCGTGCAGGCTCCCCAACAGGCAGTGCAATTAATTGCCGCCCACAGTGATGCAGCCAAACAATCCCGCGAAACAGCCAATCGCTTTACCTGGGGTGCCCGCTATTATGCCGCTCAGGCCGCAGAAACCGCTGAACAGGTTTATTCCCAATGGGGAAAGATGGACCCTCAGCAAAAACAGGTGATGATGGCCCGTGTCACAGAGTTTCGCGATCAGGCCGTCAGTTTGCTCAACGAAGCCAAGAAACAAGGCATCACCACCTATAACGAGGCCCTCAAGGCCAATCTGATCTACAATCAGTTTTTCACCACCCAGGGGCCTTTTATTGATACCATCGATGCCAATGCCCGCCAACAGATCAAAGGCGAACTTGACGACGCCTGGAGCCGTTGGAATGGTAGCTTTCAGAAAGAATGGCAGGGCCAACAGGTCGAAGCCAAAGGCATCATGACGATCATTGATGAGACCTCGGCCGAAGTGGCCAACCACCTACACCGCATGAACAGTGTGATCAGTCAGCTGAATTAAGCGCTTAGCAAAGCGTTCAGCCCCAAAACCAGAAGTGGTTTTGGGGCTGTGTTCATATTAAACACTGCCTGGTTTTTCAAACAAATAATGATAGACCTGCCACTCCTGGCCTGCTTTGTGGCCAAAGAGTTCGGCGCAGGCCAGCATAAACACGCGCCAATAGACCCACCAACGGGTGGTCTGCTCGGCCCCATAGGTGGCTGCCAGAATCGGACGAATGACCGATTCTTGGGCGTCCATTTGGGCCAGCCAGGCCTCGCAGGTCTTTTGGTAGTGCTGGCCATTGACAACCCAGAGATTGCGGGCGATGAGCGGCTCACAGACATGTAAGAGCAAATCCCGTGAGGGCATGGTCCCGCCGCTAAAAAAATAGCGCGCCATCCAATCCCGCTCGTGTTCCACCTCAAAGAGATAGGCATGGGTACGGTGGCCAAAAATATGCACAAAGAGCAAAGCACCGGGCAAAAGCCAGCGCTCTAAGCGGCGAAAGAGTTCGGGATAATTGCGCAGATGTTCAAACATCTCGACCGAAACAATCCGATCAAAGCCCTGCTCAGGCTCAAACTGGTTGATGTCCTGGGTGATCACACGCAGGTTGGTTAAACCCCGGCTCTGGGCCTGGGTTTCGATATAAGCACGCTGACTGTGAGAATTAGAAACCGCCGTGATCGGGTTCTCAGGGAAGTGCTCAGCCATGTAAAGGCTGAGCGAACCCCAGCCACAGCCCAATTCCAAAATCTGTTGACCGGGTTTGAGTTGCTCCAATTGGGCCCGCTCACAGGTCAGGGCCAACATTTTGGCTTCAGATTCGGCCAGACTCTCTTGCCCACTCGGCCAATAACCACAGCTGTATTTTAAATGGGGGCCAAGCACCTTTTGATAAAAAGCGGCGGGCACCTCGTAATGCTGTTCGTTGGCTTTTTCGGGCAGGGCTGCAAGCGGGGCCTTTTCAAGCTGCTTCAAAAAGGCCTGAAAGCGGGCCTCGTGAGCCTCGGCCCCCCCTTTGGCGAGGCGACGCAGATGCATTGAATTGTAATAGCGGATTCCCCAGCGCAGCAGGGGATCGGGAATTTGATTTGCTTCGAGTAAATTTTGATACCACATGACTCTCTATCTTAAAGGCTGTTCAAACTCCATGGCAATTGGCTACAAAGAAACGGCTTGGGTTTGACGTCAGTGATAAAGATCGCATAACATAGTACCAATCTGTGCCAGACAATAAGGGAGAATCCTCACTGTGCGAGTCATTAAGCGTTACGATAACCGCAAACTCTATGATACCCAGACCAGCAAAACGGTTAACCTGGGTGAAATTGCCGATATGATCCGCCAGGGCGACGATATCCAGGTAATCGATAGCCAGGGCCACGACATCACCCCCAAGATTCTCGGCCAGATCTTTTTGCAAGAAAATCTCGAAACCAAGCAGCTCTTTTTAAATAAATTTGTGCTGCAGGGCCTGATCCAAGAAGGTCAGAACATTGAGTCGGTGATTAAAAAATTCCTGCTCGGTGGGATTGGCTTGGCCTCTCTGACCCGCGAAAAACTCGATGAGATTGTCAATGAACTGGTCAAACGCGGCGAATTGGCAGAAGATCAGCGGGCCCGCTTCGTGAAAGAATTGCTCGAAAAAGGCACCGAGAATATCCACAAAGTGATGGACAAAGTGGCCCATCCCTCGGACAAAGAAGAAGAGGAAGACGTCGCCAGCACAGAACCGCTCAGCAAAGCCGATCGCATCACTTCGCTGGAACAGCAGATCGCATCCCTCAAACAGGAATTGGCAGGCCTCAAGTCTCAGCAAAAATCTGTTATTGCCGACGAAACCGTCTCCAAAAACTAAGCCCCTACAACCGGACCCGATTTTTCGGTTTTTTCGGTTTTTTTCAGCTTGCCCCTATTTGGCTCTTTTTTACTGTCCTTGTTTTCTTTAGCGGGTTTTGTCGGTTCAAACTGAAAGGGCACTTGGCGCAAGAGTCGAATTTCTTTTTGGCGCAGATTCTCGGTGGCCTCGGCCAATAAAAGCAATTCTTTTTCTTCCAAGCGGGCCAGACCCGTTTCACGGATCAGCCAGATATCGATGGGGTAATCCAGGCCATAAGCCCCGACCTGAATGGTTTCGTCGATCACCTTAAAAGCCAATAAACTCGCACTTTCCAAGCTGAGTTGAGTGGTTTGGTATTTTTGCATCAGGGCATAGGCAAAATTGGCCCCATTGCCACTGGCAAAGAGACTTGAAATCCATTCGGGCGTACCGCTGCTGGTAATGTGTAACATACGCGGCTGGCCTTGATTAAATTCAGCAAAAATAAAATCCCCCGGATGCAGCGAAAGCAAAAGCGAGGGATCACTTTGCACAAACTCAGTTAAGACATCGAGTTCGAGCAGGGCCCTGACCGATTGTTGCACCATTCGCGCAAGACTGTCGCGCAGGTCGGCCAAGGAATGGCGGGCCGAAGCGGCTTCAATCGCCTCCTGTACGCGCTGAATCAGGGCAATTTCACCGGCACCCGCCCAGGCACATTGGCCATTAAGTGGGTAAATCTTGGGCCCCGTGGTACGCACCTCACCACTGGTGTATTGCGTGTCTGAAGCCAAAACAATGCCTTGGGCAGTGGGAATCGCAAGAATCAGCGTCATGGTTGGCCTCCCAGTTTTTGTTTCAGTATACCCAATTGTGTTAAATTACTAAGCATGTTTACCCTTCGTTATGCCTTTGACCCAACCTGCTTTTTTGACAGCCTGCTTGCCCAGGACTTGGCAACGCCCCTGTCTGAGCAGCTTGAGCTGAAACTGGAAAGCAGCAATACAGCCCAGGCCGTTGTTTTAAACAATCCCAAACTCTACGAACTTTTCTCCAAACCCCTGCTGCAGAGCGATTTTTATTTGCATTCAGGCCCCGGATTTAAACCCGATCCTGCCTGTATCAATCTCTGGTGGGGCTCCGGCTTTGAGCTGCCCAGCCATTTGGCTTCTGCCGATCAGCGCTGGAGCTGGATCACAACAGGCCTGGCAGAGCTGGTCAAAACATTCCCCACGGATTCAGGGACCTTGCCCCTGTGCCTGGATATGGACCTCTGGCAAAGCCCAGCCCCCCCTCCCAGCGACCTGGAATGGGAATCAGGCCAACGCATCTTGCTTTGGCAGGCTTCCCCGCAAGCCAAGGCCGAAACAACACAGGCCGACCTATCAGCCCTCTTGGCGGCGTTTATTCCCCTCTCAGCGGATTGGCCTGACGCCGTGCTGGTTTTGCAATTGGATCAGGTTTTACCGGCCTTTGAAGATCAATTGCTGGCGGAGATCGAACGCCTCTGCCAAGAGAACCAGATTGCCGATCCCGAGAGCCTGAATATTCACACCCTGATTGGCCCACTTGATACCGAATCCCAACGGGGTCTGCTGCAGTGCAGCGAGTTGCTGCTCCTACCTTATCATCCACTCCAGGCCCTGATTGGCCGCGCTTTGAGCAAAACCGTGCTGGCCCAGCCAAAGCTGATTGAATCCCAATGGGGCTGTCTGCCCTGGCAAGAGAGCCCAGCGGCCAACCACCACACCCTCCAACAGGCTTTAAAGACACAGGCTCAGGCGCTCGAACCTGCCGTATTACAGGCCCACAACCCCGAAAATGTGGCTCAGGCTTTTCTCAAACAATTGGCAGCCCTTTATAACCGGATCGACCTGCCCAGCCGGCGGGCCCAGGCCAAAGCCGAACGTTTGCAACGCAAAGAGGCCTCTCGCGAGGGCCGCAAACAAAAATACAGTCTTTTTCACTCCGATTACAAAAGCGATGAACTCAAAGCCCGGCGAGCTTGGCATGAGCGCTATGCCGCCTATTTTATGGCCGCACCAGGCGAGGTTGTAGACATCGGTTCGGGCTCAGGCATTTTTCTTGAGATTCTGCGCGATGCCCAGGTACCCGCCTTTGGCGTTGATCCCGATTCGGACATGGTCGACGTCTGCCGCGAACTCGGACTCCAGGCCCTGCCAGGCGACGAGCGTCTGCTGGCGGACTGTGGCGAGAACAGTCTGGGCGGTATTCATGCCAGCCACATTATCGAACATATCGATGGCTCTCGGGCCATTGCCATGATCGAAAATGCCCTAACAGCCCTGCGTCCGGGCGGATTACTGGTCATTCGCACCCCCAATTGGCGCAACGCGACAGTGCGTCAGGAGGGCTTTTGGCTAGACATTACCCATGTTCGGCCCTACCCCTTGCCCTTACTGGAACAGGTGCTCAAAGACGCTGGGTTTGAAGTCTTGGCTGGGGGCTTTGAAGAATTTGGCTGGAACGATACCTTTATTGTCGGGAAAAAACCCCTCCCACCCCCCAGCAGTGGAAATGAAGCCAGAGGAGAGCAGCCATGAGCAGCAAAGCAGTGATTTTATTTGGGACCGCGATCATGCTAATGGGCGGCGCAGCCCTGATTCGCACATCCTTTGAGAGCCCAGCCCCCGTGCAAACACTGTCGATTAAAGTCGGAGGCAGTCAACCCGAGCCACAGGTCGTGAGCGCAGAAGGCGAACTGCAAAGATCTTCCCGTTCCAGCCAGAGCAGTGCCGATGGACCGCCTCCCAACGAAAGCGATTGGCATCGGCGTCTGCGCTTGGCCCGTGCCCAACTCAAAGCGGATGCCAGCAAAGCCAGTGCCAGTCCCGCTGGGCCAAATAGCTCGGCCACCCCCACGCCCATGATGTTTTTGGATCGCAGGCCCTCCCCCAGTGCTTCCAGTAGCGCATCGGGTAGCGTATCAGGCACCCCCTCTGCCAGCCCAACTGACAGCAGCAGCCCCACTCCCCGGCCCAGCTCTGACCTCGACCTCAAGACCTTACATGCCCAAGCCGTGGTCGTAGACACCCACGTCGAAACCCCACTGCTCTTTACCGAAAATCGTGCCAAACTGGGCAACAATCCGCGTGGCCAAGTGGACTTGATCAAACTCAAACAGGGCGGCGTGGATGTGGTCTTTTTCTCGGTCTTTGTCAATCCTTGGCGCTACCGCAAAATCGCCAAAAGCCATGCCGATTTTATTATCAAATCGATCAAAGAGCAGGTCGCCGCTCACCCCAAAGAGATCGCTTTGGCTTATAGCCACGCAGATATACAACGGATCGTCGCCCAGGGCAAAATTGCCGCCCTGATGGGCATGGAAGGGGGGGAACCAATCGGCAGCGACCTCAAAAACGTGGACTATTTTTACAAACAGGGCGTGCGCTATCTCAGCCCGACCTGGAGCGCCAACACCCTTTTGGCCGACAGTGCCAGCCAAAAGGCCTATTGGAAAGGCCTGAGCAAATTTGGCAAAGACGTAATCAAACGCATGAATGAACTCGGCATGTTGGTGGATGTCTCACATATCTCCGACGCGGCCTTTGCCGATGTACTCAAAATCTCAACACAACCGGTCATTGCCTCCCACTCTGGCGTACGTTCGGTGCGGCTCCATGCCCGCAACCTGACAAACGATATGCTCAAACAATTGGCCAAAAATGGCGGCACGGTGGGCATTTATTTTTACCCACCGTATATTGACGTGGGCCGCAGCTCCAATTTGGCCAAAGTTGTAGACCATATCGATGCCGCCGTCAAACAGGTGGGCGCCGCCCATGTGGGTTTGGGCTCGGACTTTGATGGACTCGATAGCGCACCGCCTGTGGGCCTGGAAAACGCCTCAAAGTTCCCGGGCATCACCGCAGAATTGCGCAAGCGCAAATACAGCGACGAAGACATTCAGCTGATTCTCGGCGGCAGCTTTATGCGCGTCTTTGAACAGGTCTTGCGTTAGCAAAGCTTAAGCCCGCTGGGCCTCAAACTCAGCTTTTGCCGCTGCGCGCAAATCCCCGTCGAGCAAGACGTCGAGAGCGGTGAGGGCCAAACTTTCAGCTGCCAGGGCCATGGTTTCCAGCCCCGGTTCACTGCCTGCGAACCGAGCAAAGCTGTGCTGATGGCAAAGGCTCTCACCTTTGGCACAAATACCCAAATAGGGATGAATCGAAGGCACCACTTGGCTGACATCGCCCATATCTGTGCTGCCGATGCCCGAATCGGGATCACTTTCCAGAAAAGGCGCATCCTGGGCCTGCAAATACCGGCCAAAGCGCCGGGCCAGCGTCCAATTATTGACCACGTTTTTATAGCCTTTTTCGATCGTTAAAGTCACCTCGGTGCCCGTGGCCAAAGCCGCGGCTTGAGCGCAGCGCATGACTTGAGGCATGACCACCTCATCAAGATAGCTTGCGGTGCGGGCCCGCACGGAGAAACGTGCAGAAGCGGTTTCGGGGATGATATTCACAGCCTGCCCGCCATTGGTAATAATCCCATGCACCCGCGTGCCGTCGCGAAAATGGACACGCGCAGCATCAACCAAATTAAAGGTCTGTATCACGCCAGTGAGGGCGCTCTTGCCATCCCAGGGGGCGGCAGCGGCATGGCTGGGCTGCCCCTTAAAATCCACCTGCAAGACGTGCATGGCCAACGAATCCAGACCGAGCAAATGCTGGTCAAAGGGGTGAAACATCATCGCTGCGTCGAGCCCTTGAAAGGCCCCGGCTTCGATCAATTTGATCTTGCCACCTCCGCCCTCCTCAGCCGGTGTACCCATGATCCAAATCTCACCCGGCAGCTCTGCTCGTACGCTGGCCAAAGCCAAACCGGCCCCGAGGGCGGCCGTGGCAATTAAATTATGCCCACAGGCATGGCCAATCTCAGGCAGGGCATCGTATTCCGCCAAAATGGCAACCCGTGGGCCTGCGGAATTGCCCAGCTTGGCACAAAAAGCGGTTTCGAGTCCGCCAAAGGGCTTTTCCACAGGCAGACCCGCTGCCGCCAAATGGTCGGCCAAATGCTGACTGGCATAAAACTCTTCGTAGCGCAGTTCGGGACGGGCGTGAATCTCCAATGCGACCTGGCGCACCTGGGGCAAATGCTGTTTGAGGGCCGCGCGAACGCGTTCATGAAGGGCGGTTGGCATGACGGGACTCCTGAAAAAAGCTGGAGAGAAAGAATAAAAGTGGACCTATAAGCCGGGTTCTGTCCCTGCCCGAAGGCAGGGGGTGATTATCCCTCTGGGATGGCCGTTACCGACCACCTCTAGCAGCATACCCGAGACCTGGGCGGGCAGCCCGTTATCTCTGTTTGCCTTGCTCCGAACGGGGTTTGCCTGGCCAATTGGTCACCCAATTGCCGGTGGTCTCTTACACCACCTTTGCACCCTTGCCCTGCGTCTGTGTGTGCTGTATTCAGTGCTACGTATTTGCTGCGTATCTTGCTCACAGTCTGCTGCGTTTAGGGCGGTTTTTTTCTGTGGCACTGTCCTGGGGTTCCCCCCACTGGTCGTTATCCAGCGTCCTGCCCTGCGGAGCCCGGACTTTCCTCGCACAGCCGAAACTGCACGCAATCACCCGGTCCACTTTTATTCGTCACCTTCAAGATAGGTGATGCAGCGTGCAATCGTCAAGGGGGCCGCATTTTGCCTGAACCGCCCCCCATCTCGCTTTATCAAAAACAAACAAAAGCCAGTTAAAATAGAAAAGAGAGTCAGACAGGCTTTAAATGAAGCCAGCACACAAAGGACAGGTATGTACTTTAATTATTTTTCCCTGTTTTTACTGGGGACGGCCATCCTGCTTTTACGTATGGCGGGTAGCACTTGGCGCTTTCGCAGCAAACCAGGTTCTTGGAGTTTTAGTGCCCTGTTAATTGCCAGCACCCTTTATGCGGCTGGATATGCAGGCGAACTCTGTGCTTTTGAAATTAAAAGTATGATGCCTTGGATTTATATGGAATACCTGGGCACCAGCTTTTTGCCCACGTTTTTAATCGTCTTTAGCCTATCGTACACCTATCGCTCTCAATGGCTGAGACCCTCTGTCTATCTTCTCTTGTTCAGTTTTTCGAGCATGATCCTGCTCATGTTATATAGCAATTCAAGCCATCACCTCTTCTATGTCTACACCTGGGTCGATACCTCGGGTCCCTTCCCGGTTTTTATGTCTGAAAAAGGCCCTTGGTATTGGCCTGCTCAAATTTATTCAGGCCTGGCGGTTTTGTTCAGTAATCTGCTTTTTTTTATGAGCTGGCGTCAGGTCGGAACCCCTTATCGCCAAAACTTTGTGGTGCTCTTAATCGGTTCTTTGGTCCCCTGGCTGGCAAATCTGCTCTATCTAACAGGCAAAAGCCCATGGCATATTGATCCCACACCGTTTGCCCTGGGAATCAGCTGTCTCTTGTTTCTCTGGGGGCTGCGTCTCAACTTTCTCGAACTCCCCCCCCTGGCCCGAACCCTGCTCTTTGAAAAATTATCAGACGCCGTTCTGATTGCCGACCCCCAGGAACGGCTGGTGGATTTTAACCCAGCCGCTCAAAGACAGCTGGGTCTGAGCATCAAAAACCTGGGAACCCCGATTAAACTCTGCCTGGGTGACTGGGAAAGCGCCGAACCCCTTTGGGAACACACGCCCTGGTCAAATTTTCACTCTGAGTTGACCCAAACCCTCGCAGGCCATTTTCGGGGCTTTGATCTCAAAATAGAACCCGTCTACCAAAAGGAAAAACACCTGGGTTATATCTGCTTGCTGCGAGAAATAACCCAAGAATATCAGGCCCGACGCGATCTGCGTGAGAGTGAAACCCGCTACCGCCAACTCTTTGAAAACAATCCGCTGCCGATGTGGATCTACGACCGCAAAAGCCAGTATTTTTTGGCGGTCAATGAAGCCGCTGTCAGCCATTATGGCTGGAGCCGGGAGGCCTTTCTCACACTTCGGCTGGATCAGATTCAAAGAGCCACTGGCAGCGCATATATTCCCCAGCCCGGAAACCAAGAAAATGTCGAATTGCAAAGGCATATCACCCAAACAGGCAGACAAATTTTGGTAAAAACCACCAGCCACCCCCTGCTCTTTGCTGAAAAAGAGGCTGAATTGGTTCTGCTGCAAGACATTACCGAACAGGAGCAGGTCGAAAAAATTCTGCACTACCAGGTTGAGTTGCTCTCATTAATCACCCATCTCTCAACCCGTTTTATTCACCTGCCGGTGGGAGAAATCGACACAGCGCTGGATGTGGCCCTGGGCGAAATTGGCCGCCTGCTGGGTGTAGATCGCTCCCTGATCTTTCATCTCAGGACCCAGAATAAAATCTACAGCAGCCACGAATGGCATGCCGAGGGGGTGCGTTCAATGCTTCACGAAATGCGGGGGGTTTCAGTAGAACTCTTTCCCTGGGGCATGGCTTCACTCAAACAGTTCAAAATCCTGGAAGTACCCGATGTCCAGACCCTGCCTTCAGAGGCCTGGCGTGAAAAAGAGCTCTGGCAAGATATGGGTATTCGCGCTTTGCTGGTGGTACCCATGGTGTGGCAAAACAGCCTGGAAGGGTTTATCAGTTTTGATTCAGCTACCCAAACCCGCCACTGGCGCAAAGAAGAACTGCAGGTGCTGGAAACCTTTGCCAATATGCTGGCCCAAACCCTGGCCCGCAAACAGGCCGAAGAGGCCCTGCTGGAATCCAACTCACAGCTCGAAGAAAGCCGCTTTCGCGCCCAGGCAATGGCTGTTGAAGCCCAGCAGGCCAATCAGGCCAAAAGTGAATTTTTGGCGAATATCAGCCACGAATTGCGCACGCCCATGAATGGCATTATTGGGATGAGTGGGCTTTTATTGGAGGGCAATTTAAATACTGAGCAGCGGCAATACGCCAGTATTGTGAACCGCAGTGGAGAATCACTTTTGACCCTGCTCAACGATTTGCTGGATTTCTCAAAAATGGAGGCCCAAAAACTGGATTTGGAATGGTTGGATTTTGACTTACATGCCCTGCTGGAAGATACCGCAGAAATGTTGGCGGTCAAAGCCCAAGAAAAAGGCCTGGATCTGGTTTGTTTGATTTCCCCCGAGGTTCCCCTCTGGGTGCGGGGTGATCCCGCCCGCCTGCGTCAGGTCTTGCTCAATCTGGGTGGAAATGCAGTTAAATTCACCAAACAAGGACAAATTGTTTTGGCTGCTCAGAGCACATCCCAGAGCACATCCCAAAGCGCATCCCAGCACACAAGCGAGCACGGAGGACAAGAGATTGAATTCCAAGTCCAAGATACCGGGATTGGCATTCCCGTCGATCGCCAAAATGTGATTTTCTCGCCATTTATGCAGGCTGATGGTTCGACCACGCGCAAATATGGAGGAACGGGCCTGGGGCTCGCCATTTGCAAACAATTGGTTGAGTTAATGGGCGGCAGTCTTCATTTAAACAGTCAAGTGGGTGAAGGTGCCTGCTTTTATTTCAGCATTCCACTTGAAACAGCTGCCCATCAGTCATTGTCCACCAAAGAGAGGTCCTTCACAGGCCAACGGCTGCTCCTGGCCTCTCCCAGCCAAGCCACCCATCAGGCCTTATACAATTGGTGCCAAAGCTGGAACTGCGAATTAAGCAGTGTCGGCAATGGAGAAGCGGCCTTAGAAACAGCCTGGCAAGCCAATCGTCAAGGCAACCCTTTTGACATCGTCTTGCTCGATTTGACCCTGCCTGACGGCAAAGGCACCTTGTGGGGACACCAATTCAGCAAACACGCAGATCTGCTTCACGCCCAGACCTTGCTTTTAACCCCCATGACCGGTTATACCCAGATTGAAAATCTGAAACAATTGGGATTTAAAGGTTGTTTGACCAAACCCCTACGCAAACCCGTCTTAGAGGAGGCCTTGAGTCTGATCAGCAGAGACGGCAACTGCTGGCAGCTTTTTTTGCCCACAGAACAGGAAAATGGCCACAATCGGCCCCAGCGCCAGGGCCGTATTTTGGTGGCAGAGGACAATCCCACCAATCAATTGGTGGCCCTGCGTATGCTCGAAAAACTGGGCTATCAGGCCGATGCTGTTGCCAGTGGCGAAGAGGTCTTATTGGCTCTTTCGACGATTCCCTATGCTTTGGTTTTGATGGACTGCCAAATGCCGGGCATGGATGGCTTTGAAGCCACACGGCAAATTCGCAACCAAACAGCAGAGGTGCTCAATTCAGAAGTGCCCATTGTGGCCCTGACTGCAGATATTCAAGAAGGCACCCGTGAGCGCTGTCTGAGTACGGGCATGAACGATTACCTGAGTAAACCGCTCTTGTTCAAAGAATTAGAAATGGTCCTGAGAAAATACCTGGATAAACTTCCCAGCCCGGAAAATGGGGTCGCCGAAAACCCACAACCCGAAAACGTCCCCAGCCAAGCCTTCGATCTTCAATACCTGCTCGAAAGGGTCATGATGGATTCCGATTGGGCCCGCGAGTTGGTGACCCTGTATTTAAGTGAGATCCCCCACCAATTAGAATATCTGGATCAAAGTCTCAAAGCGGGAAATCTCGATCAAGCGGCACAACAATTGCATAAAATCAAAGGGGCCACCTCCAATGTCAGCAATTCCCACCTGCTGAGATTGGTCAAAACCATGGAGCAATCGGCACTGGCTCACAATCAGGAAGCATTAGAGCACGATTGGCCACGACTTGAAACAGCTTTTGCAGAGCTTAAAACAGCGATGGAAAAGGCCTTTGCGATCAGCTTGTAGGGCTGAAAGAAAACAGGCTATAATAGCCTTGTCATCTTTATTTCGGGCATATCAACAGCATTTTTCATTCACGCATCCACACAAGCCAATACCTGTGATACCTGCGCTATATATTCTGGTCGTTAAAAGGTATGGTAGTTAAAGGGGGAAGCCATGTACAAGCTATTTATTTTTCTTTTGGCAGGTATCTTTGCCAGCTTTGCACCACTGCAAGCCGCCACACCAGAGCCCTTACAATACCGCTCCTTTAAAGACCAAGAGCGGGGACGCAGTCTGCGCGTACACCTGGTTGAAATCAATTTGCAAGACCCACGCATGATCGTCGGCGTGGCCCTGGCCCATGGCAAAGCCAGTGGTGAAGAACGGATCCGTGGCATGGCCGAACGCACCAACGCCGTGGCAGCGATCAACGGCAGTTTTTTTCACGGCAACCGCATCACCAGTTCTGTCGGTTTGGTCATGCGTGAGGGAGAAATCATCGCCGACTCCCGCCACCGCAGAACTTCGCTGGGCATCACTTCGGATCGCCGCTTTGTGATTGGCATTCCCCAGATCAAAACAGGTTTACATTTTCCCGAAAAAGATCGTTTTCAGCTGGTCAGTGGTATCAACCAGCCGCGCAAACCCAAACAGACGGTCGTCTACACCCCCCGCTTTGGCAAACACACCCAGACCAATCAATACGGCCAAGAGGTGATTGTCGAAAAAAACCGGATCGCACGTTACGGACGGGGCAATAGCTTTATTCCGCGCAATGGTTTTGTGATCTCGACCCACGGCAAAAGCAAAACAGAAATTCAAAAGCTCTATCCTGTTGGCACACGGCTCAGCATTCACGCCGAAAAAAGCAGCGAGTGGAGCAAAGTTCGCACGATTATCACGGGTGCCCCACATTTGGTACACGAAGGCCGCATTCACAATACCTACTACCAAGAAAAACTCCAGGCCTCACTCAAAGCGCCCAATTCGCGCAGCGCCGTGGGTTATACCCACAATCAGAAATTGCTGCTGCTCAACGTCTTTCCCGAAGGGAAAAGCAAAGGGGGGGTGACTTATACCCGTTTGGCACAAATTATGAAACGGCTCGGAGCCGTTGAGGCCCTTGGGCTCGATGGCGGCGGTTCGACCTCTCTCTACGTCTCAGACAAAGGCATCAAACACGGCCCCCGCCCCGTTACCAATGCCCTGATTGTCACCATGACCCAGCGTCCACTTTGGATCCCCGGCCAAAAGCAGCCCCGTTCACGCTATTGCGCTCAGAACTGCTAAACGAAAACCCCAACAATAAACGCTCCAAAAGCAAAGTGAGACAAACGTGGAGTTAGGCCACTTTGTCTTGGCGCCCACGCAGACCATCAAAGTATTTGACTACATAACCGGCTGAGGCCTTGCCTTTGGCGTCCAAGATCACGGTGACATGGTCTGAGGTGACGTCTTTGCCAATCTGGGCACAATAGGCATCCAAACTCTTGGCATTAAATTGGCTGCAAGCAGTATCGACATCCCCTTTAAAGAGATTGTCGAAGAACTTGCCTTTGCCAAAGGCATCCCAAAGCTTATCACTGTTGCGATAGGCACTCACAACAGCTTGCCCGGCATTGTGAGCAGCATTGCGACCCGTGGTTTCGAGGCCCGAGAGAACGCTGCCACCGAGATCAAGCCAATTTTTGACCTTTTTGGGCTCGGCACAGACTTCGCGGTAATCTTTGCCAATCGCCAAACACGAGGTCGCCAATTGCGGAATCGAATCGTCTTTCTCGCGGTTGAGGTTAAATTTAACCCCTTCAGGAAAGCTGTCTTTGTCGGCAAAGCCCCCAAAGCTGATCACCTCAACGCGCGCCATGATTTTGGCCACATCGGCGTCTGACTTGCCCGCTTTTTTATAGGCCGCGGCGATATCATGTAAGGCATCACCTGTAATGGCTGCACCTTGGCTGTGGGCAAAGACGCGTACCTTTTCACCGGCATCCAGGGCTTTGCGCAAACGGCCCTGCATGTCTTTGGAGATCTGGGTGTCCACGCCGGTAATATTCATTAGCGATTCTGCAGCATCAGCCACCAGACCGTGGGTAGGGTTGTAGACCAATTCCACGGGGGTACCGCCCAAGCGCTCGGAAATCAGGGCCTGGGTTTCTTTGGCATTGCGTTCGGGGGTGCGGATGCCGTTGATAAAAAAAGTCTTGGGGGGTTTGCTTGTAGAGGGCTCAACACAGGCTTCGGGCGTTTCGAGGCTGCAGGCCGCTTTGGCAGAGCCCTGGCACATATCTGCGCTGCTGATTTTGGCGCTGGAAGCCGTGCCAGCAGGAGCTGCGCTGGCGGGCGAAGGGGCAGCAGAAGTTGCAGATTTGGGACGGGCCGGAGCAGCAGGGGCCGCTGGCAAAAGAGCGGGATTAAGAGGGCCAGTTCCACGGACGGCAGCGCTCGACATAGCTTAAATAACTCCAAAGAAATGGGATACGATCTCTATACCCCCAATTTATAGGCTTAAAACAGATCGCAGATGCGTGTCTTTACAGAATTTTAGATCTTTTTTAATAATTCAATTGCAGCAAAAATGCTGGGATTCGCGGCCGAGCCACTCCAGGGCATTGCTAAAAAGCAATTTCTCCCGCAGTTCAGGCGAAATTTCGGGCATCGACTCAATCAGGCTGCCGGGATGATCTTCGCCCAGCGGGAAGGGATAATCGCTGCCCAAGATGATTCGGTTTTCACCGAAGATCTCCAATAGGCCGCGCATCGAACCCGCGTCGTGCACCAGTGAATCGACCCAGAACTGCCGGATATACTCACGGGGGTTGCGGATTTGGTTCACGGCACAGAGATCGGGCCGAACCTGAAAGCCGTGTTCAATCCGGCCCACCAAACAGGGAAAAGACCCGCCCCCATGGGCAAAAGCCAAACGCAGCTTGGGCAGACGCTCCATCACGCCCCCGAAAATCAGCGAACAAATCGCGGCAGCGGTTTCAAAGGGCATGGCCACCAACCAGGGCAGCCAGTATTTTTGCAGATTTTTCACGCCGCGCATGTCCCAAGGGTGGACAAAAACTGCAGCGCCCAGGTCTTGGCAGGCCTCTAAAATCGGAAAGAGCGCAGGCTCATCGAGATTCCAATCGTTGACATGGGTACCAATTTCAATCCCGGCAAACCCCAATTCAGTCATGCAGCGTTCGAGTTCGGCAATGGCCAATTTGGGCTCTTGTAAAGGCAAGGTGCCCAGGGCCACAAAACGGCGGGGGTTCTCGCGCACGACTTCGGCCAAGTGATCGTTGAGATAGCGCGAAACTTCGAGTGCGTCTTCGGGCACGGCCCAATAATTAAACAAAACCGGAATGGTGGACAAAACCTGTACATCGACGGCATGTTGATCGCATTCCAATAGGCGCACAGCGGGGTCCCAGCAATTGCTGTCGATTTCGCGAAAGACCTTGCCCCCTTTGACCATCAGGGCCTTGCCGGGTGTGTGGTGGTGCAACTCAACAAAGCCGGGATAGCCAAATTTTTCGACAAAATTGGGCAGCTTTTCGGGCAAAATATGGGTGTGGATATCTATTTTCATTTTTCCTCCGAAGGGGGGACGGGCCGTTCCATGACTGTGCCACATTGGCTGCAAGTGGTATGGGCAGGGTCGCTAAAAAAACGCTCAAAGACAGGTGGCAATTGGCTGACAATATCGGTTACGGGCAAAAACTCCTCGTAGAGCTTGTGCCCACAGTTTTCACAGTACCACTGAAAGCCATCAATTTCGTCAGCCCGGCGCTTGCGCTCGATCACCAGTCCGATGGTGTGGGCGGGACGGCGGGGCGAGTGCGGCACATTGCCCGGCAAGAGAAAAATCTCGCCCTGGCGAATCGGTAAATCGCGGGGCTGGCCCTGCTCGATCACTCTGAGGGTGATATCCCCTTCGAGCTGGTAAAAGAACTCTTCACCCTGGTTAATATGGTAATCTTTGCGCGTATTCGGCCCACCCACCACCATGATCATAAACTCGGTGTCTTGCCAGACCACCTGATTGCCCACAGGCGGCTTGAGCAATTCGCGGTGGTCTTCGATCCACTGCATAAAATTAATCGGGTTGGGCAGCATGGGAGGCTCCTTGAACAGATTGAGTGGCTTGGGTGGCTTTCAATTCGGCCAGGCATTTGAGTTCAATCGCAATCGGCGTAGGCAAAGCGCCCACCTCAACGGTGGTGCGGCAGGGGCGTGTAGCCGGATCGGGAAAATACTCAGCCCAGAGGGAATTAAAGGTCTGAAAATCTGCCTGCATATCGGTGAGGTAGACCGTGACATCGACGAGATCTTCCCAGCGGGCCCCCGCTTCTTCTAGCACCGTGCGCACATTGGCAAAAACCGAATGGCATTGGAGCGAGATATCGTAAGCCAGAATTTCGCCGTTTGAACCGAGGGTAACACCGGGAATGGTTTTACTGCCGCGCTGCCGGGGCCCCAACCCAGACAAAAAGAGCAAATTGCCCACGCGCCGGGCGTGGGGATAAGCCCCCACCGGCTCAGGCGCACGTTGGCTTTCCCATGAAGCGATTTCGAGGGAAGACGTTTCGAATGCGGGCGTTTCGAATGCAGATAAGGGCTCAGAGACAGACGACATCTTACTTCCTTGTTTTTAAACAGACTATACTGGAATAATGGTATTGTACCGCAAAAAAAGAGGCTTATGATTGAGATTTTAGCGCAAACAGCCCTCCATCCACTCCGTCTGCTTACACGGGGTCAGCGGCTCTTGGCCTTGGTTTGTCTGCTCCTCTTGGTAGGCTGTTCAAGCCCCACAAAGACGGAACTCAATCTGAGCAAAGCTCAGGAAATACCGTTGGTCTACTCAGGTTCAGGCCATGTGCATGGCCTCGATTTGGAAATGCAGGGCCATGGCCACGGTGAGTTGGAATTACACGAAGGTGGCAAGAAATACACCGGTTGGAAGTTGCAGGGCGACTTTAAAGAGAGTTACCACGGCGATTGGTATGCCGCTGGCGGCAGATTGGTCTGGAAACCCAGTCCCAAGCAAATCCAGAACCAACTCCAACTCCGCTATCAATTTCGCGACTAAAGTTTAATCATTTGTCTCAATGGCTGCATAAGCAGGTAAATTTCGGGCAGCCAGTGCCCAATAAATTAAAAACCCCAATAAAACGATGGCCAAAAATCGGTAACCGCTAAAAATATCCCAACGGGTGGTAATTTGACCAAAAGCCAATCCCACAGCGACTGCCAATAAACTGGTCAGCAAATGGGCAAACGACTCCACCGTGGCGCGGTGGCTGGAAGGCGTGCGGTGGTGCAAATAGCCTGTGGTCAATGGTTGACTCAGCCAGACACAGGCCAAGGCCAAAAACAGTGGCAGCAACCCCCAGAGCGAGCGCAGGGCCGCTGCCCAGAGCAGAAACAGGGCAAAGCCCCCCAAGAGTCCGGCAAAGAGCCAGCGGGGCTGTTTGATCTCTTTGAGCCGGTAAGCCAAACTGCGAAACCCAGCCTCCCCGCCCATATAACAGGCATAAAAGAGGCCAAAAAATGCCACAGGCACGCCCACACCCTGCATATAAATTTGCAGGTATTCATCAACATATTCAAAAACCGCGGCCAAACAGGTCGCCAAGAGCACAATTTTTTGCAAAACTGGCTGGCCGCGCAAAAAAGTCAGGGCCTCGCCCATATGCGCCCAGATATTCTCTGCGGGGGTATGCTCCCCCTGTTTGGCCGGTTCATGCAGACTCAAAGCCGTGCCAAAGGCCAGCACCACCCCCAGCAGCGAGAGCCAATAGGGCGAGGTCAACCCCCAGCGCACAGCCACCCAGGCGCCGCCCAAGGCGCCGATCAGTCCCGCCAAGCTCTCCCACAGACCAATTCGCCCCAATTGGCGCTCAAAGTCACCCTGTTCGTCTGTTTCAAGCAGAGAATCATAGAGCAGGGCATTGGCTGTGCCACTCGCCAGGGCTCCCCCGAGGGCCGCAGCCAGGGCCGAAGCCAAAAACCCCCAAAGATCATAAGCAAAGATCAACAAGAAAAACTCAAAGAAAATACAAAAAGAGCTGAGCAATAAGGTCTTTTTGCGGCTCCAGCGGTCGGCCAGAGCCCCAGTTGGCACCTCCAAGACCAAAGCTGCCAGCGCATAAAAGATTTCGACAGTGACCATGTCCTGCACACTTAAGCCCCGCGACAGACCAAAGACCCGCTCGATCACATAGGCAAAAACCAAGCTGTGGCCAAACCAATAGAGCCTGAGTTTCCAGAGATTGGCCCGGGCCGGATTCACCTTTAACCGCGCTTCAAGCTGCGCACCCAGTCAATCAGGGCCGCCGTGCTTTGCGTTTGACCAAAAAGTTGATGCTGGCGCTCAGCCAATTGATTGCGGCACAAGCGGCTCCACTCGGGTTCACTCGCCAATTGCACAGCTTTGCGGGCATAGTCGGCCAAATCTGTGGCCAGGCCAAAATCCAGCCCCATCGCTTGGTAGAGACCGGTGCCCCCACGCCCACGCTGAAAAGGCGCTGGCCAAGTGACCACGGGCAAAGCGCGTGAAAAAGCCATGTACAGGGTATTGCCTCCCCCAAAATGGGGCGTATCGAGTACCACATCGGCGTTTTCAAGCAGAGCCATAAAGGTCTCCCAGCGGGCCCAGGGCAAGAATCGAATCCGAGCAAAATCTGGCCTGGGCAATTGCCGCTGCAAACGCGCCTGCAAAATTTGGTGCAAAAGGCTGTGATGATACTGAAAGAGCAAAATCTCAGCCAAGGGATCGCTGGCCAGAATCTCTGACAAAACTGCGTCAAAATCTGGGTGCAGCTTGAACAGGGTCATCGGGCAAAAGTAAAGATGGGCCGACTCAGACAGACCCAGTTCAGCCCGCGTACGCGAAGCGCTGCGCCGGGGAGGGGCCGTATAGTTCACGGGCACGCCGGGCAAGGTAATCAGGGTTTCGGAATAATGAAGCTGGGCCTCGGCGGTTTCGAGACTGCTGTGGGAAATAAAATAATCGACGTTGGGAATCCCACTGGTGACCGGATGCCCCGACAAGACCGCTTGCACCGGGGCCAGACGGGCAAAAGCCAAAAGCCAGGAGAAAGAGTCCATGCCCAGTTCGGGATAGATCAGCAGATCGAGCTGCTGTTCAAACAGGGTTTGACGGGCTTCGGCCAAGCTGGCAGGCAAATGAACCAACTTGAGCCTTTGCGCCAATGTGTGTGTCACCGCATCGGGCTGGGCAGCCGGGGTTAAAAAGAGCGTGACCTCCCAATCCGGCTCAGCAGCCAAAGCCTGAATCATGGAGCCAAAACAATGGGTCACGGAATGGTCCTGAAAAAAAGCGGAAACCAGCCCAATCCGCAGTGGCCCGCGCGGGGAGGTCGGCAAGGGGGGAGCCAGATCCAAAACGGGCTGCAAAAGGCGCGCCAAGGCGCTGTTGATCTCGCGGTCATTCTGGCCTTGGTAGGCCAAATAAAAGGGGGTGAGCCCCATCAGTTCACGCTCGGGCACAGCCACCTGCAAAGCAATGCCCTGCAAAGCGTTTAAACATTCAAACAATTGCGTGCGGTAAGTTTCAATTTCAGATTGATCGGCATAGACACGGGGCAGGATCAGGGACTGCCGCAGGGCCAGCAAAGCGCGTTCACTGGCAGGGGTGGGCCAAAAGGCCGAGCCGGTTTTGGCGGGCCGAAAGAGCATCGGCTGTTGGCCCAAGGCCCGCTGAACAGCCTGGCGAGCAGCCAGGGTTTGCCCGTTCTCCTCGTATAACATGCCCAGATTGTACCAGCCCTCGGCATAATCGGGCCGTGTCTCCACCGCCCGTTGGTAAGCCTCCAGCGCCGCATTCATCTGGCCACAGCTTTTGGCCAGACGCCCCAGATTGGTCCAAACCTCGGCAAATTGAGGGGCCCGTTGCAAAGCCTGCTCAAAGGCCCGACGGGCCGCTTCGGGCTGACGCAATTGAATCAAGATCAGCCCGGCTTCGTTGTGGGCATCGGCATTGTCGGGAGCCGCTGCCAGCCAGGCCTGGGCATGGCGATAGGCATCTGACCAGCGTTTGAGTTTTTGGTAATAAAGCGTCAATTTGGTGTGCCAGCGCGGATCGTTTTGCAATTGGGAACAGCGCTCCCACAGCGCCACAGCCTCTGACAGTGCCTCTTTGAGCAAACAGAGCTGGGCAAGATAATCCAGGGCCAAAACAAAATCCGGCTGAAAGCGCAGGGCCTGGCGAAAATAATCCTCAGCCCGTGGATAAGCCGCTTGGCGAAAAGCCAAAAAACCCAAGCCAAACAAACTGGGGGCATGGGCTGGCAAACGGGCCAAGACGGCCTGGTAGTGATTCTGGGCCTCGGGCCAATCCTGAGCTTGGCAGAGCACCCCCAAACGGTAATGCAGTTCCGGCTCCTGGGGATATTCAGCGAGCAAAGCCAACAACTGCACGCGGGCCTCGGCTGGGGAGGCCTGCTGCAAAAAGGGCTCAAGGGCCGCAAGGGCGTCTAAATAACTCATCTGTTTAGAATAACATGCCCAGCTTTGCAGGCTGTAATTCGTTTGTAAGGACACTGTAAGTTAAAGGCGTTATTCTGACTACGTTTGATGCAGCGCATAATTGAAAGGAGATTTCCCCATGCCCGTTTTGAGCCTGCCCACTGGCCTTGAGATCACCGCCCATGTTCCCCATACCCAACCCGAGATTTTGACCCCCGCCGCCCTGGAATTTATCGCCACCTTGCAACGCGAATTTAATCCCCGCCGTCAGGCCCTTTTGGCCCGGCGCCAAGAGCGTCAAAAGCAGATCGATGCCGGCCAACAGCCCGGCTTTTTGCCAGAAAGTGCCGATCTGCGGGCCGGGGATTGGCAAATCGCCCCCATTCCAGCCCCCTTGCAAAAGCGCCACGTGGAAATCACGGGGCCGATTGACGCCAAGATGATTATCAACGCCCTGAACTCAGGTGCAGATGTCTTTATGGCCGATTGCGAAGACGCCTCCAGCCCAACCTGGGAAAACATGGTACAGGGCCAGGCCAATCTCTACCAAGCCGTGCGCGGCAGCCTCAGCCACCAAAGTGGAGAAAAAGTTTATAGCCTCAAAGCCGAAACGGCAGTTTTGCTGGTGCGCCCCCGCGGCTGGCATCTGGACGAAAAACATGTAAGGGTCAATGGCGAAGGCATCTCGGCCTCACTCTTTGACTTCGGTTTGTATTTTTTCCACAATGCCAAGGCTTTGCTGGAGCAAGGCCGGGGCCCCTGGTTTTATTTACCCAAACTCGAAAGTTATCAAGAGGCCGCGCTCTGGAACGACGTCTTTGTGCGGGCCCAAAATCTGCTCGGCATCCCACAGGGCAGTATCAAAGCCACTGTGCTGATCGAAACCATTCTGGCGGCCTTTGAAATGGACGAAATCCTCTATGCCCTGCGCGAACACATCGCCGGGCTCAACGCCGGCCGCTGGGACTATATCTTCAGCGTGATCAAAAAATTCCGCAACCGCCCGGGCTTTGTGCTGCCCGATCGCTCCCAGATCAGCATGCAGGTGCCGTTTATGCGCGCCTATTGCGATTTGCTTGTGCAAACCTGCCACAGACGCGGTGCTCATGCCATGGGCGGCATGGCGGCGTTTATTCCCAATCGCCGCCAGCTTGAGATCACCGAAATGGCGCTGAAACAGGTGCGGGCCGATAAAGAGCGCGAAGTGAGCCAGGGCTTTGATGGCACCTGGGTGGCCCACCCCGATCTGGTGCCTGTGGCCCGAGAGGCATTTGCCGCCTTGGGGTCAAAGCCCCACCAGAAAGAGGTATCGCGTTCCGAGGCAACGATTGGCGCAGACGATCTGCTCAATTTTGAAATAACGGGTGGGCAGATCAGCGAAGCCGGTGTGCGCACGAATATCAGCGTGGCCTTGCAATACCTCTCGGCCTGGCTGCAGGGCCAAGGCGCAGTGGCAATCAACAATTTAATGGAAGATGCTGCGACTGCAGAAATCTCCCGCGCTCAACTCTGGCTCTGGCTGCACCGGCCCGAGATCCGCTTCAGCAATGGCGAAGCAATGAACCCCGCCAAAGTGATGGCCTGGCTGCCCGAAGAATTGGCCAAAATCCGCAATTTAATTGGTTCCGAACGCTATCAGGCCGGGGCTTATACCGCCGCAGCCGAATTGCTTGAGCAATTGCTCCAAGCTGAGACTTTCCCCGAATTTTTAACGCTCTTGGCGTATCAACGTCTGTAAAGGAATAAAAATTATGACTCCCGAATCCATTCAAGCTCTCGAAAAATCCTGGCAAAGTGATCGCTGGAAAGGCATTCAACGCCCTTACACGGCCGAGCAGGTGCTGCGTTTGCGCGGCAGCCTCACGCCCGAATACACCCTGGCCCGCCATGGTGCAGAAACCCTCTGGCAGCGCATCAACCAACAGGCCTTTGTGCGCGCCCTGGGCGCTTTAACAGGCAACCAGGCTGTGCAATACGTGCAAGCGGGTCTGCAGGCCATTTACCTGAGTGGCTGGCAGGTGGCTGGTGACGCCAATAGCGCAGGCCAAACCTATCCCGACCAAAGCCTGTATCCCGTCGACAGCGTGCCCGCTGTGGTGCGCCGGTTCAACAATGCCTTACAAAGAGCAGATCAGATCGAATGCCTGCAGGGAGAGGCCAGCCGCGATTGGTTTGCCCCGATTGTGGCCGATGCCGAAGCCGGGTTTGGCGGCGTGCTCAACGCCCACGAGCTGATGAAAGCCCTGATCGAAGCGGGCGCCGCTGGGGTGCATTTTGAGGACCAATTGGCCTCAGAAAAAAAATGTGGCCATATGGGTGGCAAGGTGCTGGTGCCCACCTCTGAATTTATCCGCAAACTCGTGGCCGCCCGCCTGGCCGCTGATGTGATGAACGTGCCCACCGTGCTCGTGGCCCGCACCGACGCCCAGGCCGCACAATTGCTGACCAGCGATATCGACGAACGCGACCAGCCCTTTTTGACGGGTGAGCGCACCAGCGAAGGCTTTTTCCGCCTCAAAGGTGGCAACGATTGCGCGATTGCCAGAGGCTTGGCTTATGCCCCTTATGCCGATCTGATCTGGTGTGAGACCTCCACCCCCGATCTGGGTGAGGCCCGCGAATTTGCCCAGGCCATTCATGCCCAGTATCCGGGCAAAATGCTGGCCTACAATTGCTCTCCTTCTTTTAATTGGCAGCGCCACCTCTCTGAAGCAGAAATCGCGCGTTTCCAAGAAAACCTGGGTGAACTGGGCTACCGCTTCCAGTTTGTGACCCTGGCGGGCTTTCACGCCCTCAATACAGCCGCTTTTGAGCTGGCCGAAGCTTACAGCCGCGAAGGCATGGCCGCCTACTCCCGCCTGCAGGAGCGCGAATTTGCGCTCGAAAAGCAGCACGGGTTTAGTGCCGTCAAGCATCAGCGTTTTGTCGGTGCCGGTTATTTTGATGAAATTCAACAGGTGATCACGGGGGGGCTCAGCTCCACCACGGCCCTGGCGGGTTCCACCGAAGAAGCTCAATTCCATTAATCGGTCGACGCGTCTTCTGCGTCTTTTATCCCTTGAAATCCCTGGGAGAGGTTCGCCTCTCCTTTTTTTTGTCTGGATTTTGCAGGTTCTGGCAAAAAACACAGATTGTTTCCAATCCAATCCAATCCAATCCAATCCAATGAGAATTATGGCCCAAAATGCCCTTTGATTCAACCACAGCTTTAAAGGTATATTTAAGAAAATTTGGCTGCTTTGGGGGCTTTTATGCAAGGTTGGGACAAAGACAGACTTATTCAGACATACATCAAGGGCTTGATTCTTGTGCTCTTGCTAATCTCTTGTAATTTACAACCTCCCAGCCTGAAAACCACAACCGCAGAAAAGCCCAACGCCGCCCCCAAGAGCAACGTATCGTGGATTCCTCAAGATGTCTATTACCAAAAAGGCCCTCTGCCCGCTGGGGCAAACTTTAAAATTCAGGATTATCCCCAAGACTGTGGAGGCAGTATCTGCAGTGTAACCGCCTTGAGTGCATCCATGAGTTGGCCCAGTGTGGGAGGAAGCACCAGTGCCAGTATTTCTCTCGGAAACGCCAATAATTATAGTTATGGC